>DASYZU010000033.1:0-4696 GCA_035945795.1 Occallatibacter sp.
TTCGTGGTTGCCAATGGCATCCCTTCGGCTCCCTTCAGCGTCAACGTAGGGCTGGGCACGGCACTTACGCTCACCGGTGCCAGCGCCACCAGCTCCAATTTTAATGATGCCGTGACCGTACAGGCCCAGCTAACCAGCGGAGGCAGCGCGCTCTCTGGCAAAACTATTACGTTTGTTCTTGGTTCCGGCTCAGGCACTGAGACGTGCTCGGCTCCGACGGATGGGACAGGCACAGCTTCCTGCCCCATCACACCCAACCAGCCTGCGGGCACATACACGCTGACCGCGAGCTTCGGCGGCGATTCAACCTACGGCCAAAGCTCAGCCTCGACAGCGTTCACGGTCTTTCTCGAAGAGACCGCCCTCGCTATCACCGGCGCCAGCGCCACGAACGCCGACTATAACGACTCGGCAACGGTGCAGGCTCTCCTGACCACCGACGGCAACCCACTTCCCAACGAACAGGTGACGTTTGTTCTCGGTTCTGGCACCGGTACCGAAACCTGTACGATCATGACGGACGGAACTGGCGTGGCGGCGTGCTCCATCACGCCCAATCAGCAGGCTGGCCCGTACACGCTCACCGCGACATTCGCCGGAGATCCAGATTACGTGACCAGCTCAACCAACGCGCCTTTCACGATCAACAAGGAAGAGGACACCACTAAGTTTACTCTGAGCAGCCCCACGGTGATCGCCAACGGTCACCCGGCAACTTTTTCCGCTACGATCTTGGAAGACGGAGTCACTCCGATCCAGGGCCGCACCCTAACCATTTCCATTGGGACGCAGTCCTGCCTGACTGGCGCGACGGATCTCACGGGTACCGCTAATTGCACCATCGTGCTCAGCGGTGTTCTCGGTCCAGGAAGCGTGACGGCCAGTTTCGCGGGCGACGCCTACTATTTGCCGTCGTCCGCTTCCGAACCGGTGATCGTCTTCGCCTTCCTCAACAGCGGTTCCATGATCGTCGGTAACTTGGACGGCAATCCCGTCGAGTTCTGGGGCGCGCAGTGGTCGAAGCTCAACTTCCTGAGCAGCGGCCCGGCTCCCAGCGCCTTCAAGGGATTTGGCAGTAACACTCCACAGAGCTGCGGCGGAACTTGGACCACCAGCACGGGAAACAGCTCGAACCCGCCGGCGACGCTGCCCTCCTACATGGGTGTAATTGTCTCGAGCTCGGTCGTTCAGTTGGGTTCCACGGTCTTCTCCGGCAACGTTCCCAAGATCGTTGTCGTCAAGACCAACCCTGGATACGGCCCGATGCCCAGTAGTCCGGGAACTGGCACTGTTGTCGCCACTTTCTGTCCATAGGAGAACGGCTGACGAGGGAGCGGTGCGCCGCTCCCTCGTTTTCACGAACCATCTGTGGTTGTCTCTATGCCTCTGTCCACTCGTACAGGTAACTTCTCGAATCCGAATACGCTTGCGTTCCATTGCAAAACGCGCTTTCCGCCGAAATACTATCGGTACCATGAAAACGACAAGCCTTCTTGCGCTCTTACTCACCTTCGCCTTGGCTGGACCTGCATTCGCACAGCAGCGCCGATTTGATTGGATTCCCGCCAACGACGAAACGGCGCGCCTCGATCCCGCCAACTATTACGGCGGCCGCACCTACAATCCCAGCCCGGGCGGCGGCAATTTGCACGTGGACATCAAGGCGCAGCAGCCAGTCACCATTTTCATGGCGCGCGCGGCCGACTGGAGCTATGCCCTTCAGCATCCCGAAGCCATGGCCACCCTCGGTCAAGTTTGCGCTCGGACGCATGTCACTGAAAGCACCTACACCTGCTTCATCTCTGAGCCCATGACGCTGGTCATCGAGGATGAACGCCAAAGCACCAGCAAAGCAGTTTTTGCCGGCCTCGGCGCGGCGCTCAACACCACTCCGGTCGCCAACACTAACCCCGGCCGCGTTGCCAGCGCCGGACTTGCGGCGCTTCTCTCCGGTGGAAGTCCGGCCAAAAAGCACTTCACCGATCCGAGCGACGTTCACGTGCAGTACTATCGCTGGGATTGCGTGGAAAATTGTGTCCAGCCGGAATTTGCGTGGATTCGCGCCATCAAGGAAAAATACAAGCTCACTCCCCTTCTGAAGATTTACGGCGGCTATGCGCCTGATCGCGACGGCGAGCAAGTCAGCATCCGCATCAAGTCTCCTGTGCCGATGGTCGTCGCCATGCTGCCTTCGAGCATCGCCGACCAGATTTATGCAAAACCAGAAATGTTCGATGCCGCCCTGGAGAAAAATTCTTGCCAGCAACGCGGCGTTCAGTCTTTGCAGTTTCAGTGCACCTTCAATGCAGCCGACGGCCCGCAGTCGCTCGTTCTCGGCCCTGAGTCAACCGCGAAGGTCCCTCATAAAAACGCTGAAGTCGAGATGCTGGCCTATAAGTGCACCGAGAACTGCAACGTTCTGCCGCCCCCGAATCCCGGGAATCAATAGACAGACAAATAGCCAGCGTCACGACTCCCGGGGAAATTACGTTCTCGGCATTTAATGTAGCGACTCAGTTTCCGAGTTGCGCGAAGGACTATTCGTATATCAGCGCGACCATGGGTTGCGAGGTGCCTCGCAGGTGCCTATACTCGGCGATAAGTAGCCATTGCAACAATCATCCTGGGGAGGCTGTATGAAACCGAGCCGCATCGCCATCCGTGCGGCGGGAGCAATTCTCCTTGCGCTGATGATCCAAAAATTGCTGTGCGCGCAAGGAAATCTGACCAACGCAGATATTGTGCTGGCGGAAGATATGCTGCGAGGCGTTCGCGACGCCGTCAAGAAGAATTACTATGACCCGAAATATCACGGCGTCGATTTAGATGCTCGATACAAGGTTTACGAAGAGAGGATTAAGAAAGCCACAAACCGAGGCGCGACGTTTGCGGAGATTGCAGCGTATCTTTCGGCTTTGCACGATTCGCACACAATTTTTATCCCTCCGCCACGGTTAGCAGCTTTCCGTTACGGTTTTCGCATGGCGATCATCGGGGAGAAAGCTTACATCACCGAAGTTCGTTCCGGATCGGATGCGGCGGAGAAGCTTCATCTTGGCGATGAGATCCTCGGACTCAATCATTACACTGTTAACCGTAACGACTTCTCAGATCTCAATTACTACCTTTATGCGCTGTCTCCCCAAACAGCGTTGACCTTCAACTTGCGTGATCCGTTGGGCCGCCAGCGCGAGGTCTCCGTCGAAACGAGGATAGAGGGAAAGGGCATTAGCGGCGGTGAGCAACGACTCTGGAATGAAATTAGTAACAATAGAGATGTGATGGAGCATTTGTTGCGTCAGAGATGGGTAGAACAAGGCGACCTCTTGATTTGGAAGATGCCGGAATTCTCCATGGACAATTCTGAAGTTGATCACATGATGGACAGGGCGCGCAAACATGCAGCGCTCATACTCGACTTGCGTGGGAACCCAGGCGGACGCGTGACGACTCTTGACCGCATGGTGGGGGATGTAATGGATCGCGAAGTCACCGTCGCCTCGCGCGTTTCGCGAAAACCGGAGAAACCAGACACGGCGAAGGGTCGCGGTGCTTTCAGGGGAAAGCTATTTGTACTGGTAGATAGCCGCTCCGAATCGGCGTCGGAGGTCTTTGCGAGAACAATGCAACTGGAGCATCGCGGTGTCATAGTTGGCGATCGGACAGCGGGCTCAGTTATGCAAGCGAGGATTTACCCGGAACATGTAGGTGTCAACGGCCTGATCCCGTACGCGATAGAAATTACGGATGCAAATCTCATTATGTCTGATGGTAAGAGCCTCGAAGGCGTGGGCGTTACGCCGGATGTGATTGTCCTGCCGACGGCAGCGGACCTCGCTGCTGGTCGCGATCCGGCGTTGGCCAGGGCCGCGGAACTCGCGGGCGTAAAGCTTGATGCCGCGGCAGCGGGGAAACTGTTCCCATTCGAGTGGGCGCCACTTTCGGCGGAATAGGCGCAACTTCTGGTAAATCGCATAATCGGGAAATAACCTATCACGTCAATCTGAATCACTACGGAATTTACGCTGCGGGCAGTTGGGCGGTTTGAACCGGCAGGTTCGCGGCTTCCCATCCTGCCATGCCACTGGCAATTTCACTGACGTGGTTAAATCCGCCGCGTTGCAACAGGCTCGCGGCAATCGAAGACCGGTAACCGCCCGCGCAATAAATCAGCAAAGTGCGATCCTTCGGAAGCTTTTCCAAATTGTCCATCAAATGATTGAGCGGGACACTCACGCTCCCTGCAATGTATTTCTGCTCGCGCTCGCCCGGCGCGCGAACGTCAACAGCCAGCGGCGGCTGAGTCGATGACAGAGCTTCGGCCGCGAATTGCGCACTCAGGCGCTCGGTAGTGGCGATCAATTCCAGGCGCGACTCCAGGCTCTGCAATCCGTTCTGCAAATATCCCGCCACGTGATCGAATCCGATGCGTCCCAGGCGAACCGCCGATTCGTTTTCGCGGCCCGGGTCCGCGATAATCACAATCGGATGCTTCCTGTCGAGCACCGTTCCAGCCCACGTTGCATACTGACCGACAAGTCCGATGTTGATGCTGCCCGCCAGATGCGCCGAGGCGAATTCGGTTGCATCACGCGTATCGAGTATCTGTGCGCCAGCCGCTTGCAATTCAAGCACGGCGTCGAGCGTCAACGGATTCATTCCGCGCGCCAGGGCCTGGTCCAGTGTAGGGCGCTCT
>DASYZU010000034.1:0-1574 GCA_035945795.1 Occallatibacter sp.
GGTGAAGGTGACGATTGGCGAGGCGGTGACGTTTGCGGCGGAGACGGATGCGGAGGAGATTGCGCGGGAGTTGGAGAATAGAGTCAAGGAGCTGTGAACCATGTCCCTGCAGCCACGCTTGCTCGATACATTTCAGATGCTACGGTGTTCCTACAAAGATGAAATAGGAGGATGTCATGAAGATGAGGTTGACTTATCTGTTAGCTGCGACACTGGTGGCCGCATTGGGAACTAATGTTTTGTTCTCAAAGACAGCCGAGACCACTCCATCGCAGGTGTCGCTACCGGCGCCGCGCGTAGAGCGATTCCGTATTGTCACGATTTATCCGCCGCAGACCTTAGTTAGCGGAATCCCGGCGATGAGATGGAGTCTCCTGCTGGACACACAGACAGGGTGCGTGTGGAAGTACGACACGGACCAGCGCATGTCAACGATTCCGCCAACCACCGGCAAGTTCGTTTCAGTCCCCATCGGACAAGATCCCGGTGCCCCTTCGGTCGCCACGGGCACCGAATTGGCCGCGGGGAAAGACAAGGCCCAGGTTGAATTGGACGTTATCGCAGATGAAGCCAAAAACGATACCATCCAGGAGACTGAATGTAAGGCAGCGCAGTTCAGGGCCTTACAATCCGCCATCAAGTAGGGCGCATAAAAAACCTTCTGGGCCGGAAAATTGCCTTGGAGGGCGGGACCGAGGGCAGTCTTCTGGAGACGTTCAAGGGGAGACACTCGATGTGTGCAACGGTGGTTGGCATTGTCAGCGCTTTAGCAGGAGTCGTCCTCGGCGCTGGCCTCAGTGCGTTCTTTCATCACCGTGAGTGGGTGGGAGAACAAAAGAAGCTGGAGTACAGAGAGTTGCTTGACCAGCTTTACGATACTGTTTCGGCGGTGACCGAAGCTCGGCCGGGCCTCCCGCCGCCTGAGGATTCGAAACGTCTAAATACGGCGATTCAGAAACTCGCACTGACATTCGAAGACCGAATATTCATCGCTCACGAGATCGGAGACAGCGGTGCCCAAAAACTCTGGCTGAATATGAAAAAAATGATCTACGACTATCTAATCCCGGAAGTCGGGACCGCACCTGACAGCAGGTATTCTCCGACGAGACTCCACGAGCGCGAGGATGCGCTACGTAAACTCATTTTGGAGCTAGCTGACAAAGACATGGTTCGGTTTCGGCTGCTTTGAGAGTGGCATTTTGTGGCGCGTGGAAGTTTTACTGGGATTGCTGGGGTGGTCGGCGGCGGGGACTTCGGAGCGCAGCAGGTTTATCCAACGGCCGTTGCGGAGGGCGTAGACGGATTCGCCGTGCATGAAGGGCTGCACGGGTTGGCCGCCGCAGACAGCGTGCTGCTCGGCGTCGTAGAGAAGGATGGCGGCGTTGGCGTCAATCGGGATGACGCGGGGATTTGTGAGCGCATAGCTTGCGACCTGGCAGGAGTTGACGGAATCGCGCTGCTCGGCGACGGATTCGGCTTTGCCGGTGGTGCCGTAAAGGCCGAAGAAGACGGCGTCGTCGGCCATGGCGGAGGCGAAGCGGTCAGGTTGCTTGTTCTTCCAGGCTTCCCAG
>DASYZU010000035.1:0-1760 GCA_035945795.1 Occallatibacter sp.
AGCGGGGATCTATGTATCGTTCGAATAAATCGAGAGGCTCGAAAAAGTGGCTATCAGCATCGATGGGAAGCATACTGCTCCTCCGAGAACGTTGGACCGGAACCGCCGAGATGCTGGTTATATTTAAGCCTCTACATCAAGATCACCGCTAGGGAACCTCTGCACAAGTGTTTCGGTTCGGGTATAAACAGTTAGTTGGGTCGGCAGGTGTGGAGGAGTGGAGATGGGTAAGCAGCGGACATTTGCGTCGATGGCATGGCAGGCAAAGGGCAAAGTGACGCGGCGCGAACGGTTTCTGGCCGAGATGGACGCGGTGATCCCGTGGGCGCGGTTGCTGGCGCTGATCGAAGCTCATTATCCCAAGGCGGGACAAGGCCGCCAGCCGCTGGGAGTGGAGAAGATGCTGCGGATCTACTTCCTGCAGCAGTGGTTCAATCTGTCGGACCGGGCGGCCGAAGATGCGATTTACGACAGCGAGTCGATGCGGCGTTTCGCGCGTGTGGAGTTGGGCGACGAGGTGGTGCCGGACGAGAGTACCATTCTGCGCTTTCGCCATCTGCTGGAGCAGCACGGGCTGACCAAAGCCGTCTTCGATGCGGTTGCGGACTTGCTGGAAGAGCGCCGGCTGTTGCTGCGCTCGGGCACCATCGTGGACGCGACCATCATCGCGGCGCCGAGTTCGACCAAGAACGCGAGCGCGACTCGCGACCCCGAGATGAAGCAGACCCGCAAGGGCCGCAACTGGCACTTCGGGATGAAGCTGCACATCGGAGCGGATAAGCGCGGTATCGTCCATACGGTGAGGGCGACTGACGCCAGCGTAGCCGACATCACCCAGCTGCCTGACCTGCTGCACGGGCAGGAGCGGGAGCTGTTCGGCGATCAAGCTTACTGGAAGGAAGACGATCGAAAGTTTCTCGAGGCGTGGGGGATGCGCTACCGGATCAACCGGCGTCCCGCCTCGCAGCGGCCGTTGAGCGCGCGCTGGCGGATGATCAATCGGGCGCGCTCGCGGACCCGGGCGCGTGGCGAACACGCCTTTCGCGTCGTCAAGCAACTGTGGGGCTTCGCCAAAGTGAGATACCGCGGCCTGGCCAAGAACCTGGCGCGAGCACAGACCATGTTTGCGCTGGCCAACCTCTATCAGGTGCGCAGACAGCTGCTCCCAGCAGGGGCCAGGTGTGCGCTGTGAGGAAACTTCGGGCAGCACGCAGTCTCTGCGGCGACCATCGCTGGACCAATCATCACTCGCTCTCCGTTCTCTGAACCCAATTGTCATGACCACTTCAACCAAATCGCTCCTCACAGCGACCTGTGCAGAGCCTCCCTAGGACATCGATCCGCCCACTTTCAGCCAGGACTCCCGCAACGGCATTACCAACCGAGGCGTCATTGTCCACGTCCATAGGTAGAACTTTGATGGGCAACCTCTCCTTTGCCGCGGTGGACGCGAGTTCAGGTGCCCGGTCGGAGTTTCGCATGGTTGCGTATACATCGTGTCCGGCGCGTCCGAAGGCGACCGCTGTCGCAAGGCCGATGCCTGTGCTGCTTCCCGTGATGAAAATTACTGCCATTCGATTATCCCGATTTGCCGTATTCACCGCGAAACTAAATGCTGTCTGGATTCTCCAAGCCGCAGCAAGACGCTCAGTCTCCTTGTATCACCAGACCCGGTAAGCACATAAAAAAAGTGAGAAGGGTCGCCGCACGTAAACCAGTGTAATGGCCTGCAGTCGTAGGCGATTCGTAACTTAACCGCG
>DASYZU010000036.1:0-3295 GCA_035945795.1 Occallatibacter sp.
TCACAAATGGTTCTGGGGAGGGGTCGTCGGTCATTTCGTGCAAAGGACTATTCGTACCTCAACGCTTCCATTGGCTCAATTCTCATCGCCCTCCGCGCCGGTATCCAACACGCCGCCAGCGCCACAAGTAAAAGCAGGACCGCCGCAGCGGCAGACGAAGAAAAATCCATCGTCGACACTCCGTAAAGTAGGCTGGTCAAGCTTCTTGCAAACCCATAACTCGCCACGATGCCTGCCGCAATGCCCAAACCTGCCAACAGCATTCCTTCCCGCAGCACCAACTGCATCACGTCCGCACGCTGCGCTCCCAGCGCCATGCGTATTCCGATTTCATGCGTCCTCTGCAACGTGTAATACGAGATCAGTCCGTAGATGCCGACCACGGCGAGCAGCAACGCGAGAGTCGAAAACGCCGTCAACAGTTGCGCTGTGAACCGCGGCTGCGCGCTGGATTCCGAGATCATTTCATCGCCGGTTTGCGCTTGGCCGACAAACATATGCCCCGGAACCATCTGCAAAGCGGCGTCGCGCATCGCCGTGGCCAAGCACTGAGGCTCTCCCGCGGTGCGCACAATCACGGAACCATGTGCAGTAGGTACCTGCGAATAAGACAAGTAAACCGCAGGCAGGGGCGTCTCGCCGCTCCCGAATTGTTTTGGTTCATGGACGACCCCCACAATCGTGTATGAGATGTTTTTGTCAGTGAATCGAAACATCGGCTTCACCCTAACACCCACTGGGTCGCGGTTCCGCCAATAAGCTTTCGCCATCGCTTCATTGATCACCGCCACTGGCAAGGTCCCGTTTCCATCCGCATCTGCCAACCATCGCCCGCGCAGAATGCGCATGCCCATCATGTCGAAGTACTCTGGCGTCACAATGTGCATGTCCGCTGGTTGAAAGCCCTCCGCAATGAGCCCCCCACCCCCGTCGGCCTTAAACTGGTCGAAACTGTGCTCGTGAGCCACCGGCGGAAACCCGTCTGCCAAAGCGACCGCTTTCACGCCGGGCAATGCCGCGACGCGTTGCTCAAACTGCTCGAACTTAATCCGCATCGAATCGTTATCGTTTTCGGGCAGTGACCTTAAATACGCGTTGTCAATAACGATGTTCATCGAAAGCAGGTGCTCGGACCGAAACTGCCCGTTCACGGCGAGAAGCTTTTGCATACTCCTCAGCATCAACAGCGCGCCGGTCAGCAAAACAAGTGCTAGAGACACTTCCACCACCAGCAGCGCGCTGCCCGGCCTGCGCAAAACTGACCGCGCCGGCGACGATTTGCGCGCGCTTCCCGATTTCAGCGTTTCATTCAGATTGGGCCGCGCCAAGCGCAAACACTCCCGCAGCAATCACCGAAAGCCCCGCCGCGAAAACCAGTATTCGCGTATCCAGCGGCGCGGAATCCAATCGCGGAATGTAAATCGATTGCGGCAGCAGCGCGACAAGGGTGCGCAGACTTCCGTAAGCGAGCAGCAACCCCAGCGCACCTCCCGCCAGCGCCAGCAGCATCGCCTCGACCAGCATCTGGCGTATCAGCGCCAATCTGCCCGCGCCCAACGTCGCGCGAATCGCCATCTCTTTCTCACGCGACACCGCGCGCACCAGCAAGAGATTGCCCACATTAGCGCAACCAATCAGCAGAACGAATCCGAAGGCCGCCAGCAGGACCCACAAAATGCTGCGCACATCTCGGATCAGCTCGCTGCTGAGTGGAACCACGCTGACATCTTCATCTTTGTAATCCTTGGGATACTGCGCGCGAATGCGATCCGCAATGGTGTGAATCTCTGCCTGCGCCTGGGCCAGGCTCACGCCAGTTTTCAAGCGGCCCACAACTTCCAGGTCGTTTCCCCCGAGACTGGTTTGGATGAGTGCCGCGTTGGTCCAGATATCGGGCTTGCTCGGCCCGAGTGGATAAGGAAAATCAACACCATTCGGCATCACGCCGACAATCGTGTACTGTCTCTTCTCTCCAAACTTATTGAGAGTGATTGTCTTGCCGATTACGTCAGGGTTCGCTCCGTAATGCTGCCTCCAGTATGCATAGCTTAGAATCGCGACGTGCGCGAATTGCCATCTGTTGTCCTTCGCGATGGCAACGCCCTCGCTTGCTGTGAATGTCCTCCCCAGCAAGGGTGCCACTCCCAACACCGAAAAGAATTGCGGCGAGACTCCGGCGGCTGCCACGCGCTCTTCCGTTCCCCAAAGTCTGGTCGCGAGAAGACCGCCTCTTAAGTCCGCAGAAGTGAAGGCCGCCATACCCTCAAAACTCTTCGCTTGGCTCTGCAGAATGGCAAACGAACCCTCCATCACAGGAATGTGCTTCAGGCCCGTTCTGCGATTCGAGTCCCACAGCATCACCAGTCGCGACGCATCCGCGTAAGGCAACGGCCGCAAAACCAGCCCGTACAGCGCGCTGAACATCGCCGTGTTCGCCCCAATCCCCAGCGCCAACGTCAGAACGGCAACCGCCGTAAACCCGGGCGCTTTCGCTAGCATCCTCAGCCCGTATCGGAAGTCTTGAAGAAGGGTGTCCATGCGGCCTTCCGTCTTTCAGCCAAGTTGCAAAGTAGACCAATCGTACCGCGAGAATGGTATTTCGTTCCACCTCATCCGACGATTCCGGACGGATCGTCGGCAATCCGGAAACTATCCATAATTTTCGCGCGGCAATGCCGATGCCAAGACGAATGCTGCTCCGGCGAAGAGCAATGTGTCAGCGACGGGCCGCTATTTTTTGACTGGCGCCTTTGGCGCTCTCGGCGCGGTCGGCGTCGTGAAGGCGCACGACGGATGGTTTAGCGCGGTCGGAGACAGGTGTAGCGGATTCAGATGGGTTCTGCTAAGCAGCGTGTTGAACGCGGCCAGATCTTGCGACAGCATTTTTTTCCATGCCGCCACGGTGGCGTTGTAATCCTTGCAGTCGTCTTCCCAAGTGTCAATCTCCGCTTGCGTCGGCGCTTCGTCCAGCCCCACCTGCGATGTGCTGACAATCGCATCGAAGCTGCCGTTCAGAGTATTGAACGGCTTGATCGCGCCGGGAGGAAGCACATTGCCGCGACCGCGGGGTCCGCCGAAGCCTCCAGCGACACGACTGGCAACCACGCCGCCGAAGGTGGCAAGCTTGACGTCGATATCCTTTGTCGCCTTGGCTACATCTTCGGGAAGCTGGTTGCCCTTCAAAGAGGCCACCTGCTGTCGGACCGCCAGCACCTCTGAGTTTCCGGCATTGGAATCCTTAGCTCCTTGGTATGCCAGCATCATGAGTTTGTTCTTGGCGCGCAGGTCGGCCATG
>DASYZU010000037.1:0-95766 GCA_035945795.1 Occallatibacter sp.
GTCTGGCCCGACTCTACAAGCCGGACCGCCTCCTGCTTGAACTCAAGCGTGTACCTGCCTCGTTTCCCATTCCGCATCTTCGTGTCCCTTTCGCTATTAAATCAGCTCGCTAAGGGATACGTTTTGCGGGGGCAAGGTCAAAGCGAACCATTTTGGTTACTTACGGGTCTTCTTCAGGTGAAATGGGTGCCCGTCCGGGTCGCACAGAACTGTCCGGCCCTTCTGGTCCACACTGAAGACCGTCCGCCGTGTCCTGGCACTCTGCCTAGGCGGCACAAGCAGTTCGTCCAGGTGGAAAACTCCCAACAGCAAGATGAAAAGCGCAGGGACCGCAAACAGGATTGTGACCCAACCCGAATTCAGGACTGTCTCGTGCATTTCAGGCCTCAGCAATCGTCAACAACTTACATGAAACGTGCCTCATGCAGTCTATGAGGTTATCGACCTGGAATTAGAGATTGCTTAAAATCGAAAGTAACTTTTGTTTTAGTGCGAGTTGAAAACGTTGGATTGTGTCGCCGGCCGCCAACTTCATTTCAGATGCTTCTTCTACGCCCAGTAGCTGCGGTCCAAGGTGCGATATTGGATGGCTTCGGCCAGGTGAGAGACGGTCAGGGGCTCGGCGCCCTCGAGGTCTGCAATTGTGCGAGCAACCTTGAGAATGCGGTCGTGAGCGCGCGCTGTGAGCCCCTGCTGCTGCATGGCCCGCTCCAGGAGTTGCTCCGAGTCGGCGCCGAGTTCGCAATGGGTGCGGATCTGGCGCGTGGTCATCTGCGCGTTGGCGTAGATTTTTTCGCCGGCCTTCTTGAAGCGGAGCCGCTGATGCTCGCGCGCGGCCATCACCCGGTCGCGAATCTGCGCTGAGCCCTCAGCCGCCGCCCCGCCGCGCAACTCCTTGTATTGCACTGCGGGAACTTCGATGTGGATATCAATGCGGTCGAGCAGCGGGCCGGAGATCTTGGCGACGTAGCGCTGGATCATGGGCGGAGTGCACATGCACTCGCGTGACTTGTCGTTGAAGTAGCCGCAAGGACAGGGATTCATGGCAGCAGCCAACATGAAGCGCGCCGGAAAGCTGAGCGACATGGATGCTCGCGCGATGGTCACGGCATGATCTTCGAGCGGCTGGCGCATTACTTCGAGCACGTTGCGCGGAAACTCGGGCAGTTCATCCAGAAAGAGGAGACCGTTGTGCGCCAGCGATACTTCGCCCGGACGCGGCACGATGCCGCCGCCGATAAGGCCCGCGTCGGAGATGGTGTGGTGCGGCGAACGAAACGGGCGCTGCGTGACTAGGCCGGCTGCTGCGTCCAGCACTCCTGCTACTGAATGAATCTTGGTGGTCTCGAGGGCCTCTTCAAAAGTGAGCGGGGCCAGGATGGAGGGTAGGCGCTTGGCGAGCATGGTCTTGCCCGAGCCCGGTGGACCAATCATGAGAATATTGTGGCTGCCTGCCGCTGCTACCTCCAGCGCACGCTTGGCCGTCTGCTGGCCGCGCACATCGCAAAAATCCACAGTGAAGTGCTGTAATTCTCCGAGGAGGTGCTGCGTGTTCACGCGGTAGGGCTCACGCTGGATGATGCCCACGACCGAGGTGTTCAAAAGCTCCAGCACATCCGTGAGCGATGAGACGGGATAAACATTTACGCCTTCCACTACCGCGGCTTCGGCGGCGTTGGCGGTTGGCAGAATCAGGTTGGGGATATTCTTTTCACGTGCCAGGATTGCCACCGGCAACATACCGGGGATGGGGCGCAGGGTGCCGTCGAGTCCCAGTTCACCGACCAGAAGGAACTGGCTCAAGTCATCGACGCGAAGCGCGCCATAGGCGCCGAGGATGCCGACCGCAATCGGAAGGTCGAAGCCGGAGCCTTCCTTCTTGAGATCGGCTGGCGCGAGGTTGATGGTAATGAAGGTAGGCGGAATCGTGTAGCCGGAGTTCTTTATGGCGGCGCGAACGCGGTCGCGGCTTTCGCGGACGGCGGCGTCGGGTAAACCGACGGTATGAAAGATGTCTTTATCGGTCACCACGCCGCTGTAGTCCACCTCAACATCGATGAGGTTGGCGTCGATTCCGTAGACTGCCGCACTGAGAACTTTAAAGAGCATGGCCCAAAGTTGCAGCGAGTGTACCAGAAGACAGTTGTCAACGGTCTGTGATCGGTGAACAGTGGACGTGTGTTTGACTGACAGCCGAACCAGAGCGAAGAGGACACATTACGTCTCTTGAGGCGCAACTTGATTCACCGAGCCTGTGCCGTATCGCCGAAGACTGACCAATGACAACTGGCACAGACTACAATTTCATCCGTGACCACGAGTCTCTTTGATCTTTACAAAATCGGTGTTGGCCCTTCGAGTTCGCATACCATGGGGCCCATGCGCGCAGCATGCCGATTTGCGCGCGGACTCGCGACCCACGGCTTATTCGACCGCGTTACGCGCGTGCAGGTGGAACTCTACGGCTCGCTGGCGCTGACCGGACTGGGGCACGCTACCGATAGGGCTGTGCTGTTGGGCTTGGCCGGCAACGAGCCGGTCTCGATCGATCCCGCGACGATTGAGTTAACGGTTAAGGGAATTCGTGTTGCGCGTCGTATCGATCTGGCCGGCACCCGCACCATCCATTTCGATGAGCTCAGCGACCTTGTGCTGCACCGCGACATCATGTTTCCTCCCGGCGCGCACACCCAGCACCCCAACGGTCTCCGCTTCACCGCCTTCGAAGCTAGCGGAGCAGTTGCCGAGCAATCCACATTCTTTTCGATCGGCGGCGGGTTCATTGTGCAAGATGTTGCACCTGACTCGGCCGGAACGCAACCCTCGCCAGATCAGCGGCAGGGAACCGTTCCGTTTCCCTTTCACAGTGCCGCAGAGCTTTTGACCACGGCTCAAGTCAACGAGCTTTCCATCAGCCAACTGATGCTTGAGAACGAATGCGCGCTGGCGGCGCGGAGCGAAGAGACGGCTCCCGTTAAACTGGTGCGGGAGGGCATTGATCGCATCTGGCTCGCGATGAAGGATTGCGTGGCGCGCGGGATTGCCGCTGAGGGAATCTTGCCGGGCGGCCTGAACGTTCGTCGCCGAGCTCACCATCTGGCTGCACGGCTGGCCGAGAAAGAAGCAACAGGTCTCCGCGGTGACCCGCTGGCCCCGCTGGACTGGGTTACCGTGTACGCCATGGCGGTGAACGAAGAGAATGCTGCGGGCGGTCGTGTGGTTACCGCGCCCACCAACGGCGCGGCCGGCGTGGTTCCCGCTGTGGCCCATTACTATCAACGCTTCATCTCCGATTCAGATCATGAAGGCATCGTTCGCTTCTTTCTTACGTCGGCCGCGATTGGCATCCTTTACAAGGAGAACGCATCTATCAGCGGCGCGGAAGTGGGCTGCCAGGGAGAGGTGGGCGTTGCGTGCTCGATGGCCGCTGCCGGGCTGACGGCCGCTCTCGGCGGAAGCAACGGACAGGTGGAGCATGCCGCTGAGATCGCGATGGAGCACAACCTCGGCATGACCTGCGACCCCATCGGCGGGCTTGTGCAGATACCCTGCATCGAGCGCAACGCGATGGGCGCGGCCAAAGCCGTGCAGGCCTCGCGTATAGCACTCAACGAGTCCGGTGATCATAGAGTTTCTCTCGATCAAGTGATCCGAACCATGTATCTAACGGGCATCGATATGCAGTCGCGATATAAGGAAACGAGCCTCGCAGGGCTTGCGCTGAATCAGATTGAGTGCTAAGCGCATTGCATCGTTGAGACAGGCGCGTTGGCTTGGCTGGCGGGGAATCCAGCCATGTTCATGCGTACGATTTCATCCTACCAGCTGGACTACACAGTCATGCTGCGAGCAACTGCTGCTGACCGCGGTCCCTCCGCTCCGGAAGAGCGGAGACAGGCGCTCGAATACCTTCACGAGTGGCAATCCAACCCCCACGGGCCGGATTCCATGGGAAAATTTGGATGGCACTTAGGTTGTATGTCGTGGTTCCCGATTTGACCGTTTATGTCGGTTCGATGCTCGACAAATTGCCCAAGGGCACAAGCAAGACAGCGCGACAATTTTCGGAGGAGCCTTGATGGAGCAAGCTGCATTCGTGATTGAGAGCCCGGATAAGAAGAACGACCTCACAGCAAAGTACTTTGCCGGAGTGCAAGTATGACCCAATGTTTATGCGGTGCCGGTGAAGGTCAACCCAAGAGGCCGAGGAGAATATATCGACAATCTGATTCAGCAGCGCGATGCTGGAACGCTCACGCGATTTAAGAAGGAGCGAGCAGCAATGGCATAGAAAACTTGACGCTCGCGGCACTTCGATTGATCGAAGAATGCATTTTTGCGAGCGCGACCAAATTCATCGCCGGAAAAATTGTTGACGATTTTTCCACCCTTGGTACGTTTTTTTCTTGACATCGTTGCTACATAAATCTATACATTCTTCAACTGCAATATAACTATTGCAGAATCGATGCAACCCATCGAAAAGGGAGAATAGGCAAATGGCAACTAAGAAAGCAGCCAAGAAGGCACCCGCGAAGAAGGCGGCGAAGAAAGCCGTAAAGAAGGCCGCGAAGAAGAAGTAGTAGCGGTTCGACCAACAAAAAGGCAACACTCAAGGGGGGCGCTTCAAGCGTCCCCCTTGGTGTTTCTGGGGAAGGATTAGACTTGCTGTGAAGGGAACGACTACTGAAACGATGACGCGACGCCGCTGGATTGCCGAGCACTGGGATGAGGCTACGGCCTCGATAACAGGCTCGCAGGCCGCGCACATGGCGCGTGTCCTGCGCGCACAGCCGGGTATGGAAGCTGACGTGGTTGCGGGCGGCCACGTGTTTCACGCCGAGGTTGCGGCAGTGTCGCCGGCTGAGGTTCGCTTCAACCTGGTTGCCGAGGTTCAGGCCGATCCCGCGTTGCCTGTGACGCTGGTGGTGGCCGTGTATAAATTTGATCGCATGGAGTGGGCTATCGAGAAAGCGACCGAGCTGGGCGTTGCGGCGCTAGCCCCGGTGATTGCGCAGCGGACAGAGAAGCACCTGGCCCTAGCCGCGGAAAAACGCGCCGAGCGCTGGCGGCGGATTGCGCACGAGGCGGCGCAGCAGTCGCGACGCTCGGATGTACCACTTATCCACAACCCGACTCCGCTGGCTTCGCGCGTCAGGGTTTCGTCCGAGGCGACTCGCATTGTTCTTGCTGAGCAGGAGCGCACGACGACATTGCGGCGGCTGATTGAAGAGGCCGTTGAGGCAGCGGGTGAAGAGATGCCGGCGCTGGAGATTGCGATTGGACCTGAAGGCGGATGGGCTCCGGCGGAAGAGGCGCTCTTCGATGCGAGCGGCTGGCGCGCGGCGACGCTGGGCCCGCGCATTCTGCGTGCGGAGACGGCGGCGATCGCTGCGCTGGCAGTTGTTGCTTCCTGTTTGGAATAGAGAGGGTAAGGGATCCCAGGTCCCAAAGTCGAGACCTGGGGCACCCGACTTATAAGATTTGAAACTCATTCATTTTCACAGCGAAACTCCGCGCTTCCAAGGAATGAAGTCGGCCTGACCGTGTAGTTCGGCCCTGGTGAGGCGATCGCCGCTGGCCACTTCGATGGAAAGCTCGAGGAGCTTCCCGGCGCTTTCCTTGATGGTGGACTTGCCGCTTACGATGCCGCCGGCGTCGAAGTCGATGATATCGCTCATCCGTTCGGCCATCGCCGTGTTGGTGGAGATCTTCACAACTGGTGCAATGGGGTTGCCGGTGGGTGTGCCGAGGCCAGTCGTAAAGAGCACAATGTTCGACCCTGCACCCACTTGTGCAGTTACGCTCTCTACGTCGTTGCCCGGTGTGCACTGCAGGTTGAGTCCGCGCGCGCTCACGTACTCGGGGTAGTCCAGCACGCCGCTGATGGGCGAAGCGCCGCCCTTGCGTGCCGCACCGGCAGACTTGATGGCGTCGGTGATAAGTCCATCGCGGATGTTACCGGGCGAGGGGTTGAAAGCGAAATCAGAATTCACAGCCCGGGCGCTGGCCGCATAGGCCTGCATCAAATCGCGGAAGCGTTGTGCCAGCTCATCCGTTGTGCAGCGGTTGATGAGCTCCTGCTCCACGCCGTGCAACTCAGGAAACTCGGACAGGATGGTCGTGCCGCCCGCACCAACCACCAGATCGGAAGCGTATCCGACGGTGGGGTTTGCCGAGATGCCGCTGAAACCGTCGGAGCCTCCGCACTGCAAGGCAATCGTGAGCGCGGAGAGAGGCGCGGGCTCGCGCTGCACGCGATTGGCCTCAGCGAGCCCGGCAAAGGTCCGGTCCAATGCCTGCTCCATAAGCGCCGACTCGCGGCCGGCACTCTGTTGATCGACGATGATAACGGGCTTGCGCAGCTGAGGGTCACGCGCCCGCAGCTCTTCCATGAGGATGCTTGCCTGCGCGTGCTGGCAGCCCAGGCTCAGCACCGTTGCTCCGGCTACGTTGGGGTGGTGGATGTACCCGGCCAGCAGGCCACATAGCGCCTGCGAGTCCTGGCGCGTGCCGCCACAGCCGCCCTGATGGGGAAGGAACCGGACACCGTCGAGATTAGGGAAGACTTGCTCGCGTTTCGCAACGGCCGCCATTTCCGCTGCGGCGTGGCCGTTGCCATGGCGCTGAATCAGTTCGCGCACATGCTTGCGATAGCTGCTGTTGGCGTTGCCGTAACCCAGTTCCTCCTCAAGAGCTTCACGCATGTTTTCCACGTTGCGGTTTTCGCAGAATACGAGCGGCAACACAATCCAGTAGTTGCGCGTGCCCACCTGGCCATCGGCACGGTAGTAGCCCATGAAGGTGCGCTGAGCCCATGCCGACGCGTCCGGTACGGCAGGCACTGCCGGATGGCGTACCGCAGTGTAGTCTGCTGCGCGATGGCGAATGTTACGCGTCGTCAGCAGGCCTCCGCGCGGGATGGCCTCGACCACCTCACCCACGATCATGCCGTACATAAAGATTAGGTCGCCGGGCTTGAGATCCTTGATGACCATCTTGTGCTTGGCGGGAATGGTCTGCGTAACCATGCATGAAGCCGGAGAATCAGCCGGACCAAATCGTATCTGCGTGCCCAGGTCGAGCGTGGTCAGCGCCACAAGTACGTTGTCGCGCGGGTCGAGTTGCAGAATGGTTTCCAGCATGAGATCTCTTTTCTGATTCTGCGGGGAAGTTCACAGTCAACAGAAAGGATACAACTCAAGCGCGAGGCCGGAACAGGGGATGCTCCATCTGCATGGAAGTGTTAAAGATGCGCGTAGTGCAGGAGCAGGCCGGCGAGCGCCCCACCTGTCAGGTCGCCCAAAATCGGGACCCACGCATAGCTCCAGTTGGACCCGCCTTTGCCTGGGATGGGCAGCAGCGCATGAACGAGCCGCGGGCCCAGATCGCGCGCCGGGTTGATGGCGTAGCCGGTGGTTCCACCAAGCGAGAGGCCGATGCCCCACACCAGGCTGCAAACCAGCCACGGTCCCAGGCCTGCGGCCGGTCCGGTCATTGAAACGCCATGTGAAAAGATTGCGCTGGCCACTACTACAAGCATCATTGTGCCGATGACTTCGCCGACGAAGTTCGCCGGCCGGTTTGGTATCGCGCCATTAGTGCAAAAGATGCCCAGTTTGGCTGCGGGATCAGGCGTGGGCTTCCAGTGCACGGCGTAGTGCAGCACCATCAACGATGCGCCGCTCATTGCGCCGAGCAGTTGAGCCGACCAGTAGTAAAGCACCTGCGAATAATTGCCGCTGGTGACTGCCGCGGCCAGGGTGATGGCCGGATTGAGGTGCGCGCCGGGGCTGCCGAAGGCCTGTGCCACCAGCACGCCGCACAGCACGCCCAGCGCCCAGCCTGTGGTGATAACCATCCAGCCAGCGTCGGCAGCATACGACTTGCGCAGCGTTACGCCGGCACAGACGCCGGTGCCCAGTAGCACCAGAACCAGCGTGCCCATAAACTCGCCTAACCAGACAGAATGCATTTCGCCTTCCTTCAAATGCGTTATGGGCGCCCGAATGGACGCTCGGTCCAACGTTTGAATCGTAACTAAGTCAAAACCAGGTCTTGCGCTTGTAGTCCAGGTACGCAGCGCCGAATTTCTCCGCCAGCACCTGCTCCTCTTTCCGGCTTCGAATGAGCTGCATGGGAATCAGGGAGATGAAGCAAAGAAGCAGCCATGGCCTGTCAAGCCAGATAATGACTCCCGCGATCAGCAATCCGCCAAAGACGTAGATCGGATTGCGGATGCGAGCATAAAGGCCGGTGGTCACCAGCGTGGTGGCCTTGGCCTGGACACTGAAGGCCCGGCCCAGTTGAATGCGGGCCAATGCGAGCAGCAGAAAAGATGGGGCGGCAATGGCAAATCCGGCGATGCGGGGAATCGTCCATGGAAGCGCTATGGCGCGCAAGCCCAGGATAACGGCAGCAACGGTAACCAATGCGAGTGTTGCGATGTTGAGCTTCATAAGAGAGCCTTTGCATGCCCTGGAGTGAGCGCCTTGTAACAGTGCTTCCGCAAGGTGGACTCAATGTTGACAGCCTCACCGCGCAAACCAAAGCTGGATTTGCATGACCCAAGCATTCTGCACCAGCCACCCCACCTTCGCCAACTCCTTTGCGGAGGGCGAACGCTGAAAAGTATATTGCTTCCTATTGGCCGGTTGCGGACCGCGCTAGGGTTTGCCGTATGTAGCGTCGACCGCGCTTGGGACCGTTGCCTCGTATTGCGGCCAATGAGTGAGGAGTTCGCTTACCACCACATGGCCTACCCTGTACGCGGCCTCGAGCGAAGGCAAATAGGCGGCGTATTTGCCGACGCGCTGGCGGGCCAGGCTCTGAGCAGCAGTGAGTCCACGGGGTTGCCGGTCGAAGTTGCTTACGGTGCGCAGGACCAGGACGCGCTTCCGATCGACGCGGCCCGCATTGGCAAGAAACTCCAGAGACTGCAAAGTGCCCGTGTCTTCCATCGCCGTGGTCGCAAACTCGCCCTTTCCATTGGTGAAGTAGCGCATCCAGTCCGTTGCCCACGCGTCCATGAGCTTGCCGTGCCAGTAGGTCGAGGAGGAGATTTCATCGCCCATGGCAACAAAGGGAGGGCGTTGGGACGCAGCGCCGTCGAAGCCGCTGCGAATCTCCTTTAGTTGATCGGAGTCGTTAAGCGGCGTTTCGCGCGTCAGGTTGAAAGCCCACTGCGCGAGAGGCGCATTCAGCTCATAGGCCTGGCCCGGCTGCGGCTCGGCGGGCTGCTCGAATGGTTGGGCTTTGCGCAGCGGCAGATAGCCGGTGGTCCAATCGGGTGGAATTTCGCGCGCGTCGATCTCGTAGCCCAGGTCTGCATCCACGACCCAGCGCGCCCAAAGCGCGGACCCGAGCGATACGCGGTCCGGGCAGCCGCCCGCGATGCCGGCAACCAGCCAGTAGGCGTGGCTGAAGTCGAAGCGAGGGTCAAGGCCCACGGCCATAATGGTGGACGCAGCGTGCGCCGTTCCCTGGCCGGTGAGCACTGCCATCTCGCCCTGGTCATTCGTGCGCACCGTGTGATAGGCGGCGGTGAGTGGATAGATCTTGTCCAGGTGGTCGCGTTCCACCCAGTATTGCAGTTCGCCGGGGGCATCGCCGGTATCGGCGCCTTGCTCGAACATGGCCACAACGACGACTTTTACCGGAATCGGGCGCGGTTGCGCGGCGGTCACGTGCGTAATGGCCGCAAGCAGGAGAAGGGAAGTGAAAATTCGTGTGCGCGTCAGCATTGATTGCGATATTACCGGAGAAGGAGATGAAATAGGGAGGTGGGAATAGGGAATAAGGGCTTGGCGTTACCATGGACTGGACCCCTGAGGGCACTCGCATGAAGATGGCTGGGACGATTTGCGATTTTTTTTGGGGAGTGATCATGGCAAGCAACTTGGCCGTCGCGGCTTCCGCGCAACAGCCTACAGCCCGTCATTGGGCAATAGTTCTTCACGGCGGAGCCGGCATTATCGAGCGTGCCAGCATGAACCCAACAACCGAGGCAGCCTACCGCGCCTCGCTCGCCCAGGCTACGGAGGCGGGTGCGCAAGTGTTGGACCGGGGCGGCTCGTCGCTCGATGCGGTCGAGGCCGCAATCCGCATCCTTGAAGACGACCCGCTCTTCAACGCTGGGCGCGGCGCGGATTTTGCGGCCGACGGCAAGAACGAGCTGGACGCGGCCATTATGGACGGCTCGAATATGAAGGCCGGGGCAGTGGGGGACATAACTCGCACCAGGCATCCTATCAGCCTGGCGCGCGCGGTGATGGAAAAGTCGCAGCACGTATTTCTTGTAGGTCAGGGCGCCGATAAGTTTTCAGTCTATGCGGGGTTGGAGCAGGTGGATCCCAGCTACTTCTTCACCGAGCGTCGCTGGCAATCGCTGGTGAAACAGTTGAAGAAAGAAGGGCTGCCGATTCCGCCACGCCCCGCCGGTGCGCCACCTCCGCCGGCCGTGCCGGTGGCTGAGATAGAGCCGGCCGATGCGCACAAGTTCGGTACAGTGGGCGTGGTTGCGTTGGACCGTGCCGGCAATCTCGCTGCTGGTACCTCTACAGGAGGCACGCAGGCGAAGAGGTGGGGGCGCGTGGGCGATTCGCCGATCATCGGCGCTGGCACTTACGCTTCGAACCAATCGTGCGCCGTTTCAGCGACGGGTACGGGCGAGTACTTCATCCGGCTCACGGTTGCGCGGACGGTCTGCGCACTGGTGCAGTACAAGGGCCTTAAGTTACAGGAGGCCGTGGACGAAGTGATTCACGAGGAGCTAACCGGTCTTCAAGGCGATGGCGGCGTGATTGCCATCGCACCCGACGGCGAGATGGCGTGGAGCTTCAACACGCCGGGCATGTACCGCGCAAAGCTTGCCGAGGGTGGCAAGCTGGAGATTGGGATTTATAACGACGAACCCTAATGTCAGAGAGTGGGATTGTCGGCTCCCTCGTTCGAAACGGTTGCCAGTCCGCTAATATTCGGTTTTGACCAAAGCGAGCCCTGACGAGGATTCGCTTTCGTTTGTCAGGTCGCCCCTGACCTGACCGGCGTGATTGCTGCCGGTCAGCTTCAACCGGAAAGTGACAGGAGGGTCAGACAGCGAGCCCGGAGGGTGCGCGTGACGATGGCTTACCTGGAATGTCAGGGTCGTGCCGTCGAAGTTCAGGTTAAAGAACGGTTCCGGAATCCCGGGTGTCGAGGTGACCGGCTTTCCTTCATCGCGGCAGTGGAGATAGAAGAGGATTGCTCCCGACAGGCTTCAGGTTTCGTTTGTGACGGTGAGCGTAATAAACGGAAGCCCATCCGCCTGCGCCCGCCAGACGCAGTCCGCCGCGACATGTCAAGTAGTTTTGTTGAGCGTTCCGGAAGGGGCTTGGGCGCACACGGAATGCTCGCTTATAAGGTCACTCCAGTGTATTTGACATCCTTTTTTGGGGTTTTTGCCGTCTGTAGGGTGGGAGACGGGACGCGATGTTCTCCCGAGGGAGTGTTCGTGATCGTCAAGGTCTCCGTGCTGGTCCCCGTTATGGTTTGCATTGGCGGTTATCCGCCGGAACTCGAAATTTCGGGCGATCGCGTCTCGATGAGCGACTCGGCGATTTGGCACTCATCGGTGAGCGGAGAATTGAGAAACAAAGACGACTATAAGTAAACCCCGTTTGAATTTAGGTGCTGGCGAATACTCTCTAATGCAGCTTTGCGTACTCGGCTTTGGCTTGTTTAAGGACAGGAATGTCGGGATCAGCGTCCTTCCACAAGACTAGAAACGTTTGATATGCAGTTTGCGCCTTGGCTTCGTCTCCAGCCATGGCGTAGGCTCTGCCCAGTTGCAAGCGTGCCAGTACGCCGATTGGATCGCTGAAGACGATCGCACGATGATCGAGCACCTTCTGGAACTCCGAAGCGGCCAGAGAGCCCTGCCGGCGATTTAGATGGGCCATGCCGCGGAAGTAAACCGGATAGAGATTTCCGAAGAATCCCGACCAGCTTCCCGGCACCCCGAGATCAAAGGGGGGGCGGCAGTTTGAAGTAATTCAAGCTCTTTGGCCGAATCGCTGTGCGGGGCGGCAAACGTTCGCAGTATGGGCAGGTAAATGAACTGGACATAGGTATCTTCCGGGAACCGTTTGTTCAGATCGATGGCTAGCTTCTGCGGCAGCGAAAAATCTCCCGAGAGAGCTAATGCGAGGGCTGCGCCCCATTCCACATCACGGCCATTGGAGAGCTTGCGCGTGGCCAGCGCTCTTTGTCTGGCTTCAGTGACATTCCCGTAAAAGGCTTCGCGAACCGCCGTTCCTGCTTCGTACATAGCTGCTCGTTCGGGCTGGTTGGCCCGCCGGGCCAATTCCACCGCCCGGTCCGACATCTTCCTCGCCTGCTTCAGGTGACCGGAATAAGCCAGGGCCGAAGCCTGCTCGTAAGCGAGCCAGTCCTCGGCGTCTAATCTTCCCCGGCCCTGCGCAGTGACCTGTTGCATGGCTTCCAGATCACCCTTCAGGAATGCGATGTAGTAGCGCATGACCAACATCTCAGGCATTTCGAGCTTGCGCCCGGAGGCTTGCCGAAGCGTACTCTCGGCCTCGCCGAGGCGACCAAGCATGACGTAGGCCCAGGCGAGATTGTTGTAACCAGGTGTGAAGTCTGGATCGAGATCAATGGCCTTTTTGGCCTCGTCGATGGACTTGTCATACTCTCCGAGTTGCTGGTAGATCCAAGTCAATTCCCCATGGGGCCCCCAGTCACGCGAATAGATCTGTGCCCACAGTTCGCAGGTCTCTTTCGTCTTCTTCACGTTTCCTATCACCTGATCTTCGTAGTTCTCCTCAATAAAGAAACGCTCCCGGTCACTGGCGCGATTACGCAATTCGTAGGCTTTGGTGATGCTCTTCTCAGCAAGGACATTCTCCCAAATATCCGCATAAAGCCGTCCCTGGAATGCATAAGCCATAGCGAAGTTGGGATCGATGTCTATCGCCCGCTGAAGCAACAAAAGGGCGTCCTGAGGGCTGGAGAAGGCGACCTTCCAGGCAGCGCTATAGGCTTTCAAAGCTTCCAGCGATGACGTGGTGGCTTCCGCCAGTGGGGTGGAATGTTGTTGGATCGTGGCGATCGATTCGCCGGCCCGGAACCTGAATTTGCGGGCAATCTGATTCAGGCCGTTGAGAATGTCCTCTTTTCTTGAGGCCTGTACCTGCTCGTCATCCAACGTCTCGCCGGAGTTGCAGTTGGCGGCATGGAGGCCAAGAACGAATTGGGCGCCGATACGAGAGATGGAGCCGTCAATGACGGCGGCGCTGCCGATGCGTTCACAGACCAGCCGGGCGAGTTCAGGAGTGAGGTGCGCATCCCGCGGCTGTCCCATGAGGGAAAGAGCGCGGCCGATGCGCTCTTCCGAAACCAGACTCAGAAATGGGGATTGCTCAAGTTCGACAGCCAAGCCTTGGCGCAATGTGTCATCGAAGACGGGATCGCCGGTGGAGTTGGCAAAGTCGGCCAAAACGACGGTGTCTTTCTCAGTAAGAACCGCATGGTGGGGCGTGAAGAATCGAACCACGCCGGTAGCAAAGGCAACAACAATGGCGGCGGCTACTAGGATCCGTCTCCAAGGCTTTGTTTCCCTGACCCGAAGCTGCACCTTCGAGTGATTCGCGGAGACGATGGTGAGCTGGGGTTCGGAAACCAGGCGCACGTTTTCGGAGAAACGATATCCTCGGCCGGGCACTGTAATGATGAAACGGTTCTGCTCGATCTCTCCCAATGCCTTGCGCAAAGCAAAGATATTGCGCGACAGGTTCGTTTCCTCGACAAACGTGTCGGGCCAGACCGCCTTCATGAGTTCATCTTTGGTGACGATCTCGTTGCAACGGCGCACCAGCACGAGGAGGAGCTGGAAGGCCTTGGGAGTGAGCGGGACAGGCTCTGCCTCGTGCAGCAGCAGCTGTTTTGTAGGATCGACCCGGAAGGAACCGAACTCGTAGATATCTTTGCCGATCTGAGTTTCGCTGGCCGACATGGACGAGCACCCGATTTGAAGGTGAGCCGAGGTTGCAGTATCGCAATTCTAGCATGATCGCGATTGCACTCCCGACAGTTGAGCTGGACCGAGGTGCCTGATAACCCTCCTGACCGCAGCGTCTCAGCTGTCTGCAAGAAATTCCAAGAAATTCCAATTGCGATGAGAAGGACTTCGGAGCTGGCAGTCGGGCAAGTTGCATGGTGTCCGTCACGCGGACCGAACGGAGCCGAATTCAGGATGAAGGAGACCACGATCACCATTGAGACCACTTCATTGCTGATTCTGCGGACCGGGAACTCAAGGGTTATGTGGTGCCCGGTGTGTGAAGCAGAGGTAGAAATGTTCGAACTCTCAACGCGGGAGACATCGGCGTTGGATCAATTGCCCAGGGATCTGCATCAATCGGCGGCTCCCGATGGTGCAGCTCTGATTTGCCTGAATTCTCTGTTAGTCCGCGTCCAGAACGCTAAATCAGCTGACCGCGGCACTCCGCGGTTGCCAAACACGGAAAAGGAGGGGATATGAAATCGAGATCAGTTTTCGCTGTGCTGGGGTTGCTCGTTGTTTTGGCAATGCCAGCGACATCCAACGCCCAGGCGCAAGGCCCCAAGCCTGCCACTTACAAGGTCACAGACCTCGGCACATTGGGAGGGGCGAACAGCTTCGCCTATGCCATTAACAACTCCGGGATGGTGGCAGGAGGGGCCAACACTCAGGGCCAGAATGATTTCGTCACTCAGGTCGGCTTTATCTGGTTCGGTGGACAGCCGATCAGTCTCGGCACGCTGGGCGGCTCAGCCTGCCCTGACTGCAGCAGCGAGGGGGCGGCAGTAAGCGCCAATGGCGGCGCGGCGTTGATTTCCGAGACCGCCGCCACCGATCCGAACGGGGAAGATTTCTGCGAGTTCAACGTCAATCGCCCGAACCGCACGAATCATCAGTGCCTGGCGGCAGTCTGGAGCAACGGGAACCTCACTGCTCTGCCCACGCTGCCTGGCGGCAACAACGCCGAGGCCTTCTTCGTGAATAAAAGTGGTCAGGCAGTCGGCGTTTCAGAGATCGGCACTCCCGATGCCACGTGCGCAACGCCCCATCAAGTGCGCCGGTTTGAAGGCGCGAAGTGGGCGCAAGACGGCACACTCACGGCTCTCGCTCCGCTGCAGGGCGATACAGTCTCTTTCGCCTTCACCAACAATGACGTTGGTCAGGCAGTGGGCTTCTCGGGCCTGTGCTCAAGCGTCGTTCTGCCTCCTTTTGTTCCTGGGAGTCCGAGTGCTCCCCACGCCGTACTCTGGGATGCAGCGGGCGCTCCGCATGACCTCGGCACACCGGCGGGAGGCGCGGGCAATATTAATGTCGCCGTGAGCATCAACAATCGCGGTCAGATAACGATGAACTCGGCGATGGCAGACGGTACCATTCATGCGTTTCTGATTACTGATGGTGAGGCGCAAGATCTCGGCACGTATCCCGCCGACGCTTTTATCACGGTTGCCCCATGCTGCAACAACGTCAACGACCTCGGGCAGATCGTCGGCTTCTCGATCGATCCGAGCTTTAACCAGCGCGCGCTGCTATGGCAAAGCAAGGATCAGGCTCCGGTGGATCTCAATACGCTGATCCCGGCGGATTCACCCTGGTATCTGCTGTCTCCCGGCGGAATAACCGACGCTGGTGAAATTGCGGCGACGGCCGTGAATCTGAATACCTTCGAAGTTCACGCAGTAGTGGCGTCGCCGATCTTAGGTGTCGGACCCGCAGCCCGCGGAGAAACCAAACCGCCGGTCCTGCCGGACAGCGTGCGTAAGCGCCTTCAAGGCGGCTTGCGTAATTGAGATCAAACCTCGAAGCGAAACCGAGTTTCGAAGGCCTGGGGCTGGTCATCCAGCCCCCCAGGATCTCACCACCTTGCGTCTGCACGACAGCTCTTTAGGAACTTGTTGAAATAGGTACATTTCATCGATGCGGCTGTGATGTAACACGTCTAACAGACATGCGTGGAGACGAGCGGGTTCAGGACGGGATGTTCAGCTATGTTTCATAGGAGCAGCGTGTTCCGCAGGATCATCCGTTGCGAGCGGTTCGCTATCTGACGGAAGTGGTGCTGCGGAGGCTGAGCCCGGAGTTCGATGCTCTTTATGCTGACTCTGGAGGGCCGTCGATTGCGCCGGAGTACATTCTGCGGGCGCTTTTGTTGCAGGTGTTCTACTCCGTGCGCTCGGAGCGGCTGCTGGTCGAGCAGATCGACTACAACCTCCTGTTCCGGTGGTTGGTGGGTCTGGGTATGGATGACGCGGTGTGGAACCACGCGGTGTTCTCGAAGGACCGCGATCGGCTGTTGACTTCCGAGGTGGCGCAGCATTTTTTCGCGGAAGTGAACAAGCAGGCGAAGCGATTCATGAGCGACGAGCACTTCACGGTGGATGGGACGCTGATTCAGGCGTGGGCCTCACAGGAGAGTTTTTGCAGCAAGGACGGCTCCGATGACGGCGACGGAGGGGATTTCCGAGGCCGGAAGCGTACGAACAATACGCATGAATCGACCACCGACGCGCGGCTATACAAGAAGAGCTGCGGCAAGGAGTCCAAGTTGAGTTACCTGGGCCATGCGCTGGTGGAGAACCGCAACGGGTTGATTGCCGCCGCGATGGTGACGCACGCCGATGGCTATGCCGAACGCGATGCCGCGCTGTTGATGCTTCAGCAAAAGCAAGAGAGCCGCTCACGGAAAGATGCCCTCGATCGGCCTGTTTCGTTTCTGTTCCTCCTGGGGATCGGGCATTGGCTTGCGCGGTAGCATCTGATCGCGCATGGAGGCGTTGAAAGCGAAGATGGCCTCGATCGTGGCGATCTGCTTCAGGTCCGCCGCCTGCAGACGCTCGTAAACGTCTTGATTTGTGTGCCAGCTGCGGCTACGGTAATCGAGTTCATCCTGAATAAATTGGAATCCCGGAATTCCCACCGCGTTAAAGCTCACGTGATCCGAGTTCAGCGTTTGATTCATCGAAAGCGCGGTCATGCCCAGGTCCTTGAGCGGCGCCATCCACTGCTCAAAGATCGGCGCGGCGGCCGCATCGCCCTGCAGGAACACGCCGCGAATCCTGCCCCCTCCGTCATCGAGGTTGAAATACGCAGAGACCAATTTGTGTTCCGGAGTTACAGCGAGCTTGCCGCTCGATGCAGAGCCGAAGTGCTGCTTCACATAGCCGCGTGAACCAAGATCGCCCTGTTCCTCGCCGCTCCACAGCGCAATGCGAATGGTGCGGCGTGGCTTGACGCCAAGCGCCTTCAGAATCCGCACCGCCTCCATCGCCACCACGACTCCTGCGCCGTTGTCGGTAGCGCCCGTCCCTGCAATCCAGCTATCCAGGTGGCCGCCCAGCATCACGACCTGGTCCTTCAACTTCGGATCGGTTCCTGGGATTTCGGCGATGGTGTTATAGCCGTGCTCGTGATCCCCAGTGAACTTTGCTTCCACATCAATCTGCGCTCTCACGGGCACTTGAGCCTGCGTCTGGCGATAAAGCCTTCCATAGCTCTCGATTGCCGCCATCACCACCGGAACTTTGACGCGATGATCGGCGCTCCAGCCCATCGACGTGAATCGATCGTCGTAGAACGTTCCCCCGGATGCTCCGCCGTTGTTTCCATCACGGCTCTGCTCGATGACTGCTGCCACCTTCTCATCGGCAAAGAACTGCGCGACCATTTCGTTCCTCTTGAAGATCCGTGAGAGCAAGGCGTTGAGTTGCTCCTCCTCTTCCGCGGCGTTCACCGGGGTCTCCAGGTCGCGAAGACCTTCGTCCGTATAGCGCGCAAAGAGGGCTTTATCCACCGGCGGAACCGCGCGCATCGGGCCGTCCAGCACAATCTTGCCGGCAAGTTTGCTCCTGTATTGCGCAAGGTCCTTATACGATTCGATGTTGACCGCGACCACGTCCGCCGTGATCGGGCCGGGAGTGGCCGGCGACCAGGGCGCGGCCTGCACGATTAGAACCGCGGTGTCCGGCGTGACCAACCGCGCCCAGGTATTGAGCTGCTGCCACCCCATGCCGAATTCGCCCCAGTCCTCCAGGTGCGCGTTCTCAAGGCCGATCTTCCTCAGCGTGTCGCGCGTCCACTCGTTGGCCCTCATCAGATTGGGCGAGCCGGTGAGCCGCGACCCGATTCCGTCTGCGAGAGCAGATGCGAATTCCATCACATGCGAGTGATTCAACCCCTCGTTGCGGATGCGCTGGTACATATTCAAGTCGAGCGACTCTTTGAGAGGCTGGACTTCGCGGTAAGGATCAACCGGAGCTGGAGGGTCGACGGGTTTGGGTTTCTCCGCGGAAACTAGGCTGAGCACCCCGCAGAGCGTGACGGCTGCTAGAAGTCGACAGAATCTCTTGGCCATGGGGAAGAGGCTCCAAAATGCAAACTGCTGCTGAATTCTAGCGTGCTCGCCATGCTCTCTGGTCCGAAATTTATTTGGTGCGAACTATGCAACCATTGGTTTGGCAAATTGAGATAGTTCATTGCGATGCGAGAACTACTGACACGCATTTTCAGTCGGCAAGCGTCCTGCCATCCAAGCACTCGAAACTTGACGTGTTGCCAACAGGCCAAAGTACATTTCCAGATCCAAAGCTACTCAAGTCTTAGCTTTTTTGGCTAATATCAGCATTAGCGGTCAACCGTCCGGAACGTCGTCTCCGGTGACGAGAAATGGCATCGACGAGCCCATTGGCGATTATGTGCCCACTAAGATGGCCACGGAGGGTTGGTGGAGTGAAGAGCGTTTATCAAAAGTTGAAACCCACCTGCCAACGTTGCCGCGATGTAGATAGACTAGGGCTGTTATTGGTTTGCTTAACATCAGGTTGTTTATAAGGAGGCTGTATGAGGCCGAAGAAGGAGACGCTGAAGTCCGCCAAGAGCGCCACCGTGCCCGGCAAGGCGGTCAAGCGATTCACGGACGAGGAACGCGTCGCAATGAAGGAGCGCGCCGAAGAGCTAATGGCGGAGGAACGCCGAGGCCCGCGCGCGAAAAAGACGGATGGGGAAGATGACGTGCTTGCGAAGATTGCCGAGATGCCGGAATCGGATCGCGCCATGGCCGAGCGGCTCCATGCCATCATCAAATCCAGCGCGCCAGCCCTTTCGCCGAGGACCTGGTACGGGATGCCCGCGTACGCCAAGGACGGCAATGTCGTCTGCTTCTTTCAAAGTTCGCACAAGTTCAAGGCGAGATACGCGATGCTCGGCTTCAGCGACAAAGCGAACCTCGACGAAGGAACCGTGTGGCCGGTCGCCTTTGCGCTGAAGAAGTTGACCATCACCGACGAGGTAACGATCGGCGCGCTCGTGAAGAGAGCGGTGAGTTGAGTAGGTTGCTGCACTTCCAGGCACAGGTCGGCCCGCTGGTGAGCTGCTGGTCGTTCAGCCCCGTCCCTTTGGGTTGCGGCGAAAATCGGGCCATACTTCGTTCTCGCCCTCGATAGTGGATTGCCACAACCGTCGGGCTCGGCCTCGTCTGGCCCGATTTTCGCTCGCAACGCCATCCGCCTGAGTAGTGTTAACAGACCCTATTTGGATGGTGGCGGAGATGGGGTGGATTTTTGGAAGCTTATTTCGGGAGGACATCGCGTGAATCCAAAGCGCGGTGAAGAGTTTTATCGAGTCCCACCCTAGCGACAAAAACAAAGACGTCGCGAGGATGGGGCACCCGATCTGTAGTGATGATGAGGAGTGTCAGCGCCGACACATGAGTGCGGTTACCAGGGCAGAGGATCTCTACCGGATAATCTCGAACTTCTCCCATGGACAGTTGCAGACCGGGCAGCGCTCGTGCTCCTCTTCGGTTTCAGAGGTATAGCCGCAGACGGGACAAACGTAAAACTCGCGCGTCGAACTAATCCAGGAGTCGAGTTTGCCGCCCTGAAGCAGCGCGATTGCTTCGCCATAGAGCCGGGCGTGGGTCTTCTCAGCCTCCAGGGCTCCGGTAAACGTGCGGATGGCCGGTGTGTTTCCGTGGTCCATCGCCTCCGCTAGAAACTCCGGATACATAACGTCGATCTCGTGCTGTTCACCACTGAGCGCGGTCCTCAGATTTTCGATGGTCGTCTTTACTTCGACCGGATGGATTATGCATTTGGCCTCGCCGCCCAACTGCTTGATAACGCGAGCGTGATTGGTTGCGTGAATCTGCTCTGCGCGCCCGGCGGCACGGAACAGGCTGGCGGCTCCGAGGAACCCATCCCGGTCTGCCTTGACGGCAAAGGCGATGTATTTGGCGTGGGCGTTCGACTCACCCTCAAAGGCGGCCAAGAGATTCTGAATGGTGATTTTGTTTTCCGCGGCGATGACTGGCATGGGCTTCTTCTCCTGAATTGCGTACCAAGCGTACGAGTGGCGGCAGGGCCGCGCTGTGACGGCGGCTACAGGACCGCGTGCCGCTCCATGGCGAAGCGGTTAGAAGCCAAGCAAGCGAAACCGCTGGTAGAATGTTGCGCATGGACACAATTCAATACAACCTGCCACAAGACCGGATTCCGCGTGTCTGGTACAACGTGCTTCCAGATCTGCCCAAGCCACTGGCGCCTCCTTTGCATCCCGGCACGCATAAGCCCATCGGCCCCGACGACCTCGCTCCTCTGTTTCCCATGAGCCTGATTCTTCAGGAGGTCAGCGGCGAGAGCGAGATTGAGATTCCCGAAGAGGTGCGGCAGATATACGCGCAGTGGCGTCCGTCGCCGCTGTATCGCGCGCGGCGGCTTGAGAAGGCGCTCGACACGCCGGCGCATATTTACTACAAGTACGAAGGCGCAAGCCCGGCCGGCTCACACAAGCTCAACACCGCGGTTGCGCAGGCGTATTACAACAAGAAAGATGGGACCAAGCACCTGTCGACGGAGACCGGCGCAGGACAGTGGGGTTCGGCGCTGTCGATGGCTTGTTCATTCTTCTGCCTGGACTGCAAGGTCTACATGGTGCGCGTGAGTTATGACCAGAAGCCCTACCGCCGCGCACTGATGGAGGCCTTCGGTGCGACCGTAACCGCCAGCCCCAGCATCGAGACGGAGTCAGGCCGCGCCATCCTGGCTCAGCATCCTGATTCCAACGGGTCGCTGGGCATTGCAATCTCCGAGGCTGTGGAAGTGGCCGCCAAGGACCCCAACACCAAGTATGCGCTGGGCAGCGTTTTGAATCATGTGCTGCTGCACCAGACGGTGATTGGTCAGGAAGCGATTGAGCAGATGGAGTTGGCAGGCGACGATCCGGACGTGATTATCGGCTGCACCGGCGGCGGGTCGAACTTTGCCGGCCTGGTGATGCCGTATATCGGCCGCAAGCTGAAGGGCCAGAGCAATGCGCGCGTGGTTGCTGTCGAACCGGCCGCATGCCCCAGCCTGACCAAGGGCCGGTTTACCTATGACTTTGGCGACACAGGCCACCTGACGCCACTGGTGAAGATGCACACGCTGGGCAGCACATTTATTCCACCGGGAATTCATGCCGGCGGATTGCGCTATCACGGCATGGCGCCGCTGGTTTCGCATGTGCTGGACCTGGGCCTGGCGGAAGCGACTACTGTGCAGCAGTTGGATGCGTTTGCTGCCGGGATTCAGTTTGCCCGCGCCGAGGGTATAATTCCCGCGCCGGAAGCCAATCACGCCGTTGCCGAGGCGATTAAGCAGGCGCTTACGGCAAAGGCGGAAGGGAAAGCGCGAACGATTCTCTTCAATCTGAGCGGACATGGACATTTCGATATGCAGAGCTATATCGCCTACCAAGCGGGACAGCTGGAGAACTACGATTATCCGGCTGAAGAGGTTGCGATGGCGCTCGCGGGTCTGCCGGCGTTCGAGTAAGAAAGCAGTTGGATAGTTAGTTGGGTTGACAGGCCGGGACTCCAAGTCCTGGCCTGTGCTGTTTCTTGCCTTTAAATCGCGCCGTTCTGAACGAAGGAATTGGTTCGAAATCTCGCAATGCCCGACGAAGAACTTTCGGGCGATCCAACTTGGTCTGTATGCTGGGCATGTATGCTGGCTTGGCAGATGAGTACGGCCTGCCAGGTGACGGCCGTCGGAGGTCAATCATGAAGAGCATCCTCAACTTCGCGGCAATACTGTCTTTCTCTGTGGCCGCATTCGGTCAGGTCGCGGCTCCGCCACAGAGCGCGAGTCCGGCATTGTCCGCGCAAGCACCGGCTATGTCGCCGGCCTCGGGCGCAGTGCCGCCACCAATGCCTCCCGGTCCGAAACTGGCCGAGCCACTGCCGGTGACGACAGTACCCGATCTTACCCGCTATCTCAACAATCCGGTCATGCTGCTTTTCTGCACCACGCAAGTGGCCGAGTTCAACGATCGCGATGCGGACATGATTTTTATCGGTGACTCCATTACACGGAACTGGCTTGGACCGGGCAAAGCTGTGTGGGACGCGAACTTTGCGCCGCGCAACGCATTGGATTTCGGCATTGGCGGCGATCAAACGCAACACGTGTTGTGGCGAATGAACAACTATCCCATCGGCAGGCTGCACCCCAAGGTTGCCGTGGTGCTGATCGGCACCAACAACTATCACAACTCACCTGAAGAGATTGCCGCCGGGGTCAAAGCGATTCTCGATAAGACGCAGGCAATGTTTCCGGGGATCAAGATCATTTTGAACAGCATCATGCCCAATCGGCGCGCGAACGATTTGATGATGGCAACCAACGCGATCCTGCGTACGTATGCGGACGACAAGAACATCTTTTATCTTGATCTAGTGCCACTGATGCCACCGGTTGGGGACAACTGGAAGGGGCTGAGCGCCGATCATCTGCATCCGGATGCCTCTGGGTATCAGCTATGGACCGATGCGCTGCTTCCGTTGGTTAATCGGTTTGTGCCGGCACCGGCGACGGGGGAGCAGCGTTGAGGGTGTGGAATGTTGGTTGTTGAGGGTAGAAGAGCGCGCCTCAGGGGCTAAAGCCCCCGGTCATTTTTTGGGGGATTCTTTCGGCGCGACTAAAGTCGTGCCCTGATACATAGCGCTTGGGGGAAGTTCGTTGAGTCCTACCCTTGCGCCAAAAGCAGCGCAAGGATGGGACACGCGGCGTTGATGGGCTTGCGCAACGAAACAAAAATGGACAGGCGCTTAGGCCTGTCCATTTTTGTTTCGTTGGGTTACTCGCCGAGTCCCTTGACTATGGCTGCAAAGGGACGCCCTGTGTGCCGGGATTCCGCGCCATTGCCTTCTCAGTGAGCACCTTGTGCGCGGTGTCTTCGAGCGCCTGAGCTTCGGGCAGATACGTTACCGCCTTCTGGATTTCAGGATCCCAATCAGCCAGCGTACGCAATCCCTGCAACTGGCCGAACTGAATGGTGACGATCTTTTCCTTGATGCGCGCCTTCAGCCAGTCCATCGAGGCGTTCATATCGTCTTCGGTATAAACGATGTTCTGACCGGTCAGGTACTTCTTGAAGTCGCTGAGAACCGCTTCGTCTACCTGGAAGTTCTTGTCTACCGTGTGGTTGGCCACATAAATCGGCGCAAACTTGAAGAACACATCCCTGATGAGGAGTTCGTCCTGGAAGCGATTGCTCTGCGGCGACCCGATCTTCTCGTCTGGAGTGATACCGCCGCCGCCGTAGACCGTCCGTCCCGAATCGGTGAGCTTTACTTCCTGGTTGGTGGAGTTGGAAGGGAGCGCGCCGGCATGGTTGTAGTAGTAGTCGTACAGCGAGACGCCAGCGTAGTTCCGCTGGATCAGGCGCCCGGACGGCGTGTAGTAGTGATAGGTGGTAAGCGCCAGCCCGGTGTTTTCACTCAGGTTGTAGACAGTTTGCACCAGGCCCTTGCCAAAGGTGGTCTCGCCGACAATGAGGGCGCGATCGTGATCCTGGAGAGCTCCGGAGACAATCTCCGCCGCCGAGGCTGTGCCACGGTTGACGAGGACGACGATTGGGAAGGTTTTGCCGCCGTTACCGTGGGTGGCCGTGTAGTTCTGGTCTGGGTAGGCGCGCCCACGCTGCGAGACGATCGACTGTCCCTTTGAGAGCAGGTGGTCGCACACATCGACTGCCTGGCTCAGCAGTCCGCCGGGATTGTTGCGCAGGTCCAGCACGAGGCCTTTGAGGTCGCCGAAGCTGTTGATTGCCTCAGTCATCTCGTCGCCGGTCGTCTCCTGGAACTGGGTGAGGTGAATGTAGCCAATGCCGGGACGAACCTCGTATTTCAGGTCGACCGAGGGATGGGGAATCTCGTCGCGCACCAAGTCAAAGACCAACGGCGCCGCTTGTCCAATACGAGTGGTCGTTACCTGTACGTGGGTACCCTTGTGGCCTTTCAGGGCTTTGGCTACCTGGTCGGACGTCCAGCCGTCGGTCGTTTTGCCGTCGACCGCCGAGATGACATCCCCAGGGTGGATGCCGGCCCGGAAGGAGGGTGTGCCCTCGTAAGGAGTGATGACATAGACCTTCTTATCGGCCTGCTCCTGGATTACCATGCCAACGCCGTAGTAGTGGCCGCGTTGATCTTCGCGCAGTTTAGCGTATGCCTTGGGATCGTAAAAATTGGAGTGCGGGTCGAGAACCCGGAGCATGCCCGGGATGGCACCGTCGTAGATGGCGGTGTCGGCCTTGTCGTCGTTGATGGGTTCGGCGTAGTTCTTTTCTACCAGCGCGTAGACATCGGTGAACGACTTGAGGCTGTCGCGCAACTGGCTCTCGTCGGTGGCTGACTGCGCCCCGACCCTGCGCTGCAGAATGCTGCCCGCGACGGCGCAGACAGCGAAAAAGAGAACCACGGTAAAAAGTGCGCGGCGTGCGCGGGGAGTCATAGGCGGACGGAACCTCCGAACGGCGATTGCGGCAGGGGCCCATTGCGGTTTCCCAATCGACCAGGTCTCAATCCGCCGGCTGCTGCGGGACTGCTCCCCGAGAAAAATTGGCCTTGCCCGAATCCGGCAAGGCTAAAGAATTGGCACACCGCTTACGGGGGCTCCGCAGAGCCATCCTGGGCTAAAGTATAGCACCGTAATGTTTGACTCCGGCAGTGACCATTCGGGTAGCGGTACCCCACCCTTCGGAGCTACTCCTGCCGCTTAAAAGGGCCGGTCCACGGCCTGGAATCCGGGAGAAAGGAAGGTCGGCCCGTCGTAAGCGCAAGTCGTTCTGCTATTTCCGTCCAGGTCCTTCAACCAGGATCCGGAATCGATTTTGCCCTCGCTTCGACGTGAATCGGGGCAGGGATGGCCCCATAAAACGTACCGGGAATCGCTTACCTGCTGCCCAGGCATTTACAATGGCGTCTATGCTTCAGGTGGTGTTTCATTCTGCCTGGCGTGTGCTGACCTTATGACCTTAAGATTTCTTCGCATTCCCGCAGCGATTGTGTTTTGCACGGTGCTGCTCGCTAGTCCCACGTTGACGCTTGCCCAGAACATGGTGCCGCAAAGCCCATATGGGGGCACCACGGTCGAGGACATCATTGCCCGGGTTAACGACCAGATTATCTCCCGCTCTGACTACGACCGCGCTATGACTGAAGTGGACCAGGAGGCGCGCCAGCATGGAGCCACCACGCTGCAGGAGATTTCCGCGTCCCACAGGGACCTGCTCCGCAACCTGATCGACCAGCAGCTTTGGCTTTCAAGAGGCAAGGAACTGGGCATTACAGGCGATACAGAGCTAATCAAGCGCCTGGACGAGATCCGCAAGCAATACCACCTGGATACCATTGAGGACCTGGAAAAGGCCGCGAAGGAGCAGGGCGTCTCGTACGAGGACTTCAAGGCCAACATCCGCAACGGCATCATCACCCAGAACGTGATGCGCCAGGAGGTTGGTGCGCAAATCCGGTTCACTCCCGGCGAGGCCGAGCGCTACTACGAGCAGCACAAGCAGGACTATGCGCAGCCTGAGAGTGTGCGCCTGAGCGAGATTCTAATTTCGACCGGTACTGCGGGTGATCAGGCCAAGATGGCCGCAGCCAAAGCCAAGGCCGACGACCTGGTGGCCCGGCTTCACGCCGGGGGCGACTTCGGCCAGTTAGCCAAGTCCTTCAGTGACGGTCCCACGGCTGCTGAGGGTGGCGATCTGGGTCAGTATCAACCGGGCGCTCTGCCGAAGGTGCTCGAGGATAAGACCTTCCCGCTGAAGGCCGGTGAGGTTACTGAACCGATTCTCACCCGCCAGGGCTACATCATCCTGAAGGTGGTTCAACACGTTCCCGGCGGCCCGCGCCCTTACAAGGAAGTAGAGGGCCAGGTTGAAGATGCGTTTTACATGAGCCGGATGGAACCGGCGATTCGCGACTACCTGACCAAGTTGCGCGAAGATGCCTTCATCGACATCAAGCCGGGCTATACGGACACGGGCGCGAGCCCGAATGAAACCAAGCCGGTTTACAGTGCTTATGTGCCACCAGCGCCGAAGAAGAAGGCGAAGGTGGAGCGCACGCGGTTCCGCGAGACCACCCACACATTCCGCCAGAAGTCACCCCAGGCGCAGCCGCCACCTCTGTCGCCTTCGCCCACTCCAGCACCAGCCGTGGAAAAGGTCAGCGCGTCGAAGAAGAAGCACGCCAAGAGTACCGAGCCTGCAGTCGAGAAGCCGGGCAAGAAAGAAAAGATTCGCTTTGGCCAGAAGCCGCGCGAAACCTTACCTGCAGCGCCCAATGGCACAGTAGAAGATGCAGGCGCGCTTCCGGAGACGGCCTCGAACGCCAATGAGCCGGTGAATCCTCTGGAAGCGGCTGCTCCGGAGAAGAAGACTCGCTTCAGCGCTCGTGCCAAGGGGCCGAAGCAGGCTAAGGCGAAGGGCATGCAGCCGGACGCGCTGGCTCCCGCGGCGCCAGATGCTGCCGAGGTTGCCGACCGCGCAACACAATCCGGTCCACTGGGCCTGGCCGGCGATACCGCCTCAAAGAAGAAAAAGAAATCTACCACGGAAAGTGAAAAGACCCGCCTTGCCGACAGGAAAAAGGAGCCTGAGACTCCGGACCAGGCCCCACAATTTACGCCAGCGCCTCAAGTGCCGGGAGCGCCCGCGCCTATGCCGCCTGCACCGGCTTCGACCCCCGCTCCTCAGCCACAACAATAGCGCGATAGATTTAGCATGATCGGCGGACGTGCGACGAGATCCCAGGCCCGCTTCTTTTTTGGCAACAACAGCCTCGTGCGTTAAGCTTCTCGGCAGGATGAAAGACATCTACATTGCCGATCTCGCCACGTTCGACGAAGGAAAGCCGTTCGATGGTTTCTTCATCGTCTTGAGCAAGCAACAACGGACGACCAAGACGAACAAGCCTTACCTGAATCTGATTCTGGGTGACAAGACGGGCCAGCTCGAAGGTCGCATATGGGAACTTAGCGACCCGCGCATCTCCAAAGATTTCGACAAGGGCGACGTCGTCAAGGCACGCGGCAGCGCATCGCGCTTCGACGATCGGCTGCAGATGAAGATCGATCAGCTTCGAGTGGCACGTGCCGACGAAGTGGACAAGGCTGACATGCTGCCTTCGACCACCTACGACGTAGCCGTACTTTGGAGCCAGCTTCAATCGAGCGTCGACAGCGTCGCGAATCCAGACCTCAAGCTGCTGCTCACGACCATCCTGGCCGATCCTGCCATCGGTGACGCGTACCGTGAAGCCCCGGCCGCGCGGCAGCTTCATCATGCCTGGCTCGGCGGGCTGCTCGAACATGTCGTCAGCCTGCTCGCTCTCGCCGATCGCGTGGCCGCGCACTACCCGCTGCTCGACCGCGACCTGCTGATTGCCGGCGTCGTTCTTCACGACATCGGCAAGACTCGCGAACTCTCATGGGGAATCGGGTTCGACTACACCATCGAGGGCACGCTGCTGGGCCACATCCAAATGGGAATTGACCTGGTTGAGAAAACCATTGCCAGCCTGCCCAGTTTCCCTGACCGCCTGCGCACACTGGTTCTGCACATGATCCTGTCGCACCACGGCAAGCTGGAGTTTGGCTCGCCGAAGCTGCCGATGATTCCGGAGGCATTGGTCCTGAACTTTGTGGACGATCTGGACGCGAAGATGCAAGCCATGAGCAGCGAATTCGATAAGTCGATTCGCGAGGGCAAAGGCCCCGACGAGCTGACCGGCAAAGTCTGGTCGCTCGACAACCGGCAGTTGCTGAATACGAAGCGGTGGCTGGGGGAAGACGGCAAATAGGGGCCCAAGTGGTTCTTTCAAAAGCGTTATACGTTCTCCTGGGTGGTTTTACATAAATGTTAAATGTTCGATTAAGTGGTTACAAAATGTGGGCAAATGTTCGTCCATGCTGCTAAATGCGCCTATTGCGCAGCCAAATGTGATATTTATGTGGGTTTTCTTGGACAGGGAACGGAGCAAAAAAAGCCCCTCGGTTGGGAGTTGTGCTATCCCACCCTTTCCGCAAAATGCGCGGAAAGGATGGGGCAGGCGGGTTGGAGGACGGCCGAGGGATTGTCCGCGACAGTTTCCGGTCTCTGTATCCTCAGCCGAGGAACCAATCCCACTGCTCTTTGGTCAGCGGGACTACGGAGAGCCTTCCGATTACCAGCAGCGGTGAGCGGACGAATAGCGCCTCAGCTTTAATGGCGGTCAAAGTCCTCGGGGTCTTGAGGCGCTTGCCCACCTTGACCCGGACGACAGGCACCTTGGGATCGCTCGGGTCGACGCTGACTACGGTTCCTGTGCCCACTGCGGTGCGTTCCTCACCGGTGTGGTAGAAAATCCACTTCGTTCCCGCTTTCATTTCGCGCAAATGCTTGACTGCCGTCGGGTTGGTGACGCCATCCCACACCGTCTCCTTGTCGCGCAGAAAATCGTCGAAGGAGTAGACGCCGGGCTCGGACTTGAAAAGAAAGTAGCTCATAGGCTCCATCGTAAGCGACAAGGCGGGGGCAGGGAACAAGAAACAGGGAATAGGAAGCAACTCTCCAGAAACCTACCCCGACAACCGTATCGCCTGCATGCTAACCTTTCGCCATGATGTCTATTCCGCCAGCCGAGTTGCTCTCGCGCGGCCACGCGGCACGAAGCGAGCGACGGCTGGCCGATGCCAAGAATTATTTCGCCCATGCAGTCGATCGCTGCCGGAAGGCCAACGACAGGATTCTGCTGGCACAGGCGCTCTCCGGGTTGGGACAGATCGAGCGAGACATGGGCAACTCTGCCTTGGCCCTCAAGCACTATTCCGATGCCGTTGACCTGCGCCGTACGCAGGACGACCCGCTTTTGCTGGCCCATGCCATCCGGCATGTCGCAGACATTCTTCGCGATCAGGGACAACTGGCAAAGGCAGCGCCATGCTACGAGGAAGCTCTTGCTCTCTATAAGAACCACAAGCAAACACCGTCTCTCGACCTGGCAAACGCGATTCGCGGATACGCGCATCTGAAGGCCGACAGTGGGGATCCCGAAGAAGCGACGCTCCTATGGCATGAAGCGATGGCGCTCTATGCGGAATCCGGCGTACAGACGGGCGTTGTCGAGAGCCAGTCGCAGATCGCATTCCTTATGGGACGCTAGACCGTTCTCGAACGCGTTTTTGACCACTGACGGTCGAGGACTGAAAACTGTCCTCTCCGTTACAATGGAATCAATATGATCCGTTTCTCTACAGCCGGTGAGTCCCATGGCGAGGCGCTGATTGCCCTCATCTCCGGGCTTCCTGCCGGCGTTCCCGTCGATCTCGATTTCGTGAATCGCGAGCTATGGAGGCGGCAGCAGGGTTACGGCCGCGGCGGCCGGATGAAGATAGAAACCGACAAGGCCCACGTTCTGTCCGGAGTGCGGCACGGCAAGACGATCGGCTCGCCGATTGCGATAGAAATCGTGAACCGCGACTGGAAGAATTGGGAAGAAAAGCTGCCCGTGGAAGCAGGCGACCCTGCCAAGCACCAGGCGGTGGCTTCGCCGCGTCCGGGGCACGCTGACCTTGCCGGCGCACTGAAATACAACTTCCCCGACGCCCGTTACGTGCTGGAGCGCGCATCGGCTCGCGAGTCCACGGGGCGTGTGGCTGCCGGAGCCTTTGCCAAGCTGATGCTGCGGGCTCTCGGAATTGAAGTAGCCAGCCACGTGATTCGAGTGGGCCACGTGGAGCTGGACCGCACGGCTGCATGGGAAGAGATTGTGGCGGTTGTGGCCAAGGACGAGATCCTGCTTAGTTGCGTCGATCCCGCGACCGAAGCACGCATGAAGGAAGAGGTTGAGGCAGTCTCACGCACGGGCGATACGGTGGGCGGCGTCTTTGAAGTCGTTGTCCACGGCGTTCCGGCCGGCCTGGGCACCTACGCCAACTGGGACGAGCGACTTGACGGGCTGCTCGCCTGGTCGGTGATGAGCTTGCAGGCCGTGAAGGCGGTTGAAATAGGCCGCGGCGTTACGGCGGCTGAGTCGTTCGGCTCGCAGGTTCACGATCCGATCCATTACGCCGAACAGCCCAACGGCAACCCGACGCGATTTACGCGCCCTCACAACAACGCCGGCGGGCTCGAGGGCGGCGTTTCGAACGGCGAAGACATTGTGGTTCGCGGTTACCTGAAGCCGATTTCGACGCTGCGTCGTCCGCTGGAATCGGTGCGCTTCGACACGCGTGAGGCAACCAGCGCGAGCTACGAGCGCTCTGACATTTGTGTTGTGCCCGCGGCCGGCGTGGCCGCCGAAGCCATGGTCGCTCTTACAGTTGCAAGCCTAGCGCAGCAGAAGTTTGGAGGCGACTCGCTTCTGGAAATGAAACGAAATTTTGACGGATACATCGAACAGATACGGAGCTTTTAGCAAGCAACAATGATTCTGAATATTGTCAAGTACCCCGAGCCGATCCTTTCGCAGCCCGGCGAGCCGGTTACTGAATTCAACGCTGAACTGTGCAAGCTGGTTGCCGACATGTTCGAGACCACGTATGCCAACCAGGGCATCGGGTTGGCCGCGCCGCAGGTGGGCGTGTCGAAACGCGTGACCGTGATCGACATCAGCATGGGCAAGGTCCCCAAAGACAAGCTGGTGCTCGTCAATCCTGAGATTATTTTGAGCGAGGGCAAGCTCTACGAGGAAGAAGGCTGCCTGAGCTTCCCCGACATCCGCGAGAAAGTGGTGCGCGCCGCCAAGGTTCGCATCCGCGCCCAGGACGAGAAGGGCAAATGGTTCGAGATGGATGGCGATGACCTGCTGGCGCGCTGCTTCCAGCACGAGATCGACCACCTGGACGGCATTCTGTTTCTATTCCGGATGAGCGCGCTGAAGCGGAGCCTGAATCTGCGCAAGATTCGCAAGATGCAAGCAGACGGCGAGTGGTAGAGCGGTGAAACTCGTCTTCTGTGGCACTCCAGGCTTCGCTGTTCCTACCTTCGAGGCACTGCTTAAGGCTGGTCACGAAATCGCGCTGGTGGTTTCGCAGCCCGACCGGCCTGTGGGTCGCACGCACCAACTGAACGCACCCCCCGTGAAGCAGGCCGCGCTGGCAGCGGGGGTCGAGGTTGTGCAGCCGGAAAAGATTCGCAACAATGCTGAGTTCCGCGCGCAGCTTGAGGGCATCGCTCCTGAGGCCATCGTTGTCGTGGCTTATGGCCGCATTATTCCGCCGTGGATGCTGGCACTGCCGAGGCTTGGCTGCATCAACCTGCATGGCTCGTTGCTTCCAAAGTATCGTGGGGCTGCGCCGATCCAGTGGGCGGTGGCGATGGGTGATGCCGTCACAGGCAACACTACGATGCTTCTTGAAGAAGGCCTGGACACGGGGCCGATTCTGCTGCAGCAGACGGTCGAGCTAGGACCGAATGAGACTGCAGTGGATATGCTCGACGTGCTTGCTCGGGCGGGAGCGCCACTGGTTGTGGACACGCTTGCGGGGCTGGCCAAGGGAACCATCAAGGCTGAGCCGCAGAACCATGAGGGCGCGACGTTTGCGCCACTGCTCGATCGCGAGGATGGCCGGATGGATTTCGCGGCTCGCACGGCGCCTGAACTTTACAATCGCTGGCGCGGTTTTCAACCTTGGCCAGGCGCGTTTACAACTCTCGACAGCAAGAAACTCATTGTCCATCACATGGCAGTTGCGGACACTTCGAACATTTCGGCACCGGGCTCGGCGAAGCCGGGACAGATCCACGTCGAGCATCATCGGCTGTTTGCCGCCTGCGCGGGTGAGACGTGGCTTGAGCTGGTCGAGATTCAGCTCGAAGGAAAGAAGCGGCTGACCGTTGCTGAGTTTCTCAATGGAACACCACTCGCCGAACTTGCCCGGTTAGGCTAGGGGCGATGGCGGCGATTTCTCCAGCTCGCAAAGCAGCGTTTCAGGTCCTGATGGCCGTTGAACGCGGCCGCTCGCATTCCGACGATCTGCTGCGGGGGAAGGCCGTCAATGCGCTCTCCGCTCCAGACCGCAACCTGACCACTACGCTGGTTCTCGGCGTACTCCGGTGGCAGATTCAACTCGACCACCAACTGCAGGCACTGCTGAAGCGGCCGAACGCCAAGCTCGATGCTGAGATTCTGATCGCGCTCCGCCTCGGGGCATTTCAGTTGCTGCATCTGGACCGCATTCCTGCGCGCGCCGCGATTGATGAGAGTGTTGAGCTGGCGAAACAGGCAGGGCATCGATTCGCATCAGGGATGGTGAATGCGGTGCTGCGCAAGCTGGGCGGTAGCGGGGCTCGGCGATCCGAAGGAAGTAACTCGAGTCTGATCCATGGCCTCGAAAGCGTTTCCGCAGGGGCTAAAGCTCAAGACTCTCTCGGGCCGGGTGCGGCACGACTGAAGTCGTGCCCTGATACAAAAGCTTCGCGGAATCCCGAGAGAGCGGATTGTGCCGCGGACGATTTAACCGCTGAGGAAATACTCCCCGAAACGTCCGGGGCGGAGCTTGCACTGGCACAGGCGTATCCAGCATGGATGGTTGAGCGCTGGGTTGATTTCTACGGGATTGAAGGTGCGCGCGCAATCTGCAAGCATGGTCAGAGTCAGCCGGAGTTGACTGTTCGTATCGCCAGCCCTGATGTTGAAACGGAACTGATGAAGGCAGGAATCTATCTTGAACCCGGCGAGTTGCTCAGCGCGGTTCGCACGGTCGTCTCCGGAGATGTGACTGCGACAGCGGCGTTTCGCGAGGGCCGCGTTCGGCTACAGGACGAAGGCTCGCAGTTGGTGGCGGAGATCGCGGGGCAGGAAAACGCGGGCACGGTGAACGCAATTTTGGATTGCTGCGCTGCGCCTGGGGGCAAGACGCTCATTCTGGCAGAGAGGAATCCGCAGGCTCGCATCGTTGCTTGTGAGTCGAGTTCGCAGCGTCTTGATCAGTTGCGGAAACGGCTTGCCGAACATGGCGACAGGGTTGAATGCCGCCTGGTTGACGCAACCGCGCTGGATGAAAATGGGGTCTTTGACCTTGCGCTGGCCGACGTGCCCTGCAGCGGTACCGGTACGCTGGGCCGCAATCCGGAGATCCGCCATCGGCTGCGCGCAGAGGACCTTACGCGCCAGACAGAACGGCAAAGGGGTATTTTGGTAGCCGCGCTAGGTGCTGTTCGCGTCGGTGGCAGTGTTGTCTATTCAACTTGTTCGCTGGAGCCGGAGGAAAGCGAGCGGGTAGTTGCTGCTGTGTTGGCCGAAGATGCGAAGGCGCAGCTCGTCTCGCTCGGGCCGCGCATCGAATCGCTGATGAAGGAAGGTGTCCTGACTTCTTCCGGCGCGGCGCGGTTGCACGACTGCCTCATGCCTGACGGCACGCTGCGGCTGCTACCCGGCGTCTTCCACACGGATGGTTTTTTCATCGCGCTGTTGGAAAGAAAGACTTAGATGAGGGAGCCAGCTGACTCACATGAGCATTTGAGCCATCAGGCGGACTACTCAGGCCCAAGACGCAGCGCCGCGTAATCGCGGCCGACGATGGCGCAGAGAGCTTCTACCACGAGCTCATGATCGGCGCGCTGCGGGAGGCCGGAAACTGTCACGCTTCCCACGATCCCCGCGCCCTTCACAGTGAGCGGAAACGATCCGCCATGTGAGGCATATTCGTTGATGGGAAGTCCGCGAGCTTCGAGTGAGTCGTTTTTCATCTTCATCGTCAGACCGACGCCGTAGGAACTGCGATGGAATCGCGCCACTACGTTACTCTTGCGCAGCACCCACGCGACGTTGTCTGGGGTGGTGCCTTTGAGGGCCGTATAGAACAGTGGCTGCCCGAAGCGCCGCACGTCGATCACTATCGGCAGGCCGCGTTCTTCGGCCATCGTCCGCAAACGCCCGCCCAGTTCCCAGGCCATCTGCTCGTCCATTCGCGGTAGCTGCAGCTCGCGTTCCTGCAAGGTTACTCGATCCAGGTCTTCAGTCAGTCCCATGGTGCTTCGCATCCCTTTCTCGCCGAACCCGCTAAGGAATTTTTGAATAAGCCCATTGGTGAGGCTAACATTCCTCAGGGGCTATTGGTTCCTGCAAAAAAATGTCCTTGTACCGCCCCTACGGGACTCCGTAGTGGAATCGTGAAATACCGTTTCCCCACGCTGAAGCGCGGGGCTAACAAACTTCGCGCCTCTGGCGCGGCTGCCAGGACATTACTTATGCAGTGTTCAATAAGGCCCTCGTTGATTTTATTGTGACTGCGGCGCGCGACCCGGAGGGTACCCTGGTCGTGCCCTTTCAAAACATCGAGTTATTCAGTCTCTTCACTTCGCAACGGTCAGCTTGACCATCGTAGTCTGGTCTACTCGCGCTCCGGCAGCCGGTGTCTGCGCGGTGACTGCGCCGGGCTTCACGGGCAGCACAGGCGGCGCATTTCCACTGCCGATAGGACCCACAGGCACACTCACATAAGTGGGCGTTGCAGCTTTGATTCCGACCCTGGTCAGCGCAGTTACGGCACTCACTATCGGCAGTCCGACCAGGTCGGGCATTACATAGCCATCCGGTATTTCATCGTCCGGCGCAACCACGAGCAGGTTGATGCTGGGCTGCGCAATGTCCTGTGCGTGGGCGGGCGGATCCTGCGCGAGCACCGTTCCCTCCACGGCGTTTGCATAGGGCAGCCGCGCAGTCGTGCCTACTTCAAGTCCGGCGCGGCGCAACTGCAGTGCCGCAACGCGCTCCTGGAGGCCCACGGTGTCTGGCACGTCAACTTTTTGCGGACCGAGGCTTTCGGACACACGAACCTGCCACTCCCGGCGCACAACCGCTCCTGGCGCTGGCGATTGCGTAAGAATGTGACCTGCTGCCACATCGCCGGAGTAGTAGCGGTTATCGACGTTCAGGTTCAGGCCAAGGCCCGCGGTCTCGCTGCGCGCGTCGGCAACGGTCATTCCTTTCAGGGACGGCACCTGCACTTCTGCGCCGTGAATGGCGAAGTGCATGGTCGTGATGGCGGCAAGAAGCGCTACCGCGACCAGCAGCATCAGCAGCGACGCGATCTGGAAAAAATTCACGACCGAACGCTTGATCATTCTCGCGAATCACTCCTCAAAATCATTTTCTCGAGACCTATCGTAAATTGTCGGTTACCGGTTCGGGATGAATGGTCACCCGCTGCACTTCAGGACACTCCAGCTTGAAGCGATCTTCAAGCGCCGTAATTACAAGGTGCACCCGTTGCATGGGTAGATCGTCGGGCAGCGTGCAATGGCAGGAAAGATAGATGTGTTCGGCAGCGCGCAGGACCGTAATCTCATGCACGTCCACAATTTCAGGAAAGAGGTGGGCCGTGGTGCGCAGGGCATGCTCGATCTTGCGATCTTCCTCGACCATCTCTTCCGGTTGTTCGATGGTGGCCGGCTCGCTTTCGATGTGGGTCAGCACGGCGTCGATCTCCGGAGCTTCGCGCAGGATTTCTGCCTCGAGCGCGCTCACAAAGCCGTGCGCCAAGCGCAGGGTCATTTTTTCGTCGAGTTCGACGTGTTGCTCGACGCGCAAGCGGCCGTGATGCGACTGCACGCTAAGCTCGTGTACGCTTACGTTGTTGCGCGCGGCTACTGCCCGCACGCGATCAAAGACGCTCTCCGCGCGGGCCTCGCGAGGAACTGTATGGATGACAACATCTGCCGTGGGAAGAGCGCGGTGCACGGCGTCGGTGGCCGACTGCACCAACTCGCCGGTGTGTTCAAAGGTAAAGCGCCGTGGGAGTGCAAGGGTGAGGTCGGCAAAATAGCCTGCGCCAGCGCGGCGCACACGCGCCTGCTCCACGGCCATCACGCCTTCAACCTTTTCCACTTCGCGCACGAGGCGACGGCGCGTCTCGGCGGGCACTTCGTCCATGAGGACGGCCACGGTCTCTCGGCCCAAGAGCAGCGTGAGGCGCAGAATCATGAGCGAAACGACCACTGCTGCGAACGGGTCAGCATATTTGAGCCAGCCGATTCCGTAGTGCACTCCCGCCCAACTGGCACCCAACCCGCACAGCACCGCCAGAGTGGCCCAGATGTCGCTGGCAAAGTGGAATGCGTCGGTGGCCAGGGCCGGCGAGGCCGTCCGCTCTGCCACTGCGCGCAGTTGCCGCGACCGCCAGTAGTCCACAGCGATTGAAGTGACGAGCACGAGCACCGGCCACACTGAGTGGCGCAGTTCCATGGAGTGGTGGATTATGCGATCGACTGCTTCCCAGATAATCCACCCGCAGGAGACGGCCATCAGGATCGCCTCGCAGAAAGCGGAAAGGTTTTCAAATTTGCCGTGACCGTAGGTGTGGTCTTCGTCGGCCGGCTTGTCGCTCACCTGGACGGAGAAGAAAGTGAGCGTCGCACCCACCATGTCCAGCCCCGAGTGCGCCGCATCCGAGAGCACACCGAGCGATCCGGACAGCAGCCCCGCAGCGAGCTTCAGCAGCGTCATGACTCCAGCGGCCAGCATCGAGTTCCGAGACACGCTGCGCTTTTCCGCGGAGGATTCGGCCACGGTCATTGCTGGTTGGTTTAGAACGGGCGAACTGGACGCGGTACGAGTCATTGAGTTCTTAGACTACAAGCGAGCGCTTGGCCGTGTACAACCCGGCGATCCCGAAGGTGTAAGGCTGCCAGACGCACTCTTCAAAGCCGGTGGAGTTCATCAGAGTTAGCATTGCAGCAGGCGGCGGGAAACTGCCAACGGAGGTAGGCAGGTAGTTGTAGGGGCCGTTTTTGCCGCAGATGAGCCTCCCGATAGCCGGCAGGACGCGGCGGAAGTAGACTGCATAGGCTTTGCCGACCAATCCTCCGGGCTCGCTGAACTCCAGGATTCCCAGTTGGCCGCCTGGTTTGAGCACCCGGCCGAACTCGCGCAGGCCGGCCTCGTAGTTGGCCAGATTTCGGAATCCGAAGGCGGTGACAATCAGATCGAGCGACGAGGTCTTCATCGGGAGGTGGAGGGCATCGGCCTCAACGGGGATGGCATAGGGCTTGTCAGACTTCTGCGCTCCGAATTTGAGGGCCCCGCGGCTGAGCATGCCGCGCGCAAAATCCGCCGCCAGAATTGGGCGCGCGCCCCGGGGGCGATGCTTGAGGAGAGCCATGGTCATGTCACCTGTGCCGCAGCAGATGTCGAGAATCGCGGCATCGGGGTTGGCGAGGATGGGCCGGAAGCGCCGCGCCGTGCGCCACCACCAGAGCCGGTCTACGTTGGCGGAGAGCACATGATTCAGCAGGTCATAGCGAGGCGCAATGGAGTCGAACATCTGCCGCACTGCTCGTGCGGCATCTGCTTCGTCCGTCGTGCCTGATGGTTTGGCGCCTGTCGCCGGCATGGTTGGCTTGCCTCGTGATTGTTGAAAGACCGAAAATGGATTCTTCTCTATCCTAATTTGTTCGAGAAGGCTCGGGACTGACGCCCTGGCAACCGCGGGCAATCTGGCTCACTGATGGTGCAGAGCCTCGGCGCGGCCCTTCGGGACGCGACAACTTGATTGGTAGGCTGTCCCAGGGTTCCGTCCGCCGCGGCGGACGGAACCCTTGGCTATTCTCGCGTCTTCCCTTCGGGAAGATGGGCGTTGCTTCTGTAGCTTCAGAGGCGAAGGAACCTTCTGAAACACAGGTTATCCATGGGTTACCTATGCGATCACCCGAGGTGCGAGCCATGCAGGTTGGACGTCGTGAAATCATCGAGAATTGCAGGCAAAAGGGCTAGAATTGGTCCAGAGGCTTGGCCCATGGACGAATCAGAATTTGACTATGACTATGTGCCAGAACACCTGGCTGAGAAGGTCCGCAACTGTAAAGACCTCTCGTTCAGTGAACGGTTTAATCTGATCGCCGAACTGAGCGAAGCGGCTTGGGCGAAGCTAGGCGTTGTGCGCGATCCAAACAAGCCGATGGATAAGACGATTCGGCGAATCGAGCGGAAGCGGGATTGATGGGGAGGAGATTCTGCGAATTCCAAGGAGTCAGAAGCGAGGCCTGGGACACCAAGCGATAAAGGATTTCATTCAGAGGGAGCATGTTGTATGCTTTCGGTCATGAAAATGACGGCCGAAAGTCGAGCTATCGATAAGATTTACAGACGTCGAGACAGGTATGACATACCCGACTGGCAGAGGGAAAAAGTTTGGAAACGACAAGCTAAGCAGCAGCTGATCGACTCAATTCTGCGCGGGTGGCATCTTCCAAAGTTCTACTTCATCAAGAACGGACCTGACACTTATTTGGTCGAGGATGGCCAACAACGACTGACCGCAATTTACGAGTTCTTTTCAAACGACCTGCCATTATCTGATCAGTCTGCCCGAGAGTTGAATGCCAGGTACTATCGAGATCTTCGCGGGTCGGCTGCAGATAAGTTCGACGACTTTGAAATCGACTATGACGTGATCGAGAATGCGACGGAAGAAGAGCTAAAAGAATTTTTCCAGCGGCTGCAAGCTGGCGCACCACTGAATACAAGCGAAAAACTAAATGCCGTCCATAGCAATTTGCGGGATTTCTGCAAACTTAAGGCCAAAGACAAGTTCTTCAAGGAAAGAATCTCTGTTCCTGACACGCGCTACGCGCATTTCGACATCGTCGCCAAGGTGATGGCCGTTGAGATTGAAGGACTTGATGTCGGTCTCAGACTTGAGGACGTAAAGAAGGTCTTTGAACACCAAGCGAAATTTTCGAAAACCTCGGCCATTGCGAAACGCCTTGATTTGGCTCTTACTATCCTGAACAAAGCGTTTCAGGCGGAAGAAAAGTCTCTGAAGACCAGGACCGCGGTTCAGAGCCTGATCACGCTCACATGCAGGTTGGTCTCAACTGGAAAAATAAGTGGGAAAGAGAGTGATCTCCGATCATTTGTGACTACATTCTTTACAGAATTGTCTAAACAAGTCGAGCTTGGCCAGGCGGCCAACGACTCCGACTACCTGAATTTCCAAAGCTCTGTGAATGCCAACGTGAGATCTGGAGTTCGACTGAGACACGAAATACTGCTACGGAAGCTATTCACGATTTCCCCCAGCCTTGCGAGCACCTTTGATCCGTCCGTGATTGCTGAGGCCGGAATGAGCAGCCGCGTCAAGAATCTCGCGGAAGCGGTTTCGGCGCTTCTTGCCCAAGTCAACGAGAAGTATTCGGCACAGCATGGAGAAGATTTGTTCAAGCCGACCAACAAAACAGTTGCCGCACAAAACCGGATACGGCAGCAGGTAACTAATCTCGCCGACTACAAGAACTTCATAGACTCGATGTACTTCTTGTTTTGGGAAGGTCCAGGGTCAAAGCTCCAGTCATCATGGCCCGACTCATTCCTTCACGTGCGGGATTTGCGTACTGATCTCCGGCACGACGTCGATCACGGTGAAGCCGGCAAGGTCAAGGGTAAGAAGAAAAAGATCGGTAAAACTTTCGCCCAGTACGGCGGTCTCGGGAGCCCCGAAACAATGGAGCCGATGTTGCTTGCCATTGTTCAGGCGAATCTCTTAGGTGCCGTTGAAGCGGACCTAAAAGGCATCTTGCAGTCTATCTAAGTCGGCTGGGCAGTCATGTCCCAATGCGGGGATTTGGAAAGCACACGGTAGCGCGAGCCGCAATCTGCTGTCTACCGACGCTGCAATCACTGCAGCAGCGTTGGTTCGTCGTCCTTCAGTTCCTCGGGTGGGATGATTACTGCGGCGGCTACCTTGTCTTCCGGCTCCAGGTTCAGAATGCGCACGCCTTGAGTAGCGCGTCCGGCAGCACGGATGGTCTTGGTGTCGCAACGGATGATCTTCCCGAACTGACTGATCACCATCAGCTCACTCGTGTCGTCGACCAGTTGGATGGTGTTGACGCGGCCGATGCGGGGCGTGACTGCCATATTCTTGACGCCCTTGCCGCCGCGTGTCTGCAAACGGTACTGCTCCACATCCGTGCGTTTGCCAAAGCCGTTCTCCGTCACCGAAAGAATGCGATACTCGCCCGCCCCATGTTCCTTTGGAGTGATTGCCGTTCCGACTACGAAATCGTTCTTGGCCAACGCAATGCCGCGTACTCCGTATGCCGGGCGCCCCATTGAGCGGACGTCGCACTCGTCAAAGCGGATTGCCATGCCAAGGTGCGTGGCCAGGAAGACCAGCTGCGAGCCGTCGGTGATGCGCGCAGCCACAAGTTCATCGTCTTTGTCGATGCCGATGGCAATGATGCCACGCGACATGACGTTGGAAAAGTCCTTGAGTGGCGTCTTCTTCACGGTGCCCTTTTGCGTGGCGAAGAAGATGTACTTGCCCTCTTCTTCAAGATCGCGGACGGGAAGAATGGCGCGCACATTTTCGCCCTGCTGCAAGTCGAGGAGGCTCTGCATTGATTTGCCCTTGCCCGCCGCACCTACGTCCGGAACCTCGTATACCTTGAGCCAGTACACACGGCCGGTGTTGGTAAAGCAGAGCAGAAACGCGTGCGTCGAGTCTACGATCAACTGGGAGACGAAATCCTCATCACGCGTCTTCATGCCCATGCGGCCGGTGCCGCCGCGCCGCTGCGAGCGATAAATGGAGATGGGAGTCCGCTTGAGGTAGCCCTGGTGGCTAACCGTGACGGCAACCTGTTCGTCGGCGATCAGGTCTTCAAGCTGCAACTCGGCGCTTTCGTCCAGAATCTGCGTGCGCCGCGCGTCGCCGTACTTGTCGCGAACCTCTTCGAGCTCATTGACGATGACCGCGCGGAGCTTGGTCTCGCTGCCCAGAATGGATTCATACTCGGCGATGCGCTCACGCACTTGCTTCAACTCGGTGAGCAGCTCGTCGATGGAGAGTTGCGTCAACCGGTAAAGTTGCAGTTCGAGAATTGCATCGATCTGCCGGAGGGTCAGGCCATTTTCTTCGTGCGGAAGGCGCAGGCGGTCGAGAGTGATGACAATCTCGCTACCTTTGCCCCACGCATACAGGTTTTCGCGAGCCTCGGCTCTCGAGCCGGAACCGCGAATGATTTTGATCACGGTGTCCAGATTGTCGAGCGCAATCTTCAGCCCTTCCAAAATGTGCTCGCGCTCGCGGGCCTTGCGGAGGAGGAAGACGGTTCGCCGCTGGACGACGTCGACGCGATGATCGATGAAGGCCTGGATTGCCTGATCGAGACCCAACTCCCGCGGTTGCCCGTTGAGCACCGCGAGGAAGATCATGGAGAAGCTCTCCTGCATGGATGTGTGCTTGTAGAGCTGGTTGAGCACAATCTCAGGCTGAGCGCCGCGCTTCAGCTCGATGACGATCCGCATTCCGTCGCGATCGCTCTCGTCGCGCACGTCGCCGATGTCGTCGACGATCTTTTCGTTTACCAGTTCGGCGATGCGCTCGATGAGCTTCGACTTGTTGACCTGGTAGGGAATTTCGGTGACGATGATTGCCTGCCGTTCCTTGGTGAGATTCTCAAGCGCAGTGCGCGCCCGCATGAGGAACCGCCCGCGGCCGCTCTTGTAGGCGGCTGGAATGCCGGTTTTGCCGTAGAGAAATCCGCCAGTCGGGAAGTCGGGCCCCTGCACATGCTTGAGCACTTCAACCAGGCCGCCGTTCGGATTCTTCACCAGGGCGATGGTTGCGTTGATGATCTCGGTCAGATTGTGGGGAGGGATGTTGGTGGCCATGCCCACCGCGATACCGTTCGACCCGTTGACGATCAGGGTTGGAATCCGCGTGGGGAGCACCGTGGGCTCATCGGTCGTCTCATCGAAGTTGGGCGTCATATCTACGGTTTCCATGTCGATGTCGGCCATCATCTCTTCGGCGATGCGTTCCATGCGGCACTCGGTATAGCGATAAGCCGCCGGCGGATCGCCATCGACCGAGCCAAAGTTTCCCTGCCCATCCACGAGCGGATATCGCAATGACCATGGCTGCGCCATGCGCACCAATGCGTCGTACACTGACGAGTCGCCGTGCGGGTGATACTTCTTCAAGCACTCGCCGACCACACCGGCGCACTTGGAGTATCTCTTGTTGTGCTGCAGGCCTTCGCGGTCCATGGCGGTGAGAATGCGCCGATGCACGGGCTTCAAACCGTCACGAGCATCCGGAAGCGCGCGCCCAACGATTACCGACATGGAGTAGGCGAGATAAGAGCGGCGCATCTCCTCTTCGATGTTCATGGGGAGATAGTTCGTGCCGTTGTTTGGAGGCGTGCCACCTTCGAGAGGGAGCTGGGGGTTCTGATCGTCTGCCATAGGGTTTTTCTAAGCTCGCAGGAAGGCGGCAAAAAAGGTCCGGTGAAAGCAGGGCCGGGTCCGCGAGCTGTGCTTCTATTTTACGCGCTGAAGGCGCGCTTTTGCAAGGCGGATTGGATGAAATAAGTCATTATTTTTCATTAGTTTATGGTGAATTTTTGTGGACCGCCCGACAGACTTGAAAAACTCCGTTATCAGGGTGGATTTTCGTGTTCAATTTGGCGGCTGCTGCGATGCTGTTTTCGGCCTTTTTTTTACCGGATCAGGCTGAAGAAATCTCAGATGAATCTTGACCGACCCAGCTAGAGGAGCCCGGGCAAACTCAGCAGACAGAAGACCGCCTGTAGCAGCACAATCGCCGCGCCTGCTCCTAGCGCGAGCCGTCCATGGGGACCTTCATACGCATCGGCAAAAACTCCGCCCGCAAACGTGACCAGAAACGGCAGCGCCCACAGCCATGGGCTTCCCTGTGCGCCGGTCATCACGATCACCACCAAGACCAAAGCGCAGAACAGAGGAGTTGTGTTGCCGAAGTAGCGCGACCGCCTGAGTCCAAGGTAGAGTGCAAGCGCGGCGCCTGCGGCCACCGTAATCCCCGCGTTGCCCAGCGTGCTGAAAAACCGCCGCGCCGGTTCCCAGGAGAACCACAGGAACCCAGCAGCCGAGCGGAAGACGTAGCTGAAAGCATCCGGTGAAAATCCGTAGCAGACAAACAGCAGCACCAATGCTCCGGCGATCGCAATCAACACAACAGGCAGCGCCTGGCTCCTGTGCCCTTCAGCCACCCACAGCATCAACACTAGCCCCAGCAACGCCACTACCGGCAATGCCGCGATGTGCGCAGTGGCCGCCACGCCGAAGAGCAACGTGAGCAGCACCATGCGCGGCCGCCATTTTTGGCGCGGCCCCTGCATGGCGTGGGCCACGCCGATGCATGTGTATACGCCGCCATAGACTCCCAACGCCGCCAGTACCTCTGCATTCGGCGCCACGCACGCTTTAAGAACTGCGGGAGAAAAGCAGAAGAGCGCCAGCGCTGTGTACCCGCCCAGGTTGCCGTAGAGCCGCCGCGTGACCCACCAGATGCACCCACCCAGCAGACATCCGGCGAACAGAAACGGGAGCCGCAGGAGCAAGAGGATGTGCGTCATCTGGTGGCGCAGTTCCCATGTGCTGATCTCGCCACCGGCCTGCACAACACGATCCTCGGGCTTGCGGAACCGGTCCAAACCCAGATCGACCAGGAAGTTGAGAGTGAGCGGTAAGCCTGCGAGACGATAGGCGAGAATGCCGTCGTGAATGTTGCCGCAGGTGGTAAAGTAGCCGGCCAGGGCGGATGGGCGCTCCCAGGTCTCACGGCCGCAGCGCGCATATTGGTAGTCGCGGTCTGTCAGCGTTTGGCACCCCGTGAGCCACAGCCCCTGGATGAGGAAAAGAGCCAGCAATCCCGCGGCTATGCGCTGCGGCAGATTGAAGCGAAAGCGGCGAAGGATTCCGAACCGGTGGGTCATCATGCTCAAGGGACCTTACCAGTCTAAACGTCGCGCCCGGCGGCCTACTCGTTGTCTCGCCAGTGTGATAACAGGACAATCGATCCCTTTACGCCTCAATCTGCCCAAAGGTACACTTGCACCGCCATGATTACCCGCCGCAAGTTTGTTTTGAACACCGCTATTGTCGCCGTAGCCTTACAATCACGCTTCTCGCCGGCTCAATCGTCTGGCTTCTATCGCAACCCAATTCTCGGTGGCGATCACCCCGACGGAAGTCCCATCCGCATAGGCAATGACTTCTACCTGACTCACTCGAGTTTCGATTACGCCCCTGGGCTCCTGATCTGGCACTCGACCGATCTCATCAACTGGCGGCCGGTTGCCGCAGCGCTTCATCGCTATTACGGCACGGTCTGGGCTCCTTACCTCTGCGAGTATCGGAACCATTTCTACCTCTATTTCCCGGCCGCGGGCCACCTCCAGGTTGTGCATGCCGATCACCCCACCGGTCCGTGGAGCGAGCCCATCGATTTGGGGATTAGGGCCATCGACCCCGCCCACATTGCTGAAAACGGCAGGCGCTTTCTTTACATGGCCGGCGGCAGGATGGCCGAGCTCAACTCCGATGGTCTGTCTGTGAAGGCGCCACCGAGGACGGTGCTCGATCCCTGGCCGATGCCTGCCAACTCGCGCATGGAGTGCACCTGCCTGGAAGGTCCAAAAGTCATTGAGCACAACGGCAATTTTTATATGAATGTTGCTGAGGGCGGAACGGCTGGCCCCGGCACGAGCCATGCCGTCGTCTCCGCACGCAGCCGCCATGCCGACGGACCCTGGGAGTTCTCACCGTACAATCCAATTGTCCGTACCGGATCCCGCGACGACCGCTGGCTCTCGCTCGGCCATGGCCGCTTGGTGGATACGCCGGATGGCAAGTGGTATATGACAGTCCACGCCTATGAGAATGGTTACCGCGCGCTCGGCCGCCAACTCCTGCTGTTGCCCGTCGAATGGACACCCGATGGCTGGTTCAGGCTTCCCGCGGGCGTCACTGCCGACTCGGCCATTCCCTTGCCAGTGCCCGGCTCATCTCAGCAGCCGTTCCTCGACCCGTCTGACGACTTCACCACCCCTGACCTCGGCCTGCAATGGGGCTTCTGGCACGAATTTGATCCAACTCGCTTCAAGACAGGATCTGGGATGCTCACTCTGGAGGCAGGAGGCAAAACTTTGGCCGAGACCACAGTTCTCACTACTCCAGTCGGAGGCCACTCGTACACGGTCGAAGTCGATGTTGAAATGGAACAAGATTGCGTGGCGGGCTTGCTGCTGTTCTACAATTCGGAGCACTCCACGGGCATCACGCTTTCTCCAGAAGGCATCGCCGCTCGGCTCGCGAGTGGTAGCACTCACTCCCACCAGGAAAAAGGTGCTACTCGCGCAACTTTCCGCATCGTCAATGACCGGCAGGAGATCGACTTCTACTACAAGCTTCCCGGCAAGCCATGGCGCCGCACGGAGGAATCCGCCGAAATCTCTGGTATGGATCACAACGTTCTGGGCGGTTTCCTCGATGTCCGTCCAGCCCTGTGCGCCTATGGCTCAGGTAAAGCCAACTTCCGTTCCTTCCGCTACTGGCCGGAGGTGCGAGTTCCGGCGTAGCTAGCCTGAGCTAACCTGCCGCCAAAGGAGACTCGCGAATGTAACCGAACTCTGGAAGTTGATCGGACACTTTGCCCAAGCGGCCATCACCCGCTACACTTCTCCTCAGCATGGTCATCGCCCGCGACAACACACCGGACCGTCTTGTCAGCGCCGCCCGCGCGGACGAAGAGCAGGGCTTTGAACTTAAACTGCGTCCACGCTGGCTCGGCGAATTCATCGGCCAGTCGAAGGCCAAAGAACAGCTTGCGATCGCGCTGGAGGCTGCCAAATCCCGCGGCGAGGCCCTCGATCATGTGCTGCTCTTTGGACCGCCGGGCCTGGGCAAGACCACTCTCGCCACCATTATTGCCAATGAGCTGGACGTGGGCTTCCAGCAAACGTCGGGCCCGGCTCTGCAGATCCAGGGCGATCTGACCGCCATCCTCACCAATTTGCGCGAACGGCAAGTGCTGTTTCTTGACGAAATCCACCGCATGCAGCCGGTGCTCGAAGAAAAGCTCTACACCGCGCTTGAAGACTACAAGCTGGACATCATCATCGGTCAGGGTCCCGCGGCGCGCACGCACGTGATGGAGATTCGCCCGTTTACCTTTATCGGCGCCACTACCAGGCCTGGGCTGCTTTCCTCGCCCCTGAGGTCGCGGTTCGGGATTCTACTGCGACTCGAGTTCTATACGGAAGAGGAACTTCGCTTCATCGTTACCCGCTCCGCGGAAGTGATGCAAATTCCTATCGACCAGGATGGGGCAGCGGAGATTGCGCTGCGCTCTCGCGGAACACCGCGCATTGCCAACCGGCTGCTGCGCCGCGTTCGCGACTACGCACAGGTCCGCGGCTCGGGCTCGATCGACAGGCCGACCGCCAATGCCGCTCTCACCATGCTTGAGGTGGACGCCCACGGCTTCGACGAAATCGACCGCCGGCTGCTGCTTACGATTATTCAGAAGTACGATGGCGGGCCGGTTGGCCTGGGCACTCTGGCGGCAACGCTCGCTGAAGAGGAAGACGCACTCGAAGAAGTCTACGAGCCTTTCCTCATCCAGATCGGCTTTCTCGATCGCACCCCGCGAGGCCGCGTGGCTACGCGCCTTGCTTACGAACACTTCGGCCTCGCAACATCTGGCCGGCAGACTCCACTCTTCTAGAGGAGAAATTTCCATGGCACAAACTGCATCTACCATGCTCGCACTGGGAACCATCGCTCCCGACTTCGCGCTCACCGACGTGGTGAGCGGCAAGACCGTCCACCGCGACGATTTTCGCGGTAAGAAGGCGCTGCTGGTCATGTTCATCTGCGCACATTGCCCGTTCGTGAAGCACATTGAAAAGGACTTGGCGAAGATGGGCAAGGACTATGCGGGTCAATCTTTGAGCATCGTCGCCATCAGTTCGAACGACGTGACTACCCACCCCGCTGACGGCCCTGCCGGACTCAAGCAACAGGCGGAGACGTTCGGCTTCGACTTCCCGTATCTCTATGACGAGACGCAGTCAGCGGCTCATGCCTACGATGCCGCGTGCACACCGGACTTTTATCTCTTCGACGGCGACTTCCGGCTGGTTTATCGCGGCCAGTTCGACTCAAGCCGCCCAAGCAACGGTGTCCCAGTTACTGGAGAAGACCTCCGTGGAGCCATCGACACAGTGTTAGCCGGCACGCAGGTTCCCGCGGACCAGAGTCCTTCCATCGGCTGCAATATTAAGTGGAAGGCATAAGAAAAGCGAGTTAGCAGGCCAACTAACTCACCTGCTAACTCGCTAACTCACTTAGAAAAGATGTTGGGTGAGAAGTTATAAAGCTAAGGAACCTCTGAAAATCGCCGAGTTATAAGTCGCGCGGCAGTCGTCTTGCCGTATCCGCTCAACGAGAGCTGATTTTGGCGGCTATTCAGCGACTCATTTTGCCCGCCGGGGGTTCACGAGGCCTCCGGCAGACACACTACGCCCCGTGTGGGGCCATCTGTAGGTTGACCTTCGCCAGCCTTCTGCGATGTTGATAGACGTTGATCGAGGCAAAGGCCGCGCACAGCCATTCGTGGTTCTTCTTCAACCCGCGGTAGCGCACCTTGGTAAAGCCAAAGACGCGCTTCAGCACACGGAACGGCCACTCCACCTTGGCGCGCACACGCGCCTTGGTCCGGTTCTTGCGCTTCTCCACTTCATCCACGCCCGACTTCGTTTTCACGCGACGGCTGGTCATGTCCTGCGCGGCGGGCGCGGCTTGATGAATCGCCTCGGTCTGACCCTGATAACCTGCGTCGCCCCACACCTTCTTCTCGTCGCCGTGTAAAAGATCCGGCAGCATGTGAACATCGGAAACGCTGGCCGCGCTGGTGCACACCGAATGTACAACGCCTTCTCGGGAATCCACACCGATGTGCGCCTTGGCGCCGAAATACCACTGGTGGCCTTTGCGCGTCTGATGCATCTCCGGATCGCGCGCCTTGTTCTCGTTCTTCGTCGACGAAGGCGCGTGGATGATGGTCGCGTCGACGATGGTTCCGGTCGTGATGCGGATGCCACGGCTGGACAGATACAGGTTCACCGCATCCAGCATCTGGCCGCCAAGCTCGTGCTCTTCCAGCAGGTGGCGGAAGTTCAAGATCGTCGTCTCATCCGGTGCCGGCGCACGGCCCAGATCGATGCCGGCAAAGCGCCGCAGCACCGGCGATTCATACAGCGCATCTTCGACTGCTGGATCAGAAAGCGCGAACCACTGCTGCAAGAAGTACACGCGCAGCATGATCTCAAGACCAACCGGCTTGCGGCCCATTTCGCCCTTCGAATAGTGCGGAGCCACGAGCGCGTGTAACTCGGCCCAGGGCATGACCGCGTCCATCTCTTCAAGAAACTGCTCGCGCCGGGTCTTCTTCGAGTAGCGTTGAAACTCTGCTTGCTGGGCCAACGTAAGCTGCCGCATCTGTGATCGATCTCCTTACTCCACACTACCCGCTTCAGTTGTGGATCGGGGAGTTCTTCAGAGGTTCCTTAAAGCGTCGGCGAGTCGTCCCCCAGCATTGATTCCCGCACAATTTTGATTGGTGGAAAACCCTGCCTCAAAAAGTCATCGTGAAACTTTTCCAGTGAGAAGGCCGCGCCCTCTTTCTTCTTCACGTCTTCGCGCAGCTTCATGATCTCGAGCTTGCCGAGCGTGTAATAGAGGTAAGTCGGATCGCCGGCTCCGCGTTTCGTTTCTACAATCGCCGTTTCTTTTGACTGGTAACCTTCCTTTTGGAAAAACTCTTCGGCCTGCTCGATGCTCATCTTGCCTGTGTGCATCTGAATGCCGACGATGAAACGCGCGTTGCGCAGCAAAGCGTCTTGTAACTGTCCCAGGCGTAGAAACTTTGCCTCGCGTTCATCCTTCGCACCGGCGCCGGACTGGCCGTAGCCTTCGTCCAGCATCATCTGCTCGGTGTAGTGTGCCCACCCTTCGACGTCGGTATTCGCGCCCAGCAGCTTGCGCACTTTGCTTGGCGCCTGGGGCAGCCACAGGAATTGCACATAATGTCCCGGATAAGCCTCGTGTACCGCAGTCGAAATCACAGTACCGATGTTGAAGGAATGCATATAGCCTTCCACCTGGGCAGGTGTCATCGACTTGTCGGGAAGCGTCACGTTGAAGTAAGCCTCGGTCGCATGCGTCTCGAACGGCCCCGGCGTGTCCATGCTGGCAAAGGTCGTGGCGCGCATGAACGGCGGCGTTTCTTCGACAATCGGCCGCACATCTGAAGGGATGGTCAGAATATGATGCGTGCGAATGAATCCGACCAATCCATCAAACGTAGCGCGAAACGCATTCATCAACTGGCCGGGTGCGGGATGATTGTCACCCAGCTCCTCGAGCACGGCGCTTGGCTCTTTGTCCGGTTCAAGCTCATGCGCAACCTGCTTGAAGTGCTCCTGATTCTTACGCATATCGGCCCATGCGATCTCGAGCAGCTTGTCCAGAGGAATGTCCACCATCTCGTCGTACTTCAACTTTGCACTGAACGTCTGCGCACCGATGCGAAAATCTCCGTTTGAACGTGCCAGCAGGTCGGTTTTCAGCCAGTTGAGATAACTCTTGAGGCCTGCAATTACAGAGGCATTCGTTTGCGTAAACTCGGATTTCAGCGCTGGGTCTTTGGCGTCGGCAAAGGCCAACGGCACATCATGCTCGAAGAAACTGATGATGTCCGGCAGCTGCTCGATGGCAATCTCGGTAAAGATGTGCGGTGGATTCTTCAGGTTTACGCGCGCCTCGTTGAGGAGCGCAGGCATCTGCCTTTCCCGCGCGATCAGTGAGCGCAAGCGCTCGTCCGGCGAAGCGAACTTTCGCTCCATCAGCACAAATGCACCGTTCGCGCAGGTGCTTGAGTAGTTGTCCGCGTTCTTTTCCCATGGGCGAATCGTCTCCAGCGTCAGGAGCTGCGAACGGATGGTCGCAAGCACAATTTCGCGGTCGCTTCGCGGTACAAAGTCCGCAGCGGTAGCATCGGGATGAATCGCCTCGATGCGCTGCTCAAAGCTCTTAAGCGCCGCGATCTCCGCGTCGATGTTTTTGCGCGAGAAATCTTCCAGTTGCGTATCGTACTGGTGATAGCCGACGAGCGTCCCGTTGGTCGGGCCGTAATGAAAGTACACCTGGTCGAAGTACTGATCGGAGACACTCGCGAACTGCTGATTCCAGTTCTCCGTAGCAGCATGCGCAGTAATTCCAACGGACATACAAGCTCCGATCGCAATTGTGGCAATTACTCTTTTCATATTTCCTTTCAGTGCCCAGGCTGGATGCTTATGCGCCAACCGGCGCCGGGGCCAGGTTTTCAAGTAACTCGTGAATTTCAAGCAGAACTTCGTCGGGACGCGTGGCAGCCAAAGGGAATTTCAGCAATCCCTGCGGAGTGAACTGTGCGCCCCGCTTAGCGTTCCTCGCGACCAGCCGCATCAGGTGCTGCGGATCGACCGTCGCGTTCTCCATGAAGCGGATTTGCAGCTCGCTGCGCTTGCGGTCGATTTGCGCGATGCCCATCCGCTCACATTCGAGGCGCACGCGTGCGGCTTCAAGCAGGTACACGGTCGCATCGGGCGGCGGGCCATAGCGGTCTTCCATCTCTGCGCGTACTTCGTCCACTGCCGCCTCGCTGGCCGCTCCCGCGATTTTCTTGTAGAGCCTCAGCCGCTGGTTTTCTTCCGGCACATAGCTCTCGTCGACGCGGAGTGCAATGCCCAGGCTCAGTTGCGTAGCCGGCCGCTCCTGGCTGCTCTCGCCCTTCATCTCCTTAACCGCTGCCTCAAGCATCGATGTATAGAGCTCGAATCCTACCGCCTCAATGTGTCCGCTCTGCTCGCCGCCCAGCATATTGCCCGCGCCGCGCAACTCAAGGTCCAGCGCGGCAATTTTGAAGCCGGCGCCCAAGTCGCTGAATTCTTTCAACGCCGCGAGCCTTCTGCGCGCAATCTCGGTCAACTCGTTCTCAGGCGGAATAAGCAAGTACGCATAAGCGCGCCGGTTCGAACGACCTACGCGGCCACGCAACTGATATAACTCGCTGAGCCCGTGCCTGTCTGCGCGGTTGATGAGGATGGTATTTGCCAGCGGAATGTCGAGGCCGTTCTCGATGATAGTGGTCGCCACGAGCACGTCGTATTCGTGACTCATGAAGGCAAGCATTACCCGCTCCAACTCTGTTTCGCTCATCTGTCCATGACCTACGGCAACGCGCGCGGAAGGAACCAGTTCTTGGATTCTGGATGCGATTTCATAGATGGACTCAACGCGGTTGTGCACGAAGTACACCTGTCCGCCACGCTCGAGCTCCACCTCTACTGCCGAGCGCACGATCTTCTCGTCGAACTTGGCCACAACCGTTTGAATCGCCATGCGGTCCTTGGGCGGCGTTTCGATCACGCACATGTCGCGCAGGCCGACCAGCGACATGTGCAGTGTGCGCGGAATCGGCGTGGCGCTCATCGCGAGCACGTCGATCTCCTTCCGCATCTGCTTGAGCCGTTCTTTATGCCGGACGCCGAAGCGCTGCTCCTCGTCGACGACCAGGAGGCCGAGGTCCTGAAACTTGATGTCTTTGGAAAGCAGGCGATGCGTGCCGATGAGGATGTCTACCTTGCCCGTCTCCACCTGCTCTACGATCAGCTTCTGTTCCTTCGGTGTACGGAACCGAGAGATCATTTCGATATTTATAGGGAACTGCGCGAACCTTTTCTTGAACGTCTCGAAATGCTGAAAGCTGAGAACCGTTGTTGGCGTCAGAACGGCTACCTGCTTGCCGTCTTGCACAGCTTTGAATGCCGCGCGCATCGCGACTTCAGTTTTTCCGTAGCCTACATCGCCACATAACAGGCGGTCCATCGGCGTTGTGGATTCCATGTCGTACTTGATGGCGTGGATCGCGGATAACTGGTCGTCGGTCTCGTTGTAATCGAACGATCCTTCAAACTCGCGCTGAAAGTCGTTGTCTTTCGAGAAGGCTGTTCCCTGCGCGGTGGTTCGCTCGGCGTACAACTTCAATAACTCGCCGGTCATGTCTTGCATGGCCTTGCGGACACGCGCCTTGGTCTTGGCCCACTGCTGCGAGCCAAGCCTGTTGAGTACTGGCGCCGGGCCTGCATCTGTAGAGCGGTATTTCTGGATAAGATCCAGGCGAGTTAGAGGCACATATAATTTTGCAGCTTCAGCAAACTCCAGAATCATGAACTCGACGGAGAGCCCATCCTGCACAATTTCCTTTAGGCCCTGATACTGCGCAATGCCATGCTCCACGTGCACGACGTAGTCGCCGATACCCAGGTCGCGGAAATCGGAAACAAACGCTGCCGTCTTCGATCGCTTCGGCTCGGGCCGGGCGGCTACATCGGCTTCGTCCGACAGGTCATTCGCTCCGAACAAGACCAGATTGACGTCGGAAAAGCTCACGCCTGCAGAAAGCGGCGTTCGTACGATGACCGGCACGCGCAGGTCGCCGGCCATGTAACTCGCTTCGTCGAGCACTGTCTCGCCGCCGGGCCGCATGGTGCGGCTGCCAAGCCGGTACGGGATCTGGTATTCGCGCAGCACGGTTGCGAGCCGTTCAACGTCGCCCTGGTTCGGGGCGGCGAGGACGATTCGCGTCTCCGTCAGCATCAGGGTTTTGAGTTGCTGGGTGAGTGCCGGAATCGATCCGTGAAATCTGAGCGTCGGCCGGGTATTAAGTTCGATCTCGCCCAGTGTGGTGTCTTCATCCAGAACGTCGATCGCGCCAAGCTGATCGAGATCGAATCCCATGTGCGATTGAAGCTGAGCCTGCAATATCTCAGGCCGCAGATAGATGTCCTCGGGCCTGATCAGCGATCCGATGCCTGACCGCTCGTGCCCCTGTTCCACCTTGTTCCACCAGCGGTCGATCTGGTTGCGCACCATCGCCGGCTCATCCACAAAGAGCGCGCATTTGGGCGAGAGAGACAGGAGCGACTTTTCCGCGCCGGCCACGGCGCTGAAAAATTCCCAACCCGGAAACACGCTTACGCCGCCGGTAGCCGCCAAGTCGGCGGCCATCTCTTCGTCTTCATCCGTGCCTGGGCCTTCCACGCGCTGGCGGCTTAGCCGTGCATGCACCGCGGCCAGCAGCCGTTCTGTTACCGGTGTCTCGGTGAGCGGCAGCAGTTGTGTCTCGTCAAGGCCCGACTGCGAGCGCTGCGTCTCCGGATCGAATTTGCGAATGGTCTCAATCTCGTCGCCGAAGAACTCGATGCGCACCGGGCGGTCGTGCTCGGGAGAATAAACATCGAGAATTCCACCACGCCGCGTAAACTGCCCCGGCATCTCGACCAGGTCCATCTGCGTATAGCCCACGGCGGCCAGATGGCCAGTGAGTACTTCGACGTCCACCTCTTCTCCGCGCCGCAACTGGACCGCCAGCCCGGCGTAATACTCGCGGTCAAAGAGCTTGAGCGCCGCCGACTCCACCGGCGCAATCAGGATGTCTACGGCGCCGGTTACCAGCTTCCATAAAGCCGCCGCCCGCTGTTCCTGTACGTCGGGATGTGGGGAAAGATTTTCGAAGGGAAGGACATCATGAGCAGGGAGGCGTACTATGCGAGTCGGATCGACAGCGCCGGTGAGCTCGCAGCCGGCCTTGAGCATCGGCTCCAGCGCTTCTGCGGCCTTGTTATCAGCCACCACCACGATCACCGGCTGCTTGGCCGCCCGCGCCATCAGGGGAACGTAGAGCGCCCGAGCCGTCGCTGTCAGCCCGGACACACGTCTCCGGCCCGCACCCAGGCTCAGGTGCCTGACTATGCGCTCAAATCCCGAAGAGTGCTCCAGCTCCGCAAAAACATCGCGGACAAACGGGAGGATCATGAGTCTCTAGTTTAGCAGCGCCCGCGCGGGAGGATGGAGGGGCACGGGAAACGCGGCGCTAGCGGCTTTTGCCGCGTCAGTGCGGTTTTCCCGGCAGCACAAAATGCTCTGCGCAGCGCGGCTCATAGGAGTCCCCCGGCATTTTCACAGGGCTGTCGTAGGGCGCCGGCTTTCCCTCGATCAGGCGCTGCGAGTAGAGCGCGCGATTCCCGCAACTGCAGTAGGCCATGCACTCGGTAATGCTGCCGCCGTACGCGTTTACCAGCCAGGTCAGGTTCAGCACCTCTCCAAAGGGAAGCGCGCGAAAGTCGAGGTCGAGGCCTGCGATGAGGACGTCGTGATTGGCGTCGAGCAGGTGGCGCGTGAAAAGGAACAACTCCTCCACGAACTGGCCCTCATCGATGGCGATGCACTCCACCTTTTTGCCAATTTCCTTTTCTCTCTGGGCGATGGCCTTCAGAACCTCCCATGGGTTCTGCGATATGAATTCCAGCGCGTTCATCTTGCCGTGGCCGTTTGGATTCCGGCTCTCGACTACGCCCGGACCGCCCTTGGTGTCGTCGCTGGGCTTGAGAACCAGCACATATTGACTCGCGTACTGCCGACGCATCTCTGCGCGCCGCAACAACTCCGCGGTCTTGTTACTCCTCATAGGCCCCAGCATCAGTTCCAGTTTCCCTGCCACGTTCTTGCCCTTTCGCTCCAGCGAATCAAACTATAGCTTACGGTTTCTCATCATATCTCGATTGAGCCACGGTTGCGGTAAGAGCGGTTTTGGAAAAGGAGTCCTTTAGAAATTCTCTGCGAACCAAGGCCACTATTGCATAGCAGGGGGAAAGGATCGGTAGAATGCAATGAGCGACTAGTGTGTCTCCCGGAGCTTCTCCCACATGACAGAACAACCGCGCATTCTCATCGTTGGCGCTGCCGGACAGGTAGGCCTGGAGCTCCAACGCAGTTTTGCGGGCTTCGGTTCCATGGTCGCTGTCGATCTCGAATCCGTCGATCTTGCCGATGAGGGACAAACTCGCGCACTGGTCCGCCGCGTCCAGCCCAATGTGATTCTGAATGCGGCCGCATACACAGCCGTCGATCGCGCCGAATCCCAACCAGATGTGGCGATGGCGATCAACGCTACCGCTCCCCGTGTGCTCGCTGAAGAGGCTCTCAAGCTCGATGCATTGTTCGTTCACTATTCCACTGACTATGTATTCAACGGACAAAAGGAGCGGCCCTGGGTTGAGACCGATGAACCCAACCCGCTGAACGTTTACGGCGAAAGCAAGCTCGCAGGCGAGCAGGCGATTCAAAATGTCGGTGGCCGCTTTCTTACATTTCGCACCAGCTGGGTCTACGGCCCGCACGGAAACAATTTTCTGCTCACGATGCTGCGCCTTGGCCGCGAACGCGACCATCTCTCGATCGTCGACGATCAGTTTGGCTCGCCGACCACCTCGATCGAACTGGCGAATGCAACGCGCAGGATTACCGAAGGCGTCCTGGCCGGAAAATTTGGCTCAACCCAGGATTGGGCGGGGCTGTACCAAATGACATGCGGAGACTCCACTACATGGTTTGGTTTTGCGAAGGCCATCTTTGAGCGAGCGGCGAGGAATCTGCAGGCGAAGTCCCCTGAACTCACCCCGCTGGCCACAAAGGACTATCCCACTCCCGCTAAGCGGCCTCGCAATTCTGTGCTGTCAAACCAGAAACTATACGACCGCTTTGGCGTCCGCCTCGCGTCGTGGCAAAATGCTCTCGACGAGGTCTTCCTGGCTCTCGGCTCGGCAAACGCACAATGAGGAGATCGCGCGGGCTCGCCTGATGTGAGACTGCACGGTCAAGTGAATATCCGCGCGTGTTGGCCTCGAGGCAAAACATTTCTTGAAAAGCGATCGCTGCTGTCGCTTGCCACTGCATTTCCGCTTCAAAAGTAATTGTGCTGGAATCACTACAATATTTACGTTCGCCGTTCGTCCAGGGGAATAGATGGATGAGCCATGAGCGTGATTTCGATGATCGAGCAAGACCGTCAAATCGCCGAAGTCATCGCGGAGCAACGGCCACGGCTACGCAATTTCATCCGCAGGCGGGTGCCGAACGAAGAAGACGTGGACGATCTTTTGCAAGAAGTGTTCTGCGAACTGGTAGAGGCTCATCGCCTGCTGACACCGATTGACTTTGTGACCGGCTGGCTTTTTCGTGTCGCGCGTAATCGGATCACCGATCTTTTTCGCAAAAAGAAACCGGTGAACTTCACGGATGCAGCGGCGGGATTTGAAGACGGCGAGTTGCTGGAGATTGAAGACCTGTTGCCATCACCCGATGCCGGGCCGGAAGCGCTTTATGTTCGCAGCGTGCTTCTGGATGAGCTGGAACTTGCGCTTGGCGAATTACCCGACGAGCAGCGCAGGTATTTGTCGCCCACGAAATGGAGGGGCTGAGCTTCAAGGAGTTGTCAGCAAAAACCGGGGTGAGCGTGAATACGCTGCTGTCGCGCAAGCGGTATGCAGTGCTTCATCTTCGCCACCGACTGCAAAGCATTCACAACGAGTTTTTGAGGAATTGAGGAATTCGAAATGAAGAAATGGATCTTTTTTGTGGCTCCGCCGGCGATCGTGCTTCTGGTGGCGATTTGTGGTGAAGTAGTGCAGCATTTGTGGAACTGGCTGGTTCCGGCGATGTTTGGATGGCACCCGATTACCTTCTGGCAGGCTCTCGGACTGCTGGTTCTCTGCCGGATTCTGTTTGGAAGCTGGGGCGGCCGTGGAGGTGATCCTGGCCGCTCAAGATCCCGAAGGGTAACCGCGGAAGTCTGGGAGCGGATGACGCCCGAAGAGCGCGAGAAGTTCCGCCAGGGCAGGGGCGCGCGGTGTGGCGGCTTTAGGGCACCGACCAGCGAAACCGGCGAGCCTACCTGACGGTGCTGAGGTGAGGAGATGTAGGGAGCTAATTGGAAACAGTCCGGCAGGCCGCAGATTCTGTTTTGCGGCCTGCAGGCAAAATTTGATGCCTGCGGGCGCGGATGAAGGCTGGAAATTGGTAAATTGTCTGCTACACATTTAGGTGGTCGGTAACTTGCTGATAATAAATAGAGAATTGGTGGAGGCGGCGGGAGTCGAACCCGCGTCCGAAATCGCTGTCAGCCAGGAGAGTTCATGCTTTGTCCGCTTCCTTTTGGATTCGCCCCCGAAACTCAGAACGGACAAGATACGCCGGGAACTAGTCCGATGATCTCGCGCAGGCAACACGGACCGAGCTGCTTACGCCAGCCTACTGTATGACGTCCGCTCACAGCCCATAGGCGAAGCCGTGGAAGACGGCAGCTTATTTAATTAAGCTGCAAGTGCCAGATTATCGTTGGCAACTTTTGTTTTGCAGGCGATTACGGGTGCCCACACCCCGACATGTCTCCTTAGCCGCAATCGATCCCGTCGAAACCGTGACGCCCCCAAATACCTTCAGGTGCGAGCCGGGCCAACTGGCTCGTGCTGCTACTACCATTCTACGCTTGTTACAGCTTTGCTGAAGAAGGCCTCGTCGTTAATCGCGCACTACTGTTTGTCGAGGTCGATCTTCTCGTACTCGTGCCTGGCAATCGCGGCCCGGATCTGCGCAGGCGTCTTGCCCAGCTTTGTTTGCTGGTAAGCGAAGAACCCCTCCTGGGCGCAGGTCGAGCACTCGGTCCCGTGCAGCCCCTCGAAGCAACTGCGTAGGCTGGTATGCCCTAACGCGCGATCGCAGCGGCAGTTACAGGGCAACTGGTAAACCACGCTGCTTACCTTTGCTACCTGCTGGTAGACGTGCACCTGCCACGGATAACGGAAGTTCTCCCCGGTCAGCCTGGCGCCCGACATGATCGGCGGCAGCGCGCTTACTCTCAGCGGCGCCGAGGGGTGGTACGCGGGCACATCTCCGGCCGGGTTGGACCACTGCGCATAGCTCGCAGCCGTTAGCGCGAAAACCGCCAGGCCCAGCGCCCAACGGCTCTGTATCAGGTGCTTCATAGAACCTCTCTGGATGTCATTTTATCCGGATCTGGAATAAAGCGGAACGGCGGCGACGCGGGGTTGGCCGTTTTGATTATGCGACGCATTCCTCCGACACAAAAAAAAAGACGGCACGAACGGTCTAGCTGTTCGTGCCGGGAGGCCAGTGACGCAAACTACTTCCTACTGAAGGAGCACGGTGTGAACCGCCTCATCCAGTGGAATAAATACACCATAGCATAGATTGAGAAGAAAGCAAATACAAAAATCGAAATCTTTTTACCCACCTTTGGAAATCAATCGAATTTCAATCTCGGGCGTCTAAAATCCAGATTTTCTTCCAGGATAATGGCAGCACCGGCAATTGCCAGGAGGCAGCTAAGAGCATGGCAAGTCATTCGGAATCAGATACTTGTTTGTCTGTGCAAACTCCGGATTCTCAATCTTCGGGGTGGCTCAAGGTGGGGGTTGTCGCCGCGGCTTATGCGCTGGTCGGCGGGCTTGCTGCGGCCTGGTGGTACCGAAAAACCCTCAAAAAGCTCCGCCAAACCGGAGAAAACACCCCAAATCCACAATTTGGGATATCCACGGACGATCCTGCCGATGGGTAGTGTCCTATTAGTGCGTTGCTGACTTGGTGGAGGCCTAGAAAGGTAAGGCCTCCAGTTGGTCACGCTGTCAACTCCGGCGGGGGAGTGTAATCGTCCGGGAAAGGTAGCATGAGGTTATCTCCCCATTGAGGAAACTCGTGGTCTAGTCGGTCCATGAATACCTTCCAATTCGGTGAGTATTTCATCAGCATCAATACCGCAGCAAAATGCTTATCTAGTTTGGCTAGTCCAATATCTTCAGTGAGGCGCTGAAACAGTTTGTGCTTCAGCCGTCCAGTTGCATCGCGGGGCGTGAGACGATCAAGTTCCTGCCAGACTCCGGGAGCCAATCGCTTGTAGATGACGTTATTTGTCCAATGTCCTACAACACCGGGGCGAGCAGAACTTTCGTCATAATCCCATCCATTTAGCCGATATATCTGACGGTAAAATTCGAGGGGGAATGTCGGGAGATATGGACGCAGTTCTTTTGCTACGAACTTTTCTAATATGCGTGCGAGTGCATCGCGCTGACGAGCGTCTTGATAACCAGTAGCCTCATCGACAAGCGCAATGATTCCGACAATCGCCCACCCATGCTGAAGAATCGCTGCACGTTCTGCCAAGCGCTTTAGCCGAGCGTCTAGTTTTCCTTTTTGATCCGCGTTGATAATTACCGCGCAAATATCAGGAAGTATTTGGGCTTCGTACCCATCCGCCGGGTTCCCACCATGAGGCGGGACGAATCGAATTGGAGAATTCAGGCGCACGATTAAGTCCTTGATATCTACGCCCTTTAACTGCAAACGAGACATAAATTCGGCAATTCTCCGCGCGCCGCGCTGACCGCCCCCTTCTGACATGCCAATGCTGCTCTGTAAGCCACGCTGTGCAAGCACGCGAGTGCCATCTGCGAGAACGTAGCACGGTATTTCAATTGATCCAATGCGAAGGGGGCGATCTGAGGCACCGTACTGGGCTATCAGCGGAACAGTCTTTCCTTCGTTTTGCCATCGCTTCGTTACCGCTTGTCTCGCGATCTCACTTCTCTGTTCCGGGGTGAGCGCACTGGCGCGTGCTGTTCCGCCCTTGGAAGCGCCAAGACGCGAAAGATTCTTTGCAGCCTGAGAGGTCAGAGTGAGAGGTTTATTCGACATAATCAGAAATTTTACACTTGCCCGAGAAAGAATGCAAGAAATATCTTGACTACATGCACGAGCAAGTATAACGTTAAGGAGCAATAGAAAACCCCGGCCACTGCGCTAACAGTGCACCGGGGTCAGAATCCACCACAGCCGAAGCCGCGATGAACCCGCAAACTCATTATCCGGCCAAACGCTGTGGGACTCAAGGGGAAAACCACAGTGACCTGCCACAATTGCCAGACTCAATGCAGACGGTTCGGAAAGCACAGAAACGGCCTTCAACGCTTCCGTTGTAATCAATGCAGCAAGACCTACACCGAAGATCACGAGCATCCGCTAGACGAAATGCGCCTTCCCGTTGATAAGGCTGTAAGCATCCTGCAATTGCTCCTAGAGGGAATGAGCATCCGCAGCGCAGAGCGCGTAACTGGCGTGCATCGGGACACGATTCTCCGGTTACTGGTACTCGCTGGGGAACGCTGCGAAAAGCTCATGGAAGGGAAGCTCCAAGGCATCCGGGTGCACGACGTGGAAGTAGACGAGATTTGGGGCTACGTAGGCAAGAAGGAAAACCACAAGAATGCCTATGATTCGCAGTTTGCAGAGATCGGCGACGCCTATTGCTTCGTTGCGATGGAGCGCAATACAAAGCTGATTCTCACGCACTACCTAGGCAAGCGCAACACTCCCTCCACGGAACACTTCATTGCAAAACTAGCGTGGGCGACGTCGAGCGATCCTTACCAACTCACGAGCGATGGCTTCAAATCCTATGTTAGAGCCGTCAAGAATCACCTTGCAGGCCGCGTCAGTTTTGCTCAATTGGTCAAGGTCTACTCTTCTCCCCGCGAAGGCGAGCAGCGTTACAGCCCAGGCGAGGTTGTGGATGCAGTCCCAGTCAGGATCATAGGAAACCCTGACAAACGGCGCATCTGCACATCGCATATCGAGCGCCAGAATCTTTCAATCCGCATGGGAATGCGGCGCATGACACGGTTAACCAATGCATTTTCAAAGAAATGGGATAACCTTGAGTCTGCGTATAATTTATGGTTCGCATTCTACAATTTTTGCAGAGTCCATAAAACCCTACATTCGACTCCAGCAATGGAGGCTGGCCTCACCGATCATGCCTGGGCGATTGTGGAATTGCTACAATAATGCGCTCAGAGTAGAATTCAGGCACAAGAAGACCAGCGTCAACGGCTCAATATAACTAACGACAGTGTTACCAAAGAGTTGCAGTAGGATAAAATCAGTGGTGCAACCGGATTGACGTGGCTGGAATCAAATGATACTGTTAAGGGATCCCAAGCCTTCCGATGGATACTCTTCAGAGGAGGCGATTGCAGCTGCGAAAAAAGTCCTGCGCTATCGTGAGGATTTTCTGCTCCACGGGCCAAAGGTGGAGGCGCAGTTCGTGGAGTTGGAACTCTATGAATTCGGCAACCGTCTCGCCGCACTAGAACAGGCCCTGAATGAGATTACAGCGAAATGTCGAAGGGGACCACAACCGCCCGATGATTTCTCAAATGGCACCTACCCAGGAAATCGTATGTATGCGTTTGTTTGGAACTCAACAGAGTTTGGGGAGATTTATCTGAAATTCTCTTTAACGGGGAACGATAAGATGGCATGCCTCGTGCTGCATTCGTTTCATCGTGATATTCCACTGCGTTCCTAGGAGAAGTAATGAATATGCCGACTAGGGTTACAAGTTGCCCTGAGTGCTGCAAGGGAGATTTAATAGTTCGTCCAGTCAAGCAGACTGGAACCAGAAATGGCGAAGACTTCCAGGTCATTGTTACTGGAGTGGAATGTGATTACTGTGGCTATCAAACGATCTTGAATAGCCAAAGCGGCGAATTCACGCGTGCTGTTTCAGATGCCTATCGGCGCGAACATGGACTCCTTGTTGGAGATGAAATTCGCGATCTACGCATCCGACTCGATATGAACCAAGTTGAATTTGCCGAATACCTTGGAGTAGGCAGTGCCAGTGTAAAGAGATGGGAAAGCGGCCAAATTCAAGACAGGGCGATGGACAATTTAATTCGTCTGAAAGCGCAACCAGACGAGGCACGCCACAATTATCGAGATCTTGAAGCGCGACTACCTTCACATTGTGGTAGCACTGTCGTGGTGTTTGTCGATGAAGACGTGGAGCTGAGCACTTGCTCGGAGATGAAGTTCAGCGTATCAAAACCCGATTGGAATATTGGAATCCTCGACACTGACGAAACCGACGAATTACTGAAAGAACTGGTTGCGGCTTAATATGGATGGGATTCGCCTATCGCGGACGAAAGAGCAGTTCTCTGCTCTTAGAAGATTCCAGGATAAGTGTGATCTGGAAGCAATAACTCTTCTGGCGTGTAATGCCACGCGCGGCGAGGCTGGAACTGCCTTCGCTGAGCCCTATTCGATTCGGCCCGGTGTGAGTAATGTTTCCTCATCGCAAAGCGGTAGACTATTCGTTGCAAAAATTTCTTTCGAATATGACGCCTGGGATTCGTCGGAACCATCACAACGGTTATTTCAGGTCAATTGCACTTTCGAAATCTCCTATCGGCTTCGTGAAGGTTATATTCCGACCGATGAAGAGCGCATGTCATTTAGCCATGCAACCGCAGTGTTCAATTGTTGGCCCTATGCAAGGGAATTCTTTAGGGATATGACCTCCCGACTTGGACACAACGCTCCAGTCTTACCACTGCTACACGTTATTCCTAAGCAGCAGGCCGCCGCGCAACAGCCTGAATTGGAAGCGCCCGATAATGCGAACGAATCCGGGGAGTGAACTCTCCACCAAGCCAGCAACGCAGAATTAGGACACTACCTGCCGATGGGTAGTGTCTGAAATCTGCGTTGAGCACGACGGAATCTATCTCTGTCGCCGATTGGCGAGTGCATTAGATTTTTCGACTCGCTCTATCCTCTGCTCTCTCTTCCCGATTGCAAAAACGGATACTAGGGAAGTGAGGCTGCTAATGATCGCAGCGAACCCCCAACCGCTCATTCCCTTGGACATTAGATAAATTCCGCCTGACACGACAACAAGAGCGAGAATAAATGCTCGATTCTGCCCTTGGCGTTGAGACTTGATATTCTCGCCGATAACCTTAGCTTCCAAGGATTCGCGGTGGGCGCTCTGTCGTTCTGCCATCGATAAGATGCGGTCTGCCCCATTCGGCACAACATCGTTGTACCGAGCTAGGTAAGTCGGCGGAGGAATGGGGCCGGAGAAAAACTCAGTTTGGACTTGGGTGATGGACGATGATTGCTGGCGCTGCGGAGGGCTGGGAATCATTTGTCGCCTCTTGATTCGCCTTCCGCTCACGATGAACTATGCCGCGTGCTGTTCGGACTCAAACTGTCCGATCGCATCGAGGATATCCTGACCGGCTACGAGCCAGTCGGAAGCTAGGGCCTTTGCATCTGCTTCTGTGGGGGTCTCGCTCCGGTTATAATCGTCGAACGTACCCCATAGATCCAGAACACGCGCAGCACCCGCCACAAAAGACGGTTGCGCAAAAAGAAAATCTGTTTTTACTTTTTCCATTGTCTCCACAGCTCTCAGCGGAAGCTGGTAGTATCAATCATTTTGATGCGTTTGGGCGCAAAAAGTACCTTCCTGACAAAGGCACTTACGACACTCTACATCCCAAGTATCGTCAGAAACACAACTTAAGTCTACCAAACTCCGCGAAATAATTTGCACAGGGACTTAAGAGAGAAGCTCAGTTATGCCCCAAACGTGGTCAGTTATCCCTGCCTCCATAGAAGGCGTCACGCGAAGGGTTTTGTGAATCCTGCAAAAGTTGTAGTATGCAAACCATAGATTATAAGCGGCTTCCAGATGGCCCCAGCGCTTAGAAAAGGCATTAGTGAGCCGCGTCATTCTGCGCATTCCCATGCGAATCGAGAGGTTCTGCCGTTCGATGTGGCTGGTGCAGATGCGCCGTTTATTCGGATTGCCCATGATCTTAACTGGGACCGCCTCCACAACTTCGCCAGGACTGTAGCGCTGCTCTCCCTCGCGGGGAGAAGAGTACACCTTGACGAGTTGCGCGAAATCTACACGGTCAGCAAGAAAAGTCTTCACGGCTTTGATGTAGGGCTTAAATCCATCGGTGGTCAACTGGTAGCGTTGGTTCGATGTTGCGTGTGCCAGCTTCGCAATAAAGTGATCGGTAGAGGGAGTGCTGCGCCTGCCTAGGTAGTGCGTGATTACGAGTTTGGTATTGCGCTCCATCGCCACGAAACAATAAGCATCACCGATCTCTACCATGTCCTGCTCATAAGCTGTGCGCTGGCGCTCTTTCTTCTGCACGAAGCCCCATAGCTCGTCTACCTCGACCTCCCGCACATCAAGGTTCTGAAGCTTCGATTCCATAAGCTTTTCGCAGCGCTCTCCAGCCTTGAGAAGAAGGCTCATGATCGTGTTGCGGTCCATCTGGCAGATGCGCTCTGTGCTGCGAATAGAGTTTCCTTCAAGTAGCAATTGCAACGCGAGTGTGGCGCGTTGCTGCGAGATATACATCGTGTCCAACACGCGCTTGTGCGCCTCGGTATAGGTCTTCTTGCACTGAGGGCAACGAAAGCGGCGAAGCCCGTTCCGATGTTTGCCGAACCTCTGGCATTCAACGGTGCAGGCTTCGCATGTCATGGCCTTATCGGTTTGTGTCTCGCTCATCATGGTTAAATAATACAGCAAGCGCTCGCTGTTTGTCAACGCTGATTTTCTTGCTTTGCGATTAGAGCTATTATGGGTATGCGGACGGTGGGATTCGAACCCACATGCCTCGTCAGCTACGGTTTGGAAGACCGCTATGTCTGCCAATTCCACCACGCCCGCAGGTCGGGGGAGCCTACTTAATGGCTCCCCTTTCGCTTTATGGGGGAATGATTCGTTGGTGGCCCTCGGATATGGGCCATTGCTCACCTCTTGCAGTGAGACTAGGCGATTATCTTCTTGCTTATCAATGGCGTAGAGAAATAATTCCCAAAGATACAATTTTGATCACGACTGGCATATTACTGGCATTTTCATGGCATATTACTGGCGTCTTTTAGACTTCTGGCGTTTTGCTGGCGTTGGAAGTTGGACTTTGTATTCGAGAATGCCAGAGAGAACCTGCTCGTATTTTGAGACGGTGGCTAGAGTCGGAGAAATCTTGCCTGATTTATGCCGGTAGACCGTGGTTGGGTCCACATCAATCATCTCCGCAATACTCTCAGGGCTAGTTCTGGCAGCTCGCAGAAGGCGGTCCAATTCTTCACTGAAACTCTGTTTATCTTTGGGAGGTGTGGCTGGCGCAACATCGGCCATCTGTTTCATAGCCTCTCGAAGAAGAGGCATTGTGCTCTCAGGATCGATTCCACTCTTTCGAAGTTCTTCTTGTGACACTCTCCGGATTCTCGGCAATAAATGGCCCGATCTGGGGAACTCGACTGAGAAGTGATCCTTGATTTCCTTTTCGAGACGCTCCTGGATAGTCTTTCGCATTTGATCTTCTGACACACTATGAAAGGAAAAGTCTTTTTCCGAATCGCTTGTCTCAATGTCCTTGACTACGCCGATCACATGGTCTTCAACTCTTTGCGCAAGTTTCAAGATCCAAGTTCTAAAATTCGGATTCGGAGGGTAACGCGGATACATCCTCGCTTCTAAGAAAAATACTTCTGTGGAATAATTTGAGAGAATCAAATAAAATTTCGCGGTTTCTTTCGGTGGTCGCGGACCATTGAAGCGCGTCGTTTCGCTCCAACCTTTTGACTTGAGCAAAGGGCGCAATGCATCCCACGCAGATCGATCTGCAAGGTAATGCTCATCGGTGATGCTTGCTAGATCACCCAAAGATAGATTGGGTTTGTCTCTGTCGTCCATTCGCACCCTTGCCCCAGACGCATGAGAGCGATACGATGTGGGTAACCAGCCGCAACATCGGAATGCCCCGGCCTTGCGCCGGGCTTTTCGTTTTAATGGACTTATTCTACTGTTTTGCGGGGTCTACCGCCGCCGAGAGTTTTGCGCTTTGCGGCAAGCTGGCGGAAGTATTCGCTGCCCTTCTTCGCTGTCTGGGTGCCACCCTTCGCACCTAGCTCAGCCGCAGCGGTGGAGTGATCTTGCTTGAGAAGATCAGAAGTAAGCGCAGACGCAGCGGTCAATAACTCGCTTCCTCTCCGTCTAACTGCGTCTGGGACGGAGCGGTCTGAATAGACCATATCTGCTTGAGTAATGAGGCGTTTTAAGGCTAGAAGCGATTGCCGTTGCGCTGACATAAGACAAACATAGCCATTTACTTACCAGAAAGCAAGCGCTCGTTGTTTTCTATCAACGCACTTTTAAGACACGACCTGCCGATGGGTAGTGACACGTCCACTGGGTCCGCCTGACCCCTCAGAGCAGCTTGTCTGCCCGGGCGGCCAGGTCGAAGTCCTTGGTCGTGAGCCCGCCGGCATCGTGGGTGATCAGCCCTAGGCGCACCTTGTTATAGCGGATGTCGATATCGGGGTGGTGGCCGGCCTGTTCTGCCAGTTCTCCAACGCTATTTACAAAGGCGAGCGCGCCACGGAAATCTTTAAATTGGAAGGTTCTGACCAACTCGCCGGACACAATCTTCCAGTCCGGCAAGGCGCGCAGACGAGAATTGGCGTCTTCAACAGACAAAGCGGCCATGTTTTTTGCTCCAGATTCAAGGTTGGGAAATCGTGTTCGAGAAAATCAGTCGCGCAACTCTTGCGGGCTGGGTGGAGTGGGCAGATCAAAGGTCGAGAACCGCCTGTTCTGGCCGCTAATCTCCGAGCGCAGCTCCTGCCAAAGCTCATTCGGAATCTTCAGAAAAGCCTCCACAACGGCGGGGTCGAATTGCGTTCCTGAGCAGCGCAGAACTTCTTCGCGCGCCGCGTCGAAACTACGCGCTTTACGGTACGGCCGGTCGCTGGTAATGGCGTCCAGCGTATCGGCCACGGCAAATATGCGGGCGCCGATCGGGATTTCCCGCCCGTGCAGGCCGCTCGGATAACCGCTGCCGTCGAAATGTTCCTGGTGGCAGAAGACAATTTCTGCCGCGCCGGCCAGGAAGGGGATCTTGCGCAGCATGTGGTAGCCGCGCGTACAGTGTTCGCGCATCTGATCCTGCTCTTCCGGTGTCAGCTTACCCGGCTTGCGCAGAATTTCGTCGGGAATCGCCATCTTCCCAATGTCGTGCAGAAACGCGCCACGGGCAATCACCTTGATCTCCGCCGGCGCTAATCCCATCGCCCGGGCGAGCGCAATCGTGTAGGCAGTTACGCGCTTCGAGTGCCCTTCAGTCTCTGAGTCCTTCAGGTCAAGTGCATCGCCCAGCGCTTCAAGCGTCACGTCGTAGGAGTGCTCAAGATCCTCCATCGCATGGCGAAGCATCTCTGTCCTGGCCCGCACCATTTGCTCAAGGCTCTGCTGGTAGTTGTGGCTTTCTTCCAGTACCTGCCGGTGTCTTAATGCACGCTCAACCGTACCCATCAGGTGATCGCGCTCGAACGGCTTCAGCAGGTAGTCATACGCTCCGCGCCGCATAGAGTCGATGGCCACGCTGATATCGTGTATCGCGGTCACCATCACTACCGGGAGGTTCGGCTGCTGCGCATGAATCCGCTCCAGCAGCGCAATCCCATTCAAATCCTGCATGACGATGTCGGTCAACACCAGGTCGTAGGTGTCCAATTCGAGAGCAGCCAGCGCTTCCCGGCCGCTGGAGGCCAATTGCACCTCATATCCCTGCCGTTCCAGAGTCGAACCCACCATGGATCGGACGTGCGCCTCATCGTCAACCACTAGAACCCTTGCCGGCTTTCTCGCGTCTGTGATTGCACGAGCTTCTGCCTCTGCGGGTATTTCTTCCGCGGGGTAAGGCGTTCCCGGTCCTGCCAAGTTCACTTCCAAACAACTTCCTCCCATGCTCCTGTATTTCGCACTGGGGCTGCCGCCGTGTCTAGAGCATTTTCGGGATACACGTAGACTTTTTAAGTGCATTGAAAGGTGGCTTTTTCTTGAGGAAAAAGCCACTTAGCATAGTGCCTTCGGTCTACACCAATTCCGAAAATGCTATAACGGGCCCAAGGGTCTACCCTACGATGGCATGGTCCTCGTCTTAGTAAACAAGGGTTCGAGCATGCTTGCCATCACAAAAAAGGGTGATAAGGCCCTGCTGCATCCGTAAAGTAACAACTCGAAAGTGGCAGGCCCTTAGCACTCTTGCGTTACCTTCACACTCCAACCCCGATCCTCAAAGTCCTCAAGCCAGCACAAGGTTCTAGACGGGCAAAGGTCCCGAAGGTCTGAGGCCAATCCCATAAGTTGGATGCAGCAAGCCGCATTCAGGCTTGTGTGGGTTCGAGGAATTCATTTCCCAGGCTTTGCGGCTCAGTTGTGACGCTGAGCAGTCTGCGAGGGAAAGCCATAGTTAAAATGTTGATTTTAAAATGTATTTATGGAGATCTTGAATTTTTTCAATGCCGCCAGGTTTACGGAAGAGGCGTGTTGTACTACTGCTTTTTCTCCTGATGAGCCCGTCTGGCTTCGGCCCAGCCTTCCTTGGTTACCTGGTGGCTCCGGCCCACGGCCAATGCTCCAGCCGGTACGTCCTTTGTGATGCACGAGCCTGCGCCGATAAACGCTCGGTCCCCCACGCTCACAGGAGCCACGAGGGTGGAATCGCTGCCCACGAATGCCTGCTTTCCAATCTTCGTCCGGTGCTTGTTTGCGCCGTCGTAGTTGCAGGTAATTACTCCGGCCCCGATGTTCGAGCCTTCGCCCACTTCCGTATCGCCCAGGTAGGTCAGGTGGCTGGCCTTGGCTCCCTTGCCCAGCTTTGCCTTCTTGGTCTCAACAAAGTTGCCGACATGCGCGTCTTCGCAAATCTCACTTTCCGGTCTCAGGTGCGCGAACGGTCCGATCTTCGCTCCATCTCCAACCGAGCTCTCGGTCAGCACGCAACTTTGCCTGACAAGGACATTGTTTCCAAGCGTGCAGTTTTCAATCACCGTATAGGACCGGATCAGGCACTTCGCGCCGATCTGCGTCTTGCCCAGTAATTGCACGAACGGCTCAATCACTGTATCCGGCGCAACCTCGACGTCCGCATCGATCACGCACGTCTCCGGCTTGTAGATCGTGACTCCGGCTGCCATCAGCCGCGCCGCTGCCTCGTCCCGAAGCTTCGCATCCTCCGCCACCAGTTCCGCAATCGTCTTCACGCTATGCACTCTCCCGGTGTTTTCGTAATTGTGTTTCTGTAGGTCAGCATTGTTGCTGCGATTACTTCTCTGCTCCACCTGCCGCGCCTGCCGGCTGTCCCGGCTGCGGAATCGTAATGTCGACCGTCTGCACTGTTCCCATCTTCAGCTCATCCAGTCCCGGCTTGATCTCCGGCCCGTTGCCAACCACCAGCACAGCCAGCTTCTCGGGGTGAATGTACTTCTTCGCCACTGCGGTCAGGTCGGCCAGTGTCACCTTTTCGAGTCCGGCTTTGTAGGTCTCCAGATAGTCAGCCGGATAGCCGTAAAACTCCAGGCGTTCCCGCTCTTCGAGCACTTTGTCCTTCGTGTCGTAGCGGAACAAGAACGAGTTGAGAATGTTGTCCTTGGCCCGTTTCAACTCCACCTCGGTGAAGGGCCTGGAGTTCAGCCCTGCAATCTCGGCCAGCGCTGCCTTCGTCGCATCCACGGTTGAAGGGCTCTTGGTCAGGACCTCGGCTCGGAACGTTGCCGGATGGTCGTACTCCATCCCGAATCCGCCCCCCACCGCGTAGGCCAGTCCGAGTTCGGTCCGTACTTTCTGAAAGAGCCGGCTCGCAAATCCGCCGCCGAGAATTTCGTTCATTACCGCCAATGCCGGAACGTCGGGATTCCGCCGGTCCGTTCCCAGGCCGACAATTTCCACGTTCGACTGGTTCACGTCTTCTTTGTTGATGAAGTAAACGCCCGCCTTCGGTCCGGCAAACTCATCGTGCCGTGCAGGGGCCGCTTCAATCGCTGGCAGGCCTTCAAACGTCGCACGTACCTTGGCCTCCATCGCCGCCGAGTCAAAGTCCCCGCTGATGCCTACGATCAGCTTGCCCTTCAGCGTGCGGTCGTGCCATACCTGCAAGTCAGCTACTGATACCGCGCCGATCGTTGCCAACTCAGGCTGCCGCGTATATGGGCTGTTGACTCCGTACACCAGCTTCGCGGCTTCGCGGTTCGCAATGCCGCCTTCGTCGTCGTTGCGGCGCACAATTCCTGTGGCTTCCTGCTGCTGCGCAAGCTCCAGCTTTTCCGCATTGAAACTGGGGTGGAAGAGGAGGTCCATCGCAAGGCCAAAAACCTGATCCGAGTCTCCCTTGAGCGAGTCCCAGGAGATCACGGTCGAGTCCACGTCCCCGCCGGTCTCGATGTGCGCGGCGCGCGCTTCAAGAAAGTCGTCCATGGCGTCGCCGTTCATCTTCGCCGTGCCACTGGTCCGCCACGCCTGCCCATACAGACTCACGAAGCCCGCCTTTGCCGCGTCTACGTCGCGCTCTCCTCCGGGAATCATCACCGATCCCGATACAAACGGAAGCTCGTGATCTTCCTGCAGGAACACAACGATTCCATTCTTGAGCTGGATGCGCTTTGGCTGCTGCGGCTTGAACTCATGCAACTTGGGAATGGGAATCTTCTCCCATGGATTGCTCTGCTGCGCACGCAGAATTGCCGGCATAACCACAGCCGCAAAGATCGTACCCACGATCAGAATTCCGGAAGCACTTTTCATCGTCAGCCTCTTCATTCCGCGCCTCCAGCATTCTTTGCGTTCGCCGCCGGAGCCTCGGTATCAATCTCCGCGCTGGTACGGTTCGAAGTCACAAACACCTGGTTCGCCACGCGGCGAATGTCTGCCTTCGTCACCTTGTCCACCTTGTCCAGTTGCAGGAAGAGTTCTCTCCAGTCTCCATATCGCGTCTGGTATTCCGATAGAGCGTTCGCCAAGCCCTGGTTGTTCGCGAGGCCGCGCAGCAGGTCGGCACGCGCGCGGGTTTTGTACATCTGGAGTTCTGCGTCCGTCACGTCTGTGGTTTTTAGCTTATCAATTTCCTTGTGAATTGCTTCCCGCATCTGTGCCGGCGTGTGTCCAGGGAGCGGGACTGCATAGAACGCGAACAGGCTCGGGTACTTGTCGCCGGGAAACGGGCTGAATCCTTCCGCTTCGGCTGCAATTTGCTGCTGCTCCACCAGGCTGCGATACATGCGCGAGACGCGCCCGTTCGACATGATGTCCTGGATCGCGTCGTACACCGCGTCGTCAGGATCGTGATAGCTGGGCCGGTGGTAGCCCTCGATGTAGAACGGCTGCGTCTGTTCGCGAATGGTTACCGACTTTTCCGCAAACTGCTTCGGCTCTACCGTCGTCATCTCCTCCGGCTTGGGTCCGCCGGGAACCTTGCTGAAGTAGCGCTCCAGCAGCGGCATCGCCTCCGATGCTTTGACATCGCCCACCACTGCCACCACAATGTCACCGCCCACGTAGTACTTCTTGTGGAATTTCATTGCTTCGGTCGCAGTTATCTGGCCTACCTCGCTTGGCCAGCCGACTCCGCTTCGTCCGTAGTTGTGCGCAACGTACGCCGTGGCAAGAAACTGTTCCACAAGCCGTCCGATGGGGTTCGAGTCGGTACGCATGCGGCGCTCTTCCAGCACGACGTCGCGTTCCTTGTAGAACTCGCGCGGAACTGTGTCGGAGAGGCGGCCGCTTTCAAGCCATGCCCAAAGCTCCAAGCGGTTCTCTGGCATTGACCAGAAGTATTGCGTGTCGTCGAGGCCTGTGCCAGCGTTCAACCCGTGGGCTCCATTGCGCTCCGCCACGTCGGTGAACTGGTTGGGGATTACGTACTTGTGGGCCTCGTTCTGCGCATCAATGAAGGCCTTGTGCAGAGCCTCAACTTTTTTCTCGTCGCGGCCTACGGGCTTCAGGTACTCGGCTTGGTAGGCGTTGTTCGCGGCCTCTACCTTTTCGAGAGCTACCTTCTCCGCCGTATAGTTGGTCGTTCCGATCTGGCTTGTGCCCTTGAACGCGAGGTGCTCGAACATGTGCGCAAGTCCGCTCTGGCCGCTGGGATCGTCCACGTCGCCGGCGTCGATGAACGTGGAGTAGCTGAAGACAGGCGCCTCAGGGCGTTCGCAGACGATCAGCGTGAGGCCGTTGGGCAGCACTTTGGTCGTGATCCTCTGCTCGAAGCTTTTCAGGTCCTGCGCCTGCGCTACGGCGAGGGACATTGCGGCGAGCATGGTCACGAAGACACTCTTCCAAACCCAGGAAAAAGCTCTGCTTTGCATCCGGTCTCCTTGTTCTGAACGTTCGACGGCGGCAACAATCGGCTGCCGCGCACTCTTCCAAACTATTGCCACTGCCCGAGCAGGGTCAAACTTAAGAGCGAGTCTATGCATTTTTTTGACCGGTGATTGGCGGGTGCAGATAGTCGCTCAAGTGGTTCTATCGAAAGCGTTAAATGTTCGCCTGGATGGTGTGCCATTAGCGTTAAACGTCCGCTTGGGTGGTTACGAAGGAGGGCAAATGTTCGCCTGGGTGGTAGCACTTTCTTGTGGGGTCGACCTTTCCTGCTACCCGGTTCGACGAATTGGCTGCTGAAAAGGTGTCGTTTTTGAGTAATGGGTTGCTGAGAATTGCCTGGTTAACGTACAAAAGAGAGTCAAAAAGCGCTTAAATGGGCTTAAAGGGGCGCAGGCGTGAGGGTTTAAGGACCGTGGACAGTGAACAGTGGGCAGAGGTGCTGAGGGCGATGAGATAAATGCAGCAAGTCAGCCCCCGCTCGCGCGGGGATAGCGAGTCAGCAAGTCAGCTGGAGAGGGTGATCCGCGGTTTGTAGTTGCCGGCTGTCAGAGAACGGTCAATTGAAGGGCCCCTCCGTGAAGTGTTGTGCTGTTCCACCCTTGCGCCAGGAGAAAGGTGCAAGGATGGGGCACGGGGTTGGGATTGCTCATCTGATTCCTACCTTGACCTGTGATGCCTCTGTCTCTCACTCGCCGCCCAGTGCTTTGGCGAAGGAGTAGAAGAAGTCCAGAGACTTGAAATACGAATCGATTGGGAGCCTCTCGTCGCGGCCGTGGGCTCGGTCGTCGTCGCGCTCGAGTGCGATGGCAGAGAAGCCGTAGCTGGGAATTCCAGACTGCGCGAAGTAGATTGAGTCGGTGGCACCGTTCTCCATCACTGCGGTCACCGGGATGCCGGGCCAGATCGCATTCGCGAGCCGGGTGAGCGGCTCAAAGACTTCCGGGATGGGCGCCGGGGGTACGATTGGCTTACGGTCCGGAGCAACATCGGCGACTTCGCCGGAATCTGAAACATACTTCACCGTCAGCTTGTCGTCCCCGAAGAGTGCAATCAACTGCTGGCGGATCTCCTCCGGTGAGTGTCCGGGAAAGATGCGGCAATTCACGTTTGCCTGCGCCGTCTGCGGCAAGGCGTTGTTGGCGACGCCGGCGTTGAGTCGCGTTGCCACGCAGGTGGTTCTGAAGTTGGAGTTGAAGCTGGGCTCGGCGCTGAGGCGCGTTGCCGCTGTCGAGTCCGGCGGCGTGGCCAGGATCGCGCGCATGTCTGCCGCATTCTGGCCCTTCTCCTGATCGGCGAGCTTGCTGAAGTAGGAGCGGGTTACTTCGTTCATCTCGAATGGAAACGCGTAGGCGGCCAATTTGTTCAGCGCGGTGGTGAGTTCGTAGATTGCGTTGTCCGGACGGGGAAGGGAACTGTGACCTCCGCGGTTCACCGCAGTGACCTGGAAGTCCGAATAGACTTTCTCGGTGGCTTCCACCGCTGCCACAACCGCGCGCCCATGATCGAGTTCCACACCACCAGCGTCGAGGTTGATTACGAAGGCCGCATCGACGAGGTCGCGATGCTGGCGCACCAGCCATTGAGCGCCATTGAATTTGCCGCCTTCCTCGTCGGCTGTGAGCGCGAGAATCAGGTCGCGCTTTGGTTTGTATCCATCGTGGTGCAGGCGCAGAAAAGTTGCCACAATCGCGGCGTCGCCGTCCTTCATGTCCTGCGTTCCGCGCGCGTAGTAGAAACGGTCCTTTATCACTAGTTGGAAGGGGTCGGTCGTCCAGTCCGATCGCAGTGCCTCCACTACATCCACGTGGCCAAGAAACAGAACAGGCTTTTCGGTTGGCTTGCCCGCCGCACGAATCCGCACAACGAGGTTCTGTTTGCGTGGGTCGGCTCCTAGCAATTGCAGATCCTGCGGCGCGAAGCCGGCGTCGAGAAACCGCTTCTGCATTGCCGTGGTTGCCATGGTCACATTGCCGCGAGGCGTATCGGTAGTGTTGATCTCGATGAGTTGCTTCAGGATCGATTGCGCCAGGGCCTGATCCGCAGGCGAGGCCTTGGGGATGGAATCCTGGGCGGCTAGAGATGACGAAAGGAGGCCGGCCAGCACGGTTGTGGCAAAGAGGACAGAAGAGGAATGTGGCATGCATTTATTGTACGGTTGCGTGTGCTGGCGGCTGGGCGTTCGTGATATCCCACCCTTGCGACAGGAAAGAGTCGCAAGGAGGGGGCACGGAGCTTCGAGTGCTGAGCCAGCGCGAATCTCACTTTGCCAGGCGGGCGTGAGGATCTACCAAGAGCCACGCGGAGGCGCCCAGCATCGCCAGCATGGTCGCGGCTAGAAACGATGCTTCCCATCCGAAGTGGGCGGCGATCAGCGGCGTAAGCGAAGCAGTGACAGCGGCTCCAATCTGGCAGCTCATATTTACGGTGCTTGAGACGACTCCAGCGAACTCGCCGGCAAAGTCCGCGGACACGGACCAGAAGCAGCTTTGCGACACGTAGAGAGAACCGGCTCCGCAGGCCAGCACGGCAGTTGCCGTGACTGCGTCGTGCGCCCTCGATCCTACGAGCAGCAATATTCCGGTCGTGGCCAGGGCGCATGCAGGCAGGATGCAGCGCCCGACGCGCGCGCCGACGACGCGTGTCAGCCAGTCACTTGCCACTCCGCCGGAGAGCGAGCCCACCGTCATTGCGATAAACGGAAAGATCGAATAGACCGCGCTGGCTTTGAGGCTCAGGCCGCGCACTTGCGCAAGGTAGATGTAGAACCAACTGAAGAAGATCCAGGAGATATAGCCATAGGAGAAGTAGCTGGCCATCATGGCCAGGACCTCTTTGCTCGTGAAGATATTCATCCACGGTACGCCGGTCTTTTTCTTCTTGCCCCCGCTCGCTTCCGCAGTCCCAGTTGCCGTGTCCCCGCGGCCGGAGGCGATCGTTGCGAGTTCCTCGCTGCTGACCCAGTGGTGTTGTTCCGGCGCATCGCGGGCGACTACATACCAGACCGCGGCCGCCAGCGTGCCGACAACGGCGCAGAACCAGAATGCAGAGTGCCAGCCGTAGAGAAGAATGATGGACGTCAGCAACGGCGGAGCAAGCCCCGATCCGAGGCCCACGCCCCCAAAGACGATTCCATTCGCTTTGCCGCGTTCATGAATGGGAAACCAGCGCTCCACAAACTGGTTGGCCGATGGATACATGACAGCGCTGCTAGCTCCAAGAGCAACCCGCACAAGGAACAAGAGCCAGATGGATCCGCGCATATCGGGAGGCACAAGCGCAGTGAGGACTGTAAAAACTCCCCAGGAGAACACAAAGAAAGTGAGCACCCGGCGAGGGCCCCAGCGCCGAATGAGAATACCGCCGGGAATTTGAAACGATGCATAGCCGACGAGAAACGCGCTGAAGATCCATCCCAGATGTGAGTTGTCGATCCTGAACTCTTTGCCGATCTGCACGCCCGCAATGGAGATGTTGGTGCGGTCAAGGAACGCAATGGTGCTGAGGACCAAGACCCACAGCACGAGAAGATAACGTATGGGCAGGCCTCTGCCGGGCTTTCTTTCCTGTTGCTGAATCATCCCTTTCGGTTTCCCCCAGTCCCGGCTTTTGCCTGCGATCGTTGGCGTGTTCTCTGCAAGCAAACATTTTCGCCGTTCGACCTGCATGTGGGACATCAAAATCGGGGGGTGGTCCATTTTGGGTAAGAAACCGGGGAATGGCTTTCGACTGGCGGGTTCCGGGAAAACGGGGGTTGTCGGTGAAGTTTCAGTCGGAGTGGGCAGGCAACGAAAGAAGTCTTGTATTTTTGGGTGTAGTTGAGTCCTTTCGTAGGAACGAGCAAGGGCACGGGTCTAAAGGCCCCAATGTTCGCATTCTTTACGGGGGCTGAAGCCCCTGGCTCCCTCCGGAATCGGTGATCTAGGACTGTAGTACCAAGTCTCAAGGCACCATGCTAGTACAGGCATTCACAAAGACATGTCGCAGCGAGGCCGGGAAATGCTCTACTCTTGGCTGTGAGCATGAGCCCTTTCTATCGCAAATTTCGAAAAGCAATTCTTCAGGCCCTTGAGCACGACGTGATCAACACGGCGAAGGCAGCGGCCTACTCGGGGATGCTCATGCTGTTTCCAGCCCTGCTGGTGTTGACCACACTCTTGGCCCAGGTGCAGGAGGGAACCACGCTGGTGGGCGAGGTTCGATCTGTCTTTGAGCAGTTTCTGCCAGCCGACACGATGGATCTTCTGCAGTCGTACGTTCTGACTCGCCGCATTTACTCAGGACAGTTGATGCTTTCAGCGACCGGCCTTAGCATCTTTGCAGGACTGGGCATGATGCTGTCGTTGATGGAGGGCTTTCGGCGCGCTTACAAGCTGCCACACGAGGCATGGGGATTTGGGGGACGGCGGCTCCGGGCGCTTCTGCTGGTGCCTATCGCACTGGTTCCGCTTTCGGTGGCTACGCTGGTAATCGTTTTTGGTCATGAGATCGAATTGTGGATGATTGAAAATGCGGGACACGAGATGCGCCTGATTGTTCTGATCTTCTGGCGCTTGGCGCGCTGGTCGGTGGCATTGCTGACTGGCGTCACCGTGCTGATGGCCCTCTACCACTTCGGAACTAAAAGAAAAGAGCACTGGTTGTGGGTAGCGCCGGGCGCCGTGGCCGGCACGCTCCTGTGGTTTCCCACTACGCTGGCCTTCGGCTGGTATGTAACCCGTATTGCCGACTACTCCATGTTCTACGGATCTTTTGGCGCCGGTATCGCCACTTTGGTCTGGCTTTACATCAGTTCGTTCAGCGTTCTGGTGGGAGCGGAACTGAACGGGGTTCTTTATGGGGACCGCCAGGACCAGATATCCTCCCAGATCTTCTCGGACCGGCTGGACTATTCGACGTCTTCAGACCAATGATGCCTCTTGGCGCCTGTTGAAAAACTCATTCGGGGATGGCGAAGAATAGAGCTGATCCCTCGGTGGCTAAAGCCCGGGTAATTTTGTGTGGCTTAGGGCGCGGCTGAAGCTACGCCCTTTCAAAACATTGAGCTATGCAGATCTGTGGTATCCCACCTTTGCGACAAGAAGAAGTGGCAAGGATGAGACACGCGGCTGAAGGTACGCCACGCGCGGCATGGCTTGAAGGGAGTCCCGTTCAAACCCTCCATGTACAATAGGGACAGTCGTTTCCCGCAGTCTCTATCTGTCCGGCTAAAGTCTTTTTTGACCAAATTGAAGTCTTTTCAATGGAGCTATCCCCATGTCTTTTGCTGATTTTGGCCAGACGGAGTCGCCGTCGCAACGCCGTGCAAAGATTGTTGCCACTCTTGGTCCGGCTTCGAATACCGAGTCCGTCATCCGCGATCTGGTTCGCGCGGGCGTCGACGTGCTCCGCCTGAACTTTTCTCATAGCACGCACGAGCGGAAGCTGGCGGTGATAAAGCTGATCCGCGAGGTGAGCCGCGAGGAGCACAAACCGCTGTGTATCCTGGGAGACCTGCAGGGGCCCAAGATTCGCACTTCCACATTGAAAGATCATCAGCCGGTGCTGCTCAAGGCCGGCGGGCGGCTCACGATTACGCCGCGCGACGTTCCGGGAACGGCTTCGCTGGTGGGCACTACGTTCAAGACGCTGGCCGAGAATGTCGAACAGGGCTCGCGGATTTTGCTCTCCGATGGACTGATTGAACTGCGGGTTCACGAAGTGCTTGGAGGCGATGTCGCCTGCGATATTGTGAACGGCGGCATGCTGGGTGAAAACAAGGGTATCAACCTGCCGGGCATCCTGGTGCGCGTTCCCTCGCTCACGGAGAAGGACACAGAGGATCTTGAATTTGCGCTGAAGAACGGCGTCGACGCGATCGCCGTTTCTTTTGTCCGCACCGCAGAGGATGTACGGCTGGTGCGTAATCGAGTAGCGGCCCTGGGCTTCGAAACCTGGATTATCGCCAAGCTCGAAAAGCCCCAGGCTATCGAGCACCTCGACGCAATTCTGCAGGCCTCCGACGGCATCATGGTGGCTCGCGGCGACTTGGGTGTTGAAGTTCCGCCGGAAATGGTTCCCGCGATTCAGAAGCACATCATCCGCCGCGCCGCAGAGCACTCAAAGCCGGTGATTACCGCGACGCAGATGCTGGAGTCGATGATTGAGAATCCGCGGCCCACGCGCGCGGAGGTTTCCGACGTGGCAAACGCTGTTTACGATGGCACTGATGCGGTGATGCTCTCAGGCGAATCGGCCGTCGGCAAGTATCCGGTGGAAGCTGTCTCGATGATGGCCCGCATCGTGTCCGAGGCCGAGCGCGATATCAAGGAGCAGAATTATTCTGAGCCGCGCATACGGCAGGCACATCTTTCGATTGCCGAGACCATTTGCGAAGCCACGGCCCACGCGGCCGACGACCTGGACCTGCGCGGCGTTGCGCTGTTTACCGAGTCGGGGCAGACGGCACGGCAGCTTTCGAAGTATCATCCGTCGGCGCCGATCTTCGCTCTGAGCCCGGTAGATGTCACGATCAATCGCCTCAATCTGCTGTGGGGTACCACGCCGATCAAATGTCCCAAGGTGAACAGTACCGAGGCGATGGTGGATTGTGCAGAGGATTTGCTGGAGCAGAACGGCTACGTGCGGCCGCGCGAGGTGATTGCGATCGTGGCTGGGACGAGGACAAAGTCCGGTTCGACGAACTTCATGCGGCTGCATGTGATGGGCGATAACAATGCGGCGGGTGTCCGTTTCAATGTGAGTCGCGAACAGGAGTCGGGGCAGGCGACAGCCAAAGCCAAACGGGCTCCGGCTCGGAAGCCCAAGACGTATCAGAGATATCCTTCGCCGAATCCGCCGAAGATTTCGAATCCGTAGCGGCAGGGAGAAAAACGCCACTTTCGATTGGGAGTGGCGTTTTTTGCTGCGCACGATTTGAAGGCTGGGTTTGTGTTTTATGCCGGACGAGAGGCGCTTCAGCGGTCTTTCACTTCGTCGCGGGCCGCCATTCCGGCGAGCATGTGGTCGCTGATGTGGCAATGATAGAGCCGGATGCCGGGTGCGTCGGGCACCATGTCGGCGGTGACCATCTGCGCGGACGTGATTGCAAGGACGTCGGTGCGCCGACCCCCCACCAACACAGTATTGCCATGCCAATGCGGCGTGTGCGCGTTGTTGAAGTCGCCGAGCATGGTTACATACCAGCGCACACGATCGCCAACCTTCATGGTTATGAGGGGCATGTTGCCGTAGATGTATCCGTTGATGGACCACTTGACATTGGTGGCCGCAAAGCCCGTGGTGGCGACGGTACCGGCGATTCCGGTTGCAGTGGCCAAGGCGAATTCTTCCCGCTTGATGCCCTTGGGGTCGGTTGTGTGGTCGCGGATGTTGTCATCCAGGTACTAGCTTTGGTTTTCGTTGATGGCGATATACATGTTCACAAATTCGTGGTCTACATCTTTGGGACGGCCATCGGGTAACGCCATGCCCCGCTTGGTGATGATCATCCCTCCGAACAGGCCGAAGCCACATCGCGCAGTTCATCGCAATGCGAATGGTAGAGCCAGAAGATCGAGCTTGGATCGTTTGGTCCGGGGCCGGCACGCTCGGGAATCTGCCAGGTGTAGGTATGGGAGGCGCCAGGTGCAACACAGCCATCCGCTCTATCCGCACCGCTGGTGTTGTCGTTGTAGTCGGCGCCTTCAGAATCTTTCGCGTTTAAGACTCCGTGCAGATGCATGCTGTAGGGGTGCGTTGCATTGTTCCTGAAGGCAACCTTGATCGCGTCGCCCACGGCTCCACGGAGGATCGGACCCATGATTCCAAGGTACGCGTCCTCGGGGCTGCGCTTCTTGAGCGTTGAAAACGTGGCGTCGGTATATTCGCGATACATCGCCTTCTTGTTAACGCGGCCAATCTGGTGAGGACCGGATTCGGCGAAACCTTTGGCGATCGGATCGAATTCCATGCCCATGGCCTCGTCACGGCCGGAGGGAGCGTAGTCCCATTGCACCTGGTCGTTGGCTACGTAGTAGATGCGCGTTGTGCCTGCGGGTTCTGGCGCCGCGGCATGGATGCGAACAGTGTGCACGCAGAGGAACGCAAAGACCAGGCTCATGGCGCCGATGGCAGCGCCTGTAACTCTCCGTTGACTCATCTTTCTCCCAAGAGGAATTAGTTATTTGCGCACTTGGGTGCGGGGATCGTGGTTCAAAACGCTGCTGATTAAGGGGATTTGAAACGATCGAGGAAGGGCTGTCAATACAAGAATGAGTCAGCGGGCCGAAGGGCCGGTCTGTTTGAGGACTAAGGCCGCCCCCTTTCAAAACTGTTTCAAAGGTAGGGCTGTGGCATCCCACCCTTGCCGCAGGTACAAGAACGCGGCGAGGGTGGGGCACCCAGTTGTTAATTCAATGGGGCTACTTTGCGGCAAGTTGGCGCAGCACGTACTGCAGAATGCCGCCGTGCTCGAAGTAGCCGATCTCCTGCGGGGTGTCAATGCGGACAACTGCGTTGAAGTTCTTTACCTTGCCGTCGGGGGCGGTGGCTTTTACTGCGATGGTGCGACCATTGGCGAATTTGCTCCCGAGCAAGGTTGTGAGGCCGGGGAAGTCGTAGACTTCTTCGCCTGTGAGGCCGAGCGATTCCACATTCTGGCCAGCTTCAAATTGCAGAGGCAGAATGCCCATGCCTACGAGGTTTGAACGGTGGATGCGCTCGAAGCTTTCGGCGATGACGGCACGGACGCCGAGCAGCTTTGGTCCCTTGGCCGCCCAGTCGCGCGAGGAGCCGGAGCCGTACTCCTTGCCGGCGAGGATGATGAGGGGCAGGCCACGCTCGGCGTACTTCACGCTGGCGTCGAAGATGGACATTCCTTCGCCCTCGGGCAGAAGGCGCGTGACGCCGCCCTCGGTGCCCGGCGCGAGTTTGTTGCGCAGGCGCACGTTGGCGAAGGTGCCTCGGACCATGACTTCGTGATTGCCGCGGCGCGAGCCGTAGCTGTTGAAGTCCGCAGGCTTGACGCCATGATAGGCGAGGTATTTTCCTGCCGGGCCGTTGGCCTTGATGTTGCCGGCCGGGGAGATGTGGTCGGTGGTCACGGAGTCGCCAAGAACAGCAAGGACGCGCGCGCCGACGATGTCAGTGACAGGCGCGGGCTTGCTGGTGATGCCGTCGAAGTAAGGCGCCTGGCGAATGTAGGTCGAGTCGGGCTCCCACTGGTAGACGTCGCCGGTGGGGAAGCTGAGTCCCTGCCAACTTGCGTCGCCGTCCGAGACGGTGGCGTATTCCTTACGGAAGCTCTCGCTGCTTAGGCCTTTCTCAATGGATTCGGCAACCTCGGCCTGGGTGGGCCAGATGTCCTTGAGGTAGACCGGCTTGCCGGCTTGGTCAGTACCGAGCGGATCGGTATCGAAGTTGTGGCCGATCCGGCCGGCGAGCGCATAGGCGACCACCAGCGGCGGGCTCATCAGGTAATTAGCGCGCACATCGACGTTGACGCGGCCTTCGAAGTTGCGATTGCCGCTGAGCACACTGACTGCAACCAAACCATGCTCATCAATACTCTTCGAGACGTCGGAGGGCAGAGGGCCGGAGTTGCCGATGCATGTGGTGCAGCCGTAGCCGACGACGTTGAAGCGGAGTTTCTCGAGATAGGGCAGCAGGCCGGCCTTGGTGTAGTAGTCGGTGACCACACGCGAGCCGGGCGCAAGCGAGGTCTTGACCCACGGTGGAACGCTGAGGCCCTTTTCAACGGCCTTTTTGGCGAGGATGCCGGCGGCCACCATGACGGATGGGTTCGATGTGTTGGTACAGCTGGTGATGGCCGCGATCACTACGGAGCCGTGATCGAGATACTTATCGGGATCGATGTTGAAACGTTCCTTTACCGTTGTGGTGACGTGCAACGGGACTTTTTCGGCCACTGCCGAATCGGCTACAGCCTTGCGTTCCCATGCAGCGGCGGTGCGCGAACCGAGCGGCTTGGCTGTGGGTGAGAGCAGCGTGGGCAGTTGCTGCGCAAAACTTGCCGCTGCGTCCTTGAGCAGGACGCGGTCCTGTGGACGCTTCGGTCCTGCAACGCTCGGCTCGACTGCACCCAGGTTCAGTTCCAGAGACTTCGTGTATTCGGCCTCGGGCGAGCCGGTGGTGTGGAAGAGTCCCTGCTCCTTGTAATAGGCCTCGACTAGAGCGATCTGCTCTTCGCTGCGGCCTGTGAGGCGCAGATAACGCAACGTCTCGGCGTCGACGGGGAAGATGCCGCAGGTGGCGCCATACTCGGGCGCCATGTTACTGATGGTGGCGCGGTCTGCCAAGGGTAGCGCGGCGATGCCGGGACCGTAGAACTCGACGAACTTGCCGACGACGCCAAGCTTGCGCAGGGCCTGGGTCACGGTCAGCACCAAGTCGGTGGCGGTTGCGCCTTCGCGGAGTTTGCCGGTGAGCTTGTAGCCGACGACCTGGGGAACGAGCATGGAGACGGGCTGGCCGAGCATGGCTGCTTCGGCCTCGATGCCGCCGACGCCCCAGCCGAGTACGCCGAGGCCATTGATCATAGTGGTGTGCGAGTCGGTGCCAACTACGGTGTCGGGATAGGCAACTTTCTCGCCGGCTATCTCCGCGGTGAAGACGACGCGGGCCAGGTATTCGAGATTCACCTGATGGCAGATGCCCATGCCGGGCGGCACGGCAGAGAAGTTGCGGAAGGCCGTCTGACCCCACTTGAGGAAGGCGTAGCGCTCGCGGTTGCGCTGGAACTCAAGCAGTGAGTTGGCGGCGTAGGCTCCGGGGGTGCCGAACTCGTCCACCTGGACGGAGTGGTCGATGACCAGCTCGGCAGGGACGAGGGGATTGACGCGCTCCGGATCGCCGCCGAGAGTCTTGATGGCGTCGCGCATGGCGGCGAGATCGACGACCGCGGGCACACCGGTGAAGTCCTGCATGAGGACACGCGCCGGCATGTAGGCGATTTCGCGGCTAGGCTCGGCTTTCGCGTCCCATTTGGCGAGGAACTCGATATCGCCGGCTGTTACGGTGACGCCGTCTTCGCGGCGGAGCAGGTTCTCAAGCAGAATTTTAAGGCTGAAGGGCAGGCGGCTCAGATCGAAGCCGCGGGCAGTGAGCGCGGGTAGGCGGAAGATCGTATAGGAGCTCTTGCCTGAGGTAAGCGTGGCCTTGCTGGCAAATGTATTCATCGGGGACAGACCTTTCTATCCGCGCATCGGCGGATGGATCTCGAAGCTTGGGGGGCACGAGCGGAAGTTCCAATACGTGGAAAATCCGCCAGCCGCAGCGGCGCATGGCGCACGCAGCGGACCGGAATACAAATCACTGGATAGATTACTCAGCGGGAGGAGTGCCGTCCACGGTCGGGGTGTCCCCGGCGAAAGCGCTTGAGGACGGGCGTCGAGGAGATTCGAACTGCGGAACGGCTGAACATAGCAGACACAAGGATTTTATCGCGGATTTGGCTGGCAATGGAATGGAAAAAGGTCCGAGGCAAGACTTCCTGCCCGGGTGTTCCCCAAAAGAAGCGCCATACTTGCACCCGGAGACAGCAACCGCTAGGCTCGAATCGGATACTTTAGGAGTCCTTTCATGTATATGCGCGCAGCCCGGATTCTGATTGCGGCGACTCTTGTTGCAGGTACGCTTACCCTGGCACAGACCAATTCCACTGCTCCGGTGAGTGAGGCTTCATCCGCATCGGCGGCCACAACCTGGCCTACAGTGGATGGGACCGTGGTGCTGCCGGACTTCCGGTTCGGGACCGGCGAGACGCTGCCGCAACTCAAGTTGCATTACCTGACTCTAGGCACGCCGCATCGAAATGCGGCCGGCCATACCGATAATGCTGTGCTGCTGTTGCACGGAACAGGTGGCAATGCGCACTCGCTGATGAATGTTCTGTTCTCGAATGTGCTCTTTGGGCCGGGAGCGCCGCTCGACATCACGAAATATTTTCTGATTCTGCCGGACGACATCGGGCATGGGCAAAGCTCGAAGCCGTCTGACGGGCTGCATGCGCACTTCCCGGCCTACGACTACGACGACATGGTGCGCAGCCAGCAAATGATGCTGGAGGAGATGAAGGTCGACCATCTGCGGCTGATTCTTGGAACGTCAATGGGCTGCATGCAGACGTTTGTGTGGGGCGAGACTTACCCCGGCTTTGCGGACGCGCTGGCGCCATTTGCGTGCCTGCCGGTTCCGATTGCCGGACGCAACCGCATGATGCGGTATATGGCAATCGAGGCGATCAAGCAGGACCCCACATGGATGGGAGGCGAGTACAAGACCGAGCCGAAGCAGGGACTGCACACCGCCGACGAGATGCTTTTCGTAATGGGATCGAGCCCGCTGCAGATGCAGAAGGTGGCGCCGACACGTGAGCTTGCGGAGAAGTATGCGGACGATCGGCTGGCTCTTGCGGACTCGAGAACAGACGCGAACGATCTGATCTTCTACACCAACGCGAGCAGAAACTACGATCCGAGCCCGCATCTGGATAAGATTACTGCGCCAGTGCTGTGGATCAATTCGGCTGACGATTACATCAATCCACCTGAGCTTGGGATTACGGAGAAGATGGTGACGCATATGCCGCATGCGCGGTTTATTCTTCTGACGATTTCAGATGCGACGCGGGGGCACGGGACACATACGGTTGCGGCGGTGTGGAAGGATTACCTGGCGGATTTTCTGCGGGAGACGGAGCCGAGGCCGTAGAGGGCTGTAATACGAGTCGACTGAAGGTGAAGGGTCACATTCATACGATAGAACTGCGTTTCCTTGTGCGCTCCTATACTGGAATTGTGAAGCCTTTAGCGGGAACCGTTTCGCAAGGATTGAAGTATTGGGCTGGGATTCAAGGGCTGTTTTCCCGTTTCCTTGCCTGGTTCATGGACCGTTTGCCGAATGAACGGCAGCGGTTGCTGGTATTTACGATCCTCGCCGGAGGATTGTGCGGACTGGCTGCGGTCGCCTTTCACATAAGCATACTGCGGCTTGAAGCGCTTTGCATTAACGTCGCGACCGCCGCTCCCGGTCATAGCTGGATCTGGTGGACGATTCTGACTCCGGCGCTGGGTGGGCTGGTGGCTGGGCTTGGCCTTAACTACTGGGTTCCGGCGGCGGCGGGCAGCGGCATTCCGCAGGTGAAGGTGGCGTTCGCCCATCGCTTTGGCATCATCTCGTTCAAGGAAACTGTGGGCAAGTTTGTGCTGTGTGTTGTTCAGCTTGGGAGCGGGGCGTCGCTGGGCGTGGAAGGTCCGACGGTTCACATCTGTTCCGGTGTGAGCAGCTTTCTGGCGCGCGTGGGCAGGCTCAGTCCCAAGAATGCCAGGCGCATGACTTCGGTGGGCATGGCGGCAGGCATTGCGGCAGCATTCAATGCGCCCATTGCCGCCGTTACATTCACGCTTGAGGAGTTGATCGGTAGCCTAGACCAGACGATGCTGGCCGGCGTGATTGTTGCGGCGGCTCTGGCTGCGGTGGTGGAGAACAGGGTGCTGGGCAACAACCCCATCTTTCATGTGCCACAGCACTACGAACTGGGGAACGATTCGTCGCTGATCTGGTATGCGGTGCTGGGGCTGCTGGCGGCGATGGTTTCCGTTGCATTTACCGATTCGCTGCTTTGGTTGCGGGCATGGTTTAAAAGGCTCACGTCCGTGCCGAGGTGGGTGCATCCGGCGCTCGGCGGCGCGGCAACGGGCTGCTTTGCGGTGGTGGCGCTGGTGTTTTTCCATCAGAATGGAATCGCGGGCGATCCCTACAAGACGCTCACGCTGGCACTAACCGGAGCAACAACGCTGACCGTTGGGGCGATGGTTGCGTTGTGCGTGCTGAAGCTGGCGGCTACGGTCACTTCGTATTCCAGCGGGGGCGCCGGAGGCATATTTGCGCCGTCGCTCTACATGGGCGGGATGCTGGGCGGTGCGGTGGGCTACATCGACGTTGCTGTGTTTCACCACCCGGCAGATTCCATTGGTGCATTTGCGGTGGTAGGCATGGGCGCGGTCTTTGCGGGGACCGTGCGCGCGCCGATGACTTCAATCCTGATTATCTTCGAGATGACGGGCGGCTACGGGCTGGTGCTGCCGTTGATGATTGCGAACATGAGCGCGTTTGCGCTGGCGCGCTACTGGCGGCATACGCCTGTGTACGATGCACTGCTGGAACAGGACGGGATCTTCCTGCGCCACGAGAATCTGCTGCAGGAGCCGACCCGAAAGGCGGTCGAGAAGGTGCCCGTCGATATTTCGTCGCAGGCTGACACCTGAACGGCTGATAACAGGCAGATTCTTAGCCGCGTTTCTTTCCGCCGGGGCGGGGGCCGGTGCGCTTTGCTGCGCCGGGTTTGCCTTTGAAGCTTGAGCCTTTGGGGCCGGACTTGGAGAAACCGCCGGGTCTGGGTTTGGAGTGACCGGCTGCGTCGGGCTTGAATGCTTTGCTGCTGGGGCGTGCGCCGCCTGCCCTGGGCTTGCCGCTGCTGGTAGTGAAGGGGCGCGCGAGGCCGCCTTCGGTGCGCGATGGGCGAGAAGGTCCAGCGCTGGAGCGGTGGGTGCCAGAGCCGAAGCGTTCGAATCGTGGTTTCTCGAAACTGGATTTTTCAAAACGGGGTTTGTCGAATCCGGGTTTCGCAAAGCGGGGCTTTGGCGGAGCAGATCTTTCGAAACTGGACTTTTCAAAGCGGGGCTTGGCTGGCCCTGTTTTTTCGAATTTGGGCTTATCGAATCTGGGCTTGCCGAAACCTGGTTTGCCGCTGCGCGGGCGGTCAAATGGAGGGCGGCCTGCACTGGGGCGCGCGGGGCTCTTGCTGCGTGATTCAGGGCGATAGGTTTCGGCATGGCCAAGTTCTACCGGGTCGATCCGTAGGCCACCAGGACGGATTTCTGGAAATTCTTCGTCGTGCGCGGGTGCCTCGCGTCGGGGTGCGACGGGGCGTTTGAAGGGCGGCCGGTCGCTGCCTGATTTTGTCGAAAATGGTTTGCTCGGAGCTGGCCTGCCTGTGGCGGGTTTACGGTCAAATGGTCTGCCTACTGGTTTGCTGCCAAAGGTACGGCCCTCGGCGGGTTTAGACCCGTAAGTGCGGGGTGTGGCTGGCCTGTCGCCGTAGGGCTTGCTGGTCGGAGGGCGGGCTTCTCCGGTTGCGCCTGATGCGAAACGCGCGGGTGGCCGCGGGGCGCGGTCATCTTTCTTCCAGGCTGGCTTCGCGGGGCCATATTTGGCGGGGCCGGCTGCCGGGCGGAATCCTTCTGCTGAAGGGCGCGCTGTGCGGAAGGGCTTGTCGGAACGGAACGGCTTGCTGGGGCTGAATGGCCGTTTGGGGCGGAACTCGCCGGGAGCGCTTGAGGCTGCTGGGCCCGGTTCAAAGTTCCGGGGTTCGAAGGGCTTGGCCGGTGGCCGGGCTGCAAATGGCTTTGACGGGCGGAGACGGCTGGGCTTGGGCTGCACGGTAGGCAAATGAGAGTCGGCCAGATTGCGGCGGCGGACTTCCTTGGCCTTGGGGGTGCGGTGCTTGCCCTCGGCGGCCAGACGCAAGGCCACGAGCTCCTCGGGTTGCAATTCGCGCAGGTTGCCGGGTTCCTGGTCCAGAACGAGAGGGCCGTAGCCGACGCGGCGAATCTTCTCAACAAAATGGCCGATGGCCGAGAACATCTTGCGCAGTTCGCGGTTGCGGCCTTCGATGAGGACGACTTCGTACCAGGGGTTGTCTCCCTGGCGAACCTGGCGGATGCGGGCCGGCGATGTGCGCACCTGGGACGAGCCGGGCTTGCCGCGCTCGATGGAGACGCCGCCGCGCAATATGTCGAGCTCGGCCTCGGTGGGCTGGCCGGCAACTTTTACGAGATAGACTTTCTCGACGCCCGATCCGGCCTTGGTGAGACGGTTGGCGAGGTCGCCGTCGTTGGTGACCAGCAACAGACCCTCGCTCATGTAGTCGAGGCGGCCGACAGGGTAGAGGCGCTCGCGCATCTTTTCGAAGAACTGCATCACTGTGGGCCGGCCCTCGGGATCCTTGACCGTGGTGACAAAGCCTTTGGGTTTGTTGAGGACGAAGTACCGGAGGCGCTCCGCGCCGTGGAGAAGCTTGCCGTCGACGCGGATGTGGTCGCGGCCGGCGTCGGCCTTGGTGCCCAGTTCGGTGACGACTGTGCCGTTGACCTGGACACGGCCCTGCTCGATCATCTCCTCTGCCTTGCGGCGGCTGGCGACGCCGGCCTGCGAGAGGATCTTCTGGAGGCGCTCGAGCTTGGCGGGGGGGCGGGGCTTGGGCGTGAATTCGGGGTCGGCGTCTTCGTCTTCGGCAGAATCGGTTTCGGTGGAGGACTTGGCTTCGGGAGTCTCCTCAGTCGCTGTTTCAGCCGGGGTTTCGCTGCCGAGGTAGACTTTGGCTTCGCCGTCGGTGGTGTCACCGATGGGGTCTACGATTCCGGCCGTTGGGGTTGGCGCCGGGGTTTCAGTCTCGTGCGTAGCTTCTGGCACGGATGCGATCGACTCGGGTTGAAGGTCGCCCTTCGTGGCGGACTTCCTGGCTCTTTTGGCGGCCATGGGGAATACCTCTATTTCTGGCTACTCTGTGGAGGGAGGCGCAGCGGGCGCGGCCTCAAGGGTGGTTGATTCCGACTCTGGAGACGCGCTCTCTGCATCTGGGCTTTCGGTTGGTTCGTCCGCCGGGTCTTCATCCTCTGCGTCGTCGATTTCGAGGCGGAGATCTTCTTTGATTTCCGGGGCGGATTCTCCCGGGCCGTCCATCTCCGGCTCGTCGAGCTCGATGGCGGCCATCTTCTCGAACTCCTCCATCGAAGGGAGTTCGGTTACGTCCTTGAGGCCGAAGCGCAGCAGGAACTCCTTGGTGGTCTTGTAGAGGATTGGGCGGCCGATGACCGGCTTGCGGCCGGCGGTAGCGATGAGCTTGCGCGCCAGCAGCGAGCCGAAGACGCCCGAGGAATCCACGCCGCGAATCTCGTTGACCTCGGGAGCGGTGACGGGCTGCTTGTAGGCGATGACGGCGAGGGTTTCAAGCGCCGGCAAAGAGAGCTTCAGCGCCGGTTTCAGGCTCTTGACGAAGGCACGGACAGCGTCGTGGCACTCGGGCTTGGTAGCCATGCGGTAGCCGCCGGCAATTTCGCGAATCTCGACGCCGCGGTTGTCGGATGTATATTCGGCGATCAACTCGTCGAGCAACTGGCGGAGGATGGTGCGAACTTCGCGGTCGCGCAGGCGGGCTTCGCGCCGGAGGCTGGCTGCGGCTGCTGCTTCGTCCGACGAAGCGGTTTCGGAGTCCACTTCGGCGTTCTCGTCGTCTGCCTGGTTGACGGTGGAATTTTCGCCCTCAGCTGACGCAGAGGCGGGCTCGCCGTCTGATTCCTCGGTGGTTTCTAATGCCGGCTTCTCGACTGGAGCAACTTCCGCTTCAGGCTCGGCGGCGGCCTGCGCCATGGCGAGGTAGTCAAACTCCCCATTCTGAGCCGTCAGGGTCTCGCCCCCGGAGAGCGACAGGTCGGCGGCTTCGGCAGCCAGCTCGGCAGCTGCGGCCTCCTGCTCCGCCTTCCACTCGAGGGCGTCGGCGGTGAAAAGGAGGGCGAGTTGGGCCAGCGTAACCGGCTCTTCGGCGGCGTAGATAACGGCTTCCAGCTTTGCTTTAAGGCTCATTCGACAATAGGTACCTAAAGTATGGTACCGGAAGTGGAGCGGCCCTGCGTGTCGATAGGGCTCAGGTGCTGTTGAAGATCGCAAAAAAGGCGTTTGGGAGGGGGCGAACGCCTTTGAACGCTGGAATTGTAGCCGTTTCAGGAGGTGGAGGGCTGGACGGCCCAGGTGACTGCTTCGAGGTAGCACTGGACCAGCTTGCTCGAATTAAGGCCATGGTCTGCGACGACCCGGTCGCAGGATGCCCAGTCGCCGCGTTCATGGTATTCCAGCCATCCAAGAAGATTGCGCTCAGGGTTCTCGATTCCTGCCAGAGCTTCGCAAACCTGGCCGCGCAAGGGAAGGATGGGCACGATCTCCTCCATGGGGAAGCCGAGCATGGCCGGCAACAGGCTCAGCATGCCAAGCAGGTACTGTTCAGCGGCGTCCTGGCCACAGAGAGCGGCGGCGAGTTCGCAGAAGCGAGCTCGCACAAGAGCCATGTGCAGAATCTCGGCAGACTGGTCTATGTTGAGCTCGCTCAACACTGCCAGCGACACGATGCGGCGAAAAGTTGCCTCACCCAGGACGATGATCGCCGACTCAACGGATCGCACCTCCCGGTAGATGCTGTAAATGGGCGAATTAACGAGGCGAAGCAGCCGGTAGGTGAGGGAGGCGTCTCGACGGACCAACTCGCTTACCTTGGGAATGTCGATGGGATCGTGATACAGCTCGCGCACGATATCAAAGTGAGCTAGCCGGCTGGCGGGCACCTTGCGCTTTTTCAAGAGGACAGGGTGGCAGAGGTAATCCCCCTGAAACAATGTGAAGCCTATTGCACGTGCTCGCTGATAGTCCTCCTGTGTATCGACCTTCTGCGCAACCAAGGCTACCGAACCCAAGCCACGCTTCCGCAATTGCCTCAGATCCGCCTCGCGGAAGCCTCTGAAATCAAGGCGAATGAAGTCGGCCTGATCCAGCAGCGGATGCACCATATCCCACTGGCTAAAATCGTCCAGCGCCAGGCGAAAGCCACGGGCCCTGAGCGCCGCGCAGGCTTCAACCACTTCGGGCGCAGGCTCTAGTTGCGCTGGTATTCCCAGCACCGTCAATCCCGGCGCGAGAACCAGCACCCAGCCCTCGATCAGCGCCTCCGCGGTGCAGGTGATAAAGGCGGGCAGACCATTAGTGAGGCGCCCGAGCCCGAAGATGACTTCGTTGTCGAGCATGGTCTCAACTGCCAGCCCGGCATCGCGGCGGAAGACAACATCGGGAGTATTCCGGAAGAGCAGATCGTATCCATGCACGCGCCCGCGCAGGTCCAGAATCGGCTGGCGCGCTACGTACCGAAGTTCGCCGGTCAGTTCCGACTGAGTGGTTCCTGTGCGAATTGCCTTTCCATCTTGCGCGGCCATGTGATTCTTTCCCCAATTGCGGATCGACCATTGCGGTAGGGGAAACTGCATCTACGCAGGGTTGCTTCTGTGAGGAGAAAACCGTGTGCGATGCAGGAATCACCTTGCAAATTGGAGGACCGCTCCATGAGTTCATCGGCTGGGTGCATGGCGTACTTGAGAGAACGTCCGGATTTGAAAGGGAGAGATTGAGGGGAATCCTGAAAAATGGCGTGACGCACCGAGCTGATGCCGCACCCTTTCAAATCATCCCGCAACGTAGGGCTGTGGTATCACACCCTCGCGACAAAAAGAAGTCGCAAGGATGGGGCCCCGGCTTTGAATGGGCGTGGTCTGGAGGCGTTTCAGGAGATGCTGCGAAACGCCATGTAGAGCAGACAGGAGAGCAGCGCAGCGGCAGGCATTGTGAACACCCAGCCGGCGGCGATGTTGCGGACCGTGGACAAACGCAGACCGCTGCCGCTGGCGGACATGGTGCCCGCGACGCCGGAACTGAGAATGTGGGTGGTGCTCACCGGCAGTCCGAATTGGTCGGCGGCGAAGATGGTGGCCATGGTGACCAGCCCGGCGCAGGCACCCTGCGCGTAGGTCAGGTGGTCCTTGCCGATCTTTTCGCCTACCGTGATCACGACACGCTTCCATCCGACCATGGTGCCCAGTCCCAGAGCCAGCGCAACTGCCACTTTGACCCAGTCGGGGATGAACCTGGTGGCCTTGTCGAGCTTGCTCCTGTAGTTGTTGAGCGCGGCGGCCTCGGTGATGGTGAAGACGGGGTTGCGGTTCTTCGCCACCAGGCGGAGAGCCTCGCTGGTGAGGTACATGTCGTTGCGGACGTTGGTCTGGTCCTTCGCGGGAACCGATTTGAACGTCTTATAGAGCACCACTTCACGGTTTACGTTCTCGACCAGTTGGCTGACGGAGAAGATGGTGGCCGGCTGCAACTGCTGGGTGCGGATGTACGCGGTAACTTCGGCGCGGGGATCGGAACTGGGGACGACCGTCTTGTCGACGTGCTCGTCGAGGATTTGCCCCGCGTACTGTGAGGCAGCGATGAAGTCCTGGGTCTGCGCGGGGCTGACGGCGTGGTTGAGAGCGTAGGCCGTGGGGACGGTGCCGATGAGGATGAGCATGATGAGGCCCATGCCCTTTTGTCCGTCGTTGGAGCCGTGGAAGAAGCTGACGCCGGTGCAGGTGAGCACCATGAGGGCGCGAATGGGAAACGGTGGAGGTTGATTGTCCTTGGGCGCTTCGTAAAGCGAGGGGAACTTGATGAACTGCTTTGCAGCCAGAATTAAAATGCCGGCGAGCGCAAAGCCCAGGACGGGCGAGATGAGCAGCGCCTTGAGAACCTTGACGACCTGCTGCCAGTCCAATCCCGAGGCGCCGCCGTGGGGAGACAGGAGTTGGTTGGCAAGGCCTACGCCGATGATGGAACCGACCATGGTGTGCGAACTGGATGCCGGCAGTCCGAACCACCATGTGCCGAGGTTCCACAGGATGGCGGCGATGAGCAGGGCGAAGACCATGGCGAATCCGGCGCCGGAGCTGACCTGGAGGATGAGTTCTACGGGGAGTAGCGTGATCACGGCATAGGCAACGGTGCCGGTGGAGAGCAGCACGCCGGCCAGGTTGCAGATTCCTGACAATACCACTGCAACGTTGGGACTGAGCGAGTGGGTGTAGATGACCGTGGCCACGGCGTTGGCGGTGTCGTGGAAGCCATTCACAAACTCAAAGCCGAGGGCGATGAGCAACGCCAGAGTCAGAAGGACATAAGGCCACGCGCTGGTGATGGCGACGTTGTCCAGGTCTTTTGATACATGAAATGCGATATAGCCGAGGCCGCCCATCAGGGCCAGCAAGAATGCAACAATGCCCATCTTGCTTGACGATTTCTTCATCTTGCGGTCAAGCAGAGATTTGCTTTTGGGCATAGCTTCAACGACCGTCGCCAGGTCGGCCATCAGAAATCACCACGGCGGCCGGAAGAATTCCGGTGACGCCTGGGCCTCCAGTATTGAAGCTCAGGAACGGGACTGCATTTGAAATAGAAAGGGGATGGCGTGTGCCAAGTGTGTGAAGAGTCGGCTAAGAAGGCGTCCATAAAACCCCAACAATCGCATCATCTCACGATTGTTTACCCGGCGATTTGGAAGCCGATACCGGGCTACAGTCGATTCTACACCGTAAGGCGGAGGGGCAAGGAAAAAGCCTTGCAGGAGCGGTGGAAAAGCTGTGCGGGCGTGGAGTGCGCAGGTCGGAAATTGGCTAACTGGTGAAATGTCTCGCTGAATCTGTCCGTTACCCGTTCAGCGGCATCCTGCTTTCTGGCAAATTCTGGGTCGTCCTTGACCTTTTCCTTGAGCTTTGTCCGAAGGGCGCTATGGTGGTCATCGCGAGATTTCGCCTTTTCTTCCATTTTATGATGACCCATCCGACCTCCTCCGTCGTTTGTTGGATTCTACCGCCAGTCGTCTCGGGCGTTGGGGAGGCCGTCATTCATCACGGTTTCGAAGCCGATGTGCTTCTTGATGAAGATCTCGCTGAAGGCGCGGTCCTGGCGGAGGAGGATGGCCTGGAGGCGCACCAGTTCGAGCAGGGCGAGGAACATGGCGATCAGCGCGCGCTCCGAGCGGGTGTGGCTGAGCAGGCGGCGCAGGGCCACGGGCTTGTCTTCCATGGTGAGGCGGCGGGAGAGGAACTGGATCATCTGGCCCACGGTCACTGATTCTTCCTGGACGTTGATAACGGGCCGATTGCGAGCACGCTCGAGAATGTCGCGGAATATGCGGACCAGGTCAACCGTGTCAGCGGCGATCTCCGGCTCGGCGGAGGCGTCGTCCTGAAACTCGCGCAGGCCTGGATTGGTCCAGGTAGCTGCTTCCAGCATCTGCTTCTGCTGCAGCATCTGGGCGGCGTTCTTGAATCGTTCGTGCTCGAGCAGGCGCTCGACGAGCTCGCGGCGCGGATCCTCGGCGGCATCGTCGGGGCCAACGGGCGTACGCGGCAACAGCATCTTGCTCTTGATGTGGATGAGCAGCGAGGCGGTGTAGATGAACTCGCCGGCCACGTCGACGTCAGTGGCCTTCAACTGGTTTACATAGGCCAGGAACTGGGAGGTGATTTGAGCGATGGGAATGTCGTAGATGTCGATGTCCTGCTTGCGGATGAGGTCAAGCAGCAGGTCGAGCGGGCCGTCGTATACCTGGGAGACGACGACGGAGAACGGGGACAGATCGGCTTCATTGTCGCGGGTTTCAAGCTTGATGAATGGTTTGGGCGCGTGGGGCGGCGGAGGCGCGGGCTCCTCTGCCGATGGGGCTGGCAGCTCGGCGACGGGGATGGCTGCGTGTTCCTGGGCTGGCTCAGGTGGAAGCGCAACGGCAGGCGCTTCGGTACGCGCTTCGACAGGAACGACGGGGGCCTGCGCAACCTCAGCGGATGGTTCGGTTACTTGCTCCGGGATGGGGTCGATCGTGTCCATAGGCGTGGTGGCGGGCTCGGGGGAAGGTTCTGTGGCCTGTTCAACCGCCTGCTCAGCAACAGGAGTAGTCTCGGGCGCGGGTGTTACTTCGTCAGCAGATTCGATTTCGACCTCGACGGGTTGCACGGCCGTCTGCTCTAGTGTCGCTTCAATCACGGGTTGAATCAACTCTTCTGAAATCCTGGCCGATTCAGGCGTCGGTTCATCTGCAGTTGGATGCTCATCGATTGCGGTTGGTGCTTCCGGTTCGGCGATTGCTTTTACCTCGGGTTCGAGGTCGGGCTCAGACTCGGGCTCGTCCTCGCGCTCAGTTTTAATTTCAAATTCGGCTTCAGGCCCCGCTTCTGACGTGTCTTCAAACTCGGCCATTCGATCATACGGGCCTATCGGGGACTCAACCGGTGCGGGATACGTTTCCATTTCAGTAGCGAGCTCAGTTGGGGCTTCAGCCTTATCGAGGGAATCTTCGGCAGCGGCCGGCCCGTCGACAGGCTCAATCTGAGAGTCCGCGGCAAAACGTGAGATTTCAGGTGAAATACGCGAAGAGTATTCCTCCGGGGCTAAAGCCCGCGGTGATTCTGTTGTCTCTATGCGGGGGTTGAAACCCCCGCCTCCGTCCACATTGAGCTCGTCGGCAGCTTGTGGAGTCAGGACTTCTTCATCTGATTCTTCCTGCTCACTATTTGCAGTCGGCTGGTCTGCAGCGACGGCTTCGATGGCGGATTCGGGCTCGGGCTCCGGAACAGGTTCGGTGAGCGTCTGCACGGGCGCCCGTTCTGGAACTGCTTCCGCTTGCGTTGCCGGATCGGGCAGAGTCGCAACTGTGGCTTGAAGCACGGGGAGAGCTTCCGCTTTGGGCACTGCTTCGAGGATTGGTTCCTGCGTAGGGGAATGTCTGGTCAATTCTGCTTCTTCTGGATTTTCCTGATTGCCGGCAACGATCTCCGGTTCGATTGCAGCATTGTTTTTTGCGGTGCGGGAGAAAAGCCCGAACCCTGAGCGAATCCCATCCAATGCGTAGCTCAGGGCCTTGCGCCACCATGGGACTGTCTTGTCTTCCATCTTCTTTCCCCCGGCGGCTTAAACCACGCTCTCCGGCTGGCCTCGGCCTACAACTTC
>DASYZU010000038.1:0-1879 GCA_035945795.1 Occallatibacter sp.
CTTCGAGTGCGGCAATGGCTCGGTCGAGGCGATCTCGTTCGGCTCTAAGCTCAGTTAGAATGGTGTCGAGTAACAAGTAGGGCTCCTCTCTTCATGCTCGAATTGTGGTTGGCCGTATTCGGAATACGCGCAACGTCAAAGTGTATCACTTATCATGTATCACGGCCCGCGATCTTTGACCGAAGGGTACCGGTCGAGTTGCCCACCCATAGATTAGCGTGTTGGAAGGCACGGAGAAGGTTGCTGAAACTCCGTTGAACGTCACACTTGTGGCTCCGGTCAGGCTGTTTCCGAGAATGCTGACCGTACCTCCGACAGTACCGACTCTGCACAAAGGGACCTAATCCAACACCTACATTGAACAGAGTTCCCTGATAGCCACCCCCATTTTCGAAGGTCGCTCCGTAAAAAGTCCCGGTGGTGGATTGAAAAAGGAGGTGTCCCGACCATAGTTGAAGGTCGGTAGGGGCGGCTGATTCATCTTACGCTACTTTCTCCTTAGAAGGCTGATGGGTCGACTTCGTCTCTCGTCCTAGAATTGCGGCCAATGCCCACAGATCGGCGTGGCCATCGATACGACGGAAATGCTTTTCGGTGAGCAGCCAGGCCGAGGCCACCCAACGCTGCACCATGTCCGCGTCGCGCCAGCGCGTCACGTTGTGGGTGCGGCGCTCGACCCCGCCCTGTGGGCTCTCGATGATATTGGTGGTCGCCAGACATTTGTGCAGTGATTCCGGGACCTTGAGCCGTTGCAGGGTGAACATCTCCTTCATGCCCTCGCGCAAACTGCGCGCCGCCGACTCATGATCCTGCTCCAGAAATCGCGCCAGTTGCTCCAGCCGTTTCTCACCTTCGTCCGGGGTCTTGACCCGCCACGCCGCCCTCATCAAGTTCAGTGGCTGGCCCTGTTGTTCTTTGGGCAACTCCTCGAGGACATTGCGAACCTTGTGATTGCGGCAGCGTTGCACCGGCTGATCGCTGCCGAACACTTCTTCGAGGGCACTCCGCAACGCCTTGGCGCCGTCGATGACGAACAGGTATTTGCGGTCCGTGGGCAGACCTTGATCGCGCAGGTGGGTCAGCAGGCGCTTCACGCTGGCCGCGTTCTCGGTGGCTCCAGGCTCGATTCCCAGGATGTGCTTTTGGCCCTCGACATCCACGCCCACCGCGCTGAGAATGTGATGCTCGCCGAAACGCTGGCCGTCGATATAGATCACCAGAATCTCGACCTTCTCCCAGCGCCGCTCCTGCAACTGCTTCAGTTGTTCCTCGCTGGCCTCCACCGCTTTGCGGCTGATAGCGCTGCGCGAGACCCCTATCGTCTCGGCCATCTGCGGCAGAACTTCCTGGTACTCTCGCGTCGACACGCCGCGCAGCAGTGCACCCAGCATGTGCTGGCCCAGGCCGCGATCTTCGCGCAACCTCTCGTAAGCGGGAACCTTCACTTCCCCTTCTATTTTGTGTCGGAGGCGGGGCCGCTTCATTTTCAGCTTGCGGTCCGCCAATTGGACGCAGCCGGCCTGCGATCCGTGGTAACGGATGTCGCCTTTGGCCTTGCCTGGCGTCCTGGCGCCGGCCACCTGTTCGGCACTCAACACCAGGATTTGTTCCAGCATCTGGTGGCCCATTTCATGCATGACGTGCTCGACCACCTGGCTGGCATTTTGGATCAAGTTGACGATGGGAAGCAGGATCTGCCCGTTGCTCTGGCAGAATTGCTCGATCACGGCGGCCGACTCGCGAGCAGCGCGAGTCACGATGTGGTAAGTTTTCTTCACGGCGGTAGGCTCCTTTCGGTGTTCTGCGTTTGGCAACCGGATTCTATCGAATCGGCGCCAACCGCCGCCTACCAACCTTCAACTAAACTCGGGACGCCTTC
>DASYZU010000039.1:0-84357 GCA_035945795.1 Occallatibacter sp.
CCTTCTTTGTGTAGTGCTCTCCAATTGAAGAGCCGATTCCCGCAAACGTTTCTGCCGAGACCTGCTCTTGGCGCAAAACTCGGAAATCGATAACAGCTTCGACTATCGGCGCATTCTGGAGGTGTTTGCGCGCGTGTGCCATGTGTCCCTTCCGCTAGCAAGAGGATCAACCTTTGCGAACAGTCGATGATCTCACTGGGGTTAGTTTAGGAGCCTCGACAAATTGCTGAAGTGCCTGTTCGATGAATCGGCCCCCAACCTCCGAAGGAGATCTTCCGTAGATTCCGCGCGTTGCAAGTTCTTTCAGCAGGTCGATTGACTGCTCGGAAAGCGTCACCTCGAATCGGATTCCAGGGGACAGACTTTTCGGTCTAGCCATTTCGCCCACCCATTATTACCCGATAATTATCGGGTAATAATGGGGTCAATAGCAAGCACAATACACACTCATTGTCGGCTGTTGTGCGCAAAGCTTCAATTGAGTTCTTTAGGCACCAGAATCCCGGCAAGTGAGAGGCTTTGCGGCGGCCCCGCTAAATTATATGAAGCTTTCTGATTCACTACAAGATTGGGTGCCCTACTTCGCCGCGCTCAGGGAGTCGTAGGGCGCACGTATGGAGGCCGATGTGTGGTCCGCCGGGGCGGGGTCGTCAGTGTTGGCTCAGGAGTTGGGGTTGCAGGCGCGGCGTCGATGGTCTTGCGGTCCACATCGGCCGTGCCAATTCTTCCTCCCGTTTCGGTCTCCATCACCACGCGCACGCTTTTGGTCTTGCGCGGAATTCGAATTGTGACCGGGAGGCTTGCATTTGCTTCCTCCTGCGGGGCCGCATCCCGCACTGGATCCTGCACGACCGGCGATATAGCCACCCTCTCAATCTTCGAAGCCAGAATATCCTTGTCCCCATTCAGGCTTACCGCCGCCAGAATCAGGTTTGCCGTGTCCTTTCCGTCGTTTGTCTGCGTCCAGCGCAGGTTCTTCGCTTTCAACTGCACCGTGAACTCGGCGGTATCGGTATCCGGGTGCCGCACCACGCCGGATACTTGTACACCCAATGCGGTAAACGGAATAACCGCCTGTGCGGCCTCGCTTAGATTGTTCATTGCTTGCTGCCGGGGATTCTCTTGTTCATTCCTGTCCGGCGCAAAGTAACCTGCCTTGGTCACAACGCGCAGGTTTCGATTGCGAAGCGTCACGCGAATTCGCCTGAACTTTCCGTTCGCCACGTCGTCCTGGTCCTGCGGCTGGTACGTCAACGTGTAGTACTTCGAGCCCAGCAGTTGGGAACGCGCAATCAGCATGTCGACGTTGTTGCGATTGTAGTAGAGCTTGCCCCCGGTCGCATTTGCGAATACGCCGAAGTTGATGTCGCCGGAAAAAGGATCGTCGTCACCGATGTCTGCGTCCGCATCCATCCCGCTGATCGACATTTCTCTGCCGCTCACCTTCAGTCCCGGATAGATGACAAACAAGCTGATCCGCGAATTGACCAGCATGTTGGTTGTGCTATGCACGTATTGCTTCAATTCTTCTACATCCCGCGAGGTGAAATCTGGTCCGTAGAGATTGATGCCCGGGCCACCATGGCCCACCCACACGATGTTCTTCCTCCCCGGCACGCCCTTGTTCTGCAGTGCAATCTGCTGCAGCGCATCAATCGATTGCATGAACCGGTCCCAGAAAAACATCCCGTTCATCTCTTTGAAGGGCAGCGCTGCCGGTAAGCGATTGAGCGCGTTGAGCAGGTCCGCCTTGTTACGCGTGTAGCCCTGGAGCATCTCCAGCGATTGATTGCCGACCACCAGCAACTCCGCGGGTGACGTCAGTTGCGCAGGCTGCCTATCGAGAAATTGTTTTACCGAATAGCGGATAAAGGCGAAATCCGAGAAACTCGAATTCAGGAGATCGAGCACCACGATAGTGACCGGCGCTTTCCCCCCTCGGTTATCCTCTCCAGCAGCTACATCCATGACGTGCGTCTGGGGCGCTTCAAATGAAAAGATGCGCTGCGGCCTCTTATCCTCGGTGATGGTGAAGTCGTTACTAGTGAGCCCGCTGACGACCGGATGCCCGCTCTTATCGAGCACGGTCACGTCGAGGAAGACCAAGGCTGACGTGACCCGCAGCGTTGGCACGCTCGGAGGCGGTTGTTGACCCTGGGCTGTTAATTCTTGAGCGGGAATGAAAAGTAATAGACTTGCCGCGCACAGTGACGCATGCAAAAGCCTCATGTCCGACCTCGACCCAAATCTACTCCTTCAGAGCGGACCCGGCAAATCGAAAAAAACGCCTCTCGGTGGCTCAAGTCGTCAGGGCTTTTGGAATGCAATCACCAGCAAGTGCCGGGTCCCCAGGTCTCGCTTCTGAGACCTGGGATTAGTCGAACCTAAAAGCAAATTTCGAAGAGATCGAATCGAGGTGGACGAGTCCCGTCACACCTGCATAACTTCCGCTTCCTTCTTGTGCGAAAGCTCTTCCATCCGCCGAATCTCTTCATCGGTCATCTTCTGCACTTCTTCAAGCGACCGCTTCTCTTCGTCCTCGCTGATCTTCTTTTCCTTGGCGAGTTTCTTCAGCGCTTCATTGCCGTCGCGGCGTACATTTCTGACCGCCGTCCGGTGCTCTTCCAGAACCTTGTTGATGTGCTTGCAGACGTCGCGCCGACGCTCCTCGGTCATGGGAGGAACAGGCACGCGGATGACCTTGCCATCCGACTGCGGATTGAAGCCAAGATCGCTAGCCTGGATGGCCTTTTCGATTTCTTTCAGGATGGTCGGATCCCAGGGCGCGATCAGGATCAGTTGCGCCTCGGGCGCGGAGACCTGCGCGAGCTGGTTGATGGGCGTGTGAGTGCCGTAGTAGTCCACCTTGATCTGGTCGAGCATGTGCACGCTGGCGCGGCCGGTGCGCGTAGAGGCCAGGCTGGCCTGAAAGGTGGTAACGGCCTGGTCCATACGTCGCCTCAGGTCGACGTTGAGATCTTTGAGCGCCGGAATTCCGGCCATGAACGAGGGTGCCATTTCTTTCGTCCTCCGTACCGCAAGATCAGGATGATCTACGCCAAACTGCCAACGGCCATTCTACAACCAGCGAGCCGTGAGGCTGAGTTTACAAATCGGCTATGCAACCACCGCCATCCCCATAGACGCCGCCTGTTCATGCGCGTGATAGCTCGACCGCACCAGCGGCCCCGACTCCACGTGCCGAAATCCCATCTTCAGCGCCTCGGTCTTGAGCTCCGCAAACTCGCGTGGAGTGTAGAGGCGCGCCATGGGCAAGTGGTCGCGCGAGGGCCGCAGGTACTGGCCAATCGTGAGGATGTCGCAGCCCACGCCGGCCAGATCGCGGAAGACTTCAAGCAGTTCCACGGTCTCCTCGCCGATGCCGACCATTACGCCGGACTTGGTGATCCCTGCGGGCCGCAGCGTTTTGGAGTAGCGCAACAACTCAAGCGAGCGCTCGTAGCGCGCACCAGAACGCACCACTCGGTATAGCCGCGGCACCGTCTCCGTGTTGTGGTTCATAACCTCAGGCTGGGCCTCTACCACAATCCGAATCGCTTCCTGGTTGCCCTGGAAGTCGGGAATGAGCACCTCGACGCGACAGCCCGGAGCCTGGCGGCGAATCTCCGCAATCACCATCGCAAAGATGCGCGCACCGCCCACCAGATCGTCGTCGCGATTCACGCTGGTTATTACGGCGTGCTCCAGACCCAGAGTGGCGACGGCTTCAGCCACGCGGCGCGGCTCGTCCATGTCGATAGGCTCGGGGCGGCCCTTGGGCACCGCGCAAAAGCCGCAGCGGCGCGTGCAAAGGTTGCCGAGCATCATGAAGGTGGCAGTCTTGTGGTGCCAGCACTCGCCGATGTTGGGGCACTGCGCGCTCTCGCACACCGTGTTGAGCCCCAGCGAACGCGCCAGCCGCTTCAGGTCGTGGTAGTTCTCGCCCACCGGGGCTCGCGCCTTCAACCACTCGGGCTTGGGCGCTGGAACCCGCCGCGCCGGCTCAATCTGCACCAGTTCCATCACGCTCTCATTGTAGCGGCATTGCTGCGGCCGACCCTGTTGAAACAGAGGCCTTTGCTACACTGCCCATGGCAAACGCGTGGAGGGCACACGGAATGAAGCATCGGTCTCCTGCGGCTGAATCTCGCGCGGCTGGAGTTGTTTGCATCTGGCTTCTCGTGGCAGCTGCCGCAATTGGGCAGTCTTCTCACTCACCCGATCTCTCGGCGCCCGTGCAAAAGCCCGCCGACACAGCCAAATTGCCGCCACTCGATCCGCATCCCGTCGTTGCCCTCACCTTTGACGACCTGCCTGCCGCCGGCGCCCTTCCGCAAAACCAGACCCGCGTCCAGGTAGCTACCGCCCTAACCAAAGAACTTAAAGCCAACCACCTGACCGGCACCTACGGCTTCGTGAACGCAGTCAAACTCCAGGACAACCCCGGCGCTCAACAAGCACTGCAGGTCTGGCTCGACGCGGGAATGAACATCGGCAGCCACACGTGGTCGCACATGTCCCTCACCAGCAACCCCGCCGAGGCATTCGAGAACAACATCTCCCTCAACGAGCCAGCGCTTGCACAGTACGGCGAAATGCGCGACTGGCATTGGTTCCGCTATCCCTTTCTATGGGAAGGCGACACGCTGGAGAAACGCCGCGCCGTCCGTAGCTATCTCCAGAAGCATGGTTACCGCGTGGCCCAGGTCTCGCTCGACTTTGAGGACTACGCCTGGAACGACGCCTATGCCCACTGCGTCGCGAAGCAGGACGCGGCATCCATCCAGTGGCTCCGTGACAGTTACCTGGAAACTGCAGCCGAGTACATCCGTCTGGGCCGGGAAGAACAGCAGATCGCTTTTGGGCATGAGATTCCCAACGTGATGCTGCTTCACGCCACGGCCTTTACCACGCTGATGCTCCCCAACCTGATGGACCTGCTCCGCAAACAGGGATTCACGTTCGCGGGCCTGGCCCAGGTGGAATCCGACCCGGCCTATGCCCTCGACCCCGACGCGGCCCTCAAGTACGGCGGAACCCTCCCCGATCAGTTCATGGACTCCCGGCATTTGCCTTATCCGCCCGTCCAGCCCAAACCTTTCAAGAAGATTCAGCATCTTTGCGAGTAAGCCACTTGTGTTGCGCTGCGGGCTCCGAACGCTTTCCGGCCCTTGGCGACCAGCCCATGCTTAAGAAAGTAAAGGAGTTAATTATGAAATCCGAACGTCCTTTGATCGCGTCCATCGTTTTCCTGGCCACCGGCCTGAGCTTAATCTTCGGGTATTGCAACGGCGCCACCAGTCTCAACGCCGCGTATCCCATCGCCAGCTCTGCGCTGCACATTGACATCACCACCACCGGGCCGGCTGCGGTGGGCGGAATCGCACTCACCGTCTTCGGGCTCCTGCTGCTCCTCTGGGCCTTGCTCGCGGCCATTGGGGGACAGATCGGCCATATGTTTGGAAATGACAGAGAGCCGGACAAGATAGTTCCTTCGGAAAGAATTCTCGAGTAGATTCCGCGGAGCTGGTCCAGAGTCCTGCTTGTCGAGAGGGTAGGCAAGCCTTCTACCTCAGCTTGCTCCGCACCTCGGTCCGGACGAGGTAGAGGAAGAACACCCAGTTCAGCAGCCCCTGAACCAGCGCAGGCGACAGGTGCTGGCTTGAGAAGATCCACATGTTGTAGACGGCTATTAGAAAAACCGCGCCCAGGGTAAGCGCCCACGCCCAACGCATCAGCATCACTAGCCCGCCGCAGGCCGCAAAGAAGACCGCCGGAAAGAAGAGGAGAATAGGCGGGTAATGGCCTCCCACCACGCCAAAAATGATGATTCCCGCCAGCGAAAGAAGATAGATGCCGATGGCCGCCAGTCCTGGTAACTGCAACAGGCTATAGTGCTGCGGTTCGGCAGGCGCGCCGCCGGGCTTCTCGCCGCTTTCGGCGCCGGCCTCTTCCTTCGTGGTGATGTCGGTTTTGGTTTCGTCTGTCATAACGTGTGCAGGTAGGCCAGCAGATCCTGGAGTTGGTCATCGGTGAGCGATGTCGATGGCATCATTCCGCGCCCGTGCAGAATCACCGCGGTGAGGCGCTCGTCGGTTGGCGGCGCCCCGGAAGGCATGGCCTTCACCTTGGTAATCGCCTGCAGTCCCGGCCCGTTCAACGGGTGCGTGTCGGTGGGGTGGTGGCAGCGGGCGCACTTCGCCTGATACACCTGCGCCCCGCTCGCTTCTTGCGGCGTCCACTCCGAGGAAGGCTTCGACGGCGGCAATGAACGGCAGCCCGCCAGGCCAACTGCGGCAAGGCCCGCCGCGCAAATCATAAAAGCAGCAAAAGAATTGGCGTGCATTTGCCTCTGATGATACAGCCTTAATCCGCCGCCGCAATTGCGTCCGCGATGCGGTCGACTGCCTGGGCCTCGGCGTCGCTATCCGGCCGGTGCCCGTTTACGAGAATCGAAAACGCCAGCGTCTTGCCACTGGCCGCTGTCAGGTAGCCCGAGAGTGCGTTCACCTCGTTCATCGTTCCGGTTTTGGCCCACATATGCCCCTTCAGCGGCGAGTTCTTGAATCGCCCGGCCAGAGTGCCGTCCACGCCCGCCACCGGCAGCGTCTCTCTCCACCCGGCGCCCCACGGCTGCTGCGATGCGTAGGTGAGCAGCTTGGTAAATGCGCGCGGAGTAATCCGATCGTCAGGGCTCATCCCCGAGCCGTCGTAAAGGAAAAAGTCGCCGTCGTCCACTCCCGCATTCACCATAAACTGCCGCACCACTCGCGTTCCTTGTTCGAAGCTGCCCTCTGAGCCAAAGATTTTACCCAGCAGGCGCAACAGCAGCTCCGCGTGCAGGTTCTGGCTGATCTTGTTGGTGACCGTGATGTCCTGAACCAACGGAACGGAGAAGTGCATGGCCAGCACCTGGCGGTTCGCCAGCGGCGCCGTCACCCTGCCCAGATCCGAGCGGGTAAGCTTCAGCGGCTGCGCGCGTTCGCCGGCAAAGTCGCCGGTTCCGTTGTTGTACTTGTGCCGTGAAACAGCGGTGCCCGACACAAGGATTCCGCGTCTGCGCAGCGCTTCCTTGAAAGCCGTTGCTATATAAACAGCCGGGTCCTCGATCGCCATCGTCGCGTGCAGCCCATTGCTGCCGACCGTTCCCCACGCGCGCACCATCATGGCTCCGGGCATGCGTTCGATGCCCGGATGCGCTTCTTCTCCGGTGGGCGCGGGTGTCATCGTGTTGTCCAATGCGTAGTACTCCACGTCCGGCACCCACTCCGCCACGGTCGCTCCCGGCGCGGATGCGTCGGCATGGATGGTCAGCTTCGCGGAGTTGTCGTTGAAGGTGAGCGCGGTAACCGGCGCACCGTAGTCCCACTGCAAATCGTCCCAGGACCAATCCGCACCGAAAGGCTCGTCGAGAAAGAAGCTATCGTCGCCTACCACGTCGCCGTCCACAGTGCGCACGCCGGACTGTTCCACCTGCTCAGCCAGCAGGTCCAGCGCGGCTATGGCGCTCGGCGGCGGCCCAGTCTCATTGTTGGCCGGATTTGCCGCGGCAGCCACCGGGTTCGCAGCGGCTGCGGCTGCTTCCGGCTCCTGATACGGGTAACGCCGCCCGCTGATCGTCGGATCGCCGGTCCCGAGCAGGATCAGGTCGCCATGCAGCGCGCCCCCGGAATCCACATTGCCCCCGGCCACGACGGCGGTGGTCCAGGAGAGTGTATCCACCGGCAAAAGTGCGAAGGCTGCGGCTGTGGTTGTGAGCTTGACGTTTGAAGCTGGCACAAACAGCCGCCCCTGATTCAGTCCATAAAGCTGTTGGCCGTCGAGCGTGGTCACGCTGATGCCGTACTGCGCATGGCTCAAAGCCGGATCGGCAAGAATTGTCTCAATGCGTTCGCCCAGCGGCCCTTTTGTTGGAGCGGGGTGCAACCCGGGCCGGGCCTGCCGCGTCTGCGCCGGCAGGCCACTTGAAGCTGCCAGAATTCCACTCAGAACAACAGCAAGAATTCGCCGCAAAATCGTCATGCCCGGAGTGTAGCAGGAGGCGCGCAGGGTGCGGTGGATCGTCGCTGCGGGCTCTACGACATACCTGGCGACGTAACATTGAATGGTGAGTTTCGCCGGCAGGTTCCGAACGTCGTGACGTTGGATGTTTTTGCCGGTGGCAAGCGAGGGTGCGCATATCAGGATGATCGTCTCCAAGAGAAATGTCGGCGCCTGGCGTCTCCGCACCCGCGCGCTTTCGCTCGGCGCGCGCACCCTGGTCATGGGCGTGGTTAACATCACGCCCGACTCCTTCAGCGACGGCGGTCTTTTCCTTGCCCCGGAAGCGGCTGTGGTCCACGCAATGCAATTGCTTGACGAAGGCGCGGACCTGATCGATCTAGGCGCAGAAAGCACGCGTCCCGGCTCTCGCGCTGGCGGAACTGACGGCTCGGCAAATGCGCCTGCCGTAAGCGCAGACGAAGAACAGGCCCGTCTGCTTCCGGTGCTCGAGGGGATTCTCCGCGCACGACCGGAAGCGATTGTCTCTGTTGACACCTACAAAGCCGCCACGGCCCGCGCAGCCCTCCGAGCCGGCGCTGAAATCATCAACGACGTGAGCGGCTTTGCATGGGATGCGGAGATGGCAGCCGTTTGCGCGGAGTTCGGCACGGGCGTAGTGCTGATGCACACTCGCGGCCGTCCCGAAGAGTGGCGCACGCAGCCGCAGCTTGCGCCCGATGCCTTGCTCGCCGCGGTGCGCGCAGGCTTGGAAGCAAGCCTCGCCGCAGCATCCGTGGCCGGCATTCCGCCGGAAGCTATCGTTCTCGATCCCGGCTATGGATTCGGCAAGCGCTTCGACGAGAACTACGCTCTGCTCGCCCGCCAGGACGAACTTCTCACGCTCGACCGCCCGCTGCTGGCCGGCGTAAGCCGCAAATCTTTCCTTGGCCGCACGCTGGCGCCGCTCTACGGCAGCGAGGTTTCAGTTGAGGCGCGCGAAACCGCAAGCCTGGCCGCAATGACTGCCGCGATCCTCCACGGAGCTTCCATCGTCCGTGTTCATGCGGTTGGTCCTGCAGTTGAGGCTGCGCGGATTGCCGATGCAATTCTCGCTGTCGGCCAGCCGGGATAGGAACTCGCGTCCCCAAACCGATTAGAATAGTGAGTGGGGATTATGCCGAAGAGAAGCCCCGCGGCCGACCTCAACCACACATGAAAACACAGTTTGCTTACGGCAAAAGCGGCATCGATGTTTCGGTCCCGGATACCTTTGAATGCCGGGTGGTGCGAAGCCACACTGCCGCGCCGCTTGGTGACGTGGCGACAGCATTGGCCGCCGCGCTCGATCGCCCCATCGGCTGCGAGCCGCTCGCAGTACTCGCCTCGGGCAAGCGATCCGCCGCTATCTCCGTGTGCGACATCACGCGCCCCGCGCCGAACTCGATCACACTGCCGCCATTGCTCGCCCGCCTGCACGCCGCCGGAATTCCCGTCGAAGGGGTCACGATCCTTGTTGCTACGGGTCTGCACCGCGGAGCAACCGCAAAAGAGATCGAACTGATCGTTGGCCCCGAGATCGCACGGAAATATCGCGTCGTCAGTCACGATGCGCGCGACTTCGCAGGACACCGCTCGCTAGGCACAACGAAGCGCGGAACGCCGGTCTACATCGACGAGCGCTTCATGGCCGCCGATCTGCACATCACGCTTGGCTTCGTCGAGCAGCACCTGATGTTGGGCTTCTCCGGCGGGCGCAAGCTGGTAGCTCCGGGCCTGGCCGCGCAGGAAACCATCAAAGTGATTCATTCGCCGCGCTTCATGCGCGAGCCGCTTGCCACCGAGGGTTCCATCGTCGACAATCCGCTGCACGCTGAGTTGCTCGAGATTGCGCGTATGGCCCGCCACGATTTCATCCTGGACGTGACGCTGACGCAGGAACGCGAGATCTCGGGAGTCTTTGCGGGCGATCCGGTCAAGGCTCATGCGGCAGCCGTCGAGTTTCTCGAGAACACCTCGCTGGAAACACTTGCCGAGCCCGCCGATGCGGTAATCACCAGCGCCGCCGGATATCCGCTGGACCTGACCTTCTACCAGACCGTGAAAGGAATCACCGCCGCGCAGCACATCACCAAGCCGGGCGGCAGAATTCTTGTCCTCGGCGAGTGCGCGGAAGGGATGGGCTCTCCCGAATTTGCTCACCGCATGCGCACACTCACGGGGTTCCAGGATTTTCTCGATGAGATTCGAGAGACCCCTGTTGAAGTGGATCAGTGGCAGTTGGAAAAACTGGCGCTGGTTGGCTTGAATCAAGAGCTGTTCTTCTACACGCCGGGTGTATCGAAAGCGCAACTCGGCTGCCTGGGCGCGCAAACTTTTACCGATCTCGATCAAGCCGTGGCCGCCCTGCTGCACGGCCTTCCATCCGGCGCGCATGTCGTCCTGGTGCCCGACGGCCCCTACACCTATGCGCGCGCAGTGCCCGCATACGCATAAGCCTGCAAACAGAAATCTGGGTGCCCATCCTTTCCGCGCCTTTTGCGGAAAGGATGGGAACCCGCAGATGCCTATTAGACTTTAAGCAGGCAGACCGCAGACTTTCTAAATGCTGATGTCCGCCTTGTACCGCGGCCACAACGGACGCATGGAGCCGTGATCGACGGTCGGCTCTCCGTCGCACTCGATCTCAATAACCGTTGCCGGTTGATCGGGCGCCGTCAGCGGCAAACCCGTCAGCCGCAGCGTGAATTCATCCTGCGTGAACCCGACCTTCTGCCCCGTCTTGAGCAGCCGCGCAGAAAGCACCTTCGGCTTGAGTCCACCGATCGCCACTACGACTTCAGGCTGATAGAAGCTAAGCCACTCCGCTGCCGGCGTATGTCCCGGCCAGAAGTGCTGATGGATATAGAGCGTGTTGCCGCGGCGAGTGTAGTTGCAATTGACGTTACCGCCCGCGTTGCAGCGATCGGTGCCGTAAAAGGCCTTGCCGTTGGTCTCCAGCCACTTGCCCACGGTCTCCAGGCAGGCCACGGTCTCCGGCGGGATCGACCCATCCGGCTCCGGCCCAATGTTCAGCAGATAGTTGCCACCGCCCTTGGAGACCGTGGCCAGGTTATCGACAATGGTCTTTGGCGTCTTCCACGCATCGTCGCCGCGGTTGAAGCCCCAACTGTCGTTGAGCGTCATGCAGGTCTCCCAGGCGCGTCCCACTTCCGAGGCCTGGATGTGCTGCTCCGGCGTTGAGAAATCGCCCGGCAGCCCGTTACGGTTGTTCACGATGATCTCAGGCTGCAGCTCGAAGACCATCTCGTTCATCCGCTCCGACTCCCATCCCTCCGCAGTCAGCGGCCAGGAGACGTCGTACCAGAGCACGTCAATCTTTCCGTAGTTGGTCAGCAGCTCGCGGATCAACCCGTGCGTGTACTCGACAAACCGCTTGCGCGCCGCTTCGTCCGTCTTGCACTTGGCGCCGTCGGGATGGTGCCAGTCCATCAGCGAGTAGTAAAAGCCCACGCGCAGCCCCTCGGCACGCGCAGCCTCAACATACTCCTTGACAAGGTCGCGGCCGGGCCCCTGCTTCACAGCGTTGTAATCGGTCAGCTTTGAGTCCCAGTGGCAAAATCCCTCGTGATGCTTGGTGGTCATCACCATGTACTTCTGTCCGGCCCTCTTCGCCAGCCGTGCCCAGTCGCGGGCAGCATTCGGCTTGGTATGAAAGTGCTTGGCCAGAATCTCGTACTGTGGGATCGGAACCCCCTCGACCTCCTTGGCCCATTCGTGTTGTCCGATCACGCTATAAAGCCCCCAGTGAATGAACATGCCGAACTTGGCCTCATGCCACCATTTCATTCGCTCTTCGCGCGTGGCCGCCTGCTTCTGGTCGGCGGCCGAACCCGCAGCCGGTGCCGCACTCTGCGCACCCGGCGGTGTCAATCCCTCAGCATTCGCAGCCGCCAGCGCCAGCGCTCCCGCCGCACCAAACTGCTTCAGGAACGACCGTCTCGTGCTTTCATTCCAATCCATGATTCCTCCTTGTTTTTCCCGATCGACGCGCAGCCAACCCCGTTTTTCGTAAACGTTAACGAAAATGGTCAAAAATGACGTCGAGCCACTATACCAGACGTGGCTGATCCGTTGCTCAGAGGAGAGTCTGAAGACACGGTTGCCCCATGGATTGGGCGCGCGAGAGCAGATTTATTGCTTTTCAGAGACCAGATAGACAACTACGCCGCCCAGCAGCGCCAGGGTTGCCAGGACAGGAATCATCACCATCCAATTCCATCCGAAATCGAGCAGCGCTGAGGACCAGAGCGAGTCCAGATGCAGCGTCGCCGTCTGCGGAAGCTGCTCCAGCCACGTGAGCCACGCGACGCCATGCCGCGCCTGCCACACCACGAGTGCAACCGCGAGCAGCAGATTCACCGCCAACGCAAAGATCTGCGCGCCGAGAATCGGCCTGCCGATGCGTTCTACTGCTTCATTGCGCCGGCGCAGTTGCGCCCGCCACCACAGCACGCCCGGAGAACCTACCTTCGCGGCGCCTGCAGCCTCGGCGCGCGCGCGTTGGAAGGCCGCGGTCACCAACACCAGTTCGCCGCAGATGCGGCAACCGCCCACATGCGTTCGCAACTCCGGTGCGCAGGCCTGTGGCCACTGGCCGCGCTCCACCAGCTCCTTCACTTCCTTCTCGCGCGGGCAAGTGCGCAGCATCATAGCTCCCTCCCGCATTCTTCTTCCCCAAGCAGCCGCGCAATCTTCCGCCGCGCCCTAAAAAGCAGCAGCCGGATGCTTGCGCTCCCCAGCCCCGTCACTTCCGCAATCTCGCGGTGACTGTAGCCCTCCGCATGAGCCAGCCAAAGCAATTGCCGGTCCCTGGGACGCATCTGCGCCAGAGCCGGCCCCAGCATCATCTGCGAGTCGGCCAGCGCCGCATCGCCACTGTGTGCAAAATAGTTTTCAGGAATCTCTTCAATCGACGCTGCCCGCGGACGCCGCCAGTGGTCGCGCAGCAGGTTGGTCGCAATCCGGAACAGGTAGCGCCGCGCCGCAACCTCGCCTTCTTCACGCAGCGTCGCGCACAGGAAGCGCACGTAGCTCTCCTGCATCAGGTCTTCGGCCAGCGCCGGGTCGCCCGATGTCCGCGCAAGGTACGCCCACAGTGATCGCGCCGACCGCGCATAGAAGCCGGCAAACGCCTCATCATCCATGGGCGGCACGGCAACCCGCGAAGCGTTCGGATGCGCGTCGCGGGCGAAGACGTTCGGAATGACGGATTCCCAGGACATACGTGACACACGCCTCTTGGCCACAGCCGGATCGCCTCCGGCTCACTGTCTGTCCCGCAAGTTGGCGGGCATATCCGGCCCGTTAGGCACTGAGGGATTCTCGGGAATCAGACCCAGACGTCCGGCCAATATCCACGTAATCCCTGCGGACAGGATAAACCCGATTCCGGGCATCAGCACCACTGTTCCCAGCACCAGCATGGGAATGTTCATGTCGGGACCGGCATGGCGCAGGAAGAGCAGCCCCGCACCAAGCAGCACCAGCACCACGCCGATCTGTAACGGCCAGAGCACTCGCGCCACCGCGTTTGGCATCCGCTGCTCCGGCTCAAAGCCCACCGGAATCGGCGCCGCCTCAAGAAAGCGCCTGCCGGCGTCGGTGCCCATATAAGAGGCCAGTTCCTGGGTCGAGCTGAACTTTTCAATCAGCCTTCCGTGCACCTCGCTCTGCAGTTTGAAGATGCGCGACCAGCGGCGGTTCTCAAGGAACTGACGGATCAGCCAGACAAGCGCCGCCAGAAAGCAGGCAAACGCCGTCACGCCCGAAATATCCCCGACAACTTCATGCAAGTTCGGATTGAAGGGCGTGCTCTGCGATTGCGACATCTCCGGCCACACCGCCCGTTCCAGCGCCTGGTCGCGGCGTCCGCCCTTCGACTCCAGGTGGGTAAACAAGTAGTACTCGGGATTGCGCGCGACCTCCGGATGAGCGACGAGGAACTGCGCCAGCTGCGGATTGTTGCGGCTCACGTACTCCTGATCGGACAGCAGCGACGGATCGCGGGCCACCACCTGGGTCAGCGTTGGGCTGGTCCGAAGCAGTTGCATCAGCTGCTCCTGCGTGGCGGCCAGTTCCTGGTCGCTGATGGGCGCGGCTGCCACCGGTTGCGCCTTTGCCGCGGGCCCAGTCTGCGCGGCCGCGGAAATCGCTCCTTGCCCCGTAACGAAAAATACGGGCCCCGCAATTACGCAAAGGGCCCAGGCCAGAATCTGACTACGCTTGTGCATTTCAGTCTCCTCCTCGTTCAAGACTTGCTGAAAGAAGCCTCAAATGCCTCTTCTGCTCATACAACGAACTAGTGGAGTGGATGGTTAACAACCTGCAAATTAATAGGGCGGAAAATCCGGGCAGCCGGGAGAGCACTCGGTTATGATTGCTCGTTCCGGCTGTGCAGGCTTGCCCCGGTTCGCAAGGATCGACGAATCAGCCGGACGAGGAGCAAACCATGTCTCCAATCACGCCTAAGGACGAGCGTTCTGCTGCATCCCCTTCGCGCACGATTCCGGTGGTTCGCATCCTGGGATTCTGCATTTATGTTGCTGCCTTCTTCCTGCCAGCTTGCAGAGAACCGGCCACAACCGGAGTGCGCGCCCCGGATACCTACAAGGGATGGTTCTGCGCCTGGGTAACCCTGATCAATACCTTCAGCCGCGACGTCTGGCATTCCAAGGATTTCCTGGCCATCCTGAGCGGCTGGATCAATCCGCTTATTCTGATCTACCTGGTGCTTCTAATGTGGCGAAATCTCGTGGGGCCGCGCCGCATCGTGGCCGCTGTCATAGTCGCGTTCATGGTTGCCACCTGGATCTATTTCGCCCTTTTGCCACTGGTTCCGCTCGTTGGCCACATCCTTTGGATCATGGGAGCCCTCATGATTCTCGCCGGCGAAGTCATTGGGCACGGACCTGAACCGGCCCGCCAGTAAGCCCGCCTCGGGGTTTATCATCGAAAATGGTGCGGACGGAGGTCGTCTGCGCCATCGTCTTGCAGCCTCGGTGCTTTGTGCGCCGGCTTTCTATAAAGTGACGCAATCACCGTGGTTTCTCTCAAAAAAACTGGCTGCAACACAGGATTCGAGGATGGGAAGGAAATGCGAGCAAAGACGGCTGTAGTACTGGGCGCACAGTGGGGCGACGAGGGTAAGGGCAAGATTGTAGATGTGCTCAGCGAGCGGTTTTCAGCGGTAGCGCGCTATGCCGGCGGCCATAACGCCGGCCATACGGTCATCATCGGCGGCCAGAAGTTCGTGCTGCAACTCATCCCTTGCGGCGTGCTCCGCCCCGGGTGCAAGGGCATTATCGGCAATGGCGTGGTTCTTGACCCGCTGGCCTTCCTCAAGGAAGTGGCGCGCCTGCGCGAGCTGGGCGTAGCCGTCGACGAGCAGTTGTTTGTCTCCAACCGCACCCAGGTCATCCTGCCCTATCACCGCATGATCGAGCTGGCCGCCGAGAGCGCGCCGGGACGCCAGAAGATCGGCACTACCAGCCGCGGCATCGGTCCGGCCTACGAGGACAAAATGGCCCGCAGCGGTCTGCGCATCGTGGACCTGCTGCATCCCTCGCTCCTCAAGACCCACATCGAAGCTGCCTGCGCTGAGAAGAACGCCATCGCCCATGCCCTGTTCGGCACCGACCCGCTTGACCCAGCCAAAATGTATGAAGAGTACGCGGCGGCAGCCGAGCAGGTGCGCCCCTTTGTGGCTGACACCGGGCGCATGCTCAACAACATCCTGGCCAAGGGCGGCAGCATCATGTTCGAGGGTGCGCAAGGCACCATGCTCGACATAGACCACGGCACCTATCCATTTGTCACCTCGTCCTCGGCAACGGCCGGCGGCGCGGCCATCGGAACCGGCGTGGGACCCACCGCCATCGGCACGGTGATCTCCGTGACCAAGGCCTATGTCACCCGTGTCGGCGGCGGACCCTTCCCCACCGAAATTCACGACGCTGCAGGCGAAGAGCTGCGCAAGCGCGGCAACGAGTACGGAGCCGTCACTGGACGCCCTCGCCGCTGCGGCTGGCTCGATATACCGTTGCTCCGCTACTCGAACCAGGTCAACGGCGCCGAGTGGCTGGTCATCACCAAGCTCGACGTGCTCGACGAATTGGCCGAGATTCCCATCTGCGTTGGCTATGAGATCGACGGCAAGGTCACCGACGAAATTCCCGCCGACGTCCAGGGCCTCGAGCAGATCAAGCCGGTCTACACCACGCTCAAGGGATGGCGTCAACCCACCGAGGGCGTTACGGAGTTCGACAAGCTGCCCAAGGCCGCTCAGGAGTATCTCCGCTTTCAGGAGCGCGAAAGCGGCGCCCGCATCGGCATGGTTTCCACAGGTCCGGACCGCAATCAGACAATGATGCTGCCCGACTTTGCAGCTGCGCTCGACAGCATTCACAAGTAGACTGGAAGAACGAAGGTAGACTGGAAGAACGCGCTGGCGCTTTGCCGCTCAGCCGATGAGGAAACCGCTCCTATGGTCAGCTTTGTTGTCCGGTTCACGTTTATCCCCGAAGATCGCGCTGAAATCGCAGAAGCCCTGCACGTGCTGGCCACCGAATCCCGCCGCGAGCCGGGCTGCGTCACCTACATCCCTCACCATGTCGAGGGCGATCCCGACACCATCGTGATCTACGAGCAATACCGGGACGAGATGGCCCTGACGGCCCACCGCGAGTCAGAACACTTCAAGAAGTACGCCGTGGGCGGGCTCTTCCAGAAGATGAAAGAACGCAACCGCGAAAATCTCATTGCTCTCGTTTAAGCGTCCTCGGAGTCCAATCGGCTGAAGCTCCGATTCGAGAGGCGGCCGTGCTTCGCGGGTATTCTAAATGGTATGGCCATGGGCCATTACCTGACTGGCATTGACCAGCTGACCGGTTCGGGACTACTATCCGATACGCTTATGTCGGGTGCCATTACCAACGTCTTAGTTCGCGTTCCCGGTCCGATGCCCCGCCGACTGGCGCTTGGACGCATCGTCGCTGCTGCCCTCCTGTTTGCCCTCTGCGGCAATCTCATCTATGCCGGTCAAGCCAAGCCGAAGAAGCACGATAATCGGCACGAGATAGACCAGCTCGAGGAGGCGTGGCGCAACGCCGCTCTCAAGTCAGACACCACTGCCATGAGCGCGCTGCTGGCAGAGGACTACCTGGCCATCACCGCTTCAGGAACCCTGCAAACAAAAGACGAGGCCCTGGCCAACCTACGGGCCGGCAAGGTCCACTTCACCTCCCTCAATTTCTCTGACCGCAAAGTACGCTTTTATGGGAAGACGGCGCTGGTCATCTGCCTTGCCACCGTGCAAGGTACCAACGGCGAAGGGGACTTCTCCGGAAATTATCGCTACACCCGCGTCTATGTCCGCGACGCGCAGGGCAAGTGGAAGATTGTCAGCTTTGAGGCCAGTTGGATTCGCCAACCCGGTGGACGCCGGTCGCAAAATAAAGATATGACTTCGAAGTAATCGTGACTACAGTAACCGGTTTTTTTGACATAAAGTTATGTATGGCCAGGCCTTCAAAGAGCTTGATTTCTGGGCACGTCGATTCGACTCTGCTATAACGTCTGTAGATGATGTGTCTTCGCACGACCGTCTTATCCGCCGGAAGATATCAGTGAGCCACTCGTGTTGTGCTGACAGCTGCAAGTGGAAATAAACCCGGAATCCTCTGATCAGGTCGCGGACTTTCTAGTAGCGCGCGTTCCCCGAGCGCTAGCGAGCTGGATCAACCGGTGGGATTGTTCCGACTCGTCAAGTAAGAATGCTTGTGGGTGGATCAGAACTGGGGTCGATCGAATGAAAACCGCACAATTAGCAGCGCTCAGATTCTTTGCGCTTTTGTTCATCATGCCTGGCCTGGCCGGCCTTATCGTCTCCGCCATGATTTCAACGCACTATCTTGACACCATGCCGAGAGGGCCGGTGATGGTCGAAGGACGCATCGTCCCGCGCGAAATCCACGGCATCGTCGTCTACCAAACGCCAGCTGAAGATCGCAGGCTCAGCCAGATTGAGTTCTCGTCGGTTGGAGTATTTGTGATTGGCCTCGGACTGGGCCTGATCTACCTCGAAAAATGGGGTAGCATGCAGCCGCGCCCCGGCGAGGAAGAAGAAGGCGCGTTCGTGAAGACTCGCGGCTAGATACGCTGCGGAATTGAGTCGTCCCAGCGGAGACGCGCGGTGGCATCGGATCAGGGCACGACAGCGCTGCCTGCCAAAGAACTCCGTCCGGAGAGAGGCCGGAGTACCTACCCCCGCCAAAACCCCTCCCCTACAATGGACAAATGCCTGAATTGCCTGAAGTGGAAACCATTGCCCACGGCGTCCACGAACGGGTGCGCGGCGATCGCATCGTTCATGTGTGGTTCGGCGGGCACCGGGAACCGTTCAAAACTCCCGCGGCCCGGCAAGCCAGTGGCCTTGAAGGCCGTGTGCTGCTGGCCGTTCATCGCACCGGAAAGCACATCGTCTGCGAATTGGGGCCGACAGAGCATCCCTCCGGCGTATCCTCTGCCACCAGCAAGGCAAAGGGAAAGACACTTCCCTCAAATCCGCCAGTCGCACAATGGATTGTCCATCTTGGCATGACTGGCCGCCTGCTCGTAACCACCCCCGATGCTCCCGTGGCCGCCCATACCCACGCCCGTCTCAGCCTGGCGAGCGGCAGGGAATTGCGCTTTGTGGATCCGCGCCGCTTTGGCCGTCTCGAATTCCGCGATCTGGCCCGCGGCACAGCCTTCGCCGCATCTGGCGCAGAGCCGCTCACCATTGCGCCGGAGCAGTTTGCAGCTCTGTTTCGCGGCCGGCGCCTGGCTATAAAGGCTGCTCTGCTTAACCAGACCCTGCTGTCAGGCGTGGGAAATATCTATGCAGACGAGAGCCTCTTTCACGCTGGCATTCGCCCGCGCCGAAGCTCCGGCCGACTCACCAGGGCTGAACTTGAACGGCTGAGGCTCGCTCTGTGCCAGGTTCTTGAGCACGCCATCCGGCTGGGTGGCTCCTCCGTCTCGGATTACGTGGATGCTGATGGAATTCGAGGCTTTTTCCAGCTCGAGCACTGCGTCTACCTGCGCACCGGCCTGCCCTGCCTGCGGTGCAAAACCCCGATTCGGCGCATCCTGTTGGCTGGCCGCGGGACCCATTACTGCCCTAAATGCCAGCGATGAAAACAGGCTCCTATGGTTTTTTGAATTATTCGCCTGTCCGGGCTTCCAGAATACAGACAATTAAAGTCGGAGATTTCAAGCAAATAATTGAAAACAAACACTGTCCCAAACGGTCCCCCAATTGCTAATAAATAGGCGCCAGTGATGTACCGGCTGCCTCGGAGGATTGGACAGCCAAGAACAGCAGACGCCCGGCAAGAGCAACCGCCAAAGAAGCGGCCCTCAAAAAGGGGCAAACCGGACGGGGATGTCTGCAGTAGGTACGGCGGAACAACCCGCCGGCCATAATAATCTGGGAGGCCAGTGGCAAGTGCAGGATCCCGAAACGCCGCTCCAATTGGAGTGGCGTTTTGTGCGTTTAGGGCCTTTTCGATTCAAGCATTAACAGAGATTCGGGTGCCTCATCCTTTCCGCGCTCTTTGCGGAAGGGGTGGGAGACCACAGAAGCCCATCTCGACCGTAAACATTGAGGCCGATAACGCTCTAGTCAGGGCCTTTTCGGGGATCCAGCAATGCCTCGGTGCCCATCCTTTCTGTCGCTGAGCGGAGCACAGCAAAGTCGAAGGACCTGCGTTTCACTTTCCAGGCGAAAGGGTGGGAGACTACGCCCCCTGGCTGTCCAACTCCAGCCACGTTTTTGTTTTTGTGGTCACGGTAAGATACTTGTGATTGCGAGTAATCCACAGCTCCGCTCCCACTAAAGCAAGGCAATCGCATGAATCCATTTTGTTAACCTGGCTGATTACGATTTCTATCGCTCCGGAGGCGCAGCGGTCGTTAGCCCCGCGCTTTAGAGTGGGGAATGCGGTTAACAATTGCCATTCAGCCCCGTAGGGGCGATGCAAACCCCGATTGTCGCTCTGTCTTTTTTTATTCATGCGATTGCCCTGCCACTAAAGTCGCACTTGCCAGCCGTAACGCTTCGCTGTAGTATCGGAGTTGCCTATCAAGCGGCTGACGCGGGCCACCCTGGTTTGGGTAGAGCAAGCTCGCCGCCGAGCAGGAAAAACGCCGGCCAGTTCAATTCATACTTAGCTGTACGCGGCAAAAGCTCGCATAGGAAAGGCTTCACCTGAGAAAAGCACAGGCCGCACCGTATCAATCCTGACCAACGGATGGAGCCAATGCAAGGCTTCGGCGTATATTGCGGCTACAGCATTTTCACAGAGTTTGAAATGTAGGGCCAGGGAAGCTGAACCGGTGCGGCCTGTTGAATCGCAGGCCCCTCGGTAAAACGGTTCGGTTCATGGGTGGTGAAGGCAGCGGCCTCAAGAAACTCGCCGCATGCTGTACGGTATCTGCTCACAGATGTTTGGAACGCCTGGGATTCACGGCAATGGGTGTTGAAATCCCTGCTCCCGGCAGTCTGATCCGTGCCCTGCATTGGTTTCGCCGGCAACCGCTGCGTCTTTTGTCCACGCTGGACAAGGTGTAGCAAGGAAAGCCAGGCACGTGTTGGAAAGTAGCTGAACCTCTAAACCCGATGATTCAAATAGCAAAGTTCCAGGAAGTATACGCATGACGACAGAACTAACCCAGCCCCAACCTGAAATGGGGCCCGCACCTGACAATGGTCAGATGCCGTCGCAAGGGCATCGCCGCCGCCGTCGCCGCCGCAAGAATAAATCCAGCCAGCAGAGCGCGCCGCAGGCCCAGCAGCCCCAGATGCAACAACCGCCGCCGCAGGCCCAGCCACAGGCGCCGCCACAGCAGCACCAAAGGCCGCAGCAGCAGCACCAGAACCAGCCGCGGAAGAAGAAGAAGTTCTTCCAGAAGACCTCTGCCCCGCCCGCTCAGCCCGGCAACAGCATCAACGGTGGCTCGCAGGGCAAGCGCAAGGGCAAGCAGCGCGGGCCGAGAGAGTTTGTCGGTCCCATGGACCACAGCTACCGCGCCGTCAACGGCAACGTAGCCGACGGCCCGCCTTCCACCATCCAGATGATGAGCAATAATCACGGCAGCAACTACTACCCTGACGCTTACGCTGCTCCGGCGCCTGCTCCCGTCCGCGATGATGCTCCCACCCGCATCTTCTGCTTCATAGAAGATCTCTTCTTCCAGGCCAAGATTCAGGAGACGGCGCGCAAACTCGGCATCAAAGTCGAGTTCATTAAGGGCGACAAGGACTCCGTGGCCCGCCTGCTCGATCTGCCCGAAACAGAGAAGCCCACGCTCCTCGTCTTCGACCTCAACAACCTGAACGCCAAGCCTATGGCCCTGATCCCCAAGTTCAAGGCCAAGCTCAAAAAGGCCACTTCGATCGTCGGCTTCCTCAATCACCTCCAGGGCGACCTGAAGTTGAAGGCCGTCGAAGCCGGTTGCGACACGGTGATGCCGCGCTCCGCGTTCTCGCAGAGCCTTCCCAACCTTCTCCGCCGCTATGGCATAGAAGAGGAAGAGGAATACGCGCAGCAACCGATGATGTAGAAAGACAGGGAACAGGGAGTAGGGAACTGGGAATAGAAAAGCGGCTCAACTGAAGCTGTTACTCTTTTCAAGTCCTTACTCAGGACAGACAAGAAGGGCGCACTCAATCCGAGTGCGCCCTTCTTGTCTCGCCCTTCATCCGGGGCGTACTAAAATTGGCGTCTCCTTCGGAGAGATTCCATTTGGATCGTTCACCTTCGCGCCCGGAGGGGCCGCAACCGGTCCATGCAGTAAAGGATCGTTTGTCGCCACCATCCAGCGATCCAGCCGATCGCGCATCTGCCGAGCAATCTCCCGGTGACCGGGATCATTGATCAGGTTTGCGTGCTCGGTCGGGTCGAATAACAGGTCGTAGAGACTCTCCCGATCCAGAATCTGCGAACCCCAGCCTTCCTTCAGCCACAGATCCTTGCTCGGACTATCGTCGCAGTTCGGCAGCACAGGCGTCTTTTTGTCTCCATAGCGCCGGATGTATTTCCAGCGGGAGGTGCGCACAGCTCGCTTGGGCTCGTAAGCCGCGTGGTAGTTCACTTCGGCAAAGATCTCTTCGTTGATCTCCGCCACCTGCTTTGTCAGCACCGGAAGAAACGACTTGCCCTGAAGCCATGCCGGACGCTCAATGCCGATGTAATCGCAGATCGTCGGAAAAACATCCATCTGCGAGATCAGCGCATCGCAGACCGTTCCCTTCGGAATCCGCGGCCCGCGCAGAATCAGCGAAACGCCCCATCCATCATCGGTCAGGTTGCACTTCATCCGTGGGAATGCAATTCCGTGATCCGTGGTGCTGATCACGAGAGTATTCTCGGCGTAACCATTTCGCTCAAGCGCATCGAGCACACTGCCCACGCCCTCATTCAGAACTCTGGCGCTGGCGCGAAAACGCGCAAAGTCTTCTCTCGTTGCAGCAGTATCGGGAATGGGTCGCGGCAGCGGACAGAAGTCTGCCTCGTCCTCTGCTTTGGCCTCCGGATACTCCCTGTGCGTCTCGAAAAATCCCACATCGAGAAAGAAGGGAACTGAAGGCCGGCTGTCAAGGAACGCTGCTGCCGCTGGTGCAACGTAAACAGCACTTGTACTCTGGTGCGGAAGAATCTTGTCGTATCCGATGGTCTTCGCATCCATGGCCACATGCTGCAATCCAGCCAGAACCGACGTATATCCCGCATCGTGCAGCGTGTGAACGATGTGCTGCCGATAGTCGTTGAGCGAGAAGCCCCAATGCGCCAGCCCCAGCATCCCATTGCAGTGCGGATAGCTCCCCGTAAGCAGCGCAGCCCGACTCGGCGAGCAGGTTGGCGCCGCACTGAAGGCCTTCCGGAACAGCGTTCCCTGCTCGGCCAGCCCCTGCAGATGCGAAGTCGGCACAGCCACTCCATACGGCTGCAAATAGCGCCCTGAATCATGCGAGTGAATGTAGACAATGTTCGGACGAAACGCGCCGGGTGCCGCAGCCGCCGAAGAATGTGCACTCAGTTGAGTAGCCACGCCGGCAACCATCGCACTCTTCAAAAACGCGCGTCGTGAAACTCCTGCGCGATCATCCCCATCGTTTGTCATAGCGATTCAACTCCCAGGGACTCTCAGGATCTACGCCAACAAGGCCGGGTGCCCCATCCATCGCGCATTTTGCGATGGGTGGGAGACGAAGAACGCCACCTCACAGCCGGGTGTCAAATATCTGGATTTTCAGCCCCTGGATTCGACAGCACTCAACCGAGAAGCTTTTCTAATCCCTAATCCCTGCCTCTCTACCCCGGCGGCCAAGTCATCGCCCGTCCACCAAGCAGGTGCAGATGCAGATGGTCGACTGTCTGTCCGCCGTCCTCGCCCGTGTTCACGACAATGCGGTAGCCGTTGCCAAGGTTCTTCTTTCGCGCAATCTCCGCCGCCGCCCACAGCAAATGGCCCAGCAGCGCACGCTTGTCCTCACCCGCATCGTCCACTGAGCCGATGTGTTCCCGCGGCACAATCAGCACGTGCACCGGTGCCTTCGGGTTGATGTCAGCAAACGCGTACCCAAGATCATCCTGGTAAACCGGCGTCGAGGGAATCGTTCCTTCAATAATTTTGCAGAATAGGCAGTTCATGGCGAGATCAGTGTACATGGGCCCTTTTGCGGCGTGAAACCAAAGGCCCGCAAAATTGTTATGAGGCACGCGAGATTCGGTTTCACTTCAAGAAGCGCCCTCCCCATCTGCCGCTCTCTTCCACTCCTCCGCGTTCAGCTTACAATGAGCTCATGGCCCCGGCCGCCGCCCCCTTCCGCATCGTCCACACCGTCTGCTCACACGACTGCCCCGACTCCTGCGCGGTCCTGGTCACGGTGAACGAGCAAGGCCGCGCCGTCAAAGTCGAGGGCGATCCCTCGCAGCCCGTCACGCAAGGCTTCCTCTGCGGCAAGGTCGCCAAATATCTCAACCGCGTCTACGCCCCCGACCGCATCCTTTTCCCCTTGAGACGAAAGCCCGGAGCGCAAAAGGGCCCACGGCCACGCGGCCAGGAACACGAAGCCTTCGAGCGCGTGAGTTGGGACGAAGCCCTCGAAGCAATCGCCGCGCGCCTCCAGCGAATCAGCGATGAACACGGCCCCGAGTCGATCCTGCCCTACAGTTATGCGGGCACCATCGGCGTGCTCGGCTTCGGCTCCATGGATCGCCGCTTCTTTCATCGCCTCGGCGCCAGCCGTCTCGACCGCACCATTTGTTCTGAAGCCGGCGGACAGGCCTGGAACCTGGTCTACGGAAAAAAGCTCGGCACCCCCGCCGAAGATTTCCGCCTCGCCAAACTCGTCCTTGCCTGGGGCGCAAATATCCACGGCAACAACGTCCACCTCTGGCCGATGATCGAGCAGGCCCGCCGCAACGGCGCGCGTCTTATCGTCATCGACCCCTACCGCACCCGCACCGCCGCGCTCGCCGACTGGCACATCGCCATCCGCCCCGGCACCGACGCCGCGCTCGCCCTCGGCATGATGCACGTCATCCTCAACGAGGGCCTCGAAGACCGCGCCTACATCGACGCCATGACTCACGGCTTCGATCGCCTCGCCGAGCGCGCCCGCGAATACACACCCGAGCGAGTAGCCGCCTGGACCGGCATGACCGCCGCTGAAGTCGAGCAGCTCGCCCGCGAATACGCCACAACGCGCCCCGCCGCCCTGCGCCTCAACTACGGAGTGCAGCGCGCAGAGTTCGGCGGCAATACAGTCCGCACTATCGCCATGCTGCCCGCCCTCACCGGCGCCTGGAAACATCGCGGCGGCGGCGCGGTACTCTCCACCTCCGGCGCCTTCGCATGGAACGAGCAGGCAGTCCGCCGCCCCGACCTCCAGCAAGCCTCGCCCCTCGGCCGCGTCGCCCGCATAGTCAACATGTCCGCCTTAGGCCAGGCGCTCACCGAGCTTGGGCAATCGCCAGATACGAACGATGGCCCACCCGTCCACGCCCTCTTCGTCTACAACTCAAACCCCGGCGCAGTTGCTCCCAATCAGAACGCCGTCCGCCGCGGCCTCGCGCGCCCTGATCTCTTCACCGTCGTCCACGAGCTCTTCTTCACCGACACCACCGACTACGCCGACTACATTCTGCCCGCGACCACCTTCCTCGAGCACACTGACATTCAGGGTGCCTACGGCCACTACTTCGTGCAGCTCTCGCAGCAGGCCATCGAGCCCCCCGGCGAGGCGCGTTCCAACGTCTGGCTCTTCAGCCAACTAGGCCAGCGCATGGGCTTCCCCGAGCCCTGCTTCCGCGACACTCCCGAAGACATCATCCGCCAGGCGCTCAGCATCGACCCAAGCGGCAGCCATGAAGCCCACTCCACCAATCCCGGCATGGAGCACATCACTTTCGCGACGCTCAAGGAACAAGGCCACATCCCGCTCGGCTTCCACCGCTCCCCGGATACTCACCCTTTCCTGCCGTTCACATCCGGCCTGCTGCCAACGCCCTCCGGCAAAGTCGAGTTCTACTCAGAAACCCTGGCCGCCGCAGGCCTCGATCCGCTGCCCGCCTTCACCACTCCCACCGAATCCCGCTGGGGCGAAGCGGCAAAGCGCTATCCCCTCGAATTGCTGGCCCGCAAGGCCGACAACTATATGAACTCGACCTTCGCCAACCTCGACGGCCACCGCAAGATGGAAGCCCGCACCAACCAGCGGCTTGAAATCCATCCCGCCGACGCCGCAGCCCGTAACCTTGCCGACGGCGACCCGGTCCGAATCTTCAACGATCGCGGTTCCCTCAGCCTCACCGCCCTGCTCAACCCCAGCCTGCCCGCCGGCGTCGTAGCCGCACGCCTCGACTGGGCCAAACTCCACTCCGGCGGCTCCAACGTCAATGTCCTCACCAGCGAGCGCCTCACCGACATCGGCGCCGGGGCCACCTTCTACTCCACCCTGGTAGAGGTTGAGAAAACTGCCGAAACCGAAAAAAATTAAGCCCCGCACAGCCAGAAGTGACCCGAGCGCAGTAAGCTGTTTGCCATGAATTGGACAGATGTTCTCATCGCCGCTGCAATCCTTGCGGCATTTCTCATTTACCGCCGCGCCGGCCTCATCTCCGTCAAGGACGCCAAGGCCTATCTCAAGAACGGCGCCATGGTCATCGACGTGCGCACCGCAGGTGAATTCGTCGCCCACCATCTGCCCATCGCCGTCAATCTCCCATTGAGCGAGATTGAGACCAACCTCTCCCGCCGTGTGAAAGACAAGAACCAGGTGCTCCTGCTGCACTGCCAGAGCGGCATGCGCAGCGGTGTGGCAAAGAAGAAGCTAATCGCTCTCGGCTGCCCCAACGCCTTCAACATGGGGTCCTACGCACGCGCCGGACGCATCGTCTCCGGCAAATAACTCGTGCGAATCGCCACCAAAGCTCGGGCAGTATTTGTATTGAGGCATGACATCACTTCCTGCGGCAATACTCTAGCGGTGACGCTGTTTTGAAAGACCGGCCTAAAGCCTGTCTTTCGATGTAATCAATCCGATGTGGTCTGCCCCCGCGCCCTTTCCGATGTCCAGAACCTGCGCGACCGTTGAGAAATCGAGATTGTCATCCCCTTGGATACACATCACCTTGTCCGCCCGAATCGAAAAAATGGCGCTGAGGCGGCTACCAAGATCATTGATGCTCACGTCGTCTTGATTGATTTTGTAGCTTAGCAGTCCATCGCGGGCGCGAATGATCTGCACGACGATGGGAGCGTTGGGGCTGGGATTCGAATTCACGGACCGCTGTGGCAGAGCGGCATCCAGGCCGTGAGGTAGTGCCGGAGAGATTACCATGAAGATGATCAACAGCACCAACAATACATCGATCATTGGAGTCACATTGATGTCACCCCGCAGTTGACTCGAAACTTGACCACTCTCGATTGCCATGGTTTTAACCTCCTCGCCTTGTGAGTTTAGAAGAACCATTCAAAGGTTGCGTGGTATTCGAAACCAAGACTTCTTGTGGAGTTAGACACCGCAGCATGCCTGCGAGTTCCTGCGCAACAGCAATAAGCGCCGCAAATTAGTACGCGACGCTTTGGATCTTTTCGGTGTGGACGGAGCCAGTCGAGCGCACGACAACTCGTACGATCCGCCATTGATGAGACCGGAGACCTCGAAGATGAAGCCTAATGAACCCAGCCGCACAGCCCTAATGGTCGCTCGACAACGAGCTGCTCATCAGTTGCTCGATCATGGCTCAATCCTCGATGACGCGTTTGCCATGAAGATTCTGCGTGAAGGCGAAAAGGAGGTGCTTCAATTTGCGAGCGGAAACCCCACGGCCAGCATCGGACGTCTGTTCACCACTGCCCGAAGCCGGATTGCAGAAGATGCTTTGTCAAGAGCTCTAGAAAAAGGGGTTCGGCAGGTCGTCATCCTTGGCGCCGGACTCGACACTTTCGCTCTCCGGAATCCCCATGCCGCACTTGAGATCCGTATTTATGAAGTGGACCACCCCGCTACGCAGGCATGGAAACGCGAACGCCTGGCCGAAGCTCAAATCGCACTTCCGCCATGGCTTGTTTTCGTGCCAGTCGATTTCGAGCGGGACAGTGTCGGGGAGAAGCTCGTGGCCGCAGGCTTTCAGCAGGACTCGCCCGCGTTTTTCACCTGGCTCGGGGTTGTGCCCTATCTGACAGAGGACGCTATCGGCCGCACTCTGGACTACATTTCGTCAATCCAGAACTCGGAGGTGGTGTTCGACTACATGGAACCTCCCGACGCATCCTCAGAAGAGCTAAGGCAAATAGAAAAGGAGCGGGCCGAACAGCTTAAGAAAATTGACGAACATTCGGCCAGCCGTTTCAAACAGGCTGGCATTGCAGCGATTCTTCGCTCGCACGGATTCTGTGCCGTCGAAGACATCGATTTCCAGGAGATCGCGTCCAGGTTCGGCCACGCCGTTCAAGGACTCGCGCCCGGACACCTTGGCGTTCATGTGGTCCACGCTAAGCACTAATTGATCGCGGTCGTCTATTGCTATTCAAATACAGAGCCCGTCCCCACCGACATATCCGGTTAATGCACGTACGGGTGCAGTCCGACACCCATTCCAGATTGCAATCTGGCTTGCAAAGCATGCTTTCTGGTCGGATTACCGCCAACCCAGAAACGACCCGTCAATCAGCGCTCGCCTCCACCTCCAAATAATCAAGCGCAGCCCCATCCTTCCCATCCGGCACGCCTTCCACCCGCAACACATCCCCTGTCTTCACCTGCACCCCGCGCACCGTATACCGCACCGAGTTATCCCCATGCGGCCGCTTCGACGGATAAGTCCCATCCGCCGTCCAGGCCGCAACCGCCTTCCCATCCACTGACAACGCGAACTTCGCCGCGCCGCCTTGCAAATCGAAGTATTCGACCGCGATATCGAACCGTCCCGCCGCGCCGTCCCACGTCCATTCTGCCGCACAACCCTTCGCGCCCGCGCACGTCACCGCCTTGCCGCCCGATGCATCCTCCCACGGCGTCACATTAATCACGCTATAGCCAGTAAGCTTCGCATTCTCCGCCTCCAGCCGCCCCGGATAATGCCCCGCGCGGCCCTTGTCATCCGGAATCCCGCTCTGCTTCAGAAAGTACTGCACAATGGCATCGCGCCACCCAATCGCGTGCCCCGCCTGGTATTCCAGCCGCGCGCGCACATCGTCATAGAGAGCCGCATCCACCCGCCCCTTCAGCGTCTCCCATTCCTTCCCCAGCTCCGCCGCCTCCTCCGCGCCCTTGTAGTGGCTGTCGTAGATATACTGGATTACCGTCTCGCCCGAGTGCAGCTTGTACGTGTAAGGCACGTGGTGAAAGAACAGCAGCAGATTATCTGGCGTCGAATCCAGCGACTCATACACCCGCGCCACCTCCGGCGGATACTGCCCAACAAATCCCGTACCCGTCGCCACCGTGCGATCCATGCCGATGCCCTTGTTGTCATCAAAGTGCCACTGCCCCCAGCCGTTGCGTTCGCTCGCTTCAATGTTGGGCCCGTAGTGGCTGCCGGTAATATCGGTCAGCGTCTGCGAACCCAGAAAGCCCGTGTAGTGCTCATACGCCGGCCACGACTGCATCAGCATCTTCTCCACCGTGCTCACCACCACCGGATCGGTGCCAATCGTCTGCCTGATCCACTCATCGGCAATCTGCTCCGGCGTCAGATCGGGATTCCACGCCAGGCGCCCGAACGCATACAGATTGGCCATCGCCATTGGCGAGCCCAGCCACTCCCGCCCCAGACAGGCCACGCCCACCATGCCGCCCAACGGCCGTTTGAAGCTCTTGCCCTCCACAATCTCCTTCACCGGCGTCGATCCGCCATCGGCGCGCAAATCGAAATCCAGCACCTGCTTCCACATCGGCGCAATGTACACCAGGTGCTTCTGCTGTCCCAGGTACTCCTGCGTCACCTGCAGTTCCATCGCCTGGCTGGTTTCGCGCAGCCCCGCAAACAGCGGCGATACCGGCTCGCGTGCCTGGAAGTCGATCGGCCCTTCCTTCGTCTGCACAATCACATTGGGCAGGAATTTCCCGTCCAGCGGATGAAAGGTGTCGTACGCAGCTCTTGCGCGGTCGGCCTTGGGATCGCGCCAGTCAAGATGGTTGTTGTAAACGAACGCGCGGTATAGCACAACGCCGCCATGCGGTGCCAATGCACCTGCAAGCAAATTCGCCGCATCCGCGGGGCTGCGTCCATAGCTGGCCGGACCCACCTCGCCCTCCGAGTCGGCCTTCACCGTAAACCCCGCAAAGTCGGGAATGAGCTTATAAATCTCATCCGCCTTTGCCGCCCACCACGCCTTCACCGCTGGATCAAGCGGATCGGCGGTCTTCAACCCACCAAGTTTCTCCGGACTCGCCAACGCCACGCTCAAAGCGATCCGCACACCCCACGGCCGCATCGCATCGGCGACTCTGGCAATCTGGTTCAAGTGGTTGGCGTCAAGCAGTTCCGGCGCTGCATTCACGTTGTTGATGTCGCAACCGTTGATGCCCACCGAAGCCAGCAGCCGCGCGTACTCGCTCACCGGCTTCAGGTCCGTGCGCACATTGCCGCCCTCAAAGAAGATCGACCGTCCCCCATATCCGCGCGTAATTGAGCCATCGGGGTTGTCCCACTGATCCACCCAACGAATCGGCATCGCCGGTTGTCCACGCAGTGGGTAATCAACCTTGAGTTTGCCCATCTCGACAGTCGCCGGTAGGCGGCGAAATGCAAATGCTCCGTAGAGAGCGCCCCGCTCGTCGCCACCCGCTACGAAATTTAGGCTGGGTTCCTGGATGCTCTTCGACCAGATCCAGTATTCGTCGGGCTTCAGATCGCCGGGAACGGGGACATCCGGGTATGCTTTCCGGATCTCCTCTGCAGTTCCAACAACCGTTAGGCTCTTCTCGCGCCCTTCAGCCGTGGAGAAAACGCCGCCCTCTACAGATGCAGGGTGAGTTACGCTGCGGCTGAGCTCCTGCACCGCGGATTGCTCAATCGGGCTGCTGCCGAGTGCAATCACCTTCCCGAAAAGGATCAGTCGGTTCGGTCCTCCTGGCCAGGCCTGATCGGCAGTCTGGGCGTGCGCAGCCAGTCCCGCGGCAAAGAAGACCACACCGGCAATCTTCGCCAGGAAACCGATTTTCTTCCGCAGCCAGACGGCGCAATTTTCCATGTTTTCAACCCCTGTAACGTTCTACCACTCCCCCCCGGTTGATATGCTTGTGTGTTTGGTATTTCAGGTAGTCGGTCAGTTTGAAGGGCAGCTGCTAAAACAAGTTGCGGAAAAACTCGAACCGGAGGGAGGCGGGGTATCAACCCCGCATAAAGCCTACAGAATCGACCCGGGCTTTAGCCCCGGAGGGTTCGCTCCTTCACTCTTACCCAAAACCGGTACCCAAATGGGAGGCTTCAAGTTATGCCAACCACCATGCAGGCCGTCGTCAAGGCCAAGGCCGCGCCCGGCATTGAGATTCGCGAGGTGCCGGTTCCCACCCCCGGCCCCGGTGAAGTGCTGGTCCGTGTGCAGGCCGCCAGCGTCTGCGGGACTGACCTCCACATCTTCAACTGGGATCCCTGGGCCAAGGGCCGCATTCATCCGCCGCTGATTCCCGGCCACGAATTCTCAGGTGCGGTGACCGGCGTAGGTCGCGGCGTTTCCACGGTGCGCGAAGGCGACCTGGTCAGCGCCGAAATGCATGTGGCCTGCGGCAAGTGTCTACAGTGCCGCACCGGTCAGGCTCACATCTGCCAGCACGTGCGCATCCTCGGCGTCGACGCTGACGGCGCATTTGCCAGTTACGCCATCATTCCCGAATCCAATATCTGGAAGCTCTCTCCCTCCATCCCCCACGACTACGCCTCGCTGCTCGACCCTCTGGGCAACGCGGTCCACACCGTGCTCGCCGGCCCCATCGCCGCCACCACCGTAGCCGTCACCGGATGCGGCGCCATCGGCCTGTTTTCTATCGCCGTCGCCAAAGCCTGCGGCGCGGCCAAAGTCTTCGCCATCGAAGTAAACGCACACCGCCGCAGAGTCGCCACCGAGATGGGTGCCGATCTCTCCCTCGACCCCAGCACCGATCATGTGGAGAAGCAAATTCTTGAAGCCACCGGCGGCACCGGCGTCGATGTTCTGCTCGAAATGTCTGGCCACCCTGAAGCCATGCGCCTGGGCTTCGCAATCCTGCGCACCGGCGGCCGCGCCTCGCTGCTCGGCATTCCCTCCCGCCCCTTCGAACTCGACTTCGCCAAGGACATCATCTTCAAAGGCGCGATCGTGCAGGGCATCAATGGCCGCAAAATGTTCGAGACATGGTTTCAAATGGAGGCTTTGCTCGCCACCGGCAAGCTCAACCTCGAACCCGCCATCACGCACCGCCTCAAGCTGAGCGAGTTCCACATAGCCATGGAACTCCTCCAGTCCGGCGAAGCCATCAAAGTTGTCATGCGGCCGGATTGAAAAGCAGGGTCAGGGTTCAGGGAACAGTTACGACTGGGTACCCAGAGCCTGCCCTGAACGAAGTCGAATGGGTCTCGATTTCGAAACCTGGGATGTCAGGGACCCCAACCCGCAAGCCGCAACCCCACAGTCAGGAAAAACGTGGAAAAAACACCGCGTTTTCGACGCAAAATGCACGTTTTTGTGACATTTTAGGCTCTTTTTTTGCATAAATCGGGTAGTTCCATACAACCCACTGCCGCTTTTCGGAACCTACTCAGCAGCCAAACCACAAAATCCGGCACCGTGTAAGGTTAAGTGCTCGAAGAATCGCAACCCTATAAGCGAACCTTTAACGCTGACTACGCACCCTATAAGCAAACCTTTCGAGCGTCGAAAAACCTGCATTCCGCCGTGTGCCACACACTCGCCGCGCTTTTGTTTTTGCGGCTAGGGTGTGTCTTGAGTCATCCCTCCCACTCGATCGTCACCCGCCGCAGCCCCCGCACCGCATTGCAAAGATACACTGCATCCGCCTTGCGCAGGTCCTCCGCATGCAGCACGCGTTCCTCCGCGCCAGCCAGTGTCTCCAAGAGATGCCGGCGGTAAACGCCCGCCAGCAGCCCGCACTCCACGGGCGGCGTCAGCCACCGCCCGGCTTTCTCAATAAAGACATTGCTGATCGCGCCCTCAGTAATCTCGCCCGCGCAATTCATGAACAGCACATCGTCAAACCCTCTGTTCACGGCCTCTTTGAAGGCCTCCGTATACAACCGCCTGTGCGTAGTCTTGTGGTAGAGCATCGGATCCTTCGCATCTGTCCTCTCTCGCGAAATGCACGCACGCACAGCTTTCGCATCTCCACCGCCGCTCTTCACCAGCGGCTCATCCCCAATGTTCATGCGGCCATCGCTATCAACCAGCAGTCTCACCCTGCGCGGCCCTGTGCCCTCGAAAGCGCGCGCGTGTTCCATCAGCGCGTTCCTCACCGCATCGCGCTCGCACTCGAACTCGAAGTACTCGGCCGAATCCTGCAACCGGTCCAGATGCAGCTCCAGCAGCGGGTATCCGTTGTCCCAGAGCATCGTCTCCGCCAGCGAAAACCGCTCAGGAAACCGGCTCGCCGAACCCGTAAGAAACTCCGCCTTCAAAACGCATTCGCCGCACTCCTCCGCCGCATCGGAGTCGATGACGATGCCGCTGCCCACGCCCATCGTGCCACTCTCGCCGTCGAGTTCAAGCGTGCGGATAGCAACGTTGAAAACCGTGCGCCGCTGCGAGAAATATCCGATCGCGCCCGTATACACGCCTCTCGGCTGCTCTTCGAGCTCTGCCAGCAGTTGCATCGCTCGCACCTTCGGCGCGCCGGTAACCGACCCGCAAGGAAACAGCGCCCTGAATATCTCGTGGAAGCCAACCTCCGCCCTCAGCTCTCCAGTCACTGTCGAAGTCATCTGCCACAGTGTCGGATAGCGCTCAACAGCGAACAGTTTCTCCGCATGCACACTGCCGAACTTCGCCAGTCGACCGAGATCGTTGCGCAGCAGGTCCACGATCATTACGTTTTCGCTGCGGTTCTTCGGGTCGTTGCGCAACCACTCCGCGCGTTTGCGATCTTCACGCGTCGTGCGCCCGCGTGCCGCGGTTCCCTTCATTGGCTTCGTGGTAATGCGTCGGCCGCCGCTTTCCTCATCTACACGGAAAAACAGCTCAGGCGAAAACGACAGAATCCGCCGCCCCGCCTCCCAGTGAACAAACGCCCCATACTCCACCGGCTGTCTTTCGCGCAGCCGAGCATACAAGGCAGCCACGCTGCCGCGCACACGCACACTGTAGGGAACCGTGAAGTTGAGTTGATACACATCGCCGGCGCGAATCCACTCGTGAATCGCAGCGATGCGTTCGGCATATTGCGCTTCAGTCAGACCGAGCGCGGCTTCAATCGACGAATCTTTGGGCGGCTCGTCCTGGCTGCGGCGAAAGCTCTCCAGCCCCGGCGGCTCGCCCTCTGGAAATGCTCCTGTCGCGTGATCGAAGAGATAGCCCCGCTCATAGATGCCAATCCACGCTAGAGGTGGGGCCAGCGGCTGGCCGTCCTGGCTCGCCCGCATCCCAGCCTTCGGCTCAAAGCAGTTACCGCACTCATAAGTGAAGAATCCCACAGCGGTCTGCCCCGCAGCGACCGCGCTTTCAATCTCTCTAAAAAGCCCTGCAATCTCCACGGCATTGTTTGCCACGCACACGCGCAGAGGCGCGGTAAAAATCCGCGTGCAGGATTCCGCATGCGTCTCTGTTGTGTTTGGCTTGCCGCACTCCAGCAGTGCCGTGGCCGGTGTGTGTTCCACCAGTGCGTACACTTCCGCGGGAAGGGAATGCCGGCGGCTCATGCAGGTTTTGGGCGGCCTCTGGCTACTGCACCGTAAGAACCATGGGTGTGCTCTGAGTAATGGCGGTGACGCCGTCGCTCGATTGCCCGGTCACAGTCACCGTATAGGTACCCGCCGGAGTGGGAAGATTATTGGGCGGACCGTGGTTGAAGTAAAAGTAGCGCGGGTTGCATGCCGTAGTGCCCAGCATGGTGACCAGGCCCACGAGTGCCAACAGCGACAACCGGCTAAGCCATGCGCGTCGCCGCGCTCCCCAGGCCAATCCACCCAGGCTGAGCACACCAGGCAGCAGAATTGCCCATGCGACCGGGTCACTTCCCTTGCCGGTATGGGAGGCCGGAGCAGCAAAGCCAACCGTTCCTGCCGACTGGGTCTGCAACACCATCGAGCTGACGGGAGGACACGCAGACGCAGGTGATCCAGAAGGACAGCTCGTGGGAGTGTTCGGCAGAATTTCCACACTCCCTGGGCTGAAGGTGCACGATGCCTGATTGGGCAACCCCGAGCAAGAGAGCGTTACGAACATTGGTGACGTCAGCGCAGTAGGGTTCACGGGGTTTATCGTCACGTTTACTGTTCCCGCAGCACCGGCCGTGAGCACCAGGGGTAGCGCGGATGGCGACACCGCAGCGAGCGTCAACTGAAAGCTGGGCGCGGTGCTGGTCTGTCCCTGTACGGAAGCCAGCAATGAAACTGAACTTTGGTGCGTCGAGTCGCCGCTATAAACGGCGCTCAGGTTGTGCATGCCGCCGGGTAAGGCCAACACTGTAGTGGCCTGTCCCATTGCGTTCAGCACTACCTGGGCCAACTGCCGTCCGCCCTCATTGATGGCAACGGCACCCGTTGCCGGCTGCCCATCTGCCCCGGCCACGCTCACAGCGACAGCAGCCTTGGTTTGTCCGCTCTGGTCGCTGGTGGTCACGGTCAGCGAGGTTTGCGTAGATACGACGTTTGACACACCTTGTGCGCCGGCCGCCGCCATCGGCAGTACCAGCAGCGCCAAACCCAGTCCTGCAACCAACTCAAGCCGCAGACTGCGGCGGTTCATGCCTCTCACGTGCACCTGCTCCAAATCTCCAGAAGAATCGCGCATCGCCAAATCGCGTATCGCCCGTTTGCTTAAGCGTAGAAGACTATTGTATCTGGCTCGGGCGCGGTGGGGCCAACCGGCGCACCGCGATTTGCCATGAAAAAACCGTTGCCCCCAGCGCGGGCTTGGCATGGTCCCCGGCATACATTGGACGCGGGGCGCCCGGAATGGAGAGTCCACCCGGCCGCGACGCGCTATGCTTCTTCTTTGAGGTGCATCGCCATGATTCAGGCCAACCCTCGCCCTCAGCTCGCCCATCTGACAGCAGCTCTCGACGAACTCCGCGCCAAGGGCACCCACTTCACGCTCCGCATCCTCGACGACCAGCAGGCCCCGGTCTGCCACTACGACGGCAGTGAGGTGATTAACCTGGCCAGCAACAACTACCTGGGCCTGGCCAACGACCCCCGGCTGATTGAGGCCGCCATCGTCGCCACGCGCGCTTTTGGCGTCGGATCCGGAGCGGTACGGACGATCGCCGGAACCATGCGCATCCACATGAATCTAGAGGAGAGGATCGCCCGCTTCAAGAACGTGGAGGCCTGCGTCGTCTTCCAGAGCGGTTTTGCCGCCAACGCCGGGACCGTCAGCGCCATCCTTGGCAAAGAGGACTTTATCCTCTCCGACGAGCTGAACCACGCCAGCATTATTGACGGCGCCCGCCTCTCCCGCGCCACCATCAAGGTCTTTCGTCACAAGGACATGGCCCATTGCGAGCAGTTGCTCCAGGCACTCGCCTCCGAGCCCGGCCAAAAGCTCGTAATCACCGACGGCGTCTTCTCGATGGACGGCGATATTGGCCCCGTCGACAAGCTCGCCGCGCTGGCAGAAAAGTACGGCGCCATCATGATGGTCGACGACGCTCACGCTTCAGGCGTGCTGGGCCGCAACGGCCGTGGGTCGGTTGACCACTTTGGCATGCACGGCCTGGTGGATGTTCAGGTCGGTACGCTCTCGAAGGCCATCGGCGCGCTGGGCGGCTACGTGTGCGGGAGCCGCGACCTGATCGATTACCTTTACCACCGCGCCCGCCCGTTTCTGTTCTCTACCTCGCACCCACCTTCGGTTGCGGCCACCTGTATCGCCGCCTTCGACATTCTGGAGAAGGAGCCGGAGCGCATCCTGCGGCTGTGGTCGAACACCCGCTACTTCCAGGGCGAGCTGAGGCGGTTGGGCTTCAATATCGGAGGCGTCACCACCCCGGCCACGGAGACTCCGATCACGCCAATCATCGTCGGCGAAGGCCGTGCGGCGATGGAGTTTTCACGCGCACTCTTCAACGAAGGTGTAATGGCCACCGGCATCGCCTTCCCTACTGTTCCAGAAGGTAAGGCAAGAATCCGCGCCATTCTGAGCAGCGAACATACGCGCGCCCAGCTCGACCAGGCACTGGATACCTTCGATCGTGTAGCCAGGCGGCTGGGGATTCTACAATAGGGCACGATGATCGCTCATCTGCGCGGCAAGCTCATTTTCAAGCAGCCCGGCCAGGCCATTGTTGAAGCGGCCGGTGTCGGCTACGACGTTGCAATCTCTGTGCCTACCTTCACGGCGCTACCCTCGGTTGGCGCGGAGGCCTCGCTGCACATTCACACCCAGGTCAGCGAGGATCAGATTGCCCTTTTCGGCTTTCTCGACCGCGAAGAGAAACGTCTCTTTGAGCGGCTGATTACAGTGAGCGGAGTGGGTCCCAAACTGGCAATCAAGATGTTGAGCGGGCTCTCTTCAGAGCGCACGGTGCAGGCTATCCGCGGCCAGGACCACGCGCAACTGACGCGCATTCCCGGCGTGGGCAAAAAGCTGGCCGAGCGCCTGGTTGTCGAGCTGAAAGACAAGCTGGACGATTTTGCGGTCATACAGGCTCAGCCGACCGTGCGCGGGCCTGCCGCTGAAGATGTGTTGTCGGCGCTGGTCAACCTGGGCTATCAGCGGCCCGCGGCCGAAAAGGCAATTGAGCAGGCCATTGCAAAAGAAGAAGCCCTCGCCGCCGATTTCGATGGGCTTTTCCGTGCCGCATTAAAGGTAATCAGGTAAACTGGCAGGGAGCCCTTCGTTCGAGCAAGCGGTAAGAGCCTTCCCGTCGCGAATTCTTGGTTGAAATTCAATCACCCAACAGGGATCTGTAAACCCCCGTCGGGTTTCTCCGTTCTAACCAACATAGGTCGCTGGACCTCTTCCCCCGGGTGATAGCCTTCCCCACAGTTCAAGGATGGTGTAATTGCGATTCAGTGTCGCTCTTGTGTGCTTGGGTCTCGCTTCCAGTTGTCACGCCCAGTCAATGCATCTTCCGAATGCAACGCAGCTGCGGGCCAACCTGCTTGCGGCCAGCGCAGCCGTGGCAGATTTCAGTCGGGAATCTTCTTCGGCCGATCTCTCTGAAACTCCTGATTTGATCCCAGCTCAAGAAGTATCGGGGACTAGCCAATCCACACAGGACACCAACCACGGCGACCCGCACCCCAAGCCCAGCTCAACCGGACCGGTTGACGCCAATGGGGATCCGATCCCCCTCAATCAGATGCAACCGCAGCAAATCCTCGGCTTTATGCCCAACTTCCGTACCGTCTCTGAAGGTGCCAGGCCGCACCCGCCCGGCTGGAAGTACAATTTCACCGTCGCCACCCACCAAGCGACGGACTACTCGTCTTTCGTCTTTCTCGGAATCACTTCGCTCTCGGCCGAAGGTATCAACGCGCACCCCGTCCTTGGCCAGGGCGTCGGCGGTCTATGGGCCTACTCCTGGCGCGGCTTTCTCGACAAGACGGACAATACGTACCTCTCCGCGTGGTTGCTGCCCAGCCTCCTGCACGAAGACACTCGTTTCTATGCCATGGGCGCCGGCCACCCGATCCCTATTCGTGCCCTCTATGTCATCAGCTTGCAGGGGGTGGTGCGCACCTATGGCGGCCGTCAGACGCCCAACATCGCCGGACTCGGTGGCAAGGTCCTCACCCAGATAGTCTCGCGAACCTACTACCCGACCGGAGCCACCAGCTTTGGCGTTCTCGCCGTCAAATTCGGCTACTCCGCCATGCGCGACGTCGCGATTACGTCTATTCGTGAGTTTTATCCCGACGCTGCTGCGCATTTCATTCGCAAGCACCGCGAAAAAATGGCACGGCTCGCTGCCCAGACCGACGATTCCGGTCAATGACGAATCGGTAGCGTTCTTCGGAGCAGATGGAGTCCCGAAGATCAGTCATTTTTGCTAACCTTCCAGGAGTATGCCTCGCTCTGAGAAACCCGTTCCCTCCGCAACCGTCCCGTACTTCCGCCCGGAAGCCCTCACTTTTCTCCGCAATCTGACCCGCAACAACGACCGCGAATGGTTCACTCCGCGCAAGGCAGTCTTCGAAGCGGAGCTGAAGGAACCAATGCTGGCCACCATCCGCAAGGTGACGGACGCGATGATGGACTTTGCGCCCGCGTTTGTGCGGCCGGCGGAGAAGTGTCTTTTCCGCATTTATCGCGATACGCGCTTCAGCGCCAACAAGCTGCCTTACAAGACCCACGTCGCGGCCTGGTGGTCGCACCAGGGGCTGGAAAAGACCTCTGGCGCCGGATACTACTTCCACGTGAGCGCCAAGGAAGTGATCATCGCCGCCGGGGCCTACATGCCGGAAAAGGATCAACTTGCCGCAATCCGTAATTGGTTGCTGGACCACCACTCCGAGTTTCGTAAGCTGCTCCAGAAGCCGGCTGTCAGCAAGACCTTTTCGGAGTTTGAAGGGAATGCGTTGACTCGGCCACCCAAGGGATTTCCATGCGAGCATCCGGGCATGGACCTGATCCGCTGCCGCCAGTGGGGACTGGCTGCCACACTGCCCGCGGCGGAGGCCCTCAAGCCAAGCCTCGCCGCCACGCTGATTCGCTATTTCAAGATCGCTGCACCCGTGGTGGATGCACTGAATACTCCGATCGCAGCAGCGTACGCGCCGCGTAAAAAAGTGCTCTTCGGCCTGAAATAGCTGCGCCGGCAACGGTGAGGGCCGTGAGCGTCTCGAGGCCGTTATTGCTGGTGCTGCCTGGCCAAATGGGACAAAAAACCAAGAAAATAGGCCAAAAATGGGTAAAATCCGAAGGAAAACCCAAAAAACCTGTGGAAATCGGGCTTTTCCCATTGACTTTGCCCACCTCAAAGCCGCATTGTAACCATCGGCAGGGTTCTTCGAAGCCGCATGAATACAGGGGTTTCGTGCACGCGCAGCCTCATTGGCACCTTCTCCATGCGGTACGCATTTCGCGGCGGAAGCCCGGCAACAAAGGCAGCCCAAAGGGCTCGCCAAGAAGGAGAACATTACATGGCAACTGGAATGACGAAAACAGCCCTGATCCGCCACATGGCCGAGAAGCTGGAAATCACCAACAAGCAAGCCGCTGCAGGCCTCGACCTGCTGGCAGAAACCGCCATCAAGGAAACCAAGAAGAACGGCGTCTTCGTGATCCCCGGCATCGGCCGTCTCGTGAAGGCAGAACGCAAGGCCCGCATCGGCCGTAACCCCCAGACCGGCGCGGCCATCAAGATCAAGGCCAAGACCGTGGTCAAGTTCCGCGTGGCCAAGGCCGCCAAGGACGTGATCGCCCCCGCCAAGAAGTAGTTTTTTTCGGCGTGCGAAAAAGGGAGAAGCTTATACGCTTTTCCCTTTTTCGCTTTTTTGGAGAGTTTGTGGACGAGTTTTTCTGCACTCTGACAGCTGACTGGCTCATCTTATGAGCTATGGCATCGGAATCTACGATCGTTCAGCCGCCTTCCCCTGCGCCCACGCGCAGTTCTTCTGTTCTCACCCTCCTCCGGTTTGAGGGCCTGGCCATGGCCGCCGTTACTGCAGCACTCTATGTGCACACCGGGGCCGGTTGGTGGCTCTTTGCGGCGCTGTGGCTGCTGCCCGATCTCTCCATGCTTGGGTATCTCGTGGGACCGTGCTGGGGCGCACGCTGCTATAACGCGATCCATACCGAAGTTGTGCCGGCGGCGCTGGGCTTGTCCGCGCTCCTGCTCCACGCCCACGGCCTGTTGTTGCCGATTGCGCTCATCTGGGCCAACCACATAGGCGTGGATCGGTTGCTCGGATACGGCCTGAAGTATGCAGACGGTTTCGGATGGACGCACCTGGGCCGGCTCGGAGCACGGCGCTCTGCGATTACACCGGATCAGGGCTCGCGTGCTCCCGCGGCATGAGTGCCCGAACCACGAGTGACGCACCTAGGCTAATAAGAATCCCCTTGAGCATGAGCACATTGTCATAGCTCCAGGACAGAAACGCCATGGTGATGAAAACTCCGATGGGGTTCAGCTCCGTGAGCAGTGCAATCATCCAGTGCGGCTTGTGCCCTGCCGCGGGCAGGCCGCCGCGCAAGCGCGGAAACAGACGCGGCACCTCGTGTAGATATTCCCCGTAAGGCTCGCCGAGTTGGCCGCTTAGAAATGCCTCTTCACACAGAATCAGGCGCAGCAGGAACACCGTCAGCAGCGTCATGGAAAACAGCGCACCCGTAGCCGGCATGACGAACGACATGGCTGCCATCATGCACCAGGTCCCGATGTAAAGAGGATTGCGCACATAGCGGTAGGGACCGTCAGTCATTACTGCGCCGGCTTGCATCTCCGCGTGGTGTACTATGCCGTATCCAAGATAAGCCGCGCCCCACACGCGCAAAACCGCGCCCAACGCAGCGATCAGTGTACCCAGGATAATTACGGCCGGAGTGGCATAGGTAAAACGCAGCAGACCCAGCCGGCTCACTTGCAGTGACAGCGATTCAAACAGCGAACCGCGCGCCCCCAAACTCCAAGCTTCGGTCCATGGCGACCAGAAACCCAACACGACGATGGCGACCATGATTACCCATCGCAGGCGAAACTCAATTACGCTTGCCTTCATGCACGCATTCCCTTTTGCAGGAGTGTAGCATCCGCGTGTTGTTAGAGCACGCAGCCGGGCAGACTTGACCTCGTCTACTCAACTCGTAGCGCGGTCATGGGGTCTGTCTCCATCGCAGCGCGGGCGGGAATCAATGTTGCCGCGAGCGTAACAACGACTAGTAACAGAATGACGGCAATGAAGCTGGCCGGATCGTGCGTGCCAACATGGAAGAGCAGGCTCTTGAGCAGTTGCGCGGCAGCCAGCGCCGCACCCAAACCGATAACCCCGCCCAACACGATCAACCGCACGCCTTCACCCGCAATCAGGCGGAGAATGTCCATCCGCGTGGCGCCCAGAGCCATGCGCACTCCAATCTCCTGCGTGCGCTGCGCAGCCACAAATGCGATAACTCCATAAAGCCCGATCACCGCCATCAGCAACCCGCACAGTGCAAAGAAGCCAAGCAGCGCTGTCTCGAAACGCGGCCGGTCGGCCAGCCTGTTCACGCTCTGCGTGAGCGCATCGATCTCGACAGGAACTATAGGATCGATCTGCGCAATTTGCGAGCGGACCCAGGAAGCCACGACGGAAACTGGAAGAGCCGTCTCAATAAGAATGATGCAATGCCCATTCCAGCTTTCTGGGTGATGGTTACTTCTCAGCTGGTACAATTCTGGTTCATCCTCGCCTGCCAGGCCTGCGTTTTTCACGTTTGCTGCAACGCCTACGACGGTAAAAACGGGCCCGTCAAGGACAAAATAAGGGTTGTAATTCGCGAACTGTATATGCTGGCCGATGGCGTCTCCCCGAGGAAAGAGGCGTTCGGCAAGTTTCTTGCTCACGACGATGAAATCTCCACTTGCATTCCGATCTTCCTCGGCAAAGCCCCGTCCTTCAACGATCGGAATCTGAAGGGCACGAAAGTAATCGGGCGTCACTAAACGCGAAATCACGGGGCCACCGGTTCCCACCGGCGTACGCGGCTTGCCGGCGACAAAGATATCTGCGTAACGCATTCCGCCGTGCCAACTGTTGTCGTCAGGAGGAAGTGAGTCGCTCATTCCAACTGCGGTAACGCCGGGCAAACGTCGCAGTGACGCCTCAGCGCGATGATAAAAGTCCATGAACGCCTGACCGGTCCGGTAGCGCGCTGGATTCAGTGAAACCTGCACAGTGATCACATTGTGTGTCTGCATGCCGAGATTCTGTTGTTCAAGATTCCGGAAGCTCTTCACTAGCAGGTTCCCACTCGAGAGCAGAACCACACTGATGGCGATTTGCGTAGCCACTAGACCTCGCCGCAGGCGGACATGTGTACCGGCATTGGTTGAGCGCGCGACCAACGCCGTTGCTCGAGGCCTCTCCAGCGCTGGCACGATCCCGCATAAGCCAGCGCAGAACCGCGACACAAGCACCGTGAAAAGAATAATGCGCAGGTCGAGCCGCGCCGTAGCGAGGAATGGAATGCCTGTGGGAGCAATGGCGATGAAAACGCGCAGCAGACCTTCTGATAGCAGGCATCCGGCGGCAGCACCCGCAACGGACAATACAAGCGCCTCTGTGAGCGTTTGGCTAATGAGTCTTCCACGACTGGCGCCCAATGCGGAACGCACCGCCAGTTCACGCGCGCGGGCCGCGCCGCGCGCCGAGAACAGACTGGCTACATTGGCGCAGGAGATCATCAGGACGGCGAGCACCGCGCCCAGCAGTACCCATGCCGCCGTGTACGCGTCCTGCATCTGCCGGTCACGAATCGAACGGATTTGCAGGAGGAATTCCTTGCGAAACTCTGCTGGAATCCACTGCTGTGTGTGCCGGTAGAGCGGCTCCATCTCGGCCTTTGCCTCGGCAATGCTCACGCCAGGCTTCAACCGCGCGAACGCCCACATTGGAAAACCGATACCGGAATTGACCGTGTGCTGTGCCGCCACATCCATCGTCGCGGGGAGAACAATGTCTGTCGGCTGCAGGCGCGGCATCTCAAAGTCTTTGGAAAGGACACCAACGATCCGCACCGGATGACCGTCAAGGTCGATGGTCTTGTTCAGAACATTTGGATCACGGTTGAAACGGCTCATCCAAAGTCCATCCGAAATGAGCGCAACTTTGGGGCCGTTGGGCAGGTCCTCTTCCGGGAGGAAATTGCGTCCGAGCTCAGGAGAGATGCCGAAGGTGGGCAGAAACGTTTGCGCCACTCGCGCGCATTGCAAATGCACAGGATTAGCTTCGGTCAGGTTGCATGCGTTTAGGCCGCGTTCGAAGGTCATGGAGGTGAAGGGCTTCTGGTTGTCGCGCCACTCATAAAAGAATCCGCCCAGTGTGAACTCCTGCTTCTCAAGCGATTGCACCAGACCGACAGAGACCAGCCGGTCGTCGTGTGCATAGGGCAGGCTGCGGAAGAGTATGCGGTCAACCACGCTGAATACCGCGGTTGTGGCGCCGATGCCGAGCGCAAGTGTGGCGATGGCTGTGATGGCGAAAACTGGGTTGCGGCAAAATCCGCGCAACGCATAGCGCACGTCACGCAGCAGATTCTCAAGCCACGGAAGCGTCCGCTGTTCGCGATATGCCTGCCGGGTCGTCTCCGCGCCACCGAGTTGGATGAGCGCCTGCCGCCTCGCCGCCTCGGGGCTTAAGCCGGCGCGGATCCCATCTTCCGTGTGCATCGTTAAGTGGCTATCCAGCTCAGCCGCAAACTCGCCGTCCTGTTGCCATCCGAAAAAAAGACCGCGCAACCGCATCCACACTGCTCTGAGCCTGCGCATCACGCCTCCTCGGCCGGCGCCAGAAAGCGCGCCAGAATTTCGGTGGTCTTCTCCCACTCTGCCGCGGCCTTGTGCACCCGGCGCTGGCCGGCTTTGGTCAGTTCGTAATACTTGGCGCGGCGGTTATTTTCAGACACGCCCCAGCGCGAGCGAATGTAGCCCTCCTGCTCCAACTTGAGCAACGCCGGATAGAGCGTGCCGTAGTTTAACTGCAATAGGTCGCCGCTGGTCTGCTCGATGCGTCGCGCCAGGCCGTAGCCGTGCATTGTCCCAATAGCTTCAAGCGTTTTCAGCACCATCAGCGTCAGCGTACCCTGCCATACATCGGTCTTTTCAGTCATTACGCGACTCCAATTGCAAAACAAATAGGAGCAATATATGCACAACCTATATGGGAATGCAATAGGAATCTTTGGAGAGCCCTGCCACGCGAACTCAGTCTCCATTCGAGACAAGTTTCCCAGTACTCTACTGTGGTAGGCTGGCGCATAAGCTTGCTGTACCCTCACGCACGTCTGGAGGATTCTCCACAATGAAATTGCGTGTTTTCTGTCTTACTTTTCTCGCCGTCGCCTTGCCTTTGGCTGCGCAAACTCCAACGGCTCCTTCCGATTTGAACAGCTCGGCCGAGCACCAGTTGCCGGCGCTTACCGAAATCTACAAGCATCTGCACCGCAACCCTGAGCTCTCGCGGCACGAGGAGCAGACCTCGGCCTTTGTGGCCGCCGAACTTCGCAAGCTGGGTTACACGGTGACGGAGCACGTAGGCAAATATGAGGACGGTACGCAGGCATTTGGCGTGGTGGCCATACTTGAAAACGGCGCCGGGCCGCGCGTGCTGATTCGCACCGACATGGATGCGCTGCCGGTGGAAGAGAAGACCGGCCTGGACTACGCCAGCACGGTGAAGAGCACCAACGCGCAAGGGCAGCAAGTGGGCGTGATGCAGGCCTGCGGCCACGACCTGCATATGACGGTGTTTCTGGGTATGGCGCGCGAGATGGCGGCGCGCAAGAGCCAGTGGCATGGGACCCTGATGCTGATCGGTCAGCCGTCAGAAGAGATCATCGAGGGCGCAGCAGCCATGCTTGCCGATCATCTGTACGAGCGCTTCGGCAAGCCTGATTTTGTGCTCGCCGAGCACGATACGAACGATGTGCCGGCTGGATCGATCAGCATCAAAGGCGGACCGCTGCTGGCAAGCGCAAATACTCTTACTGTAACCATGCGTGGCATCGGCGGACATGGCTCCCAGCCTCAATCCGGCAAGGACCCGGTTGTTCTGGCCGCCGAATTTGTGCTGGTGGCGCAGACCATTGTGAGCCGCCAGATCGATCCGCAGCAGCCGGCCGTGCTTTCGGTAGGCACCATTCATGGTGGGACGAAGAACAACATTATTCCTGACGAAGTGACGATGGGCCTGACGTTGCGAACCTATTCGCCAGCCGTTCGCGACGCGATCATCGCCGATGTGCGCCGCACCGCAGAGGGGCTCGCGAAGGCCTACGGCATTCCCGCAGACAGGATGCCGACTGTAACTTTGGGCGAAAGCACGCCTCCGACCATCAACGACTCAGCCTTGGCCGAGCGTCTTCGCGCCTCATCCTCGGCCGCGCTGGGCAAGGACCGAGTTCTTGAGGCCCGCGCAGTGATGGGAAGCGAAGATGTGGGTCAGTTCTCACTCGACGGAAAGATTCCAGCCGCGATGTACTGGCTGGGTGCGGCCGATCCGGCGAAGCTGGAAGAAAGCCTCAAAACGGGCGTGCCGCTGCCCAGCCTGCACTCGGCGCTGTTCGCGCCTGTGTATGCTGCGGCCATCCCCACCGGTGTAACCGCAATGACAGCGATGGCGCTCGACCTGCTGAAATAGCTGACCTCGCGGTCTTCGTTTACTTCGACGGATCCACGAGTGCCCCGTAGACCAGCGACCGGCTCAGGTATTCGACAATCGGATCCTTACCGTGGATCCGCTGGATCATACCCACAAAAACGATGTCGTTCGCAGGATCGACCCAGAACCAGGTTCCGGCGAGTCCATCCCAGAAGAAGGTACCTTTGCCTTCCGGCAGGTTGGCCTCCGGCGGATCGAAGACGACGGCGCAGTTGTAGCCGTAACCAAAGCCCGGCCGCAGGGTCTGGAGGCCAATACCGTATTCACCTGTCAGAAGGCTGGTCGGCACATGGTTCGAGGTCATCAGGCGAACGGTGTCTGGCGCAAGAACACGCACGCCATTCAATGTGCCGCGGCCGCCGAGCATCTGCGCGAAGCGATAGTAGTCCTCCGCGGTCGATACCATGCCACCGCCGCCTGAAGGCATTGTGGGTGGCGTGAGGTCATCGCTCATCCCACCGTTGCCGATTTTGGTGAGAACCAGATTGCCCTCAGGCGCGGTTTCGTAGAGCGTGGCAAAGCGGTTTCGCTTTTCAGCCGGCACGTAAAAGCCCGCGTCTTTCATGCCCAGCGGCTGATAGATGTGGTCACGCATGAAGTCCGGCAGCGACTGTCCCGACAGCTTCTCGACAATGTATCCCTGAATATCCATCGAGACGCTGTATGTCCAGGCCTTGCCCGGCTGATAGAGCAGCGGAATCTTGGAAAGCTTATCAATCATCTCCTGCAGGTTGCGTGAAGCAAGTACATGCTGGTCGCGGTACATTGCATCGACAGGGGTGTTCCCAAAGATTCCGTAAGTGAAGCCGGCCGTGTGCGTCATCAGCTCGCGCATGGTGGGTGCATGGTCCGGGTCGACCAGAATCATCTTGCCGTCTGCATCCACCCCCTTGAAGACCTTCAGGTGGGCAAACTCCGGGATGTATTTCGAGATCGGGTCCGAGGGAAGCCACTTGCCCTGCTCGTAGAGAATCATCATGGCCACGCCGGTCACCGGCTTGGTCATCGAGTAGTCGCGGAATATGGTGTCTTTGGTCATCGGCGCGCCAGTGGCCATGTCGCGCTCGCCGTAGGTGCGGTAATCCACAATCTTGCCGTGGCGTGCCAGGATGGTGACGATGCCGGCAATCTGCCTTTGGTCTACCGCCTGCTGCATCAGCGCGTGGAGCCGCTCCAGCCGCTCGGACGAGAAGCCCACCGACTCGGGCTTGACCAGTGTCATGTCGAGCGCGTGCTGGCTTGGTTGCTTCACGTGCGCCGGCTGCGGATGTGCATCCTGCGCGGCCGGTTGCTGCGCAAGCAACTTAACTGCGCCAAGAATCAGCACACTGCCGGCAAGCAGCATACGGCTGAAGTTTCCATATCGTTGGATGGACATACGATCTCCTAACAGCGCGGCAAAGGCCGTGCGGTTTTGTTGGACCTTTATAGCAGGCACACTCACGCGCGGCAAGCCTGCGGAAGCGCCCGCGATCAGTAAATCAATTTCAGTGATAGCTGAATCTGGCGCGAGCTTCCCGCGGTCCTGCTGATTTCGCCAAACCCGGAACCGGTGACGATGTTGGCAGGCAGGCCCATATTGACAATGTTGAAGAGGTTGAAAAACTCTGAACGAAATTGCAGGTCAACGCGCTCGGCTCCGCTCTTGCGGCGGCCGAACGGTGTGTCCTTGATGAGCGCAAAGTCGAAATTGTAATAAGCCGGCCCGCGGAAGGTGTTGCGGCCCAGCGTACCGAAGCGGCCCCGGTTCCGTCCCGTGCCGCCGGGAACGTGGATTGGGATGTAGAAGAAGGCAGCCGCATTATTTGCCCCCTGGCCGAAGTAGTCTTCGCGCACTTTGCGGGAAGTGGAGAGATTCGGCTTGGCGATCTGGTCGGGGCGGTCCACGCCGTTCGAGCCTGCGCCGGTCTGCTGGACTCCGGAAAAGATGGTGAAGGGCGAACCCGTGCTCATACTGGAGATGCTGAGGAGTTCCCAGCCATCGGTAATTTTCTTGCTGATCGGGCGAAGGAAATTCGCGCTCTCGAGATGCAGGTCCTGGGCCACGCTGAGACCGAAACTATGAGCCACGTCAAACGAGGACGGTCCTCTTTCGGCATGAGTGTCATAGGGATTTTGCGGGAAGCCCTGTGCCACTGCACCTGTGGATCCGGTGCCGCCAATGACCTGGCTGGTGTCGTCGATGGACTTACCCCAAGTGTAACTCGCCTGGATGCCAGGACCGCCGTGAGGAATAGTGCCGGAAAGCGAAGTCTGCAACGCGTGATAGTTGGAGTGGGCGGTTGCAGCAATTTCGTTTTCGAACCCGAAGCCGCCGATAACATTGCCGGCGCTGTCGAATTTGGTGCGCGGAGCGAATGTGGCATCGGCGCCGGGATAGGCGTTGGGAAAGCTCGTCCGCGGAAGCTTCACGCCGACTGTGCCTACATAACTCGCACCCGCGGTCAGGTTGCCGAATTTGCGCTCCAGGCCTGTCGTCCAGGTGTACAGCGTGGCGTTGCCGAAGTTGCGATCGACGCCTGCGAGAAACAGATCGCTGACTACATGGCCAGGTGTGAGCGCTGCCACGTCCTGCTCATAGCGATCCACATCCATTGGCGTGTTCGGTGCAACAGTGGTGGTGCGTCCGGTGGGAAACATGTCGGCGCCGCCCAGTGTATGGGTGCGCGGCAACTGCGCCGGCGTGATTTTAAATCCATAGTTGATGGGCGCGTTCGAGGCAGACAACAATCGCGGCATCACTGCAAAGGGCGTCGAGCCGGTCAGAAAGTTATCCTGCCACAGGTTTGGAGGAATCACAGTGATGGCGCCGCCCGCATGCGCTTGAAGCTTCTCGGAAACCTGCCAGGCCGCCTGGATGCGCGGGCCCCACCCCGTCCAGTTGGTGCGGTAGCCGGGCTGCGGGTTCACTACGTACTGATGCGTGCCGTTGGCATTCAGGAATCCCGCGGTTCGCTTGGCGCGCTCGCTGATCGGCCTATAAAGTTCCCAGCGAACCCCGAAGTCAAGCGTGAAGCGGCTATTCACCTTCCATGTGTCCTGCACGTAGGCATCGACATTGTTACGGCTGATGGCTGCCGGGCCAATGTGCTCTCCACTCGAGAAGTAGGGCGGCGCAATCGACACGGCATAGGAAAACGGACTACCCGCCAAAAAGCTTGAAAGCGTGTCGGGAAGAAGATCGCCGGGATGAATGTCGTGTTTTCCGCTCGCCGATGTGATGTTCTTGTTTGAATAAGCCGCGCCGCCGCCAAAGCTGTACTCGCCGTTGGGGCTGATGCCGTAGTAAGTGCTGTCGCGATTCAGGCGTATCTCGCCGCCCGTCTTGAAGGTATGCCGCGCGGTGCTAAACACGACATTTTCGCGAAGCTGGAAGAGATTTCCGTAGGCCTGCATCACCGTTCCGGCCGCGGAGTTGAAGGCTTCAAACAGACCGTCATTGAACTTGACCGCCGGGTCGGTGTAGTTGGCGGTGGGCAACCCCGGCGTCGTGCGCTGAATGCTGAGTGACGACTCGAGTGTTAACCGCGGCGAAAATTCGTGAGTGTAGGTGCCCACCACGTTGCGCTCCCCGTCGATGTACTCAACACCGAACGAGGGATCGATCGCTGTCTGGTCGGGATTCGTCGTGGGGCCCGCCAAATTATCGAGGATGAAGCGTGCAAAGAACTTGTCTTTGGAAGAGAACCTGTGATCGATGCGCAAAGAAAATTGGTTGGCATTTGTAGCCACCTTGGAGGCCGTCGCATAGGTGTGCTGCTGGAAGGGGCCGGAGAGATGATTCGGGAGTGGATAGCGTTTCAGCACCACCGCAATCCCGGGATCGATAGGAACCGTCAAGGTATCGATGGATCCGTCCGGATAAGTCAAAGTATCAAGCCCCGCGCGCTCGGATACAGAGGGGAGCGGCATCACCTGCGTGGTTCCCAACACCTGGCGAAAGCCCTGGTACTGCAAGAAGTAGAAGGTCCGGCTGCGGCCGTCGTAAAGGTGGGGGATGAACACCGGGCCGCCGTTGGTGAACCCGAACTCGTTGCGGCGGAAGGGAGGAATCCTGCCTGGATAGGCCAGTGTGGCGTGGTCGAAGTAATTGCGCGCGTCGAAGGCGGAGTTGCGCACAAACTCGAAGAACGAGCCGTGAAAGCCGCTGGCCCCGGAGCGAGTGATGATGTTTGTGAACCCCGCGGCGCCGCGTCCGATCTCGGCCGGCATCCATCCGGAGCTGGACTGAATCTGTTCGACGGCATCCACATTGAAGTTCGAGAATGTGGCGCCGCCCATCTCCGGATCGCTGATATCGGCGCCGTCCATGGCAAACACTGCTTCCACGCCGCGCTGTCCGTTGATGGCAAACTGCGCTGTGAAGTTGGTGGCGCCATTCGCATCCGTCATGGTACCGGCGGCCAGTAGCAGCAAAGTGCTGAAGTCACGCTTGTTCAGCGGCAGTTCGCTCACTGCCTGACTTGACAGTTCCTCGCCGCCCGTCGCGGACTGGCTCTGAATTACGGCAACGATGAGTTCACCACGGTCGGAGAGGGTAAGCGCGACCGAGGGCGCGGCCGGCTCTATATCGATAGGCTGCGCGTAATTCACTCTGCGGCCTTTTGCCTGAACGGTCAGACGGTATTGACCAACAGGCAGAGGCGTCAGCTTGAAAGCGCCATCTGCGCCCGTCACTGCTTCGACCGCGGCGCCGTTGCCGGCAAGCCGGACCTTCGCACCCGGAATGGGTGCGCTGGCTGCGTCGCGCAGCACACCCTGCCAAACGCTCTGCGCCCGTTGCTGCGCCTGGGCTCTCGCTGTAAACGACAGCAAAACCGCAAGCGCCAGGACGAAGAATGTTTTCTCTTCCCACCTTGTTTTTGACTCGCATACGCCTTGCCGCAAACTGGTAATCAAGAGAAATAAACCTTTAAAACGAATGTGCGCGGCGCCGCCGGAGGCTTCCATGGCGCAGAATTTGCTTTCACCGCGTCGCACAGGATTATAGTCTTGCCTGCTCTAAAGTCAGGCGTTCGCCGGTCACACAGAATCTGTGCAGCACCACTGGACGGCAAGCTTCTACACTGTTCCCAGTACATGCCCGAGCCAGACATGACTTCCGACACTATCGCAGCCATCTCCACGCCTTCGGGTCGGGGTGGCATCGGTATCGTGCGCCTTAGCGGATCGCAGGCTGCCTCCATTTCGGTGCAATTGGTCAGCCTCCGTCAGCCGCTGGAACACGGACGCGCCCGGTTGGCCGATGTGCTTGACTCCACAGGCAACGACGCTGAGCGACCCAAAGATACGAGTATTGACGAGGCGCTGGTCACCTTTTTTGCCGCTCCCAACTCCTATACCGCCGAGGACGTCGTCGAGATTGCCGCGCACGGATCTCCAGTTGTGCTGGAGCTGCTGCTGCGCCGTGCGCTCGATTTGGGCGCGCGGCTGGCCGAGCCCGGGGAGTTCACTCAACGCGCCTTTCTGGCCGGCCGCCTAGACCTGACCCAGGCTGAGGCCGTGCGCGATCTCATTGAGGCACAGACGCTGACCCAGGCACGCCTGGCCGCCAGTCAGTTAGGGGGCGCCCTGAGCCGCCGCGTCGCTCCCGCAAAGCAGTCGCTGGTTGAGCTCATTGCCCTGCTCGAAGCCGGCATCGACTTTGCAGAAGACGATGTGGATGTTGCGCCAGAAGCCGAAATCGCCCTGCGCATCGACGCGCTCACGCCACCCTTGGCCGCATTGGAGGCCTCTTTTGCCTGCGGCCGCATCGTGCATGATGGGCTCTCGCTGGCCATTGTGGGCCGTCCCAACGCCGGCAAAAGCTCGCTCTTCAATCGCCTCGTTGAACGAGACCGCGCCATTGTGACTGCCACCCCAGGCACCACTCGAGACACTGTAACTGAACGAATCTCGCTCGACGGCATTCCGCTGGAACTGGTGGACACGGCCGGATTGCGCGAGGGCCTGCACGAGATTCTGGACGAGGCCGAGCAGTTAGGTATCCATCGCAGCCGCGAGGCGCTGGCCGATGCAGCTCTCGTGCTCGTGGTTCTTGATGCTACACAGCCGCTCAATGACGAGGAACATCGTCTGCTGGAGGCCGTTCAGGGTCGTCCTGCACTCGTCGCCATCAACAAGAGCGATCTGAGGAAAGCAGGCTTGCCCGCCGATGGAATTGCTGAAATAGCCGGCGTTCCCGCTCAGCCGACCTCTGCGCTCACGGGCGATGGAATCCCCGCGTTACGCGAACGGATTCTGGCCTTGGCCACCGGCGGAGCCGCCTCGGAGCCCGGAATGTTGACAAGCCTCCGCCACCACCAGGCCATAACGACTGCACTGTCCGCGCTGGAAGACGCTGCACAGGCGAATGTAAATTCCATCCCTCACGAGATGATCTTGCTCGACCTCTACCGCGCCCTTTGGGCGTTGGACTCTCTGACCGGACAGACCACTTCAGACGACATTCTGAATCTGATCTTCTCCACCTTCTGCATCGGAAAATAAATTGGATACGCTGGGCCATCTGCTCGCCCTGCATGTCACGCCGGCCGAGGAGCAGGGCCGCGCACAGGTCGGAGAACTGGCTCGGCAGGTACAGCAGATCACAGAGGAGAACGTCGAGCTGGCTTACGTGGATCAGGGCTACACAGGCGAGGCTGCTGAAAATGCAGCCGCCGAACATGGCATCCAACTGCAAGTGATCAAGCATACTGAGGCAAAACGCGGCTTCGTGCTGCTGCCACGCCGTTGGGTGGTGGAGAGAAGCTTTGCCTGGGCGGCACGCTTTCGCCGCCTGGCCCGCGACTTTGAGAGACTCGCCACCACCCTCGGCGCCTTCCACTTCCTCGCCTTCGCCTGCCTCATGCTCGCAAACCTCTTTCGAATACTGGCGGGAAGTTAATAACAGGCTCTAGGCCGGGCGCGAAGTTGAGCGAAACCGAGACTCGGCGTAGGCGGACGATACCCCAAAAAATAGACATTGCTATCCAGGAGGAGTCTACGGGGGTACAACCGCCACGCCAGACGACTTCCTCCGTGGTCGATCATGGCGTCTTCAACAAACGGATTTTCATAATTCATCCATAAATCCTTCATCTCAGAGAGCAAGCATCTCTAACGGTCCATATTGGTTGGCTTCGGCGCAGCCGCAATTTGGTCCGAGGAGCATCATGCGGGCTGGCAGACGTCGATTGACGAGTGCGACCGTTTCATTAGCCGCTTTCCTTTGCCGTGCCTCTGCGTTGTTCGTGCCCATCTCGGCGCTGGCGCAGGCAACCCAGCCGACCGTCGTGCCCTCGGAAAACATCGGCAGCCAAACCATTAGTCCAGAACAGCGGACGCTCAATGGGCTGCCCCACTATCAGCCTCAACAGCTTGTTACCGGAACGATCCGCTTATGGGGGCATGGAGCTCCCATTCTCGATTTCATGGGGATGTTGGTGAAGTCCTGGGAAGAGGGGTTCGCAAAGTTTCAGCCGGGCGTGAAGTTTGAATACGACATGTACGGGACCGCTTCGGCGATGGGTGCGCTCTATACCGGCAAAGGCGACATTGCGATCCTCGGCCAGGAGATATATCCATTTGAGACGACCGCGTTCGAGCAGGTAAAGCACTATCCCCCGCTGGGCATCGAGATTGCTACGGGCAGCGTGGATGTGCGGAACTTCGATTTCGCCATAGGTGTATTTGTGAACAAGAGGAACGCTCTTTCGCAGATGACCCTGGATCAAATCGACAAAGTCTTCGCCTGGCACGAGGGAGGCAGGGCCGCCAACATCGAGACATGGGGACAGCTCGGGCTCACGGGAGAATGGGCGGACAAGCCCATCCATCTTTACGGATGGTATGAGGGAGATGTCTTCTCAACGTTCGTCGAGCATGCCGCGCTGCACGATAGCCATCGTTGGCGCTGCGGAATGAAGCAGTACGCGCACATCCACAAGCCCGATGGAACCATCTACGACAGCGGCCAGCAGATTCTCGACGACCTCTCGAACGATCCTTACGGAATCGCGTTGTCAAACGTGCGCTACCTGAAGGAGGGCGATGCTGTAAAACCGCTTTCGCTGGCGCGCACCGTCTCCGGCCTGTTCTACGCGGCCACCAAGGAGACGCTGATCAACCGGCAGTATCCGCTCGGGCGGATCATTCCTGCGCAGATCGATCGCGTGCCTGGCCAGCCAGTCGATCCCAAGGTGAAGGAGTTCCTGCGCTACATCCTCAGTCGCGAGGGTCAGGAGGACATCGTGCGCAACGGGAAGTACCTGCCGATGCAACCCGAAGCCGCAGAGCGGGAAAGGAAGAAGCTAGATTGATGGTCCGCTCCACAATGCGAGGAGTTCTTACAGCATTGCTGGCTTTCGCGGCTTGCGGAGTCTGTACAGCGCAGCAAACGACGCTGCCGGTGTATTCGCCCGCGCCGATTGAAAGAGGAGTAATTCGCAGTTGGGGGGATGCCGCCATGCGCGGCACGATGACGGCGTGGGAACAGGCCTTCCGCAAGTACCATCCCGAAATTACGTTCGAGGACACGCTGCTCGGGACGGCTACGAGCATGGCCGGAATTATCACCAGCACGTCCGACCTCTCGCTGATGGGCAGGCTGGCGACTGTGAATGAGATCATCGGTTTCGAATGGGTCTTTCGCGTCAAACCGCTCGGCATTCAGGTGATGAATGGCGGCCTGCAGGGCGAAGGCAAGTCGCCCGCGCTCGTGGTCTTCGTCTCGCGCGACAATCCAGTAAGGCGGATCAGCGTTGCACAGCTCGCCGCGATCCTCGGTTGCCCCACCAATCCGAAGGAACCTGTGACGTGGGCGACGGTGGGAGACGAAGGCGCCTGGCGAGACAAACGAATACACGCTTACTTGTACGACGATCAGACCGGGACCGGCGCATTTCTGCAACGAGCGGTTCAAGGCCCGAAGGACTGCTGGAACTGGGACATCGTGCGAGAGTTCAAGGACAAGAGGCGCGGCGATGGATCCGTATATCCAGCGGGGCAGCAAATTGTCGATGCACTGAAGCGCGATCCGGGCGGCCTCGCCATCTCAACCCTCGGCTACGTCAGCCCCGAAATCAAGGCGCTGCCGTTGGCTAGCTCCGGCCTGGCCATCCCGCCGACGCCCGAGGCCGTCATAGCCTCAAACTATCCGCTGGCACGAGGGGTCTACATCTACATTAACCGGGCCAAGGACAAACCCGTCGATCCTAAGGTCGGTGAGTTCCTTCGCTTCGTCCTAAGCGCTGAAGGGCAAGCACTGGTGCAGCGCCAGAGCTACTATCTTCCGCTGAATCCCGCGCTCGCCGCCGAGCAGCGCAAAAAGCTTGAATGAACGATCTCTCATCTTCGATTCCTGAAACGTTCATCTGACACGTCGACGCTTGTACTGGCGCAATTTTCAGGCGCCGGTCACCCCTTTAGATATACGAGAGGCTCAACTGATGGCAACCCGTCGCAAATTCGCCACCGCAGTAACGCTGACCCTCGCCCTGCTCTCGACAGCAGCCGGCCGCGCCCAGATGAGCGACAAGTACCAGCCCAACGCGGAGTCGAAGAAGTATCCGGAGGGTTCTGCACTTGAACGCAAGGCGCGGATGGCGGCGATCGCTCAAAACCCCGCGTACACACGGAAGTTCGACCTTAGTGCCCTACCCGACTACGTTCCCCAGGACAAACCTACCGGCACGGTGCGCGTTTGCGGAAACAACTACCTCGGCGATTCGCCGCTAGGCGGCTGGTGGAGGGATGCGTTCAGCAAATTCCAGCCAGACATTACGATCCAGTACGACCTGGAGACCGCGGCAGACGCGATTCCCTGTCTCTATCTCGGCAAGGCCGACATCGGCGTTACGCATGAGCCGAGCTTTTATGACTACCTCTCGTATCAGCGGCTGAAGGGCAACGCTCCGACCGGGATCACTATCCTCACCGGCTCGTACGACGTGGTCGGCTGGCAGAACAACATGGTCATCGTGGTCAATAAGGCGAACCCGCTCACGCACGTGAGCATGACGCAGCTTGACGGTATCTTCGGCTCGCAGCGGGCTGGCGGCTGGGTGCGCACCACCTGGCATCCGGAGTTCGCCCGCGGATCTGAGAAGGACATTCGAAGCTGGCGACAGCTTGGCCTTACCGGCGAGTGGGCCAACAAACCGATCAATACTTACGGCTACAGCCTGCGTTATGCCACTGCGCTAGAATTCTCTGACAAGGTGATGCATTCGAGCGACAAGTGGAATGAGAACTTGCTGGGCTTTGCCAACTACACCAAACCGGACGGCAGGACTTACCTCGAAGCGGACCAGATCGTCGATCATGTCCGCGACGATCCGAACGGAATTGGATACGTTCGCTACCATCCCAACTTCCCAATTGATGTAAAGATCCTCGATCTTGGCGCGACGGACGCTGGTCCATTCGTGCACTACTCAATGGGATCCTTGCAGGATCACAGCTACCCGCTTTGGGGCGGGCAATCGTTCTGGATCAACATCGTTCCCGGAAAACCGGTTGACCCGAAGATCCGCGAATTCGTCCGCTTCGTGCTGAGTAAGCAGGGGCAGGAATTGCTGGAGAAGGACGGCAAGTATCTCCCGCTGGATGCTGCAACCGTGCAGGAAGGCCTGAAGAAGCTGCAGTAGCCACTCTTGGAGGATGGAATGAACACCGGGGATTCATTCTTCAAGCTGACGGTACTTGTGCTCCTTGCCGGTACCGCTGCCGCTCAGGACTTCAATTCGATGCCTGAGTACAAGCCGCAACAGCAGGTCTCGGGCGTCATTCGAATCGCGGGCGACTATCACGAGAAGACGATGCTGACGAATTGGGAACAGGGGTTTCGCCAATACCAGCCCGATGTCATCTTCCATGACAAACTGACCAGTACGGTACACGGCATTCCGGCGTTGGTCTTCGACATTGCGGACATTGGACTGCTCGGCCGCGAGATTGCGCCGCTGGAAGACCTCTCCTTCCGGCGGATGTTCAAATACGAGCCGCTCGAGATTACCACCGCAACCGGCAGCTTCGACACGCAATACGAGGCCTTCGCAATCGGCGTGTTCGTCAACAAGGAGAACCCGCTTACGCGTCTCACTCTGCCGCAGCTCGCAGCCATCTTCGGTTGTTGCCCCGGCAAAAACATCCGCACCTGGGGGCAGCTCGGACTCACTGGCGATTGGGCAAACAAGCCGATCCATGTCTTCGGTTACCCCACCGGGAACAACATTGCCGCTTTCTTCGAGCTAAAAGTGCTGCAGGCCCCGCCGAGCGGCGGGCCAACGCTGCCAAACGGTGCTCGCTGGAACTGTGACCTGAAGGAGTACTCAAATACCTACGACGCCAACGATAAGCCGGTTGTCTCGTCCGACGCGTTCATGATGCGGGACTTGGGCAAAGACAAGTACGCGATCGCTTATAGCGGCATTCACAAAAAGACCGCGCAGGTGAAGGCGCTTGCGCTCGCGGTGAAGGATGGCGCGCCCTACATTCCGCTCACACTGGAGACAGTGGCGAATCGTACCTATCCGCTTGGGCGGTCGATGTATCTCTACCTCAACCGGGCGCCAGGCAAACCTCTCAATCCAAAGATCGCGGAGTTCCTGCGGTTTATTCTGAGCCGCCAGGGTCAGGAGTCTGTGACCGAGCAGAATGTCTTTCTGCCGCTTACCGCTGAGGCGGTCGCTGAGCAGTTGAAGAAGCTTCAATAGTGTTCGTTCCTCGTACTTGAGAGCTGGAACATGATGCGATTTCGTCCATGCGTCTGGAATGCCATGCTGTTGATGGTGATCCTGACGAACGTCCGCGCTCAGGTTGGGACATCGACGCCAACGACGGCCAGCAGCGATCAAAGCGACTCGTATGAGAGCCGGGTGGTCGCCTCGTTTCCGCGCTATGTTCCGCAGCAGCAAGTGAGCGGAGTGATCCGAATCTCCGGGCATGGCAGTGCGAGCAATCCGTGGATGCGCCAGTTGCTAACCGCTTGGGAGAAGGACTTTCAGCGCTTCCAACCGGGAATTCGGCTCGGGTACCGAATGTACGGCACATCGTCAGCGATTCCCGCACTCTTCAACGGCGTCGCCGACGTTGCAATATTGGGCGAAGAGATCGATCCGGTCGCCGTACGCACGTTTGAGCGGGTCAAGCACTACCCGCCGACGGGTGTCGAGATCTTCACCGGCAGCGTGGACATTAGGAATATCGACTATGCGCAGATGTTCTTCGTGAACAAGGATAACCCGCTGGCGAAGCTGTCGCTGACTGAACTCGACGGCATCTTTGGCGAGGAACATCGGCGCGGCGGCACGAACATTCGTACGTGGGGGCAACTGGGGCTCACCGGCGATTGGATGGACAAGCCGATTACGCCGTACGGCTGGCGCATCGACGACAGCTTTGGAATTTTCCTGCAGCAGTACCTGATGGAGGGAAGCCATCGGTGGAACTGCGATCTTCACGAGTACTCGCACATCTACCGCCACGACGGCACGATTTATGATCATGGCCAACAGATCCTGGATGCGCTAGCGAAGGACCGTTACGGCATTGCGGTTTCGAACATTCGCTATGCGGGGCCGGATGTGAAAGCTCTTGCGATTGGCGTCACGCCTGCTGGGCCGTTCTACCAGGCCACCAAGCAGTCGCTAATCGACCGGACGTATCCACTGGCGCGTGTGATTCCGGCGGTCATTGATCGAACGCCGGGTATGCCGGTGGACCCGAAGGTCAAAGAGTTCCTCCGCTACCTGCTCAGCCGCGAGGGGCAGGAGGTTGTGCTGCGCGATGGACGCTACCTGCCGCTGTCGCCCGCTGCTGCGCAGAAGGAAGTGAGGAAGCTCGATTGAGTCCGCGTAGAAATTCCCGCTGGCTTTGCGCTTTGCGCGCGGTCTCGCTGATCGCGAGCGGCGTCGTTGCGCAGGCGCAGTCGGCCGTGTTTGAGCCGCAGCCGGTGCCGGCAGGCACGCTGCGAATCTGGGGAGACACGTACATGTCGTCTGTTGTACTGGCGTGGGAGGAACACTTCCGGCGCCATCATCCTGACGTGCAGTTTGTGACCCGGTTGATGGGTACGGATACCGGTATGTCTGGGCTGTATACGGGCAATGCGGACATCGCTTTGTCTGGCCGCGAGAGTAACACGACGGAGAACGACGGCTTTCTGCATACGTTGCAATACCGGCCGCTGCAGCTGCGGCTGATGACTGGCAGCCTCGACACTCCAGGCATGAGCTACGCGCCCGTGCTCTTCGTGCACAAGGACAACCCGCTCGATAAGCTGACACTAACACAGGCGGAGAGGATCTTCGGCTGCGAACAGCTAGGGCATACGGCGCCAGCACGGACGTGGGGCAACCTGGGGCTTGATGGCGAGTGGAAGGACAAACCGATTCATGTGTACACCTTCGACATCGAGTCGGGCACTGGATCTTTCTTTCTGCGCGCATTGCAAGGGGAGAGCAAGAAGATGAACTGGGAGATCATCCGCGAGTTCAGCGAACAGCACCGCCCGGACGGCACAAGCTACGAAGCCGGCGAGCAGACAATGGACGCGTTGCTACACGACCGGTACGGTCTGGCGGTCTCGAGTTTGCGTTACGCCAGCGGCGACGTGAAGCCGCTTGCGCTTGCGAAGGCGAGCGGGTCTGCATACGTCCGGCCGACGCTAGAGACGCTGATCGACGGGAGTTATCCGCTGGCGAGGATGGCTTACGTCTTCGTCAACCAGCCTCCAGGTAAGCCTGTTCCACCGCTGGTGAATGAGTTCCTGCGGTTTGTGTACAGCGATGAGGGACAGAAGGTGGTATCTGACTCTCACGGGTTCCTGCCGCTGATGCAGGATGATTCAGCACGACAAGTGGGCCTGATGCATTGACCTCCTCACCTTGGGGCGGGTGGGATGGATAAGAAATTTCTGCACCGATGAAAATCTAGCCGCAAGGACTGGCGAACTGCGACAGTTCAACTCCTGCGGCTAGAAGATGAGTTTGAGGCCGAACTGGATCTGGCGCTCGGTGGTGGACGTAACAGTGAGCTGCTGAAGGTTTGAAGCAGCTCCGGCGACAGCGGGGTTGGTCGACGCCTTGTAGACGACTGAGTTGGCGCGGTTCGGTACTTGGAAGTTGGGGTGGTTGAGGGCATTGAAGGCTTCGGCGCGGAACTCGACACGGGCGAGTTCGCCAAACTTCGGCACCGCTGTGTTTTTGACGGCCGAGACGTCAAGCGTGGTGAGGCCGGGGCCGACTATGGAGTTGCGGCCCAGGTTGCCAAGCCGTGGAAAATAGGTGCCGTTGGGGCCGGGTGTGGGCAGTGGGTAGGCGAAGCAGTTGCGATTGAGGAAGAGGTAAGTCTTCTTCTGAGACATATCCGTGGGGTTGCCGGAGCAGCCCGTGCCGTAGAGGCGGTCGGGGAACGAGAAGGTGTTCGCGCTGGAGAGGCCGAGGGGGTCGCCGGAGATGAGGGGGGTAAACGGAAGGCCGGTGGCAACGCGAACGATGCCGCCAAGCTGATAGCCTTCGGTCGCCGCCCTTACGAAGGAGTTGCCGTGCTTGATGCCCTGGAGATCGTACAGCCCGTTGATGACGATGTTCTGGGCGACGTTGAAGTCCGACGGGCCTTTGAACCGGCCAATGTAGTTGGGGAACGGAGCGATGAGTGAATTGGAAAAGTTGGTGCCGCCGTTCGACGAAGACGATTCGTCGAGCGACTTCCCCCAGGTATAGGAGATTCCCAGGCGATAGTTGCGACCGGTGCCGCGCAAGGCAACGTTGAGTGCATTGTAGGTGGTGGACTCGTTGAAGAGCGTGGTATCTTCCGCGCCGACAGCTGTGTTGAGCTTGGTGCCGCTTGTGGAGTAGGTGGTGCCCTTACTAGTGGTTTTGGGCACTAGAGCGGGCCAGACCATGTTCTGAAATGTTGACGAAGCGAGCGGCTCGACGATGTTGCCGTCATTGCTCTTGAGCGGCTGGCGAACGCCATGGGAGCCGGTATAGCCGACTTCCAGATTCAGGCCCGGAAGCAATTCCTGCTCAATATTAAAGATGTACTGCTCCAGGTACGGGCGGCCAGGCTTCTGCTGGATGTAAGCCGTCTTGTTCGTCGGATGCGCAATCGCCAGGTTGTATGCGAGCTTCGGGTTCGACGCATTCGTCGAATACGCGCCAAAACTGCCGACTGGTGCGCTCGTTAAATTTGCCGTGGATCCGAAAGGCGCGGTTGAGACCGTGTTCAAGGTGAAGAGGTAGGTGAGGGGAAGCGTGTCATAGATGCCGAAGGAAGCACGAACCGAAGTTTTGCCTGCACCGAAGGGATCCCAGACAACCCCGAGACGGGGCGAAAGATTCAGGAAGGATGGATTTTGATACAGGTGGCTGACCACGGTGGGCGCGGGATCCGTGGGCGTTAACATCACACCGAGATGACCGTATTTCTCGCCTACGGCCGAAATGGGCTCATAGCGGGCACCGACGGTGAAGGTGAGGTTCCTGCGCATGTGGTAGGTATCCATCGCATAAGCGCCGTAGACATTTTGACGGAGATAGATGGGAATGCTATGTCCGGGGATGTTGGAGGTAAAGCTGGTGGGCGCGTTGGAGATGAAGGATTGATAGGAGCCAAAAACATAGTAGCCGTTGGTGACGTTGCCAAGGTCGTTGGATTGGTCGCGCTCGTAGGAGAATCCAGCCTGAAGGGAATGCGAACCCTTGGTGAAGTAGAGATCGTCTCCAACCTGATAGCTGTGGTAATGCCAGGAGTAGACGCCCTCCGCGTTGACGCCGCCGAAGAAGGTGCTGAGGCCTCCGATTTGAATCTCTCCAATGTTGGCGCCGGGCACGAAGCCTAACGCAGAGTTGCTGGCCAGCGGATTGATGGCTGCGCTGGAGGCCGGAGCGATGGAGAAGGTGTATGCGTATCCGCCGTGGACGAAGTTCAAGAAGTTGGGCGAAAAGACGTGTTGCTCCTGGACTGAGTAGACGCGCCGTGTGATGTCTAGGCCGGTGACAACGAAGTCGAATCCGTCGGGCTGGCTATCGGTGGAGGTATCGTTGAGCGCGGTGGCGTGCATGGCATCTTTTGAAGAGAAGGTGTAGTCGGCACGGCCGGTGTAGAGATCTTCCTTTGCTACGGCGTTGGAGTTGAAGGCCCAGGTGCCAGTGTCGCCGCTGATGCCGGCATTGGGCGCGGGAAAGATGGCGAGGTACGGCGCCACGTTGGAATCGATGGTGTATTGCTGGACGCCGACTCCGTTGGCAGGTTCAACGGTGCCTCCGGGGCCGGTGAGGCAGTTCTTGTTCGAGGCGGTGGCGGTCTGGGTGCACTGAAGCAGGCCGGCGGCCGCGTTCGGAGAAGGTACAGTGTCGATTGTGGCGGTGGTGCGACTTTGACGGAGTCCCTCATAGTTGAAAAAGAAGAAGGCCTTATCTTTGTGGATGGGGCCGCCGATTGTGCCGCCGAACTGGTTGCGCTTGAAGGGTGCGGGGCCAGTGGAGAAGTAGTTCTTGGCATCAAGGGCGCTGTTGCGGATGAATTCGTAGGCTGTGCCGTGGAACTTGTTGGTGCCTTCGCGGGTGACGGCCGAGACGACCCCGCCGGAGGTTCGGCCATAGTCGGAGGTTGCGTTGGAGGTGACGACAGTGAACTCCTGGATTGCGTCGACGCCGAGGGTTCCGCCGAGCGCCCCACCGGGACCGGCGCCCGAGTAATCGTTGGTGGTGATGCCGTCGAGACGATAGTTGTTCTGCTGCGGGCGAGTGCCGCCGATGGAGATCTGCGTGCCAACGCCGCGGTTGGAGCGGGAGTTGTCGCCGGCGGAGATGCTCAACTGGTTGTCGACGGTGTGGACGTTGGGCTCGAGGATGCTGAGGGAAGTCCAGTCGCGTCCGTTCAGGGGAAGCTCGCGGAGGGTCTTGCCGTCCACTGTTTGATTCAACTGCGTGGAGCCGAGATCAACGGAGGACGAGGCGGTAGTCACGTTAACGATTTCAGTGTTAGCAGTCGTTACCTCCAGCTTCATCTCGAGGACGGTGTCGTGGCCTACGTTGACCAGGGCCTCCGTATGCATGGAGGAGAAGCCATTGGCCTCGAAGGTCACGTCGTAGGTTCCGGGGTCGAGGTTCGGCTTGCTGAACAAACCCGTTGACGTCGTCTTGAGGACGTCGATGATGCCTGTTCCCCGATTCACAATCTTGACGGTCACGTCCGGAACCACGGCGCCTGTAGGGTCAGTGACGGTGCCGGTGATGCTGCCGCCGGAAACCTGTGCCGGTGATGAGACGGACAGGAGAAGGCCGAAGCAGACGGCAGCGAGAAGGGTAGGCCAGAGAGGAAAACATTTGGCTCTGGCTGCCGGTGCGGCGGGTGCCCCGTTGCTGGGTAGAACATGTGGTGCGGTGCGGCGGTTGGTTGTGGCTGGCATCTCGTTGACCTCCAGAAGCGTGCGTGATTCTTTTTGCGTTGTGGTTGAATTTCGTGGAGTGGGAGGCTACTCGATCAGGCGCAATTGCTCCTGCAGGAGTGCCGGAGTGAGTGGAAGAAAATCTCCCTCTTTCATCACGTCTTCCTGGCCTTGGCGACTCAGCACGTAGCGCAGGAACTCATGGAGTTTTGGGTCGACAGGTTGGCCAGGCTTGCGGTTGAGCATGATGTAAATACTGCGCACCAAAGGGTAGGTGCGGTTGGCGGTGGTAAGCAGAGTGGGTATGACGTATGGACCGCCCTCGTCCTCCGCGATGGCAAGGTACTTGACGCCGGGGTTGGTGAACTGCAGGCCGGTGAAGGCGATGCCGTCGGGGTCTTTGGCGAGGTCATCGAGCATGAGATCGCCGGCGGTGTGAATGAGCTTGCCGTCAGGCTGATGAGCGTTGGTGTATTCGCGGAGGTCGCCGGTCCACTGGTCGCTGCCTTTGAAGACGATCTGCTGGAAGGCGTAGGTGAAACCAGGGATGATCATGTCGTATCCGTAGACGTGGATACGATGAGTGGCCTGCGGGCCGGTGACGCCGAGCTGTCCCCAGGTGGTGATGCGCTCTTTGGCGCCGCGTCGAAGGCCAGTGCCAAAGATGGCGTCGAGCTGCTGCATGGTGAGTTTGGAGATCTGGTTGGACTTGTTGACGAAGATGATGAAGGGCCAGGTCTTGCCTTCGGCGTGGAAGGAGCCGGTGGCACATTGGATGCCGAGCGGCTCGTACTGGAACATCTTCTGGAAGCCGAGGATTTCGGTGGGCCAGGGCTCACGTCCGAGGAGGCCGAGGTCGGCGACGCCGGTATAGAGCGCGCCGAGAGCCTGCGCGGAGCTCTTGAGGTTGTCGTCGAACTTGATCTCGGGGTGCGTCTTGTTGAAGCCCTCTTCCCATAGGCCCTCGAGCTTGATCATGAAGTCATTGCCCCAGACGCGAATGGTGCCGGGCATTGGCGGCCCGGGAATAAAGTTGGGGGCCTGTCCAGGATAGTTGGGGAGCTTGCTGCGGTCTCCATCCTCAGCTACTTGCTGGGTGGTTTGCGCCGAGATGGTCACAGAAGCTAAGAGCAGTAGCAAGTTAACTGCCGAGCGGAATGGCAACATTGGTCCTACCTCAGGAAGCTCGCCTTTAGCTCCTGCCATTGAATATGCGAGGGTCTCTAACGAAACAGAAAAGGGCCATATTCAAGGGTCTAGCAAGGTTTAGTTTTGCGAAATGAGGATCGAGTGAACCTCTCATTAAATCTTATTCATTGGCTCGCTAAGCTGGCCTTGGAGTGCCTTTCGCGCATATGCCAGCGAGTTACTCCTGCCTCCAATACAGTCAGCAATGAACGTGGAATTTTGTGACTCGTGGAGAGTAACTACTACATAGAAAACAAGATCGACGACATTCCAATTCTTGTAAGTCCGATCGCAACATACTTAGTCGAGTTTCTTTCGCTCCTCTTCGATGACCTGCTTAGTAAGTGGGAGATACTTCCCGTCACGCACGATCTGGGCTTGCCCTTCCTGAGAAAGGATGAAGAGTAAATACTCGCGCAGTTTGGGATCGAGCGGCTTCTTTGGATCACGGTTTACCCAAAAGAAGACGTCTGCATAGAAGGGGTAGGTACGGTTGCGGATGTTGTCCATCGTGAGTGCGTAATATGGGCCACCTTCGTTTGTGGCGACTGGCAGGATCTTGACGGCTGGTGTCTGCCAAAGTGTGCCGCCGGCGACGTAGGCGATCGCGTAGAGGTCTTTGGCCACGTCCTTGATCATGGTCTGACCCGCGATCTTGAGGGTGCCGTCGGGGTTGGTGTCATTGGAGTACTCGATCAGGCCGCCGTTGAACTTGCTTGTGACGCCGCCGAATGCGCGCGTCTCGATCTCCTCGGTGAAGTGAAACTCAAGGTTGTAGCCGAGCACGTGGATAGGCTTGTCGGCCCACTCGCCTGTTAGGCCGAGCTGGCCCCAGGTGCGGATGTTCTTGTCAGCGCCGCGGGCGGCTTTTTCGTTCCAGATGAGGCCGTCGTAGGCACCGGTGCGGACGTCGCCAAAGATGCCGTCGATCTGAGACATGGAGAGATGCGCGAGCGGATTCTGAGCGTTAACGAAGAAGCCGATGGGCGGGTTCCAGCCGGAGATGTCGTAGGAGCCGGTCATTCCGATGATGCCGGTGGGCTGATAGTCGAACTCGCGCTGGAAGGAGAGGCGCTCGTCCCACATGATCTGGCGGCCCATGATACCGACGTCAGCAACCTTGTAGACGAGCGAGGAGATGGCGTGCTCGGAAGTGCGAAGGTTGTCTTCGAACTTGACGTTAGGCTCGAACTTCTGAAAGGCGCTTTCGAGATACCCGGCGAGCGGCGAGTCGGCGAGGTAGTTGGATCCCCACTGACGGATAGTGCCGGAGACCTGCTGCTCAGGCACGTAGTGGGGCAGGTCGGAGATGTCGAAGCGGTCGGGCGCGTAGTGGACCTCTGAGCCCTTGCGCAGGACGCTCTTGGCGCGCGCGGCCTGGAGGGCGCTGGCTTCGGCGTCGGACTCCGCCTTCGACTTCTGAGCCGATGACGCGAGGGGAAGAAGCGCGCCTGCGAGTGCCGCGGCGGTGATTCGGGTGAGCATGTTCATGGCCATCTCCTTCGGTGTGTGTCTGGAATCTTGTGCTGGTTATTCAAGCCTGGTGCGCTGCTCGGCTGCGATGCGCGGGGGGAGCGGCATGAAGATGCCTTCCTGCTCAACTGCGCGCTGGCCTTCGAGCGAGAGGACGTAGCGGAGGAACTCGCGGACGGGTGGCGCGAGAGGTGCATTCGGAGGGCGGTCCACGTAGATGTATACGAAACGGGTGAGAGGGTAGACAGCGGTGCGGACCTGATCGAACGTGCCTTCGTAGTAGGGGCCGGCGGAAGTATCTGCGATGTGCAGGGGGTGGGTGTCGGGCTGGCGGTTGTGGAAGCCGGCGTAGCCGATCGCATTGGGGTCGTTGGCGACGTCTTCGACGATGCGGGTGAGTACCGAAGTGGGCCCGCCATTCTTCTCGCCTAGGATGCCGCCCCGCAATAGGCCGTCGTTGCAGACGCGGCGGGTGATGAAGTTGGGTACGCCGTCGGGGGGCAGAACGCCGACGAGGTGGATGGGGCGGTGGGCCCAGTCGCCGGTAAGGCCAAGCTGGCCCCACTCGGTGAGCGGCTGCTTTGCGCCACGATGCAGCGTGGTGCACCACATGGCGTCGAGCTGCCGGAGGTTGAGCTGGGTGATGGGGTTTCCATCGTTGACGTAGAAGGTGAGCGCAACGGTGCGAGTGGGCGTACGATAGCTGCCGAGTGCAACGGCGATCTCGGTGGGTGCATAACCATGTTTGGCGCGGAAGGCTTCGACCTCAGTGGGGTTGAGTTCGCGCGAGAGGGGCGCCAGTTGTGCTACGCCGGCGGTCAGCGCGGCGGGCACGGACATGGAGGCCTGCGATTGAGGATCGAAAACGATGGCCGGCTGACGCTTGTGAAAGTCTGCGACCCAAAGCTTCATGAGGTCGTCCATGGTGTCGGTACCGACGCTGGTAAGGTGGCCGGAGATGGACGAGGTGGCGACGTAGTGCGGGAGAGACGGATCTGCCGGAGATTTGAGCGTTTCGGTGGGCACGGGCTCCTGCCCCAGAAAAGGCTGCAGGGTGAAGCAAAGCAGAAATGCGAGCGTTGCGCGGCGTTGCATGTTCGGTCCCCCGAGTATGTGTTGCTGCTTAGTGAAGCTCCTTCCGTTCGCGGGCGGCGATGGCCGGCGGCAGAGGCATGTAGATGTTGTCGGTGCCGACGAGGGCCTGGCCTTCCGGGCTGATGACGTAGCGGAGAAAGGCGCCTTCGAGAGGTGGTATGGGCTCGCCCGGCTTGCGGTCGACGAAGATGTAGATGAAGCGAGTAAGCGGGTATTGCGCGGATGCGACTTCAACACGCGTTCCGGAGAGATAGGGGCCGCCGTCTTGGGAGATAGCGATGATCTTCGCGCCGGACTTGAGGTTTGCTAAGCCGGCGTAGCCGATGGCGTCGGGGTCGGCGGAAATGCCGGTGACAATGCGCTCGAGGACGTTGATGGGGCCGCCTGTGTGCTCGGTGTGAATGTCTTGGCGAAACTCGCCTCTGTTGCACACGCGCAAGCGAATGAAGTTGGAGATGCCGTCGGGGAAGTCGACGCCGATGGGATGAATGGCGCGCGCGGCCCATTCGCCTGTGAGGCCAAGCTCGCCCCAGGTGGTGATTGGCTTAGGTGAGCCGCGACGCAGTGAGGTGCAGTAGATCGCGTCGAGCTGTTTGAAACTGAGGTGGGCGATGGGATTGCTTTGATTGACGAAAACGGCGAGGGCTAGGGTACGGCCGGATACGTCGTAACTGCCGAGGGCGACGGGGATGCCGGTGGGATTGTAATTCCTGTTGCTTCGAAAGGCGGTGAGCTCGGTGGGTGTGAACTCGCGGCCGAGCGGGGCGAGATCGGCGGAGCCATCCGCGAGTGCGGGCGCGGCGGTGAGTGCGCCTTTGGCGGCGAGCGCGATATGGACTGCGGGATGGAGCGCGGTGAAGGCGGTGATCCAGCGGTCCATGAGCTCCTTCATGGTGTCGGTGCCGACGATGCGGATTGTGCCGCTGAATTCATCGTTCGGTGCTGGCGTTTGTGCGGGCGTGGGGCCGGCGGATGAGAGGCAGAGCATTGCGATAAGCATGCAGCGAAGGCATCGAGTTCGGCGGACGGTGCGCAATGGGGTTGATAGGCTCCGGTTGTGTAGCGAGATCATTCCAGTTTCTCTAGCTGTGCGGCTGCAAGCTCCGGCGTGAGAGGAAGATACTCGCCTTCCTGGCGAACCAGCTCTTGCCCTTCGCGGCTCAAGATGAAGCGCAGAAACTCGCGGACGCGTGGATCGAGCGGATGGCCAGGACCCTGGTTGGTGTAGATCCAGACGGAACGGGCGAAGGGATAGGCCCGCGTCTGAACGGTCTCCAGCGTTGCGTCGATGTATGGGCCGTCGTCGTTGATGGCGACGGGAATGAGCTTGACACCGGCGTTGCGACAGCCAGCGCCAGAGACTGCGATGCCCGCGGCATCTTCAGCGAGGGCGTCGACGATATGCTGCTGGGCTTCGTAAACCGTGCCGTCAGCTCGGTTGATGTCGTCGAAGTGGTGAAGACGTTCGTTCCAGAGCATGGAGCCGTGCATGACCTGCTGCGAAAAATAGAAGGCGGGCGCGGCGTCAAGCTCTCCCATATAGACGTTGATGGCACGGTTGGCCCAGGGACCGGTGAGGCCGAGCTGGCCCCAGGTGCGGATGTTGGTCTTCTCGCCGCGCAGGTGCTCGCTGCCGAAGATCGCATCCAGTTGTCTAAAGGTGATGTGGGTGAGTGGATTGTCTTTCTGAACGAAGATGCCGAGGGCTACGCTCTTGTCTGCGTTGGCGTAGCTTCCGGTCATGACTTCGAGAGGGAAGGGCTTCTGCTTCATCACGCGGCTGTAACCGGCGACTTCCATCGGACGAATCTCGCGGCCGAGGATACCGAGGTCGGCGGTGTTGGTGAAGAGTGCGCCGGCGGCTGCGGCGCTGCTGACGAGGTTGTCGGAAAAGGTGACGTCGGGGTGGTACCTCTGGAAGCTCTGCTCCCAGTTGGCCATGATCTTCTTGAGGAAGACGTGACCCCAACTGCGTATGACACCGGCGGGGATGGTCTGAGGCTGGTAGGGAGAGATGGCGTCAGTTGGCGAGGCCTGCTGGGCGTTGAGGCGAATGGCTGGCAGGCAGAGCGTCATGACCGTTATGCCAGAAGCGAGTTTCAGGGGGAGCTTATGCATCGGAGTCCTTGAGGGTCAGGGCTTCGGCTGGAAGAGCCAGATCTCCGCGGCCTGGCCTTCGACCGGCGGGACCGCGACACAGAGGAGGTTCAGGTTGGGGACGAACTGCGAGGTGCCGGCATGGTGACCTGTGAAGAATCGAGCGATCGTTTTGTAGTGGTCGGTGTCGATCTGCTGAATGACCTGCACGTATCCGTCGAGCGCCGTGAGATAAAGACGATGGAATTTCGTGTCGAGGTACATGCTCTCGACTCCGTCGATGGTGTCGAGGGTTGCGATGGGCCGACCGGTGTCCATGTCGAGGACGTTGAAGGATGAGGGACGGCGATTGACAACGAAAAGACGATGGTTGGGTTCGTCGAGCGCGAGAGCGATGGGCTGAGCTGGCGCCGCGAGTTGGAATCGCGAGAAGATCTTGTTGTTGGTGCGGTCGACGACAGCAACCTGGCTGAGGCCGGGGACGAGGACGAAGAGGCGGTTGCCATGCTGCTCGATCTGGAGTGCGGCTGGCCTGTATTCGGTGGGGACTTCGCCAACTTTTTCCCAGGTCTTGCTATCGACGATTGCAAGCGCGCCGGGACCGCGGTTGGAGTCGACGCCGCCATGGTCGACATAGAGGTACTTCGTGTTGGGGTCCATGTCCATCATGTCCGCGCCGAGCGAGAGTGGCAGGATCTTGACGGGCTCATAGGTCTTGCCGTTGAAGGCGCGCAGCGATCCGTCCTTGCCGTTGGTGACGGCGAGAGCGTCGGTGCCAGGGACGTAGTAGAGGCCCTGCGGGCGATCGAAGCCTCCAGTGATGGTGTAGAGCGGCTTGCGTGCAATGAGGTCGAAGACGCGAACCTGGTTGTCCTCCTGCGCAGAAGCGAAGAGGCGCTCGGTCGCGAGATCGACGGTGAGATGGTCCCACGTACCGGTCATATTCGGTACGGAAATGCGCCCGACCAGGGTGAGCGCATCGTTCTTTTCCGGGGTTCCCAAATCTGTGGCTTGTGCCTGCGCGAATGTAGTGACAGCAGCCAGCGTGCTGGCTAGAAGCGTGCGCAAAACCATATTCATCAGTAGATTCCCTTGCCTGTTCTTCTCATATAATTTCCTTTCCTGTTGCACGAGTTCCTAATAATTTTCGAACCTCGCCATTTATTTCTCTCGCAATGAAGAATGAGTTAACTGTGAATAAAAAACTATTCATCGTCACGCGAGGGAGCACGCAAGCGTCGACGGCATACATAGGAACTGATTCTGAACGTATTTTCATGTTAGAAGTGCCAGTCGTCACAGTCGGCCTTCCGATCGAGGACTAGCATTTCTAAAAGAGGAGTTATTTATGTCGAAGTTCCTTTCAATATTCCTACTTACGGGAACAACATCGACCGCCATGGTCGCACTCGCCCAGCAAGCTATGCTGAAGGTGAATCCAGTACCCATTCAACAAACCTCCACTGCCTCCAGGCAACAAATGTACACATCCTATTGCGCTGCATGCCATGGTACGAACGGAACCGGCAACGGGCCAGCTGCATCGGCACTGAAAGTTCCGCCAACGGACCTCACTATGCTAAGCCGAAAGAATGGCGGAGTGCTTCCAGCGAACCATCTGAATGCCGTCCTCAAGTTTGGAGTGGAGAATCCGGCGCATGGTTCGGCGGAGATGCCGACCTGGGGAAACATGATGTTGTCGCTGCACAAAGGCAGCGCGAATCCTGACGTGCAGGTGCGACAGCGCATTGCGAACCTGACAGAGTATCTGAGAACGATTCAGAAGGAGTAAGGATGCAAGCCGGGTTTACTGCGAGTCATGCCTGAGGTGCCTTTTCCGAGCATAATTGCCATGTGGCACGCTCTTCTGTTCTTCGCTGCGATCACTTATCATTGGTAGGGGTGTGCTGCACCGGCGATTTCCTGTCGCGAGCCGAATCGAGCTTCGCCGCCTCTGTTTTCGCCAACGCCGGCGGGAGCGCGGTGTAGCCCCCGTCTTCATTCACTGCCTGCTGTCCCTCGGGACTCAGCACGTAGCGCAGGAACGCTTCGACTCGCGGATCGGCCGACTTGCCTGGCGTCCGGTCGATATAGGCGGTGATGCTGCGTGTCAGAGGGTAGCGGTGGTTAGCGATTGTTTCGTGGGTTGGCAACAAAAATGGGCCACCCATGGGGCCGATGGGAACTGGACGGATCTCGGAGTTTTTATACAGCAGGCTTGAGTAGCCAACTGCATCGGGATCTGCGCCGATCGCATCCACGATCCGCTGGCCGGCATCCAGCAGCGAACCGTCTTCCTTCTTCACGTCGCCGAGTTCTACCAGAGCCGGATTCCATTTGGCACTGCCCTTCATCACGCGCTGCTCGAGGTAGTAGCCGAAGCCGCGATGTATTTCGAAGCCATAGAGGTGAATTGGGCGGGTGGTCCAGTCGCCGGTGAGTCCGAGGTCGCCCCATGTGGCTGGAGGTTTTTGCTCTGCTCCGAATAGCTTCGCAATCTGCGCGAGGGAAAGATGTGCCAGAGGATTAGCGCGGTTCACGAAGACAACCAGAGCGAAGTCTTTGTTGCGGATATCCAACGATCCGGTGACCACGTCGACACCGAGTGGGGAATAATGACGCACATCCCGAAACGCTTCGATTTCTACCGGCCATATTTCGCGGCCCATAATTGCGATGTCGCCCGTGCCGGTGTAAAGCGAACCAATAGCCGAGGCAGTTCCGTGCAGTTCGTTATCGAATTGGACCTCCGGATGGGTTTTACGAAAGCCGTTCTCCCACTTGATGACCAGCGACTCGATGTAGTCATGGCCAAGTGCGCCGTGGCCCCAGATGCGAATTGGGGTCAGCTCCCTAGCGGCTTGGGCTGCCATGAGCGGACCGGCGAGCAGCAGCAGGGCGCCGGTGGCGTGCTCTATGAAATGGCACCTCATATCTACTCCTCCCCCAGGGTCGCAGACTTCGGCATTGGCTTGTCGAGTTTCTCAAGCTGCTTCTGCCGCAACTCCGGTGTCAAAGGAAGCAGTTCATCGGATGGGTGCACCAGTGCCTGAGCTTTCGGCGTGAGCAGAAAGCGCACAAAGCCATCGACCTTTGAATCAACGGACTTGTCGGGCACTCGTCGGAAGTAAAGCCACACCGACCGCGTGAAGGCATACTTGTGGTCCGCAATTGTATCTTCCGCGGGCTGAACGGCTGTGGGGGAGGAGACGGCAAGCGCCTTCGTCGCTGTGCCGGGCGGCAGGCTGGTGTAGCCAATTGCATATGGATCGGCGGCAACTGCCAGCGCGATGCGATGCGCCGCAGAGACGGGACCATGGTCATGATCGCTCAGCAGATGGCTGTCAGGGTTGGGCTTAAAATCGGAGCGCAGAACATCGTGACGAAAGAAGACGCCGAGTGCGTCTTCCCCCCCGAATCCATAGGGGTGTATCGGTTTCTTCGCCCAGGCGCCTTCCAGGCCAAGGTCGCCCCATGTGCGAATGTTCGCGGGCGCGGCCCGATGTTCGCTCCCGTAGATCGCATCCAATTGGCTCAATGAAATCGACACGAGAGGATTTTTTGCGTTGACGATGACGACGGGCGTAAAGAGCTGACCTGGAGCGTGGAATCCCGCGGTGGCAACGATTACGCCGAACGGCTGCTGCTGGTATACCCATAGATACGCCATCGTTTCCACGGGCCAGATCTCGCGACCCATCAGCGCGATGTCAGCGACGCCGTTGTAGAGACCGGCCATGACAGCGGAGGCGCCGTGAAACTGGTTCTCGAAGTGTACATCGGGATGCAGGGTAGAGTACTCCGACTCCCAACTCAGCATTTGTGCAGAGAGGCCGTTGTAGCCCCACACGCGGATCACCTGCGTGTTTGGCGCGCTTGACGACGTGGGCTCCTGCGCTGTCGCAAAGACCGTGGAGCACACGACGGAGACGCCTGCAATGCCTGCGCAGATGCTCCTTTTCATCGCATAGCTACTGAAGCTTTTTGAGCTGCGCATTGACGACCTCTTTGGTCAGCGGCAGGTACTTGCCGTCTTTCACTATGGCTTCCTGGCCTTCTCTGCTCAGGACAAACCGGAGGAACTCTTTGACCTTGGGATCCATCGGCTTTTCCGCCGAGCCGTTGGCGTAGAGATAGACCGCGTCATAGAGAGGGTAGGAACGATTGCGGACGTTATCGCGCGTGAGTGGGACGTAGTTCTTCGTGTCGCCAGGCGCGAGTTCGACTAACTTGGCCCCATCCACTTTGAAGTTTTCTTCGGAGTAGCAGATCCCGTATGGATCTTTTGCGAGGTCTTCGACCATCATGCTGGCGCCGATGGCAAGCGTGCCGTCGGGTTTGCCGTAGTTGGCATACTCTAGCAGCGCGGGGTTCCACTTCGCGGATCCGTGCATCACCTGGTCCTCAAAGCGGATGGCCTGGTGATAGCGTAGGTTGACTCCGTACACGTGGATGGGCTTGTCCGCCCACTCGCCGGTGAGACCTAGCTGTCCCCATGTGCGGATGTTCTGAGCCGTGCTGCGGGCGCGCTCAGGGTGCCATGAGGTCCCCTCCCAGGCGCCTGTTCGCTCCGCGCCGAAGATCGCCTCAAGCTGAGCGATGTTTAGTTTCGTGATGGGGTTTGCCTTGTTAACGAAGATGCCAAAGGCCGGCGACCAGCCCGGCACATCGTACGACCCTGTGGCATATTCAATTTCCACGGGATCGGCATTCATGGTGCGCTCGTAGGCGAGTAAGTCTTCGAACGTCATCTTGCGCGAGGGATCGACATCGCCCGCGTTGAGAAAGAGTGCATAGATTGCGGCGGATGGCGTCTTGAGATTGAACTCGAACGTAACTCCGGGCTGGAACTTCTTGAATGCGGCGATCCAGTTCTCTCCGACGTGGCTGTCCGCAATGTAGTTGGAGCCCGTCATGCGGATGACTCCGGAGACCTGCTGCTCGGGTTCGTAGGAGGGTAGGTCGCTGAGATCGAATGTGTCGGGAGGATAGTCGACCAGGTCGCGGCGACCGGCGACGTGCGCGTTGCGAGCCTTCTGCACATCGAGGGCATCGTGATCCTGGGCGAGCGCGGGCAGAACGATCGCGAGGGTGGCGGCGAGAACGGCTGCTAAGCGAGTGTTCATAGTTTCCTCTTCAGATGGCTTTGAATTTAGTCGAGCTTGTGACGTTGCTCCTTTGCGACGTGTTCGTTGATCGGTGTATAGGCTCCGTCGTCCGCCACCGCCTGCATGCCTTCTCGACTGAGAATGTAACGGATGAATTCCTTCACCTTCGGATCGACCGACATGCCGGGTTTGCGATTGATGTAGAGCGTTGAGAAACGGTGCAGTGGGTAAGTGCGGTCCCAAATCGTTTCGGGAGTGGCCAGGACAAATGGGTTGCCGGCGCGTTCTGCAAGGCCGATCTGCTTGATGTCCGGATTGGCGTATTGCAGGTTGGCGAAGGCGATACCGTCCGGGTCGGCGGCGAGGGCTTTGAGGATGTAGACACCGGCGTTGATTACTTCGCCGTGGACGTCCCGGCTGTTGTCCAAGTCTTTCAGGTCTGCATTCCACGTGCCTGAGTCGTGCAGCACGACGCGGTTGAAGTATCCGGCCATGCCGGTATCGAACTGGTAGCCGTAGACGTGGATGGGGTGTGTCGCGATGGGGCCGGTAAGGCCGAGGCCTCCCCATGTGCGAATCTTCTTTCCGTCCGGGCCGGCGCAGCCGAAGATTGCCTGGGCCTGGTCCAATGTGAGGCCCTTCAGCGGGTTCGATGCGTGCGTGAAGATCTCGAGCGAGAAGGTCTTGTGCGGCGTTCCGAAAGAGCCCGAACTGATCTCAATGCCGAGCGGCTCGTACCCAAAGCGACCTTTGAAGCCGTTGATCTCGGCGCGGTAGCCTTCTCTTCCAATGAACGAGATGTCGGCGATGCCGGAGGTGATGCCGGCCATTGCGGCTTCAGTGCCGGGAAGATTGGTGGTGAAGGTGACTCTGGGCTGGAACTTCTGGAAGCCCTCCTGCCAGTGCTTCATCAACTCGGGAATGTAGTTGTTGCCGTAGACGCGAATGGTGCCGGAGACCTGCTGCTGCGCCTTGTAGGGTTGAAGATCGGAGACGTCACGGTGCTGCGGTAACTGCCCGAGTGCGGCGGACGAGAAAGCCGCAATGGCAAAGGCCGGGAGCAGGAATTTGAATTTCACTGGAGTGCCTCCCTGGCCTTTTCGGCGAGTTCATCTGAGAGCGGAAGGTAGCCTCCGGTGCGGGTGACGACCGCCTGGCCCTCGGGGCTGACGATGTATTCAAGGAAGGCTGCGAGGTTGGCCGGAACAGGAAATTTGGGCTTTCGGTTGACGTAGATGTATATCGTGCGCGAGAGAGGATAGGTGCCCGCGGTGATGGTCTCCGCGCTCGGCAGCACCGGGCTTGTGTCTTCCGTGCTGGAGAGGGCGATGGCCTTGAGTCCCGGTGCCGGCTGGGATGAAAGTGCAAGGCCATACTTGTCATTCGCGAGTGCGGCGGCGATCTGTTGCTCCGCTGTCATGTCGGGCTTGGATTTGAAGAGGGTCAGACAGCACGAGAACTTCTGCGAGCCCTTGAGTCCAGCGCGCTCGAAGTACTGCATTTCCGCACTTTGGATGCTGTAGGTGTAAAGCTGAATCGGCTTCGCAGCCCAGTCACCGGTAAGGCCGAGGTCGCCCCAGGTTTTGTAATTCTGCTTGCTGAGCCGATGATCGGCATCGAAGATTCCGTCAAGCTGTTGCAGGCTAAGGTGACTCAACGGATTTGCACGGTTAACGTAGACCGCGAGCGCCGGCGCTTGGTGGCGGGTAGAGACCGAACCTCGCGCAACCGGGATGCCGAACAGATCGTAGCCGGTGCCTTGCTGGTATGCGTCGACCTCGATAAAGCTGGCCTCACGATCCAGAATTGCGAGATCGGCAGTGCCATTATAGAGACCGCCGATGGCACTGGCGTTTCCATCGAGATCGTTGTCGAAACGGGCATCGGGATGCGTTGCGCGAAACCCGTCCTGCCATGCGCGAAGGAGGGTCAGTATATAGTCCTGACCTTTGTGTCCATGGCCCCAGATGCGTATTGGTTGGACTTCACCTGCGGGCACATATGGGGATTGCGAAAAGGCCGCCATTGCCAGGCTGAGCGTGAAGCCAGCCAGGCCGATTCGTTGAATGTTAGTGAGTAAATGCATTGGGTCCGATATGTGCCGTAGTTTGCGTTGCATAGATGAATTGCCCGCAACCGTTTTCAATCGTTTCAACGGATCAGCTTGAGTTGTGCCTCAACAATACTGCGGGAGAGCGGGTAGAACATGCCGAAGTCCTTGACGTCCTGCTGCCCTTCACGGCTCAGAATGTAGCGCATGAACTCGCGGGCACGGTCGTCCATCCGCTTTCCTGGCTGCTGATCGATGTAGACGTAGGCGTCGCGCTTGAAAGGGTAAGTTCGGTTCTGGACGTTCGCCTCAGTGAGCGGTACATAGGGACCGTCATTTTCGGAAAGATCAACCTGTTTTACGTCAGGATAGTTCTTGGAGTGAAGTATGGGGCCCCAGGCGATGCCATATTTGTCTTTGGAAAGTGCTTCGTACATGCGCTCGCTGGCAACCTTATGGCCGTCTGCGTCGGGGACAATCTCCTTTTCTTCGACGTACTCTTTGAAGTTTTCGTTCCATTTATCGTTCCAGTGGAAGAGCTTGCGCTCGACGTTGACCTCGAAGCCAGGGGCAATGTAGCCGTAGGTTTGGATCGGCTTGTCGGCCCACTCACCGGTGAGGCCGAGTTGGCCCCAGTTGCGGATATTCTCTGACGCCGGGCGGGCATATTTGCCGGTGTAGAACACGCCGTCCCATCCGCCGGTGCGCTCAGAGCCGAAGATGTCGTCGAGTTGCTTCATCGTGAGTTTGCTGATGGGGTTGGCCTTGTTCACGACAATCTGGATCGCCCAGAGTGAGCCACGCGTCTCGTAACCGCCGGTAGCGACGATGAGTTCCGTGGGCAGATACTTCTTGACCTCGTAGAACGGAAGCAGGTCACTGATCTTTGCGTCGTCTCCAGCGGGGGCAACATCGACGCCGAGAATGTACAAACCCGGAATGGCGCCCTCGCTGGACTGAGTGAAGTTGTTGGCAAACATTGCGTCCGGATGGAAACGCAGAAATCCCTTCTCCCAGGCTTCGACCTGTCCCTTGAGCGCTCCGCCAAAGACGCGAATGGCGCCCTGGATCTTGACCTCGGGCTTATACGGATCGAGCAGATTTGGGTCGGGGCTTTGTGCGGCGAGCGGAATGGCGATGGCGACGAATGCAGCAACTGCGACGGCGATGATTCTATTCATGCATCCCTCTGTTTCCTTGGGCGAAGGCATCCCCGGCAGGGCCGGTGAATGAGGCAAAAACGGATCAAATCCGAACAGATAAGGGGATATTCCCCGAGTATGAATATCCTCTGAAGTCGATATGAACATTGCTTAATGAGCATACACGTGAAGTGTTTTTCATCTGTATTCCATGACTCGTTCATCGGGTGCAGCCATAAAGGTAGTCGGAAAGAATAATCGCTTACATTGGCGAAGCGCCGGACTTGTCAATCGCAGCAACGGCCTCGTCCCTAAGGTAGTCCTCCACAAGCGAAACGAGACCCCACTCATGCACTTCGAACTGGACCACACAGCTGCCGAAGTCTCTGAACACGGAACTCTGGGTTGGAGATTCGCGGTTGCTGCTGGCATTCTCGGCTGGATACTTGATGCATTTGACTTCTTCGTCGTCGTCTTCTTAATCACTGAGCTGATGGCGAAGTTCCAGGTCGGCAAGGGGGCCATCGTTTGGAGCATGACGCTGACTCTCGCTATGAGGCCGATTGGGGCGCTGATCTTTGGCACCCTTGCCGACGAGTACGGGCGCAAGCGGCCGCTGATCGCGTGCGTGCTGTATTTCTCGACGGTGACAATGCTCAGCGCACTGGCGCCAAACTACTGGCTCTTTCTCACGACGCGCCTGCTGTACGGACTAGGCATGGGAGGGTACTGGGGCATCGGCGCCTCGTATGCAATGGAGAGCGCACCGCGAAAGAAGCGTGGTTTCCTCTCGGGCATGATGCAGGGCGGCTATCCATTTGGATATCTGATGGCCTCGATTGCCATCCAGACTGTTCCACCGGCCTTTGGATGGCAAGGCATGTTCTTCGTCGGGTTTCCCGTGGCGCTGCTGATTGCGGTGCTGACCTTCTTTGCTCCGGAGTCGGTGGCGTGGGAACTGCACAAGACGACCTCGCTGAAGAGGATCTTCGGCACGCTCTTCGAGTTCAAGGGTGTCTTCGGCTATCTGCTGCTCGTGATGATCGCGATGAATTGCCTATCGCATGGCACGCAAGACCTGTATCCCGACTTCCTCAAGACGCTGCCGTGGATGACTGGAGCTCACATTTTTAGGATGAAGGCGGCGCTCGGCATTCCAGTGCTCTACAACATCGGGGCGGTGATCGGCGCCCTCAGCATCGGCGCGCTTTCTGAGCGCCTGGGCCGGCGAAACGCCATGATATTTGCGCTTGGCGTATCGCTCATATCGATACCGCTCTGGGCCTTTGGTGGATCGGTGCTCGCGATTGTGATTGGCTCCTGCTTGATGCAGAGTGGCGCACAGGGGGCGTTTGGGGTGATCCCCGCCCATTTGAACGAACTCTCGCCCGATGCGATCCGCGGCCTCTTTCCGGGCTTTGTCTATCAACTTGGCGTTCTCTTCGCGTCGCCCATCCTGCCGCTGCAGAACTTTCTCCGGATCAAGTTTGGCTATCCCTGGGCGCTGTGTCTATTTGAGACGCTCGTCATAGTCTCCCTAATGATCATCTTCAGCTTCGGGCCAGAGAAACTCGGCAGGAACCTGATCAATGAGAACGCTGAAGAGGAGATCCCTGCTTTGGTGCTGGAAGATTAGCTCCTCCTTTTTGGAGGTACAGGCAGTTACTCGAGCTTTTTGAGTTGCTCTTGCACTGCCTCTTTCGTCAGCGGAAGATACTTGCCGTCTTTCGCGATCGCCTCCTGGCCCTGGCGGCTGAGAACGAAGCGCAGAAACTCCTTCAGCTTTGGATCGACCGGTTGTCCGGGCTCGCGGTCGAGATAGAAGTAAACTTCAAGCAGCATCGGGTAAGTGCGATTCTGCACGTTCTCAATTGTCAGGGGGACGAATGGAGCACCGGGCTTCGCTGCAATGGCGAGTGTCTTGGTCTGCGGCGTTAGAAACATGACGCCGCTGTACCCTATGCCGAAGGGGTCTTTCGACAGGTCGATCATGAGCTGGTCGGCGGCGATCTTGAGGGTGCCGTCTGGTGCGGCGTAGTTCGCGTACTCCCGCAGCGACTCTGTCCACTTGTCGCCGCCCTGGAAGACCATCTGCTGGAAGTCGCGCGCCATGCCGTATTCGAGGTTGAGGCCGTAGACGTGAATTGGTGCGTTCTTCCACTTGCCCGTCATACCAAGCTGTCCCCATGTGCGTATATCACCCGCCGCGCTGCGCCCGGCCTCCGGATGCCAGGTGGTGCCCTGGTAGCCACCCGTGCGCGCCGCACCGAAGATGCCGTCGAGTTGCTGCAGCGTGAGCTGCGTGATCGGGTTCTCCTTGTTCGTGACGACGGCAAGCGCCGGACTCCAGCCTGGCACATCATACGATCCGGTCGCGATGAGAATGCGCAGCGGCTCGTGATTAAAGGCGCGCTCGTAAAGTTCCTCATCCGAGAAAGTGAAGAGGCGGCAAGCAGCGATATCCGCGACGCCTGTGGCGAGAGCCGGCGCAGCCTCGAGTGCAGTGCGCATGTGCACGTCGAAGTTCACATTGGGCTGGAACTTGTGGAATTCGGTCTCCCAGTAGGCGTTCAGGTTCGAGTCCGCAAAGTAGTTCGAGCCCCATTCGCGAATGCTGCCCGAGACAATCCGCTGCGGCTTGTAGTCGGGCAGCCCGGAGATGTCCCACGGGTGAGTGTAGTAAACGCGTTTGGCGCGGCCGGAAACGTGCTCGCTACGAGCCTTCTGCACGTCCAGTCCATTACGCTCCTGGGCTAGCGCATGTGTGCCGATCAAAAGGGTGATGCCGATGAGAAAGATGAGACGGTTCATGGGAGCTCCTGTTGGTTTGCTGCATGCGGGGTGGTTAAAAGTAGCATCGTAGTCGTAGCGATGGGTGAGCGCGGATAAACTCGGGTTCATGCCCGTCGCCGCTGTGGGCCGTTCGGCGTGGGGACAACGCGCGGCCTGCGCAACCAGAACAGAGGGCCGGTGATGGCAAGGACCGGAAGCATGAGGCTCATCAGGCACGCGAGAAGTCGCGTCGGCCAGCCGAGGATGTCTCCGGTATGGACCTCACGATTCCACTCGCGGAAGAAGCGGGTAGGCAGGCCCACGGTGCGAGCGCTGCGCGTGTAGAGCAGCGTGCCCGAGTATGCATTAACGAGCACAAATGAGCGCCCAAGCGGAGTGCCGTCTTCGGGATACTTGAGCCATATGCGATAAACGCCGCCCGCGCCAGGCATGTTGATCTGCGTCAGGCGTGCTGCTGGAAGCGAACGTCGTGCAGTTGCGGCAGCGGCCTCGAGCAGGATAGCTCGTGCGCCCGGACCTGAGGCGGCGATCTTCAGTTCGGGTTCGGTGTCAGGCAAATGGAGCGCATTGTTGGCCATCGGCAGCCACTTCGATTGCCAGTGCACCACCACGCCGGTTACGCCGAACAGGAGCAGGAAGACAAACGAGTAGAACCCGATGGCGTTGTGTAGATCGAAGTTGATGCGGCGGCCAGACGCGCTCCAGCGGATGCTGACGATCTTACGGGGCCACCAGAGCACGATGCCGCTGAGGCTGAGCAGGATCAGAAGAGATGCAATGAGCATCATGATGAAAGCACCGCGGTCGCCGAGCAGCATATCAGTGTGGAACTCGTGTACGGTCGTTGCGAAGCTCTTTCCGTCGATGTTGCCGAGCACCTGGCCGGTGTACTGGTTTACGAAAACGGTGGATGTGTCGGAGTGTTGCGGAAGCTGGATCAGCGCGGTATACGCGATATCGGGCGCAGGCGAATCAGGAGAAAGCGCGAAGGTGAGGACTTTCGCCGCGGGGTAGGCGGAGTGAATGCTCGCGAGAAGAGTGTCCAGAGGCTTGCGGTCCGGCCCCGGTTGAACGTAGGCGAGGCGTGCATGCAAAAGACGGTCCAGCGGGTATTCGAAGATCAGAAAACTCCCCGTAAGACCCAGAACGAACAGGAGCGGGGCCGCGATGAGACCCGTCCAAAGATGAACCCATCCGGTGATGCGCCGAAACTTTGACATAGAGGGATTCGGCGTGGGCTGCCGCGCGCTGTGACCTATTCGACCTTCCTCAACTCCTCGGCCGCTTCACCTGGCTGCAGCGGCCTGAAGCCGACCTTGCGCATCTCGGGCGACCCGATGATGTCCTGCACGTCCTTTGACAGCAGAAATTCGCAATAGGCTTTGAGCCACGGGTCCAACGGTTTGCCGGGTACCTTGTTGATGTTGATCCCGATCGCTGAGGCCATGGGATGCAATGGTCCATCCTTCGTCCCGTCGGACAGAGTTCCTTTGTCATCAATTACCATAGGCACAAACTTGATCCTCGGGCCAAAGTCCGACAGGCGCTTCCATGTAGTAACGCCGGCCATTACGGAGACGTTGTTCCAGTAGTCCATCAGCACCATGCCATAGGCGTCCTGCGCAACCGCGTTGATCGCGCTCTCTTCCGTGGGTACCCACTCGGTAAGTGGAGTGAAGGGTCTTCCGCCGAACTTGTCGCGCATCTCGTCGATCATGGCGAGAATCGCTGAGGTATCGCGAGTCACGTAGGGATGAATCGGCATCGCCCCCCAGTCGCCTTCCACGCCGAGCTGCGACCAATGCGTGATATCTCCCCTACCTCCGCCTGTGGTAAACACCGCTGCGGCGTGCGCCAATGTGATCTGCTTGATCGGGTTGGTAGCGTTCACCCAGATGCCGGTCGACAGCTTGTTGTTCGGATTGCTGTCGTAACCAATCTTCAAGTAGGTCGGCTCATAGCCGAAGCGCTGTACAAACTCGTCAACCTCGGGACGGCGGTTTCCGCGGCCGATCGGTCCGAACGCTGACTTCTCCGAGACGAGGCCCTCCACCGATAGGGTTGAGCCCATCATGATCTTTTGGAACTTTACGTCAGGCTCCAACTCTGCCCAGCGCGCGTCCAGCTTATTAAACAGTGGGATCAGCACGTCGTTCCCGGCCACAAACACCGTGTTTGGAGCGACCGTATATGGTCGGTCGGCGGGTACAGTTAAATGCTGCGAAATGTACGGCCGTTGCGTGATATCATCCTGCGCCGGGGCAGTTGCTGTCATGAGAATTCCGGCACTGGCAACGGAGGACATTACCCACAAGGCACGACGAAAGGAAGCGGAATGCAAAGTAGAGTTGAATCGCATGGTCACTTACCTTCTGGCTCAGGTGAAGGGAATGGGAAGTTGAGCATCGGGCCCTGTTTCGAACGCGGAGCCCACGTCTCGGCGGCGTCTAGTTTCTCGAGTTCGTGCTTCACGTCTTCCTCGTTGAGCGGGAGATAGCCTTTTGCATCCTGGGCAATCGCTTCTTGTCCCTGCCTGGAAAGGACCAGACGCATGTACTCCTTCACCACGGGGTCTAACGGCGTCCCCGGCTCGCGTCGGACGTAGATGTAGAGGTCGCGCTCATAGGGGTAGCGGTCCGCGATCAGATCCTGCGCGCTTCCAGTCGAGATAGTGTGACCGTCGCTCTCGACCAGAGGCACTACGCGGACGCTCGTTTCGGCTTTATTCAACGCGATGATTCCGATCGCGAGCGGATCGCCCGCCACCTTTTTCACAACGTCGCTGTAGTGGACATACTGTTCATAGTTCTGTGAAAAGACCGCGCCGGGAAACGGACCCATCTGCCGGTACATCATGTACTCGCCCATATATGGGTCTTCGGGGCGGTTATACGCATCCCAGTACAAGCCGGTGGAATGGATCGGCTTGTCCGCCAGCTCGCCACTCATGCCGATCTGGCTCCAGTTGGTCACGTCGCCGTTTCCGCTGCCGGTCGAGAAGATCGATGCTACCTGCTCTTTGGTCAGCGACTTGATCGGGTTGCTTTTGTTGACGATTATCCCCAGCGGGCTCATCTTTGCGGCGGGGTTCAAGGAGCCATGCCCTACGCGAATAATCAAAGCGGCCACGGGATCCTTCTTCGATCCGTAAATTTTTTCGTAAGGGAGCAATTCCAGAAGCGTCGCGCCGCCACCCTCGGGAGCAAAGATGGCCATGTCGTAGGTGATGGCCGGGATGGCCGTGCCGTTTCCATTCAGAATCGGCGTGAACCGGATACCAGGATGAGTCTTCGTGAACTCCTCGTCCCACTTCGCCACCACGCCAGACATATCGTCGAAGCCGACGATGCGAAGCGACCCATCCGGCATGACATAACCGTGGTCGTGCGACGCCGTCACGTTCTGTGCCTGGTACTCCGGCAGATCGGTATCCAGAAGAGCCATACGGTCCTTGCTCTGGGCCGTGCCGGCCAAGCTCATGCAGAGTAATGCCACAAGGAACGCTATCGGTCTGCTCCCCCTTTCGAACGGGATCGGATGTGCGCCGGAACGTGCTGGTGATGAAATTGTCCCGTCACGGACCAGGGTTTCGCTGGGAAACAAGAAATCGCTCCGACTTTTCAATAGATGGTCCTCTGCCGTCGAGATCGCAAATGACATGCTAAGTTGCCCGAATGAATCGAGGATGAACCGAAGATGAAAGACCATTTAGTCTATCCTGAAAAAAGTAAATTCCAGGCATATTGATATTGAGTCTGAGAGGTTTCATGGCTTCGTAGGAACTGAAGTCTGCTCCGGATGTGGATGTCCAGCAAACGGCGCAGGAAAATGCGCCCAAAAGCTCCGAGGAGCTTGTGGAAGTTCATGGCTGCGGCAGCCAACACAGCATTGATCGCATTGCCAGCAACGCCCTTCAGCCGGTTGCGTTCCAAGCGGTGTTCGTTCTTCAAGTGTCCAATGCTTGGTTCCACTGCGGCGC
>DASYZU010000040.1:0-287360 GCA_035945795.1 Occallatibacter sp.
TCGAATAGCGTTGATGCGGAATCCCTGTCACTGAAGAGCACGATCGTTCCAAATAGTTATGGTGGAGCGGGTATCTCCTGGTCAGGATCGGTCCCCTTCGGCAACAGCAACGTCATAAGTCAATTCGAAATTTCCTACCCACACACCCGTTGATCGCGAAGAGATATTGAAAGGCACATACATTGCGTGCTGCAGAAGAATACTTGCTTTAGGACCTGTTAACACTACTCATGCGGCGGCGACTGGAGCCAATTTCCGCGAGTTCCAGGAGCGAGGAGTGCACTGTAACCAGTTACTGAAACGACGAACGACAACGAATTCGAAGAAATTGGCCCCGTCCCTTTGGGTTGCGGCGAAAATCCGGCCATACTTCGTTCTCGCCCTCGATAGTGGATTGCCACAACCGTCGGGTTCGGCCTCGTCTGGCCCGATTTTCGCTCGCAACGCCATCCGCATGAGTAGTGTTAACTGGACCTGACAAATCTCAATCTCGCGGCCTAGTTCGGCACAGGCGCACCCGGCACCATATACACCCTCTGCGGTGCGTCTATCTCCGTCCCCGGAGCGTGCAGCTTCAGCTTCATTTCTTCCACATCGGGCTTGCCGTTGACCGGACCTGTAAAGCTAAGCTCATACTGGTTCCGGAAACGGCGATTAAGTTCCTCAAAATATGACTGGAACGAAACCGGATTGCCCATCCCCTGCCAGAAGCTCTTGCCGCCCGTCGCCTGGGTCACTTGCATGAGCAGGTTCTGGCCGGCATCGTTTGCGTTCTCTGTCTGGTCCGCACGCCCCTGGTTCATCCAGTAGATCGCGTACACAACCAGCCTCGCCCGCGTTGCATCTTCGATTGCCGCCTCAACGTAAGGGTCGTTCGGGTCGTATTGTCGTTCGTAGTTATCCACGCCGTCGGTCACCATCACAACTTCCCGCCGCGCCTCGGGATCCTGCCCAGGCCAGTTCTTCGCAAGGTTCGAAAGACAGAAGTACGGGCTCGCCTCGATGCCGGGGATGCCACCCGGAAGATGAAGATTCCTGAGTATCATCTCATGGTCGGTGGTCAGCGGAGCCACGAAGATCGCCTGTCCGTTAGCCATGTATGCGATCGCGGCCTTCACGTTTGGCGGCAGGCTCTGGATGAACGCCGCGATATCGCCCATCTGTCGTCCCAGGCTGTTCCTGGCCGCACCGTCGATCAGCAGCACCAGCTCAATCTTGTTCTCGGGCGCCTGGAACGGCGCCCAGTGCGTGACCTTGGCGTTCTTCCCATTCACCTTTACAGCCAGGTCCTGCTGGGTGACGCTGGAAGGCAGTTGGCGATCGACCTTCGGCAGAACCGTCACCACGGCCTGACCCTGACTCAAACTCTGCGCTGACACAGGCGCTGACACCAGCAGCGCCGCGAGGGCCATTAAAATGGCCATTCCCGGATTCCTCATGCGAATTGCTCCCTTCGAGGTGTGTGCGACCCTTGCGACACTTACATCAATCCAGTGCACTTCGCCTCTACTGGATGTTAGATGCCCAACGCGCTGATTGGTCTATAAGCGGTATGCCAGCCAAACCCAACCCCGCTAGTTCTTCTCCTACAATCAGAACAGTGCCGCAAGTCCTCCTCAACTCTCGCATCGAATCCAGGGCCTCCAATGGCATTCGCATCTTCGACGCGCCCACCCCCCTGCGCCTCTGGCATCTGGCCAGCCTCGACGCACCTTCCGTCGCCCTGGTCTGGTCGCTCGCCTTCGCTTGGGTAGCCCGCGTCCGCCTTCCCTTATGGGTTCCCGCACTGCTCGCGCTGGCAGTCTGGGCCGTCTATGTCGCAGACCGCCTCCTCGACGCCCGTGCCGGCCTGCGGGCTACCAATTGCCTCCGCGACCGCCATCTCTTTCACTGGCGCCATCGCCGTGTTCTTCTGCCACTCGCCATTGCCGCAGCTTCAGCTGCCGCCTGGATCATCTTCAATCTCATGCCTCTAGGCGCACGCGAACGAAACTCCTTGCTCGCCGCTGCCTCTCTCGTCTACTTCACCCGCGTCCACACAGGCCGCAAAGTCTCTCCGCTTTTGTCGCCAATCCTCTCCAAAGAACTTCTCGTCGGCCTGCTCTTCACCGCAGGATGCGCCCTCCCCGCCTGGTCCCGCGCCGCCTTGCCGCACCACGCGCTGCTCTGGCCCCCGCTCATCCCGGCAGTCTTCTTCGCCCTGCTCGCTTGGCTCAACTGCCACGCCATCGACCGCTGGGAAGCGTCCCCTGATCCCACATCCCAGCTGCCCATCTTTTCCCAGGCAAGCCTTATCGCCCTCGCAGGCCTGCTCCTCGCCGCCATCCTGTCAGTTCAGCCGCGCACCACCGCACTCCTCATCGCCGGAGCAGCAGCAGCACTCCTGATCGCCCTGCTCGACAGCCTCCGCAGCCGCCTCACCCCCATCGCCCTGCGCACCGCCGCCGACCTCGTCCTCCTCACTCCGCTACTTCTCGTCCCCTTCACCCAAATCCTCAAATGAGTGCTCCCCCAAACTTCAACCGCCTCGCCCGCCTTTATCGCTGGATGGAACTGCTCAGCTTTGGACCCTGGCTCTGGTGGTGCCGCTGCGCCTTTCTCGGAGAACTCGCCAAATGCCGCCGCGCCCTCGTAATCGGCGACGGCGATGGCCGCTTCACCGCCCGCCTGCTCCGCGCCAATCCCAACATTCAAATCGACGCCGTCGACTCGAGCGCCGCAATGCTCCAGTCGTTACTTCGCCGCGCCGGCCCCAATGTCTCCCGCGTCCGCACCTATTGCACCGACGCCCGCCAGTTTCAATCAGCAAACCCGCCTTACGACCTTATCGTCACTCACTTCTTCCTCGACTGCCTCACCACTGAGGAAATCGAATCACTGACCGCAACCCTCCGCAAAACCACCTCTCCCCAAACCCTGTGGCTGGTCTCGGAATTCGCAGTCCCCGTCGGCTGGTTCGGCCGCCTCGTAGCCCGCCCCCTGGTCTGGTGCCTCTACTGGACCTTCGGCTGTCTCACCGGCCTCACCCTTCGAACCCTGCCCGACCATCGCGCCGCCCTGCGCCAATCCGGCTTCACAATCCAAAAGCGACGCACCTGGCTCGCCGGACTCCTGGTCAGCGAACTCTGGTCGATCTCGCAGTCTGCAAAAAACCAGCGGCCTTGAAAGCGCGCGGCTTTAGCCGCGCCGCATAATTGCGAGAGGAGACTCCGGGCTTTAGCCCCTGAGGTAATATCTTTTCTCCAATTTGCATTCCCTCGGCGGCTAAAGCTTCACCCGTTTTGGGTTAGGGCCCGTTAACACGACTCAGGCGGATGGCGTTGCCTGCGCAGTGTTAACAGGCCCTGACCGGCGCTTCGCGGCACGGCTGAGGCCGTGCCCTTTCAAAACGACCGACTCTTCAGAGATTCCCCCTAACCCAAACCCCAACGCCTCTTTAACTTCGATTGAATTGTTACAGGCGTGTTAATATCGTTTCTCTGGAGCCACCGGGAACGCTAATCAACCTCGCCGGACCTTTCGCAATGATCCTCTACCTCATGCGCCACGCCAGTGCCGGAATGTTCCGGGAGAACCCCACTCTCGACGCCAAGCGGGGCCTCGTCAAGGAAGGCAAAGAACAGTGCATGCTGATGGCGCGCATGTTAGGCGCCCTTAAAGTCCAGGTGGACGTGATCGTCAGTAGCCCGCTTAAGCGCGCCATGCAAACCGCGCAGTTTGTCGGCACCGAGCTCGGCTACGACAGCAAGGTTGAAATCAGTACAGCGCTCCTGCCCAACGCAACCTTCACAGCTTTCCAGGACATGCTGGTCAAGTACGCCGGCCGCGAAGGCATGCTGGCCGTGGGCCACAACCCCATCCTCTTCCAGTTCCTCGGCCGCCTGATCACCGGCAACGGCGGCGCGGCCATCCGCATGCGCAAGGGCTCCATCGCCCGCGTCGATCTTGAGCACCATCCGCCTCGCTTGCAGTGGCTCATCGATCCGCGCACGGCCCGCAATATCTATGCCAGTGTTGGAAAAAGCTCGCGCCCGAAGACCTCGCGGAAGTAGCCGGCCTCTTTGCGTAGCGACCACAGTTCCAGCTCTGCGCCCGTCCGCCCCGGCTCTACTTCCAGATAAACGCGTTTCGGATAGACTTTCACCGCCACGCGCAGCACATCGCTGACCCGGTCCTGGTTCAGCGCCACCGCCAGCCGCAGCAGCACCACCGCGAACTGCACGTTCTTGTGCTCGACAGCAGGAATATTGCGCAGCGCCCGATCGCCCGGCTGCGGACGGCTTTTGCCCAGGTAGCGCGAAATCGCCGAAACCAGCGTGCGGTGCAGCTGCGTATACCCGTAGATCTCGGAACTGGACACAATGTACTGCGTATGCCGGTGGTGTCCCTGGTGGTTGATGAACTTGCCGGTGTCGCGCAACATAGCCGCAGCCGACAGCCAGCTCTCATACTCCGCAGGCAAATCGTGCAGCGGCTTCAACTCGCGAAACAGTTGCAAGGCGTGCGCCCGCACCGGCTCCGACTGCTTTGGATCCACGCCGTAGCGCCGCGCCGTCGCCAGCACGCTCTCCCACCGCTCGTGTTCAAACTCAAGGTGCGCCGTCGCCCGCGCGTCCTGCTCGGCCAGCATCTGCGCCAATATGCCGTCGCGCAAGCCCAGCGGCGAGTAGCGGAATCCCGTCAACCCAAAGCTCTCCAGCAGCTCCGCGTACACTTCGGCTCCGGCCACAATAATCTCTGCGCGCCGCGGTCCAATCCCCGGCACCGCCTCGCGCTCCGGCAGCGCCATCTTCGCCAGCAGAGTGGCCAGTTTTCGCACCGCGCGGGCCGGCACAACCTCCGGTACACTACCCGTCCGTTTGCTTGCGCGCCCATTTGCCGCCTTGTTCAGCTTCACACCGGCCGCATACGCATCGCTCAGCGCTGCCGCGGTGCCGGAAGTGGCAATTACCAGCGGCACCTTTCCCGGCTGAACCTTGCGGTGCGCCCGGCGCAGCTCCTTCGCAATCCACTGTCGCATTCGCGCCAGCCCATCGGCCGGAGCCGGATCGGCCGGCAAAAAATCCTCCGTAAGCCGCACCGCGCCCAGCGGCACGCTGATCGTCTCCTTGATCCGCTTGTGCTCCGAGAGCGTGATCTCGCAACTGCCCCCGCCCAGGTCGATCAGCAGAACCTTCCCGCCCATTCCCGGTTCCGCGCCGGACACACCCAGGTGAATCAGCCGCCCCTCTTCCAGGCCGGAGATGATCTCCATGTTCCAGCCCGTCTCCGCCTTCACCCACGCCTGAAACGCAGCTCCGTTGCGCGCATCGCGCATCGCCGAAGTGGCCACCACACGTATCTGGTCCACTCCGTGTGTCTGCACCGCACGTTGAAACCGCTTCAGCGCGCGCAGCGTCAGCGCCATTGCCTCAGGAGAAACCAGCCCCGACTCGAATACGCTCGCCCCCAGCCGCGTCACCTCGCGGTCCTCGGCCAGCGTCTTCAACTGATGCGCCACAACTTTGGCAATCTTCAACCTGCACGAGTTCGATCCAATATCGATGGCAGCAAAGGTAGGCATGGTTGTCGAACAGCCTCCGGGGGAATAAAAGAATCTCTCGGGTCAAGATACACGACCGCACCGCACGCACGCTGCGTGAAAAAAAAGGGCTCACCCCGCCCGCTCGGATGTCTGGATTCAGAAAGGAGCCTACGGCACCGTCACATTGATCGTCGTACTTGCCAGTTGCGCAGGCGCCGCGCCGGAGGCAGGCTCGTTGACCGCTGAAATGGTGTACGGATAGCTCCCCGGCGTCATCCCGTTGCTGACACTGCCGCCGCATGCGCATATTCCCGCCAGACCAGCCAGGCTGCCCACAGCCACCACCATCAGCGCCAGCCAGCCCCGCGCCCTGCGCCGCAGACCAAGGCAGAACAGCAACGCCCCGGCAATAGCCAATCCTGCCGCCGACGCCTTACCCGTCTGGCGCAGGCCCAGTGGGACGACCGACCCGTACGGATAAAAATAGACCGTCCCCGTAACGGTCTGGCCGGCATTCACAGGAGTGGCCATGATCGGGCCATAGCTGCAGGTGGGTATCCTGGCCTGGGTTGCCGCGCCTGCGAACTGGCATGTGACCGTCAGCGTACCGGTGAGGGGAATCGAGGTCACAGTGTATTGGCTGGAACCGAGTCCGCTCATCGGCATGCTGACATTGGTAGCCGTAATCGCAAACCCCGCAGCCTGCGCGCGCACACAGCTAAACCCAAGAATGAAGGCTGGAATCGTCCCGAAGAGAACAAACACGCGGCGACCGTGCATGGCAGAGTCCTTTCCGCTGGGTGGCTCTCACCCTGCCGTCGATAGTTAGACGGCCTTTAACTCCCTCCGCTTACAAGATATTTCAACTGTTCCCGCGCATTCCCCGGTCCCTCGGGCTCTCAAGTCGATTTCTGCCCACGACTCTTGGTTCACGGCGATGAAACAATCCACATATCCTGCTGCTATCCTTAACAGAATGGCCTATTCAGCGATGACCACCGATACCAAGACAATCAATCGCCCCCAGCAAGCGCCCTCCACGCTCGCTGTCTGGCTGCTTTTTGCGGCCATCTTTGCCGCCGTGCAGTTTGCTTCGCTCTTTTCTCCACCGCTGCTCGACGATGTTGACTCCGCCCACGCCCAGGCCGCCCAGCACATGGTCGACACCGGCGACTTCATCACCTCGAAGATCAACGGCATTCGCTACATTGAAAAACCCCCGCTGCCCTATTGGGCGGTCGCCGCCAGCTACAAGGTCTTCGGCGAAAACACCTTTGCCACGCATCTGCCCAACACGCTGGCCATGCTCGGCCTCACCTGGCTCGCATGGCTCTGGGCCCGCCGCGCCTGGGGCTCGCGCGCCGGCCTTTATGCAGGCCTCGGCGTACTCACCTCCGTCGGCCCGTTCCTCTTTACGCGATTCATCATTCCCGAGGCGGAGCTGAGCCTATTCCTGCTCATTGCCCTTTACGCGCTCATCACCGGACTCGAAGACGATCGCCCCGCGCGCTTTTACTGGATCTACGCCGGCGTTGCGCTGGCCACGCTCACCAAGGGCCTCATTGCTCCCGTCTTCTTTGTGGGAGCAGCCGTTCCCTACCTGCTTCTCACCGGCCAATGGCGGCGCTGGCGCGTACTCAAGCCTGTCACCGGCTTGCTCCTCTTCCTGCTGATCGCCGCGCCGTGGCACATCCTCTGCGGCATCTACAATCCCGACCAGGGCAACCCCATCGGCAACCACCCCACCATGGGCAATGTCCACGGCTTCTTCTACTTCTATTTCATTAACGAACACGTTCTCCGCTTCTTCGGCCAACGCTACCCGCACGACTACAACAAGATGCCAGGCACAGTGTATTGGCTGGCGCACCTGGTCTGGCTGTTCCCCTGGAGCCTGTTCCTGCCGGCAGCCCTGGTCGCGGCATGGAAGACCCGTCGCAACTGGCTCCAGCACCTGCACCGCGAAGCCGGCCAGACCGTGGACTTCTATCTCGACAACGCCATTCGCGAAGACGTAGCCAGCTACGTCGCACGCCTCAAGTTCCGCGTTCGCACCATCTGGCTTCTCTCGCTCTTCTCCGCGTGGACGCTGCTCTTCTTCTCCATCTCCACCAACCAGGAGTACTACACCTTCCCTGTCTGGCCGCCGCTGTTCATTCTCATAGCCTGCGTAGTCGCCGGCATTGAAGAAAACCGCGCACCCAACGGCGCTCCGGAAGGTAGCCAGCCGCTGCTCTCCACCGCCTGGCTTACCGGCGCACAGGCCGCCTTCGCGGTCGTAGGAGTGCTCTCCGCCGTCGCGCTCGGGTGGGGACTCTGGGTTTCCCGCAATCTGCCTTACGTGCCCGACATCGGCACCTTGCTCGCGCACCGCGGCGTGGGAGACTACACCCTCTCCATGTCGCACCTCTTCGACCTCACCGGCCCATCCTTCGCCGCACTGCGCCTGCCCGCCATCCTCGCCGGCATCGCGCTACTCATCGGACCTCTCGCCGGTTGGGTGCTGCGCCTCAACAAGAAACACATGGCCGCCACCATCAGCGTGGCTCTCACCTTCAGCGTTTTCCTCATCGCCGCGCACATCGCCTTGGCGCGTTTCGAGCCCATGCTCAGCTCCAAGCAAATGGCCGATACCATCCGCGCCAAAGGCGCACCCACCGACACCTTCATCATCTACGGCGACGAGTCCGACGGCTCATCGGTCATCTTCTACACGCACGGCTTTCTCAAAAATCTGTCTCTGATCGTGACCACGCCCTGCGGACAACATGGCGAGGGATCGACCCTGCTCTGGGGCTCCTGCTACCCCGACGCCCCAAAGATCGACATCAGCGAAGATGAGCTCTCCAAGATGTGGGGAACAGGCGAACGCAAGTGGATCTTCGCCGAAGACATCAACCAGTCCAAGGTGGAGCAGTTGTTAGCCGGCCGCCTCTACCAGGTCCAATCGCTGGCCGACAAAACCATGTGGACCGATAGGCCGCTGAATTAGATTCTCATTAGGAAAAGCTGGGTGCCCCAGGTCTCAATTTTGAGACCTGGGAATCTACAGGGCCGGGTTCGTTTTCTGTCCGTTCACCCAGACAGTTTGTGTGCCGCATCCTTGACGCGCTTTTGCAGCATGGGTGGGATACCACAAATCACCGTTATCTCGCCGCCCGCATCTTCCCTCCGGGTAGCAGCTCAAACACCCGCCCACGCCACAGAATCTTTCGCCCCCAATAACTAGCCGCCCAGAATCCGAATCCCATCAGATCGCGCACCGGGTAAAGCACCAGCAATCCAAACCAGCTGCGGTCTTCAACCACCATTCCGCCTACCGCAACCGCCAGTGCCAGCCGAGTCGCAACGCTCCACGTAAACACCGCGAATCCCCACCAAGGATGGCCGATCCACGCCGCCGCGGCCCACGCCAGCAGCCCGAACGGAATGCTGAACGTGAGTGCCGTGCCGAAGTGTCCCTTGGGCCGTGAGAACCGCGTCGACTTCATCCAACGCACCTGGTGCTTCATCGAAGACCAGAAACTCGAATTGATCACCATGTGATCGATCGCATGCGTGCTCAGCGCCACCGTCTGCCCCAGCTTGAAGGTCTCGTTACCGAGCACAAAATCGTCGGCGCAATAGTCGGCCGTCACGGCGAAGCCGCCCATTCGCCGGATCGCTTCGCGCCTGAAGGCCATCGTCGGGCCCAGCACAAATTGCATCCCCTCCATCATCCGCGCGACGAGCACCCCGGATGTCATCTCCACGCTCATGCCCACGGCCTCAAGCCGCGCCCACAAACCGCCATCTGCAGCCACGCCGCGATATGGGCAGCACATCGCGCCGACTTTTTCGTCGGTAAACGGAAGCGCCACCGCCCGCAGATAATCGGGCGACACGCGCACGTCGCTGTCGCTTATCACCAGAATCTCGAAGGCCGCCTCCACCTCCATCAATTCGAGCGAGGCAACTTTTGCATTGATGTAATCGGGCTCTCCGCCGGTAGAAAGAAACTTCGCCGTAACGTTCGGATATCGCCCCGCCACCCGCCGCGCCGTTTCAAGCCCCGCGTCATTCGCAGCCCGCGCGCAGAACAGAATCTCGTACTCCGGATAATCCTGCTCGAAAAAAGTCGCGAGATGCGCTTCAAGCCCCGGCTCCGCCCCATGCACCGGCTTCAACAGCGTCAACGGCGGCGTAAACCCCGGCCGCGCAGCAAGCGCCGTCAACGCCGCCCGCCGCTCGCGTAAATAGCGCGGCACAGCCCACAGCACCATCCCCGCAAACACGGTAGACGTCACCACACCGAAGCAAGCAAGGCCAAACAGAACGTACGACATGCAGCATTAAGAATACCCGCTCTGGAGCGAGTGCAATGCGCTGGATTTCACGAGGTGATTTTTTGAGTTTGCGGCTGATATCGGGGTGCCCCATGCTCGCCGCGTCTTTGTTTTTGCGGCTAGGGTGGGATCGCAAGAAACTATGCCTTCTTCCCCGTCACCGGCTTAGGCACAACCACTGGCCTGCGCATGGGCACAATTGCCGCGCCCGACGAAGGCGCTGCCTGCTGGAACCGCGTCAGCATCTCCGTCCGCACGTATTCCACAAAGCTCTGCATTTGCCGGTTCATCTCTTCCATCCGTTCCCGCATCTGCAGGATGATCGCGATCCCCGCAATGTTCACGCCCAGATCCCGCGCCAGGTTCAGGATGAACTCCAGCCGCTCCAGGTCCTCGTCCGTGTAGTAGCGTGTATTGCCCTCACTGCGCGACGGCTTCAGCAGCCCCTCGCGCTCATAGAGCCGCAGCGTCTGCGGATGAATCTCATACATCTCAGCCACCGCCGAGATCATGTACACACCCTTCGATTTGCGTTTAGCCGCCATAGCAACTTTCCCGAAATCAGCTTACCGTAATCGTTCCGCTAGATAAGTACTCAACTAGGCACCCAAGTCTCTGTTCACTGTCCGCTGTCTTCGTCACAGCTTCTCAAACAGCGCCACGCGCGGATCCTGGTTATTCAGCTTGGCCAACTCGCGCATGATCTCGCGGCTGCGCTCGTCCTGCAGATGCGGCACCACCACTTCAACCGTCACAATCTGGTCGCCGCGCTGATCGGCTCGTTGCGAATTCTCAACGCCCCGCTCCCGCATACGCAGCTTCTGCCCGCTCTGCGTGCCTGGAGGAATCTTCAACTGCGCACGTCCATCAATCGTCGGCACATCCACCTTCGCGCCCAGCGAAGCCTCCGGCACCGTCACCGGCACCGTCAATTGAATATCGTCGCCAACCCGCGTAAACACCGGATGCGGCCCGGTACGCACAATCAGGAACAGATCCCCTGCCGCCCCGCCGTTCACTCCGGCATTGCCCTTGCCCTGCAGCCGTATCCGCTGCCCGTCGCGCGTCCCCGCCTTGATGCGGAACTCCACAGCCTCGCTCTTGTTGATCGTCCCCTCGCCGTGGCAGGTCCCGCACGCATTCGACGTGCGGCCCGTCCCATTGCAGCGCGGGCATGGAATGTTGAACTTCATCCGCCCGCCCATCTGCGTTACCTGCCCTGTGCCGTTGCACTCCGGACACTGCATCGCACCGCCCGTATGCGCCTGCCCATGGCAGGTGGGGCATGTCTCCTGCCGATTGATTTGAATACGCGCCTGCCCGCCTCGAATCGCCGTCCAGAAGTCCACTGTCGCCTGGTATTCAAGATCGGTTCCCGGCTGCGGCCCGCGCGGTTGCTGAGGATGCTGCGCACCGGAAAAAATCCCCGAGAAGATATCCTTGAAGCTGCCTCCCCACCCTGCGCCGCCCTGCTGCGCCTGCGCGTGACCCGGCCCGCCGAAGCCAGAAAAGTCGAACCCGTCAAAATCCACCTGCGACCGCCCGCCCCCGCCCGCGTTCTGCTGCCGCGCGTACGCCTCTGCCTGCGCCGGGTCAATCTGGTCGCTGTAGAATCCCAACTGGTCATACACCTTCCGCTTCTTCTCGTCGCTCAAAATATCGTTGGCTTCGGAGATCTCCTTGAACTTCTCCTCCGCCCGCTTGTCGTTCGGGTTCACATCCGGGTGATATTTGCGCGCAGCCTTCCTGAACGCCTTCCGAATCTCATCCGACGTGGCAGTCTTCTTCACCCCAAGCGTCGCGTAATAATCCTTATTTTGTGTAGTCGGCATGTGTGTTTTCTTAACTCAATTCATCCTACTGGATTCTTCGAGCTTTTCTAGCGCATGTTACCCGCCGTATTAACGGGTCAATTCTCGGGAAAGGCTCATGTCGGCCGTCAATGAACAACTTGGGGTGAACGACACTTGTCGCCCACCCCAAAGTTTCCCGCCGGAACGGCGGGTACGCCTGGACGGCCAGTCCTTACTTCTTCTCGTCCACGTCCACATACTCCGCGTCGATCACCCCTTCGTCCTTCTTCTGCTCGGAGCTCGCACCCGCGGCGCCCCCGTCCGAAGGTCCGCCCGGCGCCGCGGAAGCAGCCGCCGCGTTGGCCTTGTACATCACCTCGGCCAGTTTGTGGCTTGCCTGCGTCAGCTTCTCGTGCGCGGCCTTCAGCTCGCCCGAAGTCGGCGTGCCTTCCAGAACCTTCTTCGACTCCGCAAGCACCGTCTCCACCTCGCCCTTCTCCGGACCCTGGATCTTGTCGCCGCTGTCTTTCAGCATCTTCTCGATGTTGTAGACCATGCCATCCAGCGAGTTGCGCGCATCAATCTCCTCGCGCTTCTCCTTGTCCTCGGCCGAGTGTGCCTCTGCTTCCTTGGCCATCTTCTCGACCTCGTCCTTGCTCAGGCCCGAGCTCGAAGTGATGGTGATGCGCGTGTCCTTGCCGGTCGCGTTGTCCTTCGCCGTCACATTCAGAATTCCGTTGGCGTCGATGTCGAAGGTAACCTCGATCTGCGGCACTCCGCGCGGCGCCGGTGGAATCCCCGCCAGCTTGAACTTGCCCAGCGTGCGGTTCTGTGCAGCCAGTGGCCGCTCGCCCTGAAGCACATGGACTTCGACTTCCGTTTGCGAGTCCGCCGCCGTCGAAAACGTCTCCGTCTTCTTGGTCGGAATCGTCGTGTTGCGCGGAATCATGCCCGTAGCCACGCCGCCCAGCGTTTCAATCGACAAGGTCAGCGGCGTCACGTCCAGCAACAGCAGGTCCTTAACTTCGCCGGCCAACACGCCCGCCTGCACCGCCGCGCCAATCGCGACAACTTCGTCGGGATTCACGCCACGATGGGGCTCGCGGCTGAACAGCGTCTTCACCAGTTCCTGGATCTTGGGCATGCGCGTCTGTCCGCCCACCAGCACCACTTCGTCGATGTCGCTGATCTTCACGCCGGCGTCGGCAATCGCCTTCTTGCACGGCTCCAGCGAGCGGTTCAGCAAATCTTCAACAAGCTGCTCGAGCTTGGCGCGCGTCAGCTTGCGCACCAGGTGCTTCGGCCCGCTCGCGTCGGCGGTGACAAACGGAAGATTGATCTCCGTCTCAATGGTCGTCGACAACTCGATCTTGGCCTTCTCCGCGGCGTCCTTCAAACGCTGCAACGCCATCTCGTTGCCCTTCGAACTCAGGTCGAGCCCCGACTCCTGCTTGAACTCGGCAATGAGCCAGTCCACAATGCGCTGGTCGAGATTGTCGCCGCCCAGGTGCGTATCGCCGTTGGTCGACTTGACCTCAATCACGCCTTCGCCCACTTCAAGAATCGAAATGTCAAAGGTGCCGCCGCCGAAGTCGTACACGGCAATCGTCTCGTCCTTCTTCTTGTCGAGCCCGTAAGCCAACGCAGCCGCCGTCGGCTCGTTGACGATTCTCTTTACGTCAAGGCCGGCAATCTTGCCCGCGTCCTTGGTGGCCTGCCGCTGCGCGTCGTTAAAGTAAGCCGGCACCGTGATTACGGCCTCGGTCACCGTCTCGCCCAGGTAGGCCTCGGCGCTCTGCTTCAGCTTCTGCAGAATCATGGCCGAAATCTCGGGCGGGGTGTACTCCTTGCCCTGCGCCAGCACGCCCACGTGGTCACCCTGCTGCACCACCTTGAAGGGCACCATCTTCATCTCGTCGTTTACTTCGTTGTAACGCCGGCCCATAAACCGCTTGATGGAGAAAATGGTGTTCTCCGGGTTGGTGATCGCCTGCCGCTTGGCCACCTGGCCCACCAGCCGCTCGCCGCTCTTGGAGAACGCGACGATCGAGGGCGTGGTTCGCGCACCCTCTTCATTTGGAATGACTTTGGGCTCTCCGCCCTCCAGTACGGCAACACACGAGTTCGTGGTGCCAAGGTCAATGCCTATGATCTTTCCCATGGTTGATTTCCCTGCCTGTTCCGTAAAATTCTGACTCTTATAAGATGCATTATTGAGTGACTTAGTGTCAACTTTATTTGATTGAATTCTAGTAAGCTATTGGCTCTTTTCCCCACAACAGCCCAGCTGTCCCAAAAAGCCGACGCTCCACCCAAACCGGGTGCCCCAGGAAGTTGGTACTCCAACCAGAGCAGGTATTTCCGGAAAGAGGGTATCCCAACCAAAGCCGGTGCCCACCTTCGCCTCGTCTTTGTTTTCGTGGCTAAGGTGGGATAGCTCCATCTATCAATAGCCTTCTTACAGCCCTTTGCAGACGTTGTATCTATAGATTTTTAAAGCCTTTTACAGCCGCATATACCCCATCCCTCCATGTGGAACGCACCCCTTGCAATCAATATAGGACCAATTTAGTCTTTATTTAACTACGACTTATTTAGTCCTAATTGTAAGGAGACTTCATCTTGCTCTTCAATCCGCTCATAACGGCTCTCCGTCCCACCGCCCGGCTGGCACTCTGCCTGCCCCTTTGGCTCGCTGCCGCCGCCAGCGCCCAGGAAAAGCCCTACTTCGTCACCTACTCCCACGACCTCGAGGAGCCCGGCAACCTCGAAATCGAGTCCAAAACCGCCTTGGCCCGACCCGATGACAGTACTCACTACGGCGCCACCGCCCTCGAATTCGAGTATGGTGTCTTCGCCTGGTGGACCTCCGAGCTCTATCTTGACGGCCAGGCCACCGTCCAGGACTCCACCCTCTTCACCGGTTTCCGCATCGAGAACCGCGTCCGCCCCCTCATGCGCGACCATGCAATCAATCCTGTCCTCTACGTCGAATACGAAAGCATCTCCGGCGCCGACAAAACTATCCTCGAAGTCGTCGGTCACGACGGTCAATCCGACCTGGCCAACCCCAACGGCGACGCCCGCCGCGAACATAAGCACGAGGCCGAACTCAAGCTCATCCTCTCCTCGAACGTCAGAGACTGGAACATCTCAGAAAACTTCATCGCCGAAAAGAACCTTGGCCATCAACCGTGGGAATTCGGCTACGCCATCGGCGCCGCTCGTCCCTTGCGTGGAGCGGCCGGCCACGCCTGTACGTTCTGTGCAGATAAATTCATCGCCGGCGCCGAAGTCTACGGCGGCCTCGGAGACACCGCCGCCCTCACCCTCCGCGACACCTCGCACTACATCGCTCCCCTCATCGGCTGGCAACTTCCCAAAGGTGTCCACCTCAGCTTTTCTCCCGGCTTCGGCCTCACGACCACGAGTCTCGCCCGCGTCTACCGCGTCGGTGTGGCCTATGAGTTCAATCAGATTGGCAACTGGTTCCACTCCGCCAACGGAGGTGCGCAATGAGCCGCTCCCGTCGCTCCGTTCTTTCGTTCTTCTCTCTCGCGTTCTGCGCCACGCTCGCTCTGGCCGCAGCCGCCCATTCTCACTGGGATCACATCCCGGCCAAGGATCACGCGCGCGTCAATCCACTTGCCGACCAACCGGACGCGATCGCAGCCGGCGTCATGGTCTACAGCGACCACTGCGCCCAGTGCCATAAAGCTGACGCCCGCGGTGACGGCCACAAGCGCCCTTCCCTGCACAGCGAAATCCTGCGCTCCGCAACCGACGGTGACATCGAGTGGTTCCTCCGTCAGGGCGATCTCGCCCACGGAATGCCGTCCTGGTCCAGCCTCCCCACCGAGCAGCGCTGGCAGTTGGTCGCCTACCTGAGATCCATACAGTAAGTAGAAGAGACCAGCCTGGGGCCCAGTGATGTGTGCATCCGGACCCCAGAGGAAACGCAGTCCCGAGCTTAAGGTGCCTTGGTTACCGCTTCCAGACGGATATCTTCCGACGAGGCCCCAATCATGATCTTGTAGGGGCCGGGCGCAACAGCCCAGTCATGCTTTGCTGTCGACCAGTAGGAGAAGGCCCGTGGATTGAGGGTGATCGTGACAGTCTTGGACGCTCCCGGCTCCAGATATACCTTTTCGAACCCTTTGAGCTGGCGAGGCGGCTCATTGCCTTCCTCGATGTTTGGAAAGCCGACGTACACCTGAGCCACTTCTGCCCCGGCCACCTTCCCAGTGTTCTGCACCTGGAATGCCACGGTTACTCCCTTGTGGCCGGGCAAGTCAGTCAAGCTGGGTTTCGAGTAGCCGAATGTCGTGTACGAAAGCCCATATCCAAACGGAAACAGCGGCTTGATCCCATTCGTCTCCAGCCAGCGGTACCCCACGTTGATGCCCTCGCTGTAATGCACTTCCTTGCCATTCCCGGGATATTGCTCCGTATCGCGCGCAAGTGTGTCCTGCGCTGACTTCGGAAAGCTCACGGGCAGCTTTCCGGAGGGATTGACCTCGCCGAACAGAACTCTCGCAACGGCATTCCCATCCTCCTCGCCCGGATACCATGCCTCAAGCACAGCAGCAACCTTGTCCAGCCACGGCATGGGTACTGCGCTCCCCGTCTTCAGCACAACGATCGTCTTCGGATTGGCCGCACTCACAGTCTCAATCAGCTTGTTCTGCTCCGGCGAAAGATCGATTGGATGATCCGCTCCCTCTCCCTCGTTTGCGCCCACCATCACAATGGCCACATCGCTGGCCTTGGCGAGCTTGGCCGCGGTAGCCAGGTCGTTTCCGTCAATGACCTGCGCGCCGCCCCGAAAGCCGCGCGGAATCAACTGCCGCCGGATTCCGTTGAAGGGCTCCACCGTGTACAGGGGCAGCACATCGGCGCTGCCACCACCGCCCGTCAGAGTGCGCACCGCGTAAGGCCCGATGAGAGCAACCCCTCTGAGCCTTGTCCGATCAAGCGGCAGAACATCGGAGTCGTTCTTCAGCAAAACCATGCCCTCTTCGGCAATCTTCCTTGAAGCCTGTCCGTCCTTCAGAACATCAAGCGCTGGAACCTTCTTCTGCGCGCCAAAGAGTCCGAACTCGATCATCTTCGTAAAGCGGCGCACCAGCGCCTCATCCAGGGCGGTCTGCGTCACCTGCCCCGATTGCACTGCCTGTTTCAGGGGCTCTGCGTAGAAGCGGCCCATGGGGAACTCAACGTCCAGCCCCGCCTCTATGCTTTTTGCGGTGCTATGCGTGGCTCCAAAGTCGGAGATGACGAAACCGTCGAACTTCCACTCCTTCCTTAGAATGTCGTTCAAGTACGCCTTGTTCTCGCAGGCAAAGTCTCCGTTAATGCGCGGGTAGGCGCACATCAGCGAAGCAACGTGGCCCTCTTTCACAGAAGCTTCAAAGCCCGGCAGATAAATCTCCCTGAGCGCCCGCTCATCGATAATCTCGTTGATCGAGTTGCGATTGGTCTCCTGGTTGTTCGCAAGAAAATGCTTCACGTTAGCCAGCGCGCCCGTACTTTGGATGCCCTGAATGTCGGCCACGGCAATGCGGCTTGTGAGGAACGGATCCTCGCTGTAGTTCTCAAATGCGCGGCCGTTTTGCGGCACTCGAATGATGTTGATGTCCGGACCTTCCAGCAATTCAGAGCCCAGCGCTAGCGCCTCCGCCCCGCCGACGGCTCCATAAAGATGTGCCAGTTCCAGGTCCCATGTGGCAGCCAGCGCCGTTGGCGAGGGCAGCGCAGTGGCGGCCTTCTGCCGGCCTCCCGAACCCAGGCTTACACCCGCAGGCCCATTGGTAATGTGGAACTCCGGAACATTGAGCCGAGGAAGCGCAGGGACCAGGCGGAACTTCTCGCCATCGCGGATTCCATGCATCTGGTTGATCTTTTCGTCCAGCGTCATTCGGCTCACAATCGCCTTGGCACGCGCCACGGCCGCTGCATGCGCCGTGGAATTCTGAGCCGTGCAAACCGATGGAATCAATGTCAGGAACAGTGCACCGCAAACAATTTGTCTAAGCAACGGATTCGTCCTTTCAAAACGCAACCTTGAATTCCACACAAGCATACCCTTCTCAAAACCTCTGAGAGTCCTTCCCACCGTACTGGCCGGGCGCAGTGTGTGCGACATTGTGTGTGCGCTATGTCGAAGGACGAATGGCGCCCGCCTTAGGACCCACCATTTAGCCGGCGGCCAGCCTTCATCAATGCGGAGCCTTAATAAAAATTGAAGATGCCCCGCCTGAAGTGCCGCGATTCCCTCATGCCGCTCGCACTCGCAAATCTGAAGCTAAGAGCCAAAATCTGAGCGCTGTTTCTCCCATCACTGGCTTCCACTCCCCCAATCGTTTACCCTCAAATGTTCGCTTGTAATGACCACCGCCGCCGCCCAAGCTCGCTATCCGCTCACCCAGGGCGTCAACCCGTGGCTGGTCACCGTCTCCGTCATGCTCCCCACCTTCATGGAGGTGCTCGACACCGCCATTGCCTCGGTGGCCTTGCCCTACATCGCCGGCTCGCTCTCCGCCTCCAACTCCGAGGCCACCTGGGTTCTCACCAGTTACCTGGTCGCCAACGCCGTAATTCTGCCCGCCTCCAACTGGTTCGCCCGCCGCTTCGGACGCAAGCGCTTCCTGCTCATTTGCGTCACTATCTTCACCATCGCATCGTTCTTCTGCGGAGCGGCCCCGTCTCTCGGCGTAATTCTGCTCGCCCGCGTTATGCAGGGCGCCGGAGGAGGCGCACTCCAGCCGCTCTCGCAATCCATCCTGCTCGAGAGCTTCCCCGTCTCCAAGCGTTCCATGTCCATGGCCGCTTACGGACTCGGCATCGTGCTGGCTCCAGTCATCGGGCCCACGCTCGGCGGCTGGCTCACGGATACGTTCAGTTGGCGCTATGCGTTCTACATCAATATCCCTGTCGGCATCCTCGCGGTCGTCCTCATCAGCCGTTTCGTCCACGATCCGCCCTACATCAAGAACGCCAAAGTCGGTCCATTCGACAACATCGGCTTCGGCCTGCTCATGGTCTGGACCGGCGCGCTTCAAATCGTCCTGGACAAGGGCCAGGAAGACGACTGGTTCGGCGCCATCTGGGTGCGCTGGGCGGTCACGGCCCTGGTCCTCGCCCTCATCGGCTGGCTCTGGCACTCCTGGACTCACCCCAAAGGCCTCGTCGACCTGCACGTCCTCAAGGACCGTAACTTCCGTACCGGCTGCTTCATGATCGCCATGCTCGGCATGGCCATCTACATCACCATCGCCATCCTGCCCCTCTACTACCAGGAGGTGCTCGGCTACACCGCCTTCACCGCAGGCCTCGTCGTCGGCCCGCGCGGCATCGGCTCCTTCATCGGGTCACCCATGGTCGGCTTCCTCGGTTCTCGCGTCGACCAGCGCATCCTCCTCAGCGGCGGATTCCTCGCCTTCGGCATCTGCGCCCTCGTCTTCGGAACCGTCAACCTCGACATCGGCCCGTACACGTTGCTGATCCCGATCACTCTCACAGGCTTTGCCCTCAGTTTCGTTTTTGTCCCTCTGGCAACCATGGCCACCTCTACCATTCCCCGTGAAGAGATGGGCAATGCCACGGGCCTGTTCAACATGCTCCGCAACATCGGCGGGTCCATCGGAATCTCCATGGCCACCACCGCTCTCATCCGCCGCGCCGCCCTTCACCAGACCTACCTGGGCGCCAACCTCAGTCCAACCAACCCCGTGCTTCAGCAAAAGTCCGCCGCCATGGCCGCCTATCTCGGCCACCATGTCAACCCCTCGGCCGCCCGCCCCGGCTCCTTCGGCCTGCTCTACGGCATGATGATGCAGCAGTCGGCGCTCCTCGCCTATGTCGATGTCTTCCGCTGGACAGCCGTCCTGGCCTTCTTCTGCGCCACCGCCACCTGGCTCTTCAAAAAGCCTGTAATGCACGCCGACTCACCGCCAGTGCATTGAGCATTAGGTAGGTTTTCGGTTCTTGCTCGCCCACAAAGCTGTTGGGCCCTTAGAATCAGGAGGCTATTCGAAAACTCGAATGGGCTCAGCCAGAACAAATGCGTTCTGACACTCATTGCTACTCGGTAACCGCACTCGGTATTAAATTGACGTTCCAGGAGGAGTAACCGATGAAAAATTTCACGCGTAGAGGATTTATTGGATCGCTTTCGGGGATGGCGGCCGCTGCGGCACTCGGCGCACAGCCGATGGTGGGCCAGGACAAACGGTCGGGGGCTATATCAATCAAAATCACGGACCTCAAGTGCGCAGTCATCGGCAATAGTCCGGTGGTTCGAGTTGTTACCGATCAGGGCATTTCCGGATATGGTCAGGCAGAGTCTGCCAAGCCGTACCTGAAGCCGATGGTGCTATTTTACAAGCGCTATCTTATCGGCGAGGATCCAACAAACATCGCAAGCATCATGCAGAAGATCCGCCTCTTGGGCGGATTCAAGCCATGGGGAGCGGCCGTAAGCGCCATCGAGATTGCGCTCTGGGACATCGCCGGACAGGTCGCCGGACTGCCGGTGCACAAGCTGCTGGGCGGCAAGCTCAGGGACCGCGTTCGCATCTACAACGGAGGCCTTCGCTTTCCGATGAAGGGCTACATGCCCGAGGATTTCGCCGAGGCCATGGCCAAAATGAAGGCGGCGCCGGAGGGCTTCACGCTGATCAAACAGCAAATCTCCTTTCACGTTGCGGACATGATGACCGCCGTTCCCAACGCCTGGTACGGCGAACCACGGAAAGGACAGCCGCATCCCGATTACGGCATGCTGACGGAACGTGGATTTGATCATTGGGTCGCTTGCGCCGAAGCTATGAAAAAAGTTTGCGGGGATGAGGTCGGGCTCGCCCTGGACTGCGGACCCGGCTGGACAGTCAAGGACGCAATCCGGTTTGCGCGCGCAATGGAGCCGCTTCACCTGGCGTGGCTCGAAGACATGATCACAGGCGATTACACTCAATACCCGAACGCCCAGGTGTTCAAAGAGGTGACCGACAGCACGTCCACCCCGATTCACACCGGCGAGGAGATTTACCTCCGGGAGAACTTCAAGGATCTCATCGAGACTCAAGCTGTGAATGTAATCGGCCCCGACCCTGAAGATGTCGGCGGTCTAGCGGAACTGAAATGGATAGCGGAGTACGCGAACCTTCACGGCATCCTGGTCGCTCCTCACGGGGTATTGGACGGACTGATCGGACTGGCCGCGGAGGTTCACTTGGCTGCCACCCTGCCGGACAACTATATCGCTTTCGAGTGTCCGATCGGCAATCCTTCCTGGTGGTACGACATTCTCGAAGGGTTGCCCCATCCGATCGTCAAGAAAGGCTTCATTGATGTGTGGGACAAACCGGGCCTCGGAGTGACTTTCAATGTCCCGGCAGCCAAAGCGCATCTGTCGGACGAGGATCGTACTTTCTTCGATTGAGACAGGATGGCCAAGTGCTTGCGATTCGATGGTGCGATTAAATCGCAGCAAGCGCTTAGCCGATGGCCTGGAGTATGCGCAGGTATGTACGGGAAGCATCGGCGGCATCCAAGCCCGGAACTCGAAAACGGCGATCGTGAAAAGGCAGCACCCTCGACTCCTGAGGGTGGTTGAGCGGCGATTGGAGACAATCGCCGCTCATAAAAAGAATTCCCTCACCAGCTATAAACAGTCAGATTATCCAAATAAACCGTGGCGTTCAAATCCTCCTCCACCCCATCGAACCAGACCGATTGGTAAGTGACTGTTCCATATGCATCGCGCGAATATGTGATCTGCACTTGATGCCTGGCATTGGTGCTCCAGTTCCGCGGATTGCACGGAAATGCCAAGTGCAACCACTGGTCCGACGGGGCTTCTGGAGTTCCCTCGTTCGCCATATAGTCCCACGTTCCGCTGTAGCCGTCGCACTGGAATCCGTAGATCACTGTCTGCCCTTTTGACATCACCTGGTTCATATCAAATTCGACGTTGCCAATCGTGCTTGATGGACGAGCCACGTAAACCCAGCCGTCGTAAAGAAAGTTGGTAACCGCAGTGTTGTCTCCGAACACCACCCAATAGCGTTTATTACCGTAGCTTGTGAATCGCGTAACAAACTGGCGTGCAGCACCGCTCAGCGAGGGCGAGGCTACGATTGTCGTCTGCCCACATGCTGTGCTATTGGCAACTGCAGTATCGACTATTTCTTGCCAGTTACTGAGGGCTTGAACTCCCTTGAAGACCAAAGCGTCTGCGGGTACGAGGCTTGTGGGATCAGAAACCACGATGATCGCGGTGGAGGTTTCGCAGACTGCGCCCCTGTGTTGGTTCAGCGTGAAATTGAGTGTGGGGCGCAGTCCGTTAGCGAGTATAAAGCCATTTCGGAGGGTCTTCGGACCGGCCTTTGTTGGACAGCCGTTAGTCTAAGCCCTGCCAAGCCGCCCGCAGTGCTGGCCCCCCGGGGTCGTTCTGCACACGGCTGTTCGTATCGAAGATCATGGTCGCTCGGTCCTGTAGGGTATAGGGATCCCAATGCGGCAGCTCCTTAATATTTGGATTGCCGCTTCTGGCGAAAGCGGCCCACGTCGAGCTCATCTTCCGAGCCAGAGCATGCGCTTCCTGGTTATCACCGGTCCAGTGTCGTACCAGACCGATATTATTGAATACGAATGGAACCTCTATGCCATGCGTTGCCCGATATTTTCCGCCGAAGGCGGGTGACTTCCAATCGAAGCGATACGCATACACTGGCCCACTCTGGAGCGTCGCTTTGTCTTCGGTCAACCTAATCACAGGCATGCGAAATCGTTGATCTGTGCCGATCTGGATCATCAGATCGGTCGGCGAGGCCTCGGGATAGGCCCGGTGATAGCCGCTGAGCAAAGCATCGCACTGCGCATCGGTCTTGACGAATGCTCTAACGCGTGACCGCAGCCCCTGTTCATTCAGTGAGTAAAGTTCGTGATCGCCTTGCATGAAGCCTGTTATTTCGTCATGCGTCGTGCCAGCCATCAGCGGAACATCTGCCGCGAACTGTGTCGCAACCGGCGTGGATGACTGCCCGGATATTGCAGCGCCATCTAGTACGGGTCCAAAATCCACGGGCGGCGCATGACGCCGCACCGCAGCTTGCGCAGCGATCAGTCGCTCGAGCGGCATCTCGTGCAGCTTCGAGACTTGGCTTCGGTCCAAGTTGAGCTCGTTCAAAAACAGGTCGGCTGTGCGAGTCGCCGCCTCGCGCGAGACGGGCAAAAAACGCGCTCCGCTCTCGTCGATCCCGCGGTGAAACAAGCCCTTGGCCGCGGGCATACCGAAGAGGGTCGCGACTTTGCCGCCACCGCCGGACTGGCCAAATACCGTTACGTTCCCTGAGTCGCCGCCGAAGCCCTCGATATTGTCGCGGACCCATTTCAGTGCAGCAACGATATCGAGCATGCCGGCATTTCCAGAGCTCTCATAGCCCGAACCGCCCAGATCGGATAGGTCTAAAAATCCGAGGCAGCCAAGCCGGTGATTGATCGTGACCACAACGACGTCCCCACTTTTCGCCAGCGCCTGTCCGTCATATAGAGCGTCCGAACCGGATCCACTAACGAATCCCCCGCCGTGCAACCAGACCATAACCGGACGCCTTCCACCAACTTTCAGTCCAGGCGTCCATACATTCAGCACGAGGCAATCCTCGGCTTGCGGGCCGTCGAATGGTTCAAAAAGTGTCCGGATCTCCATTGGCATCGTCAGAGTAGGTTGCGGGGCTTTGTGGCCCCAACTGAGTGCATCGCGCACGCCGGTCCAAGGTGCCGGTCGCGCCGGGGGCCGGAAACGATTCTTGCCGGATGTATCCCCGCCGTAAGGAATACCCTTAAAGATCTTGATGCCCTGGACGTCAACGCCACGAACCATTCCAAAGACGCTTTGAGCCACAACAAACTTCGTGTCGTCAGCGGCGCGCACGCTTCCACTGGATGTGACTGTGAATGCAGATACCTGTTTCAGGAAATCACGGCGTTCCATAATCGGAAAGCATACATCATGTATTACAAGTGACATCTCAATCCATCGCCCAATCATCGCAGCGTGGCGCACCCAGAACGGAATTATGTGAAGCCGCACCTCGCCCGCAAGCACACTCTCTCCGGGTGCCGCAGGTCTCGCTTTTGAGACTTAGGAATATCTCAAAAGCCGAACAGCCAAGAACACCGAGCGTTTCACCGCCCAACCATCATTTACCAGTTCAGATCCATCTCCTCTAATTGCAATCTCCCCAAGTCGGATCCCAAAACACCCGTACCCCCGCCGCCATGGCTTCTTCCGCCAGCTTCCTGTTGGAAGTCGAGAGAATGGCGACCGGCCTCGTTACTCCGCCCAGGGCACAAACCGCCGCAACCCCTCGTCGTACTCCTCAATCCGCCCCGTCAGAATGTCGTAGTACCACCCGTGCACCCTCAGCCGCCCCTGCTCCACCGCTCGCACTACCGCGGGTTGCGCCTTCAGATTCATCAACTGCGCCACCACGTTCCCTCTAATCAGCGACGCCAGCTCAGCGCTCTCCCCATCCGCCGGATTAAGCGGCTGCCTATACACAAACGCCGCCTCAACGTGGTTCAGCCAGCGCTCGGCCTTGGGCAGGCCTTCGAGCGCCGTGTGATCCAGGGCCGCCTTCAATGCCCCGCAGTCCGAGTGCCCGCAAAGGATCGCGTCCCGCACCTTCAGCACATTCACCGCGTACTCAATCGTGGCCGTGCACCCGTCCACATCCTGGCTCGTAATCGGCACCACGTTGCCTGCATTCCGCGTAATGAACAGGTCCCCCGGCTCAGTCCCCAGCACCAGGTCCGGAACCACACGTGAGTCTGAGCAGGTAATGAACAGCCACTCCGGCGCCTGCCCTTCTGACAGCAGGTGAAAATGGCTCCGCCGCCCTGGAAATACCTCTTTCAAGAACCGCTTGTGCCCCGCAATTAACCGCTCCATCCACACCTCCGGCAGGCTCCAACTTCATCCGCACTCTTGGCCGCCTATGCCAGCCTACCGCACCGCGCGATCAGTCCATACCATTCTGATACCTTTGTCGGTATCCGCATCCTGTGCACCGTCATATATGAATGAGGTTCCGATGACCCGCCTTCAAAACATTCTCACTCCCGCCCTTCTCTCCGCTCTGTTGACCGCAACCGGCGCCGCCCAAACCGTCAGCACGATCGACCCAGCCCTCCGCAACCGAATCGACCGCATTGCCCGCCAGGTTCTGGAGCAGACCGGCGTTCCCTCCGCCTCCGTCGCCATTGTTCAGCACGGCAAGCTCGTCTACACCCATGCCTATGGCAGCGCCCGCCTGGCCACGGACAAAACACCCGCCATCCCCGCCACGCCGGAGATGCGCTACTCCATCGGCTCAATCTCCAAGCAGTTCACCGCCACCGCCATCCTTCTCCTCCAGGAAGAGGGCAAGCTCTCCCTCAACGACCCCATCGGCAAGTACCTGCCTGGCCTCACCCGCGGAGATGAAGTCACCATCCGCCAGGTCCTCTCCCACACCTCCGGCTATCAGGATTACTGGCCCGAGGACTACGTGATGACCACCATGCTCCACCCCGAGACCGCCCAGCAGATCCTCGACACATGGGCCAGGAAACCCCTCGACTTCGAGCCAGGAACCCAATGGCAGTACTCCAACACCAACTTCGTCATCGCCGGCGCCATCGTCGAGAAAGTCACCGGCGCGCCGTATTTTGACTTCCTCACACACAACATCTTCCGCCCCCTCGGCATGACCTCCGTATGGAACTCAGACCAGGCCAAGCTTACCCAGGTCGACGCCACGCCCTACTATCGCCACGCCCTTGGCCCCTTGCGCGTTGCTCCCAAGGAGGGCCTCGGCTGGATGTTCGCCGCAGGCGAACTCGCCATGACCGCCCACGATCTCGCTCTATGGGATGAGAGCCTTCTCGCCCAGTCCGTCCTGAAACCCGAGAGCTATAAAACCATGTTCACTGAGGTCACGCTCAAGAATGGCCAGGGCACCCACTACGGCCTCGGCGTCGATGTCCGCGACACCAACGGACATCGCCTGATCGAGCACGGCGGCGAAGTCTCCGGCTTCGTCTCCGATAACGAAGTCCTCATCGACGACGGCGCCGCCGTAGCCGTACTCACCAACCAGGACGCTGTCGGAGCAGCCGGCATCATCGCCCGCCTTGCCGCCCCCATCGTTGCCGGCTACCCGCCAACCCCTGAAGAGCAACAGGCCCTCGATATCTTCCACGGCCTTCAGCAGGGCTGCATCGACCGCGCTCTCCTCGCCCCCAACCTCAGCGACTACTTCACCCCTGAAGCTCTCGCCGACTTCCAGTCCAGCCTCGCCCCTCTCGGCGAGCCCTTGACCTTCCGCCAAACCCGCACCGCGCTCCGCGGCGGCATGACCTTCCGCTCCTTCGAAATCGTCTACCCCGGTAAGCACCTGTCCCTCACCACCTACACCTACCCCGACGGCAAATTGGAGCAATACCTCATCGCCCCCGCCGAATAGCTCTCTGCTCGATCCCGCAAAATCTGGGTGCCCCATCCTGGCGCAGTTTTATCGCGTCAAAGGTGGGAAATCACGACTCTTAAACTTCGACCCCTTCCACGGCCCGCCGGGTTTGCCAGGGCTCCCTGGGATTCCTCTAACTCCATCGCCCACCCGCCCTCGCGATACACTGAAATTGACCATGTTTGAAAACCTCACAGACAAGCTCCAGCGCGCTTTCAAGAGCCTCCGCGGCCAGGGCACGCTCACTGAAGAGAACATCGCCGAAGCCCTGCGTGAAATCCGCGTAGCCCTGCTCGAAGCCGACGTCAACCTCAACGTCGTTCGCGACCTCATCGAGCACATTCGCGTCAAAGCCATCGGCACCGAGGTCCTCACCGCCCTCTCGCCCTCCGAGCAGGTCATCAAGATCGTGCGCGACGAGCTCATCACTCTCCTCGGCAAGGACACGGCGCGATTCAAATTTGCCTCGCAGCCACCCACCGTCATCCTCATGGCTGGCCTGCAGGGCTCAGGCAAAACCACCACATCCGGCAAGCTCGCCGCATGGCTCAAAAAAGGGGGCCACCGCCCCATGCTCGTCTCGGTCGACGTCTACCGTCCCGCCGCCCGCGAGCAGCTCAAGGTCGTCGCCAAGTCAGTCGAAGTCCGCCTCTATGAAGGCGACCAGAAGGGCGAGCCCGCCGGCTCCGCACTTGTCGAGCGTCTGGCGAAAGAAGCCCGCCGCGAAGCCGTCATCATGGGCTGCGACACCCTTATTGTCGACACCGCCGGCCGCCTCCATATCGACGAAGACCTCATGACGGAGATGGAGCGCCTGAAGAAGCTCCTCAACCCGTCCGAGATTCTCTTCATCGCCGACGCCATGACCGGCCAGGACGCCGTCAACTCCGCGGAAGACTTCCACAAGCGTCTCGGTCTCACCGGCGTGGTCCTCACCAAGATGGACGGCGACGCCCGCGGCGGCGCTGCGCTTTCCATTCGTCACGTCACCGGCCAGCCCATCAAGTTCCTCGGCGTCGGTGAAAAGGCGGATGCCTTCGAGCCTTTTCATCCTGATCGAATAGTGGGCCGCATCCTCGGCATGGGCGACATGATGTCCCTCATCGAGAAAGCCGAGTCCACACTCGACCGTAAAAAGTCAGAAGAGTTCGCCAAGAAAGCCCTCCTCGGCGATGGCTTCTCGCTTGAAGACTTCCGCGACCAGCTCCGCCAGATCAAGAAGATGGGCTCAATGGAGAGCATCCTCAAAATGCTCCCCTCCGTTGGCCCTTTCGCCGGCATGCAGCAGGCCGCCGGCAGCGTCGACGAAAAGCAGTTCACGCGCCTTGAAGCCATCATCAATTCCATGACCCCCAAGGAGCGCCGCAATCACGAAATCATCTCCGGCACCCGCCGCAAGCGCATCGCGGCAGGCAGCGGCACCACAGTACAGGACGTGAACCAGCTCCTACGCCAATACGCCCAGATGGCCAAAATGTTCAAGCAGATGGGCAAGGGCGGCCTCGCCGCAAAGATGATGCGCGGCGGCCTCAGCGGCATGGGCCTAGGCGCCAAACAACGCTTCGGCCGGTAGAGGCGAGCAGAAGTAGATGACGAGATGGCCAAGAGCTCAAACACGCCGAGCCGCACGATGAACACTGTTCAGGGCCACACCAAGGCATCTGACAGAATCCTGGGCTGGCTCGTGATCATTGGCCTTTATGTTCTCGTCGTCTATTCGCTTATAGCTTTTTGCGATTTTATAGGATTCCATATTGTAGAATTCGTCGCTTCTCGCCTTCACAACGATCGATTTTGGGCCTTCTGGGCCGTCACCTTGCTTCTCATACCGTGCTTCTTGGTTTTGGCGATGGCAGTTACGACCACAACCGCAATATTGATGTCTGTAAGGAAGTTCGTAGCGGGTAGGAAACGATGCGATCACGGTATCCGTAAAGCCGACGAAAACGCATGCGACCTATGCGCGGCGGAAAGAGCCCTCAAAGAGAGGGAATGGCAACAAGAGGTGGAAAGACGGGAGCTTAAGGAGAAGTGTCTGGCAGAGTCCAAGGCCCTTCGTACCAAGGAAATTGCGCGTTTGTCAAAGGCTTGGCTCGCCCAGTCGGACTCATACTTCTCAATGAGCCCTCGCGAGTTCGAGGATGCGGTAGCACGCCTGTTCATGGAATTGGGCTATGAGGTCAATCAAACACCATACAGCAATGACGGCGGGAAAGATGCGATCATTTCCAAAGCCAACAAGAAATTTGTGGTCGAGTGTAAGCGCTACGACAGAGACGCCTTAACCGGCCGCAGAGACTTGCAGATCCTGATTGCCGCAAAGCACGACGTAGGTGCCGAGGGGGCTTTCTTTATATCGACAGGGCGGCTCGCGCGAACTGCAATCAAATACGCAACTGAAAATCAGATAACAGTTTTTGACGGCGACCACCTTCCAATCTTGGTAAATGATGCATTCGGATTGCGATCAACCATTCCTCCCGCCAAGGTCATGTGTGAGTCATGCGGCGAAATCGTTTCGTTCAATATCTTTGGCGGGCAAACCGCCGTGAAGAGATGCAAGAATCAGCACGAAGTCTTTTGCAATATAAAACTGAGCGACCTGAGCGTCGCAACAACCCTTGAGAACCCAACATGCCCCAATCACAGAATCCCAATGAGAATGGTGAGAGCCAGAAACGGTGCATTCTGGGAATGCCCGAGCTATCCAAGGTGCGAGGTAAGAATCCCGATTAAGCCGCTGATGAACTTAACCAATATCCCCGACGAGGAAGTATGTTCTCGCACCGTAGCAACACAAGAAGACGCACCTGAGGAACAGATCAATTGTATTTCGTTGGCCAACTCAAGAAAATGGAACATCTGGGCACCGATCCTGATTGATAGCGAAGAGCCGAACATGCACTTGGCAGTCCCTTGCGGGCCCACGGCCCCGGATCGAGAAGAATACCGTGAACGCCTCTATGACTACATGCGGGAACTGATCCTGGCAGACCCGCGCAGCGCAGAGAAGACAATCAATGACTTCTGCGGCGCTTTGATTGGCCCAAATTTGGCTTACGACATAACGCACCGAGATCAGATGGAGTTCTTTCTCGATGAAGTCGACTGGGCGAGAAAGAACCCACCCCTGAAACTACCCGAAGGAGGGGAACTGCCAACCCTGCTCGACATGCTCCAAATGATTGACATGATAATTTGATGAGGCCGCGCCCATGACAACCCTCCAAGACCAACTCGACGAGATCACCGCTAACACCCGCCACCTGGTGCAGCAAGAGCGCCTGGCCGTTGGCGAGCGTGCCGTCGAAGAGCTCTTCGCCACCGGCATTGAAGACCGCATCCTTCCCGTCGGCGCCATCGCCCCTGAGTTCGAACTCAACGACGCCAACGGCCGCCTGGTCCGCAGTGCAGACATGCTCGCCCTGGGTCCGCTGGTCATCAAGTTTTTCCGCGGCCGCTGGTGCCCTTACTGCGTCACCGAGCTTGAAGCCTGGCGCGACCTCTACGGCACGCTCCGCGAGCGCGAAGGCCTCATGGTCGCCATCGGCCCGCAAATCCAACGCCAGAGCGACTTCATGGCCGGCCAGCACGGCCTGCCTTTCCCGGTGCTCTCCGATCCCGGCAACCTCGTCGCCGAAAAATTCGGCCTCGTCTATACCGTCCCCGAGTACCACCGCACCTACTACAAGTCCATCCTCGTCAACATCCCCTTTGTCAACGGCGAATCAAGCTGGCGCCTGCCCATTCCCGCCACCTACGTAATCGCAAGAGACAACAAGGTCCTCTTCGCCGAGGCCCACGCCGACTTCCGCGTCCGCCCCGAACCCGAAGAAGCATTAGCCGCCGCATTCGCCCACCACAGCCGCTAACACAGCTCTTGCTTTGAAAGGGTGCAGCTTTAGCAACGCCAAATAGGCTCGCTTCCAAAAATGCTGTCGTCCTGGGCGAGCGTAGCGAGTCGAAGGACCTGCATTTGCTTTTGATCTTGCTGTTGCTCTTCAGCAAATCGGTAACATGCCATCTACTTACTTCATCAAAACTTTAATCTTCGCTTCTATTTGCCCCAGACTAACTCCCCTCAACAAAAACACCTTGCTCCGCGATAACTCCCCACTGACTAACTCAACATAACTCTTCGGCACTCCAAGCATCTCCGCCAGAAACTCAATCAGCGCCGAGTTAGCTCGCCCCTCCACCGGCGGGGCCTGCACCGCAATCTTCAACTGCGCCGCCGCACCCTCGCCATAAACCCCCACAATCGCCGTCTTCTTCGCCCCCGGCTGCGCGCGAACCGCCAGCGTCACTCCGCCCTGCGCACTGCGCAGCATCACTCCGCCCCCGTCCACGGTGCGCGCTTTCCAAACAGCGCCGTTCCGATGCGAATCCGCGTCGCGCCCTCCGCAATCGCTAGTGCAAAGTCCCCGCTCATCCCCATCGACAACACATCAAGCTCCAATCGGGGATATGCCGCAGCCCACCGCTCCCGCCATTCCCGCAAACTCCTGAAGCAAGCCCGCGTCACATCCTCCGCAACGCCCCACGGCGCAATCGTCATCAGCCCCTGCGTCTCTAAGTGCTCCAGTTCCGGCAGCCGCTCGAACAACCCAGCCGCCTCATCCGACTCCGGTTCCAATCCTGCCTTCGTCTCCTCCGGGCTCAACTTCACCTCAATCAACACCGGCAGCCGCTTCCCCAGCTTGCCCGCAGCCTCATTCAATCGTTCCGCCAGCCGCAAAGAATCCACCGAATCGATCGCGTCAAACAACTCCACCGCGCGCGCCGCCTTGTTCGATTGCAAATGCCCAATCAGATGCACCCGCATCCCTCCCCGCCTTGCACTCGTCCAAAGGTCCGCCGCACGCAGTGCTTTCGAAGCAAACTCCTGCACCCGGTTCTCGCCAAACAGCCGCAGCCCCAGCCCCGCGGCCTCGGCAATCGTCTCCGCCGGATACGTCTTCGACACGGCCATCAGCTCAATCTCGCCGCGCCCTCGTCCCGCTGTGCGGCAAGCCGACCCGATCGCCTCTTCCAGCCGTTCCAGATTCTCGGCAAGCACCGTCATCGTTCCCCTGCTCTCAGCCATCATGTACACACTGCATTCGCGTAGCTTAACCACTACAGCGTGCATCTAAACTGGAACTATGTGGACTGTAATTCTTCTCACAATCTCCAACATCTTCATGACCTTTGCCTGGTACGGCCACCTCCGCTTTCGCCACGAGGCGCTGTGGAAGATCGTCCTCGTCAGTTGGTCGATTGCCTTCTTCGAGTACTGCTTCCAGGTCCCGGCCAACCGCCTCGGCGCGGACCGCTTTTCGCCCGTCCAGCTCAAGGTCATTCAGGAAGTCATCACCCTGATCGTCTTCGGAGTTTTCGTCACCTATTACTTCGGCGAGCATCTGCGCTGGAATCACGCCGTCTCCGGTCTCTTCCTCGTTGGAGCGGTCTTCTTCGCCTTCCACCAATTCTGATCCGGATTTTGAAGTTTAAGCCTTCGCAATCCGCGAGCGCGCATGCTCCAGCCGCCCGCTGGCCGTCACATGTTCCGCCGCCACGCCCAGCCCGAAGCGCGGCATGTTGGCGTAGATGCTCTCATGCTGTCCCGGAGACACTGTGTAGGTCTCATGCCAGATGCCGCCCGACTTCGTGCAATCGTCTTAGTGCCCGTGTTCCTCCAGGAACTTCTCCACCTCAAGCGCTGCCATGCATCCGGACCCCGCCGCCGTAATCGCCTGCCGGTAGCGCCGGTCCTGCACATCGCCGCACGCAAATACTCCGGGAATCACTTGCCCGTTATGCGTCGTCAGCACGTTGCTCGATGTCTTGATGTAGCCATCCTCGTCCAGGTCCATCTGCCCGGCAAGCATCTTTGTATTCGGCTCGTGCCCGATGCCGAGAAACAGCCCTTTGATCGCCAGCTCGCTCTCGACGCCGGTTTTCACATCCTTGATCCTGACGCCTTTCACATCCTTCTCTTCCACGCCCAGCACTTCTTCCACAGTCGTGTTGGTGCGCAGTTCGATATTCGGATGCGCCATCGCGCGATCAAGCATGATTTTTGAGGCGCGGAAGTGTTCGCGCCGGTGCAGCAGCGTGACCTTGCTGGCAAAGCGAGTGAGAAACAGTGCTTCTTCCATCGCCGAGTCGCCTCCGCCGACGACTGCGATATCCTGGTCGCGGAAGAAACACCCATCGCACGTCGCGCAGCTTGAAACTCCATGCCCAATCAGCGCTTGCTCGCTCGGCAACCCAAGCCACCGCGCGCTCGCGCCCGACGCCACAATCAGCGTGCGCGTGCAAATCTCGCCCGACGACGTCAGCAGCTTGATCGGCCGCGTCTCCAGCTCGACATTGTTCAGGTGAGCCAACTGAAACGTCGCCCCAAACCGCTCCGCCTGTTTCTTCATGTTGTCGATCAGATCCGGCCCCTGAATCCCATCCGGCCAGCCCGGGAAATTTTCCACCATCGTGGTGATCGAAAGCTGTCCGCCCGGCTCGTGGCCCTCAAGAACCAGCGGTTTCAGTCCAGCGCGTGCGGTGTAAATGGCCGCCGTAAGCCCGGCGCAGCCCGAGCCAAGAATTACTGTGTCAAGAGTTTCTGTCATAAGGTTTCCCATCTCGAATGTGCTTCAACTCGAATTCCGCAGTTTGAAGGGTACGGGCTTCAGCCCGTACGTCAATCCGGCTACAGCCGCCGGGCTGGTAGGGATGGGTTTTAACCCTTCCATTTATCCCCTGAGGGCCAGCACGCTCAATCCGGCCAACAACTCCCATTCCAATTTTAGATGCTTCCGCTCACCCGCCGACTCAGACCAGAGCCGACCCCAGCAGCCCAGGCCGCTCCTTCACCAGCTTCACCATCATCTCGCCAAACAGCGTATTTGCCCACGCAAACCACGGCCGCGTAAACTTCGCCGCGTTGTTCTTGTCAAACGACTCGTGCATGAATCCGGTCCCCGCCGTCGTATCCCGCAGCCAGCGCAGGCACTGTCGTATCTCCCACTCATCGGTCGAAGTCAATGCCCGGTACATAATCGACATCGGCCACACCTGATTCAACCCCTCGTGCGGTCCGCCCACGCCCTCCGCCGCCCTGCCGCGGAAAAAATACGGATTCGATTCGCCCAGTACAAACTCCCGCGTTCGCCTGTACTGCGCATCCTCCAGCCCGCAGCAGCCAAGGTAAGGCAGGCTCAGCAGCCCAGGCGCATTGGCGTCGTCCATCATCAGCGCATTGCCATACCCGTCCACCTCGTACGCCCATATCTCTCCGAACCTTGCGTGGTGCACTCTCCCGTGCATTTCCAGCGCGCGCTCCACCTCTGCAGCCAACTCCTCCGCCGCCGCGGCCAGCTTCCTGTCGCTGGCCACATGCGTCGCCAACTCCGCCAATTGCCGCAGACTCACCACCGCAAAAAGATTCGCCGGCACAAACAGCGGATAAATGCACGCATCGTCCGACGGCCGGAACATGGAGAAAATCATCCCCACTGGCCGCGCGGGATTCCCAAATCCCCCCAGCGCTACCGTGTCGTACGGCACCTGCGTCCTCCGCTCAAACGAATACGGCCCCTTTCCCTCCTTGCGCTGCTGGGCGCGAAACGTCTTCACAATCGTCCACGCCGCTTCCTTCCATTGCCCGTCAAACGGCAGCGTGTCCCCCGTCGCCCGCCAATACCCATGCGCCAGCCGAATCGTATAGCAGAGCGAATCCACCTCCCACTTCCGTTCCCCCACTCCCGGAACATGCGTGGTCTTGTCCTTCTCCGCCCAGCTTAGTGCGGCCACTGTCTGGTCGTGCATGAACGCATTCGCATACGGATCGAGCAGGATCATCCGCGTCTGCCGCCGGATCACTCCTTCCAGCAGCTCGCGCAGCCTGGCATCCTCCTTGGCAAGCGCCAGGTAAGGCCACACCTGTGCCGACGAGTCCCGCAGCCACATCGCATCAATGTCGCCCGTCACCACATACGTGTCCGGCTTGTCCTCATAGGTGCCCGGATAAACCGTCGTGTCCAGCGTATTCGGAAAGCAATTTTCGAATATCGTCGCCAGCGCCGGGTCGCCAATCTCCCGCTGCACCTTGGGAATCAGCGCATCCACCGACGCACTCGTAAAGTGTCGTGACCCCTTGCTGGGCCTTCCATGCGGCAAATCCAACTTCGGCTGCGTCGCTGCTCCCCAACCCCCACGAGCCGTCACTAGCACTGCCCCCGCACCCATCAGCCAGTTCCGCCTGCTTATCCCGCCCATCGCACACGTACTCCTTCGCCCTTATCGCTCTGCAGCGATCAGCCTTCTTCTCTATCATGTCACTTATGGCGAATCTGACTCTTATCTACGGACTCCGGCTGCTCCCCGAGGGCGAGGTTACCGAAATCAAGGACGCGACCCTCACGCTGGCCAACGGCCACCAGGCACATGTCACCATGCATATGATCGAGGGTTCGCGCCAGGAGATCGAAACCCAGCTCAAGCGCAGCCTCGACGCATTCTTCGACTTCTATCCGGAGATCTGACTCCGGCTACCGCAATACCGCCGCCACCCGCCGGCGTCCTGTCAAAGCATGGGACTGGCCTTGTCGGTCGTCTTCATCACGTGAATCGGCCCGCCCGCCATCATCGAAATAATCTCCGAAAGCTGTTCGTCCGTACAGGCCGCGCCGTTTGTCTGCGTACACACCAGTGTGCCCTTCGGTCCCAGCCTCACACCTTGTACCATCACAAAGGGTTTATGCATCCTCCTGCCGGTCACGATCCCACGGTTGATATCGGCCGCCTGAGCCTCCGTGCAGGCTGTCTTCCCGTCCGCGCCCGTGCACTTCAACCCCGCGGCCCTCGCCGCCGGTCCAATCGTCAGCAGACCCGCTCCAACCATCACCACCATCCCTGCAAACCTAATGTTCCGTTTCATCTGAATTGACCTCTCTCATACCTAGATTTGTGCCGCGCACAGCAGACTCTTGAGGGGAATCTCCGAACCCTGACACAGCATGCCCAACCTACGCCGCGCTCGAAACGTTTGGCAAGACAAACCTAGGCCTGGAACCACCGGACTGATCGACACAACATTCACGCCAGACATCAATCCGCACATTTGAAACTCCTTATTGCAATTCTTAGAAATCTCTAAAACCCGCCGCAATTCTTAGGCCACTCACATGCTCGTCCCTCCACGGAGGGCTGCCGTGTTCGTCCCTGTCTCCATCCGCCTGCGCACCACCGGCCTTCACTCGCTGGCCCTCGCACTGCTGACTCTTGCCTTTCTGGCTCTCGCTCCCACAACCGCCCGCGCCGGCGGACCCAAATACATCGCCGGCGTTAGCTTCTTCAATCCCGGCGTCCTCGGCCAGCCCCTCAACTGGTCCGGCGGCCAACTCAACTATTACGTCGATCAGGGCCCGCTCAACGCTTCGGTTTCAAACCAGCAGGCCACCGCCATGGTCGATGCCGCGGCCGCCCTGTGGTCCGCCGTTACCACCGCCGCCGTCACGCTCACCGACAAAGGCCCGCTCAACGAAGACGTCAGCGGCGCAAACATTCTGGTCAACTCAGCCGGCCAAATCGCGCAGCCCTCCGACGTCACGCCCACAGCCGCCGCCTATCCTCTCGCCGTCATCTACGACGCCGACGGCTCGGTCATCGACGCCGTCTTCGGCGCAACCGCGAGCCAACCCACAAGCTGCCAGAACAACAGCGTCTTCGTATGGATGGACAACCTCAACCCCGACGCCACCATCGCCCACGCCGTCATCCTGCTCAACGGCCTCTGCGCCACCAACGCCGATCTACTCGCAATGATGAGCTACCAGCTAGAGCGCGCCTTCGGCCGCGTTCTCGGCCTCGATTATTCCCAGGTCAACCCCGGCGCGCTCATCAGCGGCGATGCAAACAGCCTTCAAGGCTGGCCCATCATGCAGCCCCTGAGCGGAGTCTGCGGCCAGGCCGGCGGCGAATGCATCCCCAACCCCGCCGTCCTTCGCTTCGACGACATCGCCGCCCTCAACCGCATCTACCCCATCACAGCGCAAAATCTCACCAGCTTCCCCGGCAAACAGTTGACCGCCCCCAACACCGTCTCCATCCAGGGCGCCATCACCTTCCGCACCGGAGTCGGCATGCAAGGCGTCAATGTAGTCGCACGCCCCCTCGACGCCAACGGAAATCCCCTCTACCAATACACAGTCACCTTTGTCTCCGGCGCTTATTTCAGTGGCAATCATGGCAACCCCGTCACCGGCTTCACCAATGCCAACCCCAATGCGAGCTTTGACTCAACCGGCGTCCCCTTCACCCAATGGGGCTCCAACGATCCCGCCCTGCAAGGCTACTTCGATCTCAGCGGCATCCCGCTCCCTCCCGGAATGACCACGGCCAACTACCAGGTAACATTTGAATCCATTAATCCCCTCTACATCCTCACCAACGCGGTCGGCCCCTATGCCGCGGGGCAAGTCGCCCCCTCCGGAACCCTTCAGTCCATCTCCGTCCCCAACCTCTCCGCAGGCAGCTCTCAAACCCTCGCCGTCACCGTCCCCGACTCCGCCGTCGGCGGCTATCAGGACTCGATCGGCACCCAACCCGCTCCCCGCCCCATGCCCGCCGGCGGCCTCTGGGTCTCGCGCTTGAGCCAGATTGGCCAGACCGACTGGTTCACCTTCCCCGTCCGCGGCAAACGCACCTTCACCGTCGTCACCCAGGCGCTCGATGAAACTGGCGCACCCACCGAATCCAAGGCCCTGCCCTCCATCGGCGTCTGGGACGCATTCGACCCCATCGGCTCCACCGCCATCGGAGCGGCCCCCGGCCTCAACGGCTTCGCCACCGGCGAAACCTGGCTCCGCGTCTCCTCCACCGGAGACGACATCGTTCGCATCGGCATCGCCGACCTGCGTGGCGACGGCCGCCCCGACTACGCCTATAACGGATGGGTTCTCTACGCCGACACGGTCCAGCCCGCGCGCTTGCCTGCCTCTGGTGGCCCCATCGTCATTCACGGCATGGGCTTTCGCCTTGCAGACACGGTCCTCGTAAACGGCCAGCCCGCGCTCGTCACCAGCATCTCGCCTAACGAGGTCACCGCCATCGCCCCTGCCGCTGCCCCCGGCGTCACCGGCTCCGTTGATGTAGAAGTCGACGACCTGCCCATCTTCTACGCCGCCACCGTCATCACCGGCGGCATCAGTTACGACTCCGGCTCCGGCGACGCGCTCACCCTCGTCACCGCGCCGGCGAACACCGTGCCCATGGCGACCCCCATCCCCTTCACCGTCACCGCGCTCGGCCCTGACCTCACCCCCGCCGCCGGTGTCACCGTCCTCTACACCGTAACCAGTGGCCCAGCCATACTCGCCTGCGGCCTTCCCATCTGCGCAGTCACCGCCACCGGCGACGGCCGCGCCACCATCAACGTCACGGCAACAAATGAAGCCTGGTCCATCGTCACCGCCTCGCTTTCCAACGGCTCCAGTCTTCAGGCCCACTTCGCCGGCGGAACCCCTCCCGTCCTCTCCTCGCTCACCCCTCAGCTTTCTCTTGCAGCCGGCGCCACCTTCACATGGACCGTCCAGGCCCTGGTCCTCTTTAATGGCCTTCCCGCAGCCAACCAGTCCGTCACTTGGGCTGCTTCCGCCACCGGCATTGTCTCTAACGGATCCGCCGCCGTCCTTACCAACTCAGGCGGAATCGCCACCCGCACCCTTACCGTCGGACCCCTCGCCGAAGGCCAGACCGCCACCATCAGCGCCTGCCTCAACGGCACCAGTCAGTGCGTCGCCTACACTGCGTACGGCGCGCGTCCCGAATACGCCTACCTCCAGCCCATCTCCGGTACAACCCAAACCCTCGTCACCTCCGCAGCTCCCGCCCCCATCGCCCTCCGGCTGCTCGACATGAACGGCAACCCCATGGCCGGCGGCGCCGTTGCCCTCTATCAAGCCCTCTACGCCTGGGCCCCGCCCTGCGCACCGCACACCGTCTGTCCCCCAAGCACCTTACTCGCCACCCAGACCGCCACCGCCGTTTCGGCCCTCGACGGCACGGTAACCTTCTCCCCCGCCGCCCTCCCCGGCGTTGCCACAAGCCTCCAAGCCATAGCCGCTTCCGGCAACACTGCCGCCGTCTCCATCGTCATCGAGCAGCATTGATAAGCCAGCAGGCTGCCACCATCAGCGAAGCCGGGTGCCCCAGGTCTCGCCCTTGAGCCCTGGTATCGAATCCATCCCCCTGTGTTACCCTCATTCCAAACCTGTGAACCCTCAGAAAAACCGGCTCTACTACGGCGACAACTTCGAAGTCCTTCAGCGCTACATCAAGGATGAGTCGGTCGATCTTGTCTACCTCGATCCGCCCTTCAACTCCCGCCAGGATTACAACGTCCTCTTCGCTGAGAAAGACGGCTCCCAATCCAGCTCGCAGTTCCACGCCTTCGAAGACACATGGGAGTGGAACATCGACGCCGAGCGCGCCTACGAGCAGATCGTCGAGCAGGGCGGCCGCGTGGCCGACGCCCTCCGCGCCTTCAAAACATTCCTCTTCAACTCCGACATGATGGCCTATCTCGCCATGATGGCCCCGCGCCTCGTCGAACTCCGCCGCGTCCTCAAGGAAACCGGTTCCATCTATCTCCACTGCGACCCCACCGCAAGCCACTACCTGAAAATTCTGATGGACGCCGTGTTCGGGCCTGACCATTTCCGTACCGAGATTATTTGGAAGCGCACAAGCTCGCACGGAAATGTCTCTGCAAGTTTTGGAGATGTCACTGACAACATTCTTTATTTTCGGCGGGGCGACCGACCCAACTGGAATCAGGTCTTTGTGCCGTATTCGGAAGGCTATATCAAGAGCCATTTCGGCCAAGTCGATGCTAGCGGAAGAAAATTTACAACATCCGATTTACGAAACCCCGGCGTGCGTCCGAATCTCCATTACGAGTACAAAGGTTTCAAACCCCACCCAAACGGATGGGCGGTCTCAAAGGAGAGAATGGAGCAATACGACCGGGAGGACCGCCTTGTCTTTCCAAAAAGCCCTGACGGGCGAATCCGGCTAAAGCGCTACCTCGACGAACAGCCTGGCGAAAGGGTGACAAATCTGTGGGAGGATATTCCTCCCATCAATTCCCAAGCCCAGGAGCGCCTGGGCTACCCCACCCAAAAACCCGAAGCCCTTCTAGAACGCATCATCAAAGCAAGCTCCAACGAAGGTGACGTTGTGCTCGACCCCTTCTGCGGCTGCGGCACCACCGTCCAAGTTGCACAGCGCCTCAACCGCCGATGGATAGGCATCGACATCACCCACCTCGCCATCGGCCTCATCAAGAAACGCCTGTCCGACGCCTTCGGCCCGGAGATCAAGCAGACCTACGACGTAATAGGCGAGCCCACCGATTATGCCGGGGCCGCGCAGCTCGCAGCCGAAGACAAGTACCAGTTCCAGTGGTGGGCGCTCGGCCAGGTCGGCGCGCGTCCTGCCGAACAGAAAAAGGGTGCCGACCGCGGCATCGATGGCCGTCTCTACTTCCACGATGACGACTCTGGAAAGTCGAAGCAGATCATCTTCTCCGTAAAGGCCGGCGGCGTCTCCGTGCCCCAGGTTCGCGATCTCGTCGGTGTGCTCGACCGCGAGAAGGCCGAGATCGGCGTCTTTCTCTGTTTCGAGCCACCGACCAAACCCATGCTCAAGGAAGCCGCCGAAGCCGGGTTCTACAAATCGACCGACGGTACCACCTACCCCAAACTTCAAATCCTCACCATCCAGCAGATTCTCGATGGCCGCCAGCCCGAGTACCCCCTCCACCGCCGCGACGCCACCTTTAAGAAAGCCCCACGCAGCCGTCCCGCCGCCGCCGAAAATCTAACCCTGCCACTCCTCCCGCCCGAGTAGAACTGCGTTACGGCAAGACCTCTGATCCCTGACCCCTGACCCGTGCCCTCCTCCACAGTCGGCAATAACCGGTAAAAACAGCGTATTTTCGTCGCAAAAAGCACGTTTTTCGCCGCTTTTAGCCCCTATTTACGCACTCTTCAGGTAGTTCCAGACCGCCCATGCCCTCTTTTCGCAACCTTTTAAGCAATCAATATGCTTGATTGGGTTGCTTGAAAGGTTATGTGCTCGAAGAAGTGCAACCTTATAAGCGAACCTTTCGCATTTTTCGTAACCCTATAAGCAAACTTTTAGCGCTTTTGGCGCACCATGTAAGCGAACATTTAACGCTTTAAAAAACAACCGCTTAAGCGACCATGCGAACCCTGTTTCTGTCCACTGTTCACTGTTCTCAATCGAACACCACCGTCTTGTTCCCGTAGCAGAGAATCCTTCGGTCCAGGTGCCAGCGCACCGCCCTGGACAGCACCATCCGCTCCAGGTCCCTGCCTCGCGCCACCAGGTCTTCCACCTGGTCGCGATGCGAGATGCGCGCCACATCCTGCTCGATGATCGGCCCATCGTCAAGCACTTCTGTCACGTAGTGGCTGGTCGCCCCAATCAACTTGACCCCGCGCGCATGCGCTGCATGATACGGCCGAGCCCCAGTAAACGCAGGCAGAAACGAGTGGTGCACGTTGATGATAGCCGCCGGATACCGCTCGACAAAGTGCGGCGAAAGTATCTGCATGTACCGCGCCAGCACTACGAGTTCGACCTCATGCCGCGCCAGCAATTCAAGCTGCTGAGCCTCAGCCTCCGCACGCGTCGACACCGTCACCGGCACATGCTCAAACGGAATCCCGTAGAACGCCGCGATCCTCTCCACATCGCGGTGGTTCGACACAATCAGCGGAATCTCGCACTCCAGTTCCCCCGTCCTCCACCGGTGCAGCAGATCCGCCATGCAGTGCAGATACTGCGAGCAGAACAGCGCCATCCGCGGCTTACGTTCACTCGCACTCAACTTCCACCGCATCCCCAACTCCGCGGCCAGCGGTGCAAACGCGGCTTTGAAACCATCCAAGTCGAATCGTTCCGCAGTGGTTGAATTTGCGCCAAGTCCCCACTCCACGCGCATGAAGAACAACCCCAGGTCGTGGTCCTGGTGCTGGTCGGCATGCAGAATATTCGCGCCCCGCTCGTAGAGCAACCCTGAAACCCGCGCCACCAGCCCCTTCCGGTCCGGGCAATCAATCAGCAAAACAGCAGAATCTCTCATCGCCTCTCCAGATTACAGCGGAACCCGCTAAGATTGTTTCGCCTGCAACTCGGGCGAAGAATTACCTCTGAGAGTTTTCATGAAAAGATCAATCTTCTTCTATGCAATCCTTCCATGCGTCTCGCTCATCACTGCTGCGCAAGGCGCATCGTCCTTCCCGCCGCGTGCAGAGATCCTGACCCTCATGCATCGCGTGGATACGTACCAGATTGACAATCCCGTGATGAAACCAACCGACCGTAACTGGGAGCGCGGCACGTGGTACACCGGCGTAATGGAAGCCTGGAAATCCACGCACGATGAGGCTTTCTTCAAACAGGCCCTCGATTGGGGCAAGCAGAACGAGTGGCAAGTCGGCACGGAAAATCTCGGCGCCAATCGCCTCTTCTGCTCCGAAACATGGACCGAACTCTATCTCGCCAAACACACGTCGGCCCACGACCCGGCGATGATTGCCCCCACCGAGACCTCGCTCTCAACGCCCGCGCCCAACTCCCCTGCGGGGGCGAAGCGTTGGTACCTCGACGGCGGCAAACCATACATCGACTCTCTCTACGGTGCTGTCGTCTTTGCAATGCTCACCCGCGCAACCGGTAAGCAGGAATATTTGACCACCATGCGCGCCTTCTTCGATGACGTAAGCGGAGAACTATGGGACCAGGAGGCCGGCCTCTACTACCGCGATCCAACCTACATTGGCAAACGCACGGCACAAGGCCGTAAGATTTTCTGGTCGCGTGGAAATGGATGGGCATTCGCTGGCATCGCGCGGCTTCTCGAGTATCTCCCCAAGAACGATCCGCAACGCCCAAAGCTTCTCGCCATCTATCGGCGCATGGCTTCGGAGTTGATTACGCGCCAATCACCCGACGGATTCTGGCGCGCCAACCTCGACGACCCGGAAGACGTTCCCAATCCTGAGAGCAGCGGAACCGCATTCTTCTGTTTCGGCCTCGCGTGGGGAATGAATCACCACCTTCTCGACCGGCGAACTTACCTTCCCGCTACGAAGAGAGCTTATGCCGCACTTGCCGCCGCTGTGAGTCCGGAAGGAAAAGTGCAGTGGGGCCAGCAGGTGGATGCGCGCCCAAACCCAGCACAGCGCTCGAACACTCATGAATACGTCACTGGCGCATTCCTGCTCGCCTCCAGCGAAGTCTACAAACTGAGCCGGTAATATATTCGATCTATTTTCGTGTGCTGCGCTATCCCTGAATCGCGTGATCCGTGGGGATGTCTTCCCCACCCCACGCCCTCTTCGCCGTCCACGGTGCTGCTGGCGCCGACCAGAACCTGTCTGTCGCCGGCAGTCCCAGCGGAAGCATTGCCCAAGTGCAGATATAAGCAGTTCCCGTCGTGATATACGGCTCGGCAATCGATGGCTGACGCCCGCAGAATCCCACGCGCATCCACCCATCCGCATCGAACGTGCCTGGAGCTTCCAGCATCCGCCGCATTACCGCGGTCAGCGCGCACCGCACCTGCTCGGGCGTTACACCCTCGGGAAGCTCGCGGCGCAACGCCATCTCCGCCAGGAGATGAAAGGCCCCGGTGCGATCAGAAAGCGAGCGTCCAATCGGAGGATACGTACCTTCAGGACTGATCATCCGTTCCTGGATCGCCGCATACCGCCCCGCACGCGTGAAAATCTCCGGCTGGTACGACGCCCACTCAGTGGACCTTCGTGAAATGACCTCAAGAATATTCACCAGCATCGGGTAAATAATAAAGCTGTTGTAGTAGTCCCAATGAAACTGCGGCCCATCGCCGTAAGCGCCATCTCCCTTGTACCAGCCGTCGACGGTGCGAATCGCAAGGTCCAGGCGCATCGGGTCCCACCACTCGCCCATGAATGAGAGCCCCGCTTCCACCATCGCTGAAAACAGCAGCCAGTTGTTATATCCCGGTTTGATCACGCGCGTCGACTGTAGCGCCTTGATGAGATGTTGCTGCGTTTCCGTGTCCAGCTTCTCCCACAATTCATGCGGAGCGCGCACGATCGCCAGCGTCAGCAACGCCGCGTCTACCACTGGTTGGCTTCCTTCATTGAAGTCCATGAAGTCCGGAGATTTTGGATCGGTCCCGGCTAGGATCGCCATTCGCGCCCAGTCCGCGTATTGCTGCCGCAGTTCACCCTCTGCGCCGCCACTCGGGCCAGATTCCAACCAGGGCGCGATCCCCGCCAGCACGTTGGCGAGCGCCGCCAAATAAGCAAACGGCCGGCGCTCTTCCAAATTTCCCTCTGGAACCTCAACTGGCATCGTAGCTTTCAAATTTCGCTGGCTCAGCGCCCGCAGCACCGGTCCGCAGATCTTCGTCAGCAATTGCAGCCAGTACGCGCGGTCATCCATTTGCGCCGCGGCAGCGCCAACTTGCGGGAGTGCGGTCGCCGAGGAAACCGCGCCCACAGCTGCGACGCCTTTCACAAAATCCCGCCGCATCATCCGTCCAGCAGCTAATCTGTCCATTACCCATTCTCTCGTGTGATCACATGGAGCAATCATCGCGGAATTAAAGCAGTTCTTACTCTCTCGCCGACCCCACAAACAGGAAATCCCACGAGGGATCCAGAAACATCCATCGCTGGCTGCTGAACCAACTCGTTGGCAGCGATGGAACATGCAGCAGCGTGTGACCGCCCATGCACATCAGTTCAGTTCCGTTCCACGCCAGGAATGTTCTGGAGAGTTGGCCCACGCGCACAGGATGGTCAACGCGCCGTAGGCAGACCGGGCAGCGCTGCCGCTGATCGCTAAGAGCCCATTGCATCCCGAACAGGCACATGAAAAATGTAGACACCGTTTGGATATACAAAGCCTGGCTGGTATTGAACCCCGTGAATCCATAGGCGAGATCGAGCGATGTAAAATAGGCAATTAGCAGCAGCAGCGAGATCTTGGCGCCGAGGAAGCCCCAGCGCAGCAATGTCCTCGGCCACGAAATCCTGTGCAGGCTCACGCTAAGGTCACCGATCGACACCGACGTAATGGCCGGCAAAGCCAGAAACGCCAGCAGCACCGCGAACCGAAATACATCCCACTCGCGCGGCATTCCATTGCCAAGCGAAATCCCAAGCATATCGTCCGGGGAGCGGTGCGGAGTATACGACTTGATCTGAATTTGCGGGGCGTCCATCCTCGACCGGCCCGAATCCGATAGATGCGCCACCACATATCCTGCGCCGGCCGGAGCCATCTGCGAATCCGGCTCCAGCAGCCACGCGTCCACTTTTCCCGGCAGGCCCGACGGACCTTCGGCCGCGACACCGGCAATCATGGCCCGGCGCATTCCCACCAGCACCGTGCTCCCGGCAACATGTGGATCGGCGCCGAACTCCCTCTTCCATAAACTCTCGCTCAGAATCACGCTGGGCATAGCGGCGTCCACACTCGCGCCCTTATCCCGGAACTGCACCGGCAGCCCCAGCAGAGTAAAGAAGTTTGAACTGGCCCGCCCAACTCCCCAGCCGGCACTCTCATACGAGCTGTCTTCAACCGGCCGCCAATTCACGCTCTCCCTTGTTACTCGATAGAATGCGAACCCGTCGAAGAACTCCTGCTTGCGATCTTTCCACGCTCGATACTGCCCCGAGGAAATGGTGCGCGGCGAATCGTCATTGCTCACGTCTTCAATGAGCACCAGGCCCGAACGTACTCCTTGCCGCGAAAGGCTGCGCTCTGCCCGCACACCCGGCAGCAAACGCACCAGCGTGAAACTGGCGCCCAGCAGCGCGGCCAGAAGCAACAGGCATTGCCACGCGGAGCCGAACTGAATTGTCAGCGGAGTTCTTCTACTCCGGTCAATCCTGCGGAGGTAGATTGCATCCTGAAACGCGCCCAGGCAGAAGCCGACAATTGCGCGCTCCGACGCCCACGAAAACTTGCCCGGACATGCATATTCACGGCGCGCCTGCCAGAGCTCCGCATACCACTCGCGCCACCACTCTGCGCGTAGCGCTCTCGGCACCAGCAGCGAAGCGCTCCGCAACAGGGCAAAGTCTGCAGAGCGAACTGCAAATCCGATCGGTGGATTCATATAGACCTCGCCTCTTCTGACGGAATCAGCCGTTCCAGCAGCGGATAGCGCTTCCGTGACGTCTCCAGTGTGGCTCTCCCCGCCGCCGTCAGCTTGTAGTACTTGCGCGGCGGCCGTTGCTCCGCGTCGGCAATTGATTGCCGCTCCCACTGCGAGCGGATCAGTTCATCGCGTTCCAGCCTGCGCATCGCCGGATAGACCGTGCCGCTCGGCAACCCGGTCATCTCCATGATGCTGAAGCCGTAGATAAATCCGGCATCAACCGCCTGCAGAATCATAGCGGCCGTATGCGAAAGTTTCGTTTCTGGATCTCTCTCAGCAGCCATACCCGCATTCTACCTATGTAGTATTCTGCTTGACAAGACATTATGACGAATGCTACATAGGGGGACAGGTGAGTCATGCTGGAACTCCAACACCTCTACCGAAGCTTCCGCACCATTCCCGCCATTCAGGACATCAGCTTCAAGGTAGCCCCCGGCGAGATTGTCGGCTTTCTCGGCCCCAACGGCGCCGGCAAATCCACCACCGTCAAAATCATCACCGGCATGTTGCGCCCCGACAATGGCCGCGTCCTCTTTGAAGACAAAGATATCCGCGACGACATGGTCGCCTTCCGCGCCGCAATCGGTTACGTCCCTGAAGAGGCACATCTCTACAGCTACCTCTCCGGCCTCGAATACCTGCAACTGGTCGGCCGCTTGCGCGGAATTGGTGAGGCATTGCTTGAAGCCAAAGCCACACGTTTGCTCAAGCTTCTGCATCTTGAGTCATGGCAATACTCGCCCATCTCCTCCTACTCGAAGGGAATGCGCCAGCGCGTCCTCATCACCGCGGCCCTCATGCACGATCCCAGGCTGCTGATCTTCGACGAACCGCTCTCCGGCCTCGACGTCGTCTCCTCGCGCCTCTTCAAGGACCTGCTCGAACTGCTCGCCGCGCAAGGCAAGGCGATCCTTTACATCTCGCATGTACTGGAGGTTGTGGAGCAGGTGTGCAACCGCGTCATCGTCATCGCCAAGGGAAGAATTCTGGCCGACGCTCCGCCCTCGGAACTGACAAAGCTGATGAGCCTGCCCAATCTCGAAAGCGTATTCGCGCAACTCGTCGCCCAACAGGAAACCAGAACCGTTGCCCAGGAGATGGTTAAGGTCATGCAGCTCGACTATGTCTGACAACTTCCAACGCCTACTCACGATGTCCGATGCTCAGCCGCTCGCGCTAAATGCTCAAGCCGCGCTAGGCCCTGTGCGCCAGCCCCGGCGCAGCCAGTTCTCGCTGCTTGTCCGTCATTTCCTTGAGCGCTTCTTCAATAACGAAACCGCCTCGCCCGATGGCGATGCAAAAACGCGCCTGGTGCAGATCGCCTTTGCTACCGGCCTTCCCGGCCTCATGGTTGCCGTTTATCTATGGCCGATTTACCACCCGATTGCCGGATGGCCTCCAGGCCAACCCTCGGCCGGCGGCCCGCCACCTTATTGGCTGCAGGTCAATCATCACTTCTTCTATGTCCTCTACTCCTTCGTCGCCATGGGCATTATCACGGTCTTTGAGTGGGACATGTTCTTTCCCGATCTCCTCGATCTCTTGGTCCTGAAGACGCTACCCATTGCGGAAGGCCGCGCATTTCTTGCGCGTGTGGCGGCCATTGCAATCTTTATCGCCGGTTTCCTGTTCGACGCCAATATCTTTGCCAGTCTGGTTCTTCCTTCTGCAATCGATCCACCCAATCTCCCCCGCTTCCTCGCGGCTCATCTGCTGGCCGTTGCCGGCAGCGGTTTGTTTGCCGCAGCCTTCATTCTGGCCTTGCAGGGCATGCTGCTTTCCATTCTCGGCGAGCGGCTGTTCCGAAAGATATCTCTGCTCATGCAGGGTCTTTCCATCACGTCTCTGCTGTTGCTCATATTCCTCTTTCCGGTATTCTCCGGCGTGGTCCCGGCACTTCTCAAATCTGGCAGCGGCTATGCGCTCCAGTGTCCTCCCTTCTGGTTTCTGGGCATTTATCAACTCCTCGCGGAAGGACCGGCCGCTCTGCCAATCTACACCACGCTGGCAAAGATCGGATGCATCGCGCTGCTTCTAGTGGCGGCGCTTGCTGTTGTCACCTACCCGCTTGCCTACCTGCGGCGCGTACACCAACTGGTGGAAGGCCCCGGCACACGTTCCAGGCGCAATTGGCTTGGCCGCCCGCTCGATGGCCTCTTCCATTCAACTATGGTTCGCCCTCCGGTGCGGCGCGCCGTATTCCACTTCATCAGCCAGACCGTGCTGCGCGTTCCGCGTTACCGCATCTATCTCGTCCTCTACGGAGGCGTCGGACTGTCCGTCGTTGCCACAGCCATTCTGCGCGTCGCCGTGGTGCACAATGCGGTGCGCATGGAAATCTCTCCCGACGGGATTCGGGCCGCCCTCGGCATCGCTGCCTTCTGGGTCATCGCCGGCATGCGAATGGCCTTTGTCTCTTCAGGCAACCAGCAGGGAAGCTGGGCCTTCCGCATTGTGCAGGGCAGGCCGCCACATTTCCTTCCCGCGATGGAGCAGTTGCTGGCCGCTAAAATCTGGGTGCTCCTCTGGGCAGGAGTTGTCACACTGGCAGCCGGCATCGCGCTGCAAACCATCGCCCCGCCAGCGCTACTCACCTGGCCCGCCAGAGCAGCCCAGGTGCTTGTTGCAGGTGGCATGTGCCTGCTGCTCACTGACGTCCTCTTCTTCAACGTCACTATCGTCGCTTTCACGGGCGAGCCGACGCGCGGCCAGTCGAACCTGGCCTTCACGGTGCTCAAATATTTCACGTTCTTTCCTGTGGTATCTGCGCTCCCCCTTGCGACCGAACCATGGGTTGCGAAGAGTGTTGAGCACATGATTGCAGCCGCGCTTGTGATTTCCGTCGCGCACCTGGCCCTTGGATTCCGCCATCGCGCAATAGTGAAGCAACACTGCAACCTGCCCGGCCTGGAGGATGACGAAGAAGATTTCCCGATGAAGCTCGGCCTCCGTTACTAAATCCGTGATTCCGGAGAAGTCCGCACAAGCTTGACATTCCAATAGGTCGATTGCTGCTTAGGATGCACAAACAATGTCAGAACTCCGTCGTGTCTCCAAGCACTTCTCCGGCATTGCTACCGTGGACGACGTCAGCTTCTCTGCTCGCCCCGGCGAAGTGACCGGCTACCTCGGCCCCAACGGCCCGGGCAAGTCCACCACCATGAAGGTGATTACCGGCCTCCTCGAGAGGACCTTCTGCAAAATCCTGTTTCAGGGCAAACCCATCCAGGGCGACCTGATCGCGTACAAACGCCGCATGGGCTATGTCCCCGAGGAGCCATATCTCTACAACCATCTCTCCGGCGCCGAATATCTCGCCATGATCGCGCAGCTTCGCAATCTGCCTGCGCCAGAGGAACTCCCCTCAACAAAAATACCTTACTCCGCGATAACTCCCCACTTACTAACTCCATATAACTCTTGGACACCTCAAACAGCTCCGCAAGAAATTCAACCAGCACCGCGTTAGCCCTTCCCTCCACCGGCTAAGCCTGCACTGCAATCTTCAGTTGCGCCGCACCCTCGCCATAAACCCACACAATCGCTGTCTTCTTCGCCCCCGGGCTGTGTTCGAACCGCCAGCGTGACTCCGCCCGCACTCGCCCGCAGCATCAGTCCACCCCAGTCCACGGTGCGCGCTTTCCAAACAGCGTCGCCCAATGCGAATCCGCGGCGCGCCCTCCGCAATCGCCACCGCGGAGTCCCCGCGAACAGGTCTTCATCCGTGGTGTGGAGAGTCTGCCGTGTGCTTGCCGAAGGGTCTCGCCTTTGAGGCAAGACCACGGACAGATTGCACCTACGATTCTGTAGCGAGGAAATCATAGATCACCTTCAGCAAAGTCAACGGGCAGTGCCCGGATCTTCTGCCGAAAAGCGCCGGTGTCAAGAAATGCCGGAGCTATCTTCACCCGGCGATGGCGTCCAACGCAATTAGCTCTTTCGGAGGCCCTGCCCCTCAGGCGGCCGTACTGCTCCGCACCTCGAGCGGCGCGCTCAACTGCTGGCGGAGATTGCCGGCCAGGTCGGCCACCATGCGCAGCCTTTCGGCGATGGGCGAAGACACCTCACTTCCATGGAGTGCCAGTTGCGAGTACAGCAGCAACCCGGCGACCGTCCCCTTCAGCTCCGTCTCGATGGCCGCCGCGGCCGCCCGGTGGGCCAACGCCTGCTCGCGTTCACGGCGGTGCAGCGCGGCGCGAATCTCGCGAATCAGCCGCGCTGCCCCAGAGAGCGCGAAGTTGATCTGAAGCGGAATCGCCAGGCCTGCGTGCTCCCAGATCCTCTCGGCCGCGGCCGGATCGCACTCGGCCATGGTCCCATCCACCACCACCGCGGAAAATTCCCTCCGCCGCAATGCCGCCAGCGCAGCCTTCCGTCCCTCCGCCACTTCCACCTCCATGTCCAGTTGCGCACCCACTACGGCAGCGCAGTTACGGGCACCTTCGACTCCGGTCACCATCAGAATGCTCATCTTGAGTTCCTCGTTCCTGGTTTATGTCCTGCGGTTCTTTAGCTTCTAGCTTTCAGCCCTCGGCTCATGCACGCTCAAATCGAAATCGCCGCAGCTAGCGCCAGCAAAATAACGCTAGTGGCTAGAAGCTGTTGTTGGTTACTCTTCCCGAAGCGGGTCGGCGATGCCGTACTCTTTCAGCTTGCGGTAGAGCGTCGTCTTGCCGATGCCCAGCAGTTTCGCGGCCTGCAGCTTGTCGCCGTTCAGCGCTCGAATTGCGCCCAGAATGGCCTCACGCTCGAGATCGGCCAACGTCTTCAGCGCGGGCGCGCCGCCTTCCTTGTCACAGCCAGGTTCGCCGGCAGCCGCGGCGGTTCGCCGCGCTTCAAGCCCCTGTTGCTGCAGCTGCGTGGGCAGGTCGCCCAGGTGTAGCACCGGCCCGGAAGACAGAGCGCAGGCCCGTTCCACTGAATTCTCCAGTTCGCGCACATTGCCCGGCCAGTCGTGCCGCATCATGGTGCGCAGAGCCTCGTCGCTGAGCGTGAACTTGGTACCGTGCTCGCGGCTGATACGGTCCAGAAAGTGTGCTGCAAGCAACGGGATGTCCTCGCGCCGGTCGCGCAGCGATGGCAGCCGCAGGTTTACCACGTTTAGCCGGTAGAAAAGATCTTTCCGGAAGGTGCCCTTCTCCACCATCACCGCCAGATCGCGGTTAGTCGCGGCCACAATCCTCGCCTTGATCGGAATGCGGTGCGTGGCCCCGACCGGCCGCACTTCTTTTTCCTGCAGGGCTCGGAGAAGCTTGGCCTGCAGGTCGAGCGAGAGCTCGCCGATCTCGTCCAGAAACACCGTTCCGCCCTCGGCGGATACAAGCAGTCCATCCTTGGAGCGGTTGGCGCCGGTAAAGGCGCCCTTTACGTAGCCGAACAGTTCGCTCTCGATAAGCGTTGGCACCAGCGAACCACAGTCCACGGGCAAAAACGGCTTTTGCGAATTCGGCCCGTAGGCGTGGATGGTCCTAGCCACCAGTTCCTTGCCCGTGCCGCTTTCGCCCAGGATCAGGACCGGGTGCGAGCTTTGCGCGACTTTGGAAAGAATGCGGTAAAGCTTCTCCATCTCACCGGAGCGGCCGATCATGGCGCCCAGTCCCTGCGAGAGCCGCAGCCGTTCCCGCAACTGGCGGGTCGCTGTGTCGGTCATGTGGCTGGCTGAGGCGCGGTCCAACACCGTCGAAAGCTCATCCATCGCGAAGGGCTTGGTCAGATAATCGGAGGCGCCGCAGCGCATGGCCTCTACAGCTGCGTTTACCGAACCCGAAGCGGTCATAGCGATCACCGAAGTGTCGGGATAGAGCAGCTTGACCTCGGAGACAAGCTCGAGGCCCTGATTCGACCCGGCAGGCAGGTTCACCAGCAGGATATCGGCGGCATGGCCCCGCATCTGGCTCCGTGCCCGGCCCAGGTCTCCAGTGCTTTCGACCGCATAGCCGAGGCTCGTGGCGATTTCGGCGCATGCCGAACGCACCGCCGCGTCTGTGTCCACCACCAGCAGGTGCAACCGCACCGCCGGCTCCGCTAGCTGAGGGATAAACTCCATGGCCCTTGTGTTGAAGACTGTTTCAAGCATTGTATTCGCCTCATGTGTACTTACGCATACTTGGGTGATTCTGGATAAGTGCCGGCAGATTGCAAACCGCTCCCGGAACTGCCGCAACGAGGTTCCGCGTTCAACGCGTCCGCACTGGCAGTTCGATCTCGAAGCGCGCTCCGGATTGGGGGCGGTTGGTCGCGAAGATTCGCCCGCCGGCCGCCTCCACCATCGAACGGCCGATTGACAGGCCCAGACCACGATGGGCGGTGGGCCAGCTTCCCCTGGCCTCCGTGCCTTTTGTCCGTGTCGTGTAGCCGTACTCGAATATCTCCTCCAAGGCCTTTTCCGGTATGCCGGGCCCGCTGTCTTCGATCGTCAGCGCCAGCGCTTCGGCGGTTCCCGCGTCGGCGGGCCGTTCCTGGAGTACGATCTGGATGCGCCCGCCCGCCGGCATCGCCTCGGCGGCATTCTTCACAAGATTCACAAGCATTCTGATCAGATCCTCGCCGGTCATCCGTACCGGCTTGGCACCCCCCTCAACATCTACTGTGAGCGCAATTCCAGGCCCTGCCAGCGCGGCAAGCAGATTGTGGTTGGCAAGCAGCTCCGCTGCCAGGTCTTCGATGGGCGCAGCCGGCATCAGATCCCAGCGCCCCGGCAACTCATGCCGTTTGTTTTCCGGCCAACCGCCTTCCAGCAGGTTGCCGGCCCCGGCCGCAAATGGGAATCGGCCTGCTGCCACAGGAGCGACGGGACGCGAAGCCCATCTTCCCGTTGGGGGCCTGTTTCGACTTGCATCGCGTTTCGAATCAGTGCTTGTATCAGCACTCGCATCAAGGCTTGAATTCCGGCATGTATCCAGAAGCACCAGCCTTTCCACCAGCCGGCTGCTGGCTGCCGCAACCAGCCGCAGCTCGTTTGCATAGTGACTGAACGGGGTCGCCAGCACCCCCGGCTCCTGCAGCAGGTCGCAGTAGAGTCCCAGCGCCGTCACCATGTTTCTGGCATCGTGCGCCACTTCAGCAAAGCTCTCTCCACGGCTGCCTAAAGTGGCCAGCGTATCCACCACTGCTTCCACCCGCTCCCGCTCTGCTCCGCCCATTCGAGCCATCTCTTCTGTCTGCTGCATGTCTTGCTCCCTGTTCCGGTCAGTCGACAGTGATCCGCAGGCAGTGGTCAGTGGCCTTTGGCCCTCTCCGATCCCTGTCCCCAGTTCCTGTTTCCTTGTCTTTATTTCTGCTTTTCTGTCCTCTTCTAATACACGTTGTGTGCCAAACCCGAGCACCTCCCCTAAGTTCCTGATAAGGGAAGAGTTTACTGCCAAATTCCCAAATTACGTCGTCTTTCCGGCCCCAGCCGTCCTTCCCGAAATGGGACGCTCCCATCCAGCCAATTGCAACTAATTCATTTACTTTCTGCCACTTACTCTGCCATTCCCGTTCCGGTCTCCAAGAATCCCTTATTTCCATCCTGGAACTCGCTCATCCGCGTTCCCGGTTCCTCATTCCCATGTCCCTGCTCCCTGCTTCCAGATCCCATTCCCGTACAATCCACCTATGCACGCTCCCAACACATTCTTCCGTCCCGGCTGCAGGACTCCGGTCCAGCTCCGCCCCCTTTCTCTCGTTCCCGGCTTTGTCCAGACCGCCGAAGGCTCCGTCCTGGTCTCGCTCGGCAACACTCGTGTACTCACCAACGCGACAATCGAGCCGGGCATCCCTGGCTGGCTCCGCAACAGCGGTCGCGGCTGGGTCACGGCCGAATACGCTATGTTGCCCCGCTCCACCGTCACCCGCACGCCACGCGAAAGTGAGCGCGGCAAGATCGGTGGGCGGACGCATGAGATTCAGCGCCTCATCGGCCGCAGCCTGCGCTCGGTCGTCGACATGCGCGCCCTCGGCGAGCGCACAATCATCCTCGACTGCGATGTCATCCAGGCTGACGGCGGAACGCGCACCGCCGCCATCACTGGCGCAGCAGTCGCCCTCGCCCTCGCCCTCAACGCTCTCGTCGAAGCGGGAACGCTGAAGCTGTCACCGCTCAAGCAGCTGGTTGCCGCCACCTCGGTGGGCATTGTGGATGGCACACCTATGCTCGATCTCTGCTACGAGGAAGATTCGGCAGCCGATGTAGATATGAACGTCGTCATGACCGAGGATGGCGGCCTCATCGAGACCCAGGCAACGGCGGAGAAGGGCAGCTTCTCCCGTGCCCAATTGAATGAGCTGATCGACATGGCCGAAGCCGGCCTCAAGGAGATCTTCGCCGCCCAGCGCGCCGTGCTGGGCCAAAAACAGTGAACAGTGGACAGTGAACAGAGCTCATTGAATAGTGGTCAGTGCTCACTGACGACTATTCATTGGCCGGCGTATACTCGCTCCTTCAGTCCCAATCCAGCTATGGGAGGCTTCATGCCTGCACTCACTCGCCGCGATCTCCTTGGCCTTCTCCTTGCCGCACCTGCCGGTGCCCGCGCCTTCGCGCAAGACAGTTCCACTCCTTGGCTCCCGCTCTTCGACGGCAAGACGCTCGACGGATGGAAGGCCAGCGAGCATGAAGGCACCTTCAGCGTCGTCGACGGCCAGATTCAGGTCCACGGCAACCGCTCACACCTCTTCTACACTGGTCCTGCCCACAGCGCCGATTTCAAGAACTTCGAGTTCAGCGCCGATGTGATGACCCGCCCCGGAGCCAACTCCGGCATCTACTTCCATACTGCGTATCAGCCCACAGGCTTTCCGGCCTCGGGATTCGAAGTCCAGGTCGCCAACACCTTCAAGGGCGACAATAAGAGGACAGGCTCCCTCTACGCCGTCCGCAATGTCGCCAAACAGCTCGTCAACGACAACGAGTGGTTCACAATGAACATTCAGGTGCGTGACAAGCAGGTCCAGATCCGCGTCAACAACATGCTCGTCGTCGACTACGTCGAGCCCGATCCGCCCTTCCGTGCCGATCCCAACTTCCAGCGCGTCCTGAACCACGGTACCTTCGCCCTGCAGGGCCACGACCCCGGCAGCACGACCTACTTCAAAAACATCCGCGTCCGCCCCCTCCCTGACCGCCTCGTCACTCCCGCCGCCGAACAGCCCCATGTAGACGATCTCTACCGCCAAACCATGCTTCTCGGCGAAGAAAACTACCCGGTGGTCGACTACCACGTCCACCTCAAGGGCGGGCTTACTATCGATCAGGCCCTGGCCAACTCCCGCCGCCTCGGCATTAACTACGGCATCGCCATCAACTGCGGTATCGGTTTCCCTGTCCACGATGACTCGAGTGTCCATGACTACCTCGAGACCATGAAGGGCCAGCCTTGCTACGTCGCCCTGCAAGGCGAGGGCCGCGAGTGGATGACCCTCACCTCACCCGAGTCCGTCGCCCGCTTCGACTACTGCTTTACCGACGCGATGACGTTCCGCGACACGACGGGCTTCCGCCGCCGCCTCTTCATCAAGGAGGAGATGGGCGACCTCTCCGACCCCGAAGCCTTCATGGAGATGTATGTCAGCCGCATCGAAGGCGTGATGCACGAACCAATCGATATCTACGTAAACCCCACCTTCCTGCCCGAGCCCATCCGTGCGCAATACGACGCCCTCTGGACCCCCGAACGCATGAAGAAGGTCATAGACGCAGCCATCGAGAACGGCGTAGCCATCGAGATCAACAACCGCTATAAGATCCCCAGCCCCGTGTTCATCAAGGCAGCAAAGGCCGCCGGCGCAAAGTTCTCCTTCGGCACCAACAACGCCGAGGCGGAGTTGGGCCGGCTCGAATATCCCATCCAGATGGTGAAGGAATGCGGTCTCAAGTGGCAGGACATCTTCGTTCCCAAACCGGCCGGCCAGAAGCCCATCCAGGTGAAGAAGTGGCGCACCACCCCGTCTTGAGACGGCAGTCACCGGGGCCAAGCCGCACAAAGCTGGCCTGCCGGACTCTTCAAGCCCAGGTCCACGTCTGGACTGTTCTCGTAGAATCCAGCTATATTGACTCATTACCAAACCGGGATTTACTGTTGCGCAACGGCGGCACAGGCCGCACGGAATGAATTGAAGAACTATTCCAGGAGGGTCCAATGAAGATTACAGACACGATTGGATTGGTGCTGAAGAACAAAGCCGAATCGAGAGTCCTCGCGATCGCACCGGAGCAGTCGGTCTATGAAGCCATCGAGATGATGGCAGAGTACGACATTGGCGCGCTGTTGGTCCTCTCCAACAACAAGCTCGTCGGCATCCTGTCGGAACGCGACTACGCGCGCAAGGGAGTTCTGCTCGGCCACCATTCCCGCGAAACCCTGGTCAGTGAGATCATGACCAGTCCGGTTCGCTCCGTCAGCCCGCAGCACACTGTGGATGAGTGCATGACCATGATGACCCAGGGCCATTTCCGCCATCTTCCGGTCCTCGAGGGCGAGACTGTCGTAGGACTGGTTTCCATCGGCGACATGGTCAAATGGGTCATCTCCGATCAGGCGCACACCATTCAGGCACTTGAGGGCTACATTACGGGCGCGTATCCAGCCTAACCCCGACAACGCTATTCCGGCCTTATTGCAGCAATGTTCATTGATATCTGCCTTGAAAGTATGGGCAGCGGGTTACGCTTGGAATCCAGGGTCGTGCCCCCGGCATAAACTCTGCAGATTCAACCCGGGATAAACAAATGGATGCGTTCTAACCCATCCATTTCCCCCGTGAACGAATCCAACATCAGGGTAGAGGCTTATTCCGGGCCCCAATAGGCTGTTTTGCTACTGATCAACCCTAGATTGATCTGCCCCAGACAGGCAGAAAGGCACAACCAATGCGCATTCTTCTTGCAGTTTTCATCCTGGCGGTCTTCTCTTCCCCATCCTTTACATGTGCGGCACAGGCGCCCGCCAATGTTGCGCCGCTCCCTGCGCCGGTCCCGGTATCCGGCCTGCTCCAGCCTTCTCTCGATACGGTGCATCGGACCCTTGATGCACTGCGGCTGGAAAAATGGAAGAAGGGGAATATCCGCGACGAGGCAAATCAGAACATCAGTGAAATCCAGCACGATCTGCAAGCGAATCTGCCGCCGCTGCTTCATGACGCCGACGCCGCTCCGGGATCGCTGAGCAAAGTGCTGCCTTTATCGCGCCATGTCAACGCACTTTACGACGTACTGTTGCGTGTGGTTGAAGCCTCGCGGGTTGCAGGCCCCGACGAGCAGGCCGCTCAACTCCAGCAAGCCCTCGTCAGCCTGGGGAATGCGCGCCTGGCACTTGGAGAGCACATGCAAGGGTCGGCCGATGCACTGGAGAAACAGGTAACCGATCTGCGCAACACAATCCAGGCGGAGGCAGCCCGGCGCCCGCTTACACCCGCTCCGGCAGCGCTGCCTTGCGTGCCGCCTACTATCCATAAGACAACGTCGAAGACGCGCAAGCAAGTTGCAAAGCCCACGCCGAAGCCACCCGCGACTACGACCACAACGCCGGCAAAGCCTAATCAATGAGAATAGCGAGAGCCGCCCGGCTCTCAAGCGAAAATAGGGAGTGTTCCTATTCCGGCAGAGATTCAAGTGTGGGACGAGATGAATCTCAGCCGCCCCGCGCTTCCAACAGGGCAATCGCATGAGCGTTATCTTGATGACAGATTCGCCGTTTTGCAATATCCCTACGGGACTGACTGGTTATTGTTGGTCTTTTTCCCCCACGCTGAAGCGCGGGGCTGATTCGCCGCGGCGAACGTCTCCGGCGCGATAGAAATCGGAGCCAGCCTGGCCAACAACTTGGATTCATGCGATTACCCTGGGCTTCCAACTGCGTTGAGCAGGTATCAACGGCGAACTTCGACCCGTCAGTTGCAAGGTGTATTAGTGCAGCACGGCCGCCAGGAGCAGCGTGATCCCCAGCCCGCTCACCGACAGCACTGTCTCCACCACCGACCAGGTAGCCAGCGTCCCCTTTACGTCCAGCTTGAATAGCGTTCCCACCAGCCAGAATCCCGAGTCGTTCACGTGCGAGAGCAGCAGCGACCCGCATCCGGTGGCCAGGACCAACATCTCCGGCCGCACTCCCATGTGCCCAGCCACTGGGGCCAACACTCCCGAAGCCACTGCCATGGCTACCGTCGACGAGCCCATGCATACCCGCACCACCGCGGCCAGCGCCCAGGCCAGCACCAGTGGCGGCATGTGCGCTCCCAGCGCCAGCCCCACCGTAGCCTGCGCCGCGCCCGAGTCGCGCAGAACCCCGCTTAGCCCCCCGGCCGCCGACAGAATCACCAGCACTCCGGCAATCGGCACAAATGAATCCGCCGTGAGCCGCCGCAGCATGTCGGGCCCATGATGCGCTTCCCGCGGAATCCGGCCTCCTAGCGTGACCAGGGCCACGAGCACTGCAATCAGCAGGGCCACATCTGGATAACCCAGCATGTGCATGATCTGGTTCGGAATTCCTCCCTGCGCAGTCACCTGATCGGCCCAGCTGCCTACAAAGATCAACGAAATCGGCAGCAGAATGGCCACCAGCGCCCGCACCGCCCCCACCGCCGGAACCGCCGCGATCTGGGCATCCGACTTCTCTGGCACAAGCTCAATTGCCGGCGCATGCTCAGCCCTTCCTGCCGTCAACTTCGTCTGACGCCGCTCCCAGCGGGGAATCAGCACCCATCCCACCACCGGCCCGGCCAGTGCGGCGGCCGGTGCCCCGGCCAGCATCCCCCACAAAATCACCCGTCCCAAGTCGGCGTGAAACGTCGTAGCCGCCAGCAGCGCCGACGGATGCGGCGGAATCAGACCATGCGTAATCGAAAGCCCAGCCAGGACCGGCAACCCCACAAGAATCGGAGGCCGCCCGCAGCGCCGAGCCGCCTCCACAACAATCGGGAACAACAGTACCAGCCCTACCTCGAAGAACACCGGCATGCCCACCAGCAGGCTCAGTCCCAAGAGCGCCCAAGGCAGGCCCTTCGGGCCGCATCCTTCTACCAATGTTCTGCTCAGCGAAGCCGCCCCGCCGGACGAGGCCAGCAGTTGCCCCAGAATCGCCCCCATCCCCAAGATGATGGCGATGTGCCCCATCATGTTCCCAACGCCCGCCGTAAACGAGAGCGGCACCTGCTTCAGCGGCATGCCCGCTGCGATGCCCAACCCCATAGCCGCAATCGACAACCCCAGCGCCGCGTGGAGTTTGAGCTTCACCACCAGCAACAAAAGCAGCAGCACCGTTCCGGCCACGCAGGCCAGCAGGTACCAGTCATGAGCAGTTACAGCGGCGGGGTTCACCGGCAGATTATTCCATATCGAAGCGGCACAGCGCACTCGCCGCCTGGTACCCCGAGGGCAATCGCATCAGCGTTATCCTGAAGGCAGATTCGCCGTTTTGCAACGTCCCTGCGGGACTTGCTGATTATTGTGGCCTTTTTCCCCACGCTGAAGCGCGGGCTGATTCGCCGCGGCGAACGCCTCCGGCGCGATAGAAATCGGAGCCAGCATGGTCAACAACTTGGATTCATGCGATTGCCCTGCCGACACCTCAAGCCTGCTCAAGGGGAAGCCGAAGGGCCCCAAATAGGGAGAGCCATCGCGGAACCCGGACTCTGGGCCGTATCCGCTTGTACTCTCCGGCACACTTTTTTCTTGCGCACCTCTGCTACCATAAGGATGATTGCAGCTCCTGCAGCCCGGCAGTCCGTTCTCCTGATCTTTCGGAGCCCAGCGCACAGGCAATTGGAGCCAACCCAAAAAGGAGAATTCCTATGCCTCTAGTCTCCATGCGTCAGCTCCTCGACGAGGCCGCCAAGGGCGGTTACGGCGTCGGCGCTTTCAACGTCAACGATATGGAACAGATCCAGGCCATCATGGAGGCCGCGAAGGAAACTCAGTCGCCGGTCATCATCCAGGCCAGCCGTGGCGCCCGCCAGTTCGCCCAGGATCGCTACCTCTTTCACCTCATCCTGGCAGCCAGCGAGCTCTATCCCGACATCCCCATCGCCATGCACCAGGACCACGGAAACAGCTTTGAGACCTGCAAGAGCGCCATTGAACTGGGCTTCACCTCGGTCATGATGGACGGCTCGCTCCAGGCCGACGGCAAGACCCCGTCCAGTTTTGAAGAGAACGTCGCCGTCACCAAGCAGGTGGTCGACTACGCCCACGAGCGCGGCGTCACGGTCGAAGGCGAAATCGGCGTGCTGGGCGGCGTTGAAGACGGACACGGTGCAGGTGGGTCTGGTTTGGACCACATCACCGATCCCGATCAGGCTGTCGAGTTTGCCGAGCGTACCGGCGTCGATGCCCTGGCCATCGCCATCGGCACCAGCCACGGCGCTTACAAGTTCACCAAGAAACCTGACGGCTCCGTCCTCAAGATGGACGTCCTCATCGCCATCCACAAACGCCTGCCCAATACCCACCTCGTCATGCACGGCAGCTCCTCGGTGCCCAAGGACCTGCAAGACATCGTCAATGAGTACGGCGGCAAGCTTAAGGAGACCTGGGGCGTGCCGGTCGAAGAAATTCAGCTCGGCATTCGTAACGGCGTCCGCAAGATCAACGTCGACACGGACAATCGCCTCGCAATCACCGGAGCGATTCGGAAAGTGTTGTGGACACAGCCCGAGAAGTTCGATCCTCGCGACTACATGAAGCCCGCCCGCGAAGCCATGCAAAAGGTCGTTGCCTTGCGCATGACCCAGTTCGGCCAGGCCAGCCACGCCCACGACTATAGCCCAATAGCCATCACCGAAATCGCCAAGGGCTACAAGGACGGAAGCTTGGCCACTCGGCCTCTCGTCGCAGCCAAGTAACCCCAGTTTTCACGGCACACAAACCAAGGGCCACTTCGCATCGGCGGAGTGGCCCTTTTCAGCTAGAAGAGCCGAAACCACACTCTACGGCTGTGCGTAGAATCCGGTGCGCGCACGCGCCTTCAATCCCGGCTTGTTCACCTGCACCTGAATCCCGTTATATTCGTTTGGATGCGTCGCGTGCGGCGCATTGAAGGTCAGCACGTAGAACGCCTGCGCATCCGCAAGGCATTGGTCGATCATCTTGGCGATATTGTTGTTCCCATACAGCACCTTCCCGCCCGTTTGTGTGGCAATTACCTGCAGCATTAGATCGCCGTTATTCGTCTGTTTAGGCGAAGACACGCCCTTCACGTACTCCATGTAGTAGGAGTTCCCCGCCATCGCCAGGTCTCGAGGTGCTCCATATGGGTCAACGCTGTACAACGTAATGCGTGCTTCGCGCATTACAGTTGAAATACCGACGATATAGTTAAACAGTGCATCGAGTTCCTTGGGTGACTTTTGATCGCTCACATTCGAAAATGACTCCCACCCTGGGCTAATCCAGATCACCAGTTTCCGTCCCGGCTCATCCCTCAGCTTTAGCGCAAGTCCATTCAAAGCCTGGAGAGACTTCTCGCGCATCTGCACCCATTCCTGATAGCCTGCCTGCGGTTGAGATGAGCGCTGCGGAGTCGGATTCTTTTCCAGGTTATCCTGCAATACATTCGCGTCCCGCGTGGGTTGTCCCTGGTACTTCAACTCCGTCTCGGTCAGGAACACAAACGATGTTGGAACGGGGAGATGTCCACCGCTTTGCCGCAGATAATCTTCAATGTTCTTGCGTTCTGTGGCCATCGTATCAAAGGGAGAGTTAACGATATCCACCAGCAGAAAAGCCTGTACCGGCGGATCGGCATTGGGAGTCTCTCCGTCCACCTGCCGCACGCCAATCACGTTGCGCGGCTGCTTGTTATCCAGCACCTTGAAGTCCGCCGCCTGCAATCCGGCTACCGGCCTCTCCGCCTTATCCGTCACCACCACGTCGAGTGTCGTAGGAACATCTGCCGCCGCCCCCGCTGGAACTGCCTGCGCTGCGTTTGTCCTTGGCGTCAAGACCAATACGCTTAATATTGCGAATAGAAATAGATTTCCTGCTTTCATAACGTTTCTCCCATTGAGCGAGCAGGTCGGCTCGGTTGTTTGTCCGGCTCCACAGAAATGCAAGACTCGAACCTCGCGGCTTCGACCTTCGGCGCTCAGTGCACTTTGTTGCCGGTGATGGTTGCTGAGCTCAAATCTCATGGCTGACGTTGCCTATAGCGGAATTCGCCAACACCGCGACCCATCGCTCTGAACGATCAAAATGATGCTCAGATCACAAAAACCACCTGTAGCTGATTTGGGATGGACTATATCACGAGGAACCTGCTGAACTCAAAATGCCGCCTCAACCGGGACACCCATAGATGATTGAAGCCCCTCCGTAACCGGCGACTAGCCGGAGATGGCCGAAGGCAGCGGGCTGATCCCCCGACCTGGATCCTTGATCCCTGCCTCCTGATCTTTGTACTGCAACTGGTACAGCTTCCAGTAGAGCCCGCGCTCGGCCAGCAGTTCCTGATGCGAGCCCATCTCACGGAGCTGCCCCTTGTGCATCACCAGGATCGTCTCCGCGCGCTGCACGGTCGAGAGCCGGTGCGCAATCAGCACGCTGGTCCGTCCCTCAACCATCCGTTCCAGTGCTCCGCGAATTCGCAATTCTGTATCTGTGTCTACGCTGGAGGTCGCCTCGTCCAGAATCAGGATGCGGGGATTGTAGGCCAGCGCCCGCGCAAAGTTAATGAGTTGCTTTTGCCCTGTCGAAAGCGAATTGCCGCGCTCCTGCACCGGCTCCTTGAAGCCTGCCGGCAGGCTCTCGATAAAGTCCAGCACGTTCACGTCCCGCGCCGCCTGCCGCAGTTCCTCGTCGGTAATCGCATCGTTGCCGAAGCGGATGTTATCGGCGAGCGTGCCGGTAAACAGAAACGGATCCTGCAACACCACCGCGAAATGTTTCCGCAGCGCGGTCAGATCTTGCGCACACAGGTCCACGCCGTCGAGAAGAATCTGCCCCGCCGTCACGTCGTAGAAGCGCATCATCAGGCTGGTAAGCGTCGTCTTCCCTGCCCCGGTATGGCCCACAATCGCCACCGTCTGTCCCGGCTCAACGGTGAAGCTCACATCCCGTAGAATCCACTCGATACCGTCAATCGCGTTGAGCGCTGCCAGCCGTGCTCCATCGGAATCCGACGCCACAGCCGCAGCCACAACCGCCTGCTGCGCATTACTCAGCTTTTGATAGGTAAACCAAACATGTCGGAATTCAATCCGGTTGCTCCCGTCGCCTTCCACAGGGTTTGCCGGGCTCACAATCTCCGGCTGCGTATCCAGCAGTTTGAATATCCGCTCGCACGCCGCCATCGCCGCCTGAAGGATGTTGTACTTGTCGCTCAAATCCTGAATCGGCCGCCAGAACCGCTGCGAATATTGAATAAACATCGCCAGCACGCCGATCGTCACAACCCCGTGGCCCAGCACGCTGAAACCGCCGCGCCACACCACCAGCGCAATCGCCACTGAAGAAAGCAATTCCACCGCCGGATAGTAGAGCGCATAGGCAAAGATCGTGTCCTTGAACGCGATCATGTGCAGCCGGTTGACGGTTTCAAAGTCCTGGAATGCTCGCTGCTCCCGGTTGAACAGCTGCACCACGCTCATACCCGAAATATGTTCCTGAGTAAAGCTGTTGATGCGCGCAATCGCGGCCCGCACCCGTCGGTAGCTCTCCCGCACGTGGTCGCGGAACAACCGCGTCACAATCAGAATCAGAGGCAGCACCGCAAACGCCAGCAGCGCCAGCCACCAGTTGATGCTCAGCATCACTGCGGCCATGATCACCAGCATGAAAAAGTCGTTCACTATGGCCAGAATGCCGTCTGTGAACATGTCATTGACCGCATCCACGTCCGACGTCAACCTCGTCACCAAGCGTCCAACCGCGTTTACATCGAAGAACCCGATATGCATCCGCTGCATGTGGCGAAAGATGTCGCGGCGCAGATCGAACATGATCTTCTGGCCCATCCACTGCATCAGGTACGTCTGCACGAACGCGAACAAATACGCGGCCAGCAGCGCCGCCAGATACAAAGCCGCAAGAATTGAAATGCCTCGGTAGGGATCGGCCGGCAGCAACTGCGCTAGCGGGCTATTGGTGGCCAGCCAGTGTGCCAGTGCGCTGCTGGCGTCTTCGCTCTTCAGGTTAGGAGAAAGGTAGCGGTCGATGGCCATCATCACCATGATGGGTCCAGTCACGTCGCACACAGATTTGAGCGAAACCGAAAGAGACGAGACGGTCGCCTGCACCCAGTACGGCCGCACGTAACGGGCGAGCCGCCTCACCAGCCGCGAGTCGTAGACCTTTCCGACCGGGTCTTCGTCATGCTTCCGGGCTGGCCTCTTGGAGCCGGGTTCTTGGGGTTTCGTTTGCTCTGCGTCCGCCATCGGCTAGGTGGGTAGACCTTCCTTTTCCATTGTACGGGGCAGCCTTCGGGAGGGTAGCGCCGCAACCGCCGGGCTGAGCGCCTGTAGCACTTGCAACCTGCCTGCGCCTCTCGCCCATTTCAAGAAGTGCTTTTCCCGTCAGCAAGAGCCTGTGTATGGTAAGAGCAAGGAGAGCACGCATGCAACGTAGAGAATTTCTTCGCAAATCGGCCCAGGCAGTGGGTGCCGCCTGGCTCTCGTCTGCCGTCACCTCACACGCGGCAAACCCGCTTCCTGCATGGATCGATGCCGACCCTCTTCCGCACAAATTCAAGGCTCAGGATGAAGTCATTCTCGGCCGGACCGGCATTCGCACCAGCCGCCTGGCCATGGGCACTGGAACCATCGGTGGCCACGGTGGCTCGAACCAGACCCGCCTGGGCATGGACGCCTTTGTGAGCATCCTGCTCAACGGCTACCACGAGAACGGCCTGCGTTTCTTCGACGCGGCGGATTCCTATGGCAGCCATCCCTACGTCGCCGCAGCGCTCAAGCAGCTTCCGCGCGACAAGGTCACCGTGCTCACCAAAACCGACAACCGCACCCCCGCCGGCGTCCGCGCCGACCTGGACCGCTTCCGCAAAGAACTCGGCGTCGACATGATCGATATTGTGCTTGTTCATGTGGTCACGGAAGCCGACTGGACTACCCGTTACAGCGGCGTGATGGATGTGCTCTCGGAAGCGAAGGAAAAGGGCATTATCCGCGCCCACGGCTGCTCCTGCCATACCATCCAGGCCCTCCACGCCGCGGCCGCCTCTCCCTGGGTCGAAGTCGATCTCGCCCGCATCAACCCCATCGGCCGCTACATGGATGCCGACCCAGACACCGTGATCTCCGTATTGAAGCAGATGAAGGAACAGGGCAAGGGCATCATCGGCATGAAGATTTTGGGACAGGGCGATCTGCGCAACCGGCCCGGCGACGCCATTCGCTTTGCTCTGGGATCCGGCGTTCTCGATGCCTTCACCATCGGCAGCGAATCGAAGGCGGAACAGGACAACCTGATTCAGCACATCGCCGCCGCCTGATTCCGCATCGCTGAAATGCAATCCATTCAAAAAGCTTTCAGGCAAAATGGAGGGCTTTTTGCGTAGGACGAGTTTCAGGGTTCGCATGCCGTTGGAGGGAAAATCGAATGTTAAGTGTCTGAATTCGCCCTCGGATCCGGTTTGGCAACAGCCTTCGACGTCGGCTTTTTCGGAGTAGGCCTCGAGACGCCCATGCTCATCAGCACATAACCAAACCCCTTGCGCAGCGCATCGAGAACGCTCATCGATCAAGTCCCTTTCCCTTCCGGCCCTTCCGTTCGCAGTCCGCATGATCGCGGCGAACCCCGCTCCGTCTCTACGGCTTCTTCGCCGCCGCACCCGCAATCGGAGCCGGAGGCACAACCGCCGGCTGTTCGCGCAGAATATCCAGCGCCGCCGGAGGCAGTGGCTTGTCCGCATTAGCCAACAGCAGTGTCACCTGCCACATCTCGGTCTCGGTCAGCACCTTGCTATAGGACGGCATCCCCGTGAGCCGGATGCCATTGACCACCCGCCAATAGGTCGCGCCCGGCGGGTCGTCGCTCACGCCCACCACGCTGCTGTTTCGGTGTTTTTCCCAAAGCTGCGGCGCTCTGGGAAACATGTGCGCCCCAAACGATGAGGGTTTGCCGTGGAGTCCGTGGCACGCCGCGCACTGGTCGCGGTAAATCTGAGCACCTGCCACGAAGGTGTTTTCATCGGCCTGGATCGGCGGTGTCTTCACCATTTCGCTGTCGATCCGCGCGTTCAGTGGAATCCCCGTAATCATCCGTTCCTGGGGGAACGGCGGGTCCGCCACCGCCACCGGCGGATGGCCAAACCGAAACCAACCCAACACTGCAAGGGGAACAAGCACAATGCCCAAAACAACTCCCAACAAAATCCGACCCATATTTTTGACGGCCTCCGCTGCCCTCCATCCTAGAGCATTGGCCAGCACTTCCACCTTACAAATTGTTCATCTTCCCAAGTTCCAGAAAACGCTAGACAAGGCCCACACCTTGCTCGCACAGGATTGGTTCTCCGCCGAGGGCACACCCTACGGCTTCGACCAGCCCCCTCTGCAGACCGACTTTAAAACCATCGTCTACCCCTTTCCCGAGACCATTCCCCCTCGCGTCCGTCCAATCCGCGACCGGTTAGCCCACAAGCCTCCCCCCAAGGTGTTTTAATACCATATGGGGGAAGCACTGCATCCTGCGGTGGTGTGCTTTCGTACTCCCGTGGAGGAAACCCGATACCGATGCGTTCTTTTCGTCGTCTTGCTCTTCTGCTGGCACTGGGATTGCCAGCCATGCCCGCCGTTCTGGCCCAAAGCTCGAGCAGCATCCCCCCAACCCAGACTCCGGCTAAAGACCAGGGCCAGGCACAGCAGCCACCTGCTCCCGCAACCCCTCAGCAGTTAAGCGTTCAGGCACGCATCCGCGCCCGCCGCGAACAGCGCCGCGCAGCCGCGATCCACGACGTGTATTCCCACCGTTATGAGACATTTGCCGATATGGGCTACCTGCGCTTCAAGCCCGGCCCCTCCCTGCAGCGCCTCACCTTCTACGCCTGGGACACTGGCCTGACGCGCTACTTCAATGAGCGCTTCGGCGTTACCGTCGATGGCCGCGGCTATTACGGAACCGCCTTCGTAGGCCTGAATCCAAGCAACATCACCCGTCCGTCCATCAGCGAGTACAACGCACTTGCCGGACCTACCTACCGCTTTTATCTGCAACCCAAGTACTCCGTCGCCGGGCGCGTCATGGCAGGCTATGCCTACGGTAATTTTTCAGGAGACACCAACGGCTTCGGCGCCAAAACATTAGGCCTTTACCCGGATGGAAGTACCTTCGCCGCCAGTGCCGCTGTCATCGGCGAGATCAACCTTACCCCCAATATCGGTCTCCGACTGGCTTCTGATTACTTTGCAACCGGCTTCGGTTCCAGTATGCAGAACAGCGTCGGGTTTACGGGCGGAATTGTTTACCGCTTCGGCAAACAATAACTTCGATCAAGCTCGGAACAGGGAACCGAAAGCCCGCCTTGTTGCCGGTTGACGTTGTATGCTTTCGTCGAGCGGCTTTTCACTGCATGGGCACTCGTCTGTGCAAAGGGCTGCAGCGCCTGCTCCGGAAATCCGTTGATCAGGCAACCGACACAAGGAGAACAAGAGGAGTCTCCCAACTATGAAGAATATTTTTTCTCGCCGCAATTTCATTCAATCGGGCGCACTCATGGCGACAGCATGCGTTGCCTCCAGCGCAACGCCGTCGTTCGCAGAGGCACTGCCCGTTTCCGGTAAGCCCTCGCCCATCAAGCTGGGCGTTTGCAGCTACACATTCCGCAACTTTACACGCGCGCAGATGCTCGGCTACCTGAAGGAACTCAACCTCATTGACCTCAACGTCAAGGACATCAAGGACCATCTGCCGATGGATCCCACGCTTGAGGCGCAGGCCCTCGCTGACTATGCCGCCGCCGGCATCAAGCTCCATGCCGCAGGCGCAATCTACTTCCCTAAGGACGATGAAGCCGACATCCGCGGCAAGTTTGAATACTGCAAGCGCGCCGGCATCAACGTCATCGTCGCCGGCGATCCTACGCCGGAATCGCTGAAGTGGATTGAGAAGTTCGTGAAGGAATACGACATCAAGATCGCCATCCACAATCACGGGCCGGAGGATAAGTTCTTTCCGTCGCCGTTTGATGTGCTCAAGGCTATCAAGGATCTCGATCCGCGCATCGGCTTCTGCATCGACGTCGGGCACGCTGCGCGTGCCAATGCCAATCTCGTCGAGGCCATTCACGCGACCGGGCCGCGTCTTTACGACATGCACATCAAGGATCTGGCCAACTTCACCAGCCGCGAAAGCCAGGTCGCTGTCGGCGAAGGCATCTTGCCTATCCGCGATATTTTCCAGGCACTTATCGACATCAAGTATCCTGGCTTCGTGGATCTGGAATACGAGATTCACGGCGACAACCCGATGCCTGGCGTCATTGAGAGTTTCGGCTACATGCGCGGCGTGCTCGGCGGCATGGGCTACCTGACTCACGCCTGAGCGGGAGAATTTCAGCAAGAATTGGGGGCCCCGGGTCACGATTTTGAGGCCTGGGGTAACCTGATTAGAAATCGTGGTTTGTCGGGGTGCAAATGTTCGTTTTGATGGTGCGTAGACGCCGCGAAATGTTCGCTTAAGTGGTGCGTAGTTAACGATAAAGGTTTGCTTAAACGGTTGTACTTTTTCGAGCACTTAACCTCGCAGGCCACCCAAAGTGAAGGGTTGGCTGCTTGCAGGGTGCCGAAATTAGACAATGGACTGTCTGGGACTACCCGAAAAACTCGAAAAAAGGTTCTTTTGATGCAAAAAGAGGGGTATTTTCGGGCCAAAACACGGGTTTTGACGTCAGGATGCAACCCTTTAGGCGGTATTTCGGGGTTGCAATTTCAGGCTATTCGCGGCTGTAGGGCGGGCACAGGGAACCGAAGAACCCTTCGGTTGAGGTTCGTTCCATTCCACCCCAACTGCAAGGTGTCAAGAAGCAGACTCTTCGACTTAGTTCAGAACGGTTAGGGGCACGCACCCATCGGCGTGGGTTGGGAACGGATTTAGCAGGTCAGCCCCGCTGCGCGGGGTCAGCGGGGCCAGCAAGTCAGGGGTTCGCTGTTCACTGCAGAATCGGTATGCCCGCAATCCTTTTCTGCCACTCTGCCGGGCCCGTCTGGTGGACGCTGGTTCCTTTCGAGTCGACGGCCACGGTTACCGGCATATCGCGCACGTCGAACTCGTAGATGGCTTCCATGCCGAGGTCTCCAAAGGCCATCAGCCGCGATCCGTAAATGGCCTTCGATACCAGGTAAGCCGCGCCGCCTACCGCCATCAGGTACACCGCGCCGAACTCGCGGATCGCATCGATCGCGACCGGGCCGCGCTCAGCCTTGCCGACCATGCCGAGCAGTCCCGTCTCGGCCAGCATCTGGCGGGTGAACTTGTCCATGCGCGTGGCTGTGGTTGGACCCGCAGGCCCGACCACCTCTTCTCGGACAGGATCGACTGGGCCAACGTAGTAGATGAACCGCCCGCGGAAATCCACCGGCAGTTTCTCGCCGCGGCTGAGCATGTCTGTCATGCGCTTATGCGCGGCGTCACGTCCTGTAAGCAGCTTGCCGGTCAGCAGGAGCACTTCGCCCGGCTTCCAGGTGGCAGCTTCTTCCTTTGTTACGGTGTCCAGGTTGACGCGCCGTGCGCCGGACACGTCGTAGGTCAGCTTCGGCCAGTCCTCGAGGTTCGGCGGATCGAGATACACGGGGCCCGACCCGTCGAGCACAATGTGCGCATGCCGCGTGGCCGCGCAGTTGGGAATCATCGCAACCGGCAGGTTCGCGGCGTGGGCCGGCGTATCGAGCACCTTCACATCCAGTACCGTTGTCAGCCCGCCTAGTCCCTGCGCGCCGATTCCAAGGCGATTTACCTTGTCGTAAAGCTCGATGCGCAACTCCTCGGGGTGGTTCTTCGGCCCGCGAGCAATCAGTTCCTGGATGTCGATGGGATCCATCAGCGATTGTTTGGCCAGCAGCATCGCCTTCTCCGCCGTACCGCCGATTCCGATGCCCAGCATCCCCGGCGGACACCATCCAGCGCCCATCGTTGGCACCGTCTTGAGCACCCATTCGACAACGGAATCGGAAGGGTTCAGCATGACGAACTTCGACTTGGCCTCCGACCCGCCACCCTTGGCCGCTACCGTCACTTCGACCGTCGAGCCCTTCACCAGCTCGACATTCACCACGGCCGGAGTATTGTCCTTTGTGTTGACCCGCTTGCCGGCCGGGTCGGCCTGCAACGAAGCGCGCAACTTGTTGTCCGGGTCAAGATAGGCTCGCCGCACGCCCTCATCCACCATCTGTTGCAGGTCCTTTGGCTCCTCGCCGGGCGCAGCCTCGAAGCGCACGTCCATTCCAACCTTCACAAAGGCGTTCACAATTCCGGTGTCCTGGCAGATCGGCCTGTGTCCCTCGGCGCACATGCGGCTGTTGATCAGAATCTGCGCAATGGCGTCCTTCGCCGCAGCTGACTCTTCTTTCTCATATGCCTTCGCGAGGCTGGTAATGTAGTCCACCGGGTGGTAGTAGCTGATGTATTGCAACGCGCCAGCAACGCTGGCAATAAAATCTTCCTGCCGAATGACGGTCATGAATGCTCCCTCTATCTATATCAGGATACAACCGGGGAAGTGGAGTGCGCGGCTATAAGGAACACATACCGACTGGCGCGCCTGGAATTTCCGGCTGCCGATTCAAGTCAGCGTCCATGCCCTTTCATGGCTGTTCCTCCGGCAAAGCCGGATAGGTGAGTTGCCCGTCAACCACCCTGAGGAAGGGCGTTAATCGATGTTCCGTTGCGGGTTTGGAACTCAAGATGTCGCAGACCTCCCATCTTTTTTCGGTCATTGCATCCGCAATCATCGAGCGATGGCATCTCCACGGCACTGCCTCCGCGCACATGATAGCCGTCTTTTCCGCACGTGCAATCCGGGCCAACGCATCCAGCCCCTCTGAAAACTCCGGTGTCGCCATGTAATCCGCATATCCCCTGAAAGAAGCATTACGCCAGCCGAGGTTGATGGAGTCTTTTCTGCTATGTCGAAGGCCGCCGAGTTTCTGGATGTGTGTGTAGCGGATGCGTGCTTTTCGCAGAGATTCATCGAGAGAGTCCGAATTGAACTGCGGGCAGTGGCGCGATTTCGGTATCGATCTGACGTCTACGATTTCCTCGACGCCGTGATCCTTCAATATTTTGATGAATTCATCTATCGGACGAGTTGAATGGCCGATTGTGAGAAGGGTGTTGATCGCCACGACATCACCTTACACCAAGGCCGGCGGATTTTTCTTTGCGTGGCACAAAGTTGCGTCGCGAACGCGAAGCGGAAGATTGACGTCCGTGGTCTCCCACCCTTCCGCGATAAAACTGCGGAAGGATGGGGCACCCGCCTCTGTAGTAGATGGAGCATGTTCCGAAAAGCATTCCCCACGCTAAAGCGCAGGGCTAACGACCACTGCGCCTCCGGCGCGATAGAAATCGTAACCAGCCAGGTTAACAAAATGGATTCATGCGATTGCCCTGACCCCTCCGGCGCCCGCAAATCCTCCCCATGCCCTAATCTAGAATCATGAACGTCCCCGCCCCGGAAACTCCAAAAGCCTCCGCATCTCCGCAGCCCCCTTTCGACCTGCTGGTCGTAGGCGCCGGGCCTACCGGGCTGGCTTGCGCCATCGAAGCACAGAAAGCCGGCTTTCGCGCCGTCCTCGTCGACAAGGGCTGCCTGTGCAACTCCCTCTTCCATTACCCGGCCCACATGACCTTCTTCACCACTTCGGAACGCCTGGAGATCGGCGGGATTCCTTTTCCGAGTCCCAATGCGAAGCCCTCTCGCGATGAGGCGCTGCAGTACTACCGCCTGGTGGCCGCCTACTACAAACTCGACGTGCGGCAGTACCAGTGCGTGAAGCGGGTTACGGGCGCGGACGGGGCGTTTGCCGTACATACGGAGGACCGCTTCGGCCGGCCAGGGGTTATGGAAGCCCGCAAGCTCGTCATCTCTTCCGGCTACTACGACCTGCCCAACTTCATGAACATTCCTGGCGAAAACCTGAGCAAGGTTCACCACTATTACGTTGATCCGCACCCCTATTTCGAGATGGATGTAGCGGTGATCGGCGGCAAGAACTCAGCTGCCATTGCGGCGCTTGAGTTGTGGCGCAGCGGCGCGCGCGTGACGTTGATTTACCGTGGGCCTGGAGTTACTCCGAACGTAAAGTACTGGATTAAACCGGACATTGAAAACCGGATCAAAGATGGCGAGATCAAGGCGTTCTTTGAAACCGACGTCTTGGAAATAACACCGGACGCCGTGATCCTTGAGACCCCTGAGGGACAGCAGACGCTCCCGAACGATTTTGTCTTCGCGATGACCGGCTACCATCCGGACTTCACCTTCCTCGAGCAGCTTGGCGTGCGCCTCGAAGGGCCCGACAAGCTCCCAGTCTGCAATGCGGAGACGCTGGAGAGCAACGTGCCCGGAATCTATCTTGCGGGCGTGATTGTGGCGGGCTCTCGCACCCACGAAATCTTCATTGAAAATGGCCGGTTCCACGGCCTCCAGATTGCCGCGGCGCTTGCATCTAAGGTGAAGAGCGACCAGGACCTGAGTGCTGGCTCCGCAACTTATCCGGTAGACTAGGGCCTGTTAACAGGCCCTAGTCCACGACATTTCTCGTAAAGGCAGGCATTCTCCATGCGCTGGTGGCCCCGCACGATTCGACTGCAGATGCTTGCGGGCCTGCTGTTGCTGGAGTCCCTCTCGATCGGTCTCTTTGCCGTGTTGCTCATCCGCCAGCAGACAACCGAGGTCTACATGCGGGCCAGGACGCGACTCTCTTACGAGGCCACCTCTGTTGCCATGCAGTCCAGTGAGGCCCTGATCCAGAATCGGCCTGGGTGGGTTGGCCTTTCGGTGAAAATGATGGGCGAGTCGCCGACGGTCTCCGTTGCCAAGGTCACCGATCCAGCGGGCAATGTTCTTTTCGTCAGCACGGGCGAGGCAGACGAGGTGAGGCTCGAAGCGAAAGAGTTGGCGCAAATTCCGTTCGTTCAGCACGACGATCCCAGGTTCTTCGTACTGGATGGCAACCGCTGGGAGAGCGTCGCGGGCATCTACACCGGCACTGACCTGCGCGGCTATGCATGGGTGCAGTACGACAAGATATGGGCCCGGGAACAACTCCGTTATATCCTCCGCGACACAGCCATCTTCGGCATCATCTGGATTCTGGCCTCGGCCGTACTTGTTCTGCTGATGGCTCGGTCGATTTCGCGCCCGCTCGCCATTCTCCAACGCGGCACGCGCGCCCTGATGACCGCGCCGGAAAACAGCGGCAGCTTCCCGCTGCCGGCCGGTGTACAAAACGAAATCGGCGAACTTATCGAGGCCTTCAACAGCATGGTGGCCTCCATTGCCGAGCAGCGCTCCGGCCTGAACGACACTCTCTCGCTGCTGGACTCCATGCTGGCCAATGCGCCCATCGGCCTGGCCTTTTTCGATCGCGGCTGCCGGTTTACGCGCGTCAACCAGGTGTTTGCCGACCTGACTGGAGTTTCGCTGAGCCGACACCTGGGGCGCACCCTCCCAGAGTTGCTGCCCCAACCGGCCGCCCAGCATCTTGAAAACGCAGTGCTGCGCGTATTTGCGGAGCAGGAGCCGATGCGCAACTTCGAAATCAGCGGGCAGAGCGGCAAACTCGGGCGCCCGTGGACCTGGCTGGTGAGCGCTTACCCGGTTCGGACCACCCCGCAACAGATTCGCTGGGCGGGCGTGATCGTCCTTGACGCGAGCGACCGAAAGCGCAGTGAAGAGGCTCTGCGCAAAGCGGAAAAGCTCGCCGTCACCGGCCGCCTCGCCGCTTCCATCGCACACGAAATCAACAATCCACTCGAAGCCATTACGAACCTCCTTTTCCTGCTGCGCCACTACTGCGAGCTCCAATATCCGGCTATGAACTACGTGACCATGGCCGAATACGAGGTTCGCCGCATCGCCGAAATCACGCAGCAGACCCTCCGCTTCTACCGCCAATCCACGCTCCCGACACGTTCCAAAATGAAGGAACTGCTTGATTCCGTTCTGAGTCTCTACCAAGGCCGGTTCCATGCCCTCAGCTTGCAGGTGGAACGAGACTACGATCCCGAGCTGGACCTGTTCTGCTTTGCCGGAGAAATCCGCCAGGTCTTTGCCAACCTGGTCGGCAACTCCATCGACGCTTCCTGTGCCGGCGGCCGGCTGGTGGTTCGCGCGCGGCGCTCGCGCAATTGGGAAAATCCCCAACAAACAGGCGTCCGCTTCACAACAGCAGACACCGGCGCGGGCATGGAACCGGAGGTGCGCAAACGCGCCTTCGAGGCCTTCTTTACCACCAAGGAAGTGACCGGGACCGGCCTCGGTCTCTGGATCAGCCTGGAAATCGTGAACAAACACCACGGGCAGATTCACGTGCGCAGCCGCGTCGCAACTCCAGGCAAGACCTCCGGGACTGTCTTTCAGTTCTTTATCCCCGACGATCCCAATCTTTCGGCCGGCTCCGAAGGAGCGCCGAACGACGCGGGATAATATTCCACAAAAAAATATTTTCCGCGGGTCTTGACTGCCTGCGCATTTCGTGTGCTACAGTAAGTAACACTATGGTGAGTAACACTACTTCCGGTCACGATCCTGCGGAACTGGGCGAGCTGGAACGAAGCATCCTCCTGATTGTCTGGCGCATGGGCGACGTCACGGCCGAACAGGTCCGCGAAGAACTTGGGCGTCCGCTCAAGGACTCCACCATTCGCACGGTCCTGCGCCGGCTCGAGGAGAAGGGCTACCTCGCGCACTCCGTTGAAAACCGCACGTTCCTCTACCGCCCTGCGGAGTCCCGTCAGCGCGTGGCCGGCCGCGCCGTCAAACGCATCGTGGACTGGTTTTGCGAGGGCTCGGTTGAAGCGTTGCTTGTGGGCATGGTGGACTCCAAGGTTCTGGATCGCGCCGAGTTGCAACGGCTGGCCGACCGCATCGCCGAGGCTCAGAAGACTGCTCCGCTGCCAGCGGGCGCCGCTGCTTTGAAAAGGCATTCTGCCTCAAAAATCAAGGAGAAGCCATGATCTCAGCCCTCGTTCCCCTCTTGCTTGAAGCAGCCTTGCGGGCGCTGCTCGCGGCGGCCGCGGTCTGGACCGGCCTGCGCCTCTTGCGTGTGGGCAATGTGCTGGTGCAGAAAGCCGTGTGGGGCCTTGTTCTTTTGGCCGCTCTCGCCATGCCGCTGGCGCCGCACTGGCAAGTTCTGCCAGCCTTTGCTGCGCTCAGGCTGCCGGCGTTTCCCTGGAGTCAGGTTTCGGAGTCGAAGCCGGTTGCTGCGGGGCCAGCAGTTGCGGAGCCCGCTGCTTCCAAGCCTTCGGCTGCGATGAGTCAGCCCAGCACAACTCCGCAAGAAATCGATCCGGTGCCAGACCGTTACCCCGCGCCGTCGATGTCCAATGCTGACTTGAATCCGCCTGCGAGCTCCGCATCTGAAGCGGCGCCTGCTTCAACGGAGGCGACCGCAATTGACAGGGCTAGCGAAGCCGCAAAGAATCCGGCTCCAATCCGCGTGGCAGCGCTTGGATGGCTCGTGTACATCGGCGTTTTTGCGGTCCTGCTTCTGCGCCTCCTGTTTGGCCTCGCCTCGGCGGTCAGGCTATGGATGACAGCAGAGCCGGTCTCAGGGCTGTCTGAACTCGATCCTACAAGCGGCCTCTGCCTCCGTTCCAGCCGGCGCGTTGCGTCCCCGGTGAACATCGGCTCCGGCATCGTTCTGCCCGCCGATTACAGCGCGTGGGATGAGGAGAAACTGCGCATCGTTCTGGCACACGAGCGCTCCCACATCCACCAGGGCGATTTCTACCTGCAAATTCTCGCCGGACTCTACGCCTCCCTTTTCTGGTTCAGTCCCCTGGGATGGTGGCTCAAACGCAAACTCTCCGAATTGGGCGAAGCCATCAGCGACCGCGCCGGGCTAGAAGAAGCCGCCAGCCGCTCGTCGTATGCCCAGATCCTGATTGAATTCGCGGCTCTCCCGCGCCCAACCCTTACAGGAGTTGCCATGGCCCGCACCAGTCATCTCGCTCAGCGCATTGAACGGCTGCTCAACGAATCCAGCTTCCGGCAGGCCTTTGCTGCCGGCGGCCGCCGTGCACTGCTCGCCGTTCTGCTTGTTCCCGCCGCATTGTTGACCGCCACCGCACTTGTCCGCGTAGAAGCGGCGGCATCGCCCCAACCTGCCGCCCAAGCACAGCCCGCACCGCAAGCCTCCCTCGCCGGCCAATCCACTCCTGAGCAGGTCACTGAACCCGCCCCTGCTCCCACCGTCGCACCCAATCCGGAGGTGGCCCCGACTCCCGCGCCAGCGCCCGCGCCTGTTGCCGTGCCGGCTCCGCCTCAGCCGTCCGTTGGTGCCGCCGATCAGCTCCCCGCGCCGGTGGCCCCGCAACCCCCGAATCCCGCAATCGGAACTGAGTTGCCGGCTCCTCCGGCGCCGGGTGAAATTCTGCCCATGCCGCCGATCCATGTCCGGATTCCCAAAGACCGGATCCACGTTCGCATCGACCCTGTCATTCGCGCGGAAATTGCCGCGGCAAGAGAAGAGGCCAGGCAGAATCGCGGCTTTGCCTACACCGCCCAGGGTGAACCCTACGCTATCGTCGGCGACCCCGGCTCCAAGTCCCGCTTCAATGGCGACTCGGATGGGAACCGCTCTGAGGAGATTGAGAAGGCGCGCAAGGTTGCGCACGGACACTTCCTATGGTTCCGCCACGATGGAAAGTCGTATATCGTAGACGACCCGGCGATCGTTTCTCAGATCGAAGCCATGAACAAACCCATGGACGACCTCGGTGACCAGATGCGCGCCCTTGGCAAGCAGATGCGCGACCTCGGCCAACAGCAGCGAGAGCTTGGCAAGCAGATGCGCGACGTCTCTGTGCCCACACCTGATCTCTCCAAGCAAATGGCCGAGTTGAACGCGGCCGTCTCCAGCCTGCAGGCAAAGCAGGGCGGCACCATCAGCCAGAAGGATCTGGGCGATCTACAACGCCAAATCGGCCACATACAGGGTGAGCTTGGCTCGCTGCAAGGCAAGATTGTGATGCAGCAGATGAACATCGACGGCGGCATGGGAAAGTTCGGCGAGCAGCAGGGCAAGCTCGGCGGCGAGATGGGCAAGCTGGGCGCCCAGATGGGTCAGATCGCCAGGGAGAATGAAAGCAAGGTCAAGAAAATCATTGACGAATCCCTGAGCAATGGAAAGGCCCGGCCGCTGGAATAACTGCTTATCTTGTAACTCAAGCGGCTGGCCCACCCTTCCACGGTTACTGAGAAGCCGAGTTCCCATCCCTCGCCAGGAAGGAGGCGAAGGATGGGCATTCGGCTCCTCCGCTATTTGCTTTGCAAATTCTCCGATTTCCTAATCTACGTCCGCTCAATTTGGAGATTGCTGGGCGGCAGGTGAAGCGGTCGACTCGCCGCTTGGACCCGGAATCATGGCGTGTACGCCAAATTCATGCACCAGCCGGCCACCGGCGTGAGCGGTGTTAACGAGCAATACGCCGCCAACAAGATACAAAGCAAGAAATGCAATCGGCAAGTATGTCGAAGCAATCCGCGACTCTGAGTACCTGGGAAACAGGGGTAGTAAGAATATTCCCAGCAAGACGGCAGACAGCCCGGAGAACATAATCCTGGTTGTGGAAGCCAGACCCTCATGAGCCTGGAGGACCGCATCCATTCCGCCGCCGCGTTCAGCCAATTCCGACGCAGCCTCCCCGGTCGACGCAGCAATGAATAGACTGCCGGTGCCTAGAAGCAGAATGATGAGCGCCGCAATCATGTATGGCCGACCGTTGGGCGGACGCAATACCGCACTAATCAGGACGAACAACGGACTCAGAAGAAGAAGCACGATCGGGAAGTGGATGATGAGTGGGTGTAAGGAGTCCCAGGTTGGCATAGGCGGAAACTGCAGCATGACAAACCTCCGGATTAAGCCGGGGAGGTCCGCCAGCTATGCTGCCGGCGGACCACACCGCACTCAAGCTACCTTTTCGAACTTTTCCTTCGCAGTGAAGCAGGAAGGACACTTTGAAAAGTTCACTTCGCGTGTCGTAAAGCCGCAAACAGGGCATACGAAGAACGACTCGTTCTGCGTTCCCTTCAAGCTATCGAGGCTTGCGAGTGCGGCCGCATAGAGCTTTGCGTGCTCGGCCTCGGCCGTCTTGGCAAGGTTAAAAGTCTTAATCGCGCTCTTGTTGCGGTCACTCCTCGCCTGTTTCAGGAAGTTGGGATACATCGTATCGCGCTCGTAAGTCTCTCCCTTGACCGCCGCCTCCAGGTTCTCGCGAGTCGATTTCACCTCGGGCGATTGTACGTTGGCTTGAGGAACCGCTCCCAGTTCCCTTATGACTGCGGCATGATTCGATGCATGGACCTCCTCTGCACGCGCCGCCGCGCGGAACAGACTCGCCACCTCGCCATATCCCTCGCCCTCGGCGTGCTTGGCAAAAGCCAGATAGCGAGCATGGGCATTGCTTTCACCGTTGAAGGCGGCCTGAAGGTTCTCCAGGGTGGTTGTGGCCGCGCTGGCGCCGCCGCCCAACGCAGATGCCGCAAACAGGGCTACCAGGAATCTTGATATGCCACGTAGAACTGATCTCTTCCTGTTCATTCGGACTCTCCCAGGCACGCGGCCCTCTCTTCGAGCTGTGCGCTCCAACAACTTGAAGCATTTCTCAGTCCAATTCAGCCGGGGGCGTAAGCTGCTGTAATTGCATGTGCAGACACCTGTTCAGCAGCGCAGCACCAGTTGGTTGTGTCGAATTATTTTGACAAAGCTGTCAAGGAATTAGGACAGGCACCTTGAAAGTCAGAGCCGTTCCGAATCGCTGAAAAAACAAGCGCGCATCGGCGCCGCCGTGCCAGTCGCCGGGTACTCCATCTTTCACATTTTTTCTAGTGGGGGGTGGTTAAGCATTATTCTAGTGCTAAGACCGCATGAATTTGTACTTCGCAGTTGAGGTTCGTGCTGTCCCAGGTCCCAAAATCGGGACGCTGGTGCACCCAGCATGGTACAAAAATAAACGGTCTAGGTCTGGCCGGCGGGGCTCCCGGCTGGTACCCACCAGTCTGCAAACCTACCAGTGCCCTTCATCCAAGCAAGCTCAGTTGTCCACCTAGTGAGGAGAGATACAAATATGCCCATCGCAGCCGAGTTAGTAACTGCTGCTCAAATCTTTCGTCGCAATGAAGCGCTTCTTGCCAAGGCTATCGAAGGACTCACCGCCGAGCAATGGACGACCCGCCCGAGTGAATGGTCAAACTCAGCACTCTGGATTGTGGGACACATGGTTTGGGCCCGCTCCAGGGCTCTCAAACTTCTCGGCACTTCGTGGACAGCGCCGTGGCTGCAGCAATTCGAGCGCGGCGCAAAGCCCACGGAAGCCGTGAAATATCCCCAGGCTGATGAGATGCTTCTTGCCTGGGAAGAACTCTCCGCAATCCTTCCATCCGCTCTTGAAGCGGCTCGCACCGAAGCGATGGCCGCCCCTGCCCCGGAGCCGTCACCCAGCTTTGATGGAACCATTGGCGGGATGGTGAGCTTTCTCGCCATGCACGAAACCTACCACGTAGGCCAGGTGGTATATGTCCGCCGCATGCTGGGGCACGAAAGAGTCGTGGGTTAGAAAGATTCCGCAAGATCCGGATTCCCAATCCTTGCGACGCCTTCCTTCGCAAGAGTGGGAATTCCGCACTTTTATTCAGTCTGGGACGGAAAGCCTCACTGAATCAGAGCGGGTTGCATAAGTGATTTCCGAACCGCAAGGGAATATCCCTCGGGGGCAAAGACCCAGGTTTTATGCGTCTATTGCGGCGCCCTTTCAAAACCTGATTTATGCAACCAGCTTTAGTAGAGCTTCAAACTCCGCGGAGTGTTCAGATCGAGGAGATTGAGGCTGCCCGGGCGCTCTGCTGCCGGATGCGGCATGCAGTGGCTTTTGGATTGCAGCGGCGCTGCGTAGGAGCGCGTCACGTGGAGCCGATCCATGACGATGTAGCGCGTGCGCATGCCGTCAACGGTCGCGGGCAATTGCGCGGGAACCTTCCTGCGATCTACGTAGATGACCAGCGCGGCTTCTTTCGGATTGTCGAGGCTCTGCCCGACGCCCACGCCGAAGAACGCGGGGTTCTGCTGCATCAGGCTCTGCGCTATCTGCTGTTTGGTCACCACGGCCTGGCTCATAACCGTGCCCGCCAACTGCGGAACGGTGTTGGCATCGAATGCTGTCTGGGGCGCAGAACCAAAGGCGACAGCCCGCATCGTCGTCGGAATCACAATGGTGCGCACACCGTCCACAATGGCCGGCGCATTGACGCTCATGCTCTCGTCCACGTAGAGAATCACCGCACCTTCGCCGGGATGGTCGCTGCTCTTGCCTGTTGCCACGCCCAAAATCCCTGTTGCCGGGTTCACCAGCATCCGCGCCTGACCCAGCGCCTGCTGAGACCGCACTGTCTCCGCGTCGGTGAGCGCGCGCGCCTGCGCCAACTTTAGCGTGATGTTGCCGTAGTTCAGGCAGCTCACGGCGTGGTCGGTTGTGCCCACAAAGGTGTACGACGTTCCGCCGCCCACTTGCGTGCCCAGCTCGCTCAGCACGTCGGAGACGGGGTTGGCCACACCCTCGCTCACGCCTGTGGTTTTGTCAATCCCGCCCGCAAAGAACAGTCCCACCGGCTCCGCAGTTGCGCTGTCCACTACCAGCGATCCTGAGTCTCCCGCATCGCTGAACTGGTTGCCCGTAATGGCGATCTGGTTCGTAAAAACCTTGGTCAGGTAGGGCTTGGTCTCCGCGCAATCCGTGAAGTAATCAACCTGCACGTCCAAGCTCAGCGCCGAGATGCTGGCGCAGGTCAGCCCCGTGGTCCTGCCGCTCTTGGCCACGCTCATATTGAGCGAGGCGTTCTCGCCCTTGCCGCCCGTCGAGGAGATGCCCGGAGGAGCGGCCGCCAGGGTGCCGTTGGATTGCAGTGCTCCCAATTCAAGGATGTTGCCTGTCGGGCTAACCGCGTTGGAGTCCACGGCAGCGATCGCCGCGTCAGCATTGGTGGTGGCCGATTTCAGCGAAAGAAAGCCTGTCAGCATGCCCACGGGCGTGATGACAGCGCCCGGCTGTCCGAAAGGTGTGCAGTTGTCGTCTATCAGTCCCGGCTGGACGATGGTCTCGCCCACACTAGCCTGATCGCTCCGCGCCAACACATGATTGTTGCTCAGGATGTATTGCGTACCGCTCGAATTCTGGATCAGCGCGCCCAGCGTCCCGCCGCAGCAGTCCGTAACCAGCCCATTGGACAGGTCGTAGTCGTTGTTGTTCCCGCCAGAACTGCCGAGTGACACCGGTGTCGCCAGTTTCGTTTCGTGGGTGGACGGATCGCTGGTTACACCGGCCGTGTTGAGCAGAATTTCACTTGTCTCCCTTGAGGACGAACTGCCCACTGTGGCCACAACCCACGTGCCAGTTGTGGCCGTAATCGTCGCCGGCGCTGTGTATGTGAGCGTGCAATGCGTAAAGTTTGAAGTGCCGCGCGTGCAATTTGTCGTGCTCAGCGAACCCTGTCCGCCGCTGGAACCGCTCGCCGTGTTCGACAGCGTGTAGGTGATCCCCAGATTGCCTCCTGCTTCGGCCAGGTAGCCGGTGATCTTCACGGTTGCATTCGCGCCCAGTGCCGCGTTCTCCGGGGTCAGCGGCTGCAAGAAGCCCGGCGTCACCGTCAACACCGAGGTTGCAGTCGTGCTCGTGTTCATGGTCGCCGTTACCATCACTGACACGCTGTCTGCCGTGAGATAGCTGGGCGGCGTGTATTGCCCGCTTGAGGTAATGGTGCCAGCTCCTGTTTTCGCGTCCCCGCCGCTCACTTTCCACGTAACCGTCGCCGAGCCGCCACTCACAAGCTTTGCCGTAAACTGTTCCACCGACGCGCCCGACGAGTTGGTCGCGTTGCAGCCGGTGCAATTGGTGTCGATGGAAGCGGTGCCCGGAGTGATGGAGAACGTACCGTTTGACGAGTTCGCTACCACAGTCCCGCCTCCGCATCCGGCCAATGCAAACAGCGCTGGAATCGCCGCAAAGGCAAGCAGCCGCGCTGCGACACTGCAACGGTTGGCGGGCCGCAACTGTGCGCGCTCGCTGTTCAATGCGCGCTGCCGCCGGCCCAGCGTGTAGTGTGGAATTTCGAGCAAACTTCCGGTGCCTTCCTTTTAGCTATTTTTTCGGCTCTCGCTGCTTGCAAACCGGCTGCTATCTGATATTAGACCCTTGCTACCATGCAAATGTTGCTTCCGGCACCAAACAAAGGGGTTACGAAAGGGGCAGAGGACCTCACTCCCGCGATACATTCTTCTATTCGTTGCGCAGGTACGAATGGTAGCACTCCGTGAATATTTCTCGTTTAACAATTACTTACGTTCACCCGAAGCGATGCGGAAAAGCGGGTACTTCTTACAGACTAACGCCTCGGCCTACGGCATTAGACTTGTTTTCAGGAGCACAAATGGACTACATCAATCTAGGCAACACGGGATTAAAAGTTTCACGCATCTGTCTTGGCTGCATGACCTACGGTTCCCCCGCCACCGGCAAACTCCTGCCCGGCCGCCAACCATGGGCACTCAACGAAGCCGATAGCGAACCCTTCTTCCGCCAGGCGCTCGACCTCGGCATCAATTTCTGGGATACCGCCAACGTCTACTCCGGCGGCGACAGCGAAGTCGTCATCGGCCACTTCCTCAAAAAGAACAACATCCGCCGCGAGTCCATCGTCCTCGCGACCAAGGTCTGCAGCCCCATGCGCGAGGAAGCGAACGGACGCGGTCTTTCGCGTAAAGCCATTCTCTTTGAATTGGATCAGAGCTTACAGCGCCTCCAAACCGACTACATCGACCTCTACCAGACCCACCGCTGGGACTACGAAACTCCCATTGAAGAAACCATTGAAGCTCTCCACGATGCGGTGAAAGCCGGCAAAGTGCGGTACATCGGCGCATCGTCGATGTATGCATGGCAATTCGCCAAGGCTCTCTATCTCTCGCGGCTCAACGGCTGGACGCGGTTCGTCTCCATGCAGAACCACTACAACCTTCTTTATCGCGAAGAAGAGCGCGAGATGATTGGCCTGTGCAGGTCGGAGGGCATCGCCGTGATTCCGTGGAGCCCACTGGCGCGCGGCCGCCTTGCGCGCCCCTGGCAAAGCGAAGCTACCAAGCGCGTCGAGACAGACTTCTTCGGCAACAAGATGTACGCGCAAACTGAAGAAGCCGACCGCAAGGTAGTCGACGCTCTCGGTCAACTCTCTGAGCAGCGCGGAGTTCCCCGGGCTCAATTGGCACTCGCGTGGCTTCTCTCCAGACCCGGAGTCACATCTCCAATCGTCGGCGCCAGCAAGGCGAATCATCTTGAAGACGCGGTGGCAGCGCTGAACGTGAAATTGTCGACGGATGAAATTGCCGCGCTTGAAGCTCCGTACATCCCTCACCCTGTGCTCGGCTTTAGCTAATCGACATTGCGGCGAGGCACCGTGATCAACAATGGCACCTCGCTGCAATTGTGATCGGACATTAACGGCTTTCGCACACCAGGAATCTTCGTCGAAGCACTCGATCACGGAAGGGGCCTCCATGAAGCAGTTCAACCGCCGGAATTTCCTCCGTTGCTCGGCAATCGCCACCGCATCGCTGACGCTCAAATCCAGTCGAGTTGCCTGGACTCAGCCCGCAATGCCCGGGCCCCTGGCCACCACCACTGCGGGAAAGATCAGCGGCGCACTGATCGACGGGGTCAACGTGTTCAAGGGCATCCCTTATGGAGCAGACACAGCAAAGACGCGGTTCAAGGCTCCCATCCCTCCTGCGCCGTGGAGCAATTTGCTGCACTGCACGCGCTTCACGACGATGGCTCCGCAGTTGAGTCCGGCGCGGCCATTCTCCGCGCAGGCTCAGCGGGTGGCACGCGATGTGGGGACGGAGAGTGAAGACTGCCTGCATTTGAATGTCTGGACCGCGGGACTGCGCGACCATCGCAAACGGCCTGTGCTGGTTTACTTTCATGGCGGAGCTTACAACAACGGAACCGTCAACAGCGACTTGTATGATGGCACGCGGCTGGTGCATCGCGGCGATGTTGTAGTTGTCACGGTGAACCATCGGCTTAACGCTTTTGGCTATCTCTACCTTGGCAATCTGTCGCCAGAATATGCAGAGTCGGGAAACGCGGGACAGCTTGACCTGATTCTTGCGCTCAAGTGGGTGAAGAACAATATTGAAGAGTTTGGCGGCGATCCATCACGCGTGCTGATCTTCGGGCAATCGGGAGGCGGCGCGAAATGCGCGACGCTGATGGCTACTCCCGCTGCCGATGGCCTGTTCCATCGCGTGATGACGATGAGCGGCCAGCAGATTAAAGGCGCCTCCATCGAAATTGCCGCGGATCGCGCAAAGACCGTGCTTGAGAAGATGGGCGTGATGCCGGGAAAGAGTCTGACCGCGCAATTGAATGCGCTGACCATGGAACAGATACAGAACGGTGCGCGAGCCGTAAGCGCGGACTGGCTTCCTGTCGTCGACCACGTCATCCTTGCGCGCAATCCATTCGATCCGGATGCGCCGATGCTCTCGGAGAAAGTTCCGATGATCCTGGGCAACGTCCACGACGAGACTGCGCTGTCGCCTCGTGGAGCGGACATTACCTGGGACAATGCCGCACAAGCGCTCGACACTGCGGTACACCAGTATCTCGGCCCGTACACGGCGGAACAGGTCGTTCAGAAGTATCGCGAGATCTATCCGAGCTACACTCCCGATCAAGTGGATACAGCGGCGGCAACCGCCTTTCGCGCATGGCCTGGCCAGCGCTGGGAGGCCGAGCGCCGCGCCGCTAATCCCAAGAGCCAGCCGCACACCTGGGTCTACCAGATGAATTTTCAGGGGGTGAACGGCAAGGCGATGCACACGATCGATATTCCCTTCATGTTCGACAACATCGCCATGGCCGAAGTGCAAGTCGGGTCTTCGCCGGACCGACTGGCGGCGGCGAACGCGCTAGCGGCAACCATGTCGGAGATGCTGATTCACTACGGCAGAACCGGAGATCCGAACTTTCCCGGACTTCCTCCCTGGCCAGCCTACGACTTGAAGAATCGCAGCACGATGATATGGGAGCGCGCGCCACACATTGAGAACGATCCGCGCAGCGCAGAACGCGTATTCGCCGACAAGTCGCATTACCACCAGGCCGGAACACCTTTGCCTTAGACAGGTGGCACTGAGATGTGGTTCGCGGCTCCTCACGCCACTGTCAGCACCATCTTCCCAAAGTGGCTTCCTTCTTCCATCCGGTGAAGAACCTCGCGCGCCTGGGTCCAGGGAAATTCCTCACAGACAGGCCGCAGTTGCGCTAGCAAGATCGCCTTGTTCATCTCCACAAAATCCCTGCGAGATCCGACATAGATCCCGTGAATGCGCACCATTTTATGCAGAATCGTAGAGATAGAAAATGGTTCGGCAACTTCCGCCAGCACCCCGACCTGAGCCACCATGCCCCCGATTCGAACCGCCTTCAGCGAGCGCGGCAGCGTGCCAACTCCGCCGACTTCTACCACCAGGTCAACCCCTTCGCCGCCGGTCTGGTCTGACACCCAGCGCTCCCAATCGGGGTGGTCGCGATAGTTGAGCCCAGCGTCTAGCCCCATTCCGATGGCTCGCTGCAGCTTTTCGTAACTGCTTGAGATGCCCAGCACGCGCACATCCATGATGCGCGCAAATTGAAGCGCGAAGATCGACACGCCGCCGGTACCCTGGATGAGGACCGTACAGCCCGGCTTCAGATTCCCAGCGGCCAGAGCATTCCACGCCGTCACCGCCGCGCAGGGCAGCGTTGCCGCTTCCTGGTAGCTCAGGTGCTCCGGAATTGGCACGAGGCCGGTCTCTTTCAGAACCATGTAGTCGGTCAGCATCCCATCCACGTCGCCGCCCAGCGCGCCTTTGGCTCGCGCCGGCGTGAGGGCTCCGTCCAGCCAGTTCTGCATGAAGATTCCCGTCACGCGGTCGCCGGGCTTCCAGGCGGTTACGCCCTCGCCAACGGCCACCACTTCGCCTGCCCCGTCGGAGCAGGGAATGCGCGGCAGCTTCAATCTCGGGTTGTATTTTCCGGTGACCATGAGCAGATCGCGATAATTGAAGGAAATCGCACGCACTGCCACCAGCACCTCGCCGGGGCCCTGTACAGGGGTGGGCCTCTCCACAAGCTCCAAGGAATCAACGCCAAAGGAAGAAATCTGCCAAGCACGCATGCGACAATCCTCCACTCTCACCGAGCGTCGGTCTTCAGTCCGCGGGACGCGACGCAAAAAACACTCGTAGAATGAAGATATGGCTCGTGGATGGGAAAGTAAATCCGTGGAGGAGCAGATGGCAAATGCCTTGCAGCAACCGGCGGTTGATCCCGGCAACGGCTTTGAGAGCGAAGAGGCGAGGCGCATCGCAGCACAGAAGCGCGCCGTACGTGAGCGCGAAAAACAGGCTCTCAACCTGCAACGTGAAAATATTCTTTCGCAGAGAACATCGCATCCGGCTCGCCGCGCCGCCCTCGAGGCAGCCCTGGCCCAGATTGAAGGCCAGATCAGCGCGATGGGTTAAGGCTTCCGCACGTCGCCGTTTACCAAGCTGCCCCCCAGACGCATGGCTTCGGAAGAACCCAAGGTCCTGGTTCAAATCCGCCATACTCGTGGTGTGAACTTGCGCCCATGTCGCATATAGTTCCGTTTCGCCACGCCTCCTCTGAACGCCCTCCCACGCTCATTAAAGTTCTCTTCAGTTTCCTCCGATTAGTTGATTGGATAAGGACATCGAATGTCCGCCAACGAGGAGAAACTTGATGGATTTTGATAAGGCTATTCAAAGCCATGTTCAGTGGAAGTCAAAACTTGCAGCTTATATTGCGAAGCCCGACCACAGCCTGAATCCCACCACTGTAGCGCACGAGGACGGTTGCGACCTGGGAAAATGGCTTCACGGCGAAGGCCAGAAATTCTCCAGGCTGCCTGAATTCGTGAAGCTCGCCACCGACCACACGCGCTTTCATTCTGCCGCCGCCGATGTGATTAAACGGGCCAATGCGGGGCAACGCATCAGCGAAGAGGTTGCGCTTGGTGCGAAAAGCGAATATGCCTGCGCCTCGAATAGCATGGTGAGTTCACTGATGAAGATGAAGAGAGCTGATTAAGCACGCGCACAATGGCAAGCAGTGTCGGCTCTCCGAGCCGGTACTGGCCGAGTTAGGGTTCGCGGTGAAAGAGCAGCGAGTTGGCCTGATGCACTGAGGTCATCACCACGCGCGCAATGTTTACATGCGCGGGCTGCTTCACGGCCCACACAATTGCCTCGGCCACATCTTCTGGAGTCAGCGGAGTTACACCCTTGTAGACCTTGGCCGCCCGTTCCGTATCTCCGCGAAATCTTATCAGGCTGAAATCGGTTTCCACCATCCCCGGATCGATGCTTGTTACGCGAACAGGAGTCCCCAGCAGGTCTTCTCGCAGGCCGTCGTTGATTAGTCGCACCGCCGCCTTGCTTCCGCAATAGACCGCTCCGTTTGGATAAGGGATTTCCCCTGCCGTTGAACCGAGATTGACCACGTGACCGTGGCCGCGAACGACCATGCCCGGCACCACCGCGCGCGACACGTAAAGCAGCCCCTTCACATTGGTGTCGATCATCTCTTCCCAGTCTTCTATCTTTCCCATATACAGCTTGTCGAGACCGCGGCTGAGACCGGCGTTATTTACAAGCACATCGATCTGTGCCCACTCCTCAGGCAGCTCGTCGATGGTCCTTTGGACCGCGATGCGGCTGCGCACGTCGAGGTGGATGGAATGAACCGCTGCGGCACCAAGTTCCAGTGCACTGGAGGCCACCTCAGCCAGTTTGCCGGCACGACGGGCAGCGAGCAGGAGCCGCGCACCCTCGGCGGCGAAGGCAAGAACCGTTGCAGCGCCAATTCCCGAGCTGGCTCCGGTGACAAAGACAATTTTCCCCTTCAGATCCATTTCACTATCCTACCTAAAAGTCACTTCCGGGCTGTGTCGCACAACACGCGTATGTAAGTGCTTGAAAAATTTGATAGCTGTGCAGTCTAGGCAGAAACGCCCCGTCGCAGTGCCATCTTATACTGGCCCACCGCCCAATCTTCGCCACCGAGGCCGCCCTGTTGGGCCTGAGCAAAAACTTCGGCCAAAGCATCGGCCAGGCTGAGTTGCGTTTTTCGGCTGGCAGCGGCTTCACGCAGCAGGCGCAGATCCTTGGCGCCCAGTTCCATCGTCGCTCCGGGCTGCTCCGGTGGATGCAGCATGACCTTGCCGTATGCCGCATAAAACGAGGACTGGAAAAGTGCGCTGTTCACGGTCTCGAGAAACGTTTCAGGCTCGATTCCCTGCCCAGCCGCGTATACAAATGCCTCGCCGAGGGAATGGATCATTGCGCTGATGAGGAAATTTCCGCCGAGCTTCAAGGCGTGGGCCTGCCTCGGCTCCTTGCCGACAACGGAAATCCCGCGCGACAAGGGCTCGAGCACTGGACGTGCTTTGGCAACGGCTTTTTCCGTTCCGGCAACTACGATCCAAAGCCGGCCCTCTTCTGCAACGTTGGGACGGCCGAAGACCGGCGCAGCGACAAAGTCGATTCCTCTCCGCGCGTGTTCGGCGGTGAGGCGCTCGCTGAGCGCAACGCTGATGGTGCTGCACGAGATGTGCAGCGTGCCCGGTGAAAGCTCGTCAATGAGCCGGTGCGCTCCAAAAAACACCTCTTCATGCGCCGCATCGTCAAAGAGCATGGTAATCACAGCGTCGGCGCCCAGTTCAGCCTCCGCCGGGGTGCCTGCGGCGATTGCGCCTTCGCGGATCAGCGGTTCAGCGCGGCCCTCGGTGCGGTTCCACACCGCCAGTTCGTGGCCGGCAGCCAGCAGCCGCAGCGCCATCGGCGTGCCCATCTTGCCTGTTCCAAGAAATCCAATTCTCATGCTGCAATCCTTCCCGGTGTTCTCGCTCAGGTTTCAACTTACATCTTCTGCATCAGGATCGTGCCTCGCTCTGCGCCTTCCACCGTCCCGCTTACAACCACTTTCTGGCCGATTTCTGTCATTGTGAGAATCAGGACATTCTTCGCCGCCGGATCGTGTTTGACCAGTTGCGCCGCCTCCGCTCCGCCCACGAGTAGCTTTACGTCGCCGATATCGCTGACGCGCGCGCCGTCACCGATAAACCGAATCCGGTACTGCGTGGCCTCGTGAATTTTCCTGGTCAGATCCACCTCAAATCTGGAGCCGGTCCATTCGCCGACCGCATCGTCCGATCCCATCCGCGCCGCAGCATCCCACGTGGCCGGAGCAGCGACGCCCGCATGGAACGCCGCAAATCGCCGGATACGCGGCTCGCCTGTTGTCTCAGTGACAACGAGCCGCAAGGCAGAAACTTTCTGCATCGGGAACGTCACAATCCGCTTATGGCCGATCGAGGTTCCGGTATAGAGCAGAGTCCAATGCTCTCCAGTGAGCGCTTCGAGACGGAAGGCGCGAACCCGCTGGCCGAAATTGCAATCTTCTTCAAGAATCGCGTGGTCGACGTTTGCGCCCTTTGCCAGACGAAGTTCAATCTGCTTGCCCGTCCCAGCCGTCTCGGCCACGCTCTTCCCGAAGCGCCAGCGGATCTCCTCGCCAAATTCCTGTGCACGCGCGAAATCCGCATTCGGCATGTGGCCGCGGCGGTCAGCGGGAATGTTTAGCAAGAGCTTTGCGCCGCGCCCCACCGAGCGGTAGTACACCTCAATCAACTGATCGAGCGTCATCAGATTGTGTTCGTTGGTCGTGCTCCAGAACCAGTTGGGTCTGCGGATCGACACATCGCATTCAACCGGGATCCACGCGTCTGCGTCGGGATCTCCGAGGAGCGATGTCGATGTTCCGCTGCGTGCGTCGGCCTCGGACTCCGCATTCCACAAGGGGTATGGAGCAAAGCCGTTTTCGTTGCCTACCCAGCGAATGGTTGCGTCAGGCCCCTGGAAGATGGCCGCGTGAGATGCGTACTTTCGCACCAGGTCCGATGTGGGAACCACGCTGGAACCGTCGAACCACACTTCGACCATTTGGCCGTAGCGCGTGAGCACTTCAGTCAGTTGCCGGCGATACATTTCGTTGTATGCGGGCTGGCGGCTGGGGTCTTTGCAAACGCCGCCCACGCCCGCGCCAAAGAAGTCGTCGCGCGGCGAGAGATAAACGCCGAGGCGGAGTCCGCGTTTCCTGCACGACGCGGAGAGATCGCCGAGCACGTCGCCGTGGCCTTGCTTCCACGGCGTATTGCCGATGCTGTATTTGGTTGTCTCGGTCTGCCACATGCAGAAGCCGCCCTGGTGCTTGGCGACGAACACGATGTAGCCGGCGCCAAGGTTGACGGCGCACTCGGCCCAATTGTCTGTGTCGATATCGGGATTGATGGAGCTGAGCGGCGTGGAAAGATCGTCGCCTTCCTTGTCCTGAAAGGTATTGGGCGCGAAGTGAACGAACATCCCAATCTCAAGATCCTGCCACGCAAGCTGGTCGGCCGAAGGGATAGCGCGAGCAACGCTCGCCTTCTGCAGCGCCTGCGCCGCCCGGCCACGAAAGGCTAAACCCGCAACAACACCGAGCGTGCCAGAAACGAACGTCCGGCGATCAGTCTTCACAATCGACATACTTTCCGTGCTTCCCTTCTTTGTGAACAATGAGACGAATCATAGGACGCGCGCCGCGACCAACGCAAAGATTGGGTCTATTCGCGTGAAAGCCAGGATGATTGGGCGCGGGGAGCCCCAGGGTCTCGCTGCTGAGACCTGGGATAGTACGGTATTCAATTTCGACTCTTGAGAGCTCGCAGCTTTTGACTTCAGTTCGGCGCGCCGGCAGTTTCGGCCAACTCAAACTTGCACTCTCCGCACTGGCAAACGCGGCGCAGATATTCCCACGAATATATTCCGCCGGAGTGGCCGTCGAGCCAGTTGAACTGAATTGCGTAGCGGCCCACAGGCTGTGCGCTTTGGGGCTTGGCCGGCGGCGTATACATGGGCAGGACAGCAGCGGGTTTTGGTTTGGGCTGGCCGGGCTTGCGGCCCTCCTGCGTGCGCTGATCAATGCAGGTTGCACAGGGGCAGGCCTCGCGCAGCCAGGCAAAGCTCCACGCGCTCTTGTGGCCGTCCCGCCAATCGATCTCCAGGCCCTTGCCCTCGGTGAGCAGCACGCGAACCTTATCGGGCGTCACAGCGATGCGCGCCAGGGGACGATTCTCCGCGCTCTCCCGCTCCTGCTGCTGTTTCGATGCGAAACGAATGCCCTCATGGCTCATAGCTTTATTTTACAGGGGTACGGGGTCAGTTACCCGCCAAGAGCCGCGGTCTCCCACCCTTTCCGCAGAAGAAAGCGGAAAGGATGGGGCACGGAGCCTGACGGGCTTGTCTTGCACCCTGATCTCAGATCCCTGCTTTTACGGATTCTTCCAGAAGAACCAGGCTGCCATGGTCAGGCCGATAAACACCACAAGTCCGCGCAAGATTTTTTGCGGGACCATCTTCGCAAAGCGGGCCGAGCTATAGCCACCGATGGCGCAGGTGGCCATGGCCAGCAGGCAGTAGCGCCACACTACTTGCCCATCGACGACGAAGATTACGAAGGCCACGCCATTGGCGAGCGTGTTCACAACCGTCTTGAGCGCGTTGATCTCATGCAGATCCTGAAAGCCGAAGAGCGAGAACATTGTGATCAGCAGAAATCCGGCGCCTGCTCCGAAGTAGCCCACATAAAAGCAGACCGCAACGGTCGACAGGCAGAGAGGTAGCATCCGCAGCGAAGGCGGCTGGTCTTGCTGCGTGCCCGCCAGCCTGGCGAGGCTGCGACGCTCAAGCCAGCGTGAAACCGGACCGCTGGCCGCGAAGATCAGAGCGGCCATCAGGAGCAGCCAGGGAACCAGGTGCAAAAAGGTCATTTGTGGCGTATTCAACAGGACTACTGCTCCCAGCGTGCCGCCAAACAGGCCTGACAGCCCGAGCGGCCACACCAGCTTGAGATGCTTCTTCACGTCGTGGCGATAGGCGGCCACGGAGGTCAACTGGCCCGGCCAGATGGCCACCGTGTTGGTGGCGTTGGCCTGCACCGGCAGCATCTTCATGCTGAGCATGGCCGGAAAAAGAAGAAAGGAACCGCCACCCGCCACAGCATTCAGCACCCCGGCCAGAAAGGCAGCCACAGTGAGCCAAATCCAGTGCCAGTCCATGTAGGAGGGTAAGCCGGGAGTCTGAATCATTCGCCTTCCATTGTAGAGGGCCTGTCGATCCGATGCCGGAACGCGGGATACGTCCACAGGATTTCCACAAGAAAGCTCTTGCAAAGGGCGAATTCCCGCTCCACAATAATGCTCTGCTGAAAAGGGTGCCAAAGGTCAGCACCTTCCTACTGGGGTAACTCAAAATCAGGCTCCAAATCGGAAAGGCCGGAGGTGCGGTTATGACTCAGGTCGTGAGCGTTGAACCTGAATTTCTGTCAAGAAATCAGTTTGTAGACATGAGAGCTCGGCGTTATCCGGCGATCGGAACGCCCGAGCACGCTGCCTTGGTGAATGCAATCAGGCTGAACTTTCCTGAAATTTACGACGACCCGGCTGACTCGCGGAATGGCCAACAGCTTTGCGAACCTGGTGTTTGGAGGTCCGCCATACAGCCTCCAATATGCGCATAAGCTGCGCTTAAAAAAATCGCTATCGCCAACAGAAACAGCGGCGTATGCTCTTCACATGTCAAGGCTTCCCGCCGTACGCCGCTTCTTGCGGGAGTAGCTTTGTTTGCTCTCGCCGCTGTTACGTTGCAGGCAGCCGCACCATTTGAACATCCTGTTGCAGGAGCAGCACCGACGCTTCAAATCGACGCGCTGGACAACGGAACAGCGCCAGTCGACGGCCCCTGGCAGTTCCACATTGACGAAGGCGACTTCATCTTCCTCTATACCAACTGCCTGCTCGAAGCCCGCAACAGCAGCGCGAAATCTTCAGCTTCGCCCGCCTCGATGCCCTGTTCAGCTCCCGCCCCAACGCCGCCGAAGCCACTGAAGCCGCCGTCAACTTCGGCCAGGATGACGACATCACCGTCCTCACAGTCACCCTGCTGGCTACCGGCCACGAGTCCGCGGCGGAGTTAACCTCACCAATTTTGCTCCCTGCATGAGGCCCTAGGAACCGATAGACCTCCGTAATCCTGGCCTAATGTCATTGAAAAATATTAACTTAGATAACTTTTCAGTATATGAGTGTAATCGACGCAGATTTTATGAATCATTTGTGCTATAGTTTTATCAGATTGATTGTACGGCTGGGGCTCACCCCCCGCCCACCATCACCAATCCATATGGAGGAAAACATCATGGCAATCACTCGTTGGGACCCATTCCGAGAAGTCGCATCGCTGCAGAACCGCTTCAACACGCTTTTCCGCGATCTGAATGACGCAGAGGGCCCGTTGACGACTGCTGCGTTTGTGCCGGCTGTCGATATCTATGAGGACGACAAGAAGGTCGTGCTCAAGCTCGAAGTTCCGGGCATCGAAGAGAAGGACCTGGATGTGAGCGTCGAGAACAACACGCTCACCGTGAAGGGCGAGCGCAAGTTCGAGACTGAAGAGAAGGAAGAGAACTTCCATCGCATCGAGCGGCGCTACGGCAGCTTCTTCCGGGCCTTTACGCTTCCCTCGACTGTTGACACGGAGCATGTGCAGGCGAAGTACAATGCTGGCGTGCTCAAGCTGGAGCTTCAGAAGAGGCCCGAAGCTCAGCCGAAGCAGATCAAGATTAACGTTGCAGCGTAAAAGCAGCTACTAGCTGCTAGCTTCTGGCCACTAGCTTTTGCTATGGTTTGCCTGCAGCGTCGCTTATGCTCGTGCCGGGGAGCGGATAAAGTTTTGCTCTCCGGCGCTTGTTTTTTGCATCAAGCAGAGCGGTATCAAAATCTTTCTAAGCGGTGGCTGGCATCAGGCTCCTGGAACGAACAAGCTAGGAGCTAGAAGCTAGCGGCTAGGAGCTGATTCATGGCTATTCGTTGGGACAAATTTACGGTCAAGTCGCAGCAGGCGATTCAGCAGGCACAGGCGCGCGCAGCCGAGTTCGGCAATCCCGAGTTGCAGCCTGTCCACCTGTTGCTTGCTCTGCTGGAGGACCGTGAGGGCGTGATTCCCGCGGTGCTTGAAAAGATCGGCGTTCCCACCGAACGGCTCGAACACGATCTGCACGCCATCGAGGAGAAACTGCCTCGCGTGGCAGGAGCAGCCGCACAGCCCGGCATGAGCCAGACGCTTACCAAGGCGCTGGACCACGCATTCAAGGAAGCAAACAACTTCAAGGACGAGTACGTCTCCACCGAACATTTGCTGCTGGGCGCGTCGAATCTGAAGGGTGACTTGGCGCGCGATGCACTGGTGGCTCTCGGCGCAACGCACGACGCCATTCTCAGCGCGCTCACGGCTGTGCGGGGCTCGCAGCGCGTCACAGACCAGAACCCCGAAGGCAAGTTTCAGGCTCTGGAAAAATACGCCAAGGACCTGACCGAACTCGCCCGCCGGGGCAAGCTTGACCCGGTGATTGGCCGCGACGAGGAGATTCGCCGCGTGATCCAAGTGCTAAGCCGCCGCACCAAGAATAACCCCGTCCTCATTGGTGAACCCGGCGTTGGAAAAACTGCCATCGTCGAGGGTCTCGCGCGCCGCATCGTCTCCGGTGACGTGCCTGAGAGTTTGCGCGATAAGCGCGTGATTTCGCTTGACCTGGGATCCATGCTTGCCGGCGCAAAATATCGCGGTGAGTTTGAGGACCGCCTCAAGGCCGTACTCAAGGAAATCGAAGAATCGAACGGCGAGATTGTTCTGTTTATCGACGAGTTGCACACGCTGGTTGGGGCCGGCGCGGCCGAGGGCGCCATCGACGCCAGCAACATGCTCAAGCCCGCCCTGGCGCGCGGCGAACTGCGGGCCATTGGGGCGACAACACTAAATGAGTACCGCAAGTACATCGAAAAAGATGCGGCGCTGGAGCGGCGCTTCCAAATTGTCTACGTCGGCGAGCCGAATGTGGAAGACACGATCGCCATTTTGCGCGGGCTGAAGGAACGCTACGAGGCGCACCACAACGTGCGCATCAAGGACGCGGCAATTGTTGCTGCGGCCACGCTTTCTCATCGCTACATCAGCGACCGCTTTCTGCCCGACAAGGCCATCGACCTGGTGGACGAAGCCGCCGCTTCTCTCGCGATACAAATCGGCTCAGTGCCCACGGAGATCGATCAGTTGGAGCGAGAGAAAACTTCGCTCGAAATTGAACGTGAAGCCCTGAAGCGCGAAACCGACCCCAATTCTCTGGAACGCCGCAAGGTTGTGGAGCGCCAGGCGGCCGCGCTGACAGAGCAGATTACCGCACTGCGCTCGCGCTGGACGAAAGAGCGCGAGGCCATCAGCCGCATCAGTGAATTGAAAAAGCGTATCGAAGCTCTGCGCTTTGAGGCCGAGGAACAGACCCGCAAGGGGCAATTCGATCGCGTCTCCAAGATTCAATATGACGAACTACCCAAGTTGGAAAAAGAGCTGAAGCAGTTGGATGCAGCGCAGAGCGGCAACGCCGGCGTTGCCCGTATGTTGAAAGAAGAAGTCGACGAGGAGGACATCGCCAACATCGTCAGCAAGTGGACCGGCATTCCGGTCTCTCGCATGCTGGAAGGCGAAGTAAAGAAGCTCGTCGAAATGGAGCAGCGCCTCCACGAGCGCGTGGTCGGCCAGGATGCTGCGTTGACGGTTGTAGCCAACGCCATTCGCCGTTCTCGCGCGGGCCTTAGCGATCCCCGCCGTCCGATCGGCTCGTTCATTTTTCTGGGGCCGACGGGCGTAGGCAAAACTGAAACCGCGCGCGCGCTTGCCGAGTTCTTGTTCGACGACGAGCAAGCCTTGGTGCGCATCGACATGAGCGAGTACATGGAGAAGCACGCAGTGGCGCGTCTTATCGGCGCGCCTCCCGGCTACGTGGGCTACGACGAAGGTGGCCAGTTGACTGAGGCTGTGCATCGCCGCCCCTACTCGGTTATCCTCTTCGACGAAATCGAAAAGGCGCACCCCGACGTCTTCAACATTCTGCTGCAGGTGATGGACGATGGACGGCTGACCGACGCAAAGGGCAGGACTGTGGACTTCAAGAACACCGTGCTCATCATGACCTCGAACCTCGGGGCAAGCATGCTCGTCGGAGAGGCGCTCAAGACTGAGCACGATTTCGACATGGCTCGCGAATCTGTGATGCGCATCCTCCGTGAGCACTTCCGGCCTGAGTTCCTGAACCGCGTGGACGACATCGTGATCTTCCGCCCGCTTGGGAACGCGCAGATGAGCCAGATTCTCGACCTGCGGCTCAACGAGGTAAGCAAGCTGCTGGAAGACCGCGCCATCTCGCTCGAACTGACCGAGCCCGCGCGCCAGCTCATCCTGGCTGCCGGCTCCGATGCGGCGTACGGCGCGCGTCCGCTGAAGAGGGCCTTGCAGCGGATGGTGCAGGATCCGCTCGCCATCAAGATTCTCAATGGCGAGATCCTGCATGGTTCTCACGTCAGGGTCGAAGTTGACCGCAAGTTGAACCAGTTGCACTTTGAGCCGATGGGCCGTGAGGCCATGGCGTAAGTTAGTGGTTGAATTTGGGTGCCCCAGCCTGGCCGCAATTTGCGGTTAGGCTGGGATACCACTTTACCTAATCCAAACCGGCTCCCCCCCTCCCAACATTCCAAAATGTGCCACGCTACGGCAAAGAATTCCTTGCCACCTCTTCTTCCCCCGCATTACACTCCCCCCATGAAACTGTCGACGCGTCACCTTCTTCCCTTCGTCGCCGGCGTTGTGCTCGCCACCATCGCCACCTCAACCGTAGGTGGGCAGGACTGGGCCAAGACACGCCTTGAAGCATCCCCCCGCCACCGCGAGTACGTTCCGCTCAAGGTCGGCAGCAGCACTGTGCAGGCCTTCGTTGTTTACCCCGAGATCAAAACCAAGGCTCCGGTCGTCATCCTGATTCACGAGATCTTCGGCCTCAGCGACTGGGCCAAGGAGATGGCCGACGAGCTCGCCGGGCAAGGCTTCATCGTTGTCGCGCCCGATATGCTGAGTGGCATGGGCCCCAACGGCGGCGGCTCCAGCGAGTTCCCCAGCCAGGATGCAATTACGAAAGCTGTCTCTGGTCTCGATCCCGATGCAGTCATGGCTGACCTCGATGCTGCGGCTGACTATGCCAAGCAGATTCCCGCAGCCAATGGCAAGATCGCCGTCGCTGGATTTTGTTGGGGTGGTGGCAAGTCCTTCGCCTTCGCGGCCCACCGCAAGGGACTGTCGGCAGCCTTCGTTTTTTACGGCACAGGTCCCGCTGACGTTTCCACCATCACTGCCCCGGTGTATGGCTTCTACGCAGGCAACGACGCCCGCATCGGAGCCACTGTGCCGGGCACAACGGAAGCGATGAGGGCCGCCGGCAAGAAATACGAGCCCATCACGTACGAGGGCGCCGGGCACGGCTTTATGCGCGCCGGGGAAGACCCCGGCAACACCGTTCCCGGCAACAAGACTGCCCGCGAACAAGGCTTTGAGCGGCTCGTCAAGCTTCTCCATGAGATGAAGGGCGTACCTGCGGCGAGCACCAGCAGCACATCCCGCCCAACCTCCGCGAAGAAGTCGGCTCCTGCGGAAGTAACCTGCCACGACACCACCCCAGCAACAATGTAAGGAATGGACTTTCCGTACAAGACTGAAGAACGGGGTTGCGAATTTTAGATTGATTCTCGGGTACTCAGGTGCCCCATCCATTCGCGCTCTTCGCGAATGGTGGGACAACACGCAACTACTGCCGCAACTCGACCAGTGTTGCTCCCTGCCCGCCCTCATTCTGCGGTGCTTCTTCAATCGTGGCTACGTGCGGATGCCCCTTCAAAAACTCGCGCACGCCGCGGCGCAAAATTCCCGCGCCATGCCCATGAATCACGCGCACGCGCGGCAAGCCCGCCATGAAGGCGCGATCGAGATACTTCTCCAACTCCTCGGTTGCTTCGTCCACAGTGCGCCCGATGAGGTTGATCTCCATGCGCATGGTGTCGGTGTTTGCGCTGGAAACAGTGACGTGCACATTCTTCTGCCGGCGAGCGGCGGCGAGCGGATCGGCGCGCCCTGCTATCTTGGGATCTTCACCAGAACGTAAGACCTCGGAGAGGTCGTCGCGCTTGACCCGCATCTTGATTGGTCCGAGCGCAACCTCAAAGAGATCCTTCTCCACTTCGCGCTGCACGACTGCCACTTTGCCCATTGACTTGATGAGCACGCGGTCGCCGGTTGCCACGTGCTTGAGCACGTGCGGTTGCGCGTTTGCATCGCCTTGATCCGCGCCGGTGCGATGGGCTACTACGGTCTGGTTGAAGCTCTCCTGAAACTCATGGCGCAGCCGATTGATGCGCCGCTCAGCTTCTTTTGAGAGCTTCTGCTGCGCGGCGCGGTCCTCGATGGCGCGCACTGTCTCGCGCATTTGAAATTCAAAATCTTTCACCAGCGACGCCAGCTTAGTTTCAAACTCGCGTGTCCGGTTGCGCAGCTCTACATCACCCTCACGCGCCAGTTTTGCGCGTTCCTGATTCAACGCGTACTGCTGTTCGCGCGTGGCCTTGCGTTCTTCTTCCAATTGCGTAAGCTCATTGTGGAGCCGGTCGAGAAAGCGCGCGATATCCACCTGTTGCGAGCCGAGGCGCTGCCGCGCCGCAACAATAATTCCCGGATTCAGGCCCAGCCGCTCGGCAGTTTGAATGCCAGCCGAAGCTCCCGGCACACCCAGGCGCAACTGATAGTTCGGCGCGAGAGTAACTTCATCGACGCCTGCCGCTGCGTTCAGCACGCCATCGGTGTTGGCCGCGTACACCTTCAGCGAAGTGTGATGTGTCGAAATCAGCGACCACGCGCCGGCGTTGAGAAAGTGACTCGCGATCGCAACCGCAAGCGCGGCACCCTCTTCAGGATCGGTCGAGGAACCAAGCTCGTCCAGCAGCACCAGCGAATGCGCATCGGCCAACCGCGACAGCCGGTCGAGGTTCGTAATGTGTGCGGAGAATGTTGAGAGCGCCGCTTCGATCGATTGCGCATCGCCAATGTCTGCCAGAAACGCGGTGAAAACCGGAGAGCTCGCAGCCGTCGCCGGAACCGGTAGCCCGGCCTGCGCCATCATGGCCAACAACGCCGTGGTCTTCAACGTCACTGTCTTGCCGCCGGTGTTGGGCCCGCTGATAATGATCTGGCGCTCGGCCGCTGTGAGTTCCAGCGTTAGTGGAACGATGTGTCCTCCTGTCGCGCGAAGGCGCTTTTCCAGCAGCGGATGCCGCGCACCTTCAAACCGCAGCAACTCCGGCGCAATCGCCGGAGCTACACAGTCGTAGTCGAGCGCGAAGCGGGCCCGGGCCTGCAGGCTGTCGATCAACGCGAGCACGCGAGCACCTTCAACGAGGCCGTGCGCATAGCTGCCCACTTGCCGCGTGAGCGCGACAAAGATGCGGTGAATCTCCGCCTGTTCTTCTTCAATCAACCGAACGAGTTCGTTGTTTTGTTCGATGGTTTCGAGCGGCTCCACGTAGACCGTCTGGCCCGAAGAGCTGGCGCCGTGGATTACGCCAGAGATGCGCCGCTTCAACTCCGCGCGCACCGGAATCACGAAACGTTCGCCGCGAATGGTGATGAGGTCTTCCTGGGTTGCGCCGTCGCTCGACAGCTTGCGAAGGGCCGCGCGCAGGCTCTCTTCGATCAGCCGTTGCTGTCTCTCCTGCTCGCGCCGTATGCGGCCAAGTTCCGGCGATGCATTGTCGGCCAGCGACCCATCGGGCTGGATTGTTCGCTCGATCGACTCGGCCAGCGGACGGAGACTCGTTATCAATGCGGAAGACAATGCGGAGAGCCCTGGAAGCTTGCCCGCGAGCCGCGCCGGAGGCGACTGCAACAGCACCTGCCACGAGGCCACATCGTTCGCCAGCCGCGCCACGGCCTGCAACTCTCCGGCTTCGAGAGCCGCGCCGGGAATCTGCGCTTTTGCAGCCAACTGCGTTGGGTCGAACAGCCCGCCGAGCGGAATCGAAACCTGCTCCTGTAGCGCCAGGCGTACTTCGCCGGTTAACAGATGCTGGCGCGTGATCCACTTTTCATCGGTTGAAGGGCGCAGGTCGAGGATAGCTTGCCGCCCAACGGGCGAAGCGGCGAAGCCAGCCACTAGCCCGAGCAGTGGCTCCCACTCGAGAGCGGCAAAGTCAGCGTGTTCGGCCGGAGACGGGATGGGATCGAGGAGCGACATGTCCAGCAACTATCTTAGCGTTTCAGGCGGCGGCTGCCTGGGTGTGCGTCTCATACTCAGGAAGCGGTGGTCTTCAACTCGCCTTCCCAGCGCGCAACAATCGCGGCGGCCATGCAGTTGCCGACGACGTTGAGGCCAGTGCGGCCCATGTCCATCAGCGTATCCACGCCGAGCAGCATGAGTACGGCTGCGGTGGGAATTTGAAAGGAGCCGGCAACACCAAGCAGCACGACGAGAGTTGCGCGCGGCACGCCGGCGATGCCTTTGCTGGAAAGGGCGAGAGTGGCCAGCAGCACAACCTGCTGCATCACAGTGAGGTGCATACCACCGGCTTGCGCGGCAAAGAGCGCTGCCATGGCGAGATAGAGCGTGGAGCCGGTGAGGTTGAAGCTGTAGCCGGTGGGGATGACGAACGAAACGATCCACCGGGGCACGCCGAACTCTTCCATGCGCTCCATCGCTAGCGGCAACGCGGCCTCTGACGAAGTGGTGGCAAAACCGATGGCTGCAGGCTCGGCGACAGCAACAGCAAAGCGCCAGAGCGGAATCCGCGCCAGCATCAGTATCGGCGCAAGTATGAAAGCTACAAAAATAATCAGTGTTGTGTAGCAGGTAACGGCCAGCTTCGCCAGCGGCAGCAGCGTCTGCAACCCCATGCTGCCCACCGTATATGCAAGCGCCGCGCCCGCGGCCACCGGGGCCATGTACATGATGATCTTTGTCAGGCGAAACATGGCCTCAGTGAGCGACTGCAACACGCTCACGAGTGGAGCACGCCTGGGCTCGGGCATTGAGGCCAGAGCTGTTCCAAACAGCAACGCGAAGATGGCCACCTGCAGAATCTGGTTCTGCGCAACCGCCTGGGCGATATTTTCGGGGAAGATATTCAGCAGCGCATCCTGCCAACCGGCCTGGTGCGCCAGCGGCGCCAATGGTTGAACGGAAGCAGGCAGAGTAACGCCTACGCCCGCCTGGCTGATGTTGATGGCGATGGCACCGAGGATCAGGCCGAGTGTCGTCGCCACTTCAAAGAACACGATCGACTTGAGTGCGACACGGCCCACACCGCGCAATTCCCCATGCCCAGCGATGCCGGTAACGATGCCGCCAAAGATCAGCGGCGCCACAATCATGCGGATCAGGCGCAGAAAAATGTCGCCCAGAAAATGGGTTTGTGCCGCAAAGTGAGGCGCGTCCACGCCTAGCTCTGCCCCAGCCAGCATGGCGAAAAAGGTCCACGCCAGTAGCGAGCGCCGTCGCAAAATAAAAGGAACAAACAGGCCGAAGCCGCACCATCGCAGCGCGACGCCGACTTCAGCAGGTGTGTGCAGAAGCCCCGTGATCAGCCCTGCGGCGAAGAGCAACGCCGCCGCGACGGAGAATGCGAAAATCGCGCTGCTTCTGGATGCAGAGCGAAGGGGCACTGGCCCCGGTTCTCCGGATGGATGTTGTTGGCTCAAGGCTTCATTATGCAATGGAGGGGCCCAGGCCTGCATGTTTCAGGAGCAGAGGAGTGATTGGAAGGCGCGCCCAACTGTTGAATGCAGCGATTTCCTATCGCATTGCGATGCTAGTTCTGCGCCTCAGAAGTTGATGAAATAGGTCGAGATTTGAAACGCAGGCCCTTCGACTCCGTCGGCTGTGGCGGACTCCGCTCCTGATGAACGGGCTGATTGAGTGACGTGGTATCCCACCCTTTCGCCAGAAAAAGGCGAAAGGATGGGACACGGGATCTTTTGGAGGAGAGCCGGCGCCGTTTCATCCCGGGACGTAACTCGCGGCGGCGAGTCAAGGTGCTCAGGATGACAGCATCGTTTTTTAAATTAATTTGTGGACACCAAGTTAAGAACTCGGCGTTGAGGCGGGCGCCGTCGAGGGCGTGGAGGCGCTCGGCTTGCTGTCACTCGAGGTAGATGCCGGCTTGGTTTCCTTCGCAGCGGTGCCGGAATCTGATTTGGAATCGGACTTGGAACTGGATTCGGAGCCGGACGCACTGCTCTTGGATGCGTAGTCGTTCACATACCAGCCGGCGCCCTTGAAATTCAGACGCGGGGCCGTAAGCGGCCGCTCGAGAGCGCCGTGGCACTTGGGGCACACAGTCTCGGGCTCGGCGCTGAAGTTCTGGATCTTTTCGAACTTATGACCGCATTCGGTGCAGCGATACGCATACAACGGCAAGGCTCATTACCCCCAGGGGGACGAAATCACCCACTATGTCTATTGTACCGGCAAGGCGACAATTAACTGCAAATGCAGGGCCAGCCGGAATAGACGATTCGCAACCGCGGCGTTAAACGGGTAATGAGCGGGAAAAGCAAAGGCCGTCAAGACGCCGCGGTGTTGCCTTCACGCGTGTGCCGCCGGCATTATGCCACATCAGGCGTTCAGAATCTCCGCACTGCTTCTCAGTGCACCATGATCGGAACCGATGCGCTGTGATCCTCCCAGGCCAGGGTCAGCGTGCCCTTGCCGCCGCCGCCATCGGTGACGGTGTAAACCAGGTTCTCCACCATCGCCGGCGGTTTGCTCATGGTCATCTTGGTTTTGCCCAGATCCTGGGTGCCATCGTATGCCAAGCCCCACTGACCGGTCTGCTTGTTCACGATGAGTGTCCAGTTGTTGGGGTCGGAGATATCGACGAACAGCGTGTACGTCCCCGCCGGCACCATCAGGCCGCCAATCATCAGGTTGCCGTCGGTTTTGAGGGTGGTGGCGGCATTGGCGCCCCCGCGCCACACAGGGTAGTGGGGATTGTGGCTGATGAGCCCGTCTTTGGTGAAAATCTGGCCCTCGCGACCCTTAACGCCGGGAGAGTTGTAAGTAATGGTGACGGCCTTGCCGCCAAGGGTCGCCGATGCGGTGGCAGGCGGACTCGCTGGCGGCTTTTTCGGGGCAGTCTGAGCAAGCAACGGGAAGGCGGCAATGAATGCCGCAGCAAGAAGAATTCGACGGTTCATGGTGATTTTCTCCTTCGAGCAGGGCCCGACTTTTTGCGAAGCGGACCCAACCCGACGATTGTCGCACCATCCGCCCCGGTTGGGAAACCGTCTCACAGTGAATAAGCCAACGTCCATCCTGTTATGATGCCGCCGAGGGAAGAAGCGTGGCCGACCAAGAAAAATTCAGCTCGCCGGGAACACGGTTTCGGCAGGCCGTTGCTGAGGAAAAACCGCTCCAAGTGGCCGGCGCCATCAACGCCTATACCGCGCGCATGGCAGAGGCCAGCGGGTTCCGCGCCCTCTATCTATCTGGCGGAGGCGTGGCGGCAAATTCGCTTGGGCTTCCGGACCTGGGCATCAGCACCATGGAAGATGTGCTCACCGATGTCCGCCGTATCACCGGCGCCAGTTCGCTGCCGCTGCTCGTAGATATAGATACCGGGTGGGGCGGCGCCTTCAACATCGCACGAACCATCCGTTCCATGATCAATGCCGGCGCGGCCGCGGTGCACATTGAGGACCAGGTTGGAGCCAAGCGCTGCGGACACCGGCCCGGCAAGGAACTGGTAGCCCCGGAAGAGATGGTGGACCGTATTAAGGCAGCTGTCGATGCGCGCACGGACGAGTTGTTTGTCATCATGGCCCGGACGGATTCACTTGCGAACGAGGGCCTGTCCGCGGCGATTGAACGGGCCCAGGCCTACGTTGCCGCGGGCGCCGACATGATTTTTGCCGAGGCGGTTACTGAGCTGCCCATGTATAGCGAATTCCGCCAGGCCGTTGGCGTGCCGATTCTCGCCAACATTACGGAGTTTGGCCAGACGCCGCTCTTCACGCGGGACGAGCTTGCTGCGGCAGGCGTCGACATTATTCTTTACTGCTGCGCGGCCTATCGCGCGATGAACGCCGCGGCCCTGAAAGTCTACGAGACCATTCGCAGCGAAGGAACGCAGAAGAGTGTGCTACCCCTGATGCAGTCCAGAGCCGATCTCTACAGCTATCTTGACTACCACGCTTACGAGCAAAAGCTTGACGACCTCTTCGCCAGAAACAAAAAATCGGAGTAGACTTTCCCCGCGTTCATCCATTAGCTTGATGCTCTCTGGAGGTCCCGATGAGCGAAACCCGAACTGCCCCTGCCGCCTTCAAACCCAAGAAGTCCGTGGCCCTTTCCGGCACGCCAGCCGGGGAAACCGCGCTGTGCACGGTAGGCCGCAGCGGCAACGACCTGCACTACCGCGGGTACGACATTGTGGACCTTGCCGCGCGTTGCGAGTTCGAGGAGGTGGCGCACCTGCTAATCCACGGCAGATTGCCCAACGCACGCGAACTCGCTGCGTACAAGGAGAGGCTGGTGAGCCTGCGCTGGCTGCCTGAGAAAGTAAAGCAGGCGCTGGAATTGCTGCCGCCGCGCTCGCATCCAATGGACGTGTTGCGCACCGGCGTAAGCGTGATGGGATGCGTGCGGCCCGAGAGCCTGGAGCAAGGCGAGTCCGGAGCGCGCGCCATTGCCGATACGCTGCTGGCTGCGCAGCCTTCGATGCTGCTGTACTGGTACCATTTTGCGCATGACGGCAAGCGCATCGACGTTGAAACTCCCTTGGACTCAAAATCCGATTCCATCGCCGCGCATTTTCTTCACCTGCTGCACGGCGCCGCTCCCAGCGCCATGTGGACCGCGGCCATGCAAGCGTCGCTGATTCTTTACGCCGAGCATGAGTTCAACGCTTCCACGTTCACGGCGCGCGTCATCGCCGGAACGGGTTCCGACATGTACTCTTCCATCGCGGGAGCTATTGGGGCGCTCAAAGGCCCAAAGCACGGCGGCGCCAACGAAGTCGCGCTCGAAATCCAGAACCGCTACGCGACTCCCGATGAGGCGGAGGCCGACATACGGCGGCGCGTGGCCAACAAAGAAGTCATTATCGGCTTTGGGCATCCTGTTTATACCATCAGCGATCCGCGCAGCGACATTGTGAAGGAGGTTGCTCGCAAGCTCGCTGTTGAAGCCGGCGACACGCACCTCTTCTCCATCGCCGAACGAATCGAAAAGACCATGCGCGACGCCAAGAACATGTTTCCCAACCTCGACTGGTACTCGGCCGTGGCTTATCACCTTATGGGCATCCCGGTCGAACTGTTTACGCCGCTGTTCGTGATCGCGCGTACCGCGGGCTGGTCGGCGCACGTCATCGAACAGCGCCAGAGCGGCAAGATCATTCGGCCCTCGGCCATCTATACCGGCCCGGAGAATCTGAATTTCGTGCCGATCAGCGAACGGGCCTAGAAACAGATAAACTATCGATTGCATAAGGAGCCCGCGTGTCCTCGCACATAAGCAATGAACGTCCCGCGCCTGACAAAGTCCTGACCGACATCGCCGACTATGCGCTGAGTTACAAGATCGACAGCGAGTTGGCGTACACGACGGCGCAGTATTGCCTTATGGACACGCTGGGGTGCGGCCTTGAGGCGCTCGAGTATCCGGCCTGCACGCGCCTGCTGGGTCCGATTGTGCCGGGCACCGTGGTTCCCAATGGCGCGCGCGTTCCCGGCACCGTGTATCAGCTCGACCCAGTGCAGGCGGCGTTCAACATTGGCGCCATGATTCGCTGGCTCGACTTCAACGACACGTGGCTGGCTGCCGAGTGGGGACATCCTTCCGACAACCTGGGCGGAATTCTCGCGGTCGCGGACTGGCTGTCGCGCAGCACTGCGGGCGGCAGACCTTTGGTGAAGATGGGCGATGTGCTGACAGGCATGATCAAGGCCCACGAGATACAAGGCTGCATCGCGCTTGAAAACTCGTTCAACAAGGTTGGCCTCGATCACGTAGTGCTCGTCAAGGTTGCATCTACTGCCGTGGTCTGCCAGTTGCTTGGCCTCACGCGCGAGCAAACCATCGCCGCGCTCTCGCTGGCCTGGGTCGACGGCCAGAGCCTGCGCACTTATCGACATGCACCAAACACCGGCTCGCGGAAAAGCTGGGCGGCCGGCGATGCAACCAGCCGCGCTGTGCGCCTGGCGCTGATGGCCCGCGCCGGCGAGATGGGCTACCCCTCCGCGCTCACCGCAAAAACATGGGGCTTCTACGACGTTTCTTTCAAAGGCCGTGAGTTTGACTTTCAACGCCCCTACGGCTCCTACGTAATGGAGAACGTGCTCTTCAAGATCAGCTTCCCTGCGGAGTTTCATGCGCAGACTGCGGTTGAAGCCGCGATGATACTGCGCACACAACTAGAAAAACTTGGCAAGTCCGCGGAGAACATTCGCTCCATTACGATTCGCACTCACGAGGCCTGCCTGCGCATCATCGACAAGAAAGGCCCGCTTGCCAATCCCGCCGATCGCGACCACTGCGTGCAATACATGGTTGCTATTCCACTGCTGTTTGGCAGACTCACGGCCGCCGATTACGAAGACAAAGTCGCCACAGACCCGCGTATCGACGCGCTTCGCGCCAAGATTGTTTGTGTTGAGGAGCCGGCCTTCACCGCCGATTATCACGACCCTGACAAGCGCTCCATCGCCAACGCACTTCGTGCTGTGCTCGAAGATGGCACCGTGCTGGATCAGACAGTTGAGTTCCCTATCGGGCATCGCCGCCGCCGTGAAGAAGGATTGCCGTTGTTAGTTGAGAAATTCAAGACCAACCTGCGGCGCCGATTCCGGGAGGAGCAGCAAAAACGGATTCTCGATGCATCGCTCGACCGCGAGCGCCTCGAAGAAATGGCTGTTAGCGAATACGTAGATTTATACGTTCCGCATACGTGATGAATCTAAAGTTCATCGCATAAGCCGATCAAAGTCTTTGGACAAAGACAGCAAGTTAGCCCCCGCTTCGCGGGAATAGCAAGTCAGCGGAATCGTGCGACGGGATGAGACTTTGACTGCCACTCATTTCAGTGGCGACGCGGCGCTTCAAGTCTTGCTGCTTCGAGTAGTGTCATCCGCAAACACACGAAACGCGGACCGAAGTCCGCGTTTCGTGTGTTCAGATTCAGGCTGAATTAGGCGTTGACAGGAACCGGTCCGGCAATCCGCTCCCTTACGAGCTCGTGCCCGCGCGTGAACAACTCCTCCAGCGAAACCTTGCCAGCATCAATGTCGGCCAGGATTGCTTTCTGCGCGAGGTATTCCTTGTTGACGATGCCCGCCTTGGATTGCAGCATGCGCCACGCCTTGCGCCGCTCCACGCAGAACATCACCAGTTGCCGGCTCAGCGCGCGGTACTCTGTCTTGCCGCCTTCGTCGTAGGTGATGTACACGCCGAAGTCGGGGATGTAAGCGCGATGGCCCGGCTTTACGTAGTAGCGGTAGACCACATCCTGCTGCGTGATGCGCACCAGCATGTTGTCCAGCGGAATCATGGTTGCCGCTACTTCAGGCTTGATCTTCTTGAGGTGGTTGCGGAAGCGCGCTTCAGTGGTGCACCAGTGCGCAACAGTGTAATGAGAAACCTCGCCGGTTACCTTCGACTTGGTTTCATACCAATCGAGATCGATCGAAGGATTGCCCTTGAGATCCAGCGCTTCCTGGTAGGTTTCTCCCAAGCGCGGATTGAAGACGAACTCCGGCGCGCCGCGCGAATCGCGCACGCGCTGCGCCTGGAAGAGCGCCATGTCGTCGGCTACGCCATGCTCCGGCTGGCAGGTCGTAAACGCCTGCAGGAACATCGTTCCGCGATACTCCAGACCGTCGAGGATTGCGCGGTAGAGCTTGGGCGCGTTGGCCATTGAGACCTGCGCGACAAAGGGCGATCCGTGACCGGCAAGGAAGGTTTCTGCAACCGTCTTCTTCTCCGTATTCTTGCCTTGAGTTGCGGAGCCGAAGACGTTCATGTCGTTGCCGCCAAGCATCGGTGTTGAGTCGGAGTTCTGTCCACCGGTGTTTGAGTACACCTGCGTGTCGAGCATGAGCACCTTTACGTTGGGCCGATTTTGCAACATCACCTTCGAGGTGTTCTGGTAGCCGATGTCGCCGATGCCGCCGTCGCCGCCCACCACCCAGACCTTGGGCAACTCGACGATCTCCTGGTCGGTCATCAACGCGTCAGTAAAGTGCGTGAAGTGGTAGTACTCTTCTTCGCTGATGACGTTCGAGTCGCGCGTGAGCAGAATGTCTGCAAGCCGCTCCGGTAGCACCGAGCGCCGCGCATGATCAACGATGAAGCTCTCGCCCATCAGCCAGCCAACCGTCACGCCGTCCTGGAACAGAGAGTTCATCCAGGGATAGGGATGGGGATTGTTGGGCGCCGTTGAGCCGTACACAGTGTTGCAACCTGTGTGCGCCGCCATCGCCATTACGCTCATGCCGTTGGCAAGGCGTCCATCCACCGGTTGCAGGTTCTTGTGGTTGAAGGCCTCGGTCAAGAGCACCGCGGCAATCGCTTCAACAAGCTGTGCATCCGTGACGGCGCCGTGCTCGGCTTCATAGGCTGCAATGCGCGCCTTGGTGTCCTTGAGGTCTTCGCCGCCGAGGCCCATTACCAGGTGCAGAATGGCTTGCCGCAGCAGCGCGTACTCTTGCGGGTTGCTGTCCTTGAGAGCCGCGAGCCTAGCCACGCCGGTCTTTTCCAACTGGCCGGCCTTGACCACAAAGCGGTCGCTCTTGGCGTGGAACACGGGGCGCATGTAAGCCTCGGTTACCGCGGCAATGGAGCGCAGCACGCTCTTTTCGCCGCAGCCCGCGCAGGCGCCGTCGCCCGCTACAAGCGCGTCATAGTTGGTGCGCACCATGAGCATGTTGCGCAGCGTCGCAGTCTTCGAGTCCGCCGGATTCGCACCGTTGTAGAGGCCCAGGTACTTCTGCGATGTATCGGGGAGGAGATCAAGGAAACCGGTGCCGCTCTCGTGCTCGGCATTCACTTCCTCAGTTTCCGCCACCATCTTCAGCGCATTGTGATCGCCGCACGCCGTGACGCAGGCCGCGCAGCCCTTGCACAGGTCGCTCACAAAAATCGAGAAGATGCCGCCCGACCCTGGCGTCTTGCGCTCTGGCGACGAGAAGATCGCGTTCACCTTCTGGTAGGCCATCGGCACCTTGTCCATAATTGCGAAGAACTGCTCCTTAGACTTCGCCGAGAACCCATCCACCTGTTCGGTGACTTCGCGCAGAATGGTTTGCAGCGGCGTTCCAGTCTTCATCTCCGCAACCATACGCTGACGGGCCTGCTTCTCAATTTCCGGTAACGCGCGGAGCATCTTGGTCCGCTCCACGCCATCGGCAACGTAGTACGAAATTGCGGTGGACAGCAGAGTGCCAAGATCCTGCGAGCAGTTGGGCAGCGCCGTATCCGGGCAAACCGAGATGCACTCCATGCACTGGGTGCAGTTTTCAGGAATGTAGAGCGGGGTCTCGCGGCGGGCAACGTACTTCGAAGCAGTGTCGCCGGTTGCGGCCGCAATTACGCCCATCGCCGAAAGCGGCGTTGCGGGCTGGTCGTATCCATAGTTCGAGCGAAACTCCGCATCGAAGGCTGCAATGCTATCGATCGGCGGACGCTTGCCCTGACCGGCCGGAACAGGTGTGGAACGGCATCCCGTACCGCAGGACCCACCCGCAGTCGCGAGTTCCAGAATCGGCATGAGTGCCTGGCCACGCAGCGTGGAGTGATCGGCAGCCGATAGCTCTCCGATCTTGATCTCCTTCACGCGGTCGAAGCCCTGCAGCATGACTTCCATGTTCGACTGCACAACCGCATCGCCGAGTTTGCCGAACTTCTTCACATACTGCTTGTAGACGACATCGCGGTACTGCTCCTGCGTGATGCCGAACTCCTGCAGCATCGGACTCACCGCAAAGAATGCGCCCAAAAATGCATTGCCCTGCATACGCAATTGCAGATCGCCGCGGTCGGTGGCCTTGCGCGCAATGTCGAAGCCGGGCAGCGTAAACACGCGAATCTTCTTGTCGATGATCTGCTTGCGCGCCCACAGCGGCAGGTTCTCCCACGCGTGCTCGCCGTCCACGTCCGACTCCCACACCAGGCTACCGCCCTCCTGAATGCCGTCCAGCGGATTGGTGTGCGTAAACGCCTTCGGATCGCAGCAAAGCACCACGGTCACGTGGCGCAGGTCGCAGTTCACGCGAATGCGATCCTTGGCCGCGACCATGAAGTAGCTGGTCGGCGCGCCCTTTTTCTCCGATCCGTATTTGGGATTCGCGCTGACGTGAATTACTTCCTTGGGGTTTCCAAGGTCGTCCTTCAATCCGTCACGTTCGTAGAGCAGGTCGTTCAGATCGCCGAGAATTGCGCCCAGGTTCTTGCCGGTGGTAATGGCGCCCCATCCGCCGATGGAGTGGAAGCGCACCGCCACCGCGCCCTGCGGCAACAGTGAAGGTGTCTCGTCACCCACGACTGAATAGGGGTGGTCGATTCCGAGCACGATGAAGGAAACGCCGTCGGCCGCGGTCTTGCCGTCCTTACGTGCGCGGCCCGCAGTTGCAAACTCGTATGCGCCGATGATGTGCTCGGGACGAAAATCGCGAGAGCCAAGTCCATAGGTGCCGCCAAAAATCGTCGGCACTTCGTCGAGCGTGACGGCCGGAAGGCCCTCGGCCGCTGGACGGCCCGCAGTTTGAATCGCTTTCGACAACGCGGTGCGAATATCGCGCCCGAGCGGATTGTCGCCGGACAGTGCTTCGTCGGTCCGCTCGAGAATGATTACGTTTTTCTTGCCCTTGAGCGCGGCCACGACCGCAGCTTCGGGGAACGGGCGAATCACATTGATATGGATAGAGCCAACTCTGGAGCCGCGCGTCTCACGCAGGTAATCCACCGCGGCTTCGATGTTTTCCGCAGCAGAACCCAGCGAAACGAACACCGTATCCGCATCAGCAGTCTTGTACTCGGTGATCAGCCCATAGTTGCGGCCGGTCAGCTCGCCAAAATCCTTGTACGCGTCTTCAAGGAACTGCAGAATCGGTTCGGCGAAGTTGTTTCTCCGCGCCACGATGCCCTGCATGTAGTGTTCCTGGTTCTGCACCGGCCCCAGCAGGATCGGGTTGGCGAGGTCCATCATCTTGGGAACGCGGCGCCTGGTGGGCCCAAACAGGACCCGCTGCGCTTCGGTCGGACAGTCAATGATGTCTTGCGGCGCGCCCAGGTAATCGCGGATCAGATCCGACTCATGCTTGTAGAAAGTCCGCTCGAGGTGCGTGGTCAGGAAGCCGTCCATGATGTTCATGCCGGGCGTCAGGCTCAACTCGGTCACGCGGCGCAGAATCAACGCCTGGTCGGCGGCCTGCTGCGCGTCTTTGCCGAACAGCATGATCCAGCCGGTATCCAGTGCTCCATATATATCGTCGTGTCCGCAGTGAACGTTCAGCGCATGCTTGGTGAGCGCGCGCGCGCCCACTTCCAGCACCATCGTCGATCCTTTGCCCGGCGCGTGGTAGTACTGCTCCACGCCATAAACCACGCCCTGCCCGGAGGTGAAATTGACCACGCGCTTGCCGCAAACCGAGTGGGCAATGGCACCGCCCTGGGCCGCATGTTCGCCCTCGGTTTCAATCGCGATCGTGTTCTGACCAAAGACGTTCAGGTGGCCTTCAGCATAGGCCTGTTGGAACAGCTCGCCGCCTTCAGTTGAAGGCGTAATCGGGTAAAAAACGCCGGCGTCGGCGATCCGTGTCTCGGTGTGGTATGAAACCAGTTGGTTGCCATTTGCAGTAACACGAATGCCAGGATAACGTGCAGCAGCTGTCATTGATCCCTCTCAGTGAGCCCTGTTCTTGAGTTCATCTCTACGCCTTGCGCACTGAGCTCCCGGATTGGTGAAAACGTATCCGTGCGCAACCGCGCCGCGCCTGATTTCTGTCGCTTCCACAGCCCGCTGATCCGGACTGCCTTAAACGATTCACTTGCAAGTGTAATGGCCGGGATGAAGACGAGGGAACCCGCGGGGAAGGTTGCGCCTCACAATGACGGCCTATTGATCAGTATGCACCCCATTCTGGCTCTCTGTATATCAAGATAGAGTATTGTATACCGCTATACGAGACGAGCCCGCGCTCTCCCCCACCTCATCCTCCTCCCACTGGATTTGGCGGTCTTCGGCGCGCCGATTCCCATGCGCTGTATAATTGCGCCGGTCTTTGAACCGGCCAGCATTTCACCTGACACTGGCCGTCGGATTAGTCTTATTCATCATTCAACAGCCGGCAAAGCCGGCGGGAGTGCGTGTCATGATTTCTCTTTCGATTCGCCCCGCACGTATGGGCCTTATCGCCTTGATTCTTATGCTTGCGGCCCCGGCCTTCGCCCCCGCCTTTGCTTCTGCGCAGACCTCAGCCCTCACATACCCCGAGCTGAGCGAAGCCCGCCGCGCCGCCATCGCACAGATGCTTCCAGAAAAGCCTGCCGGATTCGGAGTGCCATGTGCCAGCCGCGCCGCCTGGGAGCCAGTTGCGCAGTTCTACCAAAGCAGCGTCCAAAGAGCCGAGACTTTGATCGCAAGCCCGCTGCCACCCTGGGACGACCAGGCTTACCTCCGCTACTCCCGCGACGGCGACCGCAACGAGGGCCAGGCCATGCTCGGTCGCCACACCGGCCAGCTCACACCGCTGGTTCTAGCCGAGTGCAGCGAGTGGAAGGGGCGCTTTCTGCCACGCATCGCAGAGCAGCTCGACGCAATCTCCGCAGAAAAATCCTGGACCCTGCCCGCCCACGATCCGCAGCTCGTCAACTTCAACGGCACGCGCTATTACGTCGACCTGAACGCCGCAGCTTTGGGACATTCTGTCGCCGAGGCGCTTTACCTGTTGGGCGACAAGGTCCCCGCCGACACCCGCCAGCGCGCCATGGCAGCTCTTGAGCTCCACGTCTTCGGTCCCATGCGCCGCGCATATGCCGGCCAGGAACAAACGTTTATTTCCTGGATGACCGTCAAACACAACTGGAACGCCGTCTGCCACAACGGTGTGACCGACGCGGCCCTGACCATCCTGCCCGATCGCAACGATCGCGCCCTGTTTGCCGCGGCTGCCGAGCATTGGGTTCCCAACTATCTAGACAGCTTCTCTGACTCCGGTTACGACAACGAAGGCATCGGCTACTGGGTCTACGGCTTCTCGAATTACAACGAACTCCGCGAGCAGCTCTGGTATTCCACCGGCGGCAAGATCGACCTCTATGACAATCCCCATGCCCGCAAGGCGGCCCTCTTCGGCTTCCAGTTCGCCATGCTACCCGGCATCTATGCCGACTTTGGCGATGCGCACTTTGGCTACAAGCCTGACCAAACCTTCCTCGCCGTCATTGACCGCACATTCCGTCTCAGCATCTTCCCGGACGATTTGGCCATCATTCGTGGAGCCCGCTTTGAGGCGCTCCCGGCCGCCGTCTACGCCGCCTTCCCGAATAATTCTGAGCGCCACGACCCCGGAGCCACCGCAGCCAACCTGCTCGGACTTCGCGCCTGGTATCCCGAGCCTGGCATCCTTGTCGATCGCCCCGCGTCCGGAGGCGATCTGGCCGTCACGATCAAGGCTGGCGGCAACGGCAACCACAGTCACAACGATGTCGGCTCCTACTCAATCGGAATCAAGTCAACCCAGGTTGTAGGCGATCCCGGCGGCCCCAGCTTTTATATCGCTGACACATTCAGCCCCAAACGCTACACCTACAGGCTGTTGAACTCGTTCGGCCACCCGGTACCGGAGATTGACGGCAAGCTGCAACTGGAAGCGACCACCGTTCATCCGACGGTGGTCTCCACGGACTTTACTCCGCAGCAGGACACGATCGTCATGGACATCACCCCCGCCTACAACGATCCGAACCTCAAAAAGGTCCTGCGCACTATGAAGTATTCACGTGCCAACGGCTCGGTCGAACTAATCGACCAATTTGATATCGCCGGCCCCGCGGACATCGTAGAGTCCTTCCCCACCCACGGAACTGTGAAGCAGATCGACGCCAAGACCATCCAGATTGACTACGAGGACGCCCACCTGCAAGTCTCCATCGACGCCCCCGGCGGCTTCACCCTAACCCAAGACAAGGTGGACGACATGGGCAACCCCTTCACAAGAATCGGCGCCACGTTGCACCTAGCAACCTCCAGCAAAGCAGTCATGCACTTCCGCCAGGCCCCCGTAAACTAGCGCAAGCGAGTCGGGTTCTTGGTCCACCAACAAAGCTGGGTGACCCAGGTCTCGTCTTTGAGGCCTGGAATACCATCAGCCCTGACCAACAAATCATCCGGAGCAGCCCGTGATGCAGAACGCCCAATCAAACTTCGCAAGCTATCCCAGCCTCAAGGACCGCGTAGTCATCATCACTGGCGGCGCCTCCGGCATAGGCGAGGCGTTCGTCACGCAATTTGCCCGCCAGGGCTCGCGGGTGGCATTCCTCGACATTCAGGATGAGCCCGCTCGCCGCCTTGCCGCCTCGCTCGCCGCGGAAGGCTGCCCTGCGCCCCTCTACCTTCACTGCGACGTCACCGACCTGGCTGCCCTCAAAGCCGCCGTCGCTCAGGTCATCGCCACCTGCAGCACCGTCGATGTCCTTATCAACAACGCCGCCAACGACCAGCGCCATACCGTCGAAGAAGTCACGCCCGAATCCTGGGACCGCGGCATAGCCATCAACCTGCGCCCCCACTTCTTCACCGTTCAGGCGGTCCTGCCCGCCATGCGCGCCGCCGGCCGCGGATCCATCATCAATATGAGTTCCATCGCCTGGATTATTCCCAACACCACTCTTGCCGTCTATGTCGCAGCAAAGGCCGCCATCGTCGGACTCACCCGCACCCTCGCCCACGATCTCGGCCCCCTCAACATCCGCGTCAACGCCATTTTGCCCGGCGCCATCGCCACCGAGCGCCAGAAGCAGCTTTGGTACACCCCCGAATACCTCGCCAACATCTTTCAGCGCCAGGCACTCAAGCGCCAGATCGAGCCTGACGAAGTCGCCCGACTCGCCCTCTTCCTCGCCGCCGACGACTCCAGTTCCATAACTAACCAGAGCTACGTAATCGACGCCGGCTTCGTGTAGGCATTGTCTGACTGATCCTTGACTTCTGGGCAACGCCGGTCTGGCATCGGCTGAACCAGTTGCCGACGGTGAGGTGCGGTTTTCCGATCATCGAGGAGTGGGCTGTTTTGATCAGTCCGCAAAAATCCCCAGCCTTAATATCGAGGTCAGGCGTATCCCCGCGGGTTTTTCTCACATCCCAGAAATTGAGGTGCCTTGACCTTGGCTCGCGCGTTCGATAAATGACTGAAACGTCATGTAATCCGCGGGGTACGCCGGCTCTCTGCCAACGTCCATGTATTACATGGACGCCATCGCACCAGGGGTTCGGATTGAGGTTCAATGCTCGCTTACCCGATTACGCCGTGCAACAAGCGCCCGAGAAATTGGAAGGTGCTTTCGGTGCGCAGCACGGCCATTGTGGTCCTCGCCGGCTTGGCGCCGTTGAGCCTATTGGCCCAGGAAGTATCCAGTGCTGCGGCGAGTAATCAACAATTCGCGAACTCGCCGGACGTTGCGGCCAACACTCTGAAGGCCTCCGGCATGATTTCCGGAACAGTCCTGGACACTAATGGAAATGTGATTCGGGGAGCGCGGGTGGTGCTGACCGGCCCGGCTAAAGCAGGTAAGCGCGTCATGCAGTCGGGCGCTAATGGCGAGTTCACCTTTTCCGAGTTGCCATCCGGCTCCTTCACGTTGACCGTTACAGGAACGGACATGGGAGCCTATGTCACGCCCGAGATCCTGATTCACGCTGGCGAGACGCGCTTTGTCTCAGGCGTTGTTCTACCGGTCGCCACTGCCGATACCGAGGTTCGGGTCTCCGGAGACCAGAACGAATTGGCTCAGGAGCAGTTCCAGATCGCCGTGGACCAGCGCTTATTGGGCATTTTGCCTAACTTCTATAGCAGTTATGACTGGAACGCTCCACCTATGCGAGCAAAACAGAAGCTTCTATTGGGGCTCCGATCCGTGACGGATCCGGTGGCCTTTGTCGGAGCCGGCATATTGGCAGGCATGGAGCAGGCTAACAATACCTTCCCCGGTTACGGGCAGGGTGCGCAGGGCTATGCAAAGCGGTATGGCGCCACCTACACCAACGACGCCTCCGGAAGGATTCTGAGCAGCGCTGTCTTCCCATCGCTGCTCCATCAGGACCCTCGCTACTTCTACAAAGGAACGGGAAGCATCCTCTCCAGGTCTCTCTACGCAGTTGGCGCCACCATCATTTGCAGGGGCGACAACGGCCGTTCTCAGCCCAACTACTCGCATGTTCTGGGAACCTTCGCCGCGGGAGGTCTCTCAAATCTTTACTATCCCGCGGCCAGCCGCGGCGTGTCGCTGGTTTTCATCAATGGATCTCTTGCATTGACAGGTCACGCCGGAAACAATCTGCTCCGGGAGTTCTTCTGGAAGAAGCTCACCTCCAAGGTTCCCAACTATAGCAATGGAAAACCCTAAGGCCTTTCTGCGGGAAATTCAAAGCGTAGCCCCGCCAGTCCCCCCTGCGCTACCATGAAAAAAGAATAGATTGAGGATAGGCATGTTTGTTGTGGTTTGGCAGTTCGAAATTGCCGAGGAAAAGATCGTCGGCTTTGAAGCCGCATACGGCCCGGATGGCACCTGGGCCCAGTTATTCCGCATCTCGCCACACTACCAAGGCACCGAGTTACTCCGCGACGCTTATATTCCCGGCAGCTATCTCACAATCGACCGCTGGGCCAGCGAAGCCGACTTCCGTGCCTTCCGGAAGCAACACGACCAGGACTACGAAGTCCTGGACCGCGCCTGCGACTCTTTGACCAGCCGGGAAACACGGATTGGGGCCTATACCGCCTGATTTGTCCGAGACCTGTCCGACATTGGCAGGGATTGGCACCCCCAGATTAGAGGGAACCAAACTTTCTCCATATCTTCGCCATTTTTCTCTGTCTTTGTCTCTCAGGCCCTGCTACAATCCGATCGAAATCCAATTCAAGCCCCCGCCGTTTCCTGCTGGGAAAGCAGGAGATTTGGCAGGGCGAAATTTTGAGGAGCCCTCCCGATGGCCATCGCCGATGACCGCACCAAAGCAGTCGAACTTGCCCTTGCACAGATCGAAAAACAGTTTGGGAAAGGGTCGATCGTCCGGCTCGGGTCGAGAGAAGCACTGCTGCCTATCGCCGTCATCTCCACCGGCTCCATCAGCTTTGACGCCGCACTCGGCGTTGGGGGCGTTCCTCGCGGCCGCGTTACGGAGATCTATGGTCCTGAGTCCTCCGGCAAAACCACCATCACCCTGCAAATCATCGCGGAAGCCCAGCGCGCGGGTGGCCTGGCTGCCTTCGTCGACGCCGAACACGCCCTCGATCCCGGCTACGCCAAGAAACTCGGCGTCGATGTGGACAATTTGCTCGTCTCCCAGCCCGACTCCGGCGAACAGGCTCTCGAGATCACTGAGGCCCTGGTCAAGTCCGGCGCCATTGACGTGTTGGTCGTGGATTCGGTGGCCGCTCTGGTGCCCAAGGCAGAGTTGGACGGCGAGATGGGCGATTCTCATATGGGCCTGCAGGCGCGCCTCATGTCCCAGGCACTGCGCAAGCTCACCGGAAGCGTGTCGAAGTCACGGACTGCACTTATTTTCATCAACCAAATTCGCGAAAAGATTGGCGTCATGTTCGGCAATCCGGAAACCACCACTGGCGGCCGCGCTCTCAAGTTTTACTCCTCGGTCCGCGTTGATATCCGGCGCATCTCCGCCATCAAGGAGGGCGACGCTGTCACCGGCAATCGCACCAAGGTGAAGATCGTCAAGAACAAGGTGGCTGCGCCTTTCCGCGAAGCCGAGTTCGACATTCTCTACGGCGAAGGCATCAGCCGCGAGGGCGATGTGCTCGATCTCGCGGTAGCGAATAACATCGTTGAGAAGTCCGGCGCGTGGTACAGCTACGACGGCGAGCGCATTGGGCAGGGCCGCGAAAACACTCGCTCCTTCCTCAAGGAGAACAAGGATGTCTTCGCCAAGATGGACGCGGCGCTCCGCAAAGCGCTCAACATCGGAGCCGTGAAGGCTGACGTGCCTGAAGTGCCTGCCACGGGACACGCCGAAGCCAAGGAAGCCATCCGCGGCCGCAAGGGCTAAGGCATTTTCAATCGTCGTGTAAGCCCTGGGTGTCCCACCCGTTTCACGTTCCTTGCGAAAAGGTTGGGATACCACGATGCCCGCATACACTCTCCCGATATACTGTGCAGTTCTGAAAAAGGAGTGCACATGAATCGCCGGGAGTTTGTTTACGGCGCGGCTTCGACAGCCTTCGCTTCGCTCCACGCCAGCGGCGCCAGTTCCAATGTCGCCGTAAAGCTCACGCCACTTGGCAACGAGTCGCATGTCATGCCGGCCGATTTCATCGGCCTTAGTTATGAGATGGGGCAGCTCTACAATCCTCGCTTCTTTTCTCAAGATAACCTGCCGCTGGTAAAGGCATTTCGTGGATTGAATATGAGTGGTGTGCTTCGTCTCGGCGGACACTTGAGCAACATCACTGACTGGGAAGGTGTCGGGCGAAATGATCCGAAGCAGGTGCGCGGCGTTCGCCATGGAATCGAAGATTACTGGGAGTGGCCGCTGGTTGATCCGGTTGTGCAGAAGAACAAGCACGGCATCCTTACACGCAAGGCAATCGAGAATCTTCGCGGCTTTCTGGATGCGGTCAATTGGCGGCTCATCTACGGACTGAACTTTGCGTGCGGAAGCGCTGCGAGAGCCGCTGATGAGGCTTCGGCTGTCACTGCGATTGTCGGCGATCGGCTCATTGCATTCGCCATCGGCAATGAAGCAGACGGTTTCGGCGAAGACAGTTTCTTTCGGGCCGCGGGTTACGGGTTTCAGCAGTACATCGCCGAGTACGAAACCTGGGCGAAGACAATTCGCGAGAAAGTTCCACACGCACAGTTTGCCGGTCCCGATACCGATGGCAAGGTCGACACCTGGGTTCTGGAATATGCGCGGCGCACCAGGGGAGATGCGATTCTGTTGACCAGCCACTTTTACGGAATGGGGCCGGCAAGCGATCCCCACATGACGGCGGAGCGGCTGCTGCAAAAAACAAATTCAGAACTCGAAGCGCAGATCGCTGCTGTCGCCGCTGCTCGCGATGCGGCAGGCGGAACACCGTACCGCATGGCTGAAGGCAACTCCTGTTTTGGCGGGGGAAGGAAAGATGTGAGCGACGCGTATGCCTCTGCTCTCTGGGCCGCGGACTACGTGCTCAAGGTGGCGTGCGCCGGATTTGCGGGAGTGAATCTGCACGGCGGAGGAGTGGGCGTTTACACGCCGATTGAGAGCTCTGAAACGGCAGCGGCTCTTCCCCGGCCGGTTTACTACGGATTGCAATTTGCGCAGATGTTTACGGGCTATCGGATAGCGCCGTGCGTCCTGGATACAAGCGCGAACATCACTGCATATCAGGGCTTCAAGGCCGGGGCAAGCAAATCCGGAGCGTCCATGTTGGCATTTGTGAACAAGGGCAGCGATGCGGTTCGTCTGACGCTTCCGGAGAGTTTCAAAGCAGCAGAGCGCTTGCAGCGGTGGGAGCTTCGAGGATCTTCGCTAGCGGCCAAGAGCGGCGTGCGGTTCGGGCCTTTGCCGCAAACAAAGCACACAACAGAGATCGAAGTCGCGGCAGATTCAGGAGCGATCTTCAAGGTGGGCTGAGGTGGTTATACATAAACGTTAAATGGTCGCTTAAAGGGTTGCGAAATGAGGCCAAATGTTCGTCCAGATGGTTGCACTTTCTTGAGGGCTTAACCTTTCAGACGACCCGAATTCGCGAATTGGCTGCTCACAAGGTTGGGATTTTGAACGAGGGGTTGTCTCTAATTACCCGAATAGTAAACAAATTAGGCCAAATAGCGGCTAAAAACGTGTTTTGTGCGCTCAAAGTGGGTCGGCTTTCTGCGTTCATGCTCACTGTGCAGGGGTCGCGCGAACCATGAAGAATCGAAAGACCCCTCGGCTGAAGTTCGTGGTATCCCAGGTCTCAAAGGCGAGACCTGGGATACCCATTCTGTGGTGGGACATTTTGATGCGCCTGCCTTCCCAGCACTAGCACGGGCCACTTGGCCGAACCGCAGTGCCTGTTTCCTGCGTCGGCAGAGTTTGAGGAGCGGGGAGTACGTAGGGCGTGGTGCCGACCAGGTTAGTGGCGCACTCGGTGAGGATTGCAGGAAGTGCTGCCGTTGTTGAGGGCAACGAGGGGACGGATGTGTTGGGCTTGGTGAAGTTGAAGGCCTTGGTCATATCGCCCACGGTGGCCCGACGCCACGCGGACAAGTTTGGAACTTCAGCGCCGAACCTTGTCTCGAGGAAGCGAAGGAGCGAGGTGTGATCGAACAAGTCGGATGACACGAAGCCTCCTCGGCTGAACGGGGAAATCACAAACGTTGGCACACGGAAGCCCAGGCCGATGGGACCGTTGATCGCGGGGCTACCCACCACCGTGGGATCGGGAACCGCGGGCGCGGTCACATATTCGCCGGCAGTGCCCGGAGGCGCAGTGATGGGCGGAACATGATCGAAGAAGCCGCCGTTTTCATCGTAGGTAACGAAGAGAGCCGTCTTTGCCCATGCCACTGGATTTGCGGTCAAAGCAGAGACAATCGCGGACAAGGTGTTTTCTCCGAAGAGCGCCGGCGACGGAGGATGATCCGAATCGACGACGGAACCAATGATCCACGAAACTTGCGGCAGGTTGCCCGCCACTGCATCCAACACAAAATCAGCCGGAAACTGGGGTGCGAATGCGTTGTGATAGAGCGTTGACGCAGGATCCTGGAAATTCTTGAAGTAGGAAAGAACGTTGTCTGAAAAAATGCCGTTCAGAAGATTTTGATCGGGCGACGTGTAGACCTTCCATGAGATGCCGCGCGCCTGCAACTGCTCGGGCATGGTGGTATACGTGAGCTGGCCAAAGAACGAAGAACGATTGGTCACCAGCGTTTGCAGCAGCGGTCCGCCATTTTTTCCGTCCGGGTCAATGGAAGCCGCCATGGAATAGAGGCGATTGGGATCGGTCGGACCGATCACGGAGCAGAAGTAGTTGTCGCAAAGTGTGAAGGCGTCGGCCGCGGCGTAGTAGTAAGGCAGATCGGCGCGCGTGTAATAGCCCATGGTGAGCACCGCATCATTGGCATTGATGGCAAGGCGCGAGGTGACAAAACCATTCATCGCGCCGCCGTTCCAGCTCTGATGCTGCGGTACCCAGTCGTGAGTAATGTCGTGGGAGCAGGCTGCGTTGTTTATCGTGGTATCGAGGTGGAAGGGCAGGAGCACGCCGGCCGGTGGGTTGGAGGTGTTTGCAGGATAGGGCTGCTGGAATGCGGCACTCTGGTCCGCGAATCCGCGCACTCCGCGATAGCTTCCGAAATAGTGATCGAAGGAACGATTTTCCTGGATGAAGATGACGACATGGTCAATATCGGTCACTTTGGCGCAGGCGGTCGATCCGGGCATGGATGTGAGACCGGCCATCCCGCCGCATCCAGAGAGCAGCGATCCGGCAATCCCTGTTGCTCCGGTTACCGCTCCCATTTTCAGTAGTTCTCGACGCGTGATTCTCGTTGGATGCATAGAAGTCTCTGGATCCTCTACTTACTTGGATGCAGATTCGACCCCCAACAACCGGTTGGGGCGGAGTTTAGTTGGATTAATGCAGCGAAGACCGGGAGCGCTCGTGGGGTGCGGGGAGGGAGCACAGTCGAAATTGAGTCCATCCGTACGACGGCGGGGCGGGAAGTCCTTACAGAATTCCAGTTCTCAAAATCGAGACCTGGGACCATTTTGCTGATTGGAGATTGAGATGCGGGCTGCGCGCGGAGAAACGTGCGCGGGCAGCCTCTCGGCTGCCCGATGGAATCGCGCTAGAACTCAGGTGGTGCTCCGGAGACTGGGATGGATACGGAGCCTTGATTCGCCAGCGCGGTTTGCAGTGAGAAGCCGGGGCCTGTGCTGGGCGTGAGGAATGGAGTGAGAGCGACGACCGCTGAACTCGTGCCGTTGTAGACAGCGGTAATGCCGTCATTGGTCTCGTAGTTGCGATTGTTGGCCGGATTGCTGTTGGAGATCACACGTCCGAGGACGCGGTGCTCGCACTCGATACCCATGATGGCCGCGGAGACCTTGGCGAGATAGTCGAGTTCTTCAGGGGAGTAGCCATTGTCGTTCCACTCGCGTCTGCCGCGCCTGATGCGCGCATTGGAAGCCATTCTCGCGAACTCCTGAATTGCATTGAGATAGGCACCGATGAAGGCGTTCTCCAGAGCGTCGAGCAGTCCGAGGAACGGGCCGATTGTGTCGAATGTACCCGCGGGGAAATAGAAGGTCTGCACCGGATCAGCGCCGGAGTTGGGGATTTTGAGCAGGCTGCGCAGTAGATTGGCATGGGATATCTCCTCAGTAAGCGCTGCCTGAATGTAGTTCACGTTGCCAAGATTGCCGCCTGAGCCGACGTTGTCGGCAGAGCCTCCGGGGCCGGCGAGATTGGTATCCTGGATGACGCCGCCTACGAGGCCGTTGTAATAAAAGGTGGTGGCGAGGTCTTCCGCGATGAGAGCGGCAGTTGCGATTTCAGCAACGGTATCCATCGCCTGGGCTGACTCCTGAGCAGATTCCGCAGGGGAGTCGGGTTCGTCGGCGCGGGCCGGGGCTGGGTTAAGTGCTCCCACCAGAAATGGAGAAGCCACGGCGGCTACCCCGGCAATGCTGGTGCGTAACATAAAGTTGCGGCGGTTTACCAACTGTTCGCTCACGCGGCGAAATTCATTGGGCAGATTTGTGAAACCCATTGAGACCTCCGTTTTCGTTTTCGATGGATCGGACCCGGGGGCGGTCCGTATATGGAGAACGGTGGAGAGGGGAAAACGGATTGCTGGTTTTGAAAATGATTGTCGGAGCGGTTGGAGGCGAGACTCGTGCGGCGGCGGAATGCGAAGTCGAGATCAGAGAAAAACCAGCTTCGTGCATTCTGATGTACGATGGGTGACGCACCAAACGGCTTGTTGGTCTGGCGACGGCTCAAGTTCCGCCCGACTGCTCCAACCTGTCCCAGGTGCTGACAGGAGAAACATCTCATGGAAGGAACGAACCGGCGGTTGATGTTTCATGGCATGTGCCTGTTTCTGCTTGGGTTGCTGACCGGATTTGCCGAGCAGCATTTCGCCAATGTGCGCATGGGACTTGCAGCACACCTTGAAGGCGTGATGAATGGCACGTTCCTGGTTGCGCTGGGCGCCATCTGGCCGCACGTGCGCCTATCACCGGCAAAATCGGTCATCGCATTCTGGACCGCGCTTTATGGCACATATGTGAACTGGGTCATAACCACGCTTGCTGCGATCTTTGGCACTGCGGCGCTTTCTCCAATCACCGGAGCCGGACACAATGGAACGCCCTGGCAGGAGAGCTTAGTCACTTCAGGCTTTTTGTCGGTTGGCATTGCAATCGTCTTCGCAACTGTCCTGGTTATTTTCGGCCTTCGCAAAGAGCGTAGCGACGATCTGGCCGGTTCGCGGAGATGAAAGTCCCTATTCCCGCAATAGTTGTTCCGCTGGTTGCTCTGCTCTCTATCTCTTTGTGCCGGGAGTACGGGAGCAACCTTGGACAATCGTGAGATTCGCTGGAGCAATGCTGGCGGTCACGGGCTATGTTCTTCTAATTGCTGCCCGCCTGTAGCTGGGCAAGTCGTTTTCCGTCTCGCCGCAGGCAAAGGCACTGGTGACGCGCGGACTATATTCACGCATTCGCAACCCCATTTACGTTTGCGTGGGTGTTATGTGGCTTGGCGTGATTGTGGCGCTCCGGTTGTATTGGTTGTTCGTGCCTCTCGTCGTGCTGCTTGTTATGCAGGTGTTTCGGAGCGGCCGGGAGGCAGAGGTTCTGCAAGAAAGGTTTGGACAGGCCTACCTCGGCTATCGAAAGCAGACCTGGTTCCAGGGCGCGGACTGGAACGCAGTGCCCTGATTCAAGCCACCATTAATCCTTATTGGAGCGGACTTTTCGGTAGCCGCAGGAGCGTTGCGCTGACACGAAGTCTTTGGCCCGGAACGAACTCGGGAATGGGATGTATATGATGGAAGTGCCGTAGAATCCCCGTAGAGCTATACAGATGAACGTCAAGGCCCTTTATCCCGGCACCTTTGATCCGCCTACCAACGGACACGTGGATCTCATTACCCGTGGCTCCAAGCTCTTTAGCCACCTCACGGTCGCCGTCCTGATCAATCCGGTCAAGAATCCGCTTTTTACGGTGGCGGAGCGCGTGGAGATGCTCAAAGAGGCCACGAGTTCGCTCGATAACGTGTCGATTGCTACCTTCAACGGGCTGATGGTGGAGTTTGCGCGGCAACAGGGGGTGTCGGCGGTTTTGCGCGGGATTCGCGCCATCTCCGACTATGAGTACGAGTTCCAGATGGCGCTGATGAACCGGCGGCTGGCTCCGGAAGTCGAGACCGTGTTTCTGCAGCCGGCGGGGCGGTACTCGTTTATCAGCTCGCGGATGCTGAAAGAAGTGTTCTCGCTCGGCGGGGATGTTACGGGGCTGGTGCCGCCGAACGTGCTGAAGCGGCTGCGGGCGCGGATTAATAACGGTTGAGAGCGGGGCGGCCAAAAGTGCCGTCCGGAACCCGATTTTGCGCAGCGGAGTTTGAAGGAGCATTCCCTCAGGGGCTATTGGTTCCTGCAAAAGAATGTCCTTGCACCGTCCCTCTGGGACTCCGTAGGGAATTTGTGGAATTCCGTTTCCCCACGCTGAAGCGCGGGGCTCACAAACACTGCGCCTCCGGCGCGGCGGACAGGACATTACTTATGCAGTGTTCAATAAGGCCCCCAAGCTCTTTATAGGCCATGGTGGCGCGGCTGAAGCCGCGCCCTTTCAATGTCCCGGGGCCACCAGAGAGTTCTTTCCGCAGACGGCAGCCCGCCTCGCGTACCTGCAGGTATGGGTTCCGATTTTGAGGTTGATCGAAAATCTGTAAAGATAGAAGAGCTATGACAGTTTCAGCCCCTTCAAAAGTCTTTGCCGACCGGATTGGTCGGATCGAGGTTTCAGCGACCATGGCCGTGGCCGCCGAGGCCGCCAAACTGCGCGCCCAGGGCGCCAACCTGGTGGATTTTGGCGCCGGGGAACCCCACTTCCCTACTCCGCGCCACATCAAGGACGCGGCAATCGCCGCCATTGATGCCAATTTCACGCGCTATACCGTTGTGCCGGGCATTCCCGACGTGCGAAAGGCGATCGTCGAGCGCCATGCCAAGGATTTTGGGTCGGACTACGGCGTGGACGAGGCCATTTTCACCACCGGCGGCAAGCTGGCGCTCTTCAATACTATCCAAGTGCTTGTGGACCACGGCGACGAGGTCATCCTGCCTGTGCCTTATTGGGTGAGCTTCAAGGACATCATCCAGTACGCCGGGGGCAAGGTGGTGTTTCTGGAGACCAGCGAGGCGGAGAGCTTCCGCATCACGGCTGACGCGATTGAAAAGGCCATTACGCCGCGGACCAAGGCTATTATTCTGAACTCGCCTTCGAACCCTGCGGGCTCGGTGGTTTCGCCGGAGGATCTGGAGCGGATTGTCCACCTGGCGCATGACCGCGGCATTTACCTGCTGCTGGACGAGTGCTATGTGTATCTGAACTATGCCGGCAAGTGCGTCTCCGGGGGCTCGTTTACGTGGGCCAAGGAGCACATAGTGGTACTCGGGTCGCTGTCGAAGACCTACGCAATGACTGGGTGGCGGGCCGGATTTGCCCTGGCTGCGAAGCCCGTGGTTGCCAACCTGAGCAAGCTGCAGTCACAGTCGACGTCGAATGCGACGAGTTTTGTGCAGAAGGCAGCAATTGCCGCGCTGGCTGGTTCGCAGGAGTGCGTGAGCGAGTTTCGCGCTGAATTTGTGGACCTGCGGGACTACATGCTGGCCAGAGTTACCGCAATTCCCGGCGTTACGTGCACCAAACCGGAAGGCGCCTTCTACGTTTACCCCAACATTTCTGCATATATCGGAAAGGGCGGGATCCGGACGGCGACAGAACTTGCGACGCGGATGCTGCACGAGGCCCACGTGGTCACAGTGCCAGGAGAGGCCTTTGGGACTGCCGAACACATCCGTATCTCATACCCGGTAACCAAGGCGAATATCGACGAGGGAACCCGGCGCATGGGTGAATTCCTGACCGGATTGAAATAGCTCGGGCTTTACCTTTAAACGGCCCGGCCGCGCAGGTTTCGGGCTGCCAGCCCATCTGAGCCCCGTCGCCAAAGGCCGACGGGGCTGTCCTTTTGCAGAATGTAGCGGAATGTGTCAGACAGCACTGTGCAAACGTAGTGTCTGTCGGGTAGGATGTCCTTTCGATGCTGAAGCCGATTGATTTTCGACCTGTGATTCTTGCCGGAGGAAGCGGTACCCGCTTCTGGCCCCGTTCCCGCCGCGCGCGCGCCAAGCAAGTGCTGGCTCTGGACGGCGAGCGCTCCATGATTCAGCAGACCCTGGAGCGGCTCAAGCCGCTTGCCGGGCTGGACAAGACCTGGATCATCACCAACGAGTACCTGGCCCAGGAGATCGCCGACCAGCTACCGGGCTTGCCCGCGACGCAAATTGTTCAGGAGCCCGTGGCCCGTAATACGGCCCCGGCGTGCGGACTAGCCGCTTTCCTGATTGAGAGAGAAAATCCCGATGCGGTGCTGGGCGTTTTTCCTTCGGACCATGTGATTGCGGACGAGCCGCGATTCCTGAAGGCGCTGCAAAGAAGTATTGCCGTGGCTGCGGCGGGCGACAACATCGTGGTGATGGGAATTGAGCCGGTGCGCGCCGAGACCGGCTACGGCTACATTGAGACGGGCGACTATACCAAGGACGAATCCGCACTTCACGTTCGCCGGTTTATCGAGAAGCCCAACCAGAACAAGGCCGAGGAGTTTGTGGCCGCCGGAAACTACTATTGGAATTCGGGGATGTTCCTGTGGTCTGCGCGCACACTGGCCAACGCCGTCCGCGAGCATCTGCCGGAAACGGCGCCGCTGCTGGAGAGCATTGCCGCCGCTTATGGCACGCCCCAGTTCGATGAGGTGTTTCGCTCGCTCTACGCCAAGTGCGAAAACATCTCAGTGGACTACGCCGTGCTCGAACCGCGCTCGGCCAAGGGCGAGCATCTATCCCACCTCTATTGCCTGCCTGCGGAGTTCAGTTGGAACGATCTTGGCTCGTGGGCGTCGCTGTACGAATATCAGCATGAGACCCGGCTGCGCGGAGACGCGGAAGGCAATGTTGCCGATACCGGCGGGCACCTTGCGATCGATGCATCCGACAACTACATCTTCAGCCCGAAGAAGTTTGTTGCGATGGTTGGCGTGGAGAACCTGGTGGTTGTGGACACCGAGGATGCGCTGCTGATTGTGCGTCGCGATCATTCGCAGGATGTGGGGAAGATCGTGAAGGAACTTAGCCTCTCCGGGCGGACTGATCTGATCTGAAGTTGCCGCGAATTCGAGATCCTAGGCACGCGTTCGTGGCGCAGAACCAATCCCTCAGGGGCTAAAGCCCGCTGAGATTTTATTGGCGTTATGCGGGGGTTGAAACCCCCGCCTCCCTCGGGAACGAGTTTTTTCGGAGCCTGAGAAAGTTCACTCTCATTTTTGCCGCGCGTTTGGCACGACTAAAGTCGTGCCCTGGTGCAAAGCGCCCCAAAGGCTGCTTGTGCGATTGGTCTGCGGATGGCAGGTTCCGCATGCAAAGTCGGGTCAGGAAGACTAGAGTGGATGAGGCGGAATTTGTCAGCTTTGGGCCGCAGGAGCCGCAAGAAACCGCCTGTCTGCAATTGTCTTTAAAAATTCCTGCGCAGCTCAGACTGACGCAACCCATTCAGTGGGGTGGAAAAATTGCCCGATACCACTAATTGGCCGCTGCATACGCAGCCGCCTCGGCCGCGCCGACTCAGATTCATTTTCCTTATCGCGATCTTTGCCGTAATCGTGCTGGCGAGCCGCACCGCGATCTCCTACTGGGTTGACCTGCTCTGGTTCCGCTCACTCGGCTACAGCGGCGTGTTCTGGAAGACGCGCGGCTTCGAGTGGGGCGTGTTTGCGGCCTTTGGCACGGCGACATTCGTGTTTCTGCTGGGAGCATTTATGGCTCTCAAGCGCGCTCATTTAGCTGACCTGCCGTCGACCCATACGGTTCTCTTTGGGGGGCAGTCTGTCGATCTGCCAGTTGCGAAAGTCCTGCGCGCCGTTGCAATCGTCGTGTCGATTCTGGTTGCGCTTGCCACGGGCGCCGCGATAAATGCGCAATGGCCGACACTCGCGCTCTACTGGTATGCGCCGCGTGCCGCAGGAGGGGTCACCGATCCCATCTTTGGCAGACCGCTGAATTTCTATCTCTTCACCCTACCCGCGTGGCAGCTTTTCGCGGGTTGGCTGCTCACGCTGGCCGTGATTTCCTGCATCGCCGCCTCCTTGTTCCTACTGGTTACGGGCGGAGCACGCGCGATTGGCGGACGGCTTAGCTCCTCGATCCCGTTGCCCTGGCGCGGGCTTTGCGTCTCCGGTGCATTCCTGCTGCTGGTACTTGCGCTGCGGGTATATATCAGCCGCTTCGAACTCCTGTTTGAGCATCACACGATTTTCGACGGCGTCTCTTACACCGATGCGCACGTCACCATCACCGGCTTGCTATTCGTGTGTGTCGCGCTGGTGCTTGGAGCAGTCGTGGCATTTGCCGCCGCTGTGCTGAACCCGCGCGGACGCTGGCTTGCCACGGCCATCGCTCCAGCCGCAGTTTGTTATATTGCGGTCGCCCTGGCCGGCTGGTACGTGACCACGTTTCTCGTCAAGCCCAACCAGCTCGATCGCGAGCGGATGTACATCGCGGATAACATCCAGATGACGCGCCAGGCCTACGGGCTCGACCGTTTTGCGCAGCACGAGTTTCCCGCTGAAATTACACCGGGGGCGGCCGATCCGGCCAACAACCAGGCCACACTGCAGAACATACGGCTGTGGGACGTGCAGGCGCTGAAGGATACACTGCGCCAAGTGCAGGAGATTCGTACCTACTACGACTTTCCCGATATCGACATCGACCGCTACCGGATTGACGGCTCGCTGCGGCAGGTGATGCTGGCAGTGCGCGAACTGAACGTGGACAAGCTGCCCGAAAGCAGCCGCAACTGGATCAACGACAAACTCATCTACACCCACGGCTACGGGATCACGATGAACCCCGTGAACGGGTTCACGCCAGAAGGCCTTCCCACACTGATGCTCTCGAATATGCCTGTACAAAGCACGGTGCCCGGCATAAACGTGACGCGACCGGAGATCTATTTCGGCGAGATGACCGACACCGACGTCTATGTGAAGACCCGCCAGCAGGAGTTCAATTATCCCGAAGGCCAGAGCAATAACCTGACCTCATACAAAGGAACAGGCGGCATTGTTGTGGGCGGATTTCTGCGGCGCATCGTGCTGGCATTCGACCGCGGCGACCTGGCAAAAGTGCCGTTCAGCGACGATGTAAATTCCGAGAGCCGGCTGCTGATGCGGCGGAACGTGCGCGATCGCGTTGCTGCCCTGGCGCCTTTTCTCACGTTCGATCAGGATCCCTACATCGTGATTGGCGACGATGGCCACCTCTCCTGGGTCATCGATGCCTTCACATCGTCGGACAGTTATCCCTACTCCGCGCACAACAGCGTCGGCGGCGAACAAGTGAATTACATGCGCAACAGCGTGAAGGCCGTCATTGATGCTTACGACGGAACCACTACGTTCTATGTCTTCGACAACGAAGACCCGATCATCGCCGCGTGGCGCGGGATCTTTCCCGGCTTGTTCAAGGACGCATCCGACATGCCGGGCTGGATGCGCAAGCATGTACGCTATCCCGAGCTGATGCTCAGCCTGCAGGCGGAAGTGTACGGCCTGTATCACATGACTAATCCCGAGGTCTTTTACAACCGCGAGGATCTTTGGACGGTGGCCACGCAAACGGGGACGGGTGAAGGCGGAGAGCAGTCCACGCAGGCAATGGAGCCGAACTTCGTGCTCATGAAGTTGCCTGGAGAACCCGACCTCGAATTCGTCGAGATTCTTCCCTTCACGCCTTCTAATCGCAACAACATGATCGGCTGGGTTGCCGCGCGCAGCGACGGAGAACACTACGGCACCGCGGTTGTTTACAACTTTCCCAAGACCAGACTGGTGGACGGTCCGCAGCAGATTGAGGCGCGCATCGATCAGAACGCGCAGCTTTCAGGGCAACTGACGCTGTGGAATCAGCAGGGCTCGCACGTGCGTCGCGGCAGCTTGCTGGTGATTCCCTGCGGAAAGGCCTTGCTCTACGCGGAACCGATCTACCTGCAGGCCCAACGCAGTCCCATGCCCGAACTGCGGCTTGTGGTACTCGCGCTCCAGGACCGGCTGGCCTACGCGCCAACGTTCGAGGGCGCGCTGTCGTCGCTGTTCGGGGCTGGGGCATCGAGTCTGAGTTCAGCGGATGCTCCGCAAGCTGCGGCCGCGATCGAGGCAGCTGGAGCACCAAGGCCGGCGGATAATCTTAACTCGCTGATAGCGCAGGCGGGGAGGGATTTCTCCGATTATCAGCAGCTCACTTCAGCGGGCAAGCTGGCTGAAGCCGGACAGAAGCTCGACGATTTGAAGCGCGTGCTCGACAAGCTGAATGCGATGCCAAAGTAAGCGGCGTTTGCGCCTTCTAAGATAAACGGGTAGGTTAAATCTCACTCCTGCCAGTCTGCGTTGCTCTGGCCGCACACATGGCGCGGCTAAACATTGCGGAACAAGTCGCGATTTGTGGTGAAATCGGCGAAAAGGTCCGCCCGTGGCTAAAGCCCGCGGTAGTTTGGTTGGTTTTATGCGGGGGTTGGAACCCGCCTCCCTCCGGAACAACTTCATCCCAAGGCCATTAAAGCCGCGCCCCCTCACAATTCGCCTCGCAAGCCGCAAAGTCATAATCCTGCAACAAGTATGACAACATGATAAGATACTCTTGTACAGTGCGAGGCTATTCTTCTTGAAAATACTTATCACTGGCGGCTCGGGATTTATTGGGACACACCTGGCATGCGAGTTGCTGAAGCGCGGAGATCTCGCAGGCCGCGAAATCGACGAGTTGATTCTTGCCGATCTGTACCCACCGCAAACCGAATTGCTGGCTGACGACCGGGTGCGCGCATACACCGGAGCCCTTATCGATCAATGAACACGTTTGAGCAGCGAAGCGTTCGATGCGGTGTTTCACCTGGCTGCGGTTGTATCTGCCGAATGCGAGGCTGACTTCGAACTCGGCCTGCGCACCAACCTTGACTCTACGCGCGCTCTTCTTGACGGCATGCGCGCGGCTGGCAATGTGCCGCGCTTTGTGTTTGCCAGTTCCGTCGCAGTCTTCGGTTCCGACCCCGGCCTGCCCATGCCTACGATGATTTGCGACGATACGCCGCCCACGCCGCAATCCTCTTATGGAATTCAGAGATTCATCTACGAACAACTGGTGACCGACTACACGCGCAAAGGCTTTATCGACGGGCGCAATGTCAGGCTCATGACTGTTGTTGTGCGTCCCGGCCAACCCAACGGCGCGGCCTCCGGATTCCTATCGTCGATTGTGCGGGAGCCGCTGAATGGTGAGGTCGCGATCTGTCCTGTTTCACCGGAGACGAAGGTGGCCCTGGCATCGACAGCAAGCACAATTGATGGACTGATTTCGCTGGCCGAGGCCTCGAGAGAAGCGCTGGGCGGCCGCGCTGCTATCAACCTTCCCGCTCTCACGGTCAGAGTGAGCGAAATGTTGCAAGCCCTGGAAGCCGTGGCTGGTGCTTCTGCGCGCGCGCTCGTACGGTTCGAGCCGGACGAAGCGATTGCACGCATCGTCGGCGGCTGGCCATTGGTGATTGATAACTCGCGCGCCAGGCGGCTCGACCTGAAGCCGGACCGCGATTTCATATCCAATGTCCGCGAGTACATCAACGATCGTGCGACAATGCGTGTGCCAGAGCTGGAAATATCTGCAAGCCGATCGGCATCCTGCGCCACCATATCGACGCTTTATGATAATGATCGCAACCTTATTACGGAGTAATCATCGTGCCTAATTTTGCAGCCAATCTCACCATGATGTATGGGGAACACAGCTTTCTCGATCGCTTTGCTGCCGCTGCTCGCAATGGCTTTTCGGCGGTCGAGTATCTGTTTCCTTACGAATATCCCACCAACACGCTGGCCGCTCTTCTCAGGGATCACCGCTTGACCCAGGTCCTATTCAATGCGCCCCCGGGCGATTGGAAGACGGGTGAGCGGGGCTTGACTGCCCTGCCCGGGCGCGAAGCCGAGTTTCGCGAAGGCTTTATGCGCGCACTCGAGTATGCGCTCGCACTCAAATGTCGGCGCATTCATACCATGGCCGGCATTGTCGCGGCCGGGGCCGACCGCGCACGCATGCGCGAAACTTATGTGGCCAATCTCGCATGGGCTGCCGGCAAGGCGCAGGCGGAAGGCATCGATGTACTTATCGAACCCATCGCCCAGCGCAACATGCCGGGCTTCTTTTTGAACCATCAAGATGAGGCACACGCGATCGCTACCGAAACCGGTTGCGCTAACGTGAAAATTCTGATGGACCTATTCCATTGCCAGGTTGCCGAGGGCGATCTCGCGATCAATATCCGCAAGTATATTCAGGATCCGAAGCAGACCAGGGTCGGCCATTTCCAAATTGCGGGCGTCCCGGATCGTTACGAACCTGACACCGGCGAGGTGAACTATGGCTACCTCTTCGACCTGATTGACGAAGTCGGCTATGAAGGCTGGATCGGCTGCGAATATATTCCGAAAGCAGGAACGTCCGAAGGCTTGGGTTGGTTCAAGAAGTTCGCAACCGTAGAGGCTTGAAATAGCAGGACAAACATCGGCTTAATGGGCCCGGTGCGCCTAACTTTACTTGATTTATTGATTTGGATGGTGGTACCCAGGGGTTGAATCCTTAGGCGCCCACTGTGCGATTGAGCCTGAATAACTTGGCTGGCAAAACTTCAGTGGACTCAGGTTCCTGTGATTCCGACACGGTCTGCATGTTTTTAATGACAGACGCTTTAAGTTCATGTATATATTCTCTGAACGGTTGTACCTGCGACTGCCGTGTTTTTATTCATCCCCAGGCTTTAACAGTTAAGACCAATGCAGGCGGGCAGTTCTTTAAGCGCATTTTCACACAGTGCGACCTTCCCCATTCCTATAGGATTTTTGGCCGTCAAGGGCTTTGAGAGGAACAGCCAGAGGTTGATTCTTCCTGTGAGACAGCCTTGACTGGAATTGACTTTCCCGACCTGCCTTGGAAAAGACATTGCTGCGCCCGCGCCTGCGGCCAGCATGTATTTTGCGCGACTCGAACGGACGGAACGGCAATGGGTTTGCGACTTGCTTGCTCATGCGGTTTGTTGCGTGATGCGATTTTGGTTGATGGAGATCGGCCAATGATTCGTGGGTTGTGGATGGAGTCTTCGAGGAGTCAGCGAAGACGTTTGGCAGGCGGCGCGAGCGGCTGGTTCGCGCCAGTGTTTCTGCTCATGTTGACCGCGATCTGCCCTTGTGCATTCGCGCAGGTCCCAACGATTACGGGCATCAACCCGAACACAGTTACAGCAGGCAGCCCTGCATTCACGTTGACGGTGACGGGCACGAATTATAACGGCACGTCTACGGTGAGCGTGAACGGAACTGCGCTTGTGCCGTCGTCGGCGACCGCGACTCAATTGCTGGCGACGGTGCCGGCCCAATTGGTTGCGACGGCAGGGCAGCTGCCGGTACAGGTGATCAATCGTGCGGCTACCGGCGGGCCGCTTCCTTCGAATACGGTGACTCTGACCGTGGCTCAGCCAGCGCCTGCGCCGATTCTCATCAGTGCGGCACCGGGGTTTCCGGTTCGCGGAGAAAGCCAGGTACAGATGACGCTGGTAGGCGCAAATTTCAGGCCGGGAGCGACGGTGATCGTCTCGCCTCCGCTGGCTTCGCTGAGCGCATCCACGGGCAGGACACAGGCTTCAGACGTGCGGGTGTTGAGCGTGAGGCTGGTGAATTCGGGGTTAATGACCGCGCGGATCGACGTGAGCCCCACGGCTGCGGTGGGTCTGCGCGCGATCGACGTGCTGAATGTGGATGGCACGAGCACCGCGGTCGGGGTGGGGATTGCCCTAGGTGGAAGCTCGCAGCCGTTGCGTGTGCAGGCGGGCAGTTCGCTGGGCGCACCGGTGACGGTTGTGAATTTGAGCCTGATGCATCCGCGCAATGGAACCGTGGTGATGCGCAACCATGAGTTGTATGCGGATGCGATTCTGGGCGGAGCGGGATCGGGAACCGTGATTGGCGAGTGGGTGTGGGACGGGAATGTGGTAGAGCAGTTCTCCGCTTCGTTTGTGGGCGGAACAAGCACGACAATTACGACGCGCCAGTCGCTGCCAACTTCGCTTCTGGGGCCGCACAGGCTGCAGTTGCGCATGGTGCAGCCGAACCAGGTGGCGAGCGTTCCAATTACAGTGGTGGTGAATCCCGGAAATTGGCAATTGGAGCAGTTGGTGCTGCCGGAGTATGGAGCGGCATTTACGTCGGCCAATCCGCCGTCGCTGTTGTGGGCTCCGGTGCCGGGCGCTGAAAAATATCAGGTGGGCTTTACGGACCACCCTTATCTGAGCACAGTGAGCAGATGGTTCGATGTAGTGGACAATCGCTGGGATATGCCTGCGGAGGTTTGGGAGGGATTGCCGGCAGGGCCATTGTATTGGACGGTGCGCACCATCGACTCCAACGGAGTGCCGCGGCGGCCGTTGCCACTGCGCAGTGTCAATCACGTGGCGGATGGAGGATTGAGAGCTACGCATTCTGCTCCGGGGCGCACGCCGGCTGGGCATACGCTGCTGGAGTGGACACCGGGGCTTAAGAACGGATATTACTTTGTGACCATCAGCCGCGACTTTGCGGGGATGCAGATTGTGCGGCAGTACCTGACCAAGGACGCCAACCTGGATTTGCACGCCGTGGAAGCAAAGCTGCTTGCGGGGATTACGTACTACTGGCAGGTGGATGCGATTTCGCCGACCGGGCAGTTGCTGTTCTCCGGACCGGTGCAGAGTTTTGTCGCGCAACCGGGGCCTGGTCCGCAGTCGCAGCTAAGAGGACCAGAGAATTCGATGCATGAGAAGCCGGTTCTGCTGGCTTCAGTGGGCGCGCCCGTTGCCCTGCCCGGAGCGTTTGATCTGTCGAGCGAGATTGCAGGCCAGACGCCGGCACCGGGCAGCAGCACGAATCAGTTGCAGCCGCCGATCTCGGTAAGCTTTCAATCGCCGGTGAATCCTGCCGATGTGAGCTTGATGGTGGATGACGTCGACATCACTACGCTGGCGCAGGTATCGGAATCGAAGGTGTCATTTACACCACCTCTGGCCCTGTCGGGCGGAGAGCACACGGTGAACCTAAGTGTGGGCAGCGATGCGACGACGTGGAAGTTTACCGTGGTTACACCTGCTACTCCCGCTGCACCGGCAGCTTCGCAAACTCAATCGGGACCCGCGCTTGTGCCGGACACGGATGCAGAAGCTCCGCCGGCGGCAGCGGGGCCGGGCAACATGCCCACAGCAGTAACGGTTGCAACGGCACACCAATCAGCGGCAAAGGCGCTGGCCCAGGCGAAAACCCCGGCGGCTGCGAAAAACAAAGCGGGTCCTACGCTTGAAGGACAGATCGGCGTGAACACGCAGTGGGTTTCCGGGGCCAATCCGCCGGACACAAATGTGGTGTCGCTCGCCGAGCATGTGACTTATCAGAAGGGTCCGTGGCACATGGAGGCGAACGGCAGCGGGCTGCTGAACTCGGTTTTGAATCCGCAGGTGCAGCGCACGAGCAAGGGACAGGTAAATGAATACGTGCTCCAGGCCGGTTACAAAGGGGAAAGCTGGGGAACAAATCTGCGCTTCGGAATTGTAACTCCCGCTCTTTACACCGATGCGCAGTTTGTTACTGCCGCCACGCCGCGGCAGGGCGCTGAGCTGACGTTGAAGTCCCCTGTGGGCACGCTGGGAGGGTTTGTAAATACCAACGACACCGCGCTGGGCGGCGGCGCGGGCATCAACTTCCATCAGCAGATTCAGGGCGCGAGTTACCAGCTTCCATTGCCTAAGTGGGCGGAGTTACGGGGAATGTGGCTGAACGCGAAGGACACGGGAGCACCGACCACCGTGGGCTACGACTCGATGGGCAATCCCATCATACTGCCGAATCCGGTGGCGCCGGTTTCGGCCGGGGATGCGATGGGTGCATTACTGAAATTGCACCTGGGCAAGAAATGGCTTTGGACCTCCGAGTACGCCATCAGTTACGAGAATGCCAATCTTTCCGATCCAACATCCAAGCGGGAGTTTGGGCGGGCGTGGAGGAGTGCGGTCGCCGGACAGGTTGGCAAAGTGAACGCGAGTGGCGACTACCGCGAATTGAATGCTAACTTCGGCACTCCGACTAACCCCAGCCTGACACAGTCGAGTCAGCCTAATGTTCGCGGCGTGGATGCTTCGATCAGCGACACAACCCACGTTGGCAATTTCGGTCTAACTTACACGTTTCTTGATAACAATGTTCACTCAACGGCCAGCGCTGAGTTACGCATGAACAGTTACGACGAGACATGGACAAAGTCGTTGGGCGTGAATACGAACCTATCGGTGGAAGCGCGCCAGTCGCTTACCGGAACAGGAACTGTTCCCGCGGCTCTGCAGGGAATGCCACCCACGCAGACAGGCGCACAGGACTTGCGAGATATCTATGGAAGCATCACTCTGAGCCGTACCTTCGGCATTGTCTCGATGAACGCGGGAGGAACGCGCGACTGGAGCCGGAATAACTACATGCCGAGCGCGGACACTATAACTTCATCGATCAACGTGGGGGCGACCATGGCTGGACCTGGTTTCTTTCAATTGAATGTACAGGGAAGTGTGAATTGGGTTGCGGCAGATGGGTTGACCATTGGAACCTCGCGCAACTACACCGTGAATGTGCAGCCGGCCTTTATATGGAAACATCCGGGGCTACAGGTTTCGCCGCTGATCACAGTGACAAAGGGCCAGACGGTGTTGACCGGCGGGACAGCGACCAGCGATACGTTCACCGGTCAGTATGGTGGCCAGCTCTCCTGGACGATGCCAGGCAAGATGAAGTTCAGTACCTTAACCGCGCAGGGGAGTTACAACCAGAATCACGATAACATAGCTTTGATGGATCAGGATACGACGCAGCTACTGGTGCTTTGGACCTTGACCTGGGGGCATAAGCATACGTTTTGAGGTGTAAGTCCCGCGATGAATTGGCAGACTAAATTCTATCCTTGCACGCCCAGCATGATTCGCCGGAAGGGGAGAGCCTGTATTCGCAGCGCAATGGATCGAAATGACGCGTTGGGCTTGCTGAGAATCGTTCTGCTACTTATGATGACTGCCCTCTACTGCGTCTCTGGTTTGGCACAGAACAATCGGGAGGTGCAGCGGACAACCGGGCAATTGCCGCAAACGGCGCGGCAGGCTTCGCGACAACCTCCGCCACCGGTCTTTACATCATTCAGCCCTACGCAAGGAGCTGCGGGTTCGACAGTAACGATTACTTTCAACGGTGCGAACTTTGTTGCGCGGGCAATGACTCTGACGTTCTCTCCGTTGCAAGGGATCACGGTGAGCAGCTTAAAGGTGACCTCTTCCACGCAGATCACGGCGCAGGTGCAGATTGCCGCCAATGCACAGCCGGGCAATCGCCAGGTACTTCTCGTCGATGGCGACCACGACCTCCGGATCACCACGCCGTTCACCATCGCGGCCGGCACGCAGAATAACTGCCCGCCGGGAATGCTGACGCCGGCAGGCTGCGGCACTACGCAAAACGCTACTCCGGCTCTGCGCGGATTTACACCAGTGCAGGGAACGCAGGGAACCACGATGGCGTTGACGTTTACCGGCATCAACTTTACTCCGCCGGTAGCGTTGCAGTTCACACCAAACAGTGGAATTACGGTGCTGTCTGCCACGGTAACGAATGGCAATCAGATTCAGGCGCAGATTTCGATTGCGCCGAATGCTTCGCTTGGATCGCGCAATGTTGTGGTGACTGTTGGCGGCCAGACAAAGTTGACTGCGTCGAATACCTTCACGGTAACTTCCGGCGCTCCAACGGCACGCATCGCGCCAATGCAGATTCTGCGCGTGATTCCCAACCAGATTGCCGCCGGCAGCCAGAATGTGGACTTGACCCTGGAGGGAACGAATTTTGTTCCCGGTACACAAGTCACGTTCACAATAGGAGCCGGCGTTCCAGCGAACGTATTTGCAAACGGGCCCGCTCGCTATATCAACAGCACCGAGATGCACGTGAGCGTGAACGCACTTCCCTCCGCGCTGCCGGGGGGCAGGGACATCAATCTGCAACCACCGGGACAGGCTGCGCTACAGAGTGGAGGACGCGCCAATGGCCAGCCCGGCGGATCGACACAGCAGGTTGTGGTGGGCAAAGGTATGTTAAATGTCCTGACGGCGAAGCCATCCGGTCCGCCGACTGTGCTGAAGATTGCGCCCATTACAATCCAGAAGTTTGCCCAGGGAGTTATTAGGTTGGATGCGCCGCTCGGTGCTGTAACGCAAAGCGATCAATACGTGACTTATGCGGTTCCTATGCTGGATGACAATGCTGTGTTTAAGTGGCACGAGAAGAATCCGGGGTTGGCCAACTATTACGAACTTCGTATCTATGCCAAGGACGGTAAGACTCTGCTTGCGACACAGACGATCACTGGAAAAAAGACGCTTGCGCTGGGCGCACCCGGAGGCTTTATCAGCGTGGTGCCGACGTATTACCGGCCGGATCCTGCGTTCCTCAAAACGGTGTTGGAACCTACGCGGAGGTTGGTCTTCAATGGTGGCCTGCAACTGGGCGGCGTTGGTGGGCACGGTGTTGCACAGTCGAGCGCCGGGTCGGGGGGCAGTGCGACTCCTCCCGCCGTTCCGGATGAGTTGAACGGGAAACTCAGCCAGGGCGATCTGCAATGGGAGGTGGCGGGGTTCCACACCTACAACAAGAATGGTGTGGCGACGCAGCCGCAGTTGAAGCAAGTCAGCAATGGAGCGGCGCAAAACTCGAACGCTCAACAGAGCTCGGCTAGCGCGCAAAATGCAGGCGGCACTGTCGATGTACAGGTGGAGATATCGGATCGCTGGCCTTTGAAGGCTCCGCTCGCGCCTACTGGACTGGCCTGCAGCGGAACGGGAATAACCACCGGGAATTTACAGATTCAGAACTTGTCAAAGACAAGCAACGATCCCAACAGTTACGTGGGCGATAAGTGGTCACTGGGTGGAACTATCGATCTCTCTCGCTCACCTTATCTACCTGACTACACGTCGCAGACTGCGGTTCCGCCGGGCTCGACGTGTGGAAATCAATGTCTTGTCAAAGATGTCACGCAGGTTGACTTCAGCAATGTGTTTGTCGACTGGGGCGATGGAACGGTGGTGCCTTTGGCAGCGCCGCCGATTTCTGCGAACGTTACTAATTGGGACCCCAGCCAGCCTGTTGCTCTACCCTCGAGCGGCCCCAGTCCGATGCAGCACGCGTATCAGGCCACTGGTGGCTTTACGGTTCGCGTTTACCAGATTTCAAGCGAGGACTTGCAGCATGTAAGTGAGTCGGCTATCTCATCGAGCGTGGATGGCCCGACAACGCCGTTCCTGCAGACTGCGTTGCTGTCGAAGATGGCTTCGCAGGGCGGAGTAAGCAAGAACGGCCTCGCGCTTACAGGAGTACAGACGAACTTCCAGCAGCTTCTCTCACAGGGCAGCGGCAACTCGTCTGCATCGCAAGCGGCCGGCGACGCGTACATGCTCTATTGCCAGACCTTAAATATTACCGTGCCAGAAGATCTGGCTGCAGATGGGCCGCTACATCTGAAGGGCATCGGGGATCCGGACTTTGGCGCTTACGATATTTCCAAATTCAAGACTCCCGTGCTCGATCATGGTGCTGTCGTCGGTCAGGTTGGGCGCCCCGGTGCGCCCGCGGAAATTCATCCGGAGCGTGCGCAAACAGGCTTGCAAGCAGGTGCAGGCAAGCCCGACGCGCATGGCCAGGTTGTATTGGAGCCAATACGGGCAGTGGGGCAGCAGCCTGCGGCGATTTGCAGCAGTTGCGACGATGGAATTGACGCGACAACTTTGCTGCAATATTACGGACGCGGCCAGGTGCGCGTAACGTGGGTCGTCGATGGCGTTCAGTCGCAGCAGACGCTGTCTATCGGTCCATCGCAGGCAAGAAAGAATTTAACTCGCCAAGGGTTCACCACGATTCAGGTCGCAGGAATAGTGATTCCGGTTCCGATTCCAGAGCCACCGATCATAATCTCCAGCAGCAAACCGATCGATTCGCCTGGATTGCAGGTGCAGCCGCTGGGAAACCACAACGTAATGGTTGAGGCCGATGTTCTGCCGCGGCCTACGGCAGCGAATCTTTCCAATGCGGTGAACAAGGCATTGGGGTCGCTTATGCCGTCGGGGCTTTCCGCGGGTGCGGCGTCAGTGAGCGGAGGCGGTGCAATTACGCAGTCGGGGCCGAATGTTACCGACGCGCAATCGCTGTTGAACACACTGGCACCGCCCGCGGGGAGCAATCTGCCGCCGTTGAAGATCGGCTTGCTTTCCGGTTCCAACAAAAGCGTCTCCGGACTGGGTGCGGTGCAGTATGTGAACGGTCCGCTGCAGCAGGTGGTTTCTCAACTAGCCGGTTCCCTTCCCGATCAACATGTCGCTTCGAATGCCAAGATATACGAGGTTGTTGCTTCCGATCCGAGTAAGCCGTGTAAGTTCCTCTTCCCAGTCAGGAGTGGAGGTTCGTTTGAGATAAGTGGGATTCAGAATCATGTTACTCAGCAAGGGAGCACTTATAGCGGAACGGGTAACTTGATTCTTCATCTGGCTAACTCCAGCAGCGGGGGTTATGACGAGTATCCGCCGGTTCAGGTGCAGATAAGTAACTGGAGCGTTCCTGACGGGTTGCATGTGCAGACAGGAAGCATTGATGTGTCACCCAATGTGGCGCTGGCTGCCAGCGTGCCGGGGTTACAGGGAAGCATTCAGAGGCTGAATGGGCAGGCGGGCGGAGAGTTGGATGCAACGTTGAACGTGTCGCTTACCGACGACACGCTGCGCCAGCCAGGCGAGTTGCCTGTGGTGTGGAACGGCGTGCAGGCGGAGTTGAAATCGAATGGCGATTGGATCAAGGATGGTCTCACGCTTCCTACCACGCTGATTGGCTGGAGCGCGTTCACAATGAAATCCAACTCCGCGCGACTGGATCTGAGCCATCATGATGGCGATGCGGCCGGCTCGCTGTGCGGTCCGTTGAGTGGAGCGGATTGGGTGGGGGTGCGCTTTCCGAGCCTTGCAGTTACACCGTATACGATGAATCTGGTTTCAAGCTCTTCGTTACAGCCGACAGTTACGGACTGGGGAGTGATTGGAAGCGGGCTTTGCGGCGCGCTCAATACCGGGCCATTCACGGCGGGGCTTGGCAAAGGATCGGTCAGTTTTCAATCGATCAATGCTGCGGCGTCAAATGGGAACTTTACCGCGCAGTACAACGGCATGGACGTCTATGTTCCATGGCTCGATACACATCTGAAAGGGAATGCAACGCTGCAATCGGGTGGCGGCAAGCAGGCTAACATCAGCTTCCCGCTCAGCAGTCCATCAGTTACGAAGAGTTATGGCAACTTCGGCTTTACTGCCAGCAATCTGAAATTTACCGAGGAGCAGAATATTGGTTGGGTGGTGCAGGCAAATACACATTTTGTCTTCTCTGCACAGAACAAGACGTTTTCGTCTTTCGACCAGGTCTTTAATTTTGGAATGGATGGGCGCGGGTACTTTGCACAAGGCAATCAAGCAAAGGATATCTCGCTAGGTGGAAGCTCGACGCTGGGCCAGACGCCGGTGGATCTTGCCTCGGTTCACCTGACGGCGCCGCCATCTGGACCTCAGGTTCTGGCGGCATTGTTCAGCACCAGCGTGCACTTGTCAGAGGTGATGGCAGCGGCGACGGCGCAGGTGAATTATTCCGTCGATAACAGCGGAACTAACTACACCGCGACGGGACCGTCGTTTGCGCCGTTCACAATCGATGTTCCCTACCCAGCGGGCCAGCCAAGTGCTGATGCCAAGGTTCATCCGGTGTACTCCGGATCGGGCGGATCGGGTGGAGATGAGATTTCGGGCTCGGTCGATCTATCCGAGTTAGGCGGTCCGCCGATCACCGGGGAATTTCGACTGGGATACCAGGGAGGGCACGATTATTGGCTAACGCGCATCACTTATTCGCTTGGCCCTACTGGATTACCTATCATTTCAGTCCCGCCGGTAATGAACCTTTATCGCGTGCAGGGTGGACTCGGTCATAACTTTCCTATCAGCGCGTTTGAAGATACAGGGTCGCTGAAGGCTGAGCAGCCTGTGATAGATAACTCATTCCTTTTTATGGCGGGAATTCGAGTGGGAATGCCTGACCAGTTTACTTATACGCTGGACGGGAATCTGGCTATCAAGGCCGGAGGACAGGATGCAGGTACGCGCATTGACTTTCATGCCTGGCTGTTGAAGTTGGCAGACAGCGGGAATGGTGATTTCCAGGGGTATCTGCAATATGCGGGCGGTAACTTCGATGCGCGGTTGTGGGGACACCTGAGTCTTCTTGGCGGAGTTGCCGCGGTCGATCTGGGCAATAGCGCCAACAATGCTGCGGTCGATATGCATTTTGGGCCCAGCGGCCCGTGGCACGTTGACGCGGGTAAGCAGCAAGGGCCGCGGATCAGCGGTCAGTTGCTAGATACTACTGCGAATATGTACCTGATGCTTTCCGATGCGGGGCTTTCGATTGGAGGCGGGGAAAGCATCAACCTTGGCGTCGGCGACGACTCGGTGGCGTCGGCGTATGTGCGCGGCGATGTTGATATTGGATTGACGGTAACTCCGCAGCCGCATATTTCCGGGGATTTTTCGGCCAGTGTGTCCGCGGGAGTATGCGTTGACAGCGTATGCGTAAGCGCAGGTGTTTCGGCGCAGATTCACGCCGAGGCTCTGCCGCTGGAGGTGCAGGCAACCGCCAGTATTGGGCTGCCGTGGCCGCTGGGATCGATCTCGTTCTCAGTGCATTTGTAAGTGGGTGATGGCGAAGAGATGACAGGTTGCGTGAAAATTCGGTTGCTGGTGTTGGCTGTGTTGCTGCTCGCGAATCGTGGCGCGATTGCGCAGCAGGCCAACGGCGCGATCTTTGCTGTATCCGACGGTAAGGGGCAAGTTTCGCTGCTTTGGTTTCCACCGCCCTCGCAGTGGCCGGCGGGAGGCTGGAGGTTGTCCGACTCCACGGGGCAGACGCTGGCGGCGAAGATTGCGATGGCGGATGAGAGTACATTGCAGGCGCTGTCGGTGGAAGATGCGGATGCGATTCGGCGTTTGCCGGCGGTAATGGCAACGCATGATGCGAGTCCGAAGCGGGCGCAGTTGTTCAACATCATCGGGCTCCGAGCGTTGACCGATCCGGGTTATGCACGGGCACTGGGGATTGCGTGGACTGGACAGAATATTCCGACGGGCAGCCGGACGTATACGGTGCAGGGGCTTGATGCGAGCGGGAATCCGGCCGGGCCGCAATTGACGAGTGCCGCCGTGGATGCAAGCGTTGCGACCGCATTGCCGCCTTCGCCGGATGGAGTGCAAAGCAAGTCGGATGAACGCGGGGTGCTGCTGTCGTGGCCGCCACCAGCGGAGAACAGACAGCTGCCTGCGATCGCATATGTTGTGGAGCGGGACGGGGGCGGGCAGACGGGCGCAGCCGTAACAGCGAAGCCGATCATTCCTGGAGTGAGGTGGGATGCGAAGATTCCTCTGGTGCTCGACAGCAATGCTCCGCCAAACGAGATGCTCACTTATCGGGTCTACTGCGTGGATGCGTTTGGGCGACGCAGCACGCCTGCTTCGATCAAGATATTCTTTCCGGACTTTCATGCGCTGGAACCGCCGCAGCCGGTGACGGCAGCGAGCGGCACCGGGAAGATCGTGCTGAGTTGGCCGCCTGCGCAGAAGCCGAATCTTGCTGGATATGTAGTGGAGCGCGCGATGCTTTTTGACGGCCCATATGAGGCGCTCTCCGCACAGGCGCTGCCGCCTGACACATCGCAATATGAGGATGATGCGGTGCAGGGGGGCGCGACCTACTACTATCGCGTGCGCGCGGTGAACTCGCGTGGAGATTTGGGAACGCCATCGGCCGCGGCAACTGCGCAGGCGAAGAACCCGGTTGGGCCGCCGAAGGTGGATGGGCTGGTGGCCGATGCGGGGCAGACTCGCGTACGGCTCACGTGGAAGCCGGTGGAGTTTCCTGTGGCCGGATATTTTGTGGAGCGGCGGGTGGTGGTAGGAGCTGGTAGCGCGGAGCAGTGGGTACGGCTGAATGCGCGCGTGACACCCGAGCCACTGTACGACGATGCGCTGGGCATGACGTCGGATGTGTCCATGGAGTATCGGGTGCTCGCGGTTGCATTTGATAATGCGGAGGGAGCGCCGAGCAATACGGTGCGGGTGGTGGTGGCGGATCAGTCGATCCCCGAGCCACCCTCGATTACAGCGTCGAGCGGCGCGGATGGCAAGTCGCAGATCAGCTTTGTGCCGGCTCTGCCTGCGGAGCGGACGGCGCAGATTCTGGTTTTGCGCTCAGGATCGGAGAAGGACCTGGGCGTGGTGATCGGAGACCCACTTGCCGCGGATGCGCGCCAGTTTACCGACCAGTATGTGAGCCCCGGCGAAAGCTACTGGTACCGGCTGGTAGCCGTAGGCAAGAACGGCAATCGCAGCGATCCAACAGAGCCGGTTGCCATTCGGGTCGGGTCTCCGCAGATGGTGGCGCCGCCTGCTCCCACGGCCAGTTACTCGACCGATCCGTATCCGCATATTGCCTTGCAGTTCCCAATGCCGCCGGCGGGGTTGAGCGTGATTGTGGAGCGGCAGGAGGCGCAGTCGGATGCGTGGATTCGGATTGCGGGGCCGATGGCGGCGCAGAGCGCTACCGACAACAGCGTACCTGCCTCCGGGTCGGTAAGTTACCGGTTGAGCTATGTTTCGGACGATGGCAAGGTGGGGCCTGCTGGCCCGGTGGCTACGGTTTCCGGGAAACAGTGATTAGGGGACAGGGGTCAGTTTTCAGGAGTCAGCGTACTGTGACTTTGACTTGGGTTTCTGGACAAATGGATTGGACCGCTCGTCCGACCCCGTACCCCCACCCGTATTCTGTAAATAAATCTATTTTTTCAAGAGGATAGCGCATGGGTGTCGCTGCAAAAATCCTCATCTGACGGGACTTGGCTGCAGAATCCTCTCAGCAAAGGGGTTATGGGCAGTTTTTCGTTCGGATGCGTGTGCTTGGGCCGAATTGGTCTTGATGGACACACTGCAGTGATTGTGCGTCGAAAGTGGGTAATTCTCTGCAAAACCGTAGATGTGGGCTGTGCGCACGTCCGGTTTATCGGGGGTACTCCGATTGCGACTTGCGATTTCTGCTGGAAGCGCAACATCGAGGCGGATGTCGAGGTGAGTCCAATCCGGAATGTGAACGAGGCTTACGACCGGCTGCTGAAGAAGGATTTGAAGTATCTGTTCTCGATCCATATAGCGTAGCCGAAGGGGTAGGCGCTAACCACGAGTAGGTGGTGGAGTCTCAGGTCTTTCGCCGCGGCGGGCGAGACCTGGGTACACGGCCGTGGCGACGGTCTGGCCCGAAGACCCGCTCATCGCGATAATGCCGCGATGAACGGGGTACAGTCTCTCAGGGCTCGTGGTGGTTTTTCGGGGTTGATGGGCGGGCCACCTGGCGGTCTAAATTATTAAATTTGATGGTGGGCGCTGCAGGATTCGAACCTGCGACTTCCACCGTGTGAAGGTGGCACTCTACCGCTGAGTTAAGCGCCCTTAAGGGGGCGGAAAATGACCGCGACCGCGGGGCATCCCGTAGGTTAGAGTAACACCAGCAGGGCTTTAGGGCCAACCCTGGACATACGGCGGTAGCCGGGGTAAGTTGATGGGATTTTCCCTCAGGGGCTAAAGCCCAAGTTCACTTTTGGAGCTTAGCGGTACGACTAAACAGGCTGCGGAAAAAGTCGAGATTTCGCGTGAATTGGTCGAAAGGCGTCCCTCCGGGGCTAAAGCCCGCGTTTATTCTGCTGGCTTTGTGCGAGGGTTGAAACCCCCGCCTGCCTCCGGATCGAATTATTCCGCAGCCTGTGAAGTTTTGCCCTTTCAAAAACTGCGGCTACAGGGCTTTTTCTGTGGCCGGTGAAGGCCGGTATCGACCGAACCATGGGCTGGAGAATCAAGGCAATCCGCGACGAGAGCCGGGACGCAGGGCGACCTACAGGCGAGTTTCCTGCGAACGGGGAGGCGGCGCTATGGGCTGGACTGGGTGCTGGACCTGGGGGTGGGTCAGGCTTGGGCGGGGTGAATCTGGCCAGTCCGAGGATGGCTAAAGGGGCGCAGGAAGGGTCGGGATCGACACCTCCGGCAACCAATTCCGGCGGCGGACGGGAAGACGCTCGAAACCCTGCCAAAAACGAAGATTTTGACCCGGAAACTGCTGATCAAGCGCAACCTTCCTCTGAAAATCGTGTTCCAGAAGACATGGCAACCATGGTCCTGAACAACTCGACCCTGGGAGTGGGCCCGGCAAGGCCGGACTTGAGGCCTGAGGCCAGTTCCGGCGTACGTGCCGAACTGGACCCAGCAAGCGATGCGGCGGTGATGTTGCGCGTTGCCGCGGGCGACGAAGCGAGCTTCAATTTCCTGGTCCAGAAGCACCACCGGCCGGTGATTCACTTCCTGTTCCGGATGTTGCACAACCAGGCGGTTGCAGAGGAGTTGGCGCAGGAGGTTTTTTTACGCGTCTACAGAGCTAGGGACAGCTATCGGGCAGAGGCCAGGTTTACAACGTGGCTCTACCGGATTGCGACCAACCTGGCCGTGAATCATGCGCGCGACACAAGGCACGAAAGGTCGGCGCAGACCGTCTATCTGGATGCACCGGACGAAGAGACGGGCACTACTCCGGACGTGGCCGACGACGAACCGAGCGTGGAACAAAAGCTTATGCGCGATGAGCGCATGGCTGCCATTCGCACACACGTGATGGCGCTGCCTGAACGGCAGCGGATGGCGGTGTTGATGCACAAGTACCAGGGAATGGATTACCGGCAGATTGGAGACGTGCTGAAGCTGAGCGAATCTGCAACCAAGTCGCTGCTCTTCCGGGCGTACCAGACGCTGCGGGACAAGCTGAAGGATTTTGTGTAAGTGGAAACACGCCGGGCGACACCGGCGGAAAGCGGGGTGGGACCCATGGAACAGATGAAGAAAAATTGCACCGGAATGGACTCGAAGCTGGCGGATCTGCTGCTCGATCCGAAGGCTGTGCCTGCCAAGGTTCAAACGCATGTTGCGGAGTGTGACGGCTGCCAAGCTGAACTGGCCGAACTGAAGGCGACCATGGAGCTGCTGGACAAGTGGGAGGCTCCGGAGACCAGCCCCTACTTCCTAACCCGGCTGGATGCCAGGATGCGGGAAGAGCGAGAGGCTGCGCCAGCCGGCTGGCTGGCAGGCTGGATTGCACGGGTACGCGCGGATTTTGCTTATGGACCGGGCGCCCATGTGCGTCCGCTTGCGGCGATGGCGCTGACCGTGATGCTGCTGGTAGGCGGCGGAACTTATCTGGGCGTGACTGACTGGAACCACCCCGCGCAGCCGGCACCCCAGACCGCAGTGGTTCATGATCTGCAGTTGCTGGACAACAATGCCCAGATACTGGATCAGTTGGAGTCCCTTTCTGACAATCAGAACGGGGACTAGCTTTATGCACTTTTCGGCCGGGGGCCGGGAGAGAGACTTGTGACCTGGGTATCCAATGCGAGAAGGATGCGGCCCGCAGTTTTGGTTGCGGCGGTCCTGGCTCTCAGTGTGCCCACGGGCTTTGCGTTTGGCCAGCAGAGGCGCGGCAACCCGCCCCGGTCTGCGCCTGCGCCCAACTATTCTCAGCCTCAATATCGGCAGGCGCCGCAGCCGCAGTACAGACAGGCGCCGCAGCCGCAGTACAGACAGGCTCCGCAGCCGCAGTATCGACAGGCGCCGCAATCGCAAGCCGGGCCTCAGGGGTATCCGGCACAGCGTCAGCAGAACGGTTATCCCGCAAATGGTTCTCGGCCGGTTTATCCGGGTGGTTCTTACGGGCGCTCGGTTCCGCAAACACAAAGCGGGCCTCAGGGGTACCCGATACAGCGTCGGCAGAATGGATATCCTGCAAATGTTCCAGGTGCCAGCTATCCCGGTGCTTCTTCTGGGCGTCCGGCTTATAGCGGTTCGCCGCGCCCCACTTATGCAGGCCCCGGCGCAGCGCCTCAGGGCCACCTTGGAGACTGGCTGAATCAGCACCAGAATCTTCCCGTACAAGACCAGGAGCGGATGCTGCGCAACGATCCGAGCTTCAAGCGCCTGCCCTCCGCCGATCAGCAAAGGCTGACACAGCAGTTGCGCCAGGTGGACCAGATGCCTGAGCAGCAGCGTGATCGCCGGCTGGCGCGGAACGAGATGCTGGAACGCCTGTCGCCGGAACAACGCATGAGCATCAACCGCTCGGGACGGCAGTGGGCTGCACTGCCGCAGGATCGCCAAGCGATGATGAAGCGTGCCTTCAATGATCTGCGCGGGGTTCCACCGGATCAGCGGCAGACGGTGCTGAACTCGGCTCGATACCAGGGCGCCTTCTCGCCTGAGGAGCGGGACATCCTCTCGAATTTTCTGCGCGTGGAGCCTTATCCGCCGCAGCAATAAAGGCGCGCAGCGACAAGGGACGTATCGAGCGCAAGAAAACAGGGGCAGCGGAATCTACTCCGCTGCCCTTCTTCGTTGCGGCGCGACCTCGCGATGCCTGGCCTGACAGCCGGGTTACTTCGTAAGCACCAGCGGCGCGCGCAGGCGTATGTCGCGGGACGATGCTCCCAACTGTATCTCGAAATTGCCGGGCGCTGCTTCCCAGGCTTCCTTTGCCGTGTTCCAGTAGGAGAGCGCAGCGCGGACCAGAGTGAAGTTTACGGTCTGGGTTTCTCCGGGCTTCAGTTCTACGCGGCGAAAACCTTTCAACTCGCGCAGCGGGCGGTCGATCTTCGAGTGGCCGTCATGCACGTAGAGTTCAACCACCTCTGCTCCGGAGCGCGTGCCGGTGTTGGTGACCTTCAAACTCACTTCGACCGGTTGATCTGCTGAGATCTTATCCGGCGTCACGTTGAGGTCGCTGTATTGAAATGTCGTATAGCTCAGTCCGAATCCGAAGGGGAACTGCGGCTCAACGTTTTTTGTATCGAAGTAGCGGTAGCCGACGTAGATTCCTTCGGCGTAGTTTACCTTCAGATTCACGCCCGGATAGTTTCCATAAGCGGGCGAGTCTTCCCACTTCTTTGGGAATGAAACGGGGAGCTTACCGGACGGGTTTGCGTCGCCGAAGAGAATGGAAGCGAGCGCGTGGCCGCCCTCCTGGCCGCCGTACCACATATCGAGCAGCGCCGGAGTGTTGTCGATCCACTTGGTCATGGTCACGGGGTCACCCGTGTTGATGACCACAACCGTGTGCGGATTCGCCTTTTCGACGGCATTAATCAGTTCATCCTGTCCGGCGGGCAGGTCCATCGTCTTCACATCTGCGCCTTCGGTTTCGAGCTTCGAGTATCGGCCCACAACAACCACAGCAACATCCGCTTGTGATGCGACGTCTGTGGCTTCTTTGAGCAGCATGGCGCGGGCCTCAGGCGTGTCCTGTGCGGGGTCTTCCCCTTCCATTCCAACGCCGAGCGCAAAGGTCACCTTCATTCTGCTTCCGGCGCGCTCGCGTATTCCATCGAGCGGCGCGATTGCATACTTCGGGGTCACCATTGAGCTACCGCCGCCACCCGTGCGCGCTACGGCAGCATTCGGGCCAATGACGGCGATTGAATGGACCTTTGCGGGATCGAGCGGCAACAGCGAGCCGGCGTTTTTCAGGAGCACGATGCCTTCAGTTGCGCCCTGGCGCGCCACGGCTCTCTGTGCCGGCCTATCCACATAGCCAGTGGCCACATGCGGGTTGTCGAAGAGGCCGCTCACAAAAATCACGTTGAGCAAATGGCTGACATTGGCGTCGAGAGTGGACTGGCTGATGTACCCGGCCTTCACTTCTGCAAGAACGTTTTCAGCCGTCAGCCAACTACCGCTGACTCCACCAACTTTTGCGCCCGGCAAAGCCAGGGCTGCAGCAGCGTCTTTGCCGCCGGGCATCTCCAGGTCCAGGCCCGCATTCACCGGGTTCGCGGTGGAGTAGGTGCTGCGCCAGTCGGAGACGACAAACCCTCTGAAGCCGAATTCCTTGCGCAGAATGTCGTGGAGCAGAGGCGCATTCTGTGAGCAGTTTTCTCCGTTCACCTTGTTATAAGCAGACATCACAGCCCACGCGCCAGCCTCCCGCACAGCGGCCTTGAAGGCAGGCAGATAGATCTCATGCAGGGTGCGCGAATCGATTTGTTCATCGATGAGGCGGCGATTGAACTCCTCATTGTTGGCGACGAAATGCTTAACAGCCGGAATCACACCCTCGCCCTGCACACCGCGCACATACGCAACTCCGAGCCGCGCCGACAGATACGGGTCCTCGCCGTAACCCTCGAAGTTACGTCCCCATAGAGGCTGGCGGTTGATATTCACCGTGGGCCCCAGGATCATGTCGCGGCCGAGCGCCTTTACCTCCTGCGCGATCGCCTGGCCTTCGCGCTGCACCAGTTGCGTATCCCATGTGGCCGCCATGGCCACGCCTGCGGGAAAGCTGGTGGTCTGCACTTTCAGCTTCGAGCCAGGCAGGTTGGTAATTGCCGAACTGCCTGCCCACGAACGCACGCCCATTGGCCCGTCGGCCATCTTGATGGCGGGAATCCCGAGCCTCTCAATGGGGGCGGACTCCATCCATCCTGAACCGGAGAGCATGGTGGCTTTTTCTTCGAGTGTCATGCGGCTCAGCAGGTCGGCCACTCGCTCGTTGGGTGGCAGCTTCGCATCCATATAAGGAGCGTCCTCCGGCGGCGGGGCCTGAGCGTCGGCTTGGGCGTTAAGGACGACGGATGTAAGCGTGCAAGAAACGAAAAAAGCAGTAAGCGACAGGACGAGCGCGCGACGCATTTGCGGTTCTCCGGGAACAGCTTTATTCCACTTCTGGATTCGCAGGCAATGGTAGCGGATTGAACGACAGCTGGACAACAGCGGGTGGGCAAATTCAGTCTTGATTCAGGTTGAGCGCGGATGAGTTTGCATCCGGTTTATCGTCGGGTGCGAACAAGAGCCAGCCGACGCCGCCGGCGACGAGAAGCAGGCCGATCCAGGTGCGCGGCTCAATGGATGGCCGGTCCATTGCAATACCAATAAGGATGGCCATCAGTGGCGCAAGCACGAAACGAGTTGTCATGCGTGCAGCCGTCAACTGACGCATGAGCCAGAACAGCAAGAACAGGCTCGGCAATGTAACAGCCGCCGACCACGCGAGGTCGGACCCAATTACGCGCCATCGCCAAGTGAGGCCTTCCGTCAAGGCATTCACCGCAACCAACCCCGTCGCAGCAGTTGCACCAGCGACGGCCGCCATGGGTGCAAGGTGGATCTTCTGCGATTCGCTCGCCACGCGAACGGCCTGGCAATTTGCCACGGCCACGCAAGCGGCGGCCAAAACAACGGCGGCAAACGCGGCTCCGGCTTGAATCGAGACCGGAAGATCGATGGGGAACACACACAGAGTACCTACAACAGACGCAAGAGCAGCCGCAAGGCCGGTTCTGTTCTGCGATCCAGCACCGCCGACATATGGTTCAAAGACGACGGCAAAGACCGGCGTCAGCGAGAACAGCGCCACCCGCGTGAATGCGGAAACCCACTCGTGCGAGAGGTACACGAGGATGGCGGGTGCTACAAAGAGCCCCAGGCTGATAACAATCGAGGCGAACAGTTGCCTGCCATGCGGCCACTTTGCGCCGCGCATTACGGCAAACAATCCCGCCCCTATGGCCAACAGCGCGAATGGCAGTGCTTCTCTCTCCATTGGCGGCACAGAGTTCGCGGCCGAATCAGGAAAAAGATCGGACCGCATCGCCCCCAAGGCCAACAGGAAACAGAGCAGGAGCAGCGCCGCCACTGCCGGCCAGCCGCTGCTCGCCCGTGTTGGACCTTTCGCTGTCACGCATTCGATGAGAACACATCGGCAACGATCCGCGCGAGGCAAACTCCGTGGCGCCATTGTGTTGCCGGCAACCTGAGATTCCCCATCCCCGCTCTCGCTACTGGTTTAAAATGAAAGATGGGCCAAGGCCAGAATTCATTGCGCACCGAGCGCAAATAAAGCAAGGAGCTTCAACTCTTATGGCGATTCCCGCCACTCAAATGCGTCCGGGCATGATCATCAAGCACAACGACCAGCTTCACCTGGTTTTCAAGGTCGAGCATCGTACCCCCGGCAACCTTCGCGCCTTCATCCAGGCCAAGTTGCGCAACCTCAAATCCGGCGCGATGTTCGAACATCGATTCCGCTCCGCCGACGCCATTGAAAAAGTGTTAGTGGACGAAGTAGCCATGGAGTTTCTCTATGCCGATGGCGACGACTACTACTTTATGAACCCGGTGGACTACGAACAGACCGTCCTCAAGGGATCGACCCTCGGCGATGCGGTGGAGTACCTGACGCCCAATCTGCAGATCAAGGTGAGCTATCACGATGGTCAGGCTGTCGGCATCGAGCTGCCTTCGGCGGTTGAGTTGCAAGTTGTTGAGACCGAGCCCGGGCTGAAGTCCGCAACCGCGTCCAGCGTGACCAAGCCGGCGAAGACGGAGACGGGGCTCGTGGTGCAGGTTCCTTCGTTCATCAATGAGGGCGAAAAGATTCGCGTGGATACCAGTGAAGGGGCCTACTTGAGCCGGGCCTAAGTCCTTCGTTTTTGGAAATGAAAAACCACCGCTGATTGGCGGTGGTTTTTCTTTTGGGATAAGGAGAGTTCTGTGGATTCCCACCCTTTCACCAGGTAAAAGGCGAAAGGATGGGGCACGGGGACTTTTGGGCCTAGAGCTGATGGGGAGGTTTTAGAAACCGGCCTCTGGCAACTGCACGGGCCGCGCTTCCAGCAGTGCCTCGATGGTGCCAAGCGCCTCAAGGACTGCCGGTGAAACCGGCGCGTCTACCTGCACTACCGCCAGCGCCTTTACCGGCTTGGCACCGGCACGCTCGCGACCCAGGGCAAAGTTAGCGATATTAACGCCCTGCTGGCCGAGGATCGTGCCAATTTTTCCGATCACGCCCGGTACGTCAAGGTTGCGGCAGACGAGCAGATTGCCTTCCAGCGGCGTTTCGATATCGATGGAGTCGAACTCGAGCAGGCGCGGCTGTTCACCGTGAATCACGGTCGCACTGGCGCGGCTGATCCCGTTGGACGTGTGCAACTCGATGGTAAGGACGCTGGCAGCACCGCCGCGATGGGTCTCCGTCTCTTCCTCGTGAACGCGAATGCCGCGCTCGCCGGCCACTGTGGCCGCATTGATGCGGTTCACGTTTTCCGATCCCTGCAGCAGTCCGGCAATGGCCGCGTTGCGCACGAGCTCGGTCTTGGCGTCGGCCAGCGTGCCGCCGTAGATAAAATTGATGGACTCGATACCGCTTTTGCCGGCCTGGGCTAGAAATGCGCCGAGCCTGCCGGCCATATCAATGTATGGCGCGAGTATCTTGTATTCCTCGTGGCTCAGCGAAGGAAGATTGACGGCATTCTGGACTACGCCGAGTTTCAAATAATCGCGCACCTGGTGCGCAATCTGAACGCCTACTGCCTCCTGCGCTTCTCCGGTGGAGCCGGCGACGTGCGGAGTGAGAATTACGTTGTCCAAATCAAAGTACGGCGACTCCTTGGGCGGTTCCAAGGTAAAGACATCGAGCGCAGCGCCAGCCACCTGCCCGCTCTTGAGCGCGGCGACCAGGTCCGCATCCTCAATCAGCTCGCCGCGCGCGCAGTTGATGATGCGCACGCCCTTCTTCATCTTCGCGAGCGTCTTTGCGTTGATGACGCCGGTGGTTTGAGGGGTGAGGCCCACGTGCAGCGTGAGGTAGTCGGCCCCGGCGATAAGCTCTTCGAGCGTGACCAGCTTGATGCCAGCCTCGCGCACTACGGCGGCGGAGACAAACGGATCGCTGCCCAGAATCTCAAGGCCAAAGCCCTTGGCGCGCTTCGCGACTTCAAGGCCGATGCGGCCGAGGCCAAGGATTCCCAGCGTCTTGCCGCGCAGTTCCGCACCCTGAAGATTTTTCTTTTCCCACTTGCCGGCGTGCATGGATGCATTGGCGGCGGGGAGCTTGCGCGCCAGCGCCAACATCAATCCGATGGTCAGCTCCGCTACTGCCACAGCGTTTGCACCTGGCGTGTTCATCACTACGATACCCCGTCGCGTGGCCGCTTCGGCATCGATATTGTCGACGCCGACACCGGCCCGGCCGATGACGCGCAGCTTGGGCGCCTTCTCCATGAGCGCATCGTCCACCTGCACCGCAGAGCGCACCACCAGCGCATCGGCATCGGTAAGAGCTGCCGCTAATCCGTCAGGAAGCTGGTCGTGCGTCTTCACTTCCCATCCCGGCTCGGCCGCAAACACGGCCAGCGTTGCCGGAGAAACCTTCTCCGCAAGTACGATCTTCATCGTGTCTCCCCTGCCCTTCTGGGCGGTTTCATACTGGTCAAAACGGATGCCCTGCTGCTCGCAGAGCAGATCGAACATGCGCACCACTGCCGCATGCGGCTTGCCTTCGCCCCGCTCGTACTTGGTGATGGAGTTGGCGTGGACACCCAGCCGCTCTGCCATCTCGTATTGATAGAGATCAAGCTGCTTGCGAGCGATCAGCAGCTTTTCTCCGAAAGTCAGGTCAGACATGGATAGGGCTCCAGTGGACAGTGAACAATGCACAGTGACCGACAAAAACTGTCCGCTGTTCGCTGTGCACTTTTCGCTAGCTTTTCGGTGCTTTTGCATACACCTGTTGCGCGGCGGCTACTGCCTGTCCGTAAACCACCGGCAGGCCGAGCGTGTCCTTGGCGATGTGCTCCATGGCGCCGAGAAACGCGATTGTGTCCAGGTAGTCGAAGAAGCCCAGGTGCGCGACGCGAAAGATTTTGCCTTGCATCTCTCCCTGGCCGTTGGCGGTAACCAAAGCGAACTTCGCCTTCAGCGCCTTGACGACGTCGCCGGAGTTCATTCCTTCAGGTACTGCGACCGCTGTGGCCGCTGCCGCCGGAGACGTTGGCGCAAACAGCGTGAAGCCCAACGACACGAGGCCTGCGCGCGTCGCCTCGGCATTCACCTGTGCATTATCGATCAGCGCGATGCGGCCCTTTTCAAGGTCGCCGCCTGCCTGCCCGGCAATGTAATCGAGAGCCGCACCGAGTCCGGCAATGAGCGCCACTGCTGGCGTGTACGCGCTTTCACCCTTTACGGCGTTCTTGCGCTCCTTGCGCAGGTCGAAGTAATAACGCGGATTTTTCGACTGCTCCATGGCAGTCCATGCGCGCTCGCTTACGCTGAGGTAGGCCAGACCCGGTGGAATCATCACGGCTTTCTGCGAACCGCCGATGAGTACGTCGATTCCCCATCCGTCCACGTCGAAGTGTGTTGTGCCGAGGCCGGTGATTCCATCTACCACCAGGAGAGACTCGGTGGCCCTGACGATTTTCGCAATTGCCTCAACATCGTGCCGAACCGCGGTGGAGGTTTCGGTGGCCTGCATGTACACTACGCGATGCTCGGGCTTGATCGCCTTCCTGATCTCGGCCAGGTCAAACGTCTCGCCGTATGGCGCGTTCAGCACGTCCACTTCGCACCCAAAAGCCTTGGCCAGTCCGACCCAGCGCTCGCCGAATTTTCCGGCCGTGAGCACCAGGACCTTATCGCCCGGCGAGGTGAGATTCGAGACGGAAGCTTCCATGGCGCCGGTTCCGGAAGACGACAGCAGGAGCACGTCGTTCTTTGTGCCGACAAAGACCTTCAACTGGGCCAGAACCTTCAGGAACAGGGCGCGAAACTCCGGCGTACGGTGGTGGATATCCGCCGCCGCCATGGCAAACTGGGCTGCCGGCAACAGCGGAGTTGGGCCGGGGGTAAATAAGCGCGTCTTCCGAATCATGTTTTCCTCGTTTCGGACCGGGTGCGGGTAGGAGTTGAGTCTAAGGGCCGGTCGACAATCACAGAATACACACTTTTGTGATTTATGTGAATCTCTAACTTGAGCAAATCTCTGTGGAATTCACGATGGGTCAATCCATTTTCAACTGGGAATACTTCAGAACATTTCGCCAGGACAGGTTAGGCCAGCGATGCAACATATTTGTATTTATATATTTATGGTGAATTATGTAGAGGTTTTCGAAGGCCGCGACATGGTACATCGAGATTCGGCTCCGAGGGAGTGCGGTTCAACCCTCCGCACTCCCTTTGACGCCGAGTATTTCAGGCAACCAGCTCAGACGGGTAGCCGTGTCGGCAGGTTATCGGTGTCCCACACCGCCGCCACCACCGTGGAAGCCACCCCCACCACCACCATGGAACCCGCCTCCACCACCACCACCATGGAATCCACCACCGCCGCCACCGTGGAAGCCACCACCACCGCCACCGTGGAAGCCCCCACCACCATAGCCGCCACGGATGCCGCGCCCGCCATAGACGCCACGTCCGCCATAGACGCCACCACCGTAGAACCCGCCTCCGTAGAATCCGCCCCACCACGGCGGATAGAACCCGAATCCAAACGGGCTCCAGAACTGCCCCCCACCAATAAACGTGTAATCCCACATATAGGGGTCCCAATACCAGCCCGGATTGAACCCTGCCGCGCCCGCATATTCTCCTGCAATCTGGTTGTTGGCTTCTGCCAAGTACTGCGAGCGCAGATCGCTCCAGTTGTAGAGGCTATCCTGTGCGTCGCGAGTGTCGAAGTTGGCTGGTTTTTCCCGTGCTCCTTCCACAAGCGCCATCTCGTGATGCGCCTTCAGGTTCTGGTACTTCCTATCGCCTTCATCCACCACCGCCTCGCCTTTGAACACAAGGGCAGTGGGATGGTCGGCGTCGAACTCGTAGTATCCATTCTTCGCCAGGTGCGTCGCTACGCCGCCATCGATAATCTCGATATCGTTCTGCTTGTAGATCTCATCCACTTCCACTGCCGCCCGGCCGGTGTCGAGTTCCACCTGCGTCGGGGTAATGTCCGGCGAGATCATCTTTATCTCGCTGTTGTTGTCCACGCGCAGGAAAATTCCCGGCGTTAACAGAACCTCGGCTCTACCTGCGCCTGTTCTGAGCACGTCGCCGGGATTCATGTCGATACTTCCGACATCGTGCGAATTCAGTTGCTTGCCATCTAAAAATGCCGCCCCTTCGACATAATTCACAGTCCCTGGGCGGGCTGGTTCTGCGCCAAAGACTGGCGCGCATAACACTCCAATCCCCAGTAGCGCGATCGTCTTCAACAGGTAACTCATCGCTTTGCACCTCGTTCATGTAAATGCAGTTCTCCGGTGAAAGTTTTGGTTCCGAAGACTCATCCGGCAAGATCGGTTGCGTGCCACCAAAACGAAAATGGGTTGGGCCTGTTGGCGCCAGGCAACCCAAACAGGGCATCTCAAACGTTAGCCTCGATGCTCATTTAAAATTGGAATTTCAGGAAGGTAACCATGACCGAAGCAGGCGAACTAGAAGCCCTTGTCAGTAAACAGGTCGTCACCGCATTGAAGGCCCACGATGCCGTCCGCACCGGCACCCTGCGGCTGATCAAGAACGCGCTCAAGAACAAGGCCATTGAAAAGCGCGCGCCGCTGACGCAGGCTGAGTCGGAACAGGTGCTGGCCACCATGATCAAGCAGCGCCGCGATTCGATTGACCAGTTCACCAAGGGCAATCGTCCTGAGCTCGCCGCCATCGAGGCTGCGGAGATCGTGGTCATTGAGGAGTTCCTGCCGAAGGCACTGGACGAAGCCGGCGTGGCCGGTCTGGTTGCCGAAGCGGTTGGCGAGGTCGCGGCCTCCACCGGCCAAAAGCCGACGCAAAAGGAAATGGGCCTGGTGATGAAGGCTGTGCAGGCCAAACTCCAGGCTGGCGGACTCCGCGCGGAAGGCAGGCTTGTGAGCGAGCTGGTCAAGAAGCAACTGGCAAGTTAATGCCGCATCACTATCCCGCGAGGAGAGTAGACGCCCAAGCGAGAAATAACTACTATCTACAATAGAATGTTGGATCGACTGCCGGCCCGCACACCTGCGCCTACTTGATTCCCGCCTTCAGATTTCATCCCCTCTGGATTCTTTCAAGGAGCATCGATGAAAGTCTCCGGCAACTGCGCACGCGTGGCTCTGGTCTTGATGTGCATCCTCGCCGTTCCACGGCTGCGGGCGCAGGGACCGCCGTACCAGACCGACGATCCGGTTCCGGTCGATTTCCAGCACTACGAGTTCTACATATTTGGCGGCGTGGACGGCACTCCAGCCGAAATTGATTCCTTAGGTCCGGCCTTCGAGTTTAACTGGGGAGCGATTCCGAGAGTCCAGATTCACGCTATCCTTCCTTTCGGGGCGATCGTCCCGACCAACAATCCTGTCTATCTGCCCGCCGGCACCGGCCCCAGCGCCTTTGGACTCACCGACACGGAACTGGGGGTGAAAATCGCCTTTATCAAGGAGACGAAGCACGTTCCACAGATCGGCTCTTTCACCATGTTCGAACTGCCGACCGGAAATTATGACAAAGGACTGGGCGTCGGTAAAGTCTATTACAAGCTCCCCATTTGGCTGCAAAAGAACGTAGGCAAATGGACCTTTGATGGCGGCGGCGGCTATCAGGTGGTGCCGCAGACCGATTACCGCAATTTCCCGTACACTGGATGGCTGGTGAAGAAGGAGTTGAATGAGAGGCTAGAGCTGGGGGCCGAGCTCTTTGCCCATGGGCGCGAAGGATTTGCCACCGCGCAAACGGAAGCTTCGGCAATGATTGACGTGGGCGGGTATTACCACTTCAAGAATCATCCCGGCGAGCAGTTTTTGTTTTGCTATGGTCACTCCGTCGCCGGCCAAACGGAAAACTATGCCTATGTCGGCACGTACTGGACGTGGGGAAAAGACGAGAAGAAATCCGCCAGGAATGCGCCGCTCCTGACGCAGAGTTACAGGAATGAATTCTAAGTCATGGCGGATCGAGCTAGTAACTCCGCGCGGCCCGATTGCACACGATGCATATTCTTAACCGCAAATGAGGTTAGTCAATGGAAATCACCTTACGCAGTCTCCTGACGCTTGTTCATGGCATGGGATTCGGCGCGCTCTATCTGCTGGCATGCTCCGGCGCAATTGTCGAGTTATACCGCCGCTACTCGCCCACCGCCCAAGCGCCTGTTTCCTCAAGGGATGAGGCTTTTCTCCGCATTTATCTCGTTGTGATGGCAACGCTTGCATGGCTGACGGTGCTTACCGGCGCATACATCATCTATCCCTGGTATCGCGCTGCTGCGCCGCCGGGAACTGCGAGCCTCGCGACGTTCCCGCAGCGACTGTTGATGTCGAGCCCAACAACCATTGCGTGGCATTCCATCGGAATGGAATGGAAAGAGCATGTGGCCTGGCTCGCGCCTATCTCCATAACTATGGCCGCAGCGGTGTTTGTGAAATACGGCCGCAATCTGAGGCATCATCCACAGCTTCGCTCCGCGGTTTTGTGCTTTGTTCTAATTTCGTTTCTTGCCGCCGGCATTGCCGGTTTCTTCGGCGCGATGCTCGATAAGTACGCGCCTGTCGGGGGCGGCCAAACCATTCAACTAATTCACGGAGAGTAACCATGAACGGAAAACCGGCTTCCGCTTCAACACACTTCGCCGACGTGCCTAATGGCTCGGGGGCGGCTGCCATCCTCGCAGCCGGCATCGGCTCGTTCATGGTTGCATTCTTTGCCATCGCGGCCGACAAATCCGCCGCGATCAAGAGTGCGATGGTTTTCTACAAGCCCACCGGCCCACTTTCCGGAGTTACGACCTCCGCCATTCTGGTCTGGGTAATTTCCTGGGCGATTCTGGACCTGTTCTGGCGCAAACGCGCGGTTTCTCTGGGCCGGATCAGCACTGCCGCGCTCGTGCTCCTGGTTTTGAGTTTGCTGCTTACTTTTCCTCCCATCGCCGATCTGCTCTAGAACTGGTTGCATGAATGTTGTCCGACGAGCCAAGGGATGTCGCTCAGGGGCTAAAGCCACAGATTTTATGCGCATGTGGTGGCGCGCTAAAGCCGCGCCCTTTCAAAGCCCGATCTACGCAACCAGCTCAAGAGATTTTATTTGACGTGGGCTTTATCGACAAACGCAAAAAAGGAACGCCGGAGCCATTCCATTGGGCTCCGGCGCGAGGATTTTTCAGGTGTTGGGTTCTATTCGAAGATGAAAGTGCTGAAGTCGGTGAAGTTCGTTCCGTCCACGTGGCGGGCAAGCAATACCACCTGACCATTTGCTGGGTTCTTCAGCAGCAGACCAACCGCGCGAACAGTGACACCATTCGACAGGTCGCCGAATGCGCCCATTCCGTAGCGGAAGTCCGAATGCGCACCCAGGTAGACCGTTACAGTTTCCGGAATCAGCACACCGGCAAAGCCGTTGATCTTCATCTGGAAGGTGCCGTTGGTCGTATTCTGGCTACCCGCAACCACGGTGCCGTTAAAGCCCCAGTTGCGCAGCGACACGCGGTTTACGGTAACAGCATTGGGATTGGCTGCCCCGGTTGCCGGGCCGCCGATGGCAACAGCCTGGCCAGCCACCAACCCGCTCGAGTTGAAAAGAAATTGCGTGAACGGATTGTGCATCCAGTAGATGGAGAATATCTCGCTGCCGGACAGATTCACCTGCGCAATCTGTCCCAGCTGCACTCCGGTGTTGGTGGGCAACAGCCCGCGCACATAGAGGTCGAAGCTGGTGGCCGCGCCGGTCGGTGGAGTTACGTAGGTTATCTGTCCGCTTGCGTAGAAGCCCTTATCTGAAAGGACCGCTACCTCGTCCGCGTCGAGGGTCTGATCGGCAGGATCGAGCTGGCCTGAAAGCTGCACAATGCTGCTGGTGTTCAATGTGCTCAGGCTGGCATTGCCGTCCCACTCCGTTTGGCCATTGACGCTGATGGCGAACTGCTCGCCATGCGGACCCTGGACAACGAACGATTGTCCGCTGGTATTCACACTCACAACGGCCGCGACGAATTCATCGATGTAGGCGCCGTTGTCTGTGCGAGCCACCGTTCGGACATCGAAGGTCGGGTTGACGGTACCGGTGATATTGCCGCCCGAGTCAACTTGAATTGATTGGGCCAGATCGAAGTCCATGCGCAGGCCAACGGGCACTCCCGCATGCGTAACCACCATGGGCTTGTTCAGCATGATGTTTACCGTTGACGTGGTGAGCTTGGCGGCTTCGGTGGTGATGGATGGCGGTGTGGTGCTGGTGTTGAGATAGCCGAGGGTCGCCGTGCCGAGTGTAATCGACACTCCGGTATAAGTACCCACCGGCACATCATTCATATCCAGTAGTGACTGGAGCCCGTTGTAGCGCGCAAAATCGACAGTAGGCGTGCCGCTGATGAGCGACGCGGTGTTGCCACTTCCGTCGGTCAATTCAACACTCTTGATCTGCGCCGCAAACGAGGTCACGCTCGCCAGGGGAGCGTCAGTGCCGACCACGAATACGGGCCCGGTTGCGCTCGAAGTTGTGGTGTTTAACATGGAGCCGCTGGTGCAGCCGGTTGCGAGAACCACGGCTGCAAACGGCAAAAGGAAAGCCAGCCTCAAAGGCGTGTAGTTAGTTTTGGGGCACATATCGGATACTTCGCTTTCTGCGGGCCTCCGCGACTTATGAAGAGCGAACGCTGAGTTGGCAATCTTGCATGCCTCTCACCCGTACCGACACTAACCGCCAGACTGCCGAGGCAGCAGGCCTAAACCCGGAACGCACGAAGTCGGGAACCCCGGATGGGCTCTACTCGTCCTCGGCAGAGAGAGGGAAAAGTCGTTCCAAGGCGCGCTCGCGCACGGAGCCGTCGCCGGAGATTCATTACGACGGCAGGCATGCTCTTTCCGAGTCGTCACAGGCCGTCGCTTTGTCTAGACACAGGTGTCGTGGGGAAGTTGCGAACGGGGATGCAAAAAATAATTTCTGGATTCAGAAATCCTTTTTTGCGGGGAGTCTTCAGTTGATCTTCTTTAGCCACAGGTTGCGGAAGGAGACTTTACAGGGGGTGGCTTCAATCTGCAAGCCGAACAATCCAGAGATGTTGTTGGATGAAGCTGGATCGTCATCTACCAGGACGGCCATGAGCTGGCCGTTGAGGATGTGCATGATGACGCCGCCACGGGCAATGATCATGTACTGATTCCATTCGCCGTCTTTGACAATGGCCGCCAACTGTTCACGATCGCCAATGGTCCCCACGAGCTGGGAAAATTTTCCGGGGAGCGCCTGGACGACTTGCCCGCGCCAGGCGATGATGCCGTGCGAGGTGTTCTGCGAGTAGAGCTGGCCGGTGTACTGGCGGGCGCGCGGGTTGGACTGAAGCCAGAAATCGGCCTGGGGGCCGATCATGACCCAGCGCGGATCAAGCGGCGGCTCACCTTTACCGGGGACGCGTCCAGGCGGGATGCCGGTGCTGCTGCGATATTGAATGCCGCTTCCTCCGCCCCACTCCACCTTGATCTCGAGCTTGAGGTCGAAGTCTTTTGCTGCAAGGCCGTGATAGACGAGAAAGGTGTTGCCGGCAACTTTTTCGGGAGTGGACTTGCCGACGATGGCTCCGTCTTCCACGCTCCAGGTGCCGGGCTGGCCGTCCCAGCCGGTGAGCGACTTGCCATCGAAGAGGGATGTATAGCCGTTATGGTCGGCGAAGTCCATGGGGTCGGGCTCAATGAAGACGCCGTTGCGCTGGCCGGAGATGTTGGGCTGGATTTTGAGGAGGGTGGCGCGGTCCGGCTGTGGCGGGGCGGGCGTTTGCGTCTGGGCTTGTGCGCGGCCGGGAACCGACAGCAACAGCGCGGAGAGCGCGAGGGCCGTTGTGCCTAGCCAACGATTCCATGAGAGGTTCATAGTCATCGTTCCTGTTCGATCCAGAGCTTGATTAAAAGGCTGCAAGGCGGTGGCAGGGGCTCTAACTTCTTTGGCAATGCCAAGGAACTTCCGAATAAATTCCATTTCACGTCGAGCGTTCCCTCATGGGCTAAAGCCAAGGATCATTATTGCTTACTTTGCGGCACGGCTGAAGCCGTGCCCTTTCAAAACCGTCCGCAAGGAATCCTCAATGAATCAGCCCATTACGGAAAACGTCAACTTTTTGTGTTAGTTTTGTGCTCCGCCTTACGGACGAAAGAAGCCCATACTTCCGCATTGCCGGTCACTCGACCGGGAACGCACGAGGATCGAATCGGAATCCACAATCTCGGTTCAATGAACAATGTGGAAAGTGCGTTTCCAGCGCGTATCCGGGAAGAAATGCACCAGAACGTGGCCGAACCACGCGAGCTTATGACCGAATCCTGTTTGTTCAAGTTGCCCGTCTGCGGCCTCGAACGACCAATAGTTGAAGAGAGGCCGGCCAATAATGTTGGCGCGTGGCACGAAGCCCCAGTAGCGCGAGTCCAGGCTGTTGTGCCGGTTGTCGCCCATCATGAAATACATGCCGGGTGGAACCACCAGGTCGCCATCCTGGATATAGCTTGAGAAGTTCACGGCCCACGACTCTGTTGACCCAGGCACCTCGCCTGGAGGTACTGCGGGGAAGTCGTCGAGGAACTCGTTGAAGTTATCCGTCGTTGTTGGCTGCGCAAATCCCACGGGCTGTGCAACACCATTCACAATCACAATGCCGTTGCGTAGATGAATATGATCTCCCGGTACGCCAATCAACCTCTTCACCAGGGGAGTGTATTGTGGTGTTCCGTCGGCGTCAGTGGCATCAATACCAGGCTGATTGACGGGCTTGTAGAACACAACTATATCGCCGCGTCTCGGCTCGCGATACCTAATGAGCGGCATCCACCGAGCGGGAGGCGTTAATGTGATCCGGTCGACGACCAGGTGATCGCCTACAAGCAACGTGTTCTCCATCGAGCCTGACGGGATGACGAAGTTCTGGGCTAAGAAGGTCAGAATGAACAGGCCCACCACCAGAACTGAGCAGATGCTGGCCAGCGCCTCGAAAGGAGTCTCTTCCCGATTGATGTTGGCGGAAGCTACGGGCTTCGTTGAAACAGGAGAAATCTTCGTCGCTGGACTCATCCAAAGGCTCCTCAGGAAGGCTGGCGAGCCCCAGGGCGTTCGCAGCGGTCACCTCAAAAGGGATGATTTCATGCACATTCGACTGTCGTCGAGTTTGCGTCTTGACCGGAGTCTATCAAATCCCTGTGCAACGTAGAATTTTCCGGATGATTCGACGGGTAAGCGATTGGTTGCCAATTAGGAAGTTTCGGCTCCCTGCGGTAACAGGTCTACGCCAGATTTTGTGCTAATTTGTGCTACGGATGTGCCTAATTGGCTTATCCTGCCCATTTAGCCCATTGAAGAATCAGTAATTTACGCCTTTTCAACGCGGGCTTTTGTCGTGCCCTTTCAAAGCATTGACTTGCTCAGAGGCATCCTAGAAAACTTCAGAGCGGTAGCCTTCGGGCAGAGGCACGTGCTTGAGCAGCCCCATTTCGCCGGCAAGGCGCTCCAGGCGCGCGCGCGTCGTTGCTGTGGGTGGAACCAGTGGCAGGCGCACATGGTCGGAGCAGCGGCCCATGAGCTTGAGCACCGTCTTGACCGGTCCAGGGTTCGACTCCCAGAAGTTCGCCTCGAAGAGCGCCGCAAATCGGCGTTCCAGTTCGCGCGCTTCTGCCCAGTGGTTGCTCAACGCGGCGTGGACCATCTGAGTGGTTTCTTTGGGCACCTCGTTGGAGGCAACGCTGATGAGCCCGTGCGCGCCTACGCCAATGGCCGCGAGCGTCAGGTTGTCGTCGCCGGAAAAGATCTTAAACCCGCGCGGAAGAATGTGGGCGAGCTCAGCAAACTGGGTGAGCTTGCCGCTGGCTTCCTTGATGGCCTGAATATTCTTTGCCGCCGCGGCCAGGCGCGCCACCGTCTCCGGTTCGAGGTTCGCCGCGGTACGGCCGGGGACGTTGTACACGCATACGGGAAGCGGGTCCACGGTTCTGGCGAGCGCTAGAAAATGCTGGTACTGGCCCTCCTGCGTCGGCTTGTTGTAATAAGGATTGGCCGACAGCACGGCGCTGAGCCCGGGTATCCGCTTGAGCAGGCCGGCCTGGCGCACCAGGGCCTTGGTGCAATTGTGGGTGCAGCCGCCCCACACAGGGACGCGTCCCGCAGCCGCTTCGACGACGATGCGGACAGTGTTCAGCCACTCATCCTCTTCCAGCGTGGCCGCCTCACCGGTGGACCCGCAGGCCACAAGAAAGTCGATGCCCGACTCGATCTGCCAGTTCACCAGCGCCCACAGCGCTGCCTCATCGACCGACCCATCCGCCCGAAAAGGCGTAACGATAGCTGTACCGCAACCTATAGTTTCCATCACAGCCAAGTTTATAACGAATGGACGGGGCGATACCCGGTGGGAATCTCGGCCCATTTGCCGCGAAGGGCGAACCCTGCAGAGTCAGCTGGAATCCAGCCGCCGGCGTTCATTGCTCCTCGGCGGCGGGTTACATTGGAATATGTGCGCCATGGACCGCGGAGACAACAGATGAATAACTTCTCGCAGTTTTCCAAAATACGCCTCGCTTTTTTACCTGTCCTGGTCCTACTGGTGGCCGTCTCGATCGCAACCGCCCAGGCTCCAGCCGTTCCTGCTCCGCACGCCGAGACGTGGCACTTCGATCAGATTGCCGAGATCGGCGGGCATCCGACGCAAGTGCTCGGACATCCGCACCTGATTAAATCACCCTACGGCAAGGCGGTGGAGTTCAACGGAGTGGACGATGCACTCTTTGTCCCGGTACATCCGCTCGCAGGAGCCTCCACCTATACATGGGAGGTGATCTTCCGGCCTGATGCCGATGGCGCGGAGGCACAGCGGTTTTTTCATTTGCAAGAGCAGGATCCGGTGACCGGAGAAGACACCAAGAATCGCATGCTTTTCGAGATCCGTATCGTCGACAAGCAATGGTGCCTGGACAGCTTTGCTTCCTCGGGTACGAGCAACCGCACGCTGCTGAACTGCAAGATGCTGCATCCGCTTGGGCAGTGGTATCGGGTGACGGCGGTCTACGACGGCAAGGAGCTGCGCAATTACGTTGACGACCAGCTTCAGGGTTCCGGGCCGTTCGAGCTGACTCCGCAATTCGCAGGGCATACTTCGGTGGGCGTGCGCATCAACAAGGTTTTCTACTTCAAGGGCGCGGTGCTGATGGCGCGCATGATTCCGAAGGCGCTACCTCCCGATGAATTCCTGAAGATGCCGCCAAAGATGGAGCCTGCAAAATAAGCTCGGCAACCGCGGCATCAGGCTGCGCTGTACCTCGTGCTGGTGTGGCCGTGCTGTGCTCCGGGCTCTTGCCGATTTGTACCTGTCAGTGAGAACATGACGCCCGAACGAATTCATGCCTTGGAGGCGTCACCAAAATGTACGACGAAATGAAGCATTTCAACCGCAAGCAGTTTGGCCCCGCACTTTTTGCTATTCTTCTGATTCTTGTTTCCGGACTCGCTGCCACCGCGCCTGCACAGGCACAGCAGTTTGCCGAGCTGGATACGAGCCGAGTTCACGAGATTGCCGAAATGCTGACGGCCCAGCCGGCGGGCTTCGGCGTACCCTGCTCCGACCGTGCGGCCTGGACCGCCAAAGCGCCTGCGCTACAGAGCTTCGTCCCGGAAGCCGAGCAGATTCTGACTAAGCCGCTGCCTCCTTTCGATCCGGAGGGTTATCTTGCATTTACAAAAACCGGTGACCGGGCACCCATGGAGCACAATCTGCATCAGCGCGAGGACCAGCTTGTTCCGCTGGTGCTGGCCGAGTGCGTGGAGTTCAAAGGCCGCTTTCTGCCGCGTATTGCGGAGGTGATGAGCAGCCTGGTGGCGCAGCCCTCGTGGACGCTCTCAGCACACGATCCGCAGTTGCTCAACTTCCACGGCGTCCGCTACTACGTTGACCTGAACGCCGCCGACATGGGCGACACGCTGGCCCAGACGCTCTATCTGCTCGGCGACAAGATTCCAGCCGAGACCCGCACGATCGTTACCGCCGGGATGGAAAAGCATGTCTTCGGCCCCATGCGCCAGTCGTTTCTGAAGGGCGACGACCCGGCAGATCACAATGGTCACTGGTGGCTCCATGCGGACATGAACTGGAATGCTGTGTGCATCAAGGGCACCACCGGCGCCGCGCTTGCGATGCTGCCAGACGTGAACGATCGCGCGATGTTTGTGGCTGCGGCTGAGCATTACATCCAGCACTACGACAAGGGCTTTGGCAACGACGGCTACGACACCGAAGGCCTGGGCTATTGGAACTACGGCTTCTCCCACTTCATCGAGCTGCGCGAAAATCTCCTCCGCGCTACCGGCGGAAAGATCGACCTGCTGGCGGATGAAAAGATGCAGCGCGTCTCCATGTTCGGTCTGCAATTCCCCATGCTGCCCAACAATTCAGCCGCCTATGGCGATGCAGGCCGCATGCCGCGCGCCGACGAACACCTGGTGGCCATGATCGACCACATCTTCAAGATTCCTCAGGCGGCGACGCTGCCGGTGCAGAGCTCGGGTATGCAGCACGTTGGGCTGACGTCGATTTCGCTCGATCTATTTCCTGTTGCGGGCGATCAGCTTGTCTCCGCGACCGCGCAGGAAGTGAGTCATCCGACACTGCAGACGTACTATGCGGACTCAGGCGTGCTCGTGTCGCGACCTGCACCGGGCCAGAACTTCGCGGTAACGATCAAAGCCGGCGGCAATACCACGCACAGCCACAACGATATTGGTTCGTTTGTGCTGGGAATGGGCGACGTGCAGCCGATCGGCGATCCGGGCGGGCCGGGTTTTTACAACCAGGCGACATTCAGCGCGCACCGGCTGGATTTCAAGCTGATGAATTCGTTCGGACATCCGGTTCCGGAGATCGGCGGCAACCTGCAGCTCGATGCAACCACGGTCAAGGTCAGCGTGCCTGCGCATGCGTTCACCGATGCTTCAGACAGCATCACGATCGACATGACGAACGCTTACAAGGTTGCTGAGCTGAAGAGCGTTACGCGCACCCTTGTGCACTCGCGAGCTGGCGCGGGTTCGGTGGCCATTACGGACGACTTCAATGTCACAGGCCCCACCGAGATCATCGAGTCGATTCCGACACACGGCACATGGGAGAAGGTCGACGATCATACGCTGCTGATCAAGTTTGGAGGGCAGCAGGTACGCGCAGCGGTTGAAGCTCCGGTGCCCTTCACCTTCAGCGAAACCAAGGTGGATGAGTACAGAAATCCGTTCACCCGCGTCGAAGTCCATGTACCGCTGGCAAGCTCGGGCAAGGTGACTGTGACCTACACGCCTGTGAAGTAGATATCCGCACGGACACAAAAGGGGACGGGCTTTGGCCCGTCCCTTTCTGTTTGATGCGATTGGTTTGACTTGCTCTACTCTGCCTTTACTGTGCTGAACGAGAACGTGGTTGTCGAGTGCCGCGTCACGCCAGGACGCAGAACAGTGCTTGGAAATTGCGGATGGTTCGGCGAATCCGGGAAATGCTGGGTCTCGAGGCAGAATCCCTTGTGCTTCTCGTACTTCACGCCGTGGCGGCCGGTGAAGGTTCCATCGAGGAAGTTGCCGGTGTAGAACTGCACGCCTGGCTCGGTGGTCTCGACCGTCATGCGCCGGCCGCTCTCTGGGTCGGTCATGATGGCTGCCAGGCGCAGCATTCCGGAATTGCCGTTGAGCACGAAGTTGTGATCGTAACCGCCGCTCATCTTGTTCTGCTCGTAGTCGGAGTTGATCCGCGCGCCCACGACCTCAGGCTTGCGGAAATCGAGCGGGGTACCGGCCACCGGGGCGAGGATGCCAGTCGGGATCAGGCCCGCGTCCACCGGAGTGTACCGGTCGGCGTTGATTTCGAGCTTATGGTCAAGGATGGTTCCCTGGTCGTCGCCGTGCAGGTTGAAGTAGGCGTGATTGGTCAGGTTCACAACCGTTGCCTTGTCGCTTGTAGCCGAGTAATCGAGGCGTAATGTGTTGCCTGCCAGCGTGTACTTCACCTTGGCTGTCATGGTGCCCGGGAATCCCATGTCGCCGTCCGGGCTCACGTGCGTGAACTCAACGCCGTTGGGCACCTCTTTTGCATCCCAAACGTAGCGGTCGAAGCCCATGGGGCCGCCGTGCAGCGCATTGGCGCCATTGTTGATCGGAATCTGGTAGGTTTTGCCGTCGATGGTAAATTTGCCCAGCGCAATGCGGTTGCCGTAGCGGCCGACGACGCTGCCAAAGTGTGTGCTGGTGTCGTTGAGAAAACCCTCAAGCGTGTCGTAGCCAAGCACGACATCCGCCATCTTGCCAGTACGGTCCGGCGTCCGGATGCTCACCAGCTTCGCTCCAAACGCCATCACCCGAACCTCAATCTGCGCGCTCTTGAGCGTGTAGATCGGCACGGCAACGCCCTCTTTTGTATGTCCCCAGATCGACATTTTCACCTCTCCTTGCGCAACGGCTGTAAGAGCCATTGTCATTAAGAAAACCATTCCAAGAAAACCAACCGCTCGCTTCACAGTTTTCGCCTTTCCCTGCAGATTGCGGATCAAGAACTCGTCGAAGATCCGGCGGAGGCGCCTAGAATCCGAGGGGGCGCGATCTCAGCCCCACGGAAACAAGCAGTTTCCACCAAAAGAGAGTGTATACCGAAGGGGTGGCGGGCGATGATTTTGGGCGGGGAAGGCAGGTTTGGGGGGATTCCGAGTGCGGCCGCAAGGGTTGGGGACTCCTAGGTCTCGATGGTGAGATTTGGGGGCCGGATAGCCTAGCCAGCTTGACGAATCCAATCGCGGATATTCATTCCGATTCGCTCGACGTCTTCTTTTGCTACGCTCCCGCCGTGCATGACTATATTCCTCGATTTTTCGAGTGAGGTTAGTTCGGCCTTGGCCCATTCCATATTGCCTAGGAGATCTTCGAAAACCTCCCAATTGGTCACAATTATCGACGATAGATCACTGAAGTCGCAGTAGTTAATTTCACTCGATCCACGTGCACCGTGCCACCTGAATTTAGCGTCCTCCTCCATCCTCGACTTCGAAGTCTTTCGGATTCGCTCCGGCACCTTGTCCCACCAGGTCGCGCCGTGTTCTTCGGTCATCGCCTTCACTACCATTGCTCGGACTGCGTTTTCAAACGCGTGAATGGCTGCGTAAACGACGGACATGCGCTGTCCCTCCGCGAGCAACTGAGGATCGAGAACGTCGAACGAAAGAGACTTCTGGAGTTCCAGCGCCTGATCTGCTCCAAAATGGCTCTTACGGCGCCGCCCTGTTCGATCCAGAGCTTCTTCTGAGAGGACTCCGCGATAGACAAAGGAATAAAGATCAAGGTCTCTCATCCTAGGTGCTCCCGTAAGCTCCGGAAGATCGCATCGTATACGGCTTGGTCGCGCGTGTCAGGCAGAACAATGTTTATGTGGTATTGAAGGCCCGATACGGTGATTTTTCCAGGGGTAGGATTCACCTTGGTGACGATCGCGACGGGTGTTTCGGAAGTGGGCGGAGCGGTCTCTGGTGGCCTAGATTCGGGCTTGCCAGACGGTGCTGCAGACGAGGAAATGGGCGCGGAGAAATCAGCGTACTCGCACAATGCCTTGAATGTTTTCGCAATGTGGCCGATTACCAAATCGGTCTTCCTCCCCGTGAAAAGTGTTCGCAGCTTATTCTTGACCTCTTCGACACCGAGTTCGTTTGCACGGGTGTTAATAGCAAACAGTTCAGCAAAAGAATCCCTGATTCCCGCTGCCACCACCTGCTTACTTAGGGAACGATCAAGGAATTCAAAGTACCTTGGTTGGGGCGCACCATCGCGGTTTAAGAAACCCAAGTCTTTGAGTATTCCAATGAACAGTCGATCGTTTGTGGACGTGAATCCGAGGTTCTCAAGGAACTTGACCGAGAATCGCTCCGGTGGTTGCGCGTCAAGCATCGCATCGAAATAAGCTGGTATTGCTCCTGGCTTTTGCGTGTAGCTCTCGGCAAGAATCATTGGCGATCACCATCTTGCCGTCCTACGGCGACTCCGCGGCAAGCCTTGAAGGATTGATTGCACTATGAATTTTATACCAATTTGGACCCTGCCGTTTTGAGTCGAGTGGGCAGCATTGCTCACGCGCCAGAAACGACCTTCACTGACTTAAATGGAAGCGCAGGGTCCAGTTTTCCGCTACAGCTCGCCGAAGATTTCGCGGAACTCCCAGGCGCCGGACTTGCCTGCCAGCCACTCCGCTCCACGGACGGCGCCTAACGCAAAGCCGCGGCGGCTTGCGGCATCGTGGCGCAGTTCGAGCGTGTCGTGCTCGCTCTTCGCGGTTACGGTGTGCTCGCCCTTGGCGTCGCCTACGCGGTGAGAGGTGATGGGAATCTCAATGCCGGGGCGCACCGAGTGGATGATTTCCTTCAGGGTGAGTGCAGTGCCGGACGGCGCATCGACCTTGGAAGTGTGGTGCGTTTCGTCGATGGAGAAGCTGTAACCGTCGAGTTGGGCGAGCTCGGCTGTGAGCCGAAATAGCTTTTGCACGCCGATGGAAAAATTCGTTCCGTAGAGCAGGCCGCCGCCACGCTTTGCGGCCAGTGCTTTCAGCTCGGCGAGTTGCGCGTACCAGCCGGTGGTTCCGACCACAATGCGGCCGCCGAGGGCCAGCACCGCACGCATGTTCTCTACCGCCGCTTCGGGCGCGGTGAAGTCGACGACTACGTCGACGCCGGCGAGATTGGGCGCGGTCAACGCCGAGGCATGCTCGTTCTCGTTGATATCGAGTGCGCGCACGCCGTGGCCGCGTTCGCGCGCGACCTCCGCTACGAGGCTGCCGGTTTTTCCTTTGCCGAGTACGAGGATGAGCATGTCTTAGCTCCTAGTTTCTAGCTTTTAGCTAGAAATTTTCCGGGATGAGCTTCTCTGGCTTCCCACCCAGCATTGTTGCTGACTTTGATGGCCCGAAATGCAGGTCCTTCGACTCCCTACGCTTCGCTACGGTCGCTGAGGATGACAACCTTATAAAGGAAACGAAAGGCCAGAGCTGAAAGCTAGGAACTGGAAGTTAGAAGTGGCTTTCGCGCTTCCACGTCGAAGATTTCGGGGTCGGGCTCCTTGAAGAAGGCGGCGTGCAGCGAGCGTACGGCCTCGTCGGCGTCGTCTTCTTCGATCATGAAGCTCATGTTGATTTCGCTTGCTCCCTGGGAGATCATTCGCACATTCACGTGGCGGACGGCGTTGAATACCTGCGCTGCAATGCCGTTCTGGCCGCGAATATCTTCGCCTACCATGCAGACGAGCGCTTTTCTGCCTTCGCACTTGACGTCCGCGAGCTTGCCCAGGTCGGCGACGATGGCGGGCAGCTTGTCGTTCGCGTCGACAGTGAGCGATACGCTGACTTCGCTGGTGGAAACCATGTCTACCGGGCACTTGTGCTTGTCGAAAATGGCGAAGATCTGACTCAGGTAGCCATGTGTCATGAGCATGCGGCTGGCCACGATGTCGATGATGCTCAGCTTCTTTTTTACCGAGATGGATTTGAAGGGGCTCTTGCAATGCGGCGCAAGCGAGATGATTCGCGTGCCCTCGCAGCTTGCATTGCGGCTGTTGAGGACCAGCACGGGGATGTTCTTCTTGACTGCCGGCAGAATCGTTGCGGGGTGCAGCACCTTGGCTCCGAAATAGGCAAGCTCCGCCGCTTCTTCAAAGCTGATGACCTTCACGCGCAGCGCATCTGGGCATACTCGGGGGTCGGCGGTCATGATGCCGTCTACATCGGTCCAGATTTCGATGGCCTCGGCCGTGAGCGCGCCGCCTACGAGCGCACCGGTAAAGTCCGAACCTCCGCGGCCCAGCGTTGTGGTAATGCCGGCCTCGTTGGAGGCGATGAAGCCGCCCATTACCGGCACCTTGCCCTCGGCGATGAGCGGAAGCAGCTTCTCCTGCGCGCGCTTTTCGATGATTGAGTTCTGGGGAATCGCTTTCTGAAACTGCGAGTCGGTAACGATGACATCGCGCGCATCAGCGTACGCCGCATCGATGCCCAGTTCGCGGAAAGCTGCTGCGACAATGCGGCTTGAAATGCGCTCACCGTAGCTCACAATCAGGTCGGAGATGCGCGGCGTGAGTTCCAGAATTGCAGCGAGCCCGCGCAAAATCTCGTCCAACGAGTCGAACTTTTGATCGATGAGGGTCACAAGCGCAGCAGCTTCGACCGGATTCTTTACCAGCGCACAAGCCGTGTCGCGATGCCGCGAGCGGAGCCGCGAACTGATGGCCAGAGAGCCTGTCCGGTCGCCGTGCGCAGCGCATGCGGCAGCCCGGAGCAACTGGTCGGTTACTTTGGCCATTGCGCTGACCACCACCACGGGCTGCTTGCCGATGGCTACGCGTCCGGCCACTATGGCTGCGGTACGCCCAATGGCTGCCGGGTCCTCCACCGACGTGCCGCCAAACTTCATCACTACCAAGCTCATGCCAATCTTCCCATCGTTCCTTGCCGACTTTGCAGAGGATGTTTCAGGCGCGCGCAGCGGTCTCAGCAACAGGTTCAAGCTTGCCAAGGCTGACCAGCAACTCGGCGTTGAGGATGGTAGCTCCGGCTGCGCCGCGCACGGTATTGTGCGAAAGCAGCACGAACTTCCAGTCCAGCAGGTTGCAGGGGCGCAGCCTTCCAACAGTTACCGCCATGCCGTTGCCGCGGTTACGATCCAGGCGCGGCTGGGGGCGGTCAGGCTGCGACGCCCATTGCACGGGGACCGCGGGGGCGGTGGGCAAATCGCGGCCGGTCAGTGGCTGAAACTCAGCCCAGGCCGCCAGAATCTCTTCCCGCGTGGCTTTCTTGCGCAGCTTGAGGGAGACGCACTCGGTGTGGCCGTCGACCACCGGAACCCGGTTGCAATGGGCGGTCATGCCCGCGGCCAGCGGCTTGATTGCGTTGCCGTCCAGTTTGCCCAGCAGCTTCAGCGTTTCGGCTTCCATCTTCTCTTCTTCGCCGCCGATGTAGGGGACCACGTTGTCCAGGATGTCCATGGAAGCCACTCCAGGATAGCCAGCGCCACTCACGGCCTGCATCGTAGTGACAAAAATCTGCTCTATCCCAAACCGTTCCTCGATGGGCTTGAGCGCCATCACCAGTCCGATGGTGGAGCAGTTGGGGTTGGTGACCATGTAGCCGCCCGACGCCTGCCGCGAGGGCTGTTCCTCGATGAGATGCAGGTGGTCGGCGTTCACTTCTGGAATGACCAGCGGCACATTCGGCGTCATGCGGAATGCGCTCGAGTTCGAGAGCACCGCGCAGCCGGCGGCAGCGAACTTGGGCTCCATTTCGCGCGCGATGGCCGCGTCGATGGAGGCGAAGATCACCTTCGGCGCGCCCTCGGGCTCAGCAGGGGAAACCTGCATCTTTGCAATGCGCTCTGGCAGCGGCGTATCCAGGCGCCACTTGGCCGCCTCGCCGTAAGTCTTTCCGCTTGAACGGTCGCTGGCCGCAAGCCACGTGATTTCAAACCATGGGTGGTTTTCAAGCAGTTGGATATAGCGTTGGCCGACCATTCCGGTCGCACCCAGGATGCCGATTGGTTGTCTGTTTTTCATAGCAGTTAACACTCCAGTGTACAGGAGGATGGGATTAACCGCAGTGGCTGATTAACCCATCGCTGCCAGGACTGCGTCGGCAAACTGGCTGGTTCCGGCAGTGCCGCCTACATCGCGGGTCAGGGTCTTGCGCTCGGCGTAGACGATCTCCAGCGCCTTCTGCGCCTTGTCTGCCGCTGCGGGCTCGTCGATGTGGCGCAGCATCAACACCGCCGACTGGAGGAGGGCGGTTGGATTCGCCACATCTTTGCCCGCGATGTCTGGTGCAGACCCATGTACCGCCTCGAAGATGGCGCACTCCACGCCCAGGTTCGCCCCCGGCACAAGGCCCAGGCCACCCACCAGACCGGCGCAGAGGTCGCTCACGATGTCGCCGTAGAGGTTTTCAAGCAGCAGCGTGTCGTACTGAAAGGGATTCATGACCAGTTGCATGCAGGTGTTGTCGATGAGTTGCTCGCCGTAGAAGATATCCGGAAAACCCTCGGCCACCTTACGGGCGCAGCGGAGAAAAAGCCCGTCAGAGAGCTTCATGATGTTGGCTTTGTGGATGGAGTGAATCTTCTTGCGGCCGTGCTTGCGCGCGTATTCGAAGGCAAACTTGGCGATGCGGGTGGAGCCCTTCTCGCTGATGACCTTGATGCTTTCGACGACGCCGGGAACGACTTCGTGTTCGAGGCCGACGTACTCGCCCTCAGTGTTTTCGCGGACGATGATGAGGTCGACGCCGGGCCAGTGGGTGGCGAGGCCGGGGAGATTTTTGATCGGTCTGAAGTTGGCGAAGAGGTCGAACTTTTTGCGGAGAGTAACGTTGATACTCTTGAATCCGCCGCCGATGGGCGTGGTCACGGGGCCCTTGAGCGCAATGCGGTTGCGCTCGATGGATTCGTAGAGCGCGGCGGGAATGTATTCGCCGTGGATTTCGAAGGCTTCGGCACCGGCGGCGAAGCGCTCCCATTCGAACTTGACGCCGGTGGCTTCGAGGATGCGGACTACGGCGTGGGTGACTTCCGGGCCGATGCCGTCGCCGGGGATCAGTGTGATTTTGTGGGACTTCGTTTCTGCCATTTGGGGCTCCGTTCTTTTCTGGCTTGTTGCTGCTGGCTATTGCCGCGCCCCTACGGGGCTCAACTCCTCTTTGGCTGGCATTCCCGGCATTCCGCTACGTTCCATGCTGGGCTAGTATCCTTGGCTCCCTTTGGGAGCGGTGAACTGCAGACGCATAAAGCAGGAAGTCGTAGGCATGAAGTTCGTCCATCAAACCGCTTCCATATTTCAACAGCAGCATTTTTTTCATGTTCGCAATCCAAGCCTATTTCATGTTTCGAATTTCATGCCTCTTTGCGAACCAAAGGGTCAAGAGCAATTATCTTTTTGCCTTGCCAACGCGGCTGCCGAGCAGCCCTTCCAGCTCTTCCTTGAATTCGCGGACGTCTTTGAAGTCGCGGTAGACGGAAGCGAAACGAATGTAGGCTACCGTGTCGAGGCCTTTGAGGTGCTCCATGATCAGCTCGCCTACTTCGCTGGTGGTCCGTTCCCGCTCCGACGCGTCCATCAGAAAGGCTTCGGTCGCGTCGACTATTTTTTCCAACTGGCTTGAGGATACTGGCCGCTTTTCGCAGGCGCGGAGCAGGCCGCTGAGTACCTTCTGGCGGTCGAAGCGCTCGCGGCGGCCGTCTTTCTTGACGACCATGTAGGGAATTTCGTCGATGCGCTCATAGGTGGTAAAGCGCCGGTTGCAGCGCTCGCACTCGCGACGCCGCCGGATCGAGTCGGCTTCCTTACTCTCGCGCGAGTCGACTACCCGATCCTGCCCGAAACCACAGTATGGACACTTCATGCTATTTGGATTCTATGGCATCGCGAGGGAAGGCCGTACCAACTGCAATCCCCGATTCACACCGCAAACGCAACAACGGCCCGAGAAAGATGCTTCTCAGGCCGCTGCCGGTAGACTGTTGGGATTGGACTGAGGCCTTCGCGCTTCAGGCGAGAGCCAGAGCCATTGCGGAGGACCCGTTACCGGGTCTTGGCTGGACTTATCTGGGGGCTGGGGCGCAAGGGCCTCAGGCCTCAGTCACCTCACGCACGAAACAACTGGAACATTCACTTTTCATCAGCTGGATCAACCTCCTTTCCCGTGTAAGCAAAAGCTACAGGCAAGCCGGGCGGGGCGTCAAGGGGGAGTAGGTGAACGGTGGACAGTGAACAGTGGACAGTTTTGGCTTGGTGCGGCTTGGTGCTTCATTGAATCCCAGGTCTCAAAGCGAGACCTGGGGCACCCGTGTTTCTTCACCACTCTTCAAAGACGGCGAGGCCTTCGCGGGTCAGGACCGAATGCTTCTTGAAGTTCCGGTCGTCGCGGGTTGGATGGTCGTTGCGGAAGTGTGCGCCGCGACTCTCGGTGCGGGCTATTGCTGAGTGGAGGATGGCGTGAGCTACGCGGCTCATAGCTTGCGCTTCGGCGAGTCGGCGGCTGAATTTGTCCTGCTGAGCGAGTTCCTTAAGTGTGGCTTCACAGGCGGCTTGGGCGGCGAGACCCTGGCGCAGTGTGGACTCTTCGCGGAGCAGGCCGGCGTATTCCCACATGGCGGCTTGCATTTGGACAATGAGGTCTTCGACCTGTGCGTCTTCGCTCGCCGATAAGGGTTCCGGTTCGGTTTCGGTTGCATCAACGGGCGCAAGCGGGAGGCCGTCGGCGAGCATGGACTGCGCGGCACGAGCGCCGAAGACGAGGCCCTCGAGCAGCGAGTTGGAAGCCAGGCGATTGGCGCCGTGGACGCCGGTACATGCGGCTTCTCCGGCAGCGTAGAGGCCGCCGAGGCTGGTGCGGCCTGCCAGGTCGGTCCTGATGCCACCCATCAGGTAGTGGGCCGCAGGGCGGACGGGGATGAGGTCGCGCGCAAGATCGAGCGAGTAGGGGGCAAGGAAGGCGCTGATGCCGGGAAAACGCAGGTGGAGGTCGAGGTTGCGGGCGATATTGCGGGTGTGGCGCATGTCGAGATAGACCGGGCGTGCGCTTCCCGACTCGCCTATGCCTTCGCGGGCGATGGCGCGGGCTACAACATCGCGCGGGGCGAGTTCGAGCAGGGGGTGGTAGCGCTCCATGAAGCGCTCGCCCTTGTCGTTGCGCAGCCAGGCGCCTTCGCCGCGCAGGGCTTCAGAAAGCAGGAAGCGCGGCACACCAGGCAGCGACAGGGCGGTGGGGTGGAACTGGTAGAACTCCATGTCGGCCAGTTCGGCGCCGGCATGGGCGGCGAGGGCGATGCCGTCGCCGGTGGCAACGGCGGGGTTGGTGGTGTCGGAGTAGACCTGGCCTGCGCCGCCGGCGGCGATTAGAACGGCGCGAGTGCTGATTCTGTGGGGGTGTTGATCCGAAACATTAGCGCCTGCGGGAGCCAGATCGACGGCGACCACGCGGCCACCTGAAGTGACGAGGCCAGTGACCATGGTCCACTCGGCAAAGCGGATGCGCTTCTGGGCGCGGGCAAAGGCGACCAGGGAGCGGCTGATTTCAGCTCCGGTGGCGTCGCCGCTGGAGTGGAGGATACGGGGCAGCGAATGGGCACCCTCGCGAGTGCGGAGCAGCTCGCCAGCTTCGCTGTCGAACTGCGCGCCCCATTCAATCAGTTCGGCTACGCGGACTGGGCCCTCGGAGACGAGTGCTTCGGCGGCGGGGCAGTACACGATTCCATCGCCGGCGTTTATGGTGTCCTGGAGATGGAGGGCAACGTCCTCATCGCCTTCCATGGCGACGGCGATTCCGCCTTGCGCGTAGTGGGTGTTGGATTCGCTGAGCGATTCTTTGGTGACGACCAGGACATCACCGTCGTGGGCTAGTTCAACGGCGGCGCGAAGGCCGGCAACGCCCGCACCCATGACCAGAAAATCAACCTGCGAGGCCCTTGGCATCTGCTTTGAGGCTATCACTTACTTAAGGAGCAGGGGTCAGGGATCAGGGGCGGCCTTGAGTCGTCCGCGGGATTGGACCTGCTGGAAATTGGGGCTGAAGTTCGTTGCGATGCTGCTTAACTCTGAACGCGATGGCACGCGGCGTTGATGCGGCAGAATACGAATTGTGGTAATCTTCGAGCAATTGGCCCCCCTTGGCCAACCCGCGGAGGTCGCATGACACCTATCTCCAGACGACATTTTCTGAAAGCGGGACTCGCGGCGGGCACACTGGCAAGCGTTGGAACCCTACCGCTGCTGGCGGAGCGCGGAAAAGCGACCGATTGGGTGAAGCTGGGACGATCGGGCATGAGGGTGACGCGGCTGGCCTTTGGAACGGGAACACACAACGGCATCGTGCAGCGGAGCCTGGGACAGGAAGAGTTCACCGGCCTGGTGCACTATGCGTACGACAGCGGGATTCGCTTTTTTGAATCTGCGGAGGCTTACCCGCAGATGCACGAGATGCTTGGGATCGCGCTGAAAGGCATTCCGCGCGAGAACTACCGGCTGATGACGAAGATGACGACGGGGGACGGCAAGGATCCGCAGACGAAGATTGACGACCTGCGCAGGGCGGCGCAGACGGATTATTTCGACATCATGCTTTTGCACGTGCAGCACACGGCAACCTGGCCCACCGATACAGAGCAATGGCAGGATGTGATTCTCGAGAACGAGCATAGGCAGGCTGTTCGCACACACGGCGCGAGCGTGCACGGACTGCCGGCGTTGCGCCAGGTTCCAGGCGATAAATGGCTCGAGATCGGCATGATCCGCATGAATCACAAAGGGGCTCACATGGACGCCGACGACCCGCATGCGCACGGACCGGGCAATGTTAACGAAGTGGTGGAACATGTGCATGAGGCGCGGAAGGCCGGTAAAGGCGTGATCAGCATGAAGCTGATTGGCGAAGGATCGTTTACCAATCGCGAGGACCGGCAGGCGGCAATGCGATTCGCGTTCAGGAACGCGGGTGTGAATTGCGTGACGGTGGGATACAAGAGCCGGGCCGAGGTGGATGAAGCAATCGAGAATGTGAATCTGGCGTTGGCATAAAGGCAGGGGTCAGGGATCAGAGATCAGGCGGACTCTTTGATTGAGGTTCACGCTGTCCTAGGTTTCAGAAGCGAGACCTGGGGCACCCATTCAACTTTGGGAAAGAAATGTGGGAAAGAAATGGAGGTTTATATGAGCGAGGTTTCGAGGCGGAGTTTTTTGAAGGCTGGCGTAGCGGCGGGAGCGGTGGCGGGCGGGCTGCCAATCAAGGCGGAGCGCGCTACGGCGACCGATTGGGTGACGCTGGGCCGGTCTGGCGTGAAGGCGACGCGGCTGGCGCTGGGCACGGGCAGCTTTGGCGGACGCATCCAGCAGGAGATTGGACAGGAGGGGCTCACGCGGCTGGTGCACCACGCGTATGACCGCGGAATCCGCTTCTTCGAGACCTCCGAGTCGTACGGCACGTCGCAGCAGATGCTGGCAGTGGCGTTGAAGGGGATTCCACGGGAGAACTATGTGCTGATGTCGAAGGTGACGACGCGGCAGGGCGTGGATCCGGCGGCGAAGCTGGACGAACTGCGGAAGAATTCGAGTACCGACTACTTCGACATCATGCTGTTGCACTGGCAGCACACGGGAACCTGGTTTGCGGACACCACGAACTGGCAGGACGCGATCATGGAGGCCGAGGCGAAGAAGCAGATCAAGAGCCACGGCGCGAGTGTGCACGGGCTGCCGGCACTGCGGCTGATGCCTGGCAACAAATGGCTGGACGTAGCCATGATCCGGATGAACCACAAAGGCGCGAGCATGGACGCCGAGGACTACGACACCCGCGGACTGGGCAACGTGAGCGAGGTCGTGCAGCACGTGAAGCATGTGAAGAAGGATGGGATGGGCGTGATCAGCATGAAGCTGATTGGAGAAGGCACGTTCAACCACGAGGACCGGCAGAGGGCGATGCGGTTTGCGTTCAAGGATGCTGGCGTGGATTGCGTCACGGTGGGGTACAAGAGTACGGCGGAGATTGACGAGGCGATCGACAATCTGAACCTGGCACTAGCCTGAGGGCAGTGAACAGCGAAACAAATAGTTCAGCATTTCAGGGTGTGAGTATCCGCTCAAGTGGTTGTTTGGAAAGCTTCAAATGTTTGCTCAGGTGGTTATCGAAACCTTAGGGGTTAACCCTTTTTGATATCAAAAATTGGCGAAATGGCTGCTTACAAGGTTACGTCCTGAGTCGAGGGGCCGCCGAGAATTAACCACGAAAAAACTGAATAGGGCTTGATCAGGGCCTTGTTGAGCTAAATGCGCAGCAGAGTTGACGTTTTACTGGGTTTGCGCGGACAGTTGCAGGGACTGCAAGGCCCCTCGGTTGAGAGTTGTGCTATCGCTCCCTTTCCGCAAAATGCGCGGAAAGGATGGGGGCACGCACCCGGCTAGGGAACTTACTTCAGTGGTCTGGGATCGGCGAAGGTGTTCTCTACTTTGGGTTCCCAATTCCCTGCTCAATGCTTGCTGCGATCCACGAGGCGATTGCGCAAACGGCCAGAATGATTCCCATCACACCAAGTGACAGCGTGATCGGTACGTCGAGCCAGCGGGCGGCCAGCATCTTTAGGGCTACGAAGCCGAGGAGCGCGCCCAGTCCGTAGTGCAGATAGCGGAACTTGTCCAGCAGTGCGGCCAGGGCAAAGTAGAGGGAGCGCAGGCCAAGAACTGCTGCGATGTTCGAAGTGTAGACCACGAAGGGATTGTGCGATACGCCGAGCACGGCAGGAATGGAATCGACGGCAAACAGCAGGTCGGTGACTTCGACGGCCAGGATCACAGGCAACAGCGAACCCTTGGCGGGTTGCAGGCGCTGAATCCACTCGGGAATGGCCGCCCGCGCCGAGCCGCCGAGCACCAGCCGCCATGCGGCGTAAAGCAGGAACAGTCCGAAGATCCACGTTACCCACTCGAATCGCTGCAGCAACGTGACGCCGACAGCAATAAACAGTCCGCGCAGCACCACCGCGCCGATCACGCCCCACAACAATGCCTTGTGCTGGCGTCGCTGGCCGATGCGGAACCCCTGAAACAGCACTATAAAAACAAACAGGTTATCCACGCTGAGCGAGGTTTCGATGGTGTAGCCGGCCACAAACTCAAGCGCCGACTGGCGGCCCTGGAGCATGGCGATCCAGATGGCAAAGCAGGCCGCGGCGAGCACTAGAGCCGCCGTGCCCAGCCATGCAAATGCCTGCGTGTGCCGGGTCTCGCTCCGGTGACCGGGCAGGAACCAATCCCCCACCAGCAACACGACCACCACCGCGTGAAACCCTGCCCACCAGACCCAGGAAACGCCCGCGATCATACGTGGATGCTACAGCACGGACTTACTTGGTTTCCCACCCTTTGCCAGGAGAAAGGCGAAAGGATAGGCATGGAGTTGTGAGGTATAGCAAAGTGGGACAGGCAAATCGGTCGTTTGTCACCTATTGCCGGTGGCGCGCATCTAGAAAGCTAGAGGCGCACAATTTGAGTGATCCGACTAAACTCCAGCCGAACCAAAGTGCTCTGCCGCAATCTCGCCGCCCTCGAGTGGTGATCGTCGGCGGAGGCTTTGCGGGCATCCATGCGGCCAAGGGGCTTGCCCACCTGCCGGTGGACGTTACGGTACTGGACCGCCGTAACCATCACCTGTTTCAGCCGCTGCTTTACCAGGTTGCTCTGGCGGTGCTGTCGCCGGCCGATATTGCGCAGCCCATCCGGACCATCCTGCGCCACCAACCCAACACGCAGGTGCTGATGGACGAGGTGGTGGGGATCGACATGGGTGGCCGCCGGGTGGCTCTGGCGAGTGGCTCCCAGATCGGATACGACTATCTGGTGCTGGCTACTGGGGCTACTCACTCCTACTTTGGCAACCCTGAATGGGCGCCGCTTGCTCCGGGGTTGAAGACCGTGGAGGACGCTACCGAGATTCGCCGGCGCGTGCTACTGGCCTTCGAGCTTGCGGAACGGCAGATGGTGGAGCATGGGTGGCACCCGCCGCTCAATTTTGTTGTTGTGGGCGGCGGTCCGACCGGCGTGGAGCTGGCGGGGGCTATCTGCGACATCGCGCAACTTTACATGCGGCATGACTTCCGGCACATCGACCCAACCAAGTCGCGGGTGCTGCTGCTGGAGGGTTCGCCATGCGTGCTGGCTGCTTATCCCGCTGACCTCTCTTTGAAAGCTGAAGCTGCGCTGCACCAACTGGGCGTTGAGGTTCACACGCAGACGCAGGTGACCGGGATCGGTCCGGGGTGGGTGGAAGCGGCTGGCTGCGGACGCATCGAGGCCGCCGTGACGCTCTGGGCGGCAGGGGTGCAGGCCTCGCCGCTGGGCAAGATGCTGGGCGCGCCGCTCGACCGGCGCGGGTGCGTACTGGTGGACGACCGGCTCAATCCGCCGGGATTGCCGGAGATTTTTGTTCTCGGCGACCTGGCGCATCTGGAGCAGGACGGGAAACAGGTGCCAGGAGTGGCCCAGCCGGCGATGCAGATGGGCGATCACGTTGCCAGAATGGTGGCTGCCGATCTGAAGGGGAAAAAGCGACCGGCATTTCGCTACTTCGACAAGGGTGATATGGCGACCATTGGGCGCATGGCCGCAGTGGCCAAGGTTGAATGGCCTTTCAAGGCGCACATGAGCGGCTTTCCGGCCTGGGTTACGTGGCTTACGGTGCATATCTTCTTTCTGATCGGGTTTCGGAATCGGATTTCGGTGTTTGCGGCGTGGATCTGGACGTATTTCACCTTTACGCGCGGGGCGAGGCTGATTGTCGGGGATCAGCAGTTGCCGGGATGGCGGGAGCAGATTGAGGCGGGGAAAGCGGAAGAGCGGGTCGGAGTTGATGGGGCGTAGCTTTCAATTTTCAGTTTTCAGCTCTCAGTTTTTTGGGGCTCTGGGCGCTTGGTTTCGCGTGTCGTGATTGATTTCGTCGATCTCCCATGTCGCAAAAACGAGACTTGGAGCACCCGGCAACCGGGGGACGAAACCAACCTCAATAGAAAGCACCATTCCTACGAACACACGAAATGCTGGAGGCTAAAAGCTGGAAGCTGAAGGCTGCTGTTTCGTCGGTTAAACTGGTAGAGCGATGCTCGATCTGGGATTTGTCAGGGCCAACCTGGAAGTTGTTGAAGGAAAACTGCGTGCGCGCGGGGCTGACCCTGTGGCTTTGCTGGGTGATTTTCGGGCCCTGGACCAGAGCCGGCGCGAGGCGATCACTACGTCTGAACGGCTGAAGGCTCGTCGCAATGAGCTTAGCCAGCGGGTTGGCGCGCTGAAAAAGGCCGGCCAGGACGCTTCGTTGGTGATGGATGAGACGCGTGCTCTGAAGGACGAGCTCGACGAGCTGGATAAGGCGGCCGCTTCGCTGGACGAACAGCTGCGGCTTTCGCTGGCGAGCATTCCCAATCTCACACGGGACGAAGTTCCCAGCGGCACGTCCGAAACCGACAACGTGACGATGAAGACGTGGGGTGAGAAATCATCTCCAAGCTTTACCCCGAAGCCCCATTGGGAGATCGGCGAGGCCCTCGGGATTCTCGACCTGGAGCGCGCGGCCAAATTGAGTGGGGCGCGGTTTGCGGTTTACATGGGCGCGGGGGCGCGGCTGGAACGGGCGCTGATCAGCTTCATGCTCGACTTGCATACGCAGAAGCATGGGTACACCGAGGTGCTGCCGCCGTTCATGGTCAACAGCAAGTCGCTGTTTGGCACGGGGCAGTTGCCCAAGTTTGCCGAGGACCTATTCCGCTGTTCGGACGCGGACGCCGAGGCGGTTGCCCGCGGCGAGTTCAAGGACAATGATCATTGGCTCATTCCCACGGCCGAGGTTCCGGTCACTAATCTTTACCGCGACGAGATTCTGGACGAAGCGCGGCTGCCGATTTGCCTGACGGCATACACGCCATGTTTCCGCGCAGAGGCAGGGGCCGCCGGCAAGGATACGCGCGGCATTATCCGCCAGCACCAGTTTCAAAAGGTCGAGTTAGTGAAGTTTACGCGGCCTGAGGAATCGGACGCCGAACACGAGCGGCTGACGCGCGACGCCGAGGAGATTCTGGAGGCACTGAAGCTGCCCTACCGGCGTGTGTTGCTGTGCACGGGCGACACCGGGTTTTCTTCCGCCAAGACATTCGACCTGGAAGTTTGGCTGCCAGGGCAGCAGCTTTACCGGGAGATTTCGTCCTGCTCGAATTTTGAGGCTTTTCAGGCACGGCGAGCCAACATCCGTTATCGGGCGTCAGCGGGCCAGGGAGCCAAGACCAAGCCGGAGTTTGTGCACACGCTGAACGGCAGCGGCCTGGCCGTGGGCCGCACCTGGCTTGCGATTCTTGAGAACTATCAGCAGGCCGACGGGTCGGTGCTAATTCCAGAGGTCCTGCGGCCCTACATGGGCGGGCTCGACAGGATTGCGTCCCGGTCATCTTTATGAATGAGGAATTGTGATGGAACCAATTAGCAATGGCAAACTCTTTCCGGAGCCAAAGCGCAGCTTCGGCGAGATTCTGAAGAGCTATTTTTACTGGACTTATCCGCGGGGATGTTTTCACTACGACGTGATGGTTACGCTGATTCTGCTCTTCATCTTCGTGACGCCGCAGCTTTGGAACTACGGCGACAAACCGTCTTCGAGCGCGGGCCTTTTGCATCCCATCCAGCTGACAGGCGACGGAAGCCGCGGAATGATCGTCACCGTACAGGCCTCGGATGTGAACGTGCCCGCAGGCGCATCCGACCCGGTGGTGAAGAAAGCTCTCCGCCAGGCCATCCTGCCGGTCTCCGGCGATGCCGTGGTTGTTGAGCGTTGGGAGACCGTCACCGATTCCCAGGGAAATGTTGCCTGGAAGGTATGGGCGCACCGGTAAACCGCTCTTTTTTGGTGCTTCGATGGGCGCGCTAGCGCGTCAAACAGGATAGGAAAATTTATGCATTTGAGAAAGCTGGCTTTTGCTGCGTCGATCATGCTCCTCCTTCTGCCGGTGCGTGCGGCCTTTGCAGCGGACGATCTGGATAAGGTTCTGCGCAGGCTCGATGCCGCGTCGGCCAATTTCCACACCACCTCGGCGGACTTTGAGTTCGACACCGTTACTACGCAGCCAATCTACGACAAGGACGTACAGAAGGGCACGGCTTACTACAAGCGCGAAGGCCGCCTCTTCCAGATGGCGGCACACATAGGCGAAGTGAATGGCAGGCCGGTGCCGAAGGTTGTGGTGCTGTCCGGCGGGGCTATCAAGCTCTATGAAAAGCTCATAAACCAGGTAACAACACTCACCAAGTTCAGCCAATACCAAAGCTGGTTCATGCTCGGCTTTGGCGCGAGCGGCAAGGAACTGGAAGAGAAGTGGAACATCAAGTACCTTGGCCAGGAGAAGATGGACGGCGTGACGACTGAAAAGCTGGAGATGGTGGCCAAAGACCCGACGGTCAGGAAGAATATTCCCAAGGTCACCCTGTGGATGGATGCCGACCGTGGCGTAAGCGTCCAGCAGGTCTTCGACCAGGGACAGGGCCAATCCAGGACCTGCCATTACACCAACATTAAGGTGAATCAGGCTCTGGTTGCCGATGCCTTTACCTTCAAGACAGATAAACAGACCCGGTTCATCACCCAGTAGAGCGCGATTCCGCCCAGCGCAAAGAGCATGGGGAAACACTCGAGCGTGTAGCGTGCTTCGGGCGCCTCTACGGTGAGCAACATGGCGCTGCGCAGGACCATGTAAGCCAGCATGGCCTTCCAGAAACGCGGCCGGAACATGAGTCCAATTGCGGCGAGCGCCAGATAGAACAGATTCAGCGCCGCGTAGGCCGAGCTGAAGCGGGTCTCCGAGCGGTGATGCGAATAAACCCACCAGTCGAGGTCGATGTTCAGATTTTCGACTCGCGGGCGCAACCACATGTCTGCGACACGACCCAGCGGAAGCCACAGGTAATAGCGCAAGGGATGGGCGGCGACGCGCTCCTGCGCCAGCCTGGCAAAGCGTGCGTCGATCTCGGGCGTGAGGTCCTGGCCGTGTTTGTTGTAGTAATCGGCCAGGACGGTGGTTTCGGCGTATTGCGCAGGAGAGTCGAAGGCCCGGCTGGGCAATTTCCTCAGATCCAGCGGCCCGTCGGGCACATTCCAATAGATGTCGTAGGTGGAGACGAAGTCCAGGCACCAGGTCTTCACCCAGCGCTCCCAACCGGGATTTGTATCCTCTCCGGGATCGGTTGCCAGACGCGGGGCCAGGGGCTGGAAGACGTGAAAGACCTGCCAGTTTCGCCATGTCCATGCGGCAAACGGCGCCAGCGCCAGCAGGACACAGACCAGGGTCATCCGCATTAGTCTTTTGGGCGGAATTGCCGCTGCGGCATTCCCACGACCCAGCGCAATGACCAGTGCAGGCGCCAGGGCTGCGGCCGCCAACGCTCCGTCAGGACGCAGGAGCGCCGCGAAGGTCACAGCGAAGGTGAACCAGAGAGCATTTGACCACCCTGGACGGTCGTGGAAGCGGGCCATTGCCCAAAGCGCCAGGGCGAGAGCGAAGACCGTCGGGGCTTCAGCGAGCGGAACCACCGCATAGGAAGCTGTAAAGGGACAAAGCGCCGCCAGCCAAAGCGTCGCCAGCCGCGCACCTGATTTGAGTTCCGTCGGCGCAACCCGACCCGCAAACTCTGCCAACAATAGGCAACCCAGCAGTTCCAGCGCAATCTGGAGGAGCGCCACGCCGAAGTAGTTCTCTATTCCGAAGAGCTTGAAGCTGATCGCAAGAAAAATCGGATAGCCCGGTAGCCTGATCAGGGTGGGAACTGGCGCCCCGCCTACCCAGGTCAACTCATAATGGCCATACAGCAAGGTCTTCGCCAGGCCCCCATAGACCAGCGCGTCCCCATTTACTAAAAACAGGTCTTTCAACATCCACAGGCGCAGGACCAGGCCCGCCGCAAGCGCCGGGGCAAAGGTGAGCACGGCACGCAGAGGCCCGCCCTGACCGTAGGTCGTTCTGCTTGATGCGGTCAATTGACTCTGAGGGGTGGCTTCCATACGATTCGTAATGTATAGCGTATTCCGTCACGAGGGATTTTGCTCGTTGGTACATAAAACCGTCCATGCCTGATCGACAGATATTTTTCGACCCGCAACGCAAGCGCTGGAAGCGTTTGCGGCGCATTTTCGATGCAACAGCCGTGATTTCCACGCTGGTGCTGGCTGTTTTTATTTTTAACGTAATTCGCAACCAGCAGCTTCCCGAGTTGCTGCTGCCGACTCCCAGGCATAACTACAAGGCCCTGCCCGACCGTTCCCTGCTGCTGCGCGGCTCGAAAAACGCGCGGCCCGCACGTCGAAAGACAGATCGCAAACCATCCGAAATTCCGTTCAACACCGGCGAAGGTCTGCGCGCCGCGTATTACGTGCAGGACGACGCCGCCAGCTACTCTTCGTTCAAGGAGCACGTCCACCAGATCGACATTCTGTTCGCGCAATGGTTCCACGTGAATGCGCCCTCGGGAACGCTGATGGCCATGACCGGCGACAATCTGCACGAGTTTCCGGTGGTGGACGGCGCCACGGTCCACGACCCGGACAGTATGAGCAAGATCAAGCGGGTCATCCAGGCAGCCAGGGAAGACACTGAAGTTTTTCCTCACCTGAACAACTACAACCCGCGCGCCCAGAACTGGGACGCCGGTGTGGGCGACGTTCTCCAGGACCAGAACAAGCGCGCAGCGCTGCGCCAGCAGATTCTCCGTTTCTTCACTGCATACCCGACCTATCCCGGCCTCTCGCTGGACATCGAAAGCCTTTCAGACGATGCGACACCGGCTTACCTGGCCTTCGTCCAGGAATTGTATGCCGGAATGCACGCGCGTAATCTGCGCCTTTATGTGAACGTGGCTGCTACGATCCCGGAAAACCAGCTCAAGGTCATCACCGCCAACTCCGACGGCATTGTGCTGATGAACTACGACCAGCACGAGGCCAACAGCGAACCAGGTCCTGTGGCCAGTCAGAACTGGTTCATAGCCAACCTGCAACGGGTGCTCAAGATCGTGCCCAAGGAGAAGATAATCTGCGCCGTCGGCAGCTATGGCTACGACTGGACGCTCTCCATCCCGGACCCAAAGGACCGCAAGCGTCCCAAGCCGCAGGTCCTGGACACTGAAGACCTCTCGGTTTCAGATGCGTGGCAGCGCGCATCAGACGCCGACGCAGATCTCGACCTGGATTACGACTCGCTCAATCCGCATTTCGAGTACATCGATGAGGACAACAATCAGCGCCACGTAGTCTGGTTTCTGGATGGCGTCTCGTTGCTGGATGAGATGCGCGCCGCCCGCGCTCTCGGCCTGCAGACATTTGCACTTTGGCGTCTCGGCGAAGAAGACAGCTCGCTCTGGGACATATGGGACAAGCCCAGCGCACCGGAATCGCTGCAGGCGCTGGGCTCCGTGCAGCCGGGACATGACGTGGACACCGAGGGCGAAGGAGACATTCTCCGCGTGACCGGTCTGCCGCAGCCGGGCAAGCGTACGGTCAGCGTCGACACCGACGAGCCCGACCCGCGCAAGAAGCTCATCGTGGATGAGCACATGGATGTGTACCCGCGCACCTACACGATTGAGCAGTACGGCTACCATCCCAAAGAGGTTGCGTTGTCTTTCGATGACGGCCCCGATGCCAAATGGACGCCGAAGATTCTTGACGTCCTGAAGCAGAAAAACGCCAAGGGGACTTTCATGATCATCGGCGCAGATGCCGCCGAGCATATGGGTTTGTTGCGGCGGATCGCCCGCGAGGGCCATGAGATCGGCAACCACACCTGGAGCCATCCCGACATCAGCGAAATCTCGCCGCGGCAATTGGACCTGGAGGTTAAACTCACCGGCCGCCTGTTCGCCAGCAAGCTGGGCGTACAGCCGCTCTACTTCCGTCCTCCGTACGACATCGATGAGGAGCCCGACACCGACGACCAGGCCGCGCCTGTGGTCAGCATTCAGCACGATGGATACACGATTATTGGAAATAAGATCGATACCGATGACTGGAACGAGCATCCTCGCAAGATGCCCGCTGAGATTGCTCAATCAGTCCTTGCCCAGTTGGAGACGATGAAGACCAAGCCGCAGTTTCGCGGCTCAATCATCCTGATGCACGACGGCGGCGGCAATCGCCAGGCCACGGTGGACGCCTTGCCCGTGCTCATCGACACTCTGCGCGCCCACGGCTACACCATCGTGCAGGTGTCTGCACTCATGGGCAAGACAACCGCGGAAGTAATGCCCCCGCTGACCTTCTGGCAGCATCTGCGCTCGCTTCCCGATTCGATTGCTTTCTCCGCGCTCGACATTATCGGCAACTTCATCGTAATGATCTTCTTCCTCGGCGACATCCTGATGAGTGCACGACTGATTATTGTGGGCCTGTTTGCCGTGATCGACAGGCTGCGGAAGCCTTACAAACTGGCCTCCCCTGGCTTCAATCCGCGCGTCGCGGTTCTCATCCCCGCCTATAACGAAGAAACGGTGATCGTTCGCACGATCCGCTCGGTGCTCAACTCCGACTACAAGAATCTGCACGTGATCGTGATTGACGACGGGTCGTCGGATCGCACCGCAGAAGTTGCTTGCGAGGCCTATGCGACGGAGATCAAGGCGGGGCACGTCCGCGTGCTTACCAAGCCCAACGCAGGCAAGGCCGCCGCACTGAACTATGCGCTCGACCGATTGACCGAAGAAATCTACATAGGCATCGACGCCGACACGGTGATTGCGGCCGACGCCATCTCCAAACTGATTCCGCATTTTGAGGATCCGATGATCGGGGCCATGGCCGGCAACGCGAAGGTAGGAAACCGCGTGAACCTGTGGACCCGCTGGCAGGCCCTGGAGTACATCACGAGCCAGAACTTCGAGCGGCGCGCACTCGACCTGTTCCACGTTGTGACTGTTGTTCCCGGTGCGATTGGCGCATGGCGCACAGCGCCGGTGAAGGCAGCGGGTGGGTATCCTCTCAACACGGTGGCGGAGGATGCGGACCTGACCATGAACCTGCTCGAGCAGGGACTGAAGGTCGATTACGAGGACCGGTCGCTGGCTTTCACTGAGGCTCCGATCGACGCGAAGGGGCTGATGCGGCAGCGATTCCGCTGGTCATTTGGAACATTGCAAGCGGTCTGGAAACATCGCGCAGCATTCGTGCGCAACAAGGCCATGGGTTTGTTTGCGCTGCCCAACATTCTCATCTTCCAAATGTTTCTGCCACTGGTTTCACCTTTCATCGACATCATGTTTCTGGCCGGAGTGGTTAACTTCCTGGTCGATCGCTACTATCACCCATTGCAAGCCTCCGCGGCCAGTTTCGAGAAGCTGGTTGTTTACTTCCTTGGCTTCCTGGTCATCGACTTCATCACCTCATCGGCGGCTTTCTCGCTGGAACGTCGGCACCCAGCCAACAAGGGCGACGGCTGGCTGCTGTTCCACATCTGGCTACAGCGCTTCGCCTACCGGCAGGTATTCTCCATCGTGCTGTTCAAGACTCTGAAGCGCGCCATTGACGGAAAGCCCTTCAACTGGGACAAGATCGAGCGGACCGCGAAGATGAGCAAGGAAACTGAAGTGCTGACTGAGGCGGTGCATTAAGGCGAATCCGTGGAGACCCCGCTTTAACTCCAGAGCTGAAGTAATGGCCCCGCTGTACCGAGCACGGGGTCGCTGTGCGGAAATGATAATTTTTCCATGCGGCGCTGCGCAGTTTCGTCCGGGGCTGCGCGGCAGATGTCCCAGCTTTGATCGGGCGGGTAGGCGCCGACCACTAGAAAATCCGCGCTCGCCGCGAGGCGGCAATGTCCGGTGCCGGTGGGTAGCACGGCGATGTCGCCGGTGTGCACTGTAATCGCGTGACCGCCCTCGCCACCCAGCATGATCTGCGCCGAGCCACTGACAAACCCCAACACCTCGTGCGCTGTCGAGTGGTAGTGATGGAAGCTGTAGACGCCGTTGCGCCACTGCGGTGGCCAGCCGTTGCGCGTGAAGAGCGCCTCGAAGACTGCGGCCGGATCGTCGCCGCGCGGAACAATTGCGCCGTGATATAAAAGCACCGGCAAGTGAGGGTTGTTCGGCATCCATCCGTTGCGCGAGAGGCGAAGAATCTCCGGATCGCGCATTCCGCCACCGGCGCCGTTGGCAGCACCCTCCGAACCGAGGGAACTCAATGCAGGAGTGAGACCCAGCGCGGTAACAATTTTGTTGAAGCGGCGGCGGGAGAGGTCCATGGAAATTCTCCTGTTTTGAGAATTTGATGCGGAAGAGATATTCGCTGTCAACCCGACGTTAAAAGGGTTGAAGGCGCAATGAGTTGCTTACTCGAGGTCCGGGCTGTAAAGGACGTCTGGCGGCGTGAATTTGACGTCGACGACTACGGCGGCGGGCACTGGCTCTTCGTCCTCGATGGCCGGGAAGAAGCGGTAATCATTGACGGCATTCAAAGCGTTGCGGTCGAGGCCAGGGTCGAGCGACTTGAGGACGCGCACATTTTCCGGCATGCCGTTTGCGTTCACGACGAGAGAGATCTTGCAGATCCCGCTGATCTTCGCCCCTCTCTTCGAGGGCGTGTACTGCGCATCCACGGAATAGATGAGAACGGGCGCGCTCACGCCATTGCCAAAGTAATCAGGCCGCGACACTTTGCGGACGATCTCATTTTCAGGAGTTTTCAGAGGCGCAAGCACGGCCTCCTGGGGCGGATTTACAGGCTTCACGACCTTCTGGCGCGGCTGGGACCTGAAGAGCCGCTCGGTCTTGATCTTGCCGGCAGCGTCCTTGAATGTCGCAACACAGGTTTCGAGTTTGAGCTGCAGAGATATAGCAACGACGACCGGCTTGCCGTCAAGAGTCCCCGGTTGGAATCGGTCATTGCCTGCCACTTCAAGTGCAATCCCGTCGAAGGCCGACCCGGAAGGGCGCAGAAACATGATGTTGCGAGGCATTCCGGCTGTATCCACCAGCAGAGAAAGCTTGACCACATTGTCCCATTCGTTCCCGCATTTTTTCGTCCAGGCAAAGGGAGGATTCAGTGGAAGCAGGAGGGGCGCTTTGACTCCGGACCGGGCAACATGCACCTCTACACGTTCACGTGGAGTGGGCGGTTGCTGGGGCGGCGCTTGGGGGGATGGCGCTTGCGGGGACGGCTGCGGAGTACTGGTTTGCTGCGCGCGGAGGGTCTCGGTAGCCAGCATTACAAACAACACGATCGAAATTGAGCGCAGCACGAGTCCCTCTCCAATGCCGAAGTACGATTCTAATTTACAAGCCCCAACTCGCGGAGCAGGAACGCATAATCGAGTGCAATCTCCTTCAGGTAGTCGTAGCGGCCGCTCGCGCCGCCGTGCCCGGCCTTCATATTTGTGACCAACAGCAGCTCATTGTTATCGGTTTTGAGGGTGCGGAGTTTCGCCACGTACTTGGCCGGTTCCCAGTACATCACCTGGCTGTCGTGCAAACTCGTCTTGACTAGCATGGCCGGGTAACTCGCCGGCTTCAGGTTGTCATAGGGCGAGTAACTCAACATGTAGTGGAAGTAACTCTCCTGGTTGGGGTCGCCCCACTCTTCGTACTCGGGAACGGTGAGAGGAAGCGATGCATCGAGCATGGTGTTCATTACATCCACAAACGGAACGTGAGAGACGACTGCGCGGAAGAGATCGGGGCGCATGTTGGCGACCGCGCCCATGAGCAGACCGCCGGCTGAACCGCCCTCGATGGCCACGCGCGCGGGGTCGCCAAAACCCGTGGCCGTGAGGTGCTCGACTACGGCGATGAAGTCGGTGAAGGTATTGCGCTTGACGAGCATCTTGCCGGCGTCGTGCCACGGTTCGCCGAGATCACCGCCGCCGCGGATATGCGCATAGGCCAACACGACTCCACGGTCGAGCAGGCTGAGCCGATTGGAACTGAAGCCGATGGGAAGCGAGTAGCCATAGGACCCGTACCCGTAAACGTACAGCGGATTGCTCTGTGTGCGGCGGTCTTTTCGATAGACAAGGGAAACAGGAACCTGCGCGCCGTCGGGCGCGGTGGCATGGACGCGCTCGCTGGCATAGAGAGTGCGGTCAAAGCCGCCGGGAATCTCAAGCTGCTTGAGCAGCGTGGAAGCGCCGTTTGCCACGTTGTACTCATAGACCGAGCTGGGCATGACCAGCGACTGGTAGCCGTAGCGAAACGTAGTGGTCTCAAAGATGCGGTTGATGTGAGGCTGGGCATTGTAGGTGGGCTCGGGGAAGGTGATTTCGCCTGCCCTTGCGGCTTTTGATCCGTCGCCATCGAAGGCCCACAAACGCAGCCGGGGAAGACCATCTTCTCGCTCGCAGGCTACGAAGAATCCGGCGAAGAGATCGACCTCTTCCAGCATCACGTTATCGCGGTGAGGAATTAGTTCGGTCCAGTGATTGCGCCCTGGCGTGGCTGCGGGTGCGGTGACGAGGCGGAAGTTGCGGCCGCTGTCATTGGTGCGTATAAACCACAGGCCGTTGCGGTGGTCGATGGAGTACTCGTGATCGTCATGGCGCGCGCTGATGAGTGCAAAGCTGCCGTCCGGCTCGTCCGCGGCCAAGACCCGAGATTCAGTGGTGGTGTGGCTGGCCGACTCCATCACCAGGAATTTGCCGTCGCGGGTGCGACCGACACCCAGATTGAAGCGCTCGTCATCGTCCTGGTAGACGACCGCATCTTCAGAGTGCGGTGTGCCGAGCGCGTGACGCCAGAGTTGGAACTGGCGTTTCTGCTGCTCGTCTTCGACAGTGTAGAAGAGGGTTCGATTATCCGCGGCCCAGACTACGGAGCCGACACGCTCTACTTCACCCGGCAGGGTTTCGCCGGTTTCGAGATCCTTGATCCGGAGCGTGTACTGACGAAAGCCGGTGGTGTCTGTGGTGTAGGCCAGCCAGCGGCCGTCGTCGGTGATGTCGGTTGCGCCGATGGAAAAGAAGGCGTGGCCCTTGGCGAGCTCATTGCCATCGAGAAGTACCTGCTCGGGTTGGCCTTCAAGTGCCTTGAGATTTGAGGTATCCCAAGTCCCAGAAGCGGGACATGGGGCACCCAGAGTTTGTGAGAGGTCCGCCTGCGCCTGTTTGCGGCAGTGGATTGCGTACTGGGAGCCCTCTTCGGTGCGGGTGTAATACCACCAGGCCCCGTCGCGGTATGGTACCGAAACGTCGGTCTGCTTCATGTGCGAGAGCATTTCCTTGTAGAGCTCATCGCGCAAGCCGGCCAAAGGCGCCATTGCGGCCTCGGCGTAGTCGTTTTCGGCCTCAAGGTATGCGGTTACTTCGGGATTCTGCTTGTCGCGCAGCCAGGCGTAGTCGTCGGCCAGGACAACGCCATGCAGTTGCGTTTCTGTGTGTTCCTTGCGGGCAACCGGGGGAGCGGGTAACTGACTCTGGCTCATGTCCTTCCAGTGTAGTGCTTGTTGGCGGTGGAACCTTTCCCCTGCCTTCCGCGTACAATTGGTAGGGATGAACGGCTTTCGCAACGCACAATCGACCGCGTTTCGGCTGCTTCCAGCAGCTCTTTTCCTGTTTCTCGCCCTTCCGATTCACGCCCAGAGCGTGGACAGCCTGCCCAAACCCACCGACTACGTGAGCGACTACGCCCACGTGCTTTCGCCTGAGGCGATTGCTCAGCTGGACTCGCTCTGCGCGCAGCTCGACCACTCCCAGGCCAATTCGCAGATTGCCGTTGTGACCGTCCAGACCATGAACGGCGATGACGCGGCGGGCTACGCCAACCAGCTTGAAGACAAGTGGAAGATTGGCAAGAAGGGCTCGGACAAGGGCGCGCTGGTGCTGCTGGCTGTGGGCGACCACAAATACCGCATCGACGTTGGATATGGCCTCGAAGGGATTCTGAACGACGCCAAGGTGGGCGATATTGGCCGCGGGATGATTCCCTATCTGCGCGCCAACGACTACGACTCGGCCGTTACCCTCGCCGTGGGCCAGGTGGCACAGGTTATCGCCGCCGACGCCAATGTGACGCTGGACAACGAGCCCATGCCGGCCGAGCAGCCTGTCCCGCAGGAACGCCACAGCCCGGTGCTGGGCAAGCTGATTCTGCTTGTTTTTCTGCTCATCTTCTTCGGCGGCGGGTCCATTTTCAGAATGCTGCTGGGGTATGGCCTGTTGTCGAGCTTGCTGGGTGGAGGCGGTGGCCGCGGCTGGGGTGGTGGTGGATTCAGCGGAGGCGGTGGCGGATTTGGAGGCGGCGGTGGAGGTTTTGGCGGATTTGGAGGCGGCGGGTTCGGTGGCGGCGGCGCCGGCGGGAGTTGGTGAGTTTTCAGGTTTGTTGAGCCGGGTTTGCGAAGGGTGCATCTTGGCTTCCCACCCTTGCGATAAAAACAAATCGCAAGGATGGGGCACGGAGCATTTGTCAGTGGTTAGTTTGGGTTGCCCAGTCTGAGGTTGGGGTTTGTGGTATCCCAGGTTTCAAGAGCGAGATCTGGGGCAGCCGGCAGAAGTGGCAGATTAACGGGTTTGTTGAATGGGCTTCCTTTAATAGGGGGGCCGGAGGAGAGAAACACTGTATGAGCAAGGGACTTGGTATTACGCTGGGAATTCTTGGCGTTCTGCTCGTGGTTGTTTTTATGGTGTTTGGCAGCTACGTGAGCGCCAGAAACCAGATGGTGGCCAAAGATCAGAATGTGAAAGCCACGTGGTCTGAGGTCGATGTGCAGCTGGAACGGCGCGCCGACCTGATCCCCAACCTGGTGGAGACCGTGAAGGGATTTACCAAGGAGGAGAGCACCGTTTTCGGCGATATCGCCAATGCGCGCGCGGGCATGTTGAATGCGCAAGGCCCACAGGCGAAGATCGCAGCGAACGGGCAGCTGGACTCCGCGCTGGGTCGGCTGCTGCTGCTGACCGAGAACTATCCGCAACTGCGTTCGAGCGACCAATTCATGCGTCTGCAGGACGAGTTGGCCGGAACCGAGAATCGCATCAGCGTGTCCCGCAAGCGCTATAACGACGCGCTGCAGGACTACAACACGTTCATTCTGCAATTCCCCAACAGCATTTGGGCGGGGATGGCCGGATACCACAACAACACTGCTTACTTTACGGCCAGCCCGGCCGCGCAAGCCGTTCCTTCGGTCAAGTTCTAAGTCGTTCTTGCCGATTCTTTAATGTCTGGCATCGCGGTGCCCCATCCTAGCCGCAATGAAGCCGCGTTGCCCAAATGGGGCACCCTGTGTGGTCTGTCGGTCAAGTTTTAGATAACGACTCAGACGCAAGAAAAGGCCATTCCGCCGGACGGGATGGCCTTTCCAGAATTGCGGTTCGGAGTGACTCGGTCCGGGCTCGACCCGGATTCCGCCTACTTGAAGGAAGCGATGGAGCTTGCTTCGTCGTCGCTGATGTCGAAAACGGTGTACAGCTTGGTCAGCTGGAGCAGATCGTGAACTTTCTTGGTCAGCTTCAGCAGCTTGAGCGACGCGCCCTGGTTCCTGGCCGTGGTGTAGGCGCTCACCATCTCACCCAACCCCGAGCTATCGATGTAGTTCACATCTCCCAGATTGAGCAGAATTTTCTTCTGCCCCTTGCTGATCAGGTCGCGAATGGCATCGCGCAACTGCACACTGCCCTCGCCCAGAGTGATCCGCCCGCTAAGGTCCAGAACGGTGACGCCGTCCACTTCACGGGAAGCAATAGTAAGAGCCACGGAAAATCCTCCTTGTTGGTATTACGGTTATAGCACTTTCACAGTACCTATTTGCAGAAAAATCCCAGCCAGCCGAACCACGAGTGCGGCATTTGATCCCCCCCAGCCCGCGCTCATGCCCTGGCCGTTTACGTCTTTTCGCCCGCCACCGCCAGATGCTTTACAAGCGTCAATTCGGTCCCGGGATGCAATTGTCGAAAGTGTACCTCATCCATGAGGGAACGGATAAGGAAGATGCCGCGGCCGGTACCGCGCAGAAGGTTCTCCTGCGCCAGGGGATCGGGCACCGTTTCCGGACTGAAACCCTTACCCTCGTCCGCGATGGTAATCACCAGCGCCTTGCCCGTGTTTTCAAAACCGACCGCGATCTTCCTCGCCGGGTCATATTCGTTGCCGTGCAGGACCGCGTTTACCGCCGCCTCCCGCACCGCCATGGTCACGTGGAATCGCTCGTCTTCGTCCAAGCCCGCCTCAGCGGCCAGCTTGTCTGCGGCTGCTTCCACCTCGCCGACGCTCTCCATAGTCGAGCTCAACCGGAAACTCCGTCGTCCTGGCCTGGGTTCGGTCACCGGGTTTGTTTTCCGCCTTCTCTGGATCGGCAGGGAAAATTCACCCGAGCCGTTCCTCACCAGCCTTGCTGGCAGTTTCATCGCTGATAAGGATTTGTGTCAAGCGAGGCCTATTTTGAGTCTTTCAGAGTCTGGCACGCATAGGTGCTGCCCAGCGAGCAACCCCTCTTGAAATATTCATCGGATTTGGCGTCGTACTTTTCTACCCCGTGGCCGGTAAAGTAGGAGTCTCCCACGCGGGCACAGCCGTCGCCGTTGCCGGTTTCACACAATTTTTGAAACAGCTGCCCCGCGTGAACGTAATGCTGTTCCACTCCCTGATTTCCGGCCTCGAAGATTGAGCCCAGCAACAGGCAACTTGTTCCCAGGCTTGCATCGCAGGCCTTTTCGAAGACAGCGAGCGCTTTGGAGACATCCAGCATCTTGCTACCGCTTTGCAGGTAGGCCTTGCCGAGATCAGCACAAGCTTCGTCGTGTCCGCCGTAGCAGGACTTGGCGAAAAGGACCACCGCCCACTGTTCATCGATGCGGCCGAGCGTTCCGGCGTTATAGAAGGCGCCCAGGTTGTAGCAGCCGTCTGGGCTGCCCGCGTCGCAAGCCCTGGAAGACAGCGCGGCCGATTTCTTCACGTCCTGCGCAACCCCGAGTTTGTACGCGTACATCATGCCCAGGTCGTCGCAGGCCTCTGCGTCTCCGCCGGTGCAGGCCGGGGCGAGAAGCGGTAAGGCGTCTTGGTACTTCTTCTGCTTATACAGCGTGTTGCCCTGCAGAGCCGCCTGAGCGGAGGTAAGCTGCTGGACGGCCGGAGTGTTAGCGGCACCCTGATTGGGCTGGCCGTTAATTGGCTGCTCGGTCGCCGAGTCGATCACCGGCCCCGATGAATGTTCCTGGCTCTTTTGCCACGACGCAAAAACCACTGTCAGAACCACGGCGGCAATTACCGCCTCCGGGATCCAGAAGAACCTCCTTTCGGGGCGCGCTTCTGGCTTTTCGAGCGACTTTTCCGAAGGCAGCCCGACGATTGCCTGGTGGGGTTCAAAAACCGTTGGCGCCCAGCCTGGCCGTGGCTCAACTACGGTCGCCGGTCGAGGCGGAGGAGCGACATATTGGACCATTGCCGACCAGCTCAGGTATTCCGCAACATCGCGCGGCCGTTGTTCCCGGTCCTTGGCCCGCAGACGCAGCACCAGCGCGTCCAGCCCCTTCCAGGCCGCCACCTCGGGCCGCAGGCTGCTGGGTGCTTTCGGCGGGGTATTCCTATGCTCCTCGGCCCTGCCCTCGTAGCTTTCGGCCTCGAAGACGGTCTGGCCGGTGAGCATCTCAAACAGGACGCCGCCAACGGCGTATAGGTCAGTGCGGCCGTCCAACTCGGCTGCGCGCATGCCGCGCCACTATTCAGGAGCGGCGTAGGGCGGGGTCAGCAGAGAACTCCCTGTCGCCGTATGCGCTCTGCTGCTCTCTTTGGTTGCCACGATCCCGAAATCGGCAATCTTGGGCGTGTAGGCGTCGCCCACCCGCGCCATGAGGATGTTTTCACGCTTGATGTCGCGATGCACCAGCCCCAGCGCATGCGCAGCTTGCAGCCCCTGTGCGATGCCGCGCGCAATCTCCAACGACCTGGCCACATCGAGGGGCCCATGCGCTTCCCGCAAGAGCCCGCGCAGGTCCGGCCGTCTACAAATTCCATTGAGAAGAACAGCGAGTCGTCCTCGGCAGGTTCCAAGTCACCGCAGTCAACCACGTTGCGATGGCGCACCTGGCGCAGCGTCCTCACCTCGCGCAGAAAGCGGCCAGTAAAAGCCTGGTCGCTGGAGAACTCGCTGGCCAGAAACTTGAGCGCACGCAACTCGTCCATGAGCGTATGCCGCGCCAGGTACAGAGCCCATTCCGCCCTGCCCCAGCTTGCGCTCAATGCGGTAAATCTTGCGAATCACCATGCCCGGTCTCAAATCGCGAATCTCGCTCAGAAGCCCGCCATGCGTAGGGCAGCTTGCAGCGCTATCGGGATATCCGGTGGTGCACTGCGGGCAAAGTTTCATAGAGTGGCGAGCGCGATAGACAGCTAGAGGCTAATTCCGCCATTGTGCCAGCGCAGCCCGCCTTCGGTAAACAGGAAACCGAATTTCGTTTGCGAAGGTGCGATCCGAACTGGCCTCAACTGCGTTTCAGCGCGCATCTGCCGGCCGTTGAGGCGAAGGCGCGGGGTTGGCAAGACGCGATTGCTCGGGTATGCGGGTCGATGCGGCGATCCATCGCATCGCACTGGGGAAGAGCGATAGGCCGATGGACGCCAGGTTGCGGCCTGCACCGGTCACTATGGCTTGCGAGAGCAACGTTGCCAGCGACATGCCTCGGCCAAGTTGATCGCGCAGCCTGCGACTGTAGCAGAGGGCACTTTCGCCGGCGAGGTACATCTCCGCGGCAAGGGCTGCGCTGTGCAGGGCGATCGACATGCCATCTCCGGTAAATGACGGGATTACCGCGGCCTGATCACCGATGCACCAGAGGCCGGAGGGACATTGGGAGAGATAACCGTAAGGAATCGACGAGAGAGCCAATGGGCGCGGCCACAGGGGCTTTGCACCCTGCAGGCGCTGGCGGATCAGGTGGTTGTCGTCGCGTATCGAAGCGAGCAGTTCGGTCCAGCCACCAAGGGCGCGCAGCCGGGCGCGCCGAACTACGAGGCACAGATTGGCCTCATCTGCTTCGACAAGAGAGAGCCCTCCATAACCGCCGGAGAAGAGAAATATCTCGATGAAGTTGCGCAGCGTATCGGTTTGGGCCGCATCGAGCTGCCAGTGCAATTTGAAAGCGACCAAGTCACTTTGCCCGCTATGCGGACGGGCCCATCCGCGGAGATCGTGTTTGCCGTTGGCGAGAAAGACTGTGCGGGCGCATATTGGCTTGCTGTCGCGGAGTTGCGCAAACCACAGATTGTCACTGGTTGTGAGCCCGTCAACGAAGATGCCGTGTTCAACTGTGCAACCGCACTCCTCGGCGCGTGCGAGCATGGCTCTGTCGAGGGAGAAGCGGGAGAGCGAGAGCGCTATGAAGGGCAGTGCGGATTCGACAGCTCTCTGCTTTGAAGAAAGACGCACGAAGCGAATGGGTGCTGCGCCGAGTGCCAATGGATCGACTCCAACCTGGCACAGATAGTCAATGGCTTCGCGGCTCAGAAACTCACCGCAGACCTTGTGATGCGCGGAGCTCTCCTTCTCAAGCACGACGACGCTGCGTCCGGCGGTTGCAAGGCGTATAGCAACCATGGAGCCTGCAAGACCACCTCCGATGACGAGGTTGTCGATAGTGGCGCCGGGTGCGGTCATTTGGACATTCTCCGTTGCTACGGCTTTCTGGGGCGCGGCTTGCGCCTAACTACACACAGACGCGCAGGCTTGAAGCTCTGTATGAGGATGCCGCCATCTTCGAGACCGGTAGCGGCGTACATTCTTCGCCAATCATCCGGCACGAAGGAGCGCGCAATGGAGACGGGGCCGTCGTGCTGCACTAACGGATGAAGTCGTGCGAGCTTTGCGAACACTCGGAAGAAATGGTAGGGAATGGCAGCGCGGGAGAGATCGTTGATGAACCATCCAAACTCGGCATGCTGCTCCATCCACAGCAGAAATCGGACAATCTCATCTTCGGCAAGGTGATGCGTGAAGAGCGAACTTACAACAAGATGAATCGGCTGCGGAGGCTCGTATCGAAAAACGTCCGCGCATACCCACTGGATTCGGCTTGTCGAAGGGCTGGCCTGCGCTGCAATTGCTACTGCGTCCGGATTCAGGTCGAGGCCGGTGAGTTCGACAGCAATGCGGCGCGCCCTTGCCCATTGCTCGATTCGGCGCAGCACGTCTCCATAGCCGCAGGCAACGTCGAGGATGCGGAGGGGCTCGGCGGGCACTGGTTGAGAATCCCTAAAGATATCGAGCCAACGGAGTACTGGCCGATAGGCGAATGTCCAGCGGGTTGTTCTGGCGATGTCGCGGAGGCAGGCGCGCAATTGGTCGCGAGTGCACGGCTCGTCCATTAATTCAGTGAGCTGGGAACGGTGGCGGAAGTCGGGTGCGCTATGCGGCATGGAAGAGCATGGTCTCCGCCGTGAGTCCGGGTCCGAACGACATGGCACAGCCGGATTGTCCCGACTGCGCCCGCTCCGCGAGCTGTTGCAGCACGAACATCACGGTCGCCGAAGACATGTTGCCGTAGCGCGCCAGAACATCGCGCGAACAGGCAAGTGAATCGGCGCTCAGTCCGAGGCTCTTTTCTACCGAGTCAAGAATTGAGCGTCCTCCCGGGTGCACAGCCCACAAGCCGATGGATGGCAGGTCCTTCCCTCGAGTGATTTCCGTTCCCGATTCCTTGAGGGCGCGGCCGATCTCTCCAGGAACCTCGCCTGAGAGATGCATGTCGAATCCGAGTTCGCCGACGCGCCAGGTAATCAGGTGGCTTGTGTCGGGGATTTTGAGAGCTAGAAAGCTGTCGATGGCCAGTCCCTGCGGCTCCGCGCTTACCAGACTGGCCGCGCAGCCATCCGCGAATACGAGGAATGAAAGGACCTGTTCCAACTCGTGGGTTTCCTGAAAGTGCAGCGTGCAGAGTTCAAGATTCAAAACCAGGACCTTCGCATCAGGCTCGGAACGGACGATGTGATGCGCCGACTTGAGGGCGTTGATGGCGGCATAGCAACCCATGAATCCGATCATGGTCCGTTCTACCGAAGGGGCAAGCCCGAGATGGCTGACGACCTCGAAGTCCAGGCCCGGCGCATAGAGTCCGGTGCATGAAGTTACGATCACGTGGGTAATGCCGCGGCGCTGGTCTTCAGTCAGCGCGAGCTTATCGAGCGCGCTGTGCGCCAGGCGCGGAGCAAAGCGCTCGAACAACTGCATGCGGCGCGCGGTGGCGGGAAAAGCTCCCGGCACATAGATCTGTTCCTCATCGCGCCATGAGCCATCTTCGGCTGGGCTCGGATTCACAAATGAGTACCGGCAATCGATCGCCGACAAGCGTGCCATGCGCCGAAACAGGTTGCGCGGCGTTCCCTCGGCGAGGAGGCTGGCCGCAAAATCGATGAATGCCGTGTGGACATTGTGTTCCGGGACCGCCGTGGCAATGCGGTTGATGTAGGCGATCGTCATTCTTGTTCCTTCATGGCAACGGGCCTTTCCCTGTATGCATTTTCAGACAAACCGTTCTGCGATGTGTCGCGCAAATGTAATTAATTAGATGCTGAAAGCAGCAGAAGAGAAGGAATATGCGCGGGGAGAGGGGAAAAAAGAGGGGGGGATCGGCGCAGATTTGACGATGACAGCCCATCCCTTGACCAAGCGCGTGGATTGAGTGCATGGAGGCAAGCGCTTCAAGAATCATCATAGTGCCGCTTCGTGCGTTGCCCGGCCCGCACATTGACCGCGAGGGATTAGACTTTCTTCGTGCAGCCTTGCACCTGGCCCGGGCGAGGTAAAGACGCGCCGGGCACTCTGCGGAGAAAGCTGACGCGGTGTCTGAAATGATGAAAAAGCACTTTGCCATTCTGGTGTATCTATGGTTCTCCTGGTTCGCCCCGGGGTTTTTCCCGGCCCTCGCCCAGCAGCATCCTTATCCATTCAACGACCCGGCACTGCCAATGGAGAAGAGAATCGACAACCTGCTCTCGCTGATGACCGTGGACGAAAAGGTCAACTGTCTTGGCACCAACACCGGCGTGCCGCGGCTCGGCGTAATGAGCTACGGCAGCTCCGAGGGCATCCATGGGGTTGTCCAGAGGGAGGCGCGGGGAAAGCGCCTGCCCGTTACGACCACGCAGTTCCCGCAGCCTCCGGGCATGAGCGAGTCATGGGACCCAGACCTGGTGCGTCAGGCGGCGGGCATCCAGGGCTACGAGGCGCGCTACATCACCCAGACCGCCAAGTATGACCGCCAGATCCTCATGCTCTGGGGACCGCAATCGGACCTGGCGCGCGACCCCCGCTGGGGACGCAGCGAAGAGGTCTACGGTGAAGACCCGTTCTTCAACGGAACCATGGCCGTTGCCTTTATCAAAGGCCTGCAAGGCGACGACCCGAAGTACTGGCAGGCAGCCGCACTGCTCAAGCACTTCCTTGCCAACAGCAACGAGAATCTCCGCACCAGTTCCTCGTCCGACTTCGACCAGCGCCTGTTCTGGGAGTACTATTCGGTGCCCTTCCGGATGGGCTTCGAGGATGGTGGCGCCAAGGCCGTCATGGCTTCCTATAACGCGTGGAACGGCACCACGATGGCCGTCAATCCGATTCTCCGCAGCATTGTCCGTGAAAAATGGGGCGTCGATGTGATTTCAAGCGACGGAGGTGCAGTCCATCTCCTTGTCGATCCGCGCCATCTCTTTCCGGACCAGAAGTCCGCGGTTGTTGCCTGCCTGAAAGCCGGCATCAACCAATTCCTCGACAGGTACCTGGACGAAACCAAAGCCGCCCTGAAAGACGGTTCGATCACCGAGGCGGAGATTGACGCACTGCTCCGCCCCAAGTTCCGGGTAACGATCCGTCTTGGGTTGCTCGACCCTCCGGAGATGGTTCCTTACTCGAAGATCAAGGACTCACCAGAACCCTGGAACACGGAGCGGGATCGCGCGGTCTCGAAACAGATGGCGCTCGAATCGGTAGTGCTGCTGAAGAACGAAAACGCGTTTCTACCGCTGAAAAAGGAGGCCATCAAGTCGATCGCCGTCATTGGACCACTGGCCAACTCCGTGCACTGGGACTGGTACGGCGGTACGCCGCCCTATGCCGTTACGCCGCTCAAGGCGATTACGGACGAGGTGGGACCGGGCGTCAAAGTCAACTACGCTGCCGATGAGCTCGGCAACGCAGCCATCAATGCGGCCAAAGCTTCCGATGTGGCGGTTGTCGTAGTGGGCAACGACCCTACCTGCGGTCCTGATATGGCGCACGATTGGCATGACACAGTGGATGGAGGCGGCACGCTGGCCTGCACGGTGCCCAGCGACGGTCGCGAAGGGCGCGATCGCGAAAGCATCACTCTCGAACAGGAACAGCTGGTAAAGCAGGTCTATGCAGTCAATAAGAAGACGGTGGTCGTCCTGATCTCCAGCTTCCCTTTCGCCATCAACTGGACGCAGACCTACATCCCCGCGATCCTGCACATGGCCCATGCATCGCAGGATGAAGGTACGGCACTTGCTCAAGTTCTTTTTGGCGACTACAACCCGGGCGGGCACCTGACAGTCACCTGGCCGAAGTCCCTCGATCAACTACCGCCGATGATGGATTACAACATTCGCGATGGCCGCACCTACATGTACTTCAAAGGGGAACCGCTCTATCCCTTCGGCTATGGGCTTAGCTACACGACCTTCAAATACTCCAATCTCCGCACCAGCTCATCGCAAATAGCCAAGGATGGCACGGTTACCGTCAGCGTCGACGTGACGAATACAGGAGGCCGGAAAGGCGATGCCGTTGTCCAGCTCTACGTAAAACACCTGCGTTCGAAAGTTGAACGGCCTCGTCAGGAATTGAAGGGCTTCAGAAGAATCAGCGTTCAACCCGGCGAAACGAAGACTGTGCAGATTCCACTTCTGGCATCCACACTTGCCTGGTGGGACGAGAAGCTTCCTGGATTCCGCGTCGAGGCAGAACCTGTTCGCGTGACGATCGGCAATTCGTCGGCCGACATCCAAGTCTCCACCGAGGTGCGCGTCCAGTAGATCGTCGTCAATTGCATTGCCCATTCAGATGCGTCCGGCGCGTAAACTGGCAGCAAGGGAATAAACTCACTTCATGCAGCCTCGCACCACAGCCCGGGTAAGCCTGACCGCGCTGCTCGGCACTCCTGTGACCGATTCGCAGGGACAATTGCGCGGCCGGCTCAAGGACATTGCCGTAGCCACTGGACCCGATGCGGGCAAGGTGGCCGGCCTGGTGCTGAAAACTCGTGCGGGACTTTTTATTGTTCCCTCACAGGATATGATGGAGACCCCGGCCGGCACACTCGAGCTGCGCGCCTCCGGCGCAATGGTTCCGCTGCAGGACCAGGGCAACTATCTCTATCTGCAGCAAGACCTGGTGGACCGCCAGATCATCGACATCCACGGACGAAAAGTGGTCCGCGTAAACGATGTGGACCTGGAGTGGATGGGCCAGGGCGCGGCCCATTTACTGCGCGTGGCCGAGGTCGAAATCGGCCTGCGCGGAGCCTTTCGCCGTGTCTTCAAGGGCGTGTTGCCGCGCGCGACCCTGGAGTCGATTTCGCGCAAATTCCACGCCCACGGTATTCCCTGGCATTTTGTCGACGTGATCGAGGTCGACCCCGCGCGCCGCGTGAAGCTCCGCATTGCGCACGAGCGACTGGCCGACATGCACCCTTCGGAACTGGCGGATATTCTCGAAGACCTGGCACCGGCCGAGCGCGAGGCTGTGTTCACGTCGCTCGACGAAGAGGTGGCTGCCGATGCGCTGGAAGAGGTGGAACCCAAGCTGCAGAAGGCGCTGCTGGAAAAACTGGACGAAGAGAAGATCGCCGATATTGTCGAGGAGATGGACCCCGGCGCCGCCGCCGACCTGTTGGCCGAGCTGCCCGAAGATCAGTCCGACGCCATTCTCGAGGAGATGGAGCCGGAGGAGCGCCAGGAGGTCGAAGAGCTGCTCGAGTTCGACGAAGACTCGGCAGCCGGGGCCATGACCACCGACTTCGTCTACCTGGGAATGGAGTCAACTGTGGCCCAGGCCGTCCTGGCTCTGCGAAGCTTCGACGGCGACCCGGAAACCGTAACCGAGATCTACCTATTGGACGAAAAACGCGTGCTTCATGGCGTCATTCCGCTGGCCCGCCTGGTGATGGCCCAGCCGGAGACGCGGTTGAGTGTTCTTGTCGAGACGCGTGTTCTCTCCTGCCACGCCGATATGAACCAGAACGAATTGGCGGAGTTGTTCGACAAGTACAACCTGCATGCAATCCCGGTGGTGGATGCCCTGGGGCGGATGGTTGGCGTGGTCCAGGCAGACCAGGTGATCAGCTTCCTGCGCGAGAAGATCTAGCCGGGCCTTTTCCGTTCCAAAAGTAACGTTGCAAGCGTCCCGGAATGAGCAAAATTGCTCACTTTGGGCTGCGGGTTTTCGATTCTTGTAGAAAACCTGTGGAATTTTCTGAATCTATGAAACAATTCATAGATGGTCCAGTTCCCAAAGATTATTCAAGGCGGTATGGGTGTAGGCGTGTCTAATTGGCGTCTTGCGCAGACTGTCTCAAAACTCGGCCAGCTGGGTGTAGTCTCGGGAACTGCACTCGATTCCCTTTTTGTGCGCCGCCTCGCCGATGGCGATTTTGGCGGGCACATGCGCCGGGGGCTGGATGCCTTTCCCTTTCCCGATATGGCCAGACGCATCTGGGCGGAGTACTTTACGCCCGGCGGCAAACCGAGCGGGACGCCGTATCCGAACATCCCCATGCACCAGAAGAACCCTCCGCGCAAGTTGATTGAGCTGTGCATGGTGAGCAACTTTGTCGAGGTTTTTCTGGCCAAGGAAGGTCACAAGAACCCGGTGGGAATCAATTTCCTCGAGAAGGTGCAGATGCCCCACCTGGCATCGATTTATGGTGCGATGCTGGCCGGCGTGGGCTATGTGCTGATGGGCGCGGGTATTCCGCTGCACATTCCCGGTGTGCTTGATGCCTTTGCAGCCCACCATGCGGCGGAATACAAGCTGCAGGTGACGGGCGCGTTGGCGGATATGGACGCGCTGATGGTCCTCGATCCGGCTGAATTCGCGGAAGGTCCCCTGCCGATCCTGCATCGGCCGCGATTCCTGGCCATTGTTTCCTCCAACACGCTGGCGACGACCATGCTGCGCCGGGCAAGCGGGCGAGTGGACGGACTGGTAATCGAAAGCCCGACGGCGGGCGGACACAATGCTCCTCCTCGCGGCAAGCTCCAGCTCAATGCGGCCGGCGAACCGGTTTATGGCGAGCGCGACCAGGTGAACATTGCAGAACTGCGGGCGCTTGGCGTTCCCTTCTGGCTGGCGGGCGGGTATGGCAACGCCGAAAAACTGCGCGAGGCCCTGGACCAAGGCGCGGCAGGAGTGCAGGTTGGAACCGCCTTTGCTTTCAGCCGGGAGTCCGGTATGCGCGCCGACCTGAAGGCGTCGCTTATCGCCAAGGCCGTTGCAGGCACCGGCGAAGTGTTTACGGATCCGCTGGCATCGCCTACGGGATTTCCATTCAAGGTTGCGCAACTGGAAGGCACTTCTTCTGCACTTCCCATCTACCAGGAGCGCAAGCGGGTTTGCGATCTGGGGTATTTGCGGGAACCTTACGCTGTTGGTGAAGGCAAGATCGGTTACCGCTGCTCCGCAGAGCCTGTTGAGAACTACGTAATGAAGGGCGGCAAGGCTGAAGACACGGTGGGCCGCAAGTGCCTTTGCAATGCCCTGATGGCCAACATTGGGCATGCGCAACAGCGCAAAGACCAGACGGTGGAACCGGCATTGGTAACGGTTGGCGATGACCTGAATACGATTGCGCAGTACCTGACGCCGGGACGCGACAGCTACAGCGCGGTGGATGTGGTGGAATCGTTGCTAAGTTTGAGCATGGACGTTGAGGAACCGGTCGAGCATGAGTATGCAGTTTCGGCTTAGAGACTGGTCGGACTGAAGGTTGTGTTTTCACAAAAGGGTGGATTCTTCACGATGAAGAGTCTGCCCTTTTTGTTGGAAAAAGCAACGAGTATTTCGCCAAGCAAGTGATAGGATGGCTCGCAGAGGAAGCGGAATCGCTCGTTCCCCAGCACTCGAGCGATTTCCATTCTTCCGGTACGTTCCCCAGAGACTTTTTGAGACTCAACCCGCACGCGGGTTCTCATTCAATTGCCCATGCGCCACCGTTTCTCATGGAAGACAGGGAGACGCCGGAGAAGCCACGAAGGAGCCATGATGACCATGCCACACTACGCCGCTGTCGGCAGTTTCGCTCTCACCTTGCTGAAAGTCACAAGAACACTGCCCGTTCTGGCGGCAGCGCTGCTGATTGCACTTGGCACGACGCAGGCGCAGGTATCGGCCGACAAGCTGGCCAAGCCTCCGGCCGGCGCACAGGTCTTCACGATTCTCTCGACCTCGGGGACGAATGGCAAAGGATACATCTGGACGGCGGAGGATGGCAGCCAGATGTCGCGCGACAGCGTGCTATTGCGCGGGCAGGTGTGGGAGATGGACCAGCGGGCCGTGATCGGCGGCGACGGAATGCCGTCGATGCTGGAAGTGCGCGGAGTGACGCCGCAGGGCGATGCGGCCGAAACGTTCAAGGTGGGGAGGGCAACAAAGCAAGCTGGAAGAGTCCGGTGGATGCCGGAGGAGCGGCCTACACTGCTCCGGCCTTCTATGTGACGCAAGGCGGCACGTTTTCAGGAGGCACACAGATTCTGCTGGAGACGCTGCTTCGCTCTCCGGACAAGTCGCTGGCGCTGTTGCCGGGCGGACGCGCGCGCGCAGAGCGGCTCACGGATCTGGCGGTGGGCAAAGGCGAAACGAAGAAGACGGTGACAGCGTGGGCGATCACCGGCCTGTCGCCAACGCCTGTTTGCGTGTGGGCGACCTCGGAGGGAAAGTTCTTCGGCTTTGTTGGCGGACTGGGACTGTTGCCTGAAGGTTACGAGGGCGACCTGATCGCCCTGATCAAAGCGCAAGACGACGCTGTAGCGGCGCGAAGTCCAGTGCTGGCCAAGGCGCTGCTGAAGACGCCGGCGGGGCCGGTCGCCTTTACGCATGTGCGCGCATTCGTGGACGGGACGCACTTTGCGGACGACCAGACGGTGGTGGTGGACCAAGGGTTGATTGTGGCGGCCGGACCGGCGGCAACAACGCCTGCGCCGAAGGATGCGCAGATTCTGGATGGCGCGGGAAAGACGCTGGTGCCGGGTCTTTGGGACTCGCACCAGCATGTGGCCGACGACTTCGCGGGCCCATTTCTGCTGTCGTTAGGCATCACCTCGGTGCGCGACCCAGGCAACGACAATGCGTTGACCCTGGCGCGCGCGGCGCGGCGCGCGAAAGGCGAACTGCTGTCGCCCAAGGTGTATCCCTCGGTGCTGATTGACGGCAAGGGGCCAAACAGCGCGCAGTTCGGCACGATTGTTACCTCGGCGGATGAGGCGATTGCCGCGGTCGAGAAGGCGAAGGCGGAAGGGTTTACCGGGATCAAGTTCTACGGCACCTACAATCCGGCATGGGTAGCGCCGGCGGCGGCAGAAGCGCACAAACTGGGGCTTCATGTGCATGGCCATGTTCCAGCGGGCATGCGTCCATCCGAGGCAATCGCATCGGGCTACGACGAGATTACGCATATCTACTTTGTGATGATGGAAGCGATGCCGGACGCGGTGGTGGCGACATCGAACGGGATGAATCGCTTTGACGGCATTGGGCGTTATGCGAAGGACGTGGATCTGAACGCGGCGCCGATTAAGCCGCTGGTGGCTACGATGGCCGCGCGCAAGATCGTTTCCGATCCCACGCTGGTGGTGGCCGAATCATTGTTTGTGGCGGAAAATGGCGATCTGTCTCCCGCCTATGCGCCCTTTGTCGGCACGCTTCCACCGGCAACGGAGCGCGGGTTTCGCCAAGGCGGCTTTGCAGTGCCGAAGGATCTGACGCGCGAGGACTACCGCAAGAGCTTTGCCAGGCTTTCGGCATTGGTCACGCTGATGCACCAATCAGGTGTTCCGATTGTTGCCGGGACAGACGGCTCGGGACTGGAGCTTGTGCGGGAACTCGAGCTTTATGTCGCAGCCGGATTCACGCCGGAGGAGGCGCTTGCGGCGGCAACGATTGTTCCGGCGCGGCTTCTGCACGTGGATGAAACCACCGGCTCGATAGCCGTTGGCAAGCAAGCAGATCTTGTGCTGGTTGAGGGGGACCCCTCGCATCGGATCGGCGACCTGAGGAACACGCGCAGTGTGATGATGGGCGGCAAGCTGATGGACGCCGACGCTCTGCGCGAAGCCAGCGGCTTCTCCGGGCGACCCAAGCCAGCAGAATGAGGAGCCTGACAGGCGGCCGTTGCGTGCGGAGGTCGCGCGTTTTCCAGTTTCTCGCCTGCCCCGGTGGTTAGTCTTTCGGCATGGGGGCGGGGGCGGCGGGGCCGCCGGGGTTGAACATTTTGGGGATGCGGTCTTCGGCGGCGGGCAAAGCCGGGAAGGCGGCGTGAGGCTCGGTCTGGTACCAGTAGGCGACGGAGTAGAAGTCGTCTGAGCGGTGGTTGGCGTGGCCGTGCTCGATGGTGACGCGGATTGACTCGTCGAAGGTGATGGGGCTCTCAGTGTGCCAGCGGTAGAGGCAATAGCGGCCTCCGATGCGCTCCGGATCGACCATGTAGGGCGCGCCGTTGTGCTGGTAGCCGAAGGACTGCAGGCCGAAGTCCCAGGCGCCGTTGTAGTAGTCCTCGGAGCCGGTGCCGTTGATGGTCGGCAGCTTGTCCCCATCGATGAAGATCATGTCGTCGCCTTCGCCGAACCATCCGGTCTGGTTCTGCAACACGGCCTGCGTGACGCCGACAAAATGCCCTTTGCCTTTGGCCTCCATGAAGACGTAGTTGTCCTGGCCGTCAAGATTCTTGCGGTCGTTGATTCCGGGGCTGCCGTTGTTGGTCCAGTCGTTGGTCCAGCCATGGCAGGGAGCGGCCTGGCGATACTGCGCGTGGAACCGGCCGAGATCGGCGGGGATGGTGGGCAGTGTTACGTGGTCGATGGCGTAGTAAAGCGCGTTGGTGCGGACCTTGCCTTCGTTGGTTACGGTAATGCGGGCGGAGGTGGAAAACGGCATTTGGAAGTAGGCATTGAGCGCCTTGATGGGCGCAACGGCCAGCAGCGCCGACTGGTAAACGAAGTATTCGCCCAGACCGAGTCCGAAGAAATCGCCGATCGGCGTTTCGACCGATGGGGTGCTCTCGCCATCCCACCAGGCGCGGAGAACAAGATTCTTCAGGTGCATCGGATCCGGCGAGGCGATGGTGAACCAGATGTGCGTAACGACGCCGGCGCCGGTGATATCGAGCAGCGTGGCAGATTGGCCGGACTCTACGGGAGTTGCATCGCGGTTGCCTCCGGTGCGGTCCCAGCTCGAACTGCGGCGGGTTTTGTAGTTACGCAGGCGGGCTTGCGCGAAAAGTTCTTCCGGTATTTCCAGTTGCCCGGTTGGCGCGGGTGCCGGGGCAGGCGCGCTGGCCGCGGCGTTCGCCGCATTCAAGCCGAGAAGTGCGGCTGCGGAGACCATGCCTCCAAGCAACTTGCGTCTTGCCGGCAAACCTTCATTGGAATCGGACGAATGCATTGAGCGAGCCCTCCTGGCTTTTTAATGGTGAAAGCGAGTTGTAGTCTCGACCGCCGGGGGCTGTCAAGAGGGCGGTGGACTAGCGCTTGCGCTCCTTCAGGTTGTGACTATCTGATGCTTTCAGGGTCATTCCGTAGAGCGACTTGAACTGCTCGATCTCTTTGAGCGTTTGCGGAGAGAACGGGACGACCTTGCCCTCAATGGCGTGAAGGACGATTCCCTCAAGCAGGTCGCCGAGGGTCATGTCTTTTTGCTCGGCGAGCGCTTTGAGCACTTTGAGCATGCGTTTTTCCATCCTAACGCCAGTCTGGACACGTTCGACAACTACGGGTTCGCGATTTTGGGGTTCGTGCGGCATTGGTTCCTCTTGTTATCTTGGTAATAATGTACCAAGATAACAAAATTTTGCCGATCCTTCTCATGAGACTGCGTTTGAGGCTTCGTCTACCCGAATTTGCATGTCCGAGACTCGCAAATCCAGCACTCGCACATTCCGGCCTCGCCTGTTATGGTCAGTGAGGAAACTCAAAATGAACCCACCATAGGACCGACCGGGCATGTGGAAGCGTTGGCGAATCCGGATACTGCTGTTCCTGGCCGTTCTCGGCCCCGGATTCATTACGGCAAATGTCGACAACGACTCCGGCGGCATCCTCACCTACTCCCAGGCAGGCGCGCAATACGGCTACACCCTGCTGTGGATGATGCTTCCCATTACCATCGCTCTGATCGTGGTGCAGGAGATGTGCGCGCGAATGGGGGTGGTCACGGGCAAGGGCCTCAGCGACCTTATCCGCGAGGAGTTCGGCCTGCGGCTCACGTTTGTGCTGATGGTGCTGCTGGTGGTGGTGAACTACACCAATGTGGTCACGGAGTTCATCGGCATTGCCGGCTCGCTGCACCTGTTCCACGTGACCAAGTACATCTCGGTGCCTTTTTGCGCGGCTCTGGTGTGGTACATGGTTGTCAAGGGCAGCTACAAGAGCACCGAAAAAATCTTCCTTGTCGCATCGGTCGTATATATCGCATACATCTTCGCCGGGGTGCTGTCGCAGCCCAGTTGGCACGATGCGCTGTGGGCCACCGTCAAGCTGCCGCAAAAGTCGGTTTGGAACGACAAGTCCTATATCTACACGGCCATCGGCGTTGTGGGCACCACGATCGCTCCGTGGATGCAGTTCTATCTTCAGTCGTCGATTGTGGAGAAGGGCATCCGCGTCAAGGACTACGCGGCCTCGCGGCTGGACGTGATTGTGGGCAGCTTCTTCACGGACCTGGTGGCGTGGTTCATTGTGGTGGCCTGCGCGGCCACGCTCTATGTGCATGGAATGGGAGCCATCCAGGTTGCCTCAGACGCCGCGGAAGCGATGCGCCCGCTGGCCGGCGACTACGCCTTCCTGCTCTTCGCCTTTGGACTCTTTAACGCCTCGGTGTTCGCGGCTTCGATCCTGCCCATCTCAACGGCTTACACGGTCTGCGAGGGCATGGGGTTCGAGTCGGGCGTGGACAAGAGCTTCAAAGAGGCACCGTTTTTCTACTGGCTTTATTCGCTACTGATCGCCGGCGGGGCCGCAACCGTGCTGCTGCTGCCGGACGCGCAACTGATCAACGTGGCCATTCTCTCCCAAGTGCTAAACGGCGTTCTGCTTCCGGTGGTGATTATTCTCATGCTGATGCTCATTAACCGCCAAGACCTGATGGGCGAGCACAAGAATTCGCGGCTGTGGAATGTGATTGCGTGGGGGACCAGCATCATCGTCATCGGCATGACGATGGTCATGCTGTGGGGGATGATGCCGGGACACTGAGAAGCAGCTTCTAGCTTTCAGCTTTTGCGAAACGCCCGGGTCTCATCCGCTGCGCGGACGAGATCTGGGGCACTCACATTGACCTGAACTACAGCAGCTTGCCGGCGGCCAGATCGCGGATTAGGCCTCGGTCGGCGGCGAGAAAGTCGTAGCCGGTGAGGTCTTCAAGGCGTACCCAGCGGACCTGCTGATAGATCTGGTTGTCGATTTCGCCGGTGAACTCGTGGACGGCAAAGAATTGCAGGTCGACGGCGCCGCCGTGGCGGTAGTTGTGGCGGATCCGGGTGACGGGGGGGCCAATGGCTGCCTGAATGCCCAGTTCTTCGTCCAATTCGCGGGCCAGTGCCTGCTCCGGGCTTTCGCCGGCTTCGATCTTGCCGCCGGGAAACTCCCACAACGAAGCCATCGGCTGATCGGTTCGGCGTTGACCAATCAGAACCTGCCCCCCGCGTACAATCAGGGCAGCCGCCACAAAGCGGAGGGCCGGGCCATTTGGCCTGGAGCTTGCATTGGACTGGTTTTCTTCCACGCCTCTAGTGTAAGCGAAATGAACGACATCTAGAATGCCAGGGCCTCCGGGAGACTCGCGATGAGCTACAATCTCGCAGAAGCGCAGCGCTTTTGGAACGACGATGAAACTCTGATGGACACCCTGATCGGAGGGCTCGTCAGCCCGCCTATGAGTCAGAAACTTGCGGCGGACATTCTGGCGAATGCAAAATCCTTCGGGCTTGAAGTGTATGACCCGGATGGACCGCCGCAATACCTGGGCGGCATGTTTGGCATGCATCTGCGCAAGTCGAAAGAGATCTATGTGGATTCCTGGTTGCGCGGGGTGGCATCGGATTTCAAATATTTGATTTGTGAGCAGTGCGCCTACTGCGCCAACCGCCAACAAATGGACGGTGTAAACCTGGCGGCCACTATTGCCGATGCGCTGCTTTCGAGCGCGGCGGCAATGCCGATACCTCTGACGACCATTGGCGTGTACCTAGTGAAGAAAGGGATACTCGATCAGCTCTGCGTTGCAATCCGCCAAAGCCCGATTAAGTTTTACCCGAAGGCTTCAACCGGAAAATCCGGGTGCTTCTTATTCCCCGTCCACGCCCGCTTCGATTCCCTCGGCAGACTCCGGACGGAAGTAGCCCCAGTTGTTCTTTGCGGCCGCCTCAAGCAGCGCAGGAGAAGGGTTGACGGGGAAAGGGTGGCGCGCCAGTTCCAGCATCGCCAGGTCGTGGATGGAGTTGCCGAAGACCGTATCGGGCGCGGTCAATCCCACCCGCTTGAGCGCAACAGCCTTGCCCGGACCGGTGGGCACGTCTACGATCTCGGTGGTAATAAGCCCGTCTGTGACCCGGACCTCGGCGGCTAGAACGTGGTCCTCCGCGATGCCAAAATCGCGCACTCCCTCGGCAACCACCCAGCGGTTGGTGGAACTGACTGCCCAAAGTTCCACGCCATCCTTGCGCAGTGTCGCGACTAAATCGGCTATCTCCGGAAAGATGTGTTCGTGAACAAATTCCTTTATGTACTGGGCGGCGGCGGCGCGCAGCTCCAGGTCGCGCAGGCCGGCATAAATCTGCACCATCTCGCCGCAGATTTCTTCTTCGCTGACCTGACCGGAACGGTAGGCGCGGTGGCGGGTGTCGATCCAGTCGCTGGTGGAGCGTGAAACCAGCCCTTGCTCGAGCGACCAGACCATGAAGCCATAGCCCGAGTCGCCTCCCCACAGCGTTCCATCGCAATCGAAGACCGCAACCTTGGGCTTGCAATCCAGAACCCGCCGCTTGAACTCCTGGGCGGTCAACTTGTGAATATCTATTTGCGTAGCTGCCAAACTTCCCTCAATCCTGCTCGATAAACTCATCCAACTCTATTCTCATCTAAAACGGTCCCATTTTGCACGTGAAGGTTTGGAGAAGACCATGCCTGAATCGGAGTGGATGTACCCAAAGTCACAACATCTGAGTGGCTTTCCCTCAAGAAATAAGCCGTGCGGAGTGCTCCTGCCTTGGGCGCGTTTACTTTTGTGCCGCTTTAAAACTCGTCGTAGGCTATTTGCTGCGCGGGCACGCCGAGCGAAGCAAGCATGCGATTGCATGCCTTGATCATCATCGGCGGCCCGCAAAGGTAATACTCGACGGCGGTGGGGTCGGGGTGGTCGCGCAAGTATTTTTCAAGAACCACTTCGTGGATAAAGCCGGTGTGCCCGGTCCAGTTGTCCTCAGCGAGCGGCGAGGAAAGAGCAAGGTGGAAGGTAAAGTTGCTGTGAGCGTTGGCGAGATCGCGGAAGTACTCTTCGTAGAAGATTTCCTGCCTGGAGCGCGCGCCGTACCAGTAGCTGATTTTGCGGGCGGTCCGCTGGGTCTCAAGCAGGTGCGCGAGATGAGCGCGCAGCGGGGCCATGCCTGCGCCGCCGCCGATATACACCATCTCATGCTGCGTGGGCTTGACGTGAAAATCACCGAAGGGGCCGATGGCGGTAACGATGTCGCCGGGCCGAAGCGAGAAGACGTAACTGGAGCCGGCGCCGGGAGCGCAGTCCTGTCCCGGTGGCGGCGTTGCAATGCGCACGTTGAAGCGAAGTGTGCGTTCCGTCTGCGGATTGCTCGCGAGTGAATAATTGTTGCGGCGGCCTGACTCGGGATTGCGCGCCACAAGATCGAAGACGTGCTGGTTCTTCCACACGGTGGCAAAGGGCTCTGGAATATCAAACTCGCGGAAGCGGATGGAGTCGTAGGCGGGAATGTCGAGTTGCAAATAATCGCCAGGTGCAAATGCAATTTTTTCGCTGCCGTTCTCAGGTTCAAGCACCAGCTCCTTGATGAACGTTGCAACACTGCAGTTGCTGACCACTCGAAACTTGAAAGCCTCCTGTAACCGCGCTCCGGCGCCGCTCGCATGGGCAACGTTTATATGGATGCGGCCGTTCCGTTCCTCAACTGGATAGGTCGCGAGACCACGGCAGGCAGGCGCACGCGCAGGCGAGCCGTCAATGAGATTGAAGCGCCCATTGTGCTTGGGGCACTCGACTATCTTTCCCTTTACCAGGCCGCCGGAGAGGTGGGTGTTGCCGTGGGTGCAGAATCCGTCGCTTGCGTAGGGTCGGCCCTCTTCATCGCGATAAATTGCGAATGATTTCCGGCCGTGGTCGAAGCGAATGGCATCGGCGCACCGCAAATCGGCGGCAGCGCAAACTTCTATCCAACCCTCGGCATCGGGCTGGACCTGCGATGTAAAGCAAGCTTCGCTCACACACGCCATTGGCTCGGGCAGCTTGCGTTTGACGCAATAGGCCGGGTCCTTGATCTGCTTGCGCAAGGCAGGAATAATCTCGCGCCACGCAGCCGGAATGCTCGCGTAGGGCGTGGGGCAGTCATCCTTTACCGCGGCGTGGAGCCTGGGTAGCGCGTGATACGGAACCAGCGGAAACATGTGGTGCTCGACATGGTAGTTCATGTTCCAGTAGAGATAGCGGTTGATCAGATTCATGTAAACCGTCCGGCAGTTGAGACGGTGGTCGAGGACGTTCTCTGCCAGGCCGGCATGCTGCGTCATGCCATAGATGGGCATGAGCCAGGTGCCGAAAACGTTCGTGAGCCCGACGAGCATCAGCGGGAGAATGCTGCGCTGATAGACTGAAAGTCCGATGACGGAGGCGTAGATGAGGAAATAGATGCGCGCCCTGAGATAGACCTTGGGAAACTCTGTCTCGGGAATGAAGGTCTCCTCGGCGGCGGACATGCGGCCGATGCAGTGCATCAGCACAGCCTTGAAGTAGATCGGGTACGCGCGCACACCCAGAAACGTAAGGACGATAGCTTTCCAACTTGGCGGGCGGGGCACGGCGATTTCAGGGTCGCGGCCAACTATGATGGTGTCGCTGTGATGACGGTTGTGGCTCCAGCGCCAGATTGTCGACTCGCGCATCACCATGAACGACGCGATCTCGTAAAGTGCATTGTTCATCCAGTCGGTCTTGAACGCTGTCCCATGACCGCTCTCATGCCAGCGCGAGTCTGAGGTCGAGGCGTAGAGTGCGCTGTAGATCGCGTAGGGGAGAATGGCCCACCAGGAGCCCCAGAGAGCATAGGTCGCAACACCGGCGCCGAAGAGCAGTGCAAACCAGAGAATTGTGTCGCGGATCGCTGGTCCATCGCGGCGTACCAGCAGCTTGCGCAGGGTCTCGCGCGGAACGGCGCATTGATACCAATCGGCTTCTGCCAGCCCCTTTTCGACGGCCAGCGTGGCGTTCACACCGGTCAGGCTGTAGTCGGGGTGGATCAGCGGTTTGTCCAGGACATTTGCACTGTGAGCCATATTCGATTTGCCTGTTCGTGACGATCTTTCCTTATTCTCGTGCTATCCGTTGGTCGAAGGGCCCAGTTCGGCAGTGGTAGAGAAAGCATACGCCGTAACGCGATGTTGCGGCGCACCTGGGCTAAGAATTATATCGCCAAGTTGAGGCTTGCTTACGCCATCAGGATAACCGTGACATTCGAGGCAAAGCCCGGAGTACCGTGCGTACTTGGCGCCGGATTTGCCGGTGATGGATCCGTCCAAATGGCTGCCTGTATAGAACTGCATGTACGTTTCGGTCGTGAACACGCTCAACACTCGACCGCTGCCGGGATGCACGAGTTGCGCAGCTCGCACAAGATTTGCGCCTCGACTGTCCGTGGCATTGCCACTCAGCAAGTAGAGATCGCCGTGGTTTTGATGAAGCTGAGGAATCGCTTCGCCAAGCTGGCGAGGCCGGCGAAAATCGTTGTCGCGCCCGGATACGGATTCAAGCCGGCCGAGGAGCGTCATCGATTCATCTGCGGCAACAAATTCGCCGGCGAACACCTGGAGTTCATGATCTTCGATTGAGCCGACTGATTCTCCGGCAAGGTTGAAGTAGGAATGGTTGGTAAGGTTGAACGGAGTGGGCCGGTCTGTACTCGCATGGGTTTCGATCAGAAACGTGTTGTCGTGCGTGACGGTATACGTGACCGTCACGTCGACGTTGCCCGGGTATCCCTCTTCGCCGTCGGGACTGCGATATGCGAGTCGCAGCGAGGGCGCTCCGTCAGTACGATCAACCGGCATTGCGTTCCAGACCTTCTTGTCAAAGCCCTGGATTCCACCATGGAGATGGTTGGGTGGGTCGTTGTGCGCGAGTTCGTATGTCTTGCCTTCAAGACGAAATGCAGCGCCTGCAATGCGGCCGGCAACACGACCGGTGATTGCGCCGAAATATGGATGCCCTGCCAGATAGGAGTTGAGATCGGCGCAACCCAATACAACGTCGTCCAAAGTTCCATGACGGTCAGGAACGAGGAGACGCGTCACAATACCGCCGTAAGTGATGACTTCGAGCGTGAGACCGTGTGGGACACCGAGGGTCCATGCCTCAACGGACTGGCCATTGGGCAGGAGTCCGTAGCTCTGCGAGTTCAGTGTGACGTCTGTGACCGTTGGCCTCATGTCAATTCTGTCGTGCCAGTCGTGCGCGCCAGCAGATGGCAGCGCCGGGGAATACCGGACATTAGACAGTATACGTACGCCTCTGGTAGCGTTTCGAGATGTTATTGGATTTGCGCATAACGAAATTCCACATATCGGATTCATAAGCTCCGGGAGAAGCTTGCTTTCATGACTGGACCTGCTTTATCCGCACCCGGTAGTACTTTGCAGGAACACGATTCAGTGACCAGGAAATTCAATCGAAGCTATGTCGTCTTTCTCGCCTGTACCGCGGCGCTGGGCGGGCTGCTTTTTGGATTCGATATCGCCATCATCACCGGCGCCGGTCCGTTTCTGGTGCGGCAGTTCGATCTCGGCGACATCAGCCTCGGCTGGGCATTCAGTTCCCTGCTATTCGGATGCGTGCTCGGATCTTATCTTGCCGGGCGGCTGACCGATCACTTCGGCCGCAAGCGCATGCTGGTGTGGGTCGCGCTGCTGTTTGTGGCTACATCGATCGCAACTGCGCTTGCGCCAGACTTTCCTGTCTTCATTCTCGCGCGCTTTATTGGCGGCCTGGCCGTGGGTGGCGTTTCCCTGCTCTCGCCTATGTATGTGTCTGAAGTTTCTCCGTCTTCAATTCGCGGACGCATGGGAACTGTCTATCAGATGTCCATCGTTACCGGCCTGCTGAGCTCCTATTCCATCAATTATTTACTGCGCAACACGGGGCCGCATAACTGGCGGTGGATGTTTCTTACCGGCGTTGTGCCGTCGACAGTGTTTCTAATCCTCATCGCTCTCGCTCCTGAAACTCCGCGCTTTCTGGTAAGAATCGGCAGGACGCGCGAGGCGTTCCTTCTGGTCGAACGCATCTCAGGAAAAGAGACCGCGCAGGCTGAGATTTCCGCTATCGCCGACAGTTTGAGCGGCGCAACAGAAGACTGGAGCGGCTTGTTCAGGCCGGGGGTGCGCAAGGCGCTCATCGCCAGCGCCTTTCTGGCAATTCTGATTCACATTTCGGGCATCAACACCATCATTGACTACGCTCCGGCAATCTTCCTTTCCGCGGGGTGGAAGGTGGATGGCGCGCTCTTCTCCACTTTTCTGGTCGGGGTCACGCAATTTGTCTTCACCATCTTTGCATTGGGCATGATCGACAAATTCGGAAGAAAGCCGCTGTACATTACGGGCTCTCTCGGCATGGCGCTTTCGCTCACCGGTTTGATAGCGGCGGCACTGACTGGACGGTTTCACGGCCTGCCGGTTCTGGTGCTCATTCTTGCCTACCTTGCCTTCTTCTCTTCCTGCGTGGGGCCCGTGTTCTGGACGCTGGTGCCAGAGATCTTTCCCAACGATGTGCGGGGCAGAGCCATGACATTTCCCGTCCTGCTGCAGTGGGTGGCCAATGCGATGGTGGTGCTGCTGTTCCCCTATGCATTTCACGTGATTGGCAAAGCGGTTACGCTGGGCTTTCTTGCGCTCATGTGCCTGACCCAGGCGGCATTCACCTGGCGCTATGTGCCGGAGACCAAGAACAAGCCGCTGGAGGAGATAGAAGCTCATTGGAATGCGTCGAAGCGGGTTGGCTCGGTTCGGCAAGGCTGATTCGCCGCATCCGCGTCTTGAGTCAGTTTGCGGTCTGCGAGAAACATTCTGCTCTTAACAAGTCCCACTCGTAAAATCTATATTCCCTCAGGGGCCAAAGCCCGCATTCATTTTGCGACACTTGCGGCGCGGCTAAAGCCGCGCCCTTTCAAAGCGCTGACTTGCGCAATGGCAAATTAGCTTCTTCCATAGGAAACTTTTCGCTAGTCCTATGACCGCATGAATTTGTGCTTCGCAGTTGAGGTTCGTGCTGTCCCAGGTCCCAAAATCAGGACGCTGGGGCACCCAGCATTGGTACAAAAATAATCGGCCAGAGACCTAGTGATGATGTTGATTCCTTGATGAACGAGGTTCGACAATCTTCCGGGCGCCGCAGGCATGGCATCAACGCGCGGATAATTGAAGCTGTGGACACCCCGAGCAATCTGACGCTTTTGAAGGAATATCAGGCGTATCTGCGCGTGGAAAAGGGCTTACGGCCGCTGACCTGCGAGGCCTATCTAAGCGATCTGAGGACCTTTGCGGAGTTCATCGAAGGCCGAAACGGCGTGCTGCTGAAGGCGGTTCAGGAGGATGTGTCAGCATTTCTTGAAAATTTGCGCAACCACGGCATCGACTCGCGTTCGTCGGCACGGAAGCTGAGTTGCCTGCGCGGCTTTTACAAATGGCTGCTGCTGGACCGGCGCATTCATCACGATCCAACGGTGAATATCGAGTCACCGAAGACTTGGAAGGTTCTGCCCAAGTCGCTTGCGGAGCCTGAGGTTGCGGAGATGCTGGAGCGTGCCGGGATGGCTGCCTCGCATCCGCAGGCAAAGGCCACCGCGCTGCGCGACTGCGCCATACTCGAACTGCTCTACGCAGGCGGGCTGCGCGTCTCTGAGGTGACGGCGCTCTCCACCGGCGATCTGGCGCTGGATGCAGGCCGCGTGCACGTGCGCGGCAAAGGCGACAAGGAACGCATTGTTCCGTTGGGGCGCACCGCTGTGACTGCGCTTGAGACCTATTTGCACGAGGGCCGGCCGCACCTGGCGCGCATCAGTACCAAGAACAAAGCCAATGCCGCACGGCCGGATTCTTCGCGGCAGCACCCGGCGCGCCTGTTTCTCTCACTCCGCGGTATGCCGCTGACGCGCCAATGGGTCTGGCATCTGGTGAAGATAGCCGACAGCACCGCCAGCCCGCACCGGTTGCGACACAGTTGCGCCACCCACATGGTGGAACACGGCGCCGACCTGCGCAGCGTGCAGTTGATTCTGGGCCACGCCGACATCTCAACCACTCAGGTTTACACGCACCTGGCGCTGGGACGGCTGAAGGCTGTGCATCGCGCGCATCATCCTCGCGGGGCGTCGAGACCGGAGACCGTTAAATCTACTCCGCGTCCATTTGCTGAACGGGTGGGAGCGACGGTGGTATCGCGTCGCCGAAAGGCGGCTGTCCGTGCAAAGACGGAGAAGGAGCCGGCATGAGCACCACGTCGGTTCAGGCGATTCACTCTCGGCTCGATGATCTGGTCAACGGCTTTTTGAAGGTTCTGGCCAACGAGCGAGGTGCTTCCGCACACACGCTGCGGGCTTACCAGCGTGAGCTGCACGGTTTTGCTGCATGGGTCAACGGGCACTATGAGTCCGAGCAGAGTGCTGACCAGAATGTGGACCAGAGTGTGCAGCGGATCGAGCACACCGACATTCGCGCCTACCTGGGCACGCTCTATGATCGCGGCCTTTCAAAAGCGTCTGCGGCACGGGCGCTGGCGGCGATTCGAAGTTGGTTCAGGTGGCTTGCACGCACCGGACACATCGACCTGAATGCTGCGTCCCTGGTGGCCACGCCGCGCCTGCCAAAACATCTGCCGCGCGTTCCCTCCATTGAGCAGATGAACCAGGTTGTGGATTCGGTGGGCGAGGACGCGGCCAGCTGGCCGGCGCGCGACAAGGCGATTCTGGAGTTGCTGTATGGTTGCGGCATCCGCAACGCCGAGTTGACGGGGTTGAACCTGGAAGACATTCACTGGGCCAACGAGGCCATCCTGGTGCGCGGCAAAGGGCAGAAGCAACGTTATGTCCCGCTGGGCGACGCGGCGGCCGCGGCGCTGCGTTCTTATCTTACGGAGCGGTCGGCGCGGCTAGACGCGGCCGACAAGAGCAAGGGAACCGCGACGCCGGCATTGTTCCTGAATCTGCAACTGCGGGGGCTGGCGAAGGCTGGCGGCCAGGCACGCCTTACCACCCGCAGCGTGGGCCGCATCGTCAAGCGCATCGCAATTCTCCGCGGTCTCTCGTCGGACGTGCATCCGCACACGCTGCGCCACGCGTTCGGAACTCATCTGCTGGAAGAAGGCGCCGACCTGCGCGCAATTCAGGAACTGCTGGGACACGAACGGCTCTCCACTACGCAGCGATACACACAGCTCACCACCGCGCAGTTGACGCAGGTCTACGATAAGACGCATCCGCGGGCGCATTAGCAAACCCGGCCACCCGCCGAAAATCAGTTGTCCTTGATGGCAGCGTCGAGCTCACGACGGAAGTTCGCGGTCACTTTAGATTTGAATTTCCTGTCGAATAACCCTTTGCGGACCAGGTATCTCTCCATGTTGAGGATGGGATTACGGGCCGCTTGGCGCTTGCCTGATTTAGAGTCGGCGAGGGGCCATGGCTTGCAGTCGATGAGGGTAGGGCCGCTGCCTCGGCGAGCGTGTGCGATGGCTTCAGTCGCAACGCGATAAGCCGCAACTGCGTCATCTCCATCGACGGCGACGCCGGGAAAGCCACAGTTCTGCGCTTCGATGCAAATCTCATCGCTAGCGGAATCGCTGTGGCAAACCAGCAGAATGGGTAGTCGTAGTTTGCCGGCACGATGCATGGCTTGATGCAGAAGGTCGGGCGAAGCACTTGAATTGCCGCAGAAGGCTACGACTATTTTCTTGTTCTTGCTGGCCTTGTTCGCCTTGGCCGCTGCAATGGCACTGTCGAGTTGTGCGCGGAGGCTCAACGAGGAAGGAATGATCTTGAGCGGTGCATAGAGCGACCGGGCACGGGTGGGGCGATCGGAGAGTGCGGAGAATATCCGACTGACGGGCAGTCCTTTTACGAAGCAGGGGATAAGCCCGCGGGGCGAAGGGGCAAGGGTATCGCCGGGGAGCAGATCGATGCCAATGCCGACGGCGGCAGCCTCCTGGCTCCCTGCAGCAAAGCGTCCGATGGGCCCATTTCGTTTAGCCAGAACACGGATGCGCTCCTCAAGCATGCGGCACCTTAGCATGGTGCTGTAGAGCTGCAGCAGCTTGTCATTGGAGATGAGCGAGAAGCCGTTATGAGGAGGCGCTGCACCGGCCTGGGTAGCGATTTGCGTGCTTGCTATGGTCATTGAATAGGGTGGCCTCAGGGGTTATTGCGATTGTAAATGGAATGGCAAAGGCCGGCCTATGGGGCGAGGCGCTCGCACCCATTCTGCTCCGGGCCGCTGGCGCGGCAAGAGCAGCTATGTCGAGTAATCGGCGTTGATATGGATGTACTGCGTGGTCAGGTCTGTGGTCCAGAAAACGCAACTGCCGTTGCCCTGGTGGAGCTGGATGGAGACGGAGAACTCGGTCTGGGCTATATAGGCGTGGGCTGTGACTTCATCGAACTCGGCGGCGCGACCACCGTCGCGGCAGATGGGATGTTCACCGAACCAGATGTCGATGCGGTCGGGATCGATCTCTGCGCCGGAGTAGCCGATGGCTGCGGCGAGACGGCCCCAGTTGGGATCGCAGCCGGCCCAGGCGGTCTTGACCAGGGGCGAGTGCGCGATGGCCTTGGCAACGCGAAGTGCGTCGGCGTCGTTAGCGGCACCTTCGATGCGGAGTTCGACGACATGGGTTATTCCCTCGCCGTCGGCCACGATTTGCCTCGCGAGCGAGGTGCAGACCTGGGTGAGTGCGGCGGCAAAGGCCGGGTTGCCAGGGCCGATGGAGGCACCGCTGGCTCCGGAGGCGAGCAGCAGCACGGTGTCGTTGGTTGAAGTGTCGCCATCGACCGAGATGCGGTTGAAGCTGACGTCGATTGCGGGCCGCAGATACCCGTCGAGAACGGTCGGCTCCACCGCTGCATCGGTCATGATGTAGACCAGCATGGTGGCGTGGGGCACCAGTTGCGGATGAATCATGCCCGAGCCCTTGCCGAGGGCAGCGATGCGAATCTCCTGCGCGGTGCCGTCGGAACCTGCGACTTCAATGCGTGCGAAGGCGGTCTTTTCTACCGTGTCGGTGGTCAGGATGGCTTCGGCTACTTCCATAAAGTGATCGGACTCGGAGCCAAGCGAGGCAGCTAGCGTGGGCATCACGTCGATGAGCTTTTCCGCAGGAAGGGGCACGCCGATAACGCCGGTGGAGGACGGGAAGACTTCTTCGTGCCGGCAGGCGAAGATCTTTGCCGCGGCAGCGCAGGTGGCGTGGGCTGCGTCAAGACCGGGCTGGCCGGCTGCACAGTTGGCGTTGCCCGCATTGATGGCCACTACGCGCACCTTGCCCTTTGTGGCGGTCAGGTGCTGCTTGTCCACGATGAGGGGCGCGGCGGTGACGCGGTTGGCCGTGAAGGCTGCGGCGGCGCCGGCCGGGGCATCGGCGGCGATGATGGCAAAGTCGGGTCGTCCACTGGCCTTGAGGCCGGCTTTGATGGCGCCGAAGCGGAAACCGCGGGGAATGATGAGTCGGGAAAGGTCAGTCATCTCGGTAATGGGGTCAACCCATTTAATCTAGCAGGTGGATGGGGCCCTGTGGTGGAGGTTTGATGACGGAGAAATCGGTCGAGCTGGCGCAGAATCCAGTGGCGGAGTTTGGAGCGGACTTTCTTGATCTGCGCCAGGTTAACGTCGCGCGCGGCGACCGGATCGTTCTGCGCGACGTGAACCTTACCATTCGCGCCGGAGAGCACGTTGCCATTCTGGGGCCGAACGGATGCGGCAAGTCGACGCTGATCCTGGCAATGACCTGCCAGATCTATCCCATCGTTCAGCCGGAAATGCTGGTGCGGATCTTTGGACGCGAGCGTTGGGATCTGACCCAGTTGCGCAGGCACTTCGGGATTGTGGGAGCCGGTTTGATGGGGGCGGAGCTGCCCGGCGAGCGGACCGCCGTGACTACCGGCCTGGATGCAGTGACGGCTGGGTTTTTCTCCGCTTCAACCCTGTGGCCCAATCTGCATGTGACCGAAGAGATGCGTGCGCGGGCTGCTGAGGCTCTGGAGCGGATGGAGGCAACCCATCTGGGCTCGCAATTGGTGGGCACCATGTCTGCCGGCGAGAAGCGGCGCATCCTGATTGCGCGGGCGCTGGTGCACAGGCCCCAGCAGTTGCTGCTCGATGAGCCTTCGAATGCGCTGGACCTGGCGGCGCAACGGGAGCTGCGCGAAACTTTGCGCAGGCTTGCGCAGGAGGGCACGGGATTGGTGCTGGTGACGCATCACCTGGGCGATATCTTGCCTGAGATCGAGCGCGTAATTCTGATGCGCGACGGCCGGATTGTTGCCGACGGCCCGCGTGCGGAGCTCCTGACCGAGGCACGATTGAGCGAACTGTTCAACGCGCCAGTGCGGATTGGCCGCGATGAGGAGTGGCTGCATAGCTGGTGAAGAGGCCAGCAGCGGTGCAGGCGCAGAATCTGTTCATTCCGGATGTGGCCCTTATTGCTCAGACTTAAGCAATCACGACGACTAGTGTGAGCAATATGGGGATAGATAGAGGTTGGCCCCGACGGATTCGCGGGCAACTCTTGAACGCACCCAATATCAATTGGAGATCCTGATGGCTGCCGCTGTTGCAGGCTTGTCCTTTTCGGCTACACGGCACCCCACGCAACACAAGGCACCGCAGACACCTTAAAAGGGGGGTCACATGCGCAGACTCAAAGTTCTCCTCGGTAGTGCAGCATTGCTTGTTGGCCTAGCCCTGGCGCCAGCGGCTAATGCACAGATCTACGTCAACCTCGGCGTTCAGCCGGTGTGTTCGTACGGTTACTACGGCTACGCACCTTACGAGTGCGCGCCTATGGGCTATTACGGGCCCGGATACTTCTACAACGGCATCTTCCTGGGCATGGGCCCATGGGGCGGTTGGGGCTATAGCCACGGCTGGGGCGGGCATCGCTTCAGCCGTGAAGGTGGAGGGAGATATCACGGCGGACCGGGCCGCGCCTCCTATGGCGGCGGTGGTGGTGTTGCCCACGTCGGCGGCGGTTATAGCGGAGGCGGACAAAGCTCCCATGGCCGCGGACAAGCCCGCGGCGGTGGTGGTGGACGTGGCCACGGCGGCGGGGGACACAACTAACCCTGGACCGTTGAACAAGGACCGTTGAAACAGGCTGTGATTGTTATAAGAAGGCGGCGAAGTATATAGGCTCCGCCGCATCTCACTTTGGTGCAGAATCGCAGCCACAACAAGTTCGAGGTTCAAGCCCTGTGCATCAGGGATCGGCCAAAGATCGACTCCGGGGTTGGCAAGTGAGATAGGAGGCGCCTGACTCACAAAATATTGCGCGAGGCACCTCCTCTGGCAAAGCTGCGCCCACCAGCTGAGTAGCAGATGCTTCCACCTATATATAATTCATGCAGAACCGGCAGCGCTCAGCCCTGCGACTCTCAAGGCCGCGAGCGCCAGTTGTTTACACAGTCCCCTGAGAGAGAATTCACTTGAGCCCGCTCACGGTCCTCTTCCAAAGGAAACAAAGACGGTTACGCTTGCGGCTGCTCAGGCACCATCTGCCACTGCTTGTCCTCTCTGTCATCGGCGTCGCTACTCTTTACTTCACACGCCCCTACAAGGATGTTGTGAACCGGGCAAGCTTTGCCACTGCTTACCCTGCGTTGGCTATGCTGGCTGCAACGCTGCTCGTGGGGCCGTGGAATCTGGTTCAAAAGCGGCAGAACCCTATATCGAGCGACCTGAGGCGTGACCTGGGCATCTGGGCGGGGACTCTAGGGATTCTGCACTCGGCAATCGGCCAGTGTGTACACCTGCGGGGGCGGCCCTGGCTGTACTACGTCTACGGGCCGAAGGAACACCACGGCTTTCCCTTGCGCCACGATCTCTTCGGGCTTGCCAACTACTCGGGGGCAGTCAGCGTCCTTGTCCTCATCGCGCTGCTGGCAACGTCAAATGACTATTCCCTGCGAGCGCTCGGCTCCCCGCGATGGAAGCAGCTTCAACGCTGGAATTATGCCGCGTTTGCATTGGCCGCAGTCCATTCGTTCGCATACCAGGGAGTTGAAAAGCAGCACCTTCCTTTTGTGGCGACGGTCGCGATCTGCGTTGCTATTACGCTTGTTCTGCAGGTTGCCGGGATTGCGAGGCGGCGTTCGCAAGTGAATCCTTCGACGGCCCAGCCATGACAGAGTGTAAGCTGTCTAGCAGGTTGTTCAGCGTCTTGAGAATTGAGCGCGCGCTGTAAGCCTGCGCCGGGATTGTAATTCGTGCCAGATCCTGCGCATGGCGATCGAAACGGAGGTCCGAATCGAATGGCGATCTTCCAGCAGTTACCTCCTGAGGCAGTGAAGATTGTTCTGGTGCTTTTTCTATCGTTCCTGCTGGGACTGGAACGAGAGGAGCACAAGTCGGCAGGCAGTTACTCGTTCGGCGGAGTGCGTACGTTTCCGCTGATCGGACTAATCGGCTATTCCCTTGCCCTGTTCTCCGGCACGCAGTTGCTGCCCCTGACGATCGGCTTCCTGGTCATCGCCGGATTTCTGATGCTTTCGTATTGGCACAAGCTCACTTCTGCCACGGTGGCCGGAGTCACTACGGAGATGTCGGGGCTGGCGACCTTTCTGGTTGGAGCACTGATCTGTTACGGACACTTCTGGATTGCCACAACGCTGGCCATTGCGAGCCTGCTGTTGCTCGACTTGAAAGCCGCTCTTGAGAAGCTGGCAACGACTATCGCTCCGCACGAGATACTTACGTTTGCCAAGTTCATGCTATTAAGCGGAGTTATTCTGCCCGCGTTACCCAATCAGGAGTTTGGCCAGTTCCACATCAATCCTTTCAAGACCTGGCTGGTGGTGGTTGCTATCAGCACTATCTCCTATGCGAGTTATGTGCTGCAGAAAGTGACCAAGGGGCAGGGTGGTATTGTGCTGGCGGCGTTGCTTGGCGGCGCTTACTCTTCGACAGTCACTACGGTGGTGATGGCGAAGCGGGCAGCACGCGAGAATCATCCGCATCTGTTCGCGGGCGGCATCCTGATTGCCTGCGGTGTGATGTATCTGCGCCTGACAGCTCTGCTTGCGCTCTTCAATCGGCAACTGATGGCTGTGCTGTTGGTGCCTTTTCTTGTATTGGCAGGCGCAGCCCTGGGCTTCGGATGGCTCTGGTCACGCCGCACGGACAAGAGCACGGGAGAGGTGGAGCGGGAGTACGATCCGAAGAATCCGCTCGAGTTGCTCACGGCCTTCATGTTTGCCGGGCTGTTTCTTGCCATGCTGGTTATTACCCAGTTAGCCGTCACGTATCTGGGCAAAGGCGGAGTTGATACTCTTGCAGCCATTATGGGAGTTAGCGACGTAGACCCATTCATCATGGGACTAACTCAGGCGGCGGGAACACTCACTCCGGTGAAGGTTGCGGCTGGCGCAATACTGATTGCCGCGGCCAGCAATAACATTGTGAAAGGGATTTACGCCTACAGCCTGGCCGATAAGAAGACGGGGTTGCAAGCTTTGATGTTTCTCGTGGGACTGGCTGCGGCTGGACTTATTCCACTAGTCTGGCTGGGATGATCTGAAGCTGAGATCGGATCTCAGTCAGAGACGCGGAGGAGTTTTCCAGTTCTGGAGCGTCGCCACCAATTATCGCGAAATCGTCATATGTGTGACGCGCGATCCAGTTTCGTCGGGGTCGCGGCTGGTGAACTTTGCGATCTTCACCTGCCTCGCCAGGCCGATTTTCTTCATCAGCCAGATGCCGTAGTAATTGGGATCGAACTCATACCACGCCAGGCCGTGACGGGCTGAGACCGGATTCGCGTGGTGGTTGTTGTGCCATCCCTCGCCGCCGGTAACCAGCGCTACCCACCAACTGTTGCGCGAATCGTCGCGAGTTTCAAAGCGGCGTCCGCCGTACAGATGGGTTGCAGAGTTGACCAGCCAGGTCGCATGCAGGCCAAGCGTGACACGCAGAAAGATGCCCCACAAGAAAAGACCAGCGCCAACCTTGATGCCGCCAACCAGAGTCCCCACAACTAGCAGCGCTGCCCCCAGCACCGTCAACGGCACCCAATGGTATTTGCTCAGCCAGACGTGGAAGCGAAACTTGGCAAGATCGGGCGCGTAGTGGGCCAGCGCGGCGGTCTGTGTGTTGAGCGCCTTGCCTGAGATGATCCAACCCATGTGCGCCCACCAGGTGCCTTCCTGCGGCGTGTGCGGATCGCCCTCTTTATCGCTGTGCTGATGGTGGATGCGGTGCGTGGCCACCCAGGCGATCGGTCCGCCTTCAAGGGACAGCGTGCCGCACATGGCGAGAAAATACTCCACCACTCTAGGCACCTGGTATCCGCGGTGCACCAGCAGACGGTGATAGCCCATGCCAATTCCACAATTGATGGCAAACACATAAAGCACTATCGCAACAATCAGGTTTGTCCAACTGAAGAAGAACAGCGCGGCAACCGCGCCGATGTGGAAGATGACCATGAAGACGGTAGTAACCCAGATCAGTCCGGATTCATTTTGCGCCCGGCCCATGCGGACTTCAGAATGCACACCGGCCCCCTTGACCGGCTTCGGGCCGGGTTGTGCAGTTGCAGGTTCCTCGCGAACAAGCCCGTCGATGTAGGGCCACAGGTGTCCGCCTTCGTGTACGTCCTGCCCGGTCTTTTCAGTAAAAGCTTCTTGTGCCATCGCAATCCTCCTGCGAACGAAGTTCACCTGCGCGCTTTGATGCTCCCGGGGTGTGCTGGATGCTTTGAGTGGCTGGGGGGATGCTGTCTGAGAAGCAGCTCAGAAGCGGCAGAAAGCACGGGGATATTCGCGGGGAACCTCTCTCACTATTGTCTATCACTTCAAGGTTCTATTACAAGAAGTCTCCGACAAAAGGCACACTTCGGGTCATATGCCCCAAGGTGCCAATCTGGCCTTAAATCCATGTCCGAACGGGCAAACGCGATCCTCTGGCGGTCCTCCACCGACCGGTGCATTTAGGATTAAAGCAACGTGCAAACGATACGAGTAGACACACCAACGGCGAAATATGAAGTGATTGCGGGCAGCGGGCTGCTGGAGACGCTGGCGCCGCGCGTTGAACGAGTGATTGGCAGGCTGCCGCGGCGGGTATTTGTGCTGACTTCACCGTCGATCTGGGCGCTATGGAACGAGCGTTTTTGCGCTTCATTTCGCGAGCCGCCCGTGGCCCTGTTTCTGCCTTCAGGCGAGAAATACAAGACCGTGGCGAGCGTGGAGCGCCTGACACGGGAGATGATGCGCGCAGGTGCCGATCGCGGTAGCCTGCTAATCGCCTTTGGCGGCGGCATTGTGGGCGATGTGGGCGGCTTTCTTGCCGCTGTGTTCATGCGTGGGATTCCCTACGTGCAGGTTCCTACGACGTTTCTGGCGCAGGTGGATTCGTCGGTGGGCGGCAAGACCGGTGTGAACCTGCCCGAGGGCAAGAACATGGTGGGCTGCTTCCACCAGCCGCGGGCCGTGTTTGCCGATATCGGCGTGCTGGGAACGCTGCCGGAGCGCGAGTTAAAGGCTGGCCTGATGGAGAGCGTCAAGGCGGGAATCATCCGCGACCGGAGCCTGGTTCGCTTTATGGAAGAGAACGTGGGAGCAATCGTTGGCCGGGACGAGAAGGCGCTTGAAAAGGTGATTGCGGCTTCGATCCGCATGAAGGCCGGGGTGGTTACCCTGGATGAGCGCGACACCGGGCTGAGAATGATTCTGAACCTGGGCCACACAGTGGGCCACGCCATCGAACAGGCTACCGCATACAAGGTTCTGCTGCACGGCGAGGCGGTGGGATGGGGCATGGTAGCGGCTCTCTACCTGGGATTGCAACGGGGTACGATTTCGCGGTCGCAATTCGATCGGCTGGAGAAACTGATTTTCCTTTATGGACCGCTGCCGGCGCTCAAGCTGAGGCCTGCAAAGGTGGTTGCGGCCACCGGAGCCGACAAGAAGAACGTTGGCGGGGTTCGGCGCTTTGTGCTGCCGTTGGGGATTGGCGACGCGGGCGTGGTGGAGGACGTGACGCCGGCAGAGTTGGAAGCAGCGGTTAAGTACATGCTGGCGCGGGCGGCGAGGTAGCGGCCAGTGGACAGGGGTCAGGGGTCAGGGATCCGAAAAGCCCGTGAGTGAAGGGTTGTGCTGTCCCACCTTTGCGACAAAAAGAAATCGCAAGGATGGGGCACGGAGGTTTATGCATTGGCGTTTACTTATAAGGGTTTACGGGCCGGGGACGATTACTGTCCGGTTCGGTAGCAAATGAAGCAGCAAACGAAACTGGGGCTGGAGCATCCAATTATCAGACGAATCCGCATCCGGGTAGATACTCGAACGTAAGTGCGGATCGGGATAGACTGGAGAAGCTCTCGATTGTCCGCACACTCCCCAATGCGCCGGACCTTTATATTCGCCTTTTTGCTGTTGGCAGTGTCGGCTGTCTCAGTCGCCGGTTCCCCGGTTAAGCCCGCGCAGGGCCATAGGAGAACCTCAGCGACCGCCCATACGGGCTCCCACCATTCGAAATCCCTTACAAGCTCCCAGGCAAGGTCTCGTATGAGTTCGCGAAAGACGGTGAGGCACACGGCGTCGCGCAGGACGACGCGGGCCAAGGCGCATACCGTTGCGTACACACCGGTAAAGACGCATTCCGGCAAGCCCTCCGGCTACGCGGCCGGGTACAAGAGCGGCTACGAGGCAGGACTGGCAGCTGCGAGCAGACAGCCGGCAAACGACGACATATCAGCAAGAGTGACGAGCCGCAGTTCTCAATCCGTTCAAGCCAGCGATCGTTCGTTCCAGAGTCACGAAGACGCAGTTGCTCGAACGCCTGCACCAGAGCAAGCCACAGTTGAGCCGACTGCGGATCGTACTGTTGCGCAGCCAGCCTTGGACCGGAACTCAAGCCAGCCGATTGCCGGACAGATGATTGGAGATCGAGCGGCTGAAGGCGCACCGGCGGTGGACAGGACTTTCAATTCACCGGCTGGCACCGAATCAACCGACACGGAAACACCCGAAATAGCGCCACCGACTGAGACCGCTTCCCTGCAGATGGACGGGGCGGAGATGCCTCGGTCGCTGCGCGGGTCGTTGGCTTCACTTGAACGGCAAAACATGCGCACGGAAGCCGACGGCCTGGAACGGATCGAAAACGAAGCCGATCTCTCCAGCCGCATCGAGCACAATCTGCTGGTTCCCTTGCCCGCCTCTGCATCCCTGAGCGTGAATCCGAATCTGGCTGAGAACCATCGCTACTGCCGTCCCTGGACGGCGCGATTCCTCGCCGATCTTGCGCGCGCGCATGCCGCAGCCTTTCACCGGCCCATTCAGGTGAACTCTGCAGTGCGCACTGTCGAGTATCAGAAGCGGCTGATGAGAACCAACGGAAATGCCGCTCAAGCCGAGGGCGACATCGTAAGCCCGCATCTAACCGGGGCGACCATCGACATCGCCAAGTCAGGGCTGACCCGCCAGGAGATCGTCTGGATGCGGCGCCAATTGATGGGCCTGCAACAGGCGGGCAAAATCGATGTGGAAGAGGAGTTCGAGCAGGCCTGCTTCCACATCACGGTGTACAAGAGCTACGCTCCCTCCAAATCCGTGCACAAGGCAGGACAGCCGGCGACTGGCCCAGGCACAAATGGTCAGCGCAAGGCATCGCAACCTGGCGCCCGACCACCAGCCGGCCACTTGCCCGCAGACCTCGCAGTCGGCGTATTTCCTGCGCAAGGCCGCTAGAGACATCATTCCTGCACTATCCGCTCCCGCTTCGATTGTCACGTATCTACTCTTCATCAAAAATTGAATTCGTCTTTTGCGCCCGGCGAGGGTACAATCGCGGGCGAAGCTTCAAAGCGGATTGGTGAAAGGCAAAATCATGAACGATATGGGAGTGCAACCTGTGGCGGAGCCTGCCTCCGGACTCAGCCAGTGGCAGCGCGTGGCAAACACTTTTACAGCGCCATCCAAAACCTTTGAAGACATCAAACGCGGCAACCGCAGTTGGTGGATGCCATTTCTGATCACAGTGATATTTGGAGCTTTTCTTTTCGGCGCGGTGACCACTCAGGTGACCTGGCAAGGAGTTTTCGAGAACAACCAACGGAACATGCCCGAGTTTGCCAAGAGAATGATGGCAAACATGACTCCCGAGCAGAAAGCAAAACAGGAGCAGCAGGGACCGAGATCGCAAGCGATCACCTGGGCTCTGGCTCCGCTCGGCATTCTCGTGATGGATATCATCGCCGCCGGTACCCTGCTAGGAACAATCAATTTCGGGTTTGGCGGGAAGGCCACATTCGGATCGATTTTCGCGGTGACACTCTATGCGGGCCTGGCTCAGTGGCCAATCAAACTGTGTCTTGGAGGAGTGGCGCTCTTTGCGGGGGCTTTGCCCGATGCCTTCATGCCGCAAAATCCTGCCGGCACTAATCTCGGCTACTACATGAACATGCAGGACACCTCTCCTGTGCTTTACGCGCTGGCATCGAATGTGGACATAACGACGATTTGGTGCCTGGTTTTGACGTCGATCGGGGTGGCGGTCGTCGCGGGTACAAAACGGAGCGCAGGGTATATTGCAGTGTTCGGATGGTGGGGACTCGTGTTGCTCATTTCCTTGGGATTTGCGGCGGCCATGGGGTGAAGGTTGTCATCGGAAGATTCGGTATAGCCACCGTAGTAACCTGACATTTGTATGAGCAGGTTCTCGGTAGACAGAAAACTCGCCATGGTGACCGGGGCGAGCCGCGGCATTGGCTTGGGCGCGGCGCGTGCGCTGGGCGAAAGCGGTGCCAGGGTCATCCTGGTGGCGCGGTCCGCGGAGGCGCTTAAGTGCGCGGCGGAAGAACTTAAAACTGTGAACATCGACGCGGTGTACTCTGCGTACGACCTGCAGAATACGGACGGCATCGCCGCCTGGTTCGATGCGTGCGTGGCTCAGTTCGGTCAGCCAGAGATTCTTGTGAATGCGGCGGGTGTGCAGCGTCGGGGTGTGGCTACCGAGCTTCCGTTGTCCGACTGGAATGACGTGCTGGCGGTGAATGCGACGGCGATCTTTGAGCTGAGCCGATGCTTTGCGCGCGGGCTCATCGCTGGCGGCCGCAAGGGGAAGATCATCAACATCGCTTCATTGATGACGGCGGCTGCGCGGCGCGGTGTTTCTGCCTACACGGCGTCGAAGGGTGCGGTTGGACAACTGACGAAGGCGCTGGCGGTGGACTGGGCCGAGCACGGCATTCTGGTGAACGCGGTGGCGCCGGGGTACATCGATACGGAGTTGAACAGGGCGCTCATCTCCGATCCCGAATTTGACGCGTGGGTCCGGAAGCGCTGCCCGCTCGGCCGCTGGGGCACGCCGGAAGACATTGCCTGGCCGGTGGTGTTTCTGGCTTCGCCGGCTTCAGACTTCATCACGGGACAGGTGATTTATGTAGATGGCGGGTGGCTGTCTACGTTTTGAGTTTCGCTGCCGGAGCGCAAGGCGCGCGTGCTGCGATTCCGATCGACGACCAGAAACCTTATTGATCCGGCCCAAAAAGAGTGTTAAGCAGCGTATGCGACTCTTGGGTCTCCGAAGAAGGCTTTGACCCGTTCTGGCGCGGTGGTCAGTTCATCCATGTGCAAAGCAGCAGCAGATTGAAGTTTGGCTTTCGTTCTCATGGGAACCTTGGTTGCGATAGCGTGTTTGAGACCGGCGTTCAATCGTTCGTCCGGATTCAGTTCCGGCGAGTAACTGAGAAGGTAGAAGACCTCGATCTGCTCGCTGTGCTCGGCCAGCCATTGCTTCACGGGCTTACAGTGATGCACGACCAGGTTATCAAGCACCAGGAATACCTTCCATCCAGCTTGTTTGATAAGTGCCTTGAGAAACTCGATCAATCGTTCATGATTGAAGTTACCGTCGATGATCTCCCAGCAGGTCTTACCTTGATTGGTGACTGTTGAGATCATCGATAGCTTCTGCCGGGTTCCGCCCACAACGCGAGCTATAGGCGTCTGGCCCTTGGGTGCGAATCCTCGCCCGCGCACATCGGTGTTCACCAGCGCAGTTTCGTCGCCCCAATGTATCTCCGCACCCTCGTCTTTGGCTCGTAAGGAGACGGCGCAACTCCTAACTTTCGATAGGTCCTTGTCGGCATGGCGGATGATTTCTGCAGCCTAAATGCTGCTCCGAGTGGATCACCGCCAACCCGAAAGTTACCACTCATTTGCTGAAGCGTTGGCAGCGACACATCGGGAGCGCAAGTTCACGATCAGAAGACATTTTGGGAACGTTACGTAGTGCGCAAATTGATGGTGTGCCGGAGACCTTGAATCGCTACGCCGGTTGAACAAACAAGGTGAGCACTCAGACGCCGATCTCTTGTACGAAAGCTCTTTTTGAATCTTGCTGACGGTTGTTGCACCGCCAGCAAGATTCAATCTCTGCTTACTCCTTGCTGCTGACGAGAGAGAACATGGCTCCCTGCGGGTCCTGTCCTTGAATGATCCAGGCTCCTCCGGGTACCTGCATGGGGCCGTTGAGGACTTGGCCGACGCCCAATTTGACTCGTTGAATGGCGGCGTTGATCGAGTCGACGTTGAAATAGAAGCTCCAACGTGAGACGGGGATGTGCGGCATCTTCTTCATCATTCCGCCGTCACCCATTTGCTTGTGGTCGCCTTCATCGAAGATGCGGTAGATGCCCATGGGCCCCATATCCATGTCATTGACTTTGGTCCAGCCGAAGAGCTTGTTGTAGAAGTCGAACCCGGCATCGATGTCAGTTGTGTAGAGCTCGTGCCATCCGATGGTGCCGGGCGTGGGCGGCACCGGGCGCACGGGTGAGGGCATGTTGGGATGCGGGGTGAAGATGACGATTCCAGCGTCTTGCGGGTCAGACATGACGGCGAAGCGGAGCATTCCGGGAACGTCGGTAGCGGGCTTCCAGAGCTTGCCGCCGGCTGCAACAATCTTTTCGATGTGAGCGTCGACATCGTCGACGGAGATGTAGCCGATCCAGCCGGTGTGGCCGGGGATGTTCAGCATGCCGGCCATGCCGACTTCGCCCAGGTTGAAGGTGGTGTATTGAGGGCCGCCATTTGCGGGCATCTCCTTTGTAGTCCAGCCGATAACGTCGGAGTAGAACTTGCCGGCGGCTTTTGTATCGCTGGTCATCAGTTCGTACCAGCTGAACTTTCCTTTGGGGGTAAACATGGTGAGGTTCTCCTTGAGGTCGGAAGCACCGGGGGATTTGCGTCCGGGATTTTCATCCAATGGACTGCAAGTGTTGATACCAACTTGATTGGCGGGGTGTCAATCGGCGGACTGTGAATTTTGGTTGCGGGGTTAGCCGGCGATCGGTGGTTCGCTGTTTTCTTCGGATGGAAATTGGATCTTTTGTTCAGGCCGTGGACGGTTGAGTGGACCCGGGAATCGTTGCCGGTGTACTTGATGCCGGCTCGCGGCTGAACTGAGGTGTGGCCCGATAAGAGATGGCTTGAAGGTCTTTGGTGGGCTTTGAGGTGTCCTGCTACTTAAAGTATAGCAAGACAGGAGGAATTAAACAGCCTATTTTCTTGAGTTCTCTTCTGGTAAGGTCCGAACTCGCTGGTGAACTTAAATCGAGAGTGCGCAACCGCGCAATGGTCCAGGATCTGCCTGGACTCTATGCGCTCCGGGACTCCATGGAGGGTTTGGTGATTCCAGAAGAGAAGCGCGCGGTAGTGGCCCGCGCATTGCAAGAGGCATTTGGTGTGGCGGAGTTCGAAGAGATTCGGAGGATGACCAAGGGGCTCAGCTCAGACCTTGTTTATCGCATTGTCGTTCGTGGATTGCCCTACCTGCTGCGCGTGATGACGCAGATCAATGAACGCATGGATCCGGGACGCATCTTCGCATGCATGCGCGCGGCCTCAGATGCGGATCTTACACCACGTGTGCTCCATGCCGACACGGAAAGCGGAATCTCGATCACTGACTTTGTTGAAGAGGTTCCATTGATGCAGGCTCAGGCGCTTGTTCTGCTTCCGGGAGTTCTGCGGTGTCTGCATGCGCTTCCGCCGTTTCCGAAAGTCTTCAATTACGTAATGGCGCACAAGCTGTTCATCTGGCGGTTTCGCACGGCTGGCCTTCTAGCTGAAGGCGAGATCGAGGAGGCCTTCACCGGGTACGAACAGATCTGCGCTGCCTATCCGCGCCTGGATGCGGACATGGTTTCGAGCCACCTTGATCTGAAGCCTGAGAACATGCTGTTCGACGGGCAGCGCATCTGGCTGGTGGACTGGCAGGCCGGATTTGTGAATGATCGCTACTTTGACCTGGCGGTTGCGGCAAACTACCTGGTTGCGAACGGCGCGGATGAAGCCGCTTATCTTGAGAGTTATTTTGTGCGCGCAGCAGATGAGTATGAGTGCGCGCGGTTCTTCCTGATGCGCCAGGCGTTGCATCTGTTCTCTGCCGCGGTTTTCCTGTTGCTGGGTTCGGCGGGCAAGCCCGTTGAGCGGAGCACGAATCTTCCTTCGTTCGAGGAATTTCATCGGCGGATCTGGGCGGGCGAGGTGAATTTGGCAGACAACGCAGTGAAGGTCGAGTGTGGCATGGTTCATTGGGAGAGGCTCCATGAGAATTTGCGGCAGGTGCGATTTGAAGAATCGTTGCGGATTGTTTCGAGCCGGCATGCGGACGAGGAAGAGATGCGTCGGCTTTTGCCGATTGCTAAATGAATGGCGAGTGCTTCTGGTTCTCCCAGGTGCCCAAAAGCGAGGCACCTGGGGCACCCAAGCTTTAATACCACCAGAAACAGAAAAGCGGTGCGCATTCGGGTGAATGCGCGCCGCGTGCTTTCGTGAGGACGATATTTGTCCGGAGCTACTCCGTCCAGCGCTTCATGATTAGCGTGGCGTTGATGCCGCCGAAACCGAAGGAGTTCGACAGGCCGATATCGAAGCTGTGCGCGATAGCCTTGTTGGGCACGTAGTCGAGCTTGCACTCGGGGTCCACGTTTTCCAAGTTGATGGTGGGCGGAAGCGTCTGGTGCTGCAATGCGAGCACTGTAATGCCGGCCTCGAGGCCGCCGGCGCCGCCAAGCAAATGACCGTGCATTGACTTTGTTCCGGAGATCTTGAGCTTGTGGCTGGTGGCGTGTTCACCGAAGACCAGTTCGATGGCCCGCGATTCGTTACCGTCGCCTGCCGGGGTTGAGGTGGCATGCGCGTTGACGTAGCCCACTTCTTCCGGCTTGATGCCCGCGTCTTTCAACGCGGCTTTCATGGCGCGCTGGGCGCCTGCACCTTCCGGTGCGATACCGGTCATGTGATAGGCGTCGGCACTCATGCCGTACCCGATGACTTCAGCCAGAATCTTTGCGCCGCGAGCCTTGGCAAACTCCAGCTCCTCAAGGATGAGGATGCCGGCGCCTTCGCCGATGACGAAGCCGTCGCGGTCTTTGTCAAACGGGCGGCTGGCGCGCGCGGGTTCTTCGTTGCGAGTTGACAGGGCGCGCATGGCGGCAAATCCACCCACGGAAAGCGCGGTCACCGAGGCCTCCGCGCCGCCTGCGATCATCGCATCGGCATCGCCGTGCATAATCATGCGCACCGAGTCGCCAATGGAGTTGGCAGAAGTGGCGCAGGCCGTGGCCGTGGCCGAAATGGGACCCTGAGCTCCGTAGCGGATGCTGATCTGCCCGGCTGCCATGTTCACGATGACTGCGGGAATAAAGAACGGCGAAATCTTGCGCGGGCCGCCTGCCAGCAGGTTCGAGTGCTCGCGCTCGATGATTTCGAATCCGCCGATGCCGGAGCCGATGAAGACACCCACCCGCTCGGCATTCTCCGGCGTAATCTGGAGACCCGACTGGGACATTGCCTCCTGGGTCGCGGCGAAGGCAAAATGGATGAAGCGCCCCATTTTGCGCGCTTCTTTCTTGTCCACAAAGTTCAGAGGGTCAAAGTTCTTGACCTCCGCGGCGAAGGTGACCGGAAAGCCGGTGGTATCGAAGCCAAGAATCGGCCCCATGCCACTGACCCCGGCCAGAAGCTGCTGCCACACCTCGGAAGCGGTGTTGCCAACACCGCACACCAGCCCCAGGCCGGTGATGACTACTCTGCGCGCCAAGGGCTATTTGCCGCCTTTCGCGTTCTTCTCGATGTAGTCGATGGCGTCCTTCACGGTCTTGATCTTCTCGGCGTCTTCGTCGGGAATCTCGAGATCGAACGCCTCTTCGAACTGCATCACCAATTCGACCACGTCCAGCGAGTCCGCGCCCAGGTCTTCCTGGAAGCTGGCGCCAGGGGTTACCTCGGCTTCGTCCACCTGCAACTGCTCGACGATGATCTGTTTTACCTTTTCTTCAACGGCCATGCTGTGCTTCTCCTCTTATTATTTCAAACTCAGGAATCTCATCGGGCTTGCAGTCCGATCCCATTCCGCTTGCCTACAATAACGGCCCGCGGTAGATAAAGACAACCATCGCAGGGAAAAATTTGCGCATGGCCCCGAAACTTCAAGTTTACCGGGCGCGTGGGGGTGTGTAAAGGCTGGGAAGAAAGGGAATAGGAAAAGCCACCTCGGTGAGCAAAGACGGCTGGCCTTTGGATCTCACCTTACTGCGTGGGAAATAAAGCCACGAGCCGTAGAGAGGGGAGTTTGGAGTGAAATGCACAGCCGGGAAGCGTACATTAGGCGAAGGAGACGAATGGGGGAAGAGATGCTGCCTTTGATAGCTGGAGTGGTTGCGGCAATTGCAGGAATCGTGGTGGGATTCTGGCTGCGCAGCGCAACGGCGCGCAAAGATTTGGCACAGGTGCAGGCTGAATCGGCTGCGCGGGCGGGTTTTGAGGCACTCGCCACCGAGCGGGAAAAGACCGCTACCGGGCTGCGCGAGGAGTTGCAGGCGAGGACGGAGGCTGAGCGCATTCAATCGGCACGTGTTAAAGAACTGGAAACCGAATTGAGAAACGAACGGCAGAACATGGCGGAGAAGATCGTATTACTCGAGACAGCGAAAAAGACCTTGGCTGATCAATTTCAAGCACTGGCTTCGCAAATCCTGGAAGCGAAGTCGAAGACATTTTCAGAAGCCAGTCAGACGCAGATGGGCAACCTTCTTGAGCCTCTTAAGACGCAGATCAAGGAGTTCCGCGACAAAGTTGAGCAGGCACAAAGCGATTCAAAGACCGGAGTTGCGAAGCTCGAAGGGCTGATCGGCAGCCTGGGCGGTTTGAATCAGCAGTTGGCCGAAGAGGCGCGTAACCTGACCACAGCGCTGCGTGGTTCGGCAAAGGCGCAGGGCGACTGGGGCGAATTCATTCTGCGGGATCTGCTTGAAAAAGCCGGTTTGCGTGAAGGCGAGCAATACAGTTTTCAGCAAAATTTCTCCGGCCTCGAAAGCGAAAACGACGAAAAGAAAAGATCAGCACGCACCGATGTAATCGTCTTCTTGCCGGGCGGACGAAACCTGGTGATCGATTCCAAGGTTTCGCTCACCGCCTACAGCGATTTCGTTAACGCGGCTGAAGAGAGTGAACGCAGCGCCGCGCTCAAGCTCCATCTTGCCAGCGTGCGAGCACACATGATCGGCCTTTCCAGGGCTGGATACCATCGTCTTCCAGGCATTGAAACGCCGGATTTCGTGGTGATGTTCGTGCCCATTGAGCCGGCGTTTCTGATTGCCTTACAGAATGACGGTGAGCTCTGGGCCGACGCTTATAAGCAGGGCATTCTGCTGGTTGGACCGACCACCCTGCTCTACGTCATTCGCATTGTGAATGTTTTGTGGCAGCAGGAGTTGCAGGCGCGCAGCGTGCAGGACGTGATGAATCGCGGGGCCGAGCTCTATGACAAATTCGTTGGGTTCGTGAATGATCTTGAGGCAGTGGGCAGGAACCTGCGCGTTGCGGATCAGAGTTATGCAGCCGCAATGAAGAAACTGAGCGAGGGTCGTGGGAATCTTGTCCGCCAGGTGGAGATGCTCAAGCAGCTTGGAATCAGGACCAGCAAATCGCTGCCGCAGAACCTGCTGGACGCCGCGACGGTCGACGAGCCGGGGCTGGCACTCGCAGCCGAGGCAGAAGAGAACTCCGAAGTCAACGTTCCACAGGATGCTGATTGAGGCGCGGAACCCGTCTTCAAAATCAATTCGCCTCGTGCAACTGAGGCTTGGATTGAGGCGCAGCGGTTCCCGCCGGAACCGGAGCGGCCTTCACGCGCTTCAGCGTCATTTCCCTTGCCGGGAAATCTCCCGAATCGGATTTCGTGCTCAGCTTGATTTCGTCTCCGCTCTCGCTGACGGTCCCGTCGTGAGAGATAGTCATTCCGTTGAACGACACCTTGAACGAAAGCTTATCGCCCTCAACTTTGCCGTCGCTGATTGCGACAGCATCGCCTTGCGGTCCCTGCACTGTGCCGGTGAGCGCAGCGCCGTCCTGCTTGAATGTGAACGAGAGCTGGAAGGTGTTGCCGTCCGGCGTCGTCATGTCAGCAGTCCATGTGCCCGTAATATCGACGGCCCGAGCGGTCACGGCGGTCAGCGCCATTCCGAGTGCGGCGCAAGCACACAGCAGTATTTTCATGGTCGTCCCTCGTTATCGTGCAGCAGCGCAGAAATGATATCCGACAAAAGACAGGTTGTGCAGTTCCCGCCAGCCCGGCCAACGCGCGGTAGGCGCGCTAACTCCGCTCGGCTGCCAATGCCTCGCGCATCCGCTTCCAGGTGGATTCCAGGTCTTCGGGCAGGACGCGGGTTTCGCCGACGGTGGTCATGAAGTTTGTGTCTCCTGCCCAGCGCGGCATGGCGTGCAAGTGCAGGTGTCCGGCCACGCCAGCTCCGGCTGCCTGGCCCACGTTGAGGCCGAAGTTGAAGCCGTGAGGCGAGTAAACGCGCTCAAGTGCCCGCTCCGTGCGCTGTGCCAGATCCATCAGCTCGTGGGCAGCGTCCGTCGGCAGCGCCACCAGCCGGTCAAGATGCGCGTAGGGCATCACCATCACGTGGCCTGAGGTGTACGGAAACGCGTTGAGGCAGATGAAGCAATGCTTTCCGCGAAGGATGAGCCCGCCAGCAGCCTCGGCCTGGTCGGCGCTCATTCCGTTGGCGATGGCGTAATCGATGGAGGCAATCAGGTTGCAAAACACGCATCCGAGGTCGCCGGGCCAGGCCGTCAGGCTGGCGGGGACGCCGGCCCGAACCGTATTATCCGCCGTGGTGACATACGTAAAGCGCCAGGGACTCCAGAGATGATCCATCGTGGCTGCACCGTTCAAAACAGTATAGATGGGATACGGGAGAGCAGCTTTTAGCTGCCAGCTCTTCGAACCGCCTGTTCGTCTTTGGGCGGTGGGAATGTTTGAGGGCTCCGTCTATTCTCAAGTAGCAATTGCGAGATCAGGGGCACCCGCGCGCAATTGCTGTGATTTGGGTGCAATCCGCTTGCAATGCGGTACATGGGCGCTTGTGGCCAAGCGGTTGGATTGACCTTCTAGTGCTGGGTTGGTACACTCGTGAGCGTAGCTTCCTGCGCGGATTCCAGCAGTGAGTTGCGGCCGCCCTACAGCAAGCCGTAACCTGCCGGGTGTTTTCTAGGAGACCAGTCGTACTTTTTCTACTCCAGCCACACGCTGGGCTGGCATTTCTTCGGAAAAAGCTCCCGGTTCGGTCACAACTTGCAATCGTTGGGACGCGGCCTTTCGGCATCTCCGGTTGCGGCAATCGCAGCGCGGAAGCCACCCCCGGTCAGCAAGATTGGCCGAGGGAGCAAGGAATTCCGGAGCTCGCAGCAATGGCAAACGTCCTCAATCCCGAACCCGAGAGCATAACCCTGAATAGCACATTAGAACCCACAACGCTAGAGCCTGCGACGGAGCTTGAGCAGCCGTCGTCCGAATCCACGTCCAACCCCGAGACCGCCGAATTTGTTGAAGTACCCGCGCTGGACGCCGATGCCCCAACCGAGCCTGTAGTCGAGGCCGTAACTGTGGAGGCCGCGCCCGCCGAAGAAATTGCACCTGAAGTTGTGGCGCAGGCCGAGCCTGTTGTCGAAGCCGCCGCTGAGCCTGTTTCTGAAGCCGCACCCGCTGCCAAGGTACCGGCACACGCCAAGGCTCCTGAGCATGGACTCGAGTCCATGGACGACTTCTCTGCCGCGCTGGCCGCATTTGAACGCGAGCAGGCCGCCGAGGCGGCAGCCGTCGAGGCCTATGGAGACAAGATCGTCTCCGGCACGGTCCTCAAACAGACGGAAAAGCACCTGGTGGTGGATGTGGGCCTGAAGTCCGAGGGCCTGGTGCCCCTGGAGCAAGTTCTTGACCACACCGGGGCCGTAAAGTTCAATCCCGGCGACGTGATCGACGTGGTTATCGAGCGCGAGGAGCCCGAAGGCGGCTACCTGGTGAGCTACGAGCGCGCCCAGCGTCTGCGCGTGTGGGACACGATCGAAAAGGCAGCCAACGACAAGACACCGATGATCGGCACTGTGATCAGCCGCGTCAAGGGCGGGCTCACCGTCGACATCGGCCTCAAGGCGTTCCTGCCCGGCTCGCAGCTTGAGATTCGGCCGGTCCGCAACCTGGACGGTTATCTCGGCCAGCAGATCGAGATCCGGGTCATCAAGCTGAACAAGAAGCGCGGCAATGTCGTGGTGAGCCGCAAAGAAATCCTCGAGGAGGAGCAGAACTCCAAGCGCTCCACAACCCTCGAGCACCTGGGCGAAGGTGCCATTCTTACCGGCACCGTCAAGAACCTCACCGACTACGGTGCGTTTGTTGACCTGGGCGGAATCGACGGCCTGCTGCACATTACCGACATGAGCTGGGGACGGCTTACTCATCCCCGCGACCTGGTCAACGTCGGCGACGAGATTCAGGTGAAGGTGCTCAAGTTCGACAAGGACAAGCAACGCGTCTCGCTCGGCTTCAAACAGTTGACGCCGGATCCGTGGCTTGACGCCTCGGAGCGCTACCCGGTGGGCGCGCACGTGAAGGGCCGTGTACTTTCGGTCACCGACTACGGCGCGTTCGTTGAGCTGGAACAGGGCATCGAGGGCTTGGTGCATCTTTCTGAGATGACCTGGTCCAAGCGGCTCAAGCATCCCTCGAAGCTGGTAAAGCCCGGCGACGAAGTCGAGACTGTTGTGTTGAGCGTGAATCCGGCAGACCGCCGCATTTCACTGGGCATGAAGCAGCTGCTCGATAACCCCTGGGAGAATCTGACCGAGAAGTATCCGACCGGCGCAGTGGTTGAAGGCCGCGTTCGCAACCTGACCGATTTTGGCGCCTTCATCGAAATCGAAGACGGCATCGACGGCTTGGTTCACGTTTCGAACCTGAGCTGGACCAAGCGCGTGAAGCATCCCTCCGAGATCGTGAAGAAGGGCGAAAAGGTGAAGGCTGTTGTTCTGGGCGTAGAGCCGCAGAATCGCCGCCTCAGCCTGGGCATCAAGCAATTGCAGCCCGACGTCTGGGAGAGCTTCTTCGCCTCGCATCGCGTGGGCGACGTGGTTCACGGCAAGGTGCTTCGGACGGCGCAATTCGGCGCGTTTGTCGAGATCGCGGAGGGCGTGGAAGGTCTTTGCCATATCTCCGAGGCCGGCGACGACGGCGGCTCGAAGCTTGAGACGGGACTCGAACATGAGTTCAAGATCATCAAGATCAACGTCGAAGAGAAGAAGGTGGGCTTGAGCCTGCGCGCAGTGGGCCAGGAGGCCAGCCGTGCACAGGTGGAGAACTACAAGGCGGATACGCACAAGCATCCGGTCTCCAGCTCTACGACGACGCTTGGCGATTTGATTAACTGGCGGAAGGGCGAGCGCTAAACCGCTTCCCTTTACGGCACCAACGGCGACGGCCACCCTTTGGGGCGGCCGTCGCTGTCTTTGGAGGGGCAAGTTCTTAAAAGTGCGAACGATTGAGTCTGTCGATTCCCACCCTTCCGCGATAAAGCTGCGGAAGGATGGGGCACCCCCACTTTGTGATAGGTCAAGAAGTTGGTCAGCGCTCTACTTGAGCAGAGCGTCGATTTCTGCGCGGGTGGGCATGGAGGGCGCAGTGCCGGGGCGCGTGATGGAGATGCCGGCGGTGGCGCAGCCGAAGCGCACGGCCTCGATTAGGTCCATGCCTTCTGAGAGCGCGACGGCAAGGCCGCCATTGAAGGCATCGCCTGCACCGGTGGTTTCCACTACCTTGCCGGCGTCGACGGCGGGTACGTGCGCGCTGACTTTTGTATTCTTGACAAACGCGCCTTGTGCGCCCAGCGTGATGATGGCGTTGCGCACACCGCGGGCGAGGAATGCATCTGCGGCTTTGTCGGCGCCGGCTAATGATGCTACTGCGATGCCGGTGAGCGCGGCGGTCTCTGTCTCATTGGGCGTGATGTAGTCGATGTGCAGGTAGATGCTCTCGGGCAGCGGCTGAGCGGGCGCTGGATTCAGAATTGTTGGCACGTGCAGCGCGTGCGCCAGCGCCAAGCCGTACTCGACGACGGGCAGCGAAAGCTCGAGCTGGGCGACGAAGATGCTGGAGCCGGCAATGAGCCCGCGAGCCTGATCCACTTCGCCAGCAGTGACTTCAAAGCATGCGCCGGGCACGACGATAATGGCGTTCTCGCCCTTCGCGGCATCGACAATGATCGCCGCTGCACCGGTGGCGCTCGCGGTGCGGAAAAGAAACTGCGTGTCGATGCCCTCGGTTTCGTAGAGGCTGCGCGCCATGTCACCGAACGGGTCGGGGCCCAGCTTGGAGATGAAGCTGACTCTGCCGCCGGCGCGCGCAGCGGCCACGGCCTGGTTGGAGCCCTTGCCGCCCGGTCCCAGCTTGAACGACTGCCCCATCAGCGTCTCGCCCCATGCAGGCACGCGATCGGTGCGGAAGGCCAGGTCCGCTACAAAGCTGCCCATCACTGTGACCCATTTTTTTGCGACAATGGACTCGATCATGAATTCCGCCTTTGATGAAGGAACGCGCCAGCAACTTTAGCCAACTGAGTTGGTTGTGTCAACGCAATGTGCATCGTCGAGGCTGCGTTATTACAATCGAGTCTGCGCATGCGCGAGGAGATTGCCGTGAAAATTGTGAGCAGCAAGGATCGACCCAGCCGCAAGGGTGAAGCGGAATATTTCACAGGAACCGTGTGGGTTGACGAGATTGCCGTTGGCGCGGAGCCGTCGCGGGTTCGATTCTTCCGCGTGAGTTTTGAGCCGGGTGCGCGCACCGCGTGGCACACGCATCCGCTGGGGCAGGTGCTACATGTGCTCACAGGATCGGGTCTGGTGCAGCTTGATGGCGAACCGGTCAGGCAGATTCATCCGGGCGACACGGTGATGATTATGCCTGGTGAAAGACATTGGCACGGCGCGGCGCCGGGGAACACCATGGTGCACCTGGCCCTTCAAGAGGTCGATGAGATGGGCGTGGGCGTGGTGTGGCTGGAGAAGGTGACGGACGGGGAGTATAGCGCGCGGTAGTTCTACATGCTTCCTGTCTAAGAAGAAAGGCAAAAGCCCGGGCCTAAAGGCCCACCCAATTCGTATTCCTTCCGGGCGCTGAAGCCCCCGGCTCCCTCAGGAAAAAGCAGAGTGCGGGAAACCACAACGCGGCGGTTAATCTGCAGATGGGCGCTCTGCTTTGTCGACTACCAGCGCATTCACTGGTCCCTTGGTCGCGGACAATCTCAGTCCGAGCTGTTCCTGAATCGCCGAAAAAAGAGGAGCAGCCGGGGCCTCCGCAGATGCCACCGGCACTTCGCCGCCGAATTGAGTTTCGTCGGGAGCCCACTTGAGGTCGAAATCGTACCTTCCGGAGAGTCCGGTCTTGTCGACCACGGGGCGGTCGAGAACGGCGCGCTGCAACAGAGAAGCAAACTCGCCCATGGTTGTGTTGCGCGCCGGCAGCAGGATGTGCTGCGGATAGACGGTGCTGATGAGCTTGGCTGGATCGTCCGGTTGTGCAGTGCTTGGCTTGAGCTTTGGACCGCTCTTTGCAGCTTCCAGAACGTAAATCGAAAACTCCTTAGGTTCGCGATGAAAGGTGAGGTTGAACCTGTCGGCCAGAAGATTGCGCAGCATCGACATTTGCTCGTCGCGCGTGGGCCGGACCTCGCCAGGGGTTACAGCGAGAATGTCGTAGTGGTCGGATTCGATCCAGGTCGGCCCGCCAAGAATGGTTCGTGGATTGAGATCGTATGCTGCCGCGATGAGCAGCTTCAGGGTGTAATTCTTCCCGACAAAACGATTGAGGCCCTGCATGGTAATGTATCGGCTGGCATTGGCATCGGGATAGACAGGCTTGACGGTCGCCACTTCAAACGCGTCAAAACTCGGGCGCGCAACTGGACTGGGATGCGCCGCCGGATTGGGGTTTGGAGCAGGAGCCTGCGCAAGAATTCCAGACGCGGAAAGAAACAAGGCTGCCCATGCAATCTGCCGGATCATACGGGTACGCCTCCCGGGGGAATGTTCTTCAAGCCATTCTCTCATTGACCGGGAAAAACTGCAGCGAGCCCTGAGCCTTGCTACGCGTTCTACACGCTCTCTGGCGCGTTACCCTGGACCTGGCGCAGGACGATGACGATTCCCAGGGCAGCTAGAACGCTGATCAATGCGAACAGAAAGACGCTCGCGTAACCGTACATGCCGATGACAGCGCCAGCCAGCGGACCGGTGAGAAAGAAGGAAACGTCTGCAAACGCCGTGTAAACACCCAAAGCGGTGCCGCGATTGTTCTCCGGGACGCGCTTGACGGCCTCCACGCCGATGGCAGGAAAAACCAGCGAGAAGCCGAATCCGCCCAGAGCCGCGCCGGTAATGGCCATCCACGGCGAGTGCGCCTGCCACAACAGAAGCAGCCCCGACGACTCCACCGCCAGGCAGGCCATGGCCACGGGGAATCCTCCGAAGCGGTTGATGGTCTGGATGAAAAGCAGGCGCGCCACGATGAACGCCACACCAAAAGAGGTGAGGCAAAGCGCGGCGCCGTTCCAGTGCCGGCTGGCATAGAAGAGCGTGATGAATGTGGCCAGGACGCTGTAACAGACGCCGCCCAGGGCAAGCCCCATGCCATGCGGCGCCACCCGGCCCAGAACCTGGCTGAAGGGAAGATGCTCGCCATGAACAACCGGAACCGGAGGCTTGCGGAAGGCGAGGATAAGGCTGACGGCACCAACGAAGATGGTGAGCAGTCCTATGGAAGCCAGGCCCCACTGCGCGTCGAGAACCACGCCAAGGGGCGCGCCCAGTGCCATGGCTCCATAGGTGCTGATGCCGTTATAAGAAATGACCTTGGCAGTGCTTTCCTGCCCGGCGCTGGTAATACCCCACAAAGTGGATCCGGTAGATCCCAGGCTCTCGCCGATTCCCAGGATGAGGCGGCTGGCGATGAGTGCGGAAAAGCTGAGCCAGGGAACCAGGTGCACTGCGGCAGCGACCACCAGCATGGCGCCGCTGGCGGTGCAGGCCCCCATGCCCCAGAGCACTGAAACCTTGGCGCCGGCGCGGTCGGAGATGCGGCCCGCCCAGGGGCGGCTGGCCAGCGTGGCAATGTACTGGATGCTGATGACCAGCCCGGCAAGGACCGCGCTGTAGCCCATGCGCAGGTGAACGTAAGGGGGCAGCACAGCAAGGGGAAGGCCGATCGAAAGATAGCAGACAAAGGTGAAGTAGACGAAGCTGAGAATATGGCGCGTCCCGGCCCTGGAATCCGCAGACGGGATGATCTCGACGGTAGCTGTGGCAGATGAATGCATGGGATAAGCGAGTGGACCGATTTTTACAAGTGGTCAGTCCACAGTATACCGGAATCCACCCTCCGGAATTGGTCGGCCTAAGGCTCTGACCGTGTCCCAATCTTGGTAATGCCTTGAAAGAAATCCGCTTCCGCTGCCAAGCGGTATGCTTGCCGGTAGGCGGAACACTAGAAAATCGCTTTGCCGGAAAATTAGCAGATACTAAACCCTAGATTTATCTCACGCAATTCCACTTGGGACACAGCGAAAGAGGGCCGCACCTCTCGATCAAGACAAATCACTTTTTATGCCGCATTGACCACAGGATGCCGTTTTCGATGATGCCGTAGAGGATTGGATCCGCGTAATCCTCTTTGTTATGGCCAAGCGCGATGTAGAATTCGCGGCCGCCATCAAACTGATGAGACCACGCAAGTGGCAGTGGATTCGGGAAGCTGGCAACGTCGATCTTCATTGCCTCAAGCGAGTTCAATTTCGTGCGATCGGTGACCAGGACCGGGTGAATGTCGGGGTTCAGTTGATCGCTGAAATAGCACTCATCGGTCCATTCAAAGCTTGCAGGAAGGTTCTTTGCCGCAGGGAAAAGCGGGTCCACAACCTGCACGGTGAAGGATTGCATTTTGGGGTGGGCCGCAAATTTTCCGCCGAGCACCGACCAAAAGTAGGGCCAATCGCGCTCCGAGCCGGATGCAGAGTGAATGCCGACAAAGCCTCCTCCGGATTCAATGTAATGTTTGAAAGCGTTGCGCTGTGAATCGCTCGAAAAGGCTTCGTTGTTGGTGTTGGAAAAGACCAGGGTGGCATACTGCTTCAGATTGGCGTCACTGAAGACAGACGGGTTGTCGGAGTAGTCAACCGAGAACCCTTTTTCCGCGCCCATTTTCTGTATCGCCTCCACGCTGGCTGTGATGTTGTCGTGCACATATCCTTTTCCGTCTGGGGAGTAGTTGCGCGTGTAAACGAGGATCCGCGGCTGGGCCACTGCGGCGATGGGTGCCGATGAAAATACTGCCACGAAGACTGCGGCAGAGATTGCAAGGAGGAGATGCCGCAAAATCGCGACAGTTGCAATTGAGCGCACCTCAGCATAAATCCACTGCACTGGTCCGGTCATATTTTTCCTCTTCTTTCCAAGGACTTTTCTTGCCGACGTGATTATAGGCCCGGGGCAGGAAGTGAGCGAGAACCTGCGCGGGGGTGAACCGAAACGGGAGAGGCACTAAACTGGATGTATGACGGAATTCCACGTCGAGCATTTCGGATGCAGGGCGGCGCGCGCTGACGGCGAGGCGGTTGGCGGCCAGCTGCGCGCGGCGGGGCTCGACGAAGGACATCCCGCGGCGGCCGATGTGGTGGTCGTGAATACGTGCAGCGTGACCGCCGAGGCGGACCGCGCGGCTCGAGCCTTTATTCGCCGCACGCACCGGCTCAACCCTGAGGCGCGGATTGTGGTCACCGGCTGCTATGCGCAACGCGCGCCTGAGGAGTTGGCGGCAATGGCTGGCGTTGCCGCCGTGGTAGGTAACAGCCATAAGGCGCTGGCGCCGGAGATTGTCCTGGGGCTGGCGGGCCATGCGATTTTGCCCGGCGTCATTAGTCCTACGGCGCCGCGCGATCTGGTGAGCCTGCAATCAGTGCGAGCAGGCGGCGCTCCTATCTGGGCCGACGACCGTTTTGCCCATTCCTTCATAGAGGAGGCGCAGCTCGTACCGGGAGAACAGACCCGGCCCAACCTCAAAATTCAGGAGGGGTGTGGCAATCGCTGCACGTTCTGCGTGATTCCGCAGACTCGTGGTTCGTCGAAGAGCCTGCCGCGCGCGACGATTCTACGGCAGGTAGAGGGATTTGTGGCGGCCGGGGGAAACGAACTGGTTCTTTCCGGAATCAACCTGGGGCGCTGGGGACGGGATTTGCCGGCTTCTGATGAGCGGACAAAGCACACGCTGGCTGGACTGGTGCGGCAAATTTTCTGCGAGACGAAACTTCCGCGGCTGCGGCTTAGCTCGATTGAGCCGATGGACTGGGATGTGGAATTGTTCGGCCTGATGGCAGAGTTCGGTGGTGCGAAGTTGGCGCGCCATGCGCATTTGCCGCTGCAGTCGGGCTCGGATGCCGTGTTGCGGCGGATGCACAGACGCTATCGGCCCTGGCATTACGCGGAGAAGGTCGAGGCACTGCTGCGGGCGGCGGGACCGGAGTTGACCCTGGGAGCGGATGTGATGGTGGGCTTCCCTGGGGAGACGGACGCCGAGTTCGAGGAGACGCTGGAGATGGTGCGGGCGATTCCGTTTGGCTATCTGCATCTGTTTCCGTTTTCGCCGCGGCCGGGGACTCGCGGATGGGCGTTGCATGCCGAGCGGCCAGTTGCGCAACAAGCCGTGGAAGAGCGAATGGCGGCGCTGCGCGCGCTTGCTACTGAAAAGAATGTGACGCACAGAAGAAAGTTCGTGGGGCAGGAGTTGGAGGCCATCACGATGCACACGCCCCCTACCATGGCGGAAATCGACCGAACGGCTGCGCTGACCGAGAATTTTCTGCCCATCGAAATCGATGGCCGGTTGGCGGCGAACCGGTTGGTGCGTGTGCGCATAGCGGGGCTGAATCCAGATGGTGCGCTTGAAGCAACGGAAGCTGAGATTGCTGAGCCGGCACTTGCAGCAGCAATTCAATAGTCCGGGTCAATAGCTCGGATCCGGCAATCTGTGGCAATCTTAATGGATGAAAATCAATAGGATTCTTCATAGACTTCTGAACGGAGTGGCGTTGGCCGCTGCGGCAATGTCGTTTGTGGCGGCTTCAGGAGCGCAGGTTCCGTCCGCGCACAAGACCCAGAATGTGATCGTGGTGATGATTGATGGAATGCGCTGGCAGGAGGTGTTTCGCGGCGCGGACCCGAAGCTGATAAAGACCCTGGGGCCCGATTGGCTGGGCGACCCGAAAGAGATGGCCGCGCAGACGCAAAAGCAATATGGACGCTCGACCCCTGCCGAAAGGCGGCAGGCGCTGATGCCATTCCTGTGGAGCGTGGTGGCCGCGCAGGGACAGATCTTCGGCAACCGCGAGCTGGGGTCGGATTCACATGTCACGAACGGGCTCAACTTCAGCTATCCCGGCTATGCCGAGACTCTGACCGGAATCGCCGACCCGCGCGTCGACTCGAACGACAATGTGCCCAACCCGAATCCGACAGTCTTTATGTGGCTCAACGCCAAGCCGGATTTCGCGGGCAAGGTTGCGGCTTTCGGCGCGTGGGGAACGTTCAACGGCATCTTCGACAAAGAGCACTGCGGCTTTGTTGTGAATGCCGCTTACGATCCGTTGACTGAAATTCCGGTTACGCCGGAGCTCATGCTACTGAACGCTCTGAAGGCGGAGTCGGCGCGCCTGTGGATGGACGAGTCGTTCGATAACCTGCCCTTCCATACGGCGATTGAATACGTGAAGGCAAAGAAACCGCGGGTACTGTTTGTCGGACTGGGAGAGACTGACGACTGGGCGCACGCAGGCTCGTATGCCGAGTATCTGACTGCCGCGCACCTGGGCGACGCGTATCTGCGTCAGCTTTGGGAATTGGTGCAGTCCATGCCGGAGTACGAGGGCAAGACTACGCTGATCGTGCTGCCCGATCACGGCCGCGGCGTGGGCTCCGAGTGGACCACGCACGGAGAAAAGGTGCCTGCGTCAAAGGAAACCTGGATGGCGTTTCTGGGTCCTGACACAGCGGCACTGGGCGAGCGCAAACAGGCCGGCTCGGTGACCGAGAGCCAAGTGGCGGCCACGGTGGCGGCGCTGCTGGGAGAGGACTACCACGCGGCCGTACCAAAGTCGGGGGCGGCCATAGGGGATGTGCTGGGGAAGTAGATTGCACTTGGACTCTATGAATCCTCGGGACTTTATCCGTTTTGGCCCGACCTGCACGGAGATTCCGGCCTGAGCTCTTTGTTCAGTTGAACCGGGCCAATGCTATACTCAGTGTGCGTTGCTGTGACCGCGGCGATTCGGGAAGCCCCCGGGAGCGGGCTGCAACGACATCTGGAGGAGTACCATCGCACTCGATAAACGTTCGGCAAAGTCCTTTATCCGCATCAACGATAGAATTCGTGCGCGCGAAATCCGCGTCATCGATGAAAACGGCGAACAGATGGGGATCCTGCCTCCCTTCGAGGCGCTGAAGATTGCCCGCGAACGGGGACTGGACCTGGTCGAAGTTTCGCCCAACGCGGTTCCGCCGGTCTGCCGCATCCAGGACTACGGGCGCTATCTCTACGAAAAGGAAAAGAGCGAACGCGCCGCCCGCAAAAAGCAGAAGGTCATCGTGGTCAAGGAGGTCAAGTTCTCCGTGACCGTTGATGAGCACGACTACCAGACCAAAAAGAACCAGGCGGTGCGGTTCCTCGTCGATGGCGACAAAGTGAAGGCCAGCCTGCGCTTCCGCGGACGCCAGATGGCGCATCGCGAACTCGGCTACAACATCATCAACCGGCTGATCCAGGACATTGGCGAAGCAGGCATCGTGGAGTTCATGCCGCGCATGGAAGGCACGATTCTGCACGCGATCCTGGCGCCCGCGAAGAAGCAAGAGGCTCCCAAGCCCAAGCCCGCTACGGCTGCTCCGCAGGCCAGCGTGCCGGCGGCACAGGCGTAAGCACGGCTTGACATTCAGTACACGCAGGCCGCCCGTTCGGGCGGCCTGCGTGTTTGGCGCACGTTCATTCGCGTCACTCGCGTTGCGGGGAAGATTTACACCAGCATATATGCCAATTTATAAATTGATCGTCCCGCAATCTTTCGTGGCCCAATTCCTGAAAAATGTCGGAGAATCGATTGATGAGCACAGGCACTCTTGATCGCCGCGCTTTTTGCGCGCGGCTGGGAGCGGCAGCGTGGCTGCTGAGCACGCGGTCACTGGTAAAGGCTGTGGCAACACATGCAAGCAAGCCGAATGTGGTCTACATCCTTGCAGACGACCTGGGCTGGGGCGATATGGACGTCTACAACTCCCACTCCGCTGTGCCGACGCCACACTGCAACGAATTCGCAAAGCAGGGTATGCGCTTTACCGACATGCACGCATCGAGCGCGGTGTGCTCGCCAAGCCGTTACAGCATTCTTACCGGTCGCTACCCCTGGCGGTCGCGGCTGAAGAAGGGCGTGCTTGAAGGCGATTCGCCCAACCTGATTGAGCCGGGGCGGATGACTGTGCCGTCGATGTTGAAGGAGGAGGGCTATTACACCGCGGGCGTGGGCAAATGGCACCTTGGCCTGGGCGACGCGGAGAAGACCGACTACACCAAGCCGCTGACACCGGGGCCGACCTCGCACGGCTTCGACTACTACTTCGGCATTCCTGCATCGCTCGACATGGCGCCCTATCTCTTCTTCGAAAATGATCACGCGGTGGAGCAGCCGAGCATTCCAGATGCGGGCAGCAAAAGTCCGCGAGGCGTGTTCTGGAGAGCGGGGCTGCGTGCGCCGGATCTTGAATTCCCGCAGGTGTTGCCGACGCTTACCAACAAGGCAGTGGAGATATTGCAGGAGCGCGCGCGGCACAAGGAGCAGCCATTTTTCCTCTATTTTGCAATGCCCTCGCCGCACACACCGTGGGTGCCGCTGCCGGAGTATCGCGGCAAATCCGGCGCTGGCGACTATGGCGATTATGTTGTGGAAGTGGATGCGATGATCGGCCGCGTGCTGGATACGCTGCACGAGCTGGGCATGGATGAGAACACGCTGGTTGTGGTGACCAGCGACAACGGAGCGGACTGGAAGCCAGGGGACATCGAACGCTACCCGCATCGCGCCAACGCCGAGTGGAAGGGCGAGAAGGCCGATATATGGGAGGCCGGGCATCGGATTCCATTTATCTCGCGCTGGCCGGGGCACATTCCGGCGAACACCGTGTGCGACGAAACCGGCTCTCTGACTGACTTGATGGGAACGCTGTCGGCGATATTGCGCTATCCGTTGCCACCGAATGCGGGCGAGGACAGCTTCAACCTGCTCCCGGCGTTGTTGCACCAGCCGCATGCGCCCATTCGCAAGACCATTGTCGAGGAATCGAACGGCGGCATGTATTCGATCCGCGAGGGCAACTGGAAGCTGGAGCTGGGACTGGGCAGCGGGGGCTTCTCTGAGCCAAGAGCAGTGGAACCCGCGCCGGGCGGCGTGCAAGGCCAGCTCTACAATCTCGCCGACGATCCGCATGAGCTTTACAACGTCTACGCGCAGCGCCCGGATATCGTGAAGCGACTGACGAAGGTGCTGGATGGTTTCAAGGAGAGCGGGCACACGCGATACTGAGCGTTGCGCCTCATCCCGATTTGCAGAGTTGCCGCCGCGGCTGCGATGATCGCTGCGAAGTTTTTATCGGGGAGGATCTCCGCATGAGCAGGAATGAAATTCTATTTGCCGTTGTGACGGCATTGTCATCAACGGTCCTGGCACAGCCGTCGGGCTGGCCACCGTCATCGGATCATCTCACCTTGCCGATTTGGCCGGGCGTGGCGCCTGGAGCGCCATCAAATCTGCCTCCAGAAGCGGACATGACCACCGCCAAGGACAACGTTGTAGCCGGCCGGCCTGTGTTTCGGGTGGGCAATGTCGTCAGGCCGACAATTACGCTCTATAAGCCAAAGAGCAAGAGCACCGGCGCTGCCGTAGTGGTTTTTCCTGGCGGCGGATACAGGATTCTCGCGATTGACCTGGAAGGCACGGAGGTATGCGACTGGCTAAACTCTGCGGGCATTACCTGCGTGCTGTTGAAATATCGCGTGCCAGACACGGGGCCTTATCCCAAGTCCACCGCGGCGCTCCAGGACGCACAGCGCGCGATGGGGCTGGTACGGCAGCATGCAGCGGAGTGGGGCATCGATCCGAATCGGATCGGCGTGCTGGGATTTTCGGCGGGCGGGCATTTGTCGGCGGCAATCAGCAACCTTTACGAGAAGCGGCTCTACGATCCGATCGACGACGCCGACAAGCTCAGTTGCCGGCCTGACTTTTCAGTGGTTGTGTATCCTGGCTACCTGGCACTATCTGAACAGAACTTTGCGCCAAACGCCGACATTCACCCCACAGCAAATACGCCGCCCACGTTCGTAGTGCAGGCCGAGGATGATCCGGTGCACGTGGAGAATGCGGTGGTGTACTTTATGCAGTTGAAGAATGCGAAGGTGCCGGCCGAGTTGCACGTGTATGCGCAGGGCGGACATGGCTACGGGCTGCGCCGCACCGCGCTGCCGGTGACCACGTGGCCGCAGGACGTGGAGAAGTGGCTGCACACCATCAAGATTCTTCCGGCGGAGTAGGCTCTACAATCTCCCTATGCTGCTCGCTGTACTGACCATCTCCGACCGTTGCTCAAAGGGCCTGCAGGAAGACACTGCAGGCCCTGCCGTGTGTACGCTGCTGAAGCAGCACTGGCCGGAGGCCGAGATCTGGGCCGGTCTGTTGCCGGACGACGAAGATGCGATTGCACGCAAGCTTGAGGATCTCTGTGGTCAGGGGGCGGCGCTGGTGCTGACCGCAGGTGGCACAGGCCTGGGACCGCGCGACCGTACACCGGAGGCAACTCGCCGAGTGATCGACCGTGAGGCACCCGGACTGGCAGAGGCGATGCGCGTGCGTGGTGCGGAGCGCAATCCATACGCCTGGCTTTCGCGTGGAGTTGCTGGCCTGATAGGCAGCACTTTGATCCTGAACCTGCCCGGAAGCAAGCGCGGAGCTGAAGAAAGCCTCATATCCATCCTGGCGCTTGTCCGGCATGCGCTGGAGGTCGCGGCGGGCGGTCAGGTCCATCCCAGGTGACAAAGCTGCTGTAGCGGCAATACCTCAAGTGAATCGAATTACCATTGAGGTCCGAGGTATGTGCCCCGGCCTGGCCTCGGGAAACGCTTTCCAGAATGCGGCATTCCTGACCAATTTTCCTCGCACGCTCAAGCCGTGAGCCTCCCTATAAAGCCCCATTTTCTGGGCGCTTTAGCGTTGACGTTTTGCACAATGCAGGTTGAGAAACACTCAGAAAAGCGTACAATCTTTTTGTCCATGAATCCCGTTAAAAAGAAATCTAAGAAGAAATCCTCAAACCGGCGGCATCCATCCGTAAGCATCCGCGATGTAGCCAAGCGCGCCAATGTCTCCATCGCAACCGTGTCGCGCGCGGTCAACGGCATTACCAGCGTCGATCCCGAGCTCGCCAAGCGGGTTTGGAAGGCCGTCGAAGAGGTGGGCTACGTGCCCAATCCGCAGGCGCGTGCGCTGGTCTCGGGCCGCAGCCGCATGTTAGGCCTGATCGTCTCGGAGATTACCAATCCGTTTTTCCCGGAGCTGGTGCAGGAGTTTGAAAACCTAGCCGTGGCGCAGGGCTACGAGGTCATGATCGGCTCCACCAACTACGATCCGGCGCGGACTGAGTCGCTGATTCGCCGCATGCTGCAGCGCAGTGTGGATGGCGTGGCCGTGATGACCTTCGGCATTGAGGAGGACCTGGTAAAGAAACTCGTGGAGAGCGAGTTTCCGCTGGTGTTTGTGGATGCCGGGCCGAAGCTGCCGAATATCCGCGTTTTGAAAGTGAATTATGGCGAAGGGATTCGCGAGGCGGTTCAGCACCTGGCCGCTCTCGGTCATCGCTCCATTGCTTTCATCAGCGGCCCGCTGCGGCTGCGCTCCGCAGTGGCGCGGCGCGACGCATTTTTGAACTCCATGGCCGAGTTGGGCCTGACTGCTCCTGCAGGGCACATTGTCGAGGGCGATCACACCATGGAAGGCGGCATGGCGGCCATCGAGCTTATTTTGTCGCATGCGGAACTGCCAACGGCGGTTGTGTGCTCCAACGACATGACCGCCATCGGCGTTTTTCATGGGCTTCACCGTACCACCAACACAGTTCCCAGCGACATTTCCGTGGTGGGGTTTGACGATATTCACCTGGCGCAGTTCATGCTGCCGCCGCTGACCACGGTGCAAATGTCGTGCAAACATCTGGCTGCGGCGGCCGTGCAGGCGCTGCGCGCCGGAATTGAGCCGGACCACCCGAGGGCCGCGCAGAAGGAGTGGCTCATTCCCACTCGCCTGGTTGTGCGCCAGTCGTCGGCCTTCCCGCGCGGGACCCTTCCGGCGCTCAGAAACAAAGCCGCTGTCAACCCGGCCATCACAAAATGAAGTAGGACGATCTCTTCAGAGGACGCGCCAGTTTCCGAGCCGCCCTCCGAAGTGCGCTCAAGATCGAGCCCACCAGAAATCTTGATAGAGTGCGGACAGGAGCCTGCCATGGAATCCATGAGCCATCGCCCGGCGTGGAAGACACTGCTGGCCTTCGCGATTATTTACTTTGTGTGGGGATCCACTTTTCTGGCAATTCGCGTAGGCGTTCGCGAAGTACCGCCCTTGCTTCTTGCTGCGATACGGTTCCTGGTGGCGGGACTCGCTCTTTACGGGTGGATGATTTCACGGGGTGAGCGTTCACCAGAGCGGCGCCAGTGGATTTCGGCTTTCCTGCTCGCTCTGCTGATCTTCGTGGGCGACTACGGTCTGCTGTTCTGGGCCGAGCAGCGTGTTCCTTCGGGCCTGGCCGCGGTCATGATGGCGACGATTCCGGTGTTCATGGCGCTGTCGGAGATTATTTTTCTGCGCACACAACGTCTTACCGTTCGCCTGACTTTGGCGCTCCTGATCGGGATTGCGGGTGTTGCCGTGCTGGTGAGCCGATCGCTGAATCTGGGCGGAGCGCCGATCGACAGAGCGGGAGCGATGGCGCTAATTGTAGGAGCGATAAGCTGGTCAGTGGCGTCCGTGCTGACCCGCAAGCTGCCTCTCCCTTCGTCCAAGGTGATGAGCTCTGCTGCGCAAATGCTCGCAGGCGGAATTTTGCTTACAGTCGCGTCCGCCGCACTGGGAGAATTTCACAATTTCCATCCAAGAACAGTTTCACTCGGTGCGTGGTTCTCGCTGCTCTACCTGATTGTGGCGGGTTCGATTGCCGGGTTCACCGCATACGTGTGGCTGATTCACCATGAATCGCCAACCAAGGTTGGAACCTACGCCTATGTTAATCCCGTCGTGGCCGTGATTCTGGGATATTTTCTGGCGGGCGAAGAGCTTGGGATGCGAACGATTCTTGGGACGGCGTTTGTGATTGTCAGCGTAATTGTGATCACGACCACGCATGCTGGCAAGCCGGTCATGGCTCTCGAAGACAAGAAAGCAACTTAACGCTCGCACGGCAGACTCACATTGCGGCGGGCGGTTCTTCTGTATTCCTTGCATTTCTCCGTAGCTTGAGGCACGTTCCCTGCACCATTCTCAAGCGGTGAATCCAAAACAGAAAAGCACCGACCAAACGTAGCCCCGGGGGCTGACGGTATACTTGCTCGCGGCTGGAAACCTGAGATGGAATCGCGGTGAAAAGTTTCTTGCCGGCCCAAAAACATACGGGATAACTCGTGCACTTGAACCAAGGAATTATGGGTTGCAAGTGGTTATCGAACACACCAGAGTAGGCAGCGCGAGCACCCATAAAGAGAAGAGGATGCATCTTATGAATCGTCGCAATTTTCTAGCGGGCAGTATCGCTCTTGCAGGCCAGCACAAGCTGCTTCACTCGATGGGCGCGCTTTCGATCGGCGGGCAGAATTCTCATAAGATCGTGGCTCCGCATAACCTTTTAAGCAGCACTTATACCGAGTCTTTTCTTGAGAGCAAGCTTGTGGCTGTCGGCGCATGGCATCCCTATCCGAACTGGAACGAGCGCGGACCATGGGAAGCGGTTCCAGAGGATATTCGCACGGCCATTGTGGGGCGCGCGGACTCGGATCGGAAGGCAGGCTGGAAGGCGCTGCTGGCGACTACGTTTCTTGACTTCAAGCGCAACGGTAATCGCACCCGCTTCGAGGCCGACAGCTTTGGGCGGCGCTCCATGCTGCAGCGCCTGATTCTGGCTGAGTGTCTTGAGGGCAAAGGTCGCTTTGTCGACGACATTGCCAATGGTGTGTGGCTGATTTGCGAGGAGACTTTCTGGGGCGCGCCAGCCCATATGGCCGCGCAGAAGGCCGGTGTCGGGCTGCCGGATGTGAGCGAGCCGATCATCGAGCTGTTTTCGGCGGAGACGGCGCAACTGCTGTCGTGGACGAAGTATCTGCTGGGTCCGCAACTGGAGCAGGTATCGCCGCTGATCAATAAACGGATCAAGCTGGAGACAGAGCGGCGCATGTTGAAGCCGGCACGCGAACGCAACGACTTTACCTGGATGGGCCTCGGCGGACCAAAGCAGGAGCACCGGCTTAACAACTGGTGCCCGTGGATCAACTCCAACCTCCTGGTTACGAATCTGATTCTCGAAGACGATCCGAAGCTGCGCGTCGAAGAGACAGTGAGAATCACGAAGAGCGTGGATGCGTACTTGAACGACTACTGGATGGATGCGGCAGAGGAAGAAGGGCCTGGATATTTCAGCCGCTCGGTGATGTGCCTCTTCGAAGTTCTCAGCGCCCTGGAATCGGCAACAGGCAACTCCACAAACATTCTGGCGAATCCGTTCCTCGATGCGATGGGGAGATTCATTCTGAACGTTCACATCGCCAACGACGATTACGTGGACTATGGCGACGTGCACGGCAAGGCGGCTCCTTCGGGCGATGTACTGTACCGCTTTGGCAAGGCAGTTCACGACCAGCAACTGCAGGCATTCGGCGCTTACTACGCGGCCAAAGACGGATGGAACGCGAAGGGCGACGGATTGACGAGGGCGATGGATGTGAACCTCACGAGCCTGTCGCGCTCCGTTCCCGCTGTGCTGGAAGCGAATGAAATCCGCAGTGCGCGGCAGGAAGATGTGTTGGTACGCGACGCATGGTATCCCGCCTTTGGGCTGATGACAGCGCGCGAGAAGGCCGGCACGACCGACGGAATGTATGTTGCGGTGCTGGCATCGAACAACGGCCGCAGCCACAGCCACAATGACTCGGGCAACTTTGTGATCTACCAGGACGGTGAGCCGGTGACGATTGATGTGGGCGTTGAAGCCTACACGGCGAAGACCTTCGGGCCGGACCGCTATTCAATCTGGACGATGCAATCGGCGTATCACAACCTGCCCACGGTAGGCGGCGTGATGCAGCATAGCGGCGTTGAATATGCGGCCAGCGCGCGCAAGTATTCGAACAACGACGAGCGCGCGACGGTTTCGTTCGATATCGCCGACGCGTATCCGAAGACGGCAGGAATCAAGACGTGGGTTCGCACCGTGACGCTGGATCGCAAAAACGGCAAGGTGACCGTCGAGGAGAGTTTCGAGCTGGAGCGCGCAGTGCCGGTGGTCCTTAGCGTAATGACGCCCAGGGTGCCGGTTGCGGATGCGGCAGGGAGTATCACGATGAAGCTAGCCGCCGGCGAGGGCAAACCTGCCTTGCTGAAGTTCGCAGGGGCGGAACTCACAGCCAGGGTGGAGAAGATCACTCTTGCCGATCCGCACCTTCGTGAGGATTGGGGAGACGAGATCTACCGGATACTGCTCAATTCGAATGAACCGGTCGCGAAAGGCAAGTTCTCTTATGAATTTAGCCGCGGGTAAAGTGGTATCCCACCCTAGCCGCAAGAACAAATACGCGGCGAGGATGGGGCACCCGGACCTTTGGGTGTCTCAAAAAGTGCTCTAAAAAGTTACAGGGTGGATTCTCCTTACTTCGCCGGTATGGAAAATCCACCCTGTATTTTTGTGCCTCTCAATGGAATGCCAAAGATGCGGTATCGCCGTCTACTGCGGCGTTACCAGTGTATGGGCAATGGCAAATAATGCGAGTTCGAGACGCGTGGAGACACCGGTCTTGTCAAAGATGTTTGAAAGGTGGCGCTTGACGGTCTCTTCGCTCAGGTTGAACTGCTTGGCAATGTCGCGGTTGCTGCATCCTTCCACAATGCAACCTACCACTTCAAGCTCGCGCGGGGTAAGGCCGTAGGTCTTGTGTTGGGGTACGGCGGCCTGCTGCATCAGATCGTGGAGGGCCGAGACCAGGTTAACCACTCGCTTGCCGCCGATCCAGTAGTCGCCAGTGGAAACGGTGCGTATGGCGGTCTGCAGGTGGCTGGCCAGCGCGTCTTTGAGCACGATACCGCGCGCTCCGATGTGCAATGCCTCGATGATCTGCTGGGTGGTGATGGTGGACGTGAGCAGCAGGATTTTGACTGTAGCCGTGCCGTTCATGATGGCGCGCATGGCCTCCAGGCCGGGCAGGCGCGGCATCTGCACGTCAAGCAGCAGAATATCGGGCTGTAACTCAAGGGTCTGGGTGATGGCCTCGTCGCCGTCAGTGGCTTCGCCGACCACCTCAAAGCCGTCCTTTTCGACGAGCATATTGCGCACCCCGATGCGAACTACAGGGTGGTCGTCTGCCAGCACGATCCGAATAGGTCGTTCCATTTAATCAGCAAGCCTCCTAAATACGTGCCTAGAGCCTGTGATCGACTATAGGGTAAACAGCGTTACGAGTGGAAATCCGGCAAGACGAAGCCGAGCCCGAAGGCTGTGGCTGGTCCACCGTCGAGGGCGAGAATGAAGTATGGCCGGATTTCCGCCGCAACCCTTCGGGACGGGGCCAATTTTTCTCATTTCGTCGTCTCTCGTCGCTAAGATACACCCGGTATCTGTCCCTCCTCATTCCCCGAACTGAGGGAAATTGGTACCCGTCGCGGTCCACCCTATAGTCGATCACAGGCTCTAATCAGGCCGATAATTCTGCCTCCAGCATACGCTCCAGGTTTCGGGCGGCGGCACGCAAATCGCAGAGCAATGCCATGCTGTTATCCAGGTGGTTACTCTCGGACCCGCCGGAGATTTCCTCGAACAAGGCTCCGACGCGGGCAGCCTGCAGTGCGCCGGCCATGCCGCAGCCGCCCTTGATGGCGTGGCCGATGCGGCGAACCTCGCCATCGTCTCCTTTGGCGATGGCAACTTCGAGCGCCTGCATGCGCTTGGTCAAGTCGGCGACAACGGCAAGATAGATCTCCGCCACCGCAGACTCGGACATCATCCCGCGGAACTGGGCCAGCGTTTCCGGGCTGATGACCGGTTCATTTTGATCGAGTCGAGACACTTTGGATGCGGCGTCCGGAACCGGATCGCCTCCGAGCAGCTTTCCCAGCGCCTCAGCGTCAAAAGGCTTCTGCAGGAAGCCGTCAGCGGCCGCGGCCACATCGGCAGGTGGATTGCTGCCGCTGATGGCATAAATATGTGCCTTGGTGCGGGCGCGCAGCTTCTTGATCAGACGGGTTCCACTCAACCCGGGCAATTGCGCGTCCATCAGGACTACCTCAGGCACGCATTCCCCGCTGGCCAGCGCCTCCAGCGCCGCGGCTCCGTCCTCGGCGGTGTGCACTGCATAACCGCTCATGGTGAGCAGGGTTGCAGTCACTTCGCGGCTCACCATGTCGTCATCGATCAGCAGCAGAGTGGGAAGCTTCCGCCGGTCGTCGAAATAGAGCATGAGTCTAGTGTGCATCACCAGTGACGGGGTGCGCCAAAAATCATCGAGGCAGGGTATCCATCTTGCTCATACGGCAAAGCCTATCAGCAAATGGGAGAAACGGCATCAGTGCCCGGCGTTGCCTTGCTGGTCGGTGCCCGGAAGACCCAGGGCCGAAGCCGAAGGCAGATCCTTGCCGTGATTCCAGTCGCGCACGCCCTCTTCAAACATCTCTCCACGCCGCTGCCACTTTTCAATCTCCAGGTCGTAGCGGACGGTGACATTGTTAAGCCAATAGGGCCGGTTCTCGCTGAGCCAGACCTGCGAATACTCCGCCTTCACGGCCGAATAGGCGTCGCGTAGATCTTCGCAACGGCCGTTGTTGCCGCCAATTTCGCTAAGGATGTTGGCGATTTCCGATCTGTGCGCCTTGTCGTGCTGGTTCACAAGAGCCTTTGCATAGGAGTTTGCGATCTCGTCTGCCAGTTCAAACTTCATGCCGATCAGGTCGAGCCGGCGCGCGCCCAGGTCCATTGCGGTCAGGGCATCGGTCTCCTTCAGAGCCGGGTTAGCCTGGCGCACCTGGGCCAACAGAACGATGGCGTGCTCGGCGTGCAGCCGAAGTTCCTGAGCCACCGGCATCAGCTTTGCCGAGACTTCCTGCCCCTGGACACTCCATGGATCGAGCCAGAAAAGGCCGTCGCTGTTGAAGCCGGATTTGGTTCTGCCGAGGGTTTCCTGCGCGGCCATCAGCTCTTTCTCGGCCTCGTCCACCTTGCCGCTGGCATCGCCGTGGAAGATTTGTCCGTAGGCGTTCTGGTAATCGGAAATTGGACTCTCGCCCTGCTGCCACGCCGCCACCGGACCAAACAGCACGCCGTACCAGTCCAGGTTGAAAAGGCCCTCCCCATCGTCGTTCCAGACGGTATTGATTGAGCCGGTGGACCCCAACCGCTGCCCGTCGCGAAGAAAGCCCTGAATGTTCCACAGGGCCGTTCTGGCCGCAGGAAAGACTTCGTTCCAGTTGGCGTCGCCGGGAGCCACCCAGGTTTCGATGCCGGCCTTGGCAAAGGGCTCGATCATCTTGTCAAATCCGGTAGTACTCGAATAATTCCAGGGGACGGCAATCATGTCCTTGGGCAGGCCGGCAACGGCGGCCGGGTCTGCGCCGCCAATGTCGCCCCAGAACAGCAGGCGGCGGTGCAAAGGCGCCAGCTCGTCGTGAATCTGCTTGAGGAAGGCTACGTAGACAGGTCCATAACCCTGAGTCTCCACCTGCTGCTGGGTGCGTCCCCTTCCCAGGTCCCACGTCTCGTCGGCGCCGATGTGCATGAACGGCGACGGGAATTCCTCGGCAATCTGGGTAAACCAGTCCTTGATGAGGGGCAGCGTGGCGGCCTGGCCGGGAGCGATCACATGGCCGTGGGGCGTCTCCGCAGCATCCTGGTAAAGGTCGTACTTCAGTACGTGATGCAGATGGCCGAAGGCCTCCTGCTCGGGCACGATGGTGACGTGATACTGGCGAGCATAAGCAACCAGTTCCTTTGCTTCGCTCGGGGTCATGGCCCCGCCTGGAGGCGCGGCCATGGGCTCGTTGGGATAGAGCAGTGTGTGCTCGAAATAGGGCGAGTAGATGTTGGCCTTGAAGGCAGCGAAGACTCTAATCTGATGCTTTTGATATTCCAGCGTGGGAACCGGGCCGCGGGAAAGATCGTCCTGGACGCCGCGATAGCGCATGGCCGGCCAGTCGCGCACTGTGCCCGTAGGCAGTTCGCGCTCGGTTCCCGGCAAGGGAAGCAACTGCTTGAAAGTCTGCACGCCGTAAAAGATGCCGGCTCCCGAGGCCGCAACGATAGAAGTCTGGTGGGACTCTGCGACGAGCACATAGCCTTCAGATTGCATGGCGGGGTCGAACGCCAGGCCGGTACGGGCCAGCAATGCCTTGGCCGCGACCGAGTCGTTTCGCAGCAAAACCACGCGATAAGCGGCAACCGGACGGACTGCGGCCGAGGCCTGTTTCGCCGCACCTTCCTTGACCGCGTCTTGCAGGTCATGGGCCGCGAATTCGTCACCAGTGTCATGGCCGGGTACGCTAACCTCAATTCTTGCCGGCAGGGATGTCTTTCCGTCAAAGTGGGCCTCGCGGGGTGCGGGCAACAGGCGGACCTGGGCTGTGGCAAGTGCCGAGAATGCAAGCGACAGGGCGAGGAATCCGTACAGTGCACCGCGAAGGGAAAAAGGCAACGAAAAATGGCTGTGATTCGACATCCCGACCACCTTCAGCTCAAAGAAATGAGCATTTGATTTCAATGCGATCATTGTAGATCAGGCTGGTGCCCTGTTACCTTGTCTGAAATCGGATTAAATCTGGATGAGCCGGGCTTTCCTGCGGCTCCGGCTTGAGACTGTACCAGCGAAAAGGACTCACGACGATGACCGCAAATGGTGCTGCACAAATGGCTAATTCTCCCACTATGCGCAGGTATAACGCCTTTCTTCTGCTGGTTGCGGGCCTTGGCGGACTGCTCTACGGCATCGACGTAGGCATTATCGGCGGGGCGTTGCCCTACCTTGAGGCAACTTCAAGGCTTACCCCCGCCGAGCTTTCAGTGATTGTGGCGGCGGTGCTGCTGGGCAGTGTTTTCTCTACGCTGTTTGCGGGCATACTGGCGGACTGGATGGGACGCAAATCGCTGATGATCCTGAGCGGCCTTACGTTCGTCGTCAGCATCCCCGTGATTGCCCTTTCGCAAGGGTATGGGCCTCTGTTTCTCGGGCGGCTCTTGCAGGGCATCAGCGCCGGCTTGATCGGTGTGGTTGTTCCGCTCTACCTGGCTGAGTGCCTCGCAGCATCGAACCGGGGCAAGGGAACGGCCGTCTTCCAGTGGATGCTGACGCTGGGCATTGTTGCCGCGGCCCTGGTGGGAATCTATTACAGCTATCGAGTGGAGGCTGTAGCGAAGGCCGCCGATGCAGCCACACTGTTCAACTTCAAGAACCAGGCATGGCGGCGGATCTTCTGGGTTTCAATGCCCCCCGGTGCGCTGTTTGTGCTGGGCTGCCTCTTCGTAACCGAGTCGCCGCGGTGGCTCTTCCGGCGCGGAGCCGCGCAACGTGCCCATGCGGCCCTGCTTCGTTCCCGAAGCCCCGAGCAGGCCGCCGTCGAAATCGAAGAGATGGCAGCGGTCGCACACACCGCCGAGGTAAAGCTTGGCCAGAAGATTCGGGATTCCCTCTTGCAGCGGAAGTATGTGATCCCGTTCCTGCTGGCCTGCGTAATTCTGGCCTGCAACACAGCCACCGGCATCAATTCGCTCATCGGCTACAACACCAGCATTCTATTGCAGAGCGGCCTCTCCGACCTTCATGCGCACTGGGGCTATGTCATCTTCACGGCCATGAATTTTCTAATGACCACGGTGGGAATGGTGCTGGTGGATCGTAAGGGGCGCAGGTTTCTGTTCATCCTGGGCACTAGTGGCATCATTGTCGTGCTCATTAGCGTCGGCATCCTGTTCCTGCGCACTGAAAAAGTGAGCATCGATTCCCGCCAGTTGGTTCAACAAATGGTTGGGCCAAGCCAGGAGCTCACCCTGAACTTCGACCGCGCACAGGCAGATCAGCTCCTCACCGCCGCAGGCTACACGGGCAGCGTTATCCAGAGTGATCGCGCATCGCTGGCCATCATTTACTCATACGGAGATTTCACCGCGGCAACCAGCTTTGTACGTTCAGACGATCCAGCGGCCTTGCCAATTCAAATCTCGCGCGAAACCTGCGTTCCCTCAAACTCGATTGAGGCCCTGTTCAAGAATCCCTTCGCAGATCTCAAGGCCGCTCAGACCGCGCCGCTGAAAATTGAGAAGGCGCTTGTTGGAAGCGTGCCCTCAGCGAGCCACGGTTGGCTGGTGGCTCTGGGTCTCTACATGTTCATGGCCTTCTATGCACTTGGCCCGGGCGTGTGCGTGTGGCTGGCGCTGAGTGAGCTGATGCCCACGCGCATTCGCTCTAATGGGATGAGCATTGCCCTGGTCCTCAATCAGCTGGTTTCCACCACCCTGGCAGCCGTCTTTCTGCCTTTCGTCAGCAAGCACGGCTACTCGTCGATGTTCTTCCTATTCGCGAGCTTCACAGTGGTGTACTTCCTGGTGACGGCATTCCTCCTGCCCGAAACCAAGGGCAAAACGCTGGAAGAGATCGAGGCGCACTTTGCTGGGCGCGGTTAGAAGCTATCCCGCAATTGAGCAGAGGCGATTCCCAGGTGGTTAGGCGGAGGGAGCGTGCGGCTTCAGCCCCACGAAATTCAGGCACAAAATCAGAAGGCCTTCAGGCCCGGGGCTAAAGCCCGCTTGATTTTACGGTCCGGTTCAGGGGCCTGAAGGCCCCTGAACCCTCCGTTTGATCGCACTCCTCGATATCAATAGACAAGCCGCTTAGTTTCTGCTGCGCATTTTGGAGAGCAGGCGCAGGATCTCAAGGTAAAGCCAGACCAGCGTAACCATGATCCCGAAGGCGCCATACCACTCCATATACTTAGGAGCGCCGTATTGCACGCCCTGCTCGATGAAGTCGAAATCAAGCACGAGATTGAGGGCCGCAATTCCCACCACGATCAGGCTGAACACGATGCCGATCGGTCCTGCGCCATTGATGGCCAGGAACTGAACACCGAAGAATCCCAGCAGCATTTGAATCAGGTAGAAGAACATGATGCCGCCCGTGGCCGCAAAAACGCCCAAGCGGAACTTTTGCGTCACCTTGATCACTCCCGAACGATAAAGAAACAACAAAACGAAGAGCGTTCCAAAGGTCAGGCTCACCGCCTGAATTGCGATGCCCGGATAGCGCAGCTCAAGGACAGCCGACAGTCCGCCCAGCACCAGGCCTTCAAGCAGCGCATAGATGGGCGCGGTCACCGGAGACCACTCCTTCTTGAAGACGGTGACCAAGGCGCAGATAAATCCGCCGATCAATCCGATCATCATCAGCGGCGCCACTTGCGTCATATCGCGCGTGGGGAGAAACAGGTGCCAGGTCCAGGCCGCGGTCGCAATCGCGCACACCAACAAGATGCCGGTCTTGTTCACGGTGCCGTTGAGCGTCATCCGGTTGGCGGCGTCGATCAGCCCTCCGTACTGGGCTCCACTCTGCACATCGGAAACATTGCTGAATGTGTTCGCGCTCAGTGCAGGATTGGATGTCTTCATAAGTGCCATCGTTTCGTCTCCCTGTTGCGAATAAGTGCCGTCGTTCTGCCGGGGCAGATCTCGCAAATTCCGTGCCCGCCTTAATTTTAGACGTTACACGCCGCTTTTTAGATGCAATGTACTATTCCGCGGCACTACCGGAGCAGGTGGCCGTGAAGATATTGGGCGTAAAGCAGTTGGTCAGGAGTGATGCCGCCTACTTTTCGTCCGTGATCCTGCGCCATGCGCTGGCGGACCGGGGAGAATCCGGCTGCGAGAAATTGATTTTGCTTCGGGGCAGAACAACCAGATCGACGCGACGGTTCTGAGCACGCCCATCGGTCGTATTGTTGCTGGCTACTGGGTGGAATTCTGCGTATCCGGCAGCAGAAAGCCGATCGGGAGGCATGGCGTTCAGGGCGAGCAAAACCCGAGCGATGTTGGTGGCGCGGGCAGTGGACAGTTCCCAGTTGGAGTCGAATGCGCTGTTGTGGATGGGGATGTTGTCGGTGTGGCCTTCAATGCGCAGGTCGTAGGGGGTGCGGCTGAGCGAGGCGGCAATCTGGCTCAGCGTGTCGAGTGTCTGGGGCTTGGGCGTGGATGAACCCGAGTCAAAGAAACCGGCCTCGCGCAGGCTGATGACGAGTCCGTCGCGGCCCATCTTGATGGAAACAGTGTGCGTAGCGACCTGGTTGGAAAGGGCCTGCTGAAGTTCGCGGCGGAGATGGTCGAGATCAGCTTTGACGCGGGCAGGGGCAAGCACATCCTCGCCCATGACGATATTCATAGGGATGACCGGCGCTTCTGTACCCTCGGACGCGGAGTTTGCGCTGCCCGCTTTATGCCTCGCATCGGGAAAAATGCCTAGGGAGCGAAAGGCGGAGTCGATCGACTGCGTCACCTGTATCTGCTTTTTCTGATCGGCTTTGGCAAAGGCGTAAAGGACGACGAAGAAGCCGAACAACAGCGTGATGAAGTCGGCGTAGGAGACCAGCCAGCGATCATGACTGACCCTTGCTCGGGGCACGCGCGGACTCATGCGGCGTTCTCCTTCTTTTCCCGTTTGGATTCCTTCTTGCGTTTGGATTCGTCGACAAAGCCGGCCAGCTTGACCTCGAGCATGCGCGGATTCATACCTTCGAGGATGGAGATGACGCCCTCGAGCATCATCTCGCGGCGGCGGTGCCCATCGCGGATGCGGATGCGCATCTTGCCGGCGAAGGGAAGAAAGAAGAGATTGGCAATGCCCACGCCGTAGATGGTGGCGACGAAAGCGACTGCGATACCGCGGCCCACCTCCTGAATGTTGTCGAGATTCTTCATCACCTGAATGAGACCTAGGACTGCGCCGAGGATTCCGATGGTGGGCGAGAATCCGCCGGCAGACTCGAACACCGCGGGAAGGCTCTCTTCATCTTCGGTTGTCGAGTCGAGGATAACGCGCATGATCTTGCGCAGTTCGGTGGGCTCGGTGCCATCGACGGCGAGCATGAGGGTCTGTTTGAGGAACGGATCTTCGATGGTTTTCAGGTCGGCGTCCAGAGAGACAACGCCGTTGCGGCGAGCCTTGTTGGCGAATCTTACCAGCAGGCGGATCAGCTCGCCGTCGTACTTTCGCGGCGCTGCAAAAATGTGGGCCATGCCTCTGAAAGCGGACACTACAGTAGTAAGCGGAAATTGGAGCAGCACTGCCCCCATAGTGCCGCCAAAGACGATGAGCGCAGCGGTGGGCTGCAATATCTGGCCCAGATTGCCGCCTTCAATCAGCAACCCGGCAACAATACCGACAATAGCCAGGATGACTCCGCCGACGCTGGCTTTATCCATGAACTGCTCCTTGGGAAATAGCGCGAAACTGCGCCGGCATTACACTTCAAAATCCGGATTGCGCCTGGGAGGCACTGGCATCGGCCCTGGCTGGCCCGAAACATCGAGACTGGCCAGAGCAACAATCTGTTGAATATCGCCGAATGTGGGCAGCCGCCGGGCCACGTTTGCCAGCAAACGAGCCCGATAGGCGAGTACACGCTCGACCACCTCCGCGGTGCCCTCGCGCACGATCAGCTTTTCTCCATTGATGAGAGTCAGCATGGTGTCAGGAGATGCCTCGGCGGTTTTGATCAAATCGCTGTTCAGCACTATGGGCTTGCCGTTGAGCCGTGTCAGTTCGATCATGGCCGTGAAACTCCTTCGCAGGAGTTATCGGCACTCGGCGACAAAAGTTAAAAAATTAGAACGAAATTCGCAGAAGTGTCCACGGACCGGACACAAAAGCCATAGCGATAAAGTCCTCAAGTCCGAAGCCGAAAAAGGGGCCAGATGCGACGGTTCCTGCTCCGAAGACAGCCACCCAGGGTTGAATAAAAAACGGGGGCGCCTCCGGGAAAGGGCCGTAAATCCACGCATCCAACAAGGAGAATCCCATGTCCCTGGGTGTCTTGAATAATATCAACGCTATCTACGCCGAGAATAACCTGAACAACACCAGCAGCAGCCTGTCAACAGTGTTGCAGCAGTTGTCTTCCGGATCGAAGATTAACTCGGGTGCCGACGACGCCGCGGGCCTCTCACTGGTCAACGGCCTGCAAGCGAACGCGATGGCCCTGACCCAGTCAAAAACCAACGCGACAGAAGGCGTAGGCCTGCTGACCGTCGCCGATGGCGCTCTCTCGCAAGTGACAAGCCTGCTCAACCGGGCCGTGACGCTGGCTACCGAAGCCTCGAACGGTACCCTCAACAGTTCGCAAGATGCAGCGGCCAACCAGGAGTACAAATCGATCCTGTCTGAAATTAACAACATTGGAGCCACAACCACGTATAACCAGCAGCAGGTCTTCGGCGCTGGTACGACGGCTATCTACACGGGCGATTCCTCAACCAAGGGGGCATCGATCGACAACCTGAAGATCTCCGCACTATCTTCCACCAATGTTGGCGACACCGCCGGTACAATGGCTTACACCACAGGCCAGAACGTGTTCCTGGATCTTTCAGCAGGCGGCGCCGGGAATGCGCAGGAATCCGATTCGATTACCGCGGGCACCACTCTAACGATCTCGTATTTGAATACCGACGGCTCAGCCGGCTCGGTAACCACAGCCGCCGCAAGTACAGTCGACGGTTTAATTGCCGCAATCAACGGCTCTGGGCGAGGCTTGACGGCATCGTTTACCACAGGAACTGCAGCCGGGGATGCGGTCGCGGGTACGCACACCGGCATCATGATCTCGGGAAATATCGACTCGACAAGCGCTCCAACTGTTGGCGGGTTACAACAAATCGCCATAGCGTCCGGCGGCAATGACACATCCGATGTGGGCGCGACATCGACTCTCCACGACGATGCCACGGGCGGCGTCGCGTCGATCAGCTATACCGCTTCAGCCGGCACAAACCTGAGCGGCACCGACCTGACCAATGCAGGCAATGCGCAGGCCGCTCTGACCGCACTCAACGCGGCCATCACCAACGTCGCGGCACAGGACGGGTACATCGGCGCCCAGATCAACACGCTGAACTCCGTCAGCCAGGTGCTCAGCACGCAGCAGACGAACGTAACCGCAGCGCAGAACGCCGTGCAGGCTACCGACTATGCGTCGGCAACCTCCAACATGTCGAAGTACGAAATCCTGAGCCAGACCGGCATCTCCGCCCTGGCCCAGGCCAACAGCCTGCAGCAGGAAGTAACCAAGCTGCTGCAGTAACCGGGGTAGCCTTAACCGGCATATAGCCCCACATATGAGAAGGGCATCCGCAAGGACGCCCTTCTTTGCGTTGCGCATCGAGGCGTCGCTGGAAATACCTGTGGATTTCAGGAGTCCCGGTTAAAGCCGCGCCTATCTAACGCCGATGAACTCTTTGCCGAATGAGTCTTTCGAAAGTCTTGGAACTGGCTTTGCTTACAAGATTCGTCGGCAAGATTGAAGTTATGGACTTCAAGAGCAATGAGTGTTTTCCAATTCGCTCTTGTACTGGTTGGTTCTCAGGCTGCATGAATACTTGAGGGGGAATGGGATGGGCACAGTGGGTTTGAATTTCGGGTCGCCTACCAGTGGAGCCGGCTTCGACGTAAGCTCGACCGTGGCCACCATCGTGAGCAATCTTAAAAATGTGGAGACTCCCTGGAAGAGCCAGTTGACGAAACTGGAGGCCCAGGATACCACGATCTCCAGTTTGGGAACGCTGTTTTCGAACCTCTCCAACGACATGAGCGCGTTGACAGATTTTCACGGCATCATGGCGCAGAAGGAAGGTTCCAGCTCCGATCAGAACGTTCTTACGCTGACCGCGGCCAACGCGACGGCGGTTGCGGGTACACATACCGTGCAGGTGAAGAGCCTGGCCCAGACTTCGAGCGGCTATCTGGCTCCTGTCGTCATCGCCTCCTCTGTTCTGGCAGGTTCCATCACGCTGCAGGTGGGTCCCAACGGCATCCCGAAGACAATCACTCTGAACTCCTCCAACAACACGCTCTCCGGGCTGGCAGCGGCCATCAACTCTTCTGCCGTAGGCGTTACCGCAAGCGTCTTGACGGATTCTTCCGGATCGCGGTTAAGCCTGGTTTCAGGAACATCCGGCGCGAATGGAAACATTGCGGTCACCGCGAATTCAATCAGCACGTGTCTGAATTTCACTGCTTCAACGAGCAGCGGCAGCCAGAACTCAAGCGGATCGCTGGATTCAATTGTCGATGCAGCTGGCCTACTCTCCGGATCGCTTTCCATCCAGGTAGGCAGCGGCACGGCGCAGACCATCGTCATAGGCGGCGCGCCCAGCCCGCACGCAGCCAACACCATCTACACCGGTAGCGGCGTCAACACGCTCTCCGGCCTGGCTGACGCAATCACCACCGCAAATATCGGAGTTACTGCTTCGGTGGTGAGCAACACCGATGGGTCGTCGAGCCTGCAACTGGTATCGAGCACCGCGGGAACCACCGGAAATTTGACCGTGAAGTCGGCCATTGTTGACACCAATACGTCTTTGCTGGGGTATACCGCTCCTGTGACAGGCGTGGATGCGCAATTGACGGTCAATGGCGTCAGCCTGACCAGTTCGTCGAACACCGTGGCGAATCTCATTCCCGGCGTGACCTTCCAATTGCTGGCGCCGAGCGCGAAAGAATCGGATGGAACCCTGGAGCAGGTTCAGGTGGTCATCGCCAATGACAACGCCGGGGTTGTGAGCACGTTCAGCACCATGATCAGCGACTACAACGCGCTGATCAGCGCCATCAACGCTCAGGAGGGCCAGGACAGCTCCAACAACGCACAACCACTGTTTGGCTCTCCCACGCTTTCGCTGCTGCAGCAGCAGTTGCTAAGCGGCCTGAATCTCCATAATCCGAACGGCAACCTGGACGCCATTTCCACCAACACCAATACCACGCTCGCCGGATCCATGAGCATTCAGGTGGGCAGCGGCAATACGCAGAACATCGTGATCGGCAGCGCACCGAGCAATCCCGCGGCCGACACTATTTACACCGGCTCCGGGAGCGATTACAACACGCTCTCCGGTCTGGCCGACGCCATCAATGCCGCTGCGAACGGCACCACGCTGGTTTACTCCGGCACTGATGGCAGCGACTCAGTACCTTCGAGCGGCACCCTGACTTCGATCACCGACGCCAGCGTTCCGTTATCCGGTTCCATCTCCATCCAGGTTGGCAGTGGCACGGCGAAGAATTTTGTGATTGGCGCATCGCCAGGCTCTGGAGCTGCTCCCAATACCGTTTACACCGGAGACAGCGTCAACACGCTCTCAGCGCTGGCCGATGCAATCAACTCGGCCGGCATCGGGGTCACGGCTGCCGTGACGACGCCTCCAGGAGGCGTTTCGACCCTGACGTTAACCTCTGAAACCACCGGGACGAACGGGACGTTGACTGTATCCCCAAATATCGTGGCCGCGGGGATCGGGGTCACGGCCAGCGTGGTGACGAAGAATGGCCAGTCAATGCTTTCCCTGCTTTCGCAAACCGCGGGCCCGGGCGGGGCATTGACTGTGAATCCGAGCATTGTTGCCACCAGCGAAGCGCCGCTGAGTTTCTCGGTAGCGGCCGGCACCAGCACTCAAGCCTCAACCTGCGATCTCACGCCGGTCGCCAATGCCAGCGACATCCTCACCGGATCCGTTTCCATCCAGGTGGGCAGCGGCGCTGCGCATACCATCAGCCTGCCTCCGGGCGGGGGAACGCTCTCCGACCTGGCAGACGCAATCAACTCAGCCAACGCTGGAGTCACGGCTTCCATTGGGACCAGTTCCACCGGTCTGCCCATCCTGTCGCTGCTGTCCGGAACCGCGGGGAGTGCCGGAACCCTGACGCTGACCTCAAGCATCCTGGATTCCAGCAACGTTTCCACCAAGACCCTGAACTACACCAACTCATCGGATGTCTCAAGCATTGGCAACCTGGGCATCAGTGTTAACAACGACGGGTCAATGACGCTCGATGCCACGTCACTCGATTCGCTGCTGAATGCGGACTACAGCGGTGTGTTGGGCTTTTTTCAAAACGCCAACAGCTGGGGCCAGACATTTTCAAACATGCTGACCAATGCCGGCAACAGTTCGTCGGTGGGGATTCTCAAGTTGGCCTCAACCTCCAACAGCAACATCGAATCCACGTTGAACGCGAATATTTCAAAGGAAGAGAGCATGATCTCCGCGCAACAGGTGAGCCTGACGGCAGAACTGAACAGCGCCAACCAAATCATACAGCGGTTGCCCTCCCTATTGCAGGGCGTCAACCAGCTCTACTCGGCAATCACCGGCTATAACCAGAATCGCGGATAAGGAGCTTTATTCGAATGGGAAGTTATCGGGAACATGCGCTGGACGGCGCTTCGGCGGTCGATCTTGTGGTGGCTCTTTATGACGGAATGATCCGCTTTCTCTACGCGGCGATTATGGCCGTGGAGCGCGGCGATGCAGAGGCCCGGCGCGTGGCCGTCAAGCGCGTGCTGGACATCATTATCCACCTCCAGGCACGTTTGCGCATGGATGTGGGCGGACGGCCGGCGCAGGCTCTCAGCGAGTTTTACACATCGATCTTCGCGCAGGTTCTGCAGGCTTCGCAGTCGGCCTCAAAAGCGAAGTTTGAACACGCGGCCGAATGTGTAAGCAATGTGCGCGATGCATGGCGCCAGGTAGCAAAAGATCCTGAGGTCAATCCCGCTCCACCACAGATGGTTGACCTTTCATCGGGACACTTGCATTCGAGATTTGAGACCGCGGACTACGGAATAGATTCGGCCGCTGGCTCCAGATGGAATGCTTGAAAGACAGGGACTATGAAATAGGGAATAGAAAATTCATTTTGCGAGAGATATTCTTTGAGACTCAAGCCCTGCTGCTCCAAATTCTCGCAACATCGTTTGATGCGCGAAAATTGAGCCACAATGATAGGCTTCCGTACCGGCTGCGCCAGTCCCTATTCCTTAGTTCCTGCCTTTTTCATCCGGCGACGGTGAGTTCCTCTTCGAGTTGCTGCTTCTGGTAGAGGCCGGCGTAGTAGCCATCGAGAGCGAGCAATTCGTCGTGCCTTCCCAACTCCACAATCCTGCCGTGATCGAGCACGGCGATCTGGTCAGCGTTACGCACGGTTGAGACACGGTGTGAGATTAGGATGGTGGTTGACGTCGCGGTATAGCTGCGCAACCCGCCCAGAATGCGCTCTTCGGTGTAGGTGTCCACGCTGGCCAGCGCATCGTCGAGAATAAGAATGGCCGGCCGGCGAACCAGGGCGCGCGCGATTGCCGAGCGTTGTTTCTGTCCGCCAGACAGCGTGACGCCGCGTTCGCCTACCATAGTCTGAAAGCCCTGCGGAAACTCCTCGAACTCCCGGCGTATGTGGGCAGCACCTGCGGCCTCCAGCAACTCCTCCGTGCTGGCATTCGGCGCACCGAATGCGAGGTTTTCGCGGATCGTCTCGCTGAACAGAAAAGTCTCCTGGCTCACCATGCCGATGTTCCGGCGCAGCACCGTCAACGGGTATTCGCGCACTGGACGGCCGTCGATGAGCAGCGTCCCTTCAGGAGCCTCATAGAGGCGCGAAATCAGGCTGACCAGGGTGGATTTTCCGCAGCCGGTAGGGCCAACGATGGCCAGGCTGGAACCGGCGGGGATGCGCAGCGATATGTCGTGCAGAACCGGGGTGTCGCCATAGTTGAAGTTCAAGCTGCGGAATTCGATCTCTCCCTTGAGCACGGCATCGGCGGCAATCCCAGTATCCGCAGCGCGGTCGTCAATGGCAGGTTCGGCTTTGAGCAACTCGTCGACACGTTTTACCGAGGCTGTTCCGCGCTGGAAGATGTTGATGACCCAGCCCACGGCGATGATGGGCCAGATGAGCATGATCATGTACACATTGAACTCGACGAAATCACCCACAGAGATGCGATGCGCAATGACCAGGTGGCCGCCGGCCAGCAGGGTGATGATCATGGAGACGCCGAGGACGAATTCGAGCGTGGGCCACAGCATACCCATGAGTTGGACGAGACGCAGGGCACGCCTGATGTACTCGCGGTTGAGCCGCTCGAACAGATTGATCTCCGATTCCTCACGTGCAAACGCGCGCACCAACCGCGCGCCGGAGTAGTTTTCCTGGGCCTGGGAGGAGATGTCGGAGAAGCTGGCCTGGATGCGCTCGAAGCGGCTGTGTATCCGGTTGCCGAAGTACTGGACCAGAATGCTGGCCAATGGCATGGGGGCCAGGGCTACAAGTGTCAGATACGGGCTGATGCGCAGCAGGAAGAACAGTGCGCCCACGGTGAAGAAAAGCGTATTGGCGCTATACATCAAGGCCGGACCGAGCAACATGCGCACCGCATTCAAGTCGTTGGTCATGCGGGCCATGATGTCGCCGGTGCGGTAGCGTTGATAAAAGCCTGAGTCCTGCTCCTCCAGCTTGCGAAAGAGGTCGTTGCGCAAGTCGAGTTCGATGTCGCGCGAGATGCCTATCAAAATCCAGCGCTGGCTGTACAGAAACACTCCCTTGGCGAGGGAGATGGCGACCAAAAGACCGGCGTAGAAGAGAATTTTTTCGCGCGTGGTTCCGGTCTTCAGTACGTCGACGGCCTTTCCCAGGACTCTGGGAAACTGGACCGCCACCGTATTTGTAGCAACGCAGGAGAGCGTGCCCCACAGGTATCCCCAGCGGTAGCGGCGCATGTACCCGTAGAGAGGGGCCAAATCGCGAAACATGATTCCTATTGTATAGAGGCAGGGGTCAGGGATCAGGGTCAGGGGTCAGGGACTGAGGGCGTCAGGCATCGGCCTCGTCTTCTTCGGGTTCGAAGGCATTGCAGGTGTCACGCTCGTCGCAGGTGGAGCACTTGTCAGAGGACTCGCAGATGCGGAGTTCGGGGGCAAGCTCGTCGCCATCGCGGGTGTGGGTGATGGATTCGACGGATTTGAAGGGGAGGATGTCGTGTTTGCGCTCGACATTTTGAGTGGCGATCTGGAGTGCGTAGAGGAGCATGCCCGCGCGGCGCGGTTCGAGCCTTGAGGCAGCGAGAGCTTCGACGATCCGTGAGAGCGCGACCTGAATGGCGCTGCGGTCTTCAAGGAAAGGGATGTGGAGCGGAATGGCTTCCGCCGGGACGGTGGCGGGAACAAGGGCGGATTGGTTGCCCGGAGAGTGGAGGCGCGCGTGGTAGAAGCAAAAGTTTTTTCTGCGGAGGGCAGGCGAGTGGCACCTGGCGCCGTTATGCATGATGTGACGACATTCGAAGTACATATCTGTTGTCTCTCCAATTCAGGTCACCCCTTCCCCCCGGTCGAAGTCCGGACTTTTGGTTCATCTTCTTCTGCCGACTGGACTTAGCGGCGGGGGGATCGGCTAAAGTCGGGAGGGCATTGAAGTTACGCGCAAAGTCGTCTCAGCGAAAGAGTTAGGAGTAGCAGTGGACAGAGGGCAGTGAACAGCGGACAGTTCACTGCCGGCGTCGGTGAAGTTTTGGTTATGAAATGAGTGTGCGCCAAAGGTGGGTAATTCTCTGCAGTGAAGATAGGGTGCAAATCCATTGTTTTCAATCGTGCGAAAGAAGGCCGGTTGACCTCGAGAAATCCCCTATCTTCATTTCTTCCGGGTGGGGCAGCGCCCCATGCGGGACTGCAAATGGGTTGGTGGCGGCGGATTTGGGGGGATTGAGAGCTTTCAGCTTTCAGCTTTCAGCGCTCAGCTCTTAGCTTCTAGCTTCTAGCTTTGACCTGCGGCTTCGAGGCGAATTCCCCTTTTTGGCTGGGTGGTGGGTGAAGGGCGGCGATGGATCAGGGTGCGGGTGTGGCAGGGGATTCGGGGGATTTTGGGGGGCCGGGGTGGGTCGTGATCGATCCGGGATACATGGGCATTTTCCAGGAGTAATCCGTGACTGGAACGCCCATGCGGCCACAGGTGCCTGGGTCGAGACCCGTGCCTCTCGCCGTAATATTGCTGGGAACATCCCGTCTGCCCTCAGGTTTCCTGTCCCCAGGTTTCCCTGCAGGCGATTGAGTGATCGGTTAAGGAGTCGACCAGCGTCACGGGAGAGTCTATTGCGCCGAATAGGGAAGTGCCACATACCCTTACAACCGTGCCGGAGCGCTGGTTGGGCTCAACGCTGAAAGGGATATTCGCTTATCCAATGAAACCCGCGACTGACGAGCGTGAATTGACGCAGGTCGACACGTCTCAGTTCCGTATGAATATTATGTCCGCCCATCGTGCCATCCAAGGTGAGTTCGTCGGGCGCCAAACGATCGATCGCGAACTTTCCTGAAAGCCCCGGATGGCCGGGATACCCAACAATAGGGAAAGGCCCCTTGTCATCGAGATTGAGCATGCTCGCCTGCTGAAAAGACTTGAAGTAGAGGACGCTCTCATCCATGCCCTGGATTTCAATATCGCCGAATGACTCGAAGATAACCCTGCGCCAGCGCTGAGCGTCTGTGAGCAGTGACGGGCGGACTTGCCCGTCGATCGCCATCTCTTTCACCTCCCAGATCCCATAAAGCGCGGGCTTGGGACTGCCACCACCCCATTCGTACCAATATTGGATATCCTTTTGAAGCGTGAATCCCGCCAGATAGGCGCCGAGCAGGAGTTGACATGCCAGCGCCAGTCGATTGGCCCGCATGCCTTGGAATAGTTGCGGTCCACCGCGGGCGGCCGTTGCCCGGTTTGTGAAGAAGAAATCGATCAGGCGCCGAACGTCCGGAGCCAATAGAAATAGCGCAATCAGCAGCAGGTGAAAGGAGAGGATCTTCACGGGCACGTCGTAGGACATATTGAGGACGAAGACCATGGCCATATCGGCCGCGCAGACCAGTGCTCCTAGCATGCTTGTCACCGGAAGCAGTAGCAACAGGCCACCCAAAAGCTCCGCGCTGCCGGCAAAGAACCGATAGGCAGGCGCCACGCCGATCGAGGTCCACAGCACTGCCATGGGCGAAAAATTGCCATAGAGTTCCACCAGCTTTAATAAATCCGGAGAAGACATTTGCAGAGCGAAGACCTTCATGAATCCGTAGACGAGCATCTGGCTCGCAAGCGCAAACCGCAAGAAAACGCGAAACCATTTGTGGAGTTTGATGTAGTTATTGCGGCGTCTGTCGAGGAACGTCCACACCGCTGTGGCAACGATCGCGGCCACGAGGACGCAGAACGTCTCTACCCAGTCAAACGCGGTATCTCCGCTCCCCGTGGGATGCAAAGGCACAGCCACGTGGAAAAGGTGATCCGCCGTCCAGGATGTAATCTGCCGCATGGGCCAAAGTCTGTCCAACTTAGGGATGCGGACCTTGGGAATAAGATCGATGATCAGGAGTTGGACGATCTGGTTGGAGAGAGAAAACAGGAGTAAGTACGCGAAGCAGAACCGAAAACTGATTCGGGTTGCAGGCGTCCAGCGGATCGCGCTCACGGATGCACCATGATCGTCGTCAGAGCCCGGCTGCTCATTGATTGCCGATTGCTGCATTAGTTCCGGAGAATGTATGGCCATGCCTTCCCTCCTGCAGGATTTATGGGTTCAGCCGCACGCAATCCAATTGTTGAAACTTGATGCGCCCGGGGGGAAAGGGCGCTTGGATGAGGCAGATTATATGCAAGGTATCTGCCGCAATCAACGCGAAATTGGTACTGGGCGCGGCGAGATGAAAGCGAGTCTGCGGCAAAAATTTGAGCTGGTCCCGGTTTGTCAACGATCCGAAAGTTACCCCCAAATTTGAATCAGTCCTGTGAGGTCTGCCAGCGTTTACCGATGCGACTGATTCGGATTATTCGCGTGACGGCGGGGTTGCGGGACTCTCTGCGATCTCTCGTTTGCGGTTGCGCTGGGGCTGAAGCCCGGGGTGTTTTAGTTCGTTTGGCCCGACTGAAGTCGTGCCGTTGTTACAAGACTTTTGCCGGTATTCAGGGGCCTGAAGGCCCCTGCTCGTTCCGAGGAAAACTGAGGGTGGCGAGGGGGAGTGCGCTGCTGTCCCACCCATCCCGCAAAGAGCGCGGGATGGATGGGGCACGAGGGTTCCTCCTTGACGGGAGACCCGGATTTACCTCTTGAGTTGGGAGACCCGGTTGTACCTCTTGAGTGCGGCACGTCGCGGACGCCCGTCCCTCTTTATTGATTCTGTTTCAGCTTTGCGGCTTCCGCCTGCAGGAAGTCCTGGTCTGGTTCTCCCTGCCATGGAGGCGAGAGGGCCAGGAGTTGAGCTTCAGTGAGGCCGCGCCGCTTTTTCCGGGTTGGCCTGGCTGCCTTGATGCGGTCCTCTACCTTGAGGAGGGTATTGACGCCGTCTAGATCGCCTTCGATAACTCTTCGCGAGAGCATGACGGCGATGTCGTCTGGTTTTGCGCCTGCTTTCTTGCGTGTATCCGGCGATTGCTTCCTGGGGACCGCATCGCCGGGTTGCTGTTTCGGTTGCTTCGGTTTGCTGCTGGTTTTGTTGCCTGCCTTGCTTGCCTTCGACTGCTGCTTTGTTCGGGCCATCTATCCATCATTTCCGGCCAACGCTCCACGTACGCTCGCGTGCGCAGAAAGGAGACTTTGGCAAATCTGCCGGGGAGATTCCCCCGGCAGGCATTGCCAGAATCGATTTGTAGAACAAATAAAGAAGTGCCGATCGCATTCGTCTCCCTGCGCATGAGCGCCGTGGAGATGGCCTGACAAGAGATTCTGGAAGGTGCTCACGACCTTCCGCTTTGGGTGCATTCGATTGATCTGCTCTAAGCGTAGCGGAAAGGGATGTAATTTTCTGCAAATGGGGTGGGCGTGGCCGGGCGGCGCTGCCTTTTTCAAGTCGTGAGGGGGGAATGCCGATGGGAAAGGATATGGGGAGATACGGGAGCGTGATCCCCAAACGAGGAGGCCGCGGTGGCTGTTCCAGCAGGAAGCTGCGATACGGGCGCTACAGAGTACGCCGGAGGGAAGGAGCGCCGGCGGAGTTGCCGTTACGCTTGCAGCGGATTTGCAGAAGTGATGATCGTGCATCCGGAGTGCCTGTTTCGCGGCGAGATTCGGGATGTGAGTCAACATGGATGCTTCGTGATCTCGAGGGCATTTCTGCGATTTGAACGTTTGGCGGAGGCTGAGATTCGATTCAATCTGAACAATTCGCAGTTCAAAGTTCAAGCGCGCGTGATGAGCGTTCGCCGGGGAGATGGCGTGGGGTTCGAATTTGTGAATTCGAATCCGAAGACTGAGGAGCTGTTGAGAAACCTGATGCAGGAACTGGCGTGGAAGCAGCGCTGATGCATTGTGCGGACAGGAGACCGAGGTGGATGGAACAACTCAGGTGGGGGTGCGGAGGAGGAGATATCCGCCGATGAGGGCGAAGAGGATGTCAGAAGACCAGGCGGCGAGGGCGGCGGGGAGGTAGTTGACGTTGCCCATGGCGCCGAACAGGCCATCGACTACCCAGTAAGCGAGGGCCACGGCAATGGCCATGGCAATGGCAGTAAGCGAACCGCGGCGGCCCATGGAGAGCGCAAAGGGAATGGCCAGCACGGCCATCACAATGGCAATCAGCGGGTAGGCGAGCTTGTGCCAGAGTGCGACGCGGAGGCGCATGGTGTCAAAGCCGCTTTGGCGCAAGTCGCCTATGTAGTTATCGAGTTGGCCGAAGTTCATCTCCTGCGATTGCAGGTTTTCCTTGGTGAAGTAGCCCGGGTCTTCATGAATCTCAGAGAACGTAGTCTGGCTGAACTCGCGAAACGCGGTGGGCTCGGCTCCGTTCATGTCGCGTACCCAGCCGTTCTGGAAGCGCCACGTACTGCTATCCGTGTCCCTGTAGGCGCGGGCAGCAAAGATGCGCCGCGTGAGTTGAAAGGTGGAAGGGTCGAATTCGAAGATGGAGAGATTGGCAAACTCTTTGCGGTCGGGATCGAAGAACTGGTAGTAGAAGATGCGGCCGGGTTCGCCGAGCCGCGGCTGTCCAAATATCCAGTTGCGCTCGGGATGCAAAACTGTCTGCGGCGGCCTGCCTTTGATGGTATTGCGCAATGCCTCCTGCCTGCGGTTTGCCTGGGGTAGATAGTACTGGTCAAAGAGGAACAGGCTCACCGACAGGATGGCGGAGATGGAGACGATGGGAATCACGAGGCGATAAAGGCTGATGCCGGTGGCCTTCATGGCAATGATTTCGCTGTTGCGGTTGAGCACGCCGAAGGTGACAAGCGCGGCAATCAGTACGGCCAGAGGGGCGATCCGGTAGAGCATATCGGGAGTGAGATTGATTAGATAAGCACCCACGGTGGTAAGCGGAATGTGATTGCGAATAATGTCGCCCACCAGATCGAAGAAGGTGAATACGAGCATGAGCAGGACGAAGCCGGTGAGCACCAGCAGGAACGTATTGAGGAACTCGCGCACAACGTACTCGTCCAGGATGCGCGGAAAGGCGTTGCGGGATTTGGCGCGCTGAGGGCGCGGCTGCAGTTTGTCCAGAAGGCCGGTGAGCGAGACACTATTGTGCCGGGTGGTGCCATTGGTTTCCGGCTCAGGTGAGCGCGTAGCCCAGGCCATGATGGCATTCAGAATGCGCCCGCCACTGGCCATCTGCCACAGCAGGAAAATACCTGCGCCGGCAAAAAGAATGTTCGCCGACCAGACCGCAAAAAACACGGGGAGCTTGTTCTGGCGGCCCAGGGCGGTGCCGGTTGCAGAGAGAAAGTAGTAAAGAAAGACCAGCAGAATGGTGTAGACAAAGCCGGAGCTTTTGCCGCCGCGCCGCGAAGCCACGCCCAACGGAACGCCCACCAGCATCAGCACCAGGCAAGCGACTGGAAAAGCAAAGCGGTTGTGCAACTCGATGAGGAATGGCTTGGGGTCAGGGCCGCGCACGCGCCCGAGCAATGCGCCCATGGGCAGAGCGTAGATGCCAGTGTCCCTGCGGCCCAGGTGTACGTCGCTCTGCGCGCTCAGTTCCAGTGGGCGATCTGTCGTGGCGAATGCGCGAATGTTGTACTGATCGGGCTGGTCTGCCACGGTGTCATGCTGTGCTCCGTTGCGCAGGCGCATCAGCAGCACTTGGGTCGAGTCGCTGACCACCGTGGCCGAGGCGGCGGTGGTGATACGCGGCGCCGAGGGGTCGCTCACGTCGGCCATGAAGACCTGGTCCCAATTGGACGCGCCGGTTCCGGAGCGCACGTTCTGCACATAGAGAACGAAGTTCTTGAAGTCCTCGTAAAAGACGCGCGGCTGAATCTGGTAGGAGGCTTGCGAAGTCTCAAGTGCTTGTTCCATATCCAGGATGGCCCGATTGGCGCGAGGGGCCAAGTACAGGGAGTTGGCCAAGCCCAGCAGCGTGCCGGCGACGGCCACGATCGAGGAAACACGCAAGAAGTAGCCAATGCCCAGGCCGGAAGCGCGCATGGCAATGATTTCGCTATCGGCTGCAAGCCGGCTCAGTCCCAGCAGAATTCCCACCAGAACCGACATGGGAATGGTCACCCTGAACAGATTGGGCAGCGTGAAGAGGAAGATCTCCGCAGCGTTCGAGAAGGTGGAGCTGTTGCGGACCACCATCTCCAGAACGTGTGGCAGGTAAGGCATGAAGAGAATGAAGGTGAAGAGCGCGCAGCCAATGAGCGTGTGGGAGAGAATTTCACCGAGAATGTAGCGGGTCAGGATGCGCACAAGCAGGCCCTCGGATAAGTTTACCGTGCTGGCCCATGTTCACACCCCACAATGCTGGATGCCCCATCCTTGCGCGCTCTATGCGCAAGGGTGGGAAGCCACAAATCTCAACGAGTCTCCATGGACCAGCCACGCAGCCTCAAACTGTTACCTAACACGCAAACGGAGCTGAGAGCCATGGCGGCTGCAGCCAGCCACGGCGTCAGCAGGATATGAAATACGGGATAAAGCAGCCCGGCGGCAAGTGGAATGCCAAGCAGGTTGTAGCCCACAGCCCAGCCCAGGTTCTGGCGCATGATGCGCAGGGTTTGCCGAGCCAGGCCAAGCGCCGCGGGAATGGCGGAAGGTTGCGTGCGCAGCAACAGCACGTCGCCGGCCTCCTGAGCAAGATCGGCGCCCGTGCCCATGGCAATGCCTGCGTCGGCCTGCGCCAGCGCTGCGGCATCGTTGATGCCGTCGCCCACCATTGCTACGCGCAATCCGGATTTTTGCAACGCGCGAATGTGAGCCAGCTTGCCCGCCGGATCGAGGCCTGCCTCGACTTCAGTGATTCCCGCCTGATTCGCTATAGGTGCAGCGGCCACGGGTGAATCGCCGGTGAGCATGAGTACGCGCAGGCCGACATGCCGCAGCGCGGCGATTGCCTCGGCCGCATCCGGACGCAGCGCATCGCGTGCCTCGAAATAGCCGGCAGGCACTTTGTCCAGCGCCATCCAAAGCCTCGTAACTCCGGGCTCCGGCGGGGTAATGTTTTCCGGCAGGGGGATAAAAAACTCCTGGAAGAGTGCTTCATTACCTAGCATGCAATCGTGTTCCTCGACCCTGGCGGTGAGGCCGCGGCCGGGAAGAATCTGGACGTCTTCGGCGGGCTTCCATTTCAGGCCGAGGCCGCGCGAAAAATCGACAATCGCGTGTGCCAGCGGATGGTTCGATCGCTCCTCGGCTGCCGCAGCCATGCGCAGCAAGTCGTTTTCCTCGTGGCCGGCAAGCGAATGTACCGCGGCCAGCACCGGCCTTCCCACGGTCAGCGTTCCGGTCTTGTCGAGAACGATCGCGTCCAGGTGGGCGAGGCGCTCCAGCGCTTCACCACCTTTGAAAAGCACACCGAGTTGCGCGCCGCGGCCCACGGCGACGGTAAGCGCGGCGGGCACGGCCAGCCCCATGGCGCAGGGGCATGCGATCACCAGCACGGCAACGGTAGTTGCCAGTGCCAGCGGAAGCGAATGCGTGGCGATAAGCCAAGCTGCAAAAGTCAGCAGCGCCAGACCCAGCACCACGGGAACAAAGATAGAACTGGCGCGGTCGGCCAGCCGCTCCATGGGTGCGCGCGAGCCCTGCGCCTGCTCCACCATGCGCGTGATCTGCGCCAGCACTGTAGCTTCGCCCAGCGACTCCGCCCGGCAAACCACGGCTCCGTCGTAGTTGAGCGAGCCTGCCAGCAC
>DASYZU010000041.1:0-1807 GCA_035945795.1 Occallatibacter sp.
GGATGTCACAATGCCACCCAACTCTGGCATGAATTACGCGCACGGGGTTTTACCGGCCAATCGCCGATCGTCAGGCGTTGGGTCCGGAACCACTATGGCTCGCGACGCCACCGCACACGGCAGCAAACTCCATGTTCCCCACCACATCCTTCGTCCCCACGGCAAACGGCTTGGAGTCTCCTGCAGGAGCCAGAAGATGCCCGCAACTACATCGCAGAACTATGTCGCCGGTCGCCGGAGATCGCAACCTGCGCAGATGTGGCGCGGGAGTTCGTCCGCATAATTCGACAACGGGACGCAATTGCTTGGCCTAGCTGGAAGGACAGCGCAAAAAGCAGTTTGCTGGCAAGTTTCGCTAAACACCTCTGTCACGATGAAGCTGCGCTGCTCGCTGCCCTTCAACAACCTTGGAGCAACGGCCCAGTCGAAGGACATGTTCACCGCCTGAAGCTGATCAAGCGCTCCATGTACGGCCGTGCCAAATTCGATCTGCTCCGACTGCGCGTTGTAAATGCCGACTGAAATCCGATCCCCAAAAACCCTTATGGGCGCCGCAGTCCCTCACCAAATGTGACGAAGAACCCAACGGGATTGGCCGAAGACGTGATTGTTTTACCGTGCGGGAGCTAATGGACAAGCTTTATCGGTTGAGCCCGAAGTTTGCCGCACGTGCGATTGCCAAGAAAATGAGTACTCTGCTTCCTGCCTAGAGGGTAAGCGTGTGGTCTTCCCCTCTGGCATCGCTACTGGCTCGGGTCTGACGATGTGGTCATGGTTGAGGCAGAAACAACGGAACGTCGCGTCCGCAGATGGCGATCAGTAGCGGGTAGTGTCCAGTATCTTTCGCACTTTCAATTCTCCTTTGGACCCAGGAAGGTTGTTGAGTTGAAGTTGATTTATCGCGCCCCCACGATAGAGGCGGCGATGTGGTCGGGGCAAATTCGTTTTGCTTGTTACCCTATGCCCGGATAGCTGGCATCATTTGGCTGGCGAGGACCGGCGTCAAGGTCGAGCGCAGCGAGTTCATCTTGAACCTTGACGCCGGCCGGAGCCAGCCTTATCGATTCTCTCCGGGCATAGGGTGACAGGCATTACGCTCTGGTCGTGATCTTGATCCGTTCTTCGATGTCGATCTCGAGCGGTCATGCGATGGATCGAACTTCGGCCAATCGGTTCATCTGCAGGTAGCGCTTCGTGCCCCACTTGGTTGCGGCCACATGCCGCAAGCGGGCTGCGACCAGCATCAACGCACTCTTCCCATCTGGAAATGCGCCCACCACTCGCGTTCGCCGCCGGATCTCACGCATCAACCTCTCCAACGGGTTGTTGGTCCGCAAGCAACGCCAGTGTTCTGAAGGCATCGAATAGTAACTCAACGTCTCATCGATCCCCGCTTCCACGATCTCAGCGGCTCTGGCCAGCCGCATCTCACGCAACTTGATTGCAACCTGGCGAGCCTTCTCCTTAGCCGACTGGGCATCTTCCTGTGCGTGGATAGCCTTCAGCATCGCCGCCACGCTTTTTACCTTGCCCGTCGGTACTGCCGTCCACACGTTGCGGTAGAAATGGACGACGCACCGCTGCCACTTGGCTTCGGGATAGAACTCGGCAAGGTTGTCAACCAGTCCGAGACACTTATCGGAGACAAACAACTCGACGCCCTTTAGGGAGCCTCTGATCAAGCGCCCTATTTAATGCGCCGGTCAGCATAGGGCATCGGCGAGGGCTGTGTTGCCCGTCGTGGGCGGGTTCGAGTCGTCTGTTAGGCTTTGAGGCACCCCGGTTTTGGTCTCTGCGGCCCGTTCTC
>DASYZU010000042.1:0-2387 GCA_035945795.1 Occallatibacter sp.
AGCATCCTCCGCGAAAACAACGGCAAAGCCAGCGCCCTCAACTTCGAACCCAAAGGCGCCGGCATCCTCCTGGAACTCCAGGCCGCCTGAAAACAGGGAACAGGGATTAAGGACAAGGGAACCCGGATTAAAGACCAGGGAACAGCGTTCGGTCAGAAGACTGTCTGCCGCGGTCGAGACCGTCTCAAAGAGCCACGAAGCGTCAGGGCACGACTTCAGTCGTGCCGCAAGCATCGGTACAGACCGGGGAGATACTTAACAGAACAGACCGGGGAGATGGTTTACAGGTGGTCCGCCATCGAAGGCGTGTAGAAGATTTGCATGCCTTGGAACGTGAGCGGAGTAGTGGAAAAGCGGCTTGAGTTTATTCGGGATTACGAAACGGGAGATTGGTCGGTGAGCCAGTTGTGCCGGATCTATGGGATCTCTCGTGTGACTGGCCATGCGGTTTTGCGTCGCTGGCATCAAGCCGGGGAGGCCGGCCTCGCCGAGCGCAGCCGTGCCGCGCTCGGTCACCCCAACCAGACGCCTCCGGAGATCGAGCAGCTGGTGTTGGGATTGCGGCGGGAGCATCCTCTCTGGGGCCCGCGCAAGCTGAAAGTGGTACTGGGGCAACGCCATCCGGAGTTGGTCATCCCGGCGGCCAGCACCATGGGGTCGATGCTTGACCGTGAAGGGTTGACGCATCGCCGCCGCAAGCGGCGGCATGTCGAGCCCTATACGCAGCCGTTTGCTCCGGCAACCGGACCCAACGATGAGTGGGCCAGCGACTTCAAGGGCTGGTTCCGCACCGGCGACGGCACGCGCATCGATCCGCTCACCATCAGCGACACCTCGACGCGCTATCTACTGCGCTGCCAGGCGGTAGAGAAGACCGATACGCCGCGTGTGCAAGCTGTGTTTGCCGCAGCGTTTCGCGAGTATGGGCTGCCACGGGCCATGCGCAGCGATAACGGACCGCCGTTTGCATCCTGCGGCATTGCAGGACTGTCGCGGCTATCGGTGTGGTGGATCCGGTTGGGCATCCGGCCACAGCGCATCCAGGCCGGTCATCCGGAGCAGAACGGCCGCCACGAGCGCATGCACCGCACGCTCGACGAGCATGCGGCTACGCCGCCGAAAGCTGAGCCGCGCGCCCAGCAGCGCGCTATGGATGCTTTCCGCACCGAGTATAACCAGCTGCGGCCACATGAGGCGCTGGGCATGCGCACCCCGGCCTCGGTCTATCGGCCCTCGCCGCGCACCTTTCCGGAACGGCTGCCAGAACCACAGTACGGCACCGCTCTAAAGGTACGGCGGGTGATGCAACACGGCCAGTTCTTCTGGAACTACAACGCAGTCTTCCTGGGCAAGACGCTGGCCGGAGAGCGCATCGGTCTGCTGCCTGTCGATGATCGTTATCTACGTATTTACCTGGGCTGGTATCCGGTGGCCCGCTTCGATGTTCAAACCCTGAGGGTCGAAAAGCTGTCGGATCAAGACCGGCTCAACGCCAACGAAGGTGGCTAGCCGGCAGCGATCGCGGGCCATGGAAAGTTGCAAATCCAAAACCCCGGATTCGCAACTTCCCACAGCCCAGACGACGGCGAGCTCAAACTAAAAACCGACCAAACTGTAAACCATGTGCCCGGTCTGATCTGTAAACTAAGTGCCCGGCTGGACACTGTGAATAAAGATCGTGGGCTTTAGCCCCTGAGCAAACGGCCCCAAACGTAGTTCCGTTCGGCGATGGCAAGCGAAGAATCCGCTTTCACCTTTCAGCTCCGTCTCCGCAGTCAAATGCGTCTCAAACTCCGCCCCCCCTCACCTGCTAAACTCTGTTTCGTCATGCTCCTTGCAGTTTTCTCAATTGTGGCGCTGGCTTACCTGCTGGGTTCCGTGCCAACCGGATTCCTGCTCGTCAAGCTCTTTCGCCATGAGGACATTCGTTCCGTTGGCAGCGGCAACATCGGCGCCACCAATGTCCTCCGCTCCGGCGGAAAAGGCCTCGGCGCCGCCACCTTCATTCTCGACGCACTCAAAGGCGCCGCAGCCGTGGCACTCGGCGCCTGGCTGGCATCCACTCTGCTGCCCTCCATGCCGTTCCGCGACGCACAGGCAATCGCCGCCGTCTCCGCCGTCCTCGGCCACATGTTTCCGGTCTGGCTCCGCTTCCGCGGCGGCAAAGGCGTCGCCACCGGATTCGGCGTCTTCCTCGTCGCTGCTCCGCTTGCAGCCCTCGCGGCCATCGGCCTCTTCGCACTCGTCCTGCTCCTCTCCCGCTACGTGTCCCTGGCCTCGATCCTTGGCGCCGGCAGCTTTCCCTTCTTCGCCTGGTTCCTCGTCCACGGCGAAAAACCCGCTCCTTACATCGCGGCGCAGATCATCGTAGCCTCTCTCATCATCCT
>DASYZU010000043.1:0-3997 GCA_035945795.1 Occallatibacter sp.
CGAAACATTTTCGCCGGCCTGCGTGCCTGGCCGAAAACGTTACCGGATTTTGCCTTTGGAGAAGCCCGTTTTCCGGGCATTTCGAGATGTCACTTTACTATGGCCGCCGCCGATCCTTTTCGGCCAGGTAGAAGCCATCCTACTACGCCGCAGCGGGCGAGGCCAGCCGTGCCAGCGTATCACGATAGTTCCAGGGCATCCACACCGATGGGTTTTGTTTCAGCTCTCCGGCATGCCGCAGCAGCTCGGTGAGATAGTCGAACGGATTGACTCCATTGAGTTCGCAGGTGTGGATCAAGCTCATGAACAGGTCTCCCATCTGCGCTCCCTTCCGAGTCTTGTAGAACAGGGAGTTCTTGCGATGTAGAATGGCTTTCTTCAGCGCCCTCTCGACGATGTTATTGTCCAGGGGAACTCCCGCTTTCCGCAGAAACAAGGTGAGCGGCTCCCCAATGCTTCAGCAGGTAACTAATGGCCTCTCCCAAGCCGGAGTTCGGCTCCACTCTTCTTTCTGCAAACTGGGTCTGGCCCCAGGCATGTAGCTTTTCCATCACGGGTCTACTGTGCTCCTGGTGAAAAGCGAGACGCTCTTCCGGCGACAAGCCCTGCTCCCGCGCCGTTTCATCATAGCCATAGACCTCACCCAGAGTCTCCAGCACGAACCGGCACTCTTCAGGAAAATTCGGGGTCACCTTCACAAAGTTTCGTCGGCTGTGGGCGTTGCAGTTGGCCAGCAGGGTTGCCAGCGACTTCGGCACATTCCGCGAGAGGGCGTCGCAGATTTGAATCGGAGGCGGCAGATCCGGGGATCGCTGTTTTAACACCTCGGCCAGATTCTCGCCAGCGTGCTTGCACCCGGTGAAGTATCATACAGCGCGATCCGGTGTTCCCGGACGATCCACACCAGCCCGCTGGTGAACACGCCGGTTCGTTCCGGAGAAATATCCGCATCCCGGTCCAGCGACAGCACACGCATGGAAGTGTCGTCGTTGTGCACCACCTCCCCTTGCGCGGCCTGGTGAATCAGTTCCGCCCAAGCGGGCCAGAGCGGAACCGCGGTTTCTGCCATAATCGCGCACTGGGTCGCCACGGGAAGCGGAATGCCCAAATGGGTTTCCAGCCCTTCCAGACGGTTCCCGGGGAATCCGCTCCCATAGCGCAGCAGGGCGATCATGGCGGCAGCCGTCTCGTCGTACTTCTTCGCGCCGGCCTCGGGCGGAGCGGCGGCTGTGTACACATTCCCGCACAGATTACATCTCAGCTTTTCCAACTCATATACAGTCGCAGCGATGGGCGCCTGCCCTTTGATCCGCACCAGCACACCGGGTTCACGCTGCGGATAGACCTTGCCCCCGCAACCATCCGGACAGGCATCTCCCGGCTTTAACGAGGCGTGCGGCACTGGGATCTTGTGCGCTCCGCGATATGCCGCCGCGCCATTCCGCCCGTGCCCGGCCGCGACCCTCTTCGGTTTCTTCGAAGGGCTCTCGGGTTTCTCCCCGCCCGTGTGGATGCCCGCCTGCTGCAACACCTTGTCAGTTTTCTCCGTGCTGGCAGGGCACAATAACTCGCGCAGGCGCGCCAGGGTGGTTTCCTTCTTCTCCAGTAACTCCGTCACATAGCCCAGCGTGCGGATCGCGGCGAGCAACTTTTGATGGCCCTCGTCCCGCAGCGGCTCCCGCCGGGCCACATCCAGCAGGGCCTCCAATTCTTCGATCGAGACATCCAACCGAGGAACGCCTTCCGGTCCCGGCGCCTTCATGTCTCCGCTCCTTGCAGCAGTTGACGAAACCGCGGCGTGACCGGATATCCCAGCACCTCTTTGATCGAACGGTTCGGGCGGTTGGTGTGATCGTCCTTGCCTCGTCCCGTCGTCCGCCCCAACACCACCCAGTTCGCCGCCCGGTAACAAGTGCCGCGAAATCGCTCCGGGTCCACAAAGGTCTCCAGAAAATAGATGGGGTGCTGGTAGAGGCGCTCCCAATCCTGGCTCAGCCGCCGGGCCACGCGGCTGAGAATGTGCGAGGCCAAGTGCGGCACCTCCACCCACGGCAGAATCAAAAAGCGGGTGTTATACGCGATAAAGCGAATGTTGCGCCGGCGCGCCTCCCCGCTCCAGCCGATGAAGCGATCCCGGCTGCCCAGGTGTCGCGGGGCCGAACTCCATGCCAGACAGCCGACCGGCCGCCCCTGCGCCCAGACCAGATACTTCAAGTGCGCGCCCACCGGCTGTTCGTATCCCAGGTAATGATGCGATTCCATCAAGCCGTTGCACAGTGGTTCCTCCGCCGTGCGGCGCACCTGCTGCATCTCAATGGCGCCCAGTTCTTTCAATGACATCCTCAACGGTGCCGTATCGATCAGGACCGCTTCCGGCCGTGGACGCCCCGTCCGGCGTTGGCCTCGAATGTGGCGGCGCACGGGCGGCAACTCAATCTGGCCCGCCCGCTCCAGCATCAGCAACAGGCCGCGGCACACCACGTCCCGTAATGCGCCGTTAGCTTGTTTCCAGCCCAGGGTTTCACACAGTTGCCGCGATAGCTTCCACCGGCTGCTGTTCGGATGCGCCGCAATGAACTCTCGCAGGAAGGCAATCTGCTCGCCCCCGATCTCTTGCCCGCGGTAGCGCCACGTCTCTGGCATAACCGCAGCATGCCACAAGAAAAATCAGAACGTAAGTACTTTGTTTCAACCCTCTCAGCTGACCTTGCGCCACACCGGCGCCGCTTGCGTTTCGGGGTTGCCCGCCGCCAACAGCAACTGCGCCTGGTGCGCTTCCAGCCGCCGGGTCGGTTCTTTCCCGCTCGGCCACCAGACAAACCTCCCTTGAGATAACCGTTTCTGTGCCAGCCAAAACCCTTGACCGTCATACACCCGGATGCGGATCGATGTGCCCCGCCGGCTGCGGAACACAAACAGGCATCCTGAAAAGGGATCGGCCTGGAGGTTCTCCTGGCACAATCGGGTCAGCGAGTCGATGCCTTTCCGGCCATCGACTGCTTCAATCGCCACCAGGATACGCATCTGCGGTGTGCTCTGGATCACGCTGACTCCCCTACCCGGATCAGGCCGGCCAAGTCGGACGCCGTGGCCCCTTTCCACTGGATGCGCATCTTGCCGCGCACACCTTCTAACTCGATTAGACACTCGGAAAAGCCTGCTGCCTGCGCTGGCATCAGTTCCAAAAACCTCGCCTGCTGGGTTCGAGCAGGAGCGGCTTCCGCCATTCGCTTGAGCTTGCCGTATTCCAGCCGCAAGACCTTGGCTGTCCGGAAAACCCCGTGCGCCCGCGCCACTTCCGCAGCTGAAGCCCACAGCCTTTCTGGGATCGGTATCCGCCCCAGGTGCGAACTCCGCCAACGCTCGAAACGCCGGCATGCCCGCCGCATGCCAACAGGAATCTCATTCTCGTCGTGTTGCGCCTTGGTGGCCCTCATCGGTCCTCCTCGCCCTTCCGGGCGTAAGACCGACGTTATCAACTACGACCGCCGGGAATCATGCAGGCTTACCGAAAGCTCACCTCGGCGCACGCCGTGGCGAGGTCTTGGCACTTCGCTGGTCGGATCTGAAAGATGGGCGGTTCGAAATTACGCGCTCGCTGACGCAGACGGCAGGCACCGTCAGCTTCAAGACCACGAAGAGTGGGGAGCCCCGCCGTGTCAGCCTGCCTCCGGGGCCGGAGTTCTCGGCTAAGCTCGATGCGCATCGGAAGCGGCAAGACCAATACCGCCAGCGGTACGGCGCCGACTACCGGACCGATCTGGATTTGATCTTCGCGAATCAGGATGGGACGCCGCTGAAGCCGGATTCGATTTCCGCATCGGTATCCCTGCTGTGCCGGCGCCTGGGTCTGCCGAAGGGTGCGAGCCTCCACACGCTACGCCACACGCATGCGTCCCACCTGCTCGCCGACGGCGTGGATCTCGCAACGGTGTCGGAGCGCCTGGGGCATTCCTCGGTGCGCGTAACCGCGGAGATCTACTCCCACGCCATCCGC
>DASYZU010000044.1:0-2395 GCA_035945795.1 Occallatibacter sp.
GGGCTCCGGGCTGCTTCCCTGAGCCTCGCGAACCCCTGTAAACACTCACGAAAGCCGCGTTTCAAACAAAATTCAACCAGACCATGGCCCAACACCCCAGCAATAACGCTGCGATCAGCCCAATTTCAACAAGTTCCTAGATCGCATCGCGCGTGAATTCGCCGTTGACGAGGCGCAGGATGCCGAGGGGATTTTCGTTCTTCAATTCGTCGGGCAATGCGGCTTGCGGGAAATCCTGGTAACAGACGGGACGCGCAAAGCGGTAGATGGCTTGCGTGCCGACGGAAGTTGTGCGGCTGTCGCTGGTGGCCGGATAGGGGCCGCCGTGCACCATGGCGTGGCAGACTTCAACCCCGGTGGGATAGCCGTTGATGATGAGCCGGCCCGCCTTGCGTTCGAGGATGGCGATGAGATCGGCGGAGGCGGCAATGTCGGCGTCGGTTCCGTGCAATGTGGCGGTGAGCTGCCCTTCGAGCGAAGAGGCGAGCGTAAGCAACTCCTGGTGGTTGGCATAGCGAATCACCAGCGCGGTGGGTCCGAAGATCTCCTCTGTCAGCTTCGGCTCGCGAAGCAGATCGCTTCCGCTCACCTCAAACAGAGCTGGTGGCGCATTCACGCTGCCGGCGGCCTCTGGCTCGGCCTGAGCGAGAACCGCAACCCCGCCGGCCTGCCCGCGCTCAGCCACCAGCGATTTGTAACTCTTGTAGATGCCGGCCGTCAGCATGGGCGCGGCAGCAGCTTTTTGCACGCGCGCTTCAAGCCCCGCGACCAACGTGTCGGCGTTTTCATCGCGAGGCAGGAAAACCAGGCCGGGCTTGGTGCAGAATTGACCGACGCCCAAGGTGAACGATCCGAACAAGCCCTCGGCAATTTGCGCCGCGCGCGTGCGCAGCGCCTCAGGCAACACGATGAATGGATTGGTACTGCTCATCTCCATATAGCAGGGGATGGGCTCGGGGCGCGCCGCGGCCAGTTGCATCAAAGCTCGGCCGGCATGCAGCGATCCAGTGAAGCCGACGGCCTTGATGCTGGGATGCTCGACCAATGCCGAACCAACGAGCGAGCCTGAACCGAAGATCAACGCGAAGGCGCCCGGAGGCAGGCCGCACTCCTTCACGCTGTTGGAGATGACCTGGCCGACCATCTCGCTGGTGCCGGGATGCGCGGAATGCGCCTTGACGATGACGGGATTGCCGGCCGCGAAGGCGGAGGCTGTGTCTCCGCCAGCGACGGAAAAGGCCAGGGGAAAATTGCTGGAGCCGAAGACCGCAACAGGGCCAATGGGCCGAAGAACAGAGCGGATATCGGCTCGGGGGAGCGGCTTGCGGTCTGGCTGCGCGGGATCGATGCGCGCCATGGCCCACGAGCCTTCTTCGACGACCTGGGCGAAAAGACGGAGCTGGTTGACGGTTCGGCCGACCTCGCCCTGGAGCCGCGGCTTGGGCAGTGCAGTCTCGCGATGCGCGCGCTCCACCAACTCTGCGGCGATGGATTCGATACCGGCGGCGATGTGGCGGAGGAAGCTGGCTTTGTCCGCGCCAGGCAACTTGCTGTAGGTTGAGAAGGCATCATCGGCCAGACGGGCCGCGGTATCGACATCGTCTATGGAGACGGAATGATAGACCGGATCAAGACGAGTTCCGGCACCAGGGTCGAAAGCCTGGAAGGCCGCTCCGGTTCCCTCACGGGGTTCGCCATTAAGAATCGATTGCCCTAACAACATAATTGACTCCAATCGGGAAGAAACCATGCCCACTTGACATTAGTTTACCGGGCTATATATTTCAAAGGGGCTAGAGGCGGCGGAGATGCAGCTCCGGGATAGGGAGGTCGATTGGAAAACACAAAGGGAATGAAGCTCTTGTCGGGCACCAGCCTGGCGATGGCCGTGCTGCAGAGCATCTGTACGGCAGTCCTGACAATCAGCGGTATCCGGCTGGCCATCGGTCTTACGGCGTTTGCCCTGGCCGGCACCATCTTCTATGCGCCGGTGCGCTGGTTCCACCAGGACGCGATCCGCATTCCGATGTTGGCGTTGGCAACAGCGGGGGCAATTGTTGATCTTCTCGTTTTGGCCTGGATTTGGCACTTGCGCGCGCAACCCTCGACTCAATGGCGCCGGCGCGAGAAGACCAGCAAGCAGAAACGCTCCCAACGGCTGCAGGTGGCCTTGGCAATAGTAACGCTGGTACTGGTCGGGTTGGAGACATGGACCCACAGCATCATGGTGCGCCGGGCGCATGCGCGGGTGCACGCGGTGGCCCCGGCAAGTACAACGCCGAAAGGTTAAGAATCGGCACCCCCAGGAAAGTGGTTGGTCCTATATCCCACAAAAGTGCTTTGACAACTCCTGTTCGCCGGTAGTCGTCTTGAGACTCTGGAAGTGGGGGGGGGG
>DASYZU010000045.1:0-29988 GCA_035945795.1 Occallatibacter sp.
GAAGTCAATGATGTCGGGATGCTCGACGTTCAGGATCGCCATCTTGGCCGCACGGCGCGTTTTGCCGCCGCTCTTGATGACGCCGGCAAATGCATCGAGGCCGCGCATGAAGCTCAGCGGACCGCTGGCCGTTCCGCCGCCTGTTACGCCTTCGTGGCTTGAACGCAGCGAACTGAAGTTGGTGCCTGTGCCCGACCCGTACTTGAACAGGAGCGCCTCGGTGCGCGCCAGGTCCATGATGCCTTCCATCGAGTCATCGACGGAGTTAATGAAGCAGGCAGAGCATTGTGGATTCTTGTAGCCCGTGGCCCCATGCACCACGCCGCCCGTCATCGGGTCCCAGTGCCAGTTTTGTCCCGCCGCAAACGGCTCCAGCCGGTCGCAGCCCACGTTGAACCACACCGGCGAGTTAAACGCTGCCTTCTGCGTCAGCAGCATGTGTGCCAGTTCGTCGTGGAACACACGCGCATCTTCGACAGAAGCAAAGTACCCGCTGGCCAGGCCCCAGTCCCGGACCGTCTCTACCACCCGTCCCACCAGTTGCCGCACCCCAGTCTCCCGCCCAGGCGTGCCCATCTGCCCGTGCAGATACTTTGAAGCCACGATGTTCGTTGCCGTCATCGACCAGTCGGACGGCACTTCCACGTCCTTCTGCTCAAAAATCGTGTTGCCCTTGGTGTCGGTAATGGACGCGGTTCGCCGCTCCCATTGCACCTCGTCGTAGGGCGAAACGCCGTCCTTGGAAAAACGGCGGGGAAAAGTCAGCCCCGTCTGTGTGTACGGGGTCTGGAGGGCGGCGGTTGAAGTCTGTAGATAAGCCTCGTTCATGGGGATCCTCTCGGTCGGCAAACTTGGTGAAACCACCCCTCAAACCAGACGTTATAAAGCCTGGAAGCGGGCCCTGCTGCTACTTCTCAAACAAACGGGAAACGGGGATTGGAATTTACCGTGAACTCTCGTCTCTCAGCGGCTTCTCAGCGGGTTGTCACGTCGAAGTATCGTTACAATCTCTTTACAGCCGCAGATGAAAAAATACCGCTGTCTATGGTACGTGTCAACAAGAAACCACAATATCTTGTATTTTCTTTGCATTTCCCGCACCAGCCTTCTAAATACGGCCAGTTACCTGTGGAAAGCTCAAGAAACCCTTGCGCCACGCGGACTAGGGCCTCTAAACTCTGCCCTAAATTTGATGCAATTCCAGCCTTCCCCGTATCTCAAATCCGCCCCTCCAACTCCACCATCAAGCCTAGCTCCACCCCTACCCGCCCGCAAGACGCAAAAACAGTGCAGATTCTGCCAGTTCCTGTGCGAATTGTGGAGATTCGAGGCCGTTTCCGCGCGCCTCGACTTACCCGGGCTCCAAACGAGGCAAGACAGGCCCCTGAAAGGCGGAATTCCGGCCCGCCAACAGCCTCAAAAATGCAAATGCGGCCCCGCGCAGATTCGCACGGGCCCGCATCGCACTTTAACCAACTCACAGGTCGGGAGATAACCAGTTTGCCAGCCCGGCCCTCCCCGCGTCAGCGGGGAGATCCAGACCGTCAGTCCTACAGGAACAAAGGCGCCATCACAAACTTGACGGTGCAGAGCAGCTTGATGAGCGGGTACCACCATACTGTGCATAGAAAACGTCGCCCATTTCCAGGCGACGTTTTCTTCGATTCACAAGACAGGAATCAGTTGCTTTCCTTGGTATCAATCCTCATTCCATAGAACGATCGGTGCACGAAGAACATCGACACCAGGAAGAATACAACTGCCAGAATGTATGTGAGCAGTGGATTCTCCGAACTGAGCGTCACTGCAAGCTCGACAGCAAGTAATCCGAACAAGGTCGTGAACTTGATAATCGGGTTCATTGCCACCGACGAGGTGTCTTTAAACGGATCGCCAACCGTGTCTCCGATCACGGTTGCGTCGTGCAGAGGAGTCCCTTTCTGTTTCATGTCCACCTCTACGATCTTCTTCGCATTGTCCCATGCGCCACCTGCATTGGCCATGAAAATGGCCTGGTACAGGCCGAAGATCGCAATTGAGAACAGATAGCCGATAAACAGGAACGGCTCCATGAACGCGAACGCGAGCGTGGCAAAGAAGACGGCGAGAAAGATGTTGAACATTCCCTTCTGCGCGTACTTCGTGCAGATTTCCACCACCTTCTTACTGTCGGTGACCGATGCCTTCTCCGCGCCATCCAGTCTTATGTTCGCCTTGATGAACTCGACCGCGCGGTAAGCGCCGGTGGTGACCGCCTGCATGGAAGCGCCTGTGAACCAGTAAATCACTGCCCCACCGCAGATCAACCCGAGCATGAAGGGCGCATGCAGCAGTGAGAGCTTCGATACGTCCTGGGTCAGTCCGTGGGTCAGGGCCATGATGATCGAGAAAGTCATCGTGGTTGCGCCCACCACGGCTGTCCCGATCAGCACCGGCTTTGCCGTAGCCTTGAATGTATTGCCGGCTCCATCATTGGCTTCCAACAGGTGTTTTGCGCGTTCGAACTTCGCGTCGATGCCGTAGTCCTTCTTCAACTCGGCTTCGATGCCGGGAATCGTCTCAATCAGCGACAACTCGTAAACGGATTGAGCATTGTCGGTGACCGGCCCGTAGGAATCCACGGCAATGGTCACCGGACCCATGCCCAGGAAGCCGAACGCGACCAAGCCAAACGCGAAGACGGCTGGAGCGAGCATCATTCCCGCCGGATTATTAAATGAATCCGGTATGCCCAGACTGAAGTAATAGCCCAATGCCATGAGCGCAACCATGCTCAATCCCAACCAGTAGGCCGAAAAATTGCCGGCCACGAATCCCGACAGGATCCCCAGGGAAGCTCCGCCTTCCTGCGCCGATTTGACGACTTCTTTCACGTGGGTCGATTTGGTTGAAGTGAAAACCTTGACCAGTTCAGGGATGATCGCGCCCGCCATGGTTCCGCAGGAGATGATGGAAGCCAGCTTCCACCACAGCGTTCCGTCCCCGAGAGTGGGGATCATCAGGTAGGAGACGATGTAGGTCAGGATAATGGAAACGATGGACGTCATCCATACCAGCGAGGTGAGTGGCGTCTCAAAGTCCATTTCATCGGAGTTCGCGTATTTCGCCTTGGCGATGGCGCCATTGAGGAAGTACGCGCCGGAGCTCGAGACCAGCATGGCCACGCGCATCACGAAGATCCATACCAGCAGTTGCACCTGCGTCGTGGGATTGGGAACAGCCAGCAAAATGAAGGTGATCAAGGCCACGCCCGTGACGCCGTAGGTTTCAAAGCCGTCGGCGCTGGGGCCAACCGAGTCGCCCGCGTTGTCACCAGTACAGTCTGCGATTACACCCGGGTTGCGCGCATCGTCTTCCTTGATCTTGAATACGATCTTCATCAGGTCGGCGCCAATGTCGGCGATCTTGGTGAAAATGCCGCCGGCAATACGCAGGGCCGCGGCACCCAGTGATTCGCCAATCGCGAAGCCAATGAAGCATGGGCCCGCATAATCGCTCGGGATGAACAACAGGATGAATAGCATGATGAGCAGTTCAACCGAGATCAGCAACATGCCGATGCTCATGCCGGCCTTCAGCGGAATCTCAGAGATTAGATACGGTTTGCCGCGTAATCCTGCGAATGCTGTCCGTGAGTTCGCAAATGTGTTTACGCGAATTCCGAACCACGCCACCCCGTAGCTGCCCGCGATGCCGACGAGCGAAAACAACAAAATGATTGGCAACGTAACCGCAATCGGTTTGTTCGGCACCGGCGCCAGATAGCCGAAGTACAGAGAGATAATTACCGCGATGAAAGCCCAGAGCAGAAGAATGAACTTGCCCTGCGTCACCAGATACGTTTTACACGTCTCATAGATCAGTTCGGAAATTTCGCGCATCGAGCTATGAACCGGCATGTTCTTCAGCTGCACATAGATCGCCAGGCCGAACAACAGGCCGCCGGCGCAGAATAGCAATCCGATCATCAGCAGGGCATGTCCGTTCATGCCAAAAAAACTCACGGTCGACAAATCCGGCAGTACCAGGTTGGCTTCGCCTCCGCCCGCGTGTTCCGGCTGCGCGTAGGCGAATGTGGGAAGCAGCAGGCCCAGGAGGGCCGCCACGGTTTTGTATTGACGCTTCAGAAATGCCTCAGCGCCTTCCTTGAATGCTGCGGCAATCTGCTGCATCGCCGGCGTTCCCGTGTCCGAGCCGATCACCTGGCGAGCGGACATAAAGGCCGCTAGGAGCGAAAGCACGCTCACTCCCAGAAAAAAATACACCCAATACGTTACAGTCACAGTTCCTCCAAACTTTAAGGTTTTGAAGCCGTATTGCTGACGGCCCCGGAAAACGCGACCCCACGGAACACCGGGGAAATATCACCGGAAGGCTATCATCCGCATTGACCACTGTCGAGTGATTGCAGTCACAGGCCTCTGAACCCCGACTGTTGCGGGCTCCTGCTTTGGGAACGCACAACGTGTAAAGTTGAGGCGAAGGACGATTCGCGAATCTATGACCTCTTCCACCCTGCTCACCCCCCGCCAGGCAGCGGAGAAAATCGGCATCAGCTACCCGGCCCTCAAGCACTGGATCCTGGCCGGACGCATCCGGACCGTCAAAACGCCGGGCGGCCACCACCGCGTGCCCCTCGACGCGCTCGAGGAGTTTCTGCCCGCTTCCGAGGCCCACTCAGGCTCAGGCCGCATCAGTGGCCGCAACCAGTTGCTCGGCTCCGTCGTGGAAGTCATCATCGACGGCCTGCTCGCCAAGGTCGTCCTTGCAGTCGGCAATCAGCGTGTCACAGCCATCATCACCGCCGACGCCGTTCGAGAACTAGCCCTACAGCCCGGCGATTCTGCCGTCGCCCTCATCAAGGCCACCGAAGTCATGATCGGCCGCCCCTGACCAACTTCACAGGTACCTCACCTTTGCCGCAGTTTCATCGCGGTTAAGGCGGGATATATCCATCTATCTAAAGCTCTTTACAGTCCTTCACTTTTCAATCCATCCGAATTAGCGTTCCAAAATTCGACATTATTGTGTAATATTCATATTAATTCGTATTGATTCGAGTAAAAATCGTTGAAATTCCTCGCAACCTTTCTTCCCCTTCTTCTGGTTCTCTGCGCCTCGACCGCCCTTCAAGGCCAAAGCCTGGCAGACCACTGGCAAAGCCGAGTCTCCAAAACCCAGGCCGAACAGCCCCACTGGATGACACCCGTCGCCACGGTCACCCCCCGCCTGGAACAGGAACTCCGATTCGACATCCTTCACCAGATGACACCTACCGGCGGCGTAACCAACCTGGACGGCGGCAAGGGCCTGGAGCTGATCCCCTCCCGCCGCACCGAACTGCTCATCAATCTTCCGCCCTCGCTGCTTCATGAAAACCCAAAGACGGTAGACGGTCTGGGCGACGTTTCCTTCACCATGAAGTACCGTTTCCTGGCCCACAACGAGCAGCACGGCAACGGCATTCTCACTGCGTTCCTGGCCGGCAGCATCCCCACCGGAACCTATAAGAACGGCTCATCGAGTGCCATCGTCACACCCACGCTGGCCGGCGGCAAAGGATGGGGCAAGTTCGACGTGCAATCCACACTCAGCGGCACATTCCCTGTGAGCAACGTCAATATCCTCGGCCGCACCATCATCTCCAACACCGCCTTCCAGGTCCACGCACTGAAGCAGCTATGGCCGGAAGCCGAGATCAACTCTACTTTCTGGGAAGGAGGCACGAATGACAGTAAGAAACAGACTTTCGCAACTCCAGGGCTGATCTTCGGCCGCTTCCCCATTCATAAACGGTTGGCCTTTGCAGTCGGCGTCGGTTTCCAGATTGCTACTACCCACTACCACCAATACAACCACGCCTTCATCGCCACGCTACGCCTACCATTCTGATCGCCTGCATCCCAGCCGCAAGCTACTCGACCGGAATGTCGAATTTATCGTCGGGCAGTTGATCCTGCAGATCCTGTTTGTTGGGGTCGCGAACATGGTCGCCCGGCAGCGGGTGCAGCTTGAAGAGCACTAGCAGGTTGCGGTCGGGATCGTCGAAGGCTTTGAAGCTTGCCACCTGCTCCAGGGAGTAGTGAATATGCAGGTCCTCGAGTGTGCCGGGATCCAGATCGTTCCAAGCGGCATACCAGCCTGGCTGATAGGCAACAAGTTTCGCAGACAGGTCAGGAATTGATTTGCTCGGAGCCACGAAATCGTCACACAGAGCCGGCACGTGACTCACCAGCGAAATCTCGTCGCCGCTGATCGAGACCAGTAGCCGATTGCCATTAGGGTGCGTATCGATATAGATCGCAAGCTGCTCTGCCGCATTCACAAATGTGTATTCAGGGTGCAATGCGTAGTGAATGGTCCTGGCTCCATTCGTGACCGCAGCCAGCGCCGCAAGTACGATCAGCACCCCACCCACAGCATGCGCCGCGGGCAAACGCTTAAAGGGCTCCCCCGCCAAGTGACTGGCTAACGCCTCTGCCCCGCGCGCCACCAGGATGAAGCTGAAGAACGCAACCACCGCAAAGTACCGCGGTTGTGGATGGTCCTGGAGTGTCATGAAAAGGAAGTAGCCGGCCACGGCCCAGATTGAAGCTCCAAAAACCGGATCCAGCAACAGCTCGCGCCCTCCGGTGTGCCACCATGTCACCACTGCGCCCAGCACCATCAATCCTGCCATTGGAATCAGAATGTGATCCGCCCACAATCCGCCATGAACCGACCAGATTGCACTCACCAACGGCCAGTAGATCTCCCTCGGTTTGGGGTAATTATTTACAAAGAAAAGGTAGCGGTAGTCGCCAAGCAGGCCCAGGCGAACTACCACCGCCATCCACATCCCATAACTGAGCGCGAATGCGCCGAGCGCAGCCAATGCACAGCGCAATGCCAGCGCGCGCATTTGCCGGAGTTCCAACAGAAGCACCCACCCCACTGCCGGCAGCAAAAAAAACGCCGTCGTCTTGGTAAGCATCATCACCGTCAACAGCAGGCCTATCCAGATTGACGCAGCCACGGGCCTTCGCATACGCGGCAGCCGCACCGCCAGGTTCATCGCGCCAAGCGTAAACGCCGTCAGCATAGGTTCCAGAATTGCCAGCCTGCTAAATCCGTACAGGAAAGGGCTGGTCACCATCAGCGTCACGGCCAGCAGTCCGGCCCAGTTTGGTCCCCTGGCCCTCAGCAGCAGGTAGCTCAATAACAAATTGGTAAAGAAGAATGCGACGGCCAGTCCCCGCGCAGCCTCCGGCGTTACCCCGGTTACGAAGAACAGCACCCACTCCAAAAACGGCAGCACCGGAAGCGCAACCGCGGGATTGAAGTCCCCCGCCACATACCAGTTGCCGAACAGATGCGCGCGAATGGCCGCGTTTCCGTACCAGCCCTCATCGGTGTACTTGGCCCAATCAAAAATCCACGGCGAGTGGTTAGGAAAATCGGCCCGCAGGTGCAGAGCATGCAACACCGCGAACACGCCGATCAAAACCAGCCAGCCCCCGTGGCACCAACTTCTGGTCTTATTCGTCAATGGCCGCTTCTCCCGGATAATGCCGTTTGAATGAGGCGGTAGAAGAACGGTGTCCCAGGAATTTTTTGAGATCTAGCTAAGCTGGGATGAATGACGCCTCGGTGGGAATGGATCGAGTATATCGTGATTCAACTCCTCCCGGAATCATGAAATGAAATACGCCTAAGTCACTTTGACCGCCGCCACAAAGAAATGACAGATGCAAATGCGACGTGACTAATTTCCACCATCCGGAAAAACGTCTGCTCTCTTCCGTTCATGTTTTCTTGAACATCGCCGATGAAACGACTGTTGGCCCGGTACACGTTCCTTGGGCCACGGAGGCGAGGCACGTTGAGGTCCATGCAAAGCGCAGCTCAATTCCAGCACCAGCCGTCCGTCTCCGGGCTTTCACTTGTTGAAGCCGATTCCTCGCCCGTCATTCAGGTCGTGGGTGTCAGCGCGGCCTGGCGCAAACTGCTTATGCAAGCAGAAATGGCTGCACCTCACTTGCAGGTAGCCGCCATCGAAGGCGAGCACGGCACCGGCAAGCACACGCTGGCTCGCTATCTTTTCACCCGCTCTCCATTGGCCGGAACGCTTTTTCAGCGCCGCGATGCGCGTGAATGGCTGGCCACGGATGGCGACCCTTCCACGCTAGCCGGCTTTACCTATCTTGACCGAGTCGATCTACTCGCACCTCCCGGCCAGGGGTTGTTGCTGGGCGTGCTCAAGGCTCTCCAGGATCGTCCGCCGGGCCGCGCCGTTCTGCTGGCCTCTTCACAGACTTCTCTGCGCCAGATGGCGGGCCAGGGACTTCTTCTCCCCGACCTTGCTTTCCGGCTCACTGCAATTCGCTTCGCAATTCCTCCGCTGCGGCAGCGCCGCGAAGACATTACTCCGCTCGCCCAGTCCATGCTCGACCGCATTTGCACCCGCTACCAACAGCGCCCCGTGCTGCTTGGCCCCGGCGCACTCGCCCGGTTGCTCCAGCACAACTGGCCGGGCAATGTGCGCGAACTAGCCAGCGTACTTGAAACCGCCTTGCTCGAAGCCAACAATGGCGTAATACTACCCGGCAATCTAGCCTTGCCCTCCGAAGCAGAGACCCAACCGAACCAACTGCCCACCGGCCGTCCCGATTGTCTCTCGCTCGATGCCGTCATCCGCCATCATGTGCAGTATGTACTCGACCTCAACCGCGGAAACAAGCTCCGCGCCGCCCGTCAACTCTCGATAAGCCGTTCGACTCTCTACCGCATCCTCGGCAACGAATCCTTATTAGAGCATTGACCCCCTGCCGCGGGGGCAAAATGTTCGCCTATAAGGTGCGTCACAAACGTTAAAGGTTTGCTTATAAGGTTGCGTTTCAGGGCAAAGGTTCGCTTCTAGGGTTGCACTTCTTTGAGCACTTAACCTTTCAGGCCACCTAAATCCTTGGTCTGGCTGCCGGGAAGGTGTCGAAAAGAGATAAAGGGTTGCATAGAATTACCCGATTATGGGTCAAAATGGACATATTCAAGGCATATTAGGGCGAAATACGGCGAAATTGGCGTGTTTTTCTGCGCTTTTCGTGACAGTAGGGGTGCGCTCACGAAAGGGACGGGAACGAGAGTGAAGATATTGCGGGAGAGGGCTCGGCTGGAGTTGGAACGGCAACTGCGGCCATACAGGAGGGCGAGGAGGGATCCGCGGCCGCGGGAGGGATGGCTGAGGGCGATGCGGCTGGCGGCGGGGATTCCGGCGGAGCGGATTGCGGAGGCGATGAAATTTACGACAAAGATGGTGTTTCAGACGGAGCGGTCGGAACAGAGACAGACGATCAGCCTGGAACAACTTGGAAGGATGGCGCGGGCGCTGGAATGCGATCTGGTGTATGGGTTGGCGCCGTGGCACCGTTCGCTGGAGGATCGGGCGATGGAACTTGTGGAACAGGAGTTGTGGAGGAAGAGGTATACGGGGAGAAAGGCGGTGGTCAGGGGTCAGGGATCAGGGGTCAGAGGGGACAACGAGTCAGCAAGTTAGCAAGCAGCGGGCGGCCTCGTTGGTCGAGGCCGCCCTTGCGATGGCATGTGAGTTGCTTTCAGTGCGACCACATTACGCGCTGATAGTGGGCGCCTGCGGTTTTCAGGTGGGTTGAATCAGGCAACCGTTTCGTGGGGACGAGGACTCAGGTTCTCTTCGCCATCCTCCTGTCCCTCCCATGGCTTGTCCATTGCCAAACGCTGAGCCGTGGTGAGCCCGCGCCGCTTCTTCGGCGGCTTTGTTTGCGGACTTTTGGCTCCGGAGAGGTCGACCAGCAGCCGGGCGCCGGTCATATTGCCCTCGATGGTTTTGTCGATCAGCGCCTGCGCGATTTTCTCACTTTGCTCGGCTACGAGTTTTTCGACGGCAGTTCGCAGTTGCTCTCCACCGTCGCGGGTTTTACTGCTCGTTTTCTTGCGTTTCGTCAGTCCCTGCTTTGCATTGCCCATCATTCCGCCATTCGCGGCCACTGCTCCGCAGTCATTTGTGCCCACGGAAGGGAAGCGTCCGGCAAGTCCTTGAGAGATAGCCGGAGAATGGATTTTCGGAAGTTATATTGGACAGCTTTTGAGGCGCTTCCGGAATTAATGCAATAACGGTGCCTTTCTTCTCCTCTGCGCACACGTGCCGCGGAGATGGGCCGAATAAGATTAGGAAGGTGCTCACGACCTTCCGTTCTACGCTTGTCTCAATTTGATTTGTATGATCCAAGCGTAGCGGAAAGGGACGCAATTTTCTGCAAATGGTTTGCACGTCATTTTCCACGCGCCGGAGATCCACCGGGCGGCGCTATTGTGATGGAGCGGTCAAGGCGGCGGACGCGGGTTTGCGCGGCTGCCAGGCAGGCGTGCCTTCTTCCCACTGGTCGTCGGTTAGCTGCTCCACCTGGGTGCCGTCGTAGCGCATGACAAAGATCTCTCCGTAAGGTTGCGGCGCACCGATAAGGAGAGCTTCGTCTTTGAATCCCATTCGCGAACTTGTAAACAGGAGACGCTCGCCATCGGGAGACCAGGCCATATGCGCTTCGTTTCCCCTGGTGTGAGTGAGCACGCTGAGATCTTTCCCATCAGGGTGAATCGTGAGCACTTCAAAGTTGCCGTCGATTCTGCGCATGAAGGCAATGAGATCTCCGCGCGGCGACCAGACGGGAAAGTTGTCGTAGTCGTCGGTGAGCACTTTGACCGAGTGATCGCCGAGATCCATGATGCGCAGGCCATCGCCATCGGGACCGGAGGATCGGTAGACGATGTGCTTGCCGTCGGGTGCGAAGGAGGCGAATGCGTTGTTGTTCGGCCCGGAAGTGATGGTGTGAAAGCCGGAGCCATCGGCGTTGAGCATCGCCACCTGCGCCCCACCATTCACCGGATCGACAGGTTTTTTGTTGCCGATTTCGAAATCGAGGAAGGCGCTGAACTGGCCAACGCCAACTACGATCTGCTTGCCATCGGGCGACCAGGAGGGGGCCAGGATGAGACCCTTCTGCCTAAGGATGGGGCGGCCCGGTTGGTCCTCATCGACGATGAACAGGCTGGTTGACATGTCAGGTTTCAACTTTGTGATGGCGAGGTGCTCTCCGGTTGGATCGTAGTCGGGCAGCCATGCAGTGCTGTACAGGTCGAACTTCGCATTGCGGCTCCATTGCTTTACCGGCTCCGGATTTTCGTTTGAAGCAAAGCGGGCGTACACGACGTGCGCGCCGTCGGGAGAAAAGGACGGGCAGCGCAGATCGTCCCCCGCGGGGCCCGGCGTGCCCTTTGCGTAGAAGACGCCCGTGACTGTCTTGTCGTGGCGAAGATAAGCGATCTCGCCCGTAGAAAGAACCGCCGGAAGCATCTTGACGCCGGGACCGGTGGGCACGGGCGCTACCTCGCCGCTGGCGATGTCGATTTTGAGCAGCGTGGTGTCGCCGTCTTCCATTCCGGCGCGATAGGTCCATGTTTCTTCCGCCGACATGCAGTAGGCAACGACACTTTTGCTGTCCGGCGTCCATTTGGGACTGCCGCAGAATCCTCCGTGTTGGGAGATGCGCTTTAGGCCGCTGCCGTCGGGGTGAATGAGGTAGACATCGACTAAATGCAGGCGCTCCCACCGGCCTTTGGCGGGACGAAGGTCACTGTCACGATCAGAGGAGAAGGCGATCCATTTTCCGTCTGGCGACCAGGATGGGCGGAAGTCGCCGCCGTCTCCAGAGGAGAGCGGGGTGGCCTTGCGGCTGGCGACGTCGAGGACCCAGAGGTTGGCTTTGCCGGCGGCGCGTGTCGACACGAAGACGAGTTGCCTGCCGTCCGGTGAGAAAGCTGCCTGGTCGTCGTAGGCGGGGTTGTCGGTGAGGCGATCGAGTCCGGTGCCGTCGGGATGGATTCGGTAGAGATCGGCCGAGCCGGCGCGCTCCGACGTAAAGACAATCCAATCTCCGAGGGGCGACCAGGAGGGATTGTAGTCAAGCGAGGTTGATTTGGTGAGAGGCCGTTCCGCTGAGCCGTCCGCATTCGAGATGTAGAGAGAGGCTTTCGATGGCCCGAGACGGTCGAAGAGAATGCGGTCGGCCGCAGAGGAGGATACCGCGGCAGAGGCAAACACAGAGACAACGAGGAACAGCACGCGGAATCGTGACATGGTTCACTCCGAGACTGAGATGTGGGGACCGGGGAAGTTACCCTGCGAGAATAGCACCGGAAGATCGGGACGGGCGAGTTATAGATGCCCGGCAATGCCCTGAATTGAAATCGCGGCGGCAAACGTGCAACGGGGAACGGATGATTGAGGTCTGTGGTCTCCCACGCTTCCGCGATAAGACTGCGGAAGGATGGGCACCTTCAGTGCTGCGGCGGGTTTATGGATGGGCTGCCCGGCCCATTACACTCGCTTCAGAGGGACGTAGAAGGTTGATTCCTAGCCGCCGCTTGCCACTTTCATCCGTTCCTTCACACGATGGGCCAGTTTCTCAATTTCGGCAGCCTTCCTGATCATATCGACCGACAACTTATCTGGACTTGACTTATCGACCTGTGCTTTCAGATCGGTGGCAAGCGCCACCAATTTATCAGCATCCGCTGCCAACTGCCTTTGCCGGGCCATGACCCGCATCTTTTTTTGCTGCTGTGTCCACTCTGAGTTGTCTGATTTCTGTGAGGTGTTGGACATTGAAGATGCCCACGGCGGTGAGGGAGCAGGAAGGTCCTGTCCTCCGGTCAATGCCGCGGAGGCGGCTGTTATTAAAACTGCTCCAATCATCGCGACTCGAAGTATTTTCATATCAATTCTCCAAAAAAATGAGCCCACGGGTAGCGCTTCTATCTCGCGTCACCGACGGGTGGCCCTTATTTCAGCTTCCGACCACAAAAATGGGTGCCGCAGGTCTCGCCTTTGAGACCTGGGATTTCACCAAGCCTTCTCTCCCGACGCTGTACAAAAGGACTCAATCTCCGTAGTACCGGGTGACTACGCCCGTCCAGCCAACCCCGCCGCAAACAGGCGATCATCCACTCGGGCTAACCGGCGCCGGGCCCCGTTCCGCAGCAATGGCACGTGAGGAAGGTTCGCGAGGTGATCGTTGATCACCCATAGATCATCTTCCGCAGTCATCCAACCTATGCGGTCGAAGCGCGACAGGTTCACCGGACGGGAGTAGTTGCGGAGAGTCTTCTCACGGGAAGCATTGAAGTAGTGCTCGAAATAGGACATGACGAGCTCACGCAGGTTACGGTACACCGGCTCCCGGAATCTCAGCCCGCTGTAGTTGGATTTGGCGATCGCGCCCCAATGGCCTTGCTGTTTGAAAACAGCAAGCACATGGTCGTCGTCGTGCACGGACTCGAGATCGACTAGTAATGGCGGAAAGCCCTGTGCCCGTAGTGCCGCGGCGGCAAAGAGAGCGCCTTCAAAGCAATGGGCCACCTTATCGCGCAGCACTCGGCGAGGAGAACGAATCGTATCGCCGTTAGGCTCTTTGTTGTATGCGATGTCGTGATCGAGGAAGTGCTGGATTTTCTCAGGTGTCTTCAGCGCCTTTAAAACAAGTGTCTCGCCGACATCGAAACCGTACTTGGACATTGGAATCAGTTAACCTTTCGCGACGAGTAAGAGGACTTGATAGGGGGTTAGAAGCATGCACCTTAATCAGCTTAATTTATCCGATGAAGAAGCCGATTCCAAAGGGGGGCGCGAAGTCGCGTTCGGGAAGATCAACTCGGCGGATCGGTACCTGAATACTCGCCAGGAGCCCATCTGAGTAAGGAAGCGGGCAGCATCGCAGACCGTTCGACTCCGTCGTTGCAGCTTACTCGCTCACGATGACAACTCTTGTTGGATATTGAGGTCTGTGCCATCCCACCCTTTTCGCAAAGTGCGCGAAAAGGATGGGTCACCCTCAGACTTTTGGAAGGTCGAAGCGTGGGCCACCCGCCTTGAATGGATGCCGTCTGATCACTATTGCTCACAAGCTGACAAATACCAGTGGATAAGCTGTGCACTCTGTGTATTTCATATCAAGACACTGAAGCCGGTTGCATAATTGATTTTCGACCATCAATGGAATGTACCTCCGGTCTTAAGCCCCAGGGTTTTGTGGGCCTGTAGCGGCGCGGCTAAAGCCGCGCCCTTTCAATACCCGATTTATGCAACCAGTTCTAACTACCCCTGACCCTGACCCTCAACCTGATCGTGATCCCGGCCCATTGCTCTAAACTCAACGGAGAATGAGTTTACATAAAGGACCCACCCCGTTGAGAAGATTTGCCCCCCACGCCGTTGCTGCCGCAGCTTTTCTGCTGCTTGCTGTTGCGCCTGTGCTGAGAGCACAAAAGCTGCCTGCCGCGTCTGCTCCGGGGGCCTCGGTAGACGACCGGCGCAAGGCTCTCAATGCCGTCTTCCATGACTACTGGGAAGACGTTCTGCAGCATGAGCCGGAGTTTGCCTCGTCTATTGGCGATAAGCGCTACAACGACAAGATCACCGACTTTTCCGTAAAGGCAGTGAACGACAAGTTGGAGCGCGAGCAGGACTTTCTGCTGCGTCTGGCCGCCATTGACCCCGCCGGATTTACCGCCCAGGAACAGACCAGCCGCGAACTGCTGCTGCGCAAACTTGCCGACGAGCAGGAAGCCGCTGAATTCAAAGAGTGGGAGATGCCCATCGACCAGATGGGCGGCATCTACGACGACTGGCCGCAGCTGGTGTCGCATCTCAGCTTTACCTCGGTGAAAGATTACGACGACTGGATTGCCCGGCTGCATGCGATACCAGCGGCGTTTCAGCAGGTGTCCGCCAATATGTCCATCGGCCTGGAGGATGGGCGCGTGCCTCCAAAATATCTCCTGGCCAAGGCGCAGGAGCAGGTGGAGACGCTGGCCGGCCAAAAGCCCGAGGACTCGCCGCTGGCCATGCCGCTGAAGAAATTTCCTGCCTCCGTCTCGGCAGCCGAGCAGACGCGCATCAGGACAGAGATGCTGGACGCGATCCAGAAAGAAGTGCTACCCGCCTACGCGCACTTTGCGCGCTTTCTCAAGGTGACTTATGTTCCCGCCGGCCGCGCCGAGCCGGGCATCTCCGCGCTGCCGGACGGGGCCAAGTTCTACAAGTTCCTCATCCGGCGAACCACCACTACCGACCTGACCGCGGCGCAGATTCACCAGATTGGCCTAGACGAGGTCAAAAAGGACGAATCTGAGATGCTGGCGATTGCGCAAAAGCTCGGCTTCAAGGATCTGGCCAGCTTGCGCGCCGGTATGAAGGCGAATCCCAAGCTGAAGGGCGCCTCGCCCGCGGCGTTGATGGACGCTTATCGCGGCTATCTGACGCCCATGCAGGCCAAGCTGCCCACGCTTTTCGGCCGTTTACCGAAAGCGCCATTTGAAGTGGTCCAAATGCCGGATTACCTGGAGAAGACCGCGCCGCCCGCCTATTACGAGGCCGGCACGCCGGACGGCAGCCGCCCTGGCCGCCTGCTGATTGACACGTACAATGCCACCGACCGCAACCTCTACGCAGTGGAAGCCATCGCCTACCACGAAGGCCTTCCCGGCCATCACCTGCAGATCTCCATTGCGCAAGAGCTTACGGATGTTCCCGCCTTCCGCAAATATGGCGGGTACACGGCCTTCGTCGAGGGCTGGGGACTCTACTCCGAGCGGCTCGGCAAGGATGTCGGCTTTTACCAGGATCCCTATTCCGATTACGGCCGCCTGGAAGCCGACATGTGGCGCGCCATCCGGCTGGTGGTTGACACCGGCGTCCATAGCCAACACTGGACCCGCGAGCAGATGGTGCAGTACTTCCACGACCACTCGGCGATGGACGAAACGACAATCCAATCAGAGGTAGACCGGTACATCGCTTGGCCGGGACAGGCGCTGGCCTACAAGATGGGCCAGCTCAAGATTTTGGAGCTGAGGGACCGGGCAAAGAAGGCCCTGAGAGAGAAATTCGACATACGGGCGTTCCACGACCAGGTGCTGGACACGGGCGCCTTGCCGCTGGACCTGCTGGATGCTCGGATTGATGCGTGGATTGCAAGCCAGAAGACGGCGGCCCAGTGACCGGCAGCAAGGAAAAGACAGGCCTGTGCGTGGTATTCTTACCAGTTCCTACCAGCGGTGGTCCCACCGCCACCTCATTTAAGTTACCGATGCAGGACCTGCATTGGATGGAGAGATTTCGATGAAACGTGTTCTCGTGCTGGCCCTGTTTGTTTGTACCTGTGTCTGCGGACTGTACGCCCAGGCCGTCGACACAACTGTCTGCGCGGTTCTCAAAAACCCAAAGTCGTTCGATGGAAAGATTGTTCGAATCAAAGGCACCGTTGTGGCCGGGTTCGATCAGTTCATTGTGAAAGACAGCAGCCCTTGCGGGTTCCAGATCGACGGCATCTGGCTTTCCTATCCGCAGGGAACAAAGGGCAAGGCCGGACCCGTTGCTCTGTTACAGGTGCAGCCCGCCCACAATTTTGCGGGAACATATACCGCCCCCACACGGACGCCGGTGACACTGGACAAGAGCAAGGACTTCAAGACGTTCGATAACCTGCTGTCGCAAGGGCACAATAAGGGTGCGGACATGTGCCTGGGATGCTCCCGCTACTCCGTGACCGCCACACTGGTGGGCCGGCTGGATGGCGTGGCCGATGCCACGCTGCAGCAAGACAAGGCAGGCAAGATTGTGGGTTTCGGCGGCTTTGGAAACCTGAATGGCTACACGGCGCGCCTGGTGCTGCAATCCGTCGCCGATGTTACCCCGAAGGAAGTCGATTATTCGAAGTCTGACGCAGTTACCAAGGGCGAGACAGCTACTTTTGCTGGAAATGGCGACCTCTACGATCCGGTCGCAGCAGCACATAGGTCAGTTGCGGGCCTCGCAGGGACCCCCGTAGGAGTTCAGGCCGAGAAGGATGTTGCGGTGTTCGGCAAACCCGGCGAGCACACTGGCGTCGCCATTCTTTACGGAGCCACGAACGAGGCCTCCGTCAAGGATGAAGCACAGAGCACCAAAGACTCCCCTGACGGCATCCTCTTCAACTGCAACTTCAACCTGAACCGTCTGCAAGGCGATGCGCAGATAAGGGCCATCGTTCACATGGGGCAGCACATTTCCGACCTGCGCACACCAATCGTTGGAAACGAGGCTGCGCCTATGTTCGTATTGGAATACAACGCCTGGAGCATGACTGCGGCAGCCGCTGTGAGCAGCGGCCAGAAGTTTCTGACGCTGCCCGGAGGTATTCTGCTGTGGAATTCCGCGTGGCCGGTGGCGGATCGCACCACCACCATGGACGATGCGCTCAAGAGCTATCTTGCCAACGAGGCGGCACTCAGCAGGTAAGCTGGCGCCGGATTGACGACATAGCCGACAAGAGCCCGCCGCGGGCCAGACCTGCGACGGGTTTGTTTATCTGGATTGCCTGGTATTGTGTCAGTTTGAAGGAGTATTCCCTCAGGGATGAATGGGTGGGTTAAAACCCATCCCTACCAGCACACGTTCATTACGCGTGATTCCGTACGGGCTGAAGCCCGTACCCTTCAGCTTGATGCACTGACGAACACCGGCAGGAAACCCGCGGCAGGCGCGCGAGCGCGTATCCTTATAAATGTTGGCATCCCTGGGATTTGACCCACGACACTCACCGAAACACTCATTTCAACAAGGAGAAGAAAGAAAATGGCAGAGATCGCCGTTGAGGCCACCGAAATACCCGCGCAGTTGCCGACGGTCCGCGTGGCCGTTCTTGGCGCCGGAAAGATGGGCGGCATCCTGCTGCAGGCATTCCTGAAGGAGAACCTGTTTTCTCCGGAACTGATCCACGGCACTGTGCAACATCCCGAGCGGGCGCTGGCACTGAGCACGCAGTGGGGCGTGGATGTAGGCACGGATAACCTGAAGGCGGTGCAACAGGCCGACCTGATCCTGATCGGCGTGAAGCCGTTCCAGGTGGCAAGCCTGATCGCGGAGATTCGTCCCGCGCTTACGCCTAAAAAGACTGTGGTCTCGTTCGCCGCATCGGTGAAGACCAGCGCAATTGAGGAAGCAACGGGGATGGAGCTTGCCGTCGTCCGCGCCATGCCGAACACTCCGTCGGCTCTCGGAGCAGGCGTTGCGGCGCTCTGCCGCGGGCGGTTTGTCTCGAACGAAAAGATGGAACTGGCGCAGCGGATCTTCGAGACCGTGGGCCGCACGGTGATCGTGGACGAGAAGCATATGGACGCTGTTACGGGGCTTTCCGGCTCCGGTCCGGCGTACATCTACATCATCATTGAGGCGCTGGCCGAGGCGGGCGTCAAGGTAGGACTGCCTCGCGATACGGCTACTCAACTTGCGGCGCAGACTGCTTATGGGGCGGCCAAGATGGTGCTTGAAACCGGGTATCATCCGGCGCTGCTAAAGGACGCTGTAACTACACCCGCTGGGTGTACTATCGACGGCATTCTGGAACTTGAGGAAGGCGGGCTGCGTGTGACGCTGATCAAGGCTGTTATGCGGGCTACTGAGCGGGCTAGGCAGTTGGCGGCGGGGTAAGGTCAGGGATCGGTTTTTTTCGTGCTGGGCCGAGGTTTGCGGTATCCCAGGTCTCAGAATCTAGACCTGGGAACCCGGCCGTAGCGACGGTCTGATCCGAAGACCCGCTCATCGCGATAAGGCCGCGATGAACGGGGCACATTCTCTCACGGCTCATGGTGGTTCTTCGGGGTTGATGGGCGGGCAACCTGCCACGAAACTGCGAGCTGGTTTTTCGCCGGGGCGTTGACCTGATAACCTTCTGTCTTGCCGATACAGCGACCAAATTGGCTTCCCTCTTACGTGCCGGAACTCGACGGCGTGCGGGGGCTGGCGATTCTGTGGGTGGTGCTCTATCACTGCAATCCGCGGCTTGAAGGCACGTGGATTCATTACGTCTCAATCTGGGGATGGGCAGGAGTCATTCTGTTCTTTGCGCTCTCCGGATTCCTGATCACATCCATTCTGCTTACGACGCGGGACAAGCCGCGCTACTTCCACAACTTTCATGCGCGCAGGGCGCTGCGCATCTGGCCGGTCTACATCCTGCTGCTGGTGGTGGTTTACCTGAACGCGCCGTGGTTCATCGGGCCCAGCGTTTGGGATGCCGTGAAGACGGCGCCTTGGCTGGCATACCTCTTCCTAGTGCAGAATCTCTTCCATCTGACACTGCCTCCGGCCATCGGTCCAACCTGGGCGCTGGCCATAGAGGAGCAGTATTACTTCCTATGGGCGCCGCTTGTGAAGTATCTTCGTCGGCCGTGGATGCTGGCTGCCGTGCTGCTCTGTGCACTGGTAGGTTCGCCGTGGTTGCGCCATGGTTATCACGCCTGGCTCACACCAACGCACACACTGATTCACCTGGACGGCATAGCACTGGGAAGCCTGGTGGCGCTGGGGATGCATACGCTGCCGCTCAGCCGCCGCACGTGGCTGTGGATGGGGCTGGGCGGATTGGTTGCCGGAATCTGGGCCGCCGCCACCATCGCGGGCGGCACAGCGTATCTCGATTCCGCGCTGGCGGTTGGCTTTGTAGGCGGGGTGCTGGCACTGATCGCTTCAACTGGCTCGCGCAATCCAATCAACGCAATCTTACGGCGCGGGCCGTTGGCTTTTTATGGCCGCATCAGCTACGGCCTTTACATGATTCACATCTCGATGTTTATTTACTTTGGCTGGTTCGATCTGCGCATGGATCCCTACGGCATCCCCGGCAACCTGGCAGTTGTGGCCTTCCGGCTGGCCGCGTCCACACTGGCTGCGACCGCGCTCTGGTACGGCTTCGAGTCGCAGATTCTCAAGCTGAAGAAGTACTTCTAGAGCGCTGCGGAAAACTCAGACTGCGGGTGAAACTTGCGGGAAGCATGCTTCCGGGGCTAAAGGCCTTATCGATCTTGCTGGCCCTATGCGGGGGTTGAAACCCCCGTCTCCCTCCGGTTTGAGTTCTTCCCAAGCCTACTGAGGCATTTTCAATTTCTCTGTAATGCGGTATCGGGCTATCCCACCCTAGCCGCAAATACAAAGGCGCGGCGCCCAGAGGGCGCCCAGGCGGGGCACCCGGCGATTCACGCGGTCCCCGGCTAGAGAGTGCGCGCGGCGACGACGAAGATGGCCATGAGAAAAAGCACGATGGTCGGTATTGCGGATTCCTTGCGGCGCACCCGATAGATGCTTGCAGCCACCATTAAAAGCGCAAGCGCCGTGGCGGCCGGGAGCGCGAGCGTGGCAGACGGCCATGTGCCGACGGGCGTAATCAGGGCCAGGGCTGCCGAAGTTTCGAACAGCCCGATCAAGGCAGCCAAACCGTACGGTAGTCCCATGAGGCCGCTCGGCTCCTCCGTCTCGGAGTCTTTTGCCTTCCCGTTATTGGTGAATATCTTGCTGAGCCCGGCTAGCAGGAAGACGCCAGCCAACAATAGCTCCATGAATCGATCAAGACTGTTCATTGTTACCCCTGGCTTCCCTCTTCGCCTTCCAACTTTCCCTGCAAAGAGCGTGAAAACGGGCCGTAGCAACGGATGGAGCCCTTGAAGTGAGCGAAACATAGAGGTCATGTGAATCTTATAAAGAGATGATGTTTTGATCGCGCCTGGGGCCAGGGGATCGGGTTCCGGGCGCCCCCATTCGGCCAGACGCTTTTAAATGGCTTAGCGCACGATTTCATCCTGCTGAGATACTTGATTGAGACTGGGAACGCCGGCAGGGTGCAATTGGAAGCGACTCTGAAAACGGGTCTCAAACGTTTTTGAAATCGTCTGTAGATATAAGGATTCCTTTTATGTCTCGATTCCGCACCGTTGCCGCCCTGGTTTTTACCGGTCTGCTGATTCCTGCAGGTCTTGCAACCGGCCAGGCGGCCCAGACGATACCCGCTCCTGCTGCGGCCCCGGAGAAGGCGACGCCAACAACCGTGCTGCACGCCAACGCCAACCTGGTACTGGTGGATGTAGTGGTGACCGATCACGGCAAAGCGGTGCACGGCCTCGACCGCGGCCGGTTCCATATCCTTGAAAATGGAAAAGAGCAGCCGATCAGCGCGTTTGACGAGCACCGGCCCCCCGCCGCGTCCGCGGATACCGCAGAACTCAAAGCCAAAATCGCGCAGCTGCCGGCAAATACCTATACCAACATTCCCGTGTATCCCGACGCCGGCGTGGTCAATGTGCTGCTGCTGGACGGCTTGAATACCCCGATGGTAAACCAGGTGGAGGCGCGACGCCAGATGGTCCAGTACCTGAGCACCATCACGCCCGGAACTTCGCTGGCCCTCTTTACGCTTTCGTCGCAGCTGCGGCTGGTGGAAGGTTTCACGACCGACGCCGCACGGCTTGCCACAGTGCTGAAGAGCAAGGCTGCCGCTTCGTCTCAGTCCGCACTGCTGGACACGGCGGGCCACTCGGCGCAGCAGGACGTGGAAAACCAATTGTCGGCGATGGCCGGTTCAAGCCAGCCGCCAAGCCCGGAGACGGTGGCAGCGCTCACGCAGTTTGAAACAGACCTGACGGCCACACAGACAGACCTTCGAGTGCGTTTGACGATGGACGCGCTGCAGCAACTGGCTCGCTACCTGAGCGCGATTCCCGGGCGCAAGAATCTGATTTGGTTCTCCGGTTCGTTTCCCATCTCGCTCGATCCCGACCCCGATCAGGCTCTGCCCTTTCTGGCGGTGCGGACCTACGAAGACGACGTAAGAAAAACCAGCGAGCTGCTGACTGCGGCGCGGGTGGCGGTTTATCCGGTGGATGCGCGGGGAATGATGACGCAGAGCACAGCCGATGCGGCCTATTCGCCCAACCGGACCGCGTTGAGCGTCAACAGCGGGGGCAAGGTCTCAGCGATGAACGACTCCAACGTGATCCATGACTATGACACCTTCATGACGCAAAACATGCAGGAGCACGGCTCCATGCAGCAGATTGCGCAGGAAACTGGCGGCACCGCGTCGATGAACACCAACGATTTGAAAGGGGCGGTGGCCAGCGCAGTTGAAAATGGCGCGAGTTATTACTCCATCGCTTTTGCTCCCGGCGGGAAGAAACTCGACGGGCGGTTTCGCAAGATCCAGGTGCGCCTGGACAACGGCGGATACAATCTCGCTTACCGGCGTGGGTATTTTGCGGACGCAAGCAACAAACCTTCCGCACACAATCCGGGAACAAGCAGCACGATCCAGTCGGCTGCCCTACACGGCGCGCCGCCGGCGACGCAGGTACTTTTTCTGGCGCGGGTGTTGCCGGCAACCGATCCGGCGTTTCAAGGGATTCCGATTCCCAATATACCTTCCGGCGAAATGGCGGCCTCACTCAAAGGCCCAACGCGGTGCTACCTTGTCGACTTGACGGTGGACCCGCACGGCCTGGTATTCAATAGCGAATCCGACGGAGCGCGCCAGGCCCAGGTGGAGTTTGTGTTGGAGGCTTATGACAGCGACGGCAAGCGTGAGAACTACGTGGATCGCAGCTACGCCATCAACATCAAGCCGGAAGATTTCGCGCAGAAGATGGAAACGGGCGTTCGCGCCCGGCTGGCGCTCGATCTGCCCGAGGGGCACTCATTCATGCGCGTCGCAGTGGAGGACCTGATCGCCGGCCATGCGGGATCGCTCGAGGTTCCGGTAACTGTTATCGCCAATTGACCGAGCCTACCGCGGCCAGCGCTCAAGAATCACGAACAGGGCGAGCAGAAACAGGGTTACTGCGGGCGCGGCCTCCTCGTTGCGGCGAAGATGATAGACGCCGGCCAGCACCATGATGAACGCCAATTCAGCCGCTCCAATACGCACCAGCAAATGTCCGGCCGCCAGCCCAGCGGGCATCAGGGCGGGGGGCATCACCACTGCGAGCGCTCCAGCTATCTCCGCAATGCCGATCAAAGCGGCCAGCCCCCGCGAAACTCCCGCGGGACGGCCCTTGGAGCGCGTCTCCACCACGCCCATCAACCGCCTGTAGGCAAGCACTTTGCCGGCCCCGGTAATCAGGAAACAGGCCGCCAATATGATCTGGGCAATCCAAGCCAGGCCGTTCATTGCTTCTTTTGCCTTTCGCTGCGACGCCTGCCGCAAGCAGCCGTGATTTGTGGTGCAACCGATTGAACCGCGGATTCGAGTTCGATGTCAAGCTGGCTTCGATACATTGCCACATCACGGTTCGCGCCGAGAACGGAGCGAGCGCCCGAGTCCCACAAAATGGGCCTTCATCTCAGTTCCTTGTGACATCAGTCACCCGCGGCGGGTTGCTGCGGCTGCTACGCTTTTGTTAGCACGCAATCATCCCCTCTTGAGGTGCGCCATGATCAAACGTACGGGAAGCAAATCGGCGGGCGAGTCGGCGAGCAAGGGCCCCCTTAGCCCGGAGATGTTGGCGAAGATGAACGCCTATTGGCGAGCTGCCAACTACCTGTCCGTCGGACAGATCTACCTGAAAGATAACCCGCTGCTGGAGCGCCCGCTAACGCTGGACGATGTGAAGCCGCGGCTGCTGGGCCACTGGGGCACGACGCCGGGGCTCAACTTCCTCTATGTGCACTGGAACCGGCTGATCCGCGAGCGCGCGTTGAACATGCTGTACGTCATCGGCCCTGGGCACGGCGGGCCGGGGCTGGTGGCCAACACTTATCTTGAGGGCTCGTACTCGGAGATTTATCCTCACATCGAGCAGAACAAGGACGGCATCAAGCGGCTGTTTCGGCAGTTCAGCTGGCCGTACGGCATTCCGAGCCACGTGGCGCCGGAGACGCCGGGGTCGATTCACGAGGGCGGCGAGCTGGGTTACTCGCTGGTGCACGCTTACGGCGCGGCGTTCGACAATCCCGATTTGATTGTGGCCTGCGTGGTGGGCGACGGCGAAGCAGAGACCGGGCCGCTGGCGACGAGCTGGCACTCGAACAAGTTTCTCAATCCGGCGACCGATGGCGCGGTGCTGCCGATACTGCATTTGAACGGCTACAAGATTGCCAACCCGACGATCCTGGCGCGTATTCCTCATGCTGAGCTGGAAAACTTGATGCGGGGCTACGGCTATGAGCCCTTCACACTGGAAGGCGGCGATCCGGCTGTGATGCACCAGCAGGCTGCGGCGGTTTTCAACACCATGCTGGACCGCATTGCCGCGATTCAAAAGTCTGCGCGGGAAGGCGCAACTGAACGGCCGGCGTGGCCGATGCTGATTATGCGCACGCCGAAGGGATGGACGGGGCCGAAATTTGTCGACGGCAAGCCGGTGGAGAACACGTGGCGCGCTCACCAGGTTCCGCTGTCGGAGATCTTTGAGAAGCCCGATCATTTGCGGATGCTCGACGAGTGGATGCGAAGCTACAAGCCGGAAGAGCTGTTCGATGAGAAGGGGCACTTCCGCGCGGACCTCAAGGAAATTGCGCCGAAGGGGCGGCTGCGCATGGGAATGAATCCGCATGCGAACGGCGGACTGCTGCTGAAGCCGCTGAAGGTGCCCAACTTCCGCGATTTCGCAGTGAAGCTTGAGGTGCGCGGACAGAAGGATGTCGAGTCGACGCGGATCCTTGGACATCTGCTGCATGCGGTGATGAGAGCGAACAAGGCCGAGAAAAACTTCCGGGTGTTTGGGCCGGATGAGACGGCGTCAAACCGCATTGGCGACGTGATTACGGGAACGGGCAAGGCGTGGATGGCCGAGACTCAGCCGGTGGATGAGGACCTGTCAGTGACCGGTCGCGTAATGGAAATACTGAGCGAGCATATGTGCCAGGGCTGGCTCGAGGGCTATCTGTTGACCGGACGGCATGGGTTCTTCTCCTGCTATGAGGCTTTCATTCATATCGTCGACTCGATGGTGAATCAGCACGCCAAGTGGCTGAAGACGACGCGCGAGATTCCATGGCGCAAGCCGATTGCGTCGCTCAATTATCTGCTGAGTTCGCTGGTGTGGCGGCAGGATCACAACGGATTCTCGCACCAGGATCCGGGCTTCATCGATCACCTGCTGAACAAGAAGGCCGATGTGGTGCGTATCTATCTGCCGCCGGATGCCAACACGCTGCTCTCGGTTGCGGATCATTGTTTGCGCAGCCGGCACTACATCAATCTGATTGTCGCCGGCAAGCAGCCTGCACCGCAGTGGCTCACAACAGACGAAGCCGTGGCTCACTGCACTACGGGCCTCGGTGTGTGGCCGTGGGCTTCGAACGATGACGGCAATCCGGAGATCGTGATGGCCTGCTGCGGCGACGTGCCTACGCTTGAGGCGCTGGCTGCAGTTTGCCTGCTGCGCGAGCGCGTGCCCGATCTGCGCGTTCGCGTGGTCAACGTGGTGGACCTGATGACGTTGCAGCCAACCTCCGAGCATCCGCACGGGCTGCCGGACGAGGAATACGACCAGATCTTTCCGCCCTCGACGCCGGTTGTGTTTGCGTTCCACGGTTATCCCTGGCTGATTCACCGACTCACTTACCGGCGCCACAACCACGACAACATCCACGTGCGCGGGTACAAGGAGGAAGGAACCACTACTACTCCCTTCGATATGTGCGTGCTTAACAACATCGACCGGTTTCAACTTGTGCTCGATGCGATCAAGCGCGTGTCGCGTCTGGCTCCAAAGGCCGCGGCGGCGGAGCAGTGGTACTCCGAGGCCATTCAGCGGCATCGGCTGTACGTGGCCGAGAATGGCGACGACCTGCCGGAAATAAAGAACTGGCGCTGGCCGAAGGAACGCGCTGGTTGCTGACTCGAAGAACACTTCGTTTCAAGATGGTTTTTTGGATTGGTGCGATATGAGATCTTTCTGGGCTAAAGCCCGCGGTTCTTCTGACGGCTTTTTGCGAGGGTTAAAACCCCCGCCTCCCTCCGAGACACTTCGGGGGCGCGTGATTCGATGCGACGGTCCCGACGGTGTGCAGGTCATGGCTTGACACAGCGCGGAATTCTGAAGTGTGGTCAACGTTCATGCAATCCCACCCTTCGCAAAAAGGGCGAAGGATGGGGCACCCAGCCAACTCGCTGATTTGTCGACTTACTAAATTGCTGATTTTTCGGCCCTAACTTTGAAAGGTACGTATTCATGGCATCTTTGCCTGTACTGGTTTTGAACAGCGGTTCTTCTTCTATTAAATTTTCTGTTTATGAGGCCGGCAACGGCGAACGGCGCAAGCTGCACGAAGGCGCGGTCGACGGTATCGGCACCGATCTGGGCAAGTTCTGGATCAAGGATGCAGAGGGCAACAAGCTGGTGGATCAAACTCCGGCTTTGCCCAATCGGTCCGTTGCTTTCAAGCTGGTGGCCGATGCACTTCACTCCGAAGACTTCCCTGCCCCGGCGGCCATTGGCCATCGCGTGGTTTGCGGTGGGCCGACGGTGCAGAACAACCAGCGCATCACTTCTGAATTGATTGACGAGATTGAGCGCTACACGGACTTTGCGCCGCTGCACACGCCGATTGCGGTTTACATCATGCGCGAGGCGTTGAAGCTGTTTCCGGGCGTGCCGAACTTCGCGATTCTAGACACATACTTCCATCGCACCATGCCGGAGGTAGTGACGCACATGCCGATTCCGGAAGAGTACTCGAAGATGGGCGTACGGCGGTATGGGTATCACGGGATCTCGTACGAGTCGATTGTGTACCAGTTGCAGCCGAAGGTGCCGGAGAAGCTGGTTGTGGCGCACCTGGGAAATGGAGCGTCCATCTCGGCGATTCGCGACGGCAAGTGTCTCGATACGTCAATGGGCCTGACGCCCACTGGCGGCATCATCAGCGGCTCACGGACTGGCGACATTGATCCCGGCGTTCTGCTGTTTATTTTGCGCAAGATTGCCGAGAAGGCCGAAAGCGCCAGCGCGGCCGCCGATCAACTGGAAGTGGTGGCCAGCAAGAAGGCCGGGTTGCTCGGCGTGAGCGCGCTGTCGAATGATATGAGAGATCTGCGCGAGGCCATCAAGGAAGGCAACGCGAAGGCGCGGCTGGCCGTGGACAAGTTCACCTGGACTATCGCCAAGTGGATCGGCAGTTATGTGGCCGAGTTGGGCGGGCTGGACATGCTGGTCTTTACCGGCGGCATCGGCGAGAACGACATCGCCTCGCGCGCGGAGATATGCGCGGGGCTTGGCGCGCTGGGCATCGTTATTGACCCGGTACGCAATAACGTCCGCGGCGAGGCTGTTATTTCCGCAGAGAATTCGCGCGTTACCGTACGCGTGATCCCGCCGGCTGAGGACCTGATTATCGTCAACCACGTGGTGCGGCTGCTGGCGGAGTAAGAAGCCGGGAACCATCACTATTCTTGGCCCGTTTTCGCAATCCGAAAGCGGGCCGTAATTCTGCATGCATCGATGCTCCGTTGTTCTACACTGGAGTGTCGACCCCGGAGTCATTGTTCATGTCAGTTGCCGCTGTCCCCATCGATGTTCAACGCCTTCCTTCGCCCGCCCTGCGGCGCTTTGCGTGGGGAGTACTGGCCTACTTTATCGCGGTCATCCTGTGGGGCACGCTGGTGCGCGCTACGGGCTCCGGCGCCGGGTGCGGCAACCACTGGCCGCTCTGCAACGGCACTGTAATGCAGCACTCGGCGAGTGTGGAAACGCTGATCGAATTTACGCATCGGCTGACCAGCGGCCTATCGCTTTTCTCGGTTGTGGTATTGCTGGTGTGGACTTACAAAGGAACGGTGCGCGGCCATCTTGCGCGCGCGGCGGCTGTGGCTTCAGTTGGTTTCACAGTGGTGGAGGCGATTCTGGGCGCGCTGCTGGTGAAGCTTGGCCTGACAGCGCAGAGCCAGTCGCCGCTAAGGCCCGCTTACCTGGCGCTGCACCTGACCAACACTCTGCTGCTGCTGGCGGCGCTTACACTCGCTGCCCATCTGCTCAGCAGGCGCAAGGGCTACCTGCGCGGCAGCATCCGTGTGGTTGCACCGTTTGGCGCGATTGCCGCCGTCGCCGTAGTGATGATTGTGGGCGTAACGGGTTCGCTGGCTGCGCTGGGCGACACGCTCTTCCCGGCCAGTTCGCTGGGACAGGCGCTAGCGCAGGATTTTTCCGCAACCAGTGGCTGGCTGGTGCGCTGGCGCTGGACGCATCCAACGGTTGCGTTCCTTTCAAGTATCTTCCTCATCTGGATTCTAGTGCGCGCGGCGCATCGCTCTGCGCATTGGGATAATCGGGGACTGTCGGCCCTGGTGTTGGTTCTGCTGGCGGCGCAGTATGTGCTGGGCGTGATGGATGTGTTCATGCTGGCGCCGCTGTGGCTGCAGGTGACGCATCTGCTTGGAGCCGATGTGCTGTGGGTGGCGCTGGTGGTGCTTACGGCGCGGCTGACGCTGCAACCGGTGGAAGCGAGTTAGTTTCGTTTTGAATCATTGATTCCCAGATCTCAGAAGCGAGACCTGGGGCACACGGTCCATGTTGAAAGGGAGATTGATTTCGCGCAGCGAGAGGCGGAGTTTCTGTTCAAGAACCAGGGCTTTCATAAGCTATCCATAATGATCGCGGGCGCTGACTTGTGAGGTTAGCGCCCGGCTTTGGTTTCGCTTTGATTGAGCATTCCCTCAGGGGCTAGAGCCCTTGATTCTACTGCTCGGATTGATGTAGGGGCTGAAGCCCGTACCCTTCACCGGAACGAGTTTTTCCGCAGCCTGCAATGCCCGTACCCTTGAAACAAGACCCGGCTTCAGTTAAAGCCCCGACTTCAGTCTTCGAGCGTGGGGTGATAGTGGCTCTCCCAGCCGAGGTAGCGAGCGGCTTCGTGGACGGATTTTGAGACATCGCTGAAGTTTGCGGCTACGTGGTGCTCGAAGCCTTCGCGGCAGATGTACTTGAGCAGCTTCTGCAGCTGCGGAATCTCCGCAACGCCTGCACCGCCGAAGGTAGTCAATGGATCGTCGGTGAATTTTCCCGTGCCGGTGTAGCCGCGAATTACGCCGCGGCGATCGTCGGTGGAGTAGCGCGCAAAACACATCGTTCCGGACTTGACGCGGCCTACACAGGTTCCGAAGGTGTTCTCCTTGCCCACGGTGCCGGCAATGATCTCCTGGTAGTCCATGCGGACATCCTTGAAGAAGTGCTTGGGCAGGTTGGAGCAATGAAAGCAGACGCACTTGTCAGGATGGCTGCCGTAGTTGTTGTTCCAGTCGAGCAGCGCAGAGGGAGTGCCGGAGGCCAGCGCCAGCATATACATGCTGAGCGTGCCGGGCACGTCCACTTCGCAAGCCGAAGGAATGAGGTCGTTGCTCATCATGCTCATGATGGTGCAAGGCACGATGCCGAAGAACTCTTCCATCGAGGTCCAGCACTGCACGGCGCTGATGGTTACGTTGACCTGCTTCATCCAGCCGTCGATGACCGCGCCCAGCTTGGCCATCTTGAGCAGCGCGGCTTCAGCAATGCCGGAGGTGCTGACATAGGCCTTGATGGCGGCGAGTTTGGCTTGCGCCGCATCGTCGTTGTCCTTCATATTGTTGATGCGGCCGAAGATCTCCGAAAGATCAATCGTCTCGATGGTGATGCCGCTGGTCTCGAGGATGCGCTCGGAGTAGCGCACGGTGTTGAAGGCTGTGGGACGCGCGCCGATGGAGCCGATGCGCAGATTCTTGAGGCCCCTGACGATGCGGCAGACCGCGGAGAACCATTCGAGATCGGCTTTGAACTCCGCTGAGTCCAGCGACTCCGTGTGCAATGTGGTTAGCGAATAAGGAATCCCGTACTGCATCAGGTTGTTGCACGCGCTCATCTTTCCGCAAAAGCTGTCGCGCCGCACGGCAATCGTCATGTTGTCGCTGCGGTCCGGCGTGGCCTGCACCAGCACCGGCACCTTCAGCCCCGACAGACGGATCGCGTCCACAATGCCGCGCTCTTCGCCAAAGTTCGGCAGCGTCACGATGATGCCGTCAATCTCATCCGCGTGCTTCTTGAAAAGCTCCGCGCAGTGCTGTGACTCCACATAGGTCTCCACCGCGCCGTGCTTTGACTCCTCCGGGCTCAGCACCACGGCCTTCGCGCCCGCCGCCT
>DASYZU010000046.1:0-44146 GCA_035945795.1 Occallatibacter sp.
GAACGCACCAACGCCTGGCTGGGTCAGTTCCGCCGCGTATTGGTCCGTCACGACCATCTGCTCACCGTCTACCGCGCCTTCTTCCATCTCGCTTGTCTCTGGATCACCCTGCGCAAATGTTTTTGAAACACGCTCTAGTAATTTCCGGGTTGCCGGTAATACCGCCGAAAAGGGTACCTGACTGGTTCGTATCCTCCTATACTCGTTTGCATGGATCGAATTCTGTTTGGCCTTGTCCCATTCCTGTTGGCCTCGTCCTCCGTTCTGGCCCAGACTTTAGATTCCGCAGCGCCCCTTAAGGTCAGGCACGTCGATGGTGCTACATATCCAGCCATCGCGATGGCTGCGCGAGTCTCGGGTGAGGTAATTCTCAGAGTCACCTTAGGGGCTAACGGTTCTCCCGAATCGGTGACCGTAGACAGTGGGCCGCAAATGCTGAGGCAGGCTGCGGTAGACAGTGCAACCCGGTCGCAATTCACAGTGATTTCGGAGAGTAAAACCGGTGTTTACCACGTGGCCTACAGGTTCATTTTCAACACGACACAGAAGTGCAATGAGGAACGTGATAGTTCCTATCCCCACGTAAATTACGAATCAGACTCAGTCACGATTGAGGCGCAACCCTATCTCATCTGTGATCCCTCGAGTGTTCGCGTACGGTCAGCGAAGTGCTTATTCCTCTGGCGCTGCGGCTGGAAATAGCAGTAGTGTCTTGTTGGTCGCCTATCCGGCCAACCCGTTAGTTGCCAGTTGATGAATATTCCCGAAGGTCCCGGGCGTTGATGAGGCTGCCCGTCAACATTCAAGCCGCCGCACCCGTCAGGCCCTGCGGTGCCGATCACAAGCGGCCGGCCGCAATCTGCAGCCTTTGGAATACAGCAAACAATGGCCGTTCGGCCGGTTCTGCTTGTTTTTGAGAAATTTCCTCTTGACATCCCAGCCTTAATGCCTACAATGTAGACATGGCTGAGTTACTAGGCACCTTCGAGCAATCCGTCCTGCTATCGATCTTCGGGCTGGGGCCGGAAGCGTACGGGCGGGCGATTCTGAGCCGAGTGCAGGAGACGCTGGAGCGTGATGTTGCTGCCGGAGCGGTGTACGCCACGCTGGAACGGCTGGAGGCGCGTGGGCTGGTCAGTTCGCGGCTGGCGGCGGGAACCGCTGTGCGCGGAGGGCGCGCGCGTCGCTACTACGCGCTGGCCGCCGAGGGGCAGCGGGCCCTTGGCGACACCCGCCGTGCACTGACGGCCATGTGGAATAACGTGCACCTGCCCGCGCTGGGGCGGTCATGAGCGGCGCCGCGCACAGGCCGCCGCGCTGGGCTGAGGCGCTGTTGGAGCGCCTGCTGCCCGAGCACGCGCGGGAGACGGTGGTTGGCGATTTACGCGAGGAATACATCGAATCGACACTGCCGCGGAGGGGCGGACTGGGCGCACGTCTCTGGTACATCCGTCAGGTGGTGAGTTTCGTGCCGTGGTTTGCAAAGGAGGGCTCGCCGATGGGAAAGTTTCTCTTGTTGGTTTCGCTGTTGTCGCTGGCCTGCGCCTGCTGGCTGGCGTTCATGGAGACGGTGCTTCGACATCCTGGGTACGTCGCCCGCATCGGCACGGCGCTTGTGATTGCTTCGATCTGCGTGACAACGATCCTGGTGCGGATGCTGCATGCGGGCATCCGATGCGAGCGCTGGCTCTGGTTGGGCGCGGCGGTTCTGATCGGGTTGGGAGGGTTGGCGTTTTTCCGTAACGCGCGCGCGGCTCACTTCGAAGGCTTCGTCTTCATGATCTCGCTGGTGCTTGTGGTCCAAGGCGTGCTGATGCTGACGACGCTTGGCAGGGCGCGTTCGCTCGATCCAATGACGCCGCTCCATTGAGTGGGCAGCAGCGGGCGCGCTGTGCAATCTGCGGCAGCGCCGTTGCACTTCCCCGGAAATGGTAAGACATCATGATTTTTGAACTTCTGTTCCTCGCTTTGCTTCTCGCCTCTTCAATCGCTCTCATTGGCGTGCTGATCCTGGTGGTTCTCGGAAAGCGTCGTGCCGGGATGCGGATGCTTCTGGCTTTTGTTGTCGGCTGGGCCGGCTACCTCCTGATTGTTGCGCTGGTTTCAGCGGCGACGCCCCAACGCATCGTTCCCATGGGCCAGGAGCGCTGCTTCGACGAGATGTGCTTCGCGGTGGTCCATGCCGAAACGGCATCGCAACTTGGACTGGAGAGCCAGGCCGCGCACGCCAACGGAAGGTTCTATATCGTCACTGTGCGCGTCAGCAGCCGGTCCCGCGGCCGTGCGCAAAGCGAGGCCGGCCTTCGCGCCATGCTGTGGGATGCGGGCAAAAGCTATGAAGTCTCACTTGAAGGACAGAGCGCATGGGAAGAAGCAAACGGCGAGACAGCCAGCCTGACCGCACGCCTGCAACCGGGCGAGAGCATCACGAGCGTTCAGGTCTTCGATCTTCCTGTACAGTCCACAGCGCCGGGCCTGGTTCTGAGCCACGGCTTCACGCCGGGGTACTTCGTCATCGGGGAATCCCCCATCCTCCGCAAACCAACGCTCATGCGGATTGAACCATAGACGGACAGTGAAGAATCTTCAGCTGCTGCGTTTCCCAGGTCTCAAAATCGAATCCTCATCCCAACGACGAAGACCTGTCGTCGGGTAACCCGAGACCTGGGGCAACCGGCAATCGTGGAATCGCTATTTTCTTTCATGTTGGCTTATGCGAGGGCAGGCTCCAAACCAGCGGTACGGGTTATGGAAAGGACGGTTATATCATCCTCCTGACCGAACTGCCTGGCTGCTTCCGCTATGGAATTCGCGGGCTGGTTGCTGATGGCCTGGGTGCGCTCAAACCCGTAGAGTTCACCGGCCGGGCTGGTTGCTTCCAGAACCCCATCCGAGATAAATGTGAGCCGGTCGCCTGGAGCGATCTGGCTGCGTATCTGCCGATAGCAGTTCTCGGCCACAATGCCCAGCGGCACACCGGATTCAACGCCCATCTCCTCCCCATTGCGATACGGAGCGGGATTGCCGGCGTTGGCGTGGGTGGTGGCGCCGTCGGCCGCGATGAGCGTCGCGCAACAGGTGACGAATCCATCCACCTGCCCATAGAGCACGCGGTTCAAATAATCCAGAACCTCTGCCGGACTGCGCGATGGGCAACCGCGCATGGCGCCCATGATGGCGCTCACGGTCATCGCTGCTTTCAGGCCTTTGCCGCTCACGTCGCCCACCACCACGAGCACACTGCCGTCGCTCTCGGGAAAGATGCGGAAGAAATCTCCGCCCACCTGCTTCGCCGGCGCATACACGCTCTCGATCTTGAAGCCCGGAACATCCACCGCTGCAGCAACCAACCGCTCCTGCACCTCGCGCGCAGCCTCGAATTCGACGCGCAGCTCATCCCTGGCCCGCCAACCCTGCCAGGCGCGCTGGGCCAGCATGATGAAGAGAGCGATTGAAGAAGCAAAGAACCCCAGCTCCAAAAGGCGGAAGTGAAAGGGTCCGATCATTTTCTCTGTGCTGATTCCGAGGATGCTGATGAAGGTTGCGATCTGAATAAGTGCCAGCGCCGTGGCAACCAGCCGGTTTTGCCTCCGGGCAAAGAACGCCCACGCATTGGTTCCGAAGATAATCAGGATAAAGCACTGAACGGAAACAAGCGTAGCTACATGAAGCAAAGGCATGGCGGCGGATGGAGCAACGATCAGGCGCACATACATCAATGGTGCGTTAATACCCAGGACCGCGGCCTGGGTGAGACGTTTCAGGCCAAGAGCACGCAGACCGTAAATGGTCCACATAAGCTCCACCATGATGGCCATTGACGCTGCTTGCAGCGTAGCGCCCACAATGGCATCGAGCCGCCACGGAATCACCAGGATTCCCAGAGAACCAGAATCTCGATAGAGCGACGGGATCGAGAACAGCAACAAGACACCACTGCACAATAGCAGTTCCCGTCCACTGGCCCAACGCCAGAAGACGAGCAGAGCAACGCCCAGAATGGCAATGACGGAGTTCAGAGCCAGATTGGGGCCAGCCGCAATCAGGTCCTCAAGGTGGGCGGCATGATCGGCCAGACGCAGGCTGCGGCTTCCATCGATGTCAAAACCGGCGCTCGCGAAGGTGCCCCTACCGAGGTACCCAAGGGGCGCATACCAGGCTCGAAACGCCACCACAGCGGTTGCTCCGGGCGCAGTCACGCCTGAAGGCAGGTCAAAGACTGAATCTCGCGTGTAGAGTACGTGGGGCGGGAATTTGCCCTGTCGGCCGACCAAAACACCATTCACAAATATCTCGTCCGCGAGCCTATCACCGGCGTTGAACACGCGGATGGCCAGCGGTCCGGCGGCGTCGCTCCGCACCGGCACGCGGACGCGCACCCACATTAAGCCATCTGCCGTTAGATCGGGAAAGGGCCAGCGGCCCTGATGTGCAACCGGCCAGGCGCTGTCGTCAAAGTCGGGCTCGGCCCAGCGCGCGCCGGAGTTTGGCTGGTCGCCAAAGTGATAGCGCACAGGAGAGATCGGTTGGGATTGCTCTGCGTGACAGAAGAACCCTGCCGAACCTGCCCAAAGAAATGTGAAAAGGGCCAGAAGTCCTGCCCTGCGGGGAAGCATGGGTGAATCATACGCCGCGCACTTGGAGCCTGTTTTGAATTATGGGGTGGGCAGCGCCCAATAGTTCATAGCCGGCTCTAGCCTGCGACATTATCGAGTGGCTCCTTTAATTCCGTATAAGGTTGAGGATCGTGGATCGTTAGGTCTCAGAAGCGAGACCTGGGGCCTCTGTGTTGAGAATGGGGACTTGCGCGTTTGTGACTGGCTTAACGGATGGCCACCCGCCGCCCCCCTCAGTGCAAGGAAAGATAAATATTTCGCAACAATACATTGCGAGAGTATGCTTGCGTCTGGTTCTTAATACTGCAAGCCGAGAGTAGGCTGGCGGTCAGTAAGGGACCTAGAAAAGAGGATTGTATGAACATTCCCCGTTCATTACTTAGTGTCGCGATTGCCGCGGCATTCTCTGCTACTCTGCTTGCCCAGCAGGCCCCGAGTGGCTATCACAGCGTTGCCTGTATCAAAATCAAGCCGGGACAATTCGCCGAATTTCGAAAGTGGAGCGCTACCGACGGACGCGCGTTTCAACAGGCCAGAGTGGACTCCGGCGAAATCACCACATGGCTCCTGATACGCTCTGTCATCCCCCAGGGTACCTCGGCACAGTGCGACTATCTGAGCATTTCGATGTACCCAGGTGTGCCGCCAAAACCTACGGGACTTGACGAAATGGGCCCATTGCTCAAAAAAGCCGGGATCAGCATTAGCGCACAGGAGTTTGTAGACCACCGGAGCTCAATGACTGAGCTGGTTTCAAACAATCTGTTTCAGAATCGAATCTCCGTGGGCGCCATAAAAAAGGGTGACTACCTCATCGTTAATTACATGAAGGTCGCTGACCGGGGCGAATGGCTCGCCGCCGAGAAAAATATCTGGCAGCCCATGGCAGAGTCGATGGTGAAGGCTGGCGTCACCAGCGGCTGGTCAGTCAATGTGCAGGTGTTGCCCGACGGCGCTGACCTGCCGTTCGACGCCGTAACTGTCGACGTCTACCCGAGTTGGGATGCTGTTTTTGCGGGTGGCTCGCACGTTGTAGAGACTTTCAAAAAGGCTCACCCTGACATGGACTTTGGCACAACCATGGAGAAGTTGGATACTGTGCGCACCATCCTATCGAAAAGTCTGTCTACCGTCGCCGAAATGGCCACGTCGGCAAAGTAGCTAGAGAGTCGAACTCAACCTATACGGCGTGTTCACGCAGCCTGAGTCTGCTGGCGGGACACGCCGTAATTGTGTTTGGAGCGATGATCCGGAACCGAACTTGAAGCTCGCGCCAACACGCCGGATAACTCATCTCTTAAACTGGAGAGTGGAGGCGTTATGAGCGACGGTCGCGAGGAGCGCGAAGAACGCGAGAAGCGCCGCGAGCAGGAAGAGCGCGAAAATCGCGAGGACCAGCTCGACCGCTACCCGCAAGACCAGTGGAAGCCGGAGCGCGTCGACTCCTGACTAAGCTCTGAAGGAATACATTTTGTGGGGGAGGCATACCTTCAGAAGCTAATGCCCGGGTCTCATAAGCAATGCGTGAGACAACAAGCTAGATTTATAAAAAGCTATAAAAGGCTTCAGATAGGTGGACCTATCCCACCTTAACCGCTTCGCAAGAAACGCGAACCGGCGAAGGTGGGGCTCCCACTTTTCAGTTCGAGGTTGAGGTGCGTGGATTCCCACGCGTGCGGCGGAAAAGCAAATACAGGTCCTTCGACTCCGCTCCGCTTCGCTCCTGATGAACGGACTGATTGAGTGACGTGGAATCCCATCCTTTCGCCAGAAAAAAGGCAAAAGATGGGGCGCGGGACCTTTTGGAGGAGAACCGGCGCCGCTTCATCCCGGGACGTAACTCGCGGCGGCGAGTCAAGGTGCTCAGGATGACCGAGGTTCTTGAGCGGTGCGTTGAGTTAGGGCCTGTTAACACTACTCAGGCGGATGGCGTTGCGAGCGAAAATCGGGCCAGACGAGGCCGAGCCCGACGGTTGTGGCAATCCACTATCGAAGGCGAGAACGAAGTATGGCCCGATTTTCGCCGCAACCCAAAGGGACGGGGCTAATTTCCCCGATTTCGTTGTCGCTCGTCGTTTCAGTAACTGGTTACAGTGCACTCCTCGCTCCTGGAACTCGCGGAAATGGGCTCCCGTCGCCACTGCATGAGTAGTGTTAACAGGCACTAATCCAGCTTTGGATGCAGCTTGTGGAAGCCGGTGGCCTGCTGATACGCGCGGGCAAACGCGGCCAGCTTCGCATCCTGATAGTGCCCCGCGAGAAACGTGAGTGAAACCGGCGTGCCTGGGCCGCCGATGTCGTCGTGGTCGCCGTCGTCGATCTTTGGCGGCTTGGGAGCGTCATCGCCACGCAGGCCGTTGGGGAGAATCAGCGCCGGGTGACCGGTGAGGTTGGTCGCGATGAGTTGCGTGTCGGTCGACGGCGTCACGATGATGTCGACCTTCTCAAACAGTTCAGAAACCTGGCGGATGGCAAGCGTACGCGTGCGGTTGGCCTGGATGTACTCGACCGCAGGATAGAAACGTGCAACGCGAAAGTCATTGGGCCAGTCCTCGATGCCCTGCTCGGTCAGAAGGCTATCGCGGCCTGACATGGTTAGATCGTCGAATGCGGCGGCGGCCTCCGCGGTGAGCAGCGGAACCATTGCGTTAAATGGCAGTTTGGGCAGCTCGACCGGAATGAGATTCACCCCCATGGCGCGGAGCTTGCCCAGGGCGGCCAGTTCATAGCGGCGGTCGTAGTCGCGTCGCACGCGCCCGGCCTGCAGTTCGGCATTATGCTCCTCGCGCTTTTTCTTGTCTTCCGCGTTTTCGTTGGGCGTGGCTTCCTTGAGTTTGAGCGGAGAAGGCGGGTCGAATTCGCTTTTCAGGTAGCCGATACGGAGCATCTTCCAGTCGAAGCCTCGGTCCCAGCGAAATTCGGCGGGATACACCGATGCATCTTTACCGTCGGGCCCGTGGATGGCTTCGAGAACCAGTGCGCAGTCTTCAACTGAGCGGGCTATGGGACCGAGCTTGTCCATGGTCCAGCTAAGCGCCATTGCGCCGGTGCGCGGAACGAAGCCGAAGGTCGGGCGGAGGCCGGTATCGCCGCAGCGTGTTGATGGCGATGAGATGGACCCTAGCGTCTCCGAGCCGATCGCGAAGGCAACGCAGCCCGCCGACACCGCACTCGCTGATCCAGCCGATGAACCGCTCGATCCCTGCTCCGGGTTCCACGGGTTGCGCGTGCGCCCGCCAAACCACTTGTCGCCCATGGCCAGCGCGCCAAGTGTAAATTTGGCTACGAGCACGGCACCCGCAGCATCGAGGCGCTGTACGACGGTGGCGTCTTCGTCAAAGGACTGGCGCTCGAAGCCACCTGCTCCCCAGGTGGTGGGATATCCTTTCACCGCGAGAAGATCTTTCGCGCCCCATGGAATGCCGTGCAGAGGCCCGTGATATTTGCCGGCGGCGATCTCGGCGTCGGCAGCCTTGGCCTGGGCAAGCGCGCGCTCTTCCGTCAGCGTAATGACGAAGTGCAATTCGGGATCGTAGCGCTTAAGGCGTGCAAGGTACATCTTTGTCAACGCCACCGATGTGATCTGCCGGGCAAGCAGAAGGCTCGCCAATTCGTTGATTGTGGCGAAGGCCAGGTCTTCAATGCGGGCCGGCGCGTGCACCGACGCTTCGGGCTTCCATGCCGTAGCTGCCGGCCTTTCCGGCGTCCGTCGAAGCATCGCTCCTGCGGCACCCGCGGGCGGCTGCGGATGAAACACGTACGCCGGCGGAACAGAGTTCGGTATTTTGAGCGCGCGAATCTGGTCGTAGCCTCCGCGCTGGCCGTTGAGGCCGTCGAGCATCATCTTCTTCTGCTCGGCGGCGAATGGGCCCACGCCGGCAAGAAGGGCGGCCTGGTCGAGCATCTCCGGAGTGATTTTGGGCAGCTCAGCAGGCTTGGCAGCGGGAGCGCTTTCCTGCGCCTGCGCGGCGAGAGTGTACAGGATTCCGGGCAGCAGCGGAGAAACGATGCCGGCGCGGCTGCAGGCTGCGAGAAATCCTCGACGATCAAGTGTCATGCCGGTTTATCCTTTGCGGAAGGGAATGCCCTTTCGCAAACTATATCGGACACGGAGGCCGCAGTTCACCGACTTTCTTCAGGGCTATTGATTTGGACTGAACGAATGGCCGTGGCTTCCCACCCTTTCCGCAGAAAAGCAACCGCAGGTCCTTCGACTCCGCTGCGCTCCGCTCAGGAGGATGGTGCACGGAGTCTCTTTTTGCTGAATGCGCAACACTGCTGAACAGCGGTCAGAAACGCAGGACGGGCCCCGTGGAGACGCGGCCGTTCGAGTTCACAATACCCTTGACGGTCACATCGCTCGACTGAAAGTTGGTGTTGTAGAAGTCACCCGTGAAGCGCCAGGCCAGGTGGCGCGAGACGCCCACGTCAAGGCCACCGCCCGCTGCCATGGCAAATGTCGAGCCGGATTTGAGCGACGGAATTACCTGCTGATTCAGATGTGCGCTGCCAACCAATCCATGGACGAAGAGAGTGGAGCGTCCGAGATGCAACGAGACCTGCGGCCCGGCCAGAAAGAAATAGGCATGCGGATTGAAGACGGGACTGTCGTTGCGATAACTACCCGAGACGTCGCCTTTGATGCCGAGCCAGGAACCGAAGATGGGCAGAGGAACGCGGAGCGAGGCGTCCCAACCATTCATGCCGCCGCTGAATGGATTGGTCTGTGTGTAGTCGTACGCGCGGAAGACATACGAATAGCCGCCGTATAACTCGTAGTTGGGTGCTGACCAGTGGTTGGGGCCGACTTGTGCGCTGAGACCAGCAGGCGCGGCCACAGCAGGAACCAGCAGGAGCGTAAAAAAGAGCTTCCGTAGCATGCAATCACCTCAAAAAACCTGAAATGAAACCAGGGCAAGACGAGTGCAGGCGTACAGAGCTGCAGGGTGCGGGAGCTGCAGGGCCGAAATCGCCCAACACCCATTAGATGCAATTCACCGGCGAGTGTTAGCAGGAGTGGATGCGGCGGGTTGAAAGCAAAGACTTTGGCGGCGGACAATAGCCGGGTAAAAAAAAATACTTTACATATTCCTATATGAGAATGTATTTTTCTCAACATGGCGCGTGCGGCAACCACCTCCGATGCGTTCAATGCCGTGGCCGAGCCGCGGCGGCGGGAGATTCTGACCTACCTGGCTATGCGGGAGCGGCCGGTAGGCGAGATAGTGACCGCACTGAGGATCGATCAGCCCTCGGTATCAAAGCACCTGGGAGTTTTGCGAAAAGTAGGCCTGGTGAGAGTGCGCTGCGAGGGCCGGCACAAGTTCTACCAGACCAATGCCGCGGCTATCCGGCCGATGCACGAGTGGACGAGGGAGTTTGAAAAATTCTGGCAGCACCAATTGATCCGCGTGAAGGAACGGGCAGAGAAGAAAGTAAGCGACGATCGGCAAAAACCAAATCCCCATAGTTGATCACAAGGAGGAATCGTGATTCAGACAGCACCGAGCATTGAAAACATGATGTTGGACATCAAGCAGGAAATGCATGTAAGCGCGCCATTGGAAACTACTTTCGAAGCGCTGCTTGAACAAATTGGCCCTTACAACGAGAGGGGCGACAACCAGCCCATGCCGATGAAGATTGAGCCATGGCCGGGTGGACGTTGGTACCGCGACCTGGGCGACAACAACGGCCATTTCTGGGGCCATGTGCAGGCAATCAAGCGGCCCACATTGCTTGAGATTTCCGGGCCACTGTTCGCGTCTTATCCATTTGTGTCGAACGTGCAATACCGGTTGACGGAGTCAGACGGTGGCACGCTGATTACCTTCCGCCACACCGCGCTCGGCTTCATCGAGGAGCAGCACAGGGAAGGGGTCGGCAAAGGCTGGGCGTCGATCCTTGACCGCATCCGCAGACGTGCCGAGAGCAAGTAACTTCCTCGCAAAGTTGGCATCTCTCGCTCTACGCAGAAGTCGCAAAGTGGGCGACGTGCTCCGCATCGTCGCACGTTGGGTTGCTTACGCGAATGAGTTCAATCGCGCGCCGAGAAGTAGTGTTCGAGAGTCGGTCGCACTTAGACAAGGTTCCCATTTCCCCAAACCCCAAGGAGGATCGCTATGACCATCGCACAATCGTTTCTTGCAGAGTTTGAAGTGCAAGCGCCCATCACGCGGAAGTTCCTCGAGCGGCTGCCGGAAGATAAGCTGACCTGGAAGCCGCACACGAAGTCCATGACTGCCGGACAGCTCGCCTTCCACCTTGCGTTCGTGCCAGGAGCAATTGTTCACTTTGTCGCGAACAATCCGGCCCAGACTCCAGAGTCTTTCGACTTTCCGCAGCCTGCAAGCCGCGAAGAGATCCTGAAGGCATTTGACGAGAGCGTCGCAACGGTGCGAGGCCTCTTGCCGAAGTTCGACGATGCAGCCATGAAAGAGACCTGGCGCATGATGACCGGCACGCATGAAGTGATGGCTCAGCCGCGCGGCGAATTCGTTCGCGACGTCATGTTCAGCCACTGGTATCAGCATCGCGGCCAGTTCAGCGTTTACCTGCGTCTGCTGAATGTTGCGGTGCCGGCAAGCTGGGGACCGAGCGCCGACGAGCAGCCTGCGTTCATGCAGAATGCCGCGCAAGTGGTGTAATTCCATTTTGAGGTGAAATTTATGTGCCCTGTGTGCATGGCAACGGCGGCGATGATCGCAGGCGGCGCTGCGGGAAGCGGTGGATTGGCTGCGCTGACCGCGGGATTGTTCCGCCGCAAAGGTCAAGCGATCAATTTCCCCAAACTAACCGAAACCGAGGAGGTTCATTATGGCGAAGAGCACGACGGAAATGAAGGGCCCGAAAGTCGTCTCGAAGAGTGAGTGGCTTACTGCCCGCAAACAACATCTGGCCAAAGAGAAAGAGTTTACCCGGTTGCGCGACGAGTTAAGCCGGCAACGCCGCGCACTGCCGTGGGAGATGGTCGAGAAACAATATGTCTTTGAAGGACCAAAGGGAAGAGTCACTCTCGCCGAGCTTTTCGAAAAACGCAGCCAGCTGATCGTGTATCACTTCATGTTCGGTCCGGGGTGGAAAGAAGGTTGCCCGAGCTGCTCCTATCTGGGCGATCATTTCGACGGGCCCACAATTCACCTGGCCAATCGCGATGTGTCGTTCGCAGTGATTTCAAGAGCGACTTACCCCGAGATTGATGTGTTCAAGAAACGCATGGGCTGGCGTTTCAACTGGGTCTCCTCTTTCGGAACCGACTTTAATTACGACTATCATGTGTCGTTCACACCAGAGCAGCAGGCCACAGGAAAGGTCTACTACAACTACGGCGACACGACGTTTCCAAGTGAAGAAGGTCCGGGCCTGAGCGTGTTTGCAAAGGACAGCGCCGGCAACCTGTTCCACACTTACTCCAGTTACGGACGCGGTCTCGACATCCTTCTGGGTGCTTACAACTTCCTTGACATGGTGCCCAAAGGCCGCGATGAAGAAGGGCTCAAGCATTCGATGGCATGGGTGCGTCATCACGACAAGTACAGTGAGAGCTACCTGGTCGATCCCATGCAGTTGTATAAGCAGCCGGAGAAAGCCGGCTCATCCTGCTGCAAGGATGAGCACGGCTCATAAGGTCCTGTCTTTGAGGGCGCGCTGATGTGTGGATACATCAGGCGTCGTTTTATTTCCCTGCTTCTGCCGCCAACTGTTCGGCACGCTTGAAGGTGTCGAGGCGGCGCTGCTTCTGCGCTTCCTGTTCGGCAGAGATCAGGTTACCGGCGGAGTTGCGCCGGGGGTTATTGTTGAGGCGATCAAGAAAGACCGGCCTCAGCGCACCGAGTGAGGCCTGGGCCTGGAGCATCACATTGTGGAAGTGAGTAATCTCCTCTGCAGCGAGTTCGGGGTGGTAGGTTAGGCGGTCGCCGGTCTGCATAGCGTTAATGACGGAATCGGGCGCGGATGCGAATGGGTACGATTGCTGCAGGGCGTCGTATACGCCACGCAGGCGGGTCATGGCGCCGGCAAATCCATCCAGTTCGCTGCGGCGAGCGGTAAGGCCGGTGGCGCGGCGGACCTCCACCGTTACTTTGGCGGCAACGCTGCGGCTGGGAATTGGAATGATGGTGGTCAGCGTGTTGCCTTCAAAAGACCAGCCTCCGCTGCCGGCCACTCTCACCTTCTTCGCCAACGGAACGCCGTTGATGGTGATGGAAGCAGGAGGCCAGTCGGCGGGGAGGCGCAGCTCGTAGGCGCGAGCATGTAACATGCCGGGATAGCTGCCGACAACCGGACCGATCTCTACACGCAGCGTGTCGCCGGTTTGCATGGCCTTGATGGGAGTGCGCGCAAAAACGCCTTTTTGATATTCGACCGCCACGCCTGAGTCTTCATAGACCTCGTAGCTGGAAGATGTGCCCGGCGCAAGCGGCCACACGTTGACGATGAGTGGATCGACCGGCTTCTGGTCCGTGTAAAGCATGGGCGGCTGCATGGGAACGATGGCGCCAGCGCGTAAATAAACGGGAATCTGATCGATGGAAAACGAACGAGCGAAAGTGGCCGGGCCGGTAAAGTGCTTTCCGGTGGGCCATTCGATCCATTCGCCTTTGGGAAGCCATACTTTTTCCTCAGCCAGGCCGGATACCTTGTCGGCCGGCGTGGTGACGGGTGCGGCCAGCATCTGGTCGCCGAAGACGTACTCTTCCCTGCTTTGGTAGGCAGCAGCCTGATCAGGCCAATCGTAGTAGAGCGGGCGGAGGAAAGCTATGCCGGTATCGTAGGTGCGGCGCGCCTCCGTGTAGGTATACGGTTCAAGCGCGTAGCGAAGCTGGAAAGTGGAGCGCAGGATGTCGGAGTAAGGCTCTGGATACGCCCAGATGCGACGCTCGGCGTCAGGATTCTTGGTTGTGTGGGTGCGCAGGATGGGGCTGAATGCACCGAACTGAACCCAGCGCGTGTAGAGCTCCGGCTCCACGACGCCTGGGATGTGGCCGCCGATGTCGTGGCTCCAGTAGGCATAGCCCACGTTGGCTGCCGTAGCCGTGAACCACGGCTGGAAGGCAAGCGAATCCCAACCTGTGATGGTGTCTCCGGAGAAGCCGATCTGGTAACGGTGGTTGCCGAGGCCACCCCACCGATGGAACAGCAACGGCCGTTTTCCCTCACGCTGCTGATCGGTGAAGTGGACGTAGTTGAGCCACCACGTAGGCATGACGCCGGGCATTGAGGTGTGCTGCTCCTGCTGCCAGTCGAGCCACCAGAAGTCGATGCCCTGCTTTTCAAGCGGATGGTGGAGAAGGTCCATGTAGTTGGTTGCGTACTTCTTGTCTGCGATGTCAAAGGGGACGTATTTTCTGGTCGCCGGATCGATGCCCATGGCTGCAGCCATCGCGGGATAGGCCTGCTCCCAGGGCTGAACGCCGGAGGCAGGATGCATATTGAGCGTGACCTTCAGGCCCTCCGCGTGAATCTTCTTGAGAAAGTCGTCGGGATCGGGAAATAGAACCTTGTTCCAGGTGTAGCCGGTCCATCCGAGGTTGTGGTTTGACTGATCGACATCGCCTGCGGTCTCAAGCTGTTCCTTGCTGATGTGCCAGCCCATATCGATAACGAGGACGTCCAACGGAACATCGTTCTCGTGGAAGCCGCGCACGAGTTCATCGAGTTCCTGGTCGGTGTAATCCCAATAGCGGGACCACCATGCGCCGAAAGCGAAACGCGGCGGGAGCGGGATGCGGCCAGCAACGCGAACGTAGTCGCCGAGAGCCTTGCGGTAGTCGTGGCCATAGCCGAAGAAATACCAGTCCTGCCGTTCTCCGGTGGGGCGCTCCATGGCCCAAGGCCAGGGGCTTTTTTCGCCCTGCAGGAATCGGAAGTCGGCGGAGTCGAAGAGCGGGCGTGTGGAGTCGTCAACGAGTGCCCAGCCGGAACGCGAAACCAGGCCCGGCTCGATAGGCTCTTTGGTCTGGTCGCCGCGCGCGCCGTCGAGCGTGCGCGTGGTGCCCTGCAGGTTGTTGGGATCGGCGAGGCCCGGATGCCAGACGGTCTCTTTGCCATCGACGGTGAGTTTGACCGAGAGGTTTTGGGGCGTGAAGTAGCCGTCACCCGTCGGCGAATAGATCAACGTGAGCGCATCGGTATTGATCGTCAACGTACCCTGATCCGCCGGGCCGTCGTGAGCTACCGTGAACTTCGGCACCGGCATGCGGCGATTGATGAAGACGAAGGAGGCGTGATCTTCAAACTTGCCGTCGGCAGCCCACTCCATACGGATGAGTTGGGGCGTGAGAACGGTAAAGCGCGCGTGGCCCAATGTGACCACGGCATTCGGATCGGCAACCGGGTCCGTGACAGCAGCCGATTGAGCCACCGGGGAGCCGACACGGGTCGGTCTCTTGGCCGCCGCGGGCGTTTGGGCATTCAATCCAAGGCTGCATCCAACGACAACACCAATTGCTGCAAGGTGACACAATGAGGTCCGCACACATTCCTCCTGTTTTTGCTATATCGGGAAGCCTATCACTATCGAGCAGGAATGGGCCTATCTGATCATGCGCACTTTATCGGACAGTTGTGGATTTATCCCGCGCAGGTGTGCCTGCCTTGTTGGGCGTTACGCAGTGCAGGCTCGGCGTCTTTAAGTCTTCTAATTCGATTCCTCTTCGTCCTCACCCTTTTCCGTGATCTGGTTCCCGGCCAGCCGCTCCAACTGGTTGCGCCAGTCGAGCGACTCGATGAACGTCTTTGATTCGCGCCATCCCGCCTCGACGATAACGCGCAATTCAAGATAGACGCGCGTATCGAGCAGGGTCTCGATCTGGCGGCGAGCGCGGGTGCCGATCTCCTTGAGCTTGGAGCCGCCCTTACCGATGAGGATTGCTTTTTGTCCGTCACGCTCGCAGTAGATGGCGGCGGCGATGCGGGTAAGCGGAAGGCGCGCTGGAGCCTGGCCCTTTTTGCGCGGCGACGCCGCGGGCTCCGGTTCTTCGAACTGCTCAATCACAACTGCAGATGCGTACGGGACTTCCTCGCCGGTCTCGATGAGAATGCTTTCGCGAATCAGCTCGGCGACCATGAAGCGCTGCGGCTGATCGGTGTATTGATCTTTGGGGTAGAAGCGCTCGCCTGTTGGCAGGGCCGCGACGATCTTGCGCACCAGGATGTCGAGGCCGTCTCGCTTGCGGGCACTCACAGGAATGATCTCGGCGAAGTTGAACTGGCGGGTGAGCGAGTCGATCAGCGGGAGCAGATGGTCCTTCTGCACCAGATCGATCTTGGTGAGGACCAGAAAGACGGGGCAGTCGAGCTTGCGGATGAGGCCGAAGAGGAATTCGTCTTCGCTGGCCCAGTTGGGGCGTGACTTCCCTTTTGCTAAGGCTTGTGCATCCGATTTCCCAGGTCTCAAAGGCGAGACCTGGGACACCCCAAGTTCTCCTGAGTCAGTTGTGTCCGAAGCGGGAATGGAGGCGGCCTTGTCTGCAATGGCTTCCAGTTGCACTCTCCGCGTGGCGTCCATAAGGACCAGCACCACGTCACGAGCTTCGAGAGCTTCGTAGACCTCCTGCAACATGCGGCGGTCGAGTTGTGAGCCGGGCTTGTGGACGCCGGGCGTATCAACAAAGACGATTTGCGCGGCAGGATTTGTGTTCTTGTGCGCAGGAACCTCGACCACGCCCATGATGCGATTGCGCGTGGTTTGCGGCTTGGCGGTGACAATGGCCACCTTTTCGCCGGCGAGGGCGTTGAGGAGCGTGCTTTTGCCGACGTTGGGCCGGCCGAGAATGGCGACGAATCCCGATTTCAATGGGTAGTGGTTCTCCTGCTTTCTATTATCGCGGATTACCGCGTCAGCCGTTGATATCATCTCCGCATGATGGTCGAAGGCAGAACAGAACGTCTGATTCTGCGCCCGATTGCGCTGGCTGATGCGGACCAGATCCAGGAGCTGTTTCCGCAATGGGAGATCGTGCGCTTCCTAATGAATCGAGTGCCGTGGCCTTATCCCCCGGATGGTGCGCTTTGCTATATCCGGGACATTGCGCTTCGGCAGATGGAAAGCGGCGAAGCCTGGCACTGGACGATTCGCCTGGCCGCCAAGCCTGCACAAATCATCGGTTCCATCTCACTGATCAGGGGAGACAAGGACAACCGCGGCTTCTGGATCGGGCAGCCTTGGCAAGGGCAGGGGCTGATGAGCGAGGCCTGCGTGTGGGTGAACGACTTCTGGTTTGAGACGCTCGGATTCGAGGTGCTGCGGGTTTCAAAGGCGGTGGGCAACGCCACCTCGCGACGCATCTCAGAGAAACAAGGGATGCGGCTGGTGGGCTTTGGCGAAAAAGACTATGTCTCCGGGCGCTTGCCTTCGGAGATTTGGGAGATCACGGCAGAGGAGTGGCGCGCGTGGAAGGCTCGCCCAAGATGAGCCGGGCGAGTTCGATCGGATGTCGCGCCCAGTCACCAACGCGCGCCGGTTTACCAGATGTAAGGCACCAGGTGGAACCCGACCTTCCGGCAATACTCCGTATAGCCTGTTAAGCTCTTTTGCAGAAATCTCTCCTCATCCAGAAGCCGCAAAACGATGACCAGGGTCATGGGGATGAACATCACTAATCCCCACCAGGACCCGAGAGCAAGTGGTGTAGCGAGGAGCATGACCAGCGCACCGGCATACATGGGATGACGAACGACGGCGTAGGGACCGGTGGAGATGACTCGCTGGTCGGGGGCCACCTCAATGGTCGCAGAGGTAAAGGTGTTCTCCTTGTACACGATGAAGACAGCAAGGAATCCGAGCGCTACCAGGGCGTCACCCAGGATTGCGACAACCAGCGGGACATGCGACCAAAGAAAATGGCGATCAAGTGAAGGAAGAACCAAAGTGCCAATGAACGCAAGCGACGCAACGAGCTGAATCAACTTTTGACTTTTCTCCTTCTCGGCGCGCGGACCGGCTTTCACGCGGCTTTCCAGCAGCTTTCGATCGTACTTCCATAGATAAACAGTAATCAGAGCCGAGGCTCCGGCAAAGATGATAAGTAAACCCATGCCTGCCAGAAATCGAGCGTCCGTGCCGGCAAAAACAGCGCCGCGCACAGGAACACGATTAGTTGCGTGAATCCGAGGATGGTTCTGCCGGCCAGACTGTTCACATTCTTAGTCTAGAATTTCGACGCGCCGGTGCGAACTGAATTTGAATGCCAAGCCGATATTCACGACGAAACCGTTGCGGCAGATTTTGGTCCTGGTGGGTAGACCCTTAGCCGATCCACACGCCGATCCGTCGAGACGACGATCTCCATGCGCAGGCCGATGGGTTCGAGCATGATCACCTCGCCGGCCAGCGGAATGCGGCCTTCGATCTCGCTCACCAGGCCGCCAAGCGTTGTGGCCTGGTAGGACTCGCCAAGATCAGCGGATGCGCCTAATAAATCCGGCAACTGATCGACGGGGAAGTTGCCGGGAACAAGCCACACGCCGCCAGGCTCGCGCTGCGGCTCTTCGATGGGCGTTTCCACCTCGTGCTCGTCGCGGATGTTGCCGACGATCTGTTCCAGCAGATCTTCAATGGTGACCAGGCCGGCGACGCCGCCATACTCATCGATCACGATGCGCATGTGCTGCTTTTCGCGTTGCATCTCGCGCAGCAGCTCGTAGCCGCGCTTGGTTTCGGGCACAAAGACAGCCGGCCGCTGGATGCTGGCGACGGTGCGGGTGCGGGCTTCTTCGTCAGAGATCTGCAGCAGGTCGTGGGCAAAGGCGATGCCGGTGACGTTGTCGATAGTACCGGAAAAGACAGGGACGCGCGAGAAGTTGTGCTCGCGCAACTGCTCGAGGAACTGCTCCAGAGTGATAGTCGCGGCAACGGCAAAGACAGCGGGCCGCGGAGTCATGACTTCGCGCACCAGCTTGTCGCCGAACTCGACGGCGGAGCGCACCAGTTCGCGGTCGCTCTCTTCCAGAATCCCCTCCTCTTCTCCGGCTTCGAGCAGAGCATCAACATCGACGGCGGTTTCTTCTTCCGCGCTGACCTGCTCCTCGGCCAGGGACGCGACGGAGAAGAAGAAGCGGATAAAGACGCTGATGGGAGTGACAAGCCAGAGCAGCAGACGGATGGGCCAGACGAGACGCGCGACCCAGCGGCCACGGGTTCGGTTGAAGAGCACCGATGGCAGAAGCTGGTTGCAAAAGAAGATCACTAGCACGACACCGAGAACTGCCTGCGCAATCTCACCGTAAGTGGGTGGACCCAGATGGGGCTCGCGGTCGAAGAGGATGGCGCCAAATGCAAGCGCGATGATGCCGAGAGCCAGCTGCTGAAGAACGGATGCGCAGAGGGCGGCGTGTTCGCGGCTCAGCCCAAGATGCGGTTCGACCAGTTCTTCCCACGCATCGAGATCCTCCTGCACTTCGCGGGAAAGTATCTTGCCAAACTCGGAATAGACACGGCTGATGTAAGAGGCCAGGGCCTCGACCGCGGCCAGCAGAACCAGCACGAAGATGACAAGCGGCGTCATGGGCGTCGCGCCTTCGCCGCTGGTTTTGGCGGCCGCCGCTTCGAAGGCGCCTGCCGCTTTGGAGTTGCCGCGCGCTCAATCAACCCATGGGGCAGACCAAGCCGTCCGCGCAGCAGCCGCTCGCGCAGCTCCATCTGTCCTGAGTCCGCTTCGTGGTCGTAGCCGGCGAGGTGCAGGAGGCCGTGGAGGATGAGAACCTTGATTTCAGTGGAGAGTGAGTGCCCTTGGCCGGCGGCCTGGCGCAGGGCCGTCGAAACGCTGATGGCAAGATCGCCTGCAATTTTCTCCGAGCCTTGTACGGTTGCATCCGCTGGGAACGAAAGCACGTCAGTGGCTTTGTTTTTGCCACGGAAGCGGCGATTGAGGCTGCGGATTGCGGCTTCGGTGGTGAGCAGGATGGTGACCTGGCCGCGGAGCCGGACTGCGGCCTGCGCTCGAGTGAGAAAGCGCCCCAGGGTGCGGGCGGTGGGCAGATTGAAATCGGGCGATTTTGCCGGCTTACTCGACACAGTTGCCCGCTTCACCGATTTTGAGCGCGGCGCGGGGTCTGGGTCCAGATCTGGGTCGAGAAGGATCATTGTGCGCGGGGCCGCTGTTTGCGTGGCTCCGGTCTGCTTCTCCGGGTCTGCTTAGATGATACGCGAATTCGTGCGCTCCCACTTGCGCGCACTCACCGTCCCGCAATCACGGTAGTGCTGCCGCCCAGTCGAGTTGCGAACGTCACCTTCTTAAGCGCCTTCGCTATCGAGGCCGGCAGCTTGCGATCCGGATACCGGCGCGCGTAAAACTCCACTGCCGCAAAGAAGTCCGGCGCATCTGCATCCACCATCTGTTCTTCCGGCGTATACGCCCTCACAATCGACGGATCGGCCACTGCCTTGCCCAGAAAATCAATCGCGTCGGCAATCGTGTGTCCGGTCGGCGAGGTGTAGCTGTACAGCGGGACGTGCTGCCTCTCTGCAAACTCCGCGATCGGAATCAGCGGCTGCAGCGCAAACGATTGGTAGTGAATCGACCGCTCGCTGCGGGCCATCTCCTTGGGAAACGCGCCCCGCTTGTCGAGCTCATTCACTCCATCCTTGTACGCCTGTACGCCGAAGTCGAAAAGCTCCTGGTCGGAAGAAATCACGCCGGTCGCAATCGCCGCCAGCCCTCGCCAGTAGTGATGATTGTTGTGGTGCGTCACCTCCACCGGGAACCCGATCATGCGATGCGCCACGTTGTTCATCCACGCCACGTCGCGCGCCATCTCCGCGCCGTCATGCTTCGCGTCGTTCAGCAGCACCGACTCCGAAGTTGCGTTCGAGCTCAGCGTCCACTCAACCTGGTACCACGACTGCGCGTTCTCAACCGCGTCATAGTCCATCAGCACATTCGCCTGCGCCCATTTGTCGATCTGATCCTGCGCGCACTTGGCTTCGGCGTGATTGCCCGTGGCCAGAAACTGGTTCATCCCCGCCGTCACCCGCCTTTCGAAGAGCGCATAGGGCACAGTCGCCACATGCTCCGCCGGATTCGTCGGTCCGTGTCCGCCGTGCAGGTAGTGCATCGGAATCCGCATCGGTCCAGTTGGCGGGTCCACTTGAGGCTGCGCGCTGCATGTCCCTATCTGCGCAAGGGCGGCGCGAATACGTTCGCTCTTAGTGTGCTTCAACTCGGCGCGCCGCGAGGCAACATCAATATAAGAGGCGTGCGGATTCAACACCGCCTTCGTCGATTGGCCCATAAGAACGGTGGGGCCTGCCAGGGCTAACGCAAGGCAAAGAGCAAGGGACGGCTTTCGCATCAAAATCTCCTCTATGGATTGAAGGCTTTGTTCTGGTCTACTCAGTATGGACGGATGGCCTTGCCCTCAGGCCCCATTCTCGCGCTGAGTGCGCATCGTACCGCCGTCTACGCCAGCTTCCAGCCAAGCCGCCGCGCCCGCTCGCGGTTCCGCGCCGATAGCTCATGATGCGGTTCTCCGCCCACCAGCCCGATCCACATCCGGCCCACTGTCCTGGCACCCAGCATCTGAGCCGTCAATCGCAGGGCCTTCGCCGCTCCGGTGGCATATGGAATCAAGATCCCAGGCGCCGCCGATGAGGCGACCAGCACGGCCTTCTTGCCGGCCTTCGCATTCCGCAATTTGGGCGCAGGCTTTCCCCAAGGCCAGTACGAATAACCCACCAGCCGCTCCAGAAACCTGCGGAAGATCGCCGTCACGTTAAAGCAGTTCACCGGCGAGCCCAGCACCAGGGCGTCCGCCGCTTCAATCTCCTTGAGCATCGGTTCAAGGTCGTCCTGCTGCGCGCACTTTCCGCGCTCCTCGCCCGGCGCCTGCATGCACTGCCGGCAGTTGGTGCAGAACTCAATGTGCTTTTTTGTCAGGTAGAACGTGACCGTCTCTGCGCCCTTCTCCCGCGCGCCGTCCAGAACTGCCTCCACCGCGCTGTCGATCGTTCCGCCCTTCCGGTAGCTGCCCACGATGGCCACAACTTTGGTGATCATTTCTCGCCCTCCAGTCTTCTGCGCGAGCAGATTACTACAAGAGCGGCGCCTGTTGCAGTAACGTGGTTCCAAGCTCGTCTCAATCCACAAAAGGCGCTCGCCCATAGCCCTTTTGCGGACATCTTCCACCGCCGGTCCTGATATTCTTGTCTCTGTGATTGAACGCTCGCAAACCCGGAGATTGTGGGTCATTTTGCCGGGAGTAGTCCTTCTTTTGGCTATCTCTCCGGTGGCCTGCCACAAGGAAGAGCAGGCCGTTGAAGGCGTGGCCCAGACCGCCGTCAAGGCCGAGCAAAAGGCTCAAGCCACGGCCACTGAGCTCGACAGCCAGCGCGCTCAGCTTGCGCTCATTCCTCTGCCTACCAAGAGCATGTATGTGGATATCCACGAGCCTTCCGATTGGGCGAATCCCTACATCTCGGTTGGCGCCGACAGCATCTCGCTCCGCATTACCCTGGCCGATGCCAACCCCAGCAAAGTCGGGGAGGGAGGCATGCTCCGCCCGGCAGCCGCGCGCAGTCAGGAACTCCAGTTGCGCCCCGCTGAACTGGCTAGGGCCGTAGCCGCAATCCCTTCATCCGCATGGCGTTATGGCCGCGTAATCGCGGTCGCCGAGTCTTCCGCCACGCCCAGGGATCGCCCCCTGGTCCGCCGAAATGTCGAAGCCGCCATCCAGCAGTTGAACGACCTGGGCATCGTCGTCGAAGAGTGGCCCACGCGGTAGTTAGCCGCGTCATCTCTTGAAGTGAATTGGGAAACAAGGATTGTTGCCGCGAGAAGTGTGCCGGGAGATCGATCTTCTTTCACGTCTCAATCCTTGGGCGGCGCTGGCGTTTCCTCACAGATCTCAAAATCGAACTTGCGGAGATTCCTCATACACTCCGCAAGAGCGCCCATCATGGTCTCGCTCCATCCAAAAGGCTGGAACTTCAGAATCTTCTGATTCAACTCGATGTCGGCCGTGGCCAGGAATTGCATGTCGATCATTGTGGGAGTGGCAAATTCCTTTATCGTGATGCGCGCCTCAATCTCACCGGCTGCATGCTTCTTGGTGACTGAGAAAAAGTGCAGCTTTGCGAGAGCCTCCGAGGGATCCCTCTGCACGTATTTCCAATCGGCCATGTCGTTCCCTCCGGGTCATGCGTATCTGTTCAAGTGCCCAGTTTAGCCGAACCGGGTGCGTTTCCCGGCTGGATTTTCGGCGGAACAAATAATCTCTCATGGCCATGGCAACCTGCCAACCCCGCGGACGCGCTACTATTTCCCGGTGAGCCATTCATCCTTTTCCATACTTTCGAACCAGCCGCCGCTGGACCATGAAGGCTTCGCTGCACACCGCGAGCTCGAAGCCCTGCTCAAGAAAAACCTCCGCGGCGAAGTCCGTTTCGATCTGGGTTCCCGGGCACTTTATGCGGCGGACTCCTCCAACTACCGCCAGCTTCCCATCGGCGTTGTCTTTCCGCGTGACACCGAGGACGTTGAAGCCGCCCTGGCTGCCTGTTGGGCCACGGGCGCAGCCGTTCTGCCGCGCGGCGCCGGAACCAGCCTGGCTGGCCAGTGCGCCAATGTGGCGGTGGTCTTCGATTATTCCCGCTACATGAACGGCCTCACCTGCATCGATCCCGCCGGCAAAATCGCCGTTGTCCAGCCGGGAATCGTCCTCGATCGGCTCCGCGACGCCGCTGAACTCCACCACCTCACTTATGCGCCCGACCCTGCCACCCACTCCCGCTGCACCCTCGGCGGCATGATCGGCAACAACAGCTGCGGAGTCCACGGCCTACTGGGCGGCAAAGTCGTGGATAACGTCCAGACCCTCGACATCATCCTCTACGACGGCACACGGATGACTGTCGGCACCACCACGCCGGACGAGCTTGCCGCCAAGATCCAAGCCGGAGGCCGCGAAGGCGAAATCTACGCAGGCCTCGCCCAGATCCGCGACAAATACTCCGCTCTCGTCCGCGAGAAATTTCCGCGCATTCCCCGTCGCGTCTCCGGCTACAACCTGGACGAGCTGCTCCCCGAAAACAACTTCAACGTAGCCCGCGCCCTGGTCGGCTCAGAGGGCACCTGCGCCAACATCGTCTCCGCCACCCTCAACCTCACTGCCAGCCCGCCCTTCCGCGTCCTGACGGTACTTGGGTTTGCGGATCCGTTTCTCGCCGCCGACGCCGTCCCGCTTGCGCTTGAGCACAAGCCCATCGGCCTCGAAGGCTTTGACCACCTGCTTGTCGACTTCATGCGCCGCAAGGGCCTTAACCTCCGGAATCTTTCCGAACTCCCCTCGGGGGTCAGTTTCCTGCTCGTCGAACTGGGCGCATGGACAGCCGAAGAGGCTCAGGCCCAGTCGGAAAACCTTGCCCGCGCCTGCCAGTCCTGGCCCGTTCCGCCCGTCGCCCGCATCTGCACACCGGAGGAGGCCGTCAGCATCTGGAAGGTGCGCGACTCCGCCCTCGGCGCCATGGTCTTCGTCCCAGGCGAGCCCGACCGCTACGAGGGATGGGAGGACGCCGCCGTTCCGCCCGCCCAGCTCGGCAACTATCTGCGCGCCATCACCGCCCTCATGTCCGAATACGGTTTTCGCAGCCCCCTCTACGGCCATTACGGACAGGGCTGCGTCCACACCCGGATCAACTTCGACTTCCGCTCCGTGGAGGGTCTACGAAAGTTCCGCGAGTTCATAACCCGCGCCGCCGACGTCGTTCTCAGCTTCGGTGGTTCACTCTCCGGCGAACACGGCGACGGGCAATCCCGCGCCGCTCTGCTGCCCAGAATGTTCGGCTCCGAGCTCATGGAGGCATTCCGCGAATTCAAGATGCTGTTCGACCCCGACAACCGCATGAACCCCGGCAAGCTCATCGATGCGGTCAGGGTCTACGACCCGGTGGAAAACCTGCGGCACGAAATCGAAGATCACGCGCCGTCTACTGGAAAAGAAGCGGTGGAAACTCACACTCGCGAACTCGAAACCCACTTCGCCTTCACCGCCGATCAGGGATCCTTTGCTCGCGCCACCGAACGCTGTGTCGGTGTCGGCGCATGCCGCAACACGACCGGCGGCGTCATGTGTCCCAGCTACCGCGCCACCAGAGACGAGCAGCACTCAACCCGAGGCCGCGCACGCCTGCTCTGGGAGATGCTCTCCGGCGCCCTCCGCAAAGAGGGCTTTCAGAGCGAGGCCGTCCGCCAGGCCCTCGACCTCTGCCTGAGTTGCAAGGCCTGCAAATCCGAATGCCCCGTCCAAGTGGACGTAGCCGCCTGGAAATCCGAGTTCCTCGCCCAGCACTACAAGGACCGCCTGCATCCGCTCCACCACTACATCTTCGGCTTCGCTGACCAGCTTGCACGTTGGGGGTCGCTCACCCCGGCGCTGACGAATGCGCTGCTCACCGGCCCGCTCACCAGCCCGCTGATCAAACACATTGCCGGGGTAGCCCAAGCCCGCCAACTCCCCCGACTCGCCGCCAAAAACTTCCAGCAATCCAGGCCCGCGACCAACGAAACTACCAACGTCTCCTGCTCATCAAACGGTTCTTCTGAAACGAAGGAAAAGTCTGCCCTGCCGCAGGTGGCGCAGGTGGTGTTGTGGCCCGACACCTGGAACAATTACTACCATCCGCAAACCCTGGCCGCCGCTGAGACCGTTCTTACGAGTGCGGGCTTCAAGGTCGAAGTCCCCAAGGGACACATTTGCTGCGGCCGGCCGCTTTACGACTTCGGACTGCTCACCGCCGCGCGCTCGTACCTCGTCAAGGTCCTCGACCGCATGGCTCCACAGATCGAAGCCGGCCTTCCCTTCATTTTTCTGGAACCGAGCTGCGCCAGCGTTTTCAAGGACGAGTTGCGCGAACTGTTTCCAAAGGACAAGCGTGCGGAGCGCCTGAGCGGGCAGATATGGCTCCTTGCCGACTGGCTGGCCGTCGAAGCCCCCGACTGGGCCGCGGACCGTCTGCAGGGAGCGCACATCCTGCTCCACGGCCACTGCCACCACAAAGCTGTTTTTGGCGGCCCAGCCAGTGAAATTGCCCTTCTGCGCAAAGCCGGCGCAACGGTCGAGCCCATCCAGGCCGGCTGCTGTGGAATGGCTGGCCCGTTCGGCTTCGAGGCCGACAAGTTCGAAGTGTCCAAGGCGATTGCGAATGATGGCCTGCTGCCCGCGGTTCGATCCGCGGACCCAATGACCCTGATCGTTGCCGACGGCTTCAGTTGCCGCGAGCAGATCGACCAGCTCTCTGACCGTGAAGCCATGCACTTTGCAGAAGTTCTGGCGCACACCTGCGGCTGTGGCGGTTGAGGAGCCGATAAAGGAAGACTCCTGTTTGACGATGAAAGAACTTGTCGTTCCAGTCTGCGCAGAAGAGGCTGCGGGGTACCACAATCAGCAATGCAGAATCGGCTCGATGTACAAAAGCAGACAGTCAAGTGCAATTCATTTGCTGTATTGTGTTGAACAGGTGCAGGTTACCTTTTCTGCCAATAAGACTTTGCAACTCCTTGGGTGTAGACTGCGTCCAATGCGGTGAGGATGCCGCAGAATGTCATATGTTCGCTTGAGGTCCGCGCCGATCCTCGAACCCGGTTCCCAATGCGGAACCAGGATTTGCGGCACGCCAAACAGTTTTGATACGCTCAGGCATTCTCATGGCTGAGCGAAAGGAGAGTTCTCATCATGGCAGAGGAAAATAAATCATTCGGATTGGCATGGTTCCTGGCTGGATTGGGCGTAGGTGCCCTCGTCGGCATTCTCTATGCGCCCAAGAGCGGTAAAGAAACCCGTGAAGACCTTGTAAACGGCGCCAAGGAAGGCACGGAGTATCTACGCGCCCGCACCCGGCAGGCCGCCGAAGAAGTCAGCGCCCTGGTCGATAAGAGCAAGGAGCAGGTCACGGAATACGTCGAACGCGGCCGTGAGGCCGTCGATCGTGGCCGCGCGCAGTGGGAAGAGTTTGTCGAGCGGGGCAAGAGCCTCGTCTCCGAACAGAGCGGCCGGGTCAGTGCTGCCGTCGATGCCGGGCGCCAGGCCTATCGCTCCACCACCAGCGTGCCTGATGCCCGGGAGTATTGAGTAAACCGGCTTTTTTCCCCGCAGGCAGGGCCGGTCTCATGCTTCCTTCACCGTTCCTGCCGGGGCCGGACGCGCGAGTAGCTCCATGAGCCTCCAGCGCCCGCTCCGGCGAAGAATGGCTGCTGCTGCCTTGGGGAGCGTGTACCATGGAGCGTGTAGCATAGTGGGGGCTTTAAATCCCCGGACCCTGGTGCGAGACCAATTCCATGGCGAATCTCAACAGTCAGAACGTTCAGCTCATCATTGTTGCCGCAGTCGCGCTGACCATGTTGCTGCAGGCCATCGCCCTGCTGGCCATCTTCATCACAGTGCGCAAATCGGCCAAGGTAATGAGCGAAGAAATCGCAGACCTGCGCGTCACGGTTGTGAACGTTATCGACAAGGTTGAGCCCGTCATCGACAACGTCCGCACACTCCTGGCCCACGCCGGCCCGAAGATTGAGGGCGTAGTCAGCGACCTGGCAGCCGTGTCTCAGAACCTGCGCAGGCAGACCAACGACATTCAATCCGCGGCCAATGAGATTATCGAACGTTTCCGCCGCCAGAGTGCCCGCGTCGACCTGATGGCCACCAGAATCTTCGATGTCGTCGATCGCGGCACCAGCTTCATGTCCGATGCAGTCTCCAAGCCGATGCGCCAGCTTGCGGGTTTTCTCGCGTCTGCCAAGGCGGTCGTCGAATCGCTCCGCACCACCACCCCTGAGCACCACGTTCCCGACGATCAACCCCGCGGCGACATAGACATGTTCGTTTAGTGCCTTTTAGCGGGCAAATGGTCTGATCACACTACTGAAGTGGTGGCTCCAGTAGTGTAATCAGACCCTAGACGATCCATCCCCCGCCCACGACTTCATCCCCGTCATAAAACACCGCGGACTGTCCCGGTGTCACTGCGCGCTGCGGCTCATCGAACGTAGCCACTGCTTCGCCTGGGGCTCCCGGCTCCAGCATGGCCCACGCCGGCTCATGCCGGTGACGGATCTTCACCCGTACACGCATAGGAACGGTCAGCTCGGGAATGCTGATCCAGTTGAGCCGTCGCGCCCGTAGCGTGCTAGTGGCCAACTCTTCATCGGCGCCTACCGTCACCCGGTGGCTCGCCGGATCGATTTGAAGCACGTAAAGCGGTGAAGGCGAGCTCACGCCCAGCCCCTTCCGCTGACCGACGGTGAAGTTCGAAATCCCATCGTGGCGGCCGATGACTTCGCCGTTCGACGCAACGAGCTCGCCGGTCGTCTCCGGCATCGGCTCGCCCTGCTCTTCCAGATATGCGGTCAAAAACTGCTTGTAGTCCCCGCCAGGAATGAAGCAGATCTCCTGCGAGTCGGGCTTCTCGGCCAGCCTCAATCCGCGCTGACGCGCAACTTCGCGAACCTCGGGCTTGGTGAGACGGCCCAGCGGAAACAGTGTGTGCGCCAACTGCTCCTGCGTGAGGCCGAAGAGAAAGTAGGTCTGATCCTTGGCCAGATCCGCAGGGCGCTTCAGGATCCACCGCCCACGCTCCGCGTCGAACTCATTCACCGCGTAGTGGCCCGTTGCAATGCGGCTCGCGCCAATGCTGCGCGCTGTCTGCAAGAGCTGGTCGAACTTCAAGTGGTTATTGCAGAGAGAACACGGAATCGGCGTGCGGCCGGCGAGGTACTCATCTACAAACGGCCGCACCACATCCCGCTCGAAGCGCTCCTCCTGGTTCACCACGTAGTAGGGAATCTGGAGGTGCTCGGCCACGCGGCGCGCATCGTAGACATCGTCCAGCGAGCAGCAACGGCCGGCCTTCGGCGCATCGGGAATTCCGTGCTTACCCGCCAGCCGCGTCTGATCCCAGAGCTGCAGCGTAAGTCCTACCACCGTCTCGCCCGAGTGAGCGAGCATCGCCGCCGCAGTCGAGGAGTCCACCCCTCCGGACATAGCCACCGCAATTGTTGTCTGCTCACTCATAGGGAAGAAAACCTCTCAACGAACCTCTCACCAATCGGTGCTTTGAAAGGGCGCGGCTTCAGCCGCACCATAAATGCCGCAAAAAATTACGTGGGCTTTAGCCCCTAAGGGAATCTTTACCGGCAGCCAAAGACTGCCCGGCCAAAACTATCCCAGCGTTCCCGCCGCCACCGGAGATAGCGCCCTCAAATGTCCAACCGCCTCCGGAACCACCTTCAACACATGTTCGACATCTGCATCGGTAACCGTCTTCATCAAACTGAACCGCAGACTGGCGCGCGCCGCATTTTTGTCCAGTCCCATGGCCATGAGCACGTGGCTTGGTTCGGTCGATCCGGAGTGGCAAGCCGACCCGCCGCTCACTGCGACGCCCTTCAGGTCCAGGGCAATTACCATCGCTTCGCCTTCAACCTGTTCAAACGCGATGTTGGTCGTATTGGCCGTCCGAGGAACGCGCTTGTCTCCATCAAACCCGCCATTCACCCGCGTCCCCGAAAGCTCCAGAATCCCCGCCTCCAACCGATCGCGCAGCCCGGCGAGCCGGTCGATGGTTCCGTCCGCGAGCGACTCCATTGCCAGCTCCGCGGCCTTGCCGAGGCCAACAATGCCGGGCACATTCTCGGTGCCAGCGCGCTGACGCCGTTCGTGGCTACCGCCCACCATCATCGGCTCAATCGGTGTTCCGCGCCGCACATACATTGCGCCTACGCCCTTCGGCCCGTGCATCTTGTGCCCGCTGATCGAACACAGGTGGCAGCCGAAACGCCGCACGTCGAACTCCACCTTGCCCGCGCCCTGCACCGCATCGATATGGAAGAACGCGCTAGCCGCGGCAGCAATCTTTCCTATCTCTTCGACGGGCTGCAGCACCCCGGTCTCGTTGTTCGCCAGCATCACGCTGATCAGCCGCGTCTCCGGCCGCATGGCCCGTAAAATATCCATCGGATCGATCAGCCCGCTCGGCTGCGGCCCCAAAAACGTCACCGAAACACCTCGCTCCGCCTCCCGGTCCGCCGCGCGCAGCACCGCCGAGTGCTCAATCGAAGTGGTGATGAAATGGTCGCCCGCGCGCAGCAGCCCAAAGATGGCCGTATTGTCGCCCTCTGTGCCGCCCGAGTTGAATACCACCTCGGCCTCGCGGCACTTGAAAAACTGCGCCAGCGTCTCCCGCGCCTGGTCCACGGCCCGGTGCGCTGCCTGGCCATGAATATGAATTGAGGATGCATTTCCGAAATACTCCATCCAATACGGGCGCATCGCCTCCATCACCTCAGGCAGCAGAGGCGTAGTGGCATTCGCATCGCAGTACACTCGGCGCATCGCGTGCATCTCCCTTATTGAATTGTACGGGGAATCCAGCTTTTTCGCCCGATGTGCCACGCATCTGAGGGTGGGAAAGCACAGACGTCAACCGAGGAGTTCTTCTAGTCCACTGGTACCCGGGACTTTGTCCCGTAGTCCCCAGCTTCCTTGACCCGGCCCACCAACCTTTCGTATGCTCACAGCGTTTACGCTCGGTGGATGGTTCCCCACTCCAATCCGCGCAGGGAGACCCCTGATGAGCACCATTCCACCGGCCAAAACTCCGCTTCAGACCCTCGAGAAATCAGCAATAGCCGTGGCTGCGGAACCCTTGATGGTTCGCCGAGCCGCCGTGCTGGGCGCAGGAACCATGGGCTCCCGCATCGCCGCCCACCTGGCCAACGCCGGAATCCCCGTTCTCCTCCTCGACCTTTCTCCAAAGAGTGAAGGTGGGCGCACACTGGCAAACGCCGCCCTCGACGCTCTCTCGAAGTCCAAGCCCGCTGCTTATTACGATCAGTCCAGCGCCTCGCTCATCACTCCCGGCACCTTCGACAACGACCTGCCGAAGCTGGCCAACTGCGACTGGGTCATCGAGGCCGTCGCCGAAAATCTTGAGATCAAGACCGCGCTCTTAACCCGCGTCCTGCCCCATCTGGCCGCGAACGCGCTGCTGACCACCAACACATCCGGCCTGCCCGTTGGCCATATCGCGCAGGCCCTCACCAGCCACCGCCACCGCTTCTTTGGCGCCCATTTCTTCAATCCTCCCCGCTACATGCGGCTCCTGGAGGTCATCCCCACCCCTGAAACCGACCCCGCCGTGGTGGCCGCCTTTGCCGCCTTTGCCGACCGCATTCTCGGCAAGCAGGTGGTCTTCGCCAACGACACCCCCAACTTCATCGCCAACCGCATCGGCATCTCGGTCATGTTTACCGCAGCCAACCTGATGTTGGGAAAGGGTTTGACCATCGAGGAGGTCGACGCCCTCACCGGCCCAGCGCTGGGCTGGCCCCGCACCGGCACCTTCCGCCTCGCCGATCTGGTCGGCATCGACATCCTCGCCCACGTCGCCGCTAACTTTCCGCAGGGCGTCTCCCAGGGTGGCTTTTCTTCGACCCTCGCCGAGATGATGAAGCGCAATTGGCTGGGCGACAAGTCCGGTCAAGGCTTCTACAAAAAATCCCGCGGTGCGGACGGAAAAGACCTCCGCCAGGTCCTTGACCTCGCAACATTCGAATACCGTCCCGCCAGCAAGCCCGCCCTGCCCTCGCTCGACATGGCGAAGAATGCCGCCACTCTCCCCGAGCGCCTTCGCCTGCTGCTGGCCAACGACCCCGCAAAAGACAAGGCCGCCGCCTTCCTCTGGCCGTTTCTCGCATCGCTGTGGAACTTTGCAGCCGACCGCATCGGCGAAGTCGCCGCAGACATTCCCTCCATCGACCAGGCCATGCGCGCCGGCTTCAACTGGGAGTTGGGCCCGTTCGAAATGTGGGATGCTGCCGGCGTTGCCTCCACCGTTGCCCGCATGAATATCCTTGGCCTGCCGATCAGCCCCCGCGCCGAATCGCTGCTCGCCGCCGGCCAGCAATCCTGGTATGCACCGGATGGCCGCACGTGTTTCCAGCCCGCAACTGGCAGCCTGGAACCCATTCCCGCTGTCCCCGGCCACGCTCGCGTCGCCAACTTCCGCCGAACTCACAACGTAATCCGCTCCAACTCAGGCGCATCGCTCGTCGATCTTGGTAATAGCATCGCCTGCATCGAGCTTCACTCGCTGAAGAATGCAATCGGCGGCGACGTGCTCTCCATGATCTCGGCGGTTCTTAATCCCGGCTCCGATGCCGTCCGCGATTTTGCCGGCTTCGTTATCTCAGGCGACCGCGACAATTTCAGCGTCGGCGCCAACCTCATGCAACTCCTGATGCTGGCCCAGGAAGCCGAGTGGGAAGAAGTTGCCGCCGTCATCAACAACTTCCAGCAGATGACCGCGGCCATTAAGTTCTGCCCCCGTCCGGTGGTGGTCGCGCCTTTTGGCCTCACTCTCGGCGGAGGTGCCGAAATCTGTCTGCATGCCGTTCGCCGCCAGCCCCACGCCGAAACTTACATCGGCCTTGTCGAAGCCGGCGTTGGCCTTATTCCAGCCGGAGGCGGCACAAAAGAAATGCTCCTTCGCGCCGTCGACTCCGCCACCGCGTTGGCGCCTCCCGATCCGCGAGATCCGCCTTCGCGCTTTGCTCAATCGGCAGAGATGGGCACCGCTCTCCGCCGCGTCTTTGAAAACATCGCCATGGCCAAAGTGTCCACATCGGCCACCGAAGCTCGCACTCTCGGCCTCCTTGCCCCGGCCGACCGCATCACGCTCAACCGCGAACGCCTGCTGCTCGACGCGAAAGCGCAGGCCGCTACGCTCGCCGCCGCCGGCTACTCTGCTCCTCAACCGCGCAACGCCGTCCCCGCTCCCGGCGCCTCTGCACTCGCCGCGATGGAAACCGGCGTCTTCCTCATGGGCGAAGCCGGCTTTGCCTCCGAGCACGACCAGAAAGTCGCCCGCTGGATCGCCTACATCCTTGCCGGCGGCCGCATCACGGCGGGCTCACCAGTCAGCGAGCAATACCTGCTCGACCTGGAGCGCGAGGCTTTTCTCTCCCTTTGCGGTGAACGCAAGACGCAGGAGCGCATCGCCTTCACCCTCAAAACCGGCAAGCCGCTAAGAAATTAGCCATGAAACCAGCCACACTCATGCTGTTCACGGCTGTGTCTCTCGCACTGGGAACCTTTCCGGTGCATGGGCAGAACCCCGCGCCTCCGCCCATACCTGAGTCCGAGTCTGCACCCGAGCCCATTCCCGCCAACCTCACCTCGTCCGGCCAGATCCTCGTCGACGGCCACCTGTCTCCCTACCTCATCCGTCATCTCCCCGTCAGCTCTTTTCCTGATCTGCCAGATGGAATCAGGAATCAGCTCGACCAACGCAGATGCGTCATTCCACAAACCTACGAAGCTCACCGCCCTGAAAACGTAATCCACGCCAACTTTGAGGGCAGTGGCTCTTCCGACTGGGCTGTCCTCTGCACGTCAGAGGGAACCGTCTCGCTGCTGGTCTTCTTCTCCGACAGTTCCAGCCAACCTTTCACGCTCGCCTCTGCGCCCGAAACCAAGCGGCTGCAGGCCCACGATCCCACCGGCGTACTCGGCTTCAACTGGGGCATCGACCCCGCGTCGCCCGACCAGGTCCGCGATGCGCAGGCCGGCATGCGGCGCCGCCCTCCGCGCCTTGACCACGATGCCATTGGCGATACGCTCGTCGATCACCACACCGTCTACCACTACTATTTGCGCAGCGCGTGGATTGTGCTCGTAATGAAGGATTGACATACAAAACTGGGTGGCCCCATCCCCGCCGTGCTTTTGCGGTAAGGGTGGGATTCACACCCCATAAAATCGCGTTGGAGCACCACTCATGCCGGAAGCCGTTTTAGTCAGCGCCGTTCGAACTCCCGTTGGCCGTGCCCCCAAAGGCGCCCTCTCCACCACCCGCCCCGACGACCTCGCCGCACTTACCGTGGGCGGGGCTTTGGACCGGGTTCCAGGCTTAAGCAGAACCGAAATCGACGACGTAATCCTGGGCTGCGCCCAGCCCGAGGGCGAACAAGGTTGGGACGTAGCCCGCTGGGCCATTCTGCGCGCCGGCCTGCCGGTCGAAATCCCCGGCGCCACCGTCAACCGCCTCTGTTCATCCGGCCTTGAAGCCATCGCCATCGCCGATCAGCGTATCCGCGCCGGCAACGACCGCGTCGTCATCGCCGGCGGCGTCGAATCCATGAGCCTGCTCCCCTTCGGCGGCCTCAAGCCCAGCCCAAATCCCTGGATGGCCGAGCATTATCCCGCCTCCCTGCTCACCATGGGTCTCACCGCCGAACGCGTCGCACGCCACTACCAGGTATCCCGCGAAGACCAGGATGTCTTCGCCCTGGCAAGCAATCAAAAAGCCGTCGCCGCACAATTGGCCGGCCGCTTCGCAGACGAGCTGATCCCGGTCCCGGTGACCACAGCTGTCCCCGGGAAAAAAGCCGGCAAGACGTTAATCTCAGAAACGATCTTCTCCGCCGACGAAGGCCCCCGCGCCGACACCTCCGCGGAAGCCCTCGCCAAGCTCAAGCCCGCCTTCCACGCGCAGGGCACCGTCACCGCCGGCAACTCCTCGCAAACCTCCGACGGCGCCGCCGCCGCCGTCCTCATGGAAGCCGGCCGCGCAAAGGAACTGGGAATCCGCCCCCTCGCCCGCCTCGTCTCTTACGCCGTGACCGGCTGCCTGCCCGAGGAGATGGGCATCGGCCCCGTCACCGCGATCCCCAAGGCGCTCCATCGCGCCGGACTCACCCTCGCCGACATCGGCCTCATCGAGCTTAACGAAGCCTTCGCCGCCCAGGCACTCGCCGTTATCCGCACACTCGGCCTCGACCCAGCCATCGTCAACGTCAACGGCGGCGCAATTGCACTAGGCCACCCGCTGGGCTGCACAGGCGCAAAGCTCACTGCCACACTACTCGGGGAGATGCAACGGAGGCGAATTCGCTACGGCATGGTCACAATGTGCGTAGGTGGCGGCATGGGCGCCGCAGGCATCTTCGAGCGGCTGGATTGAGAGACTGAGGCGGAATAGGCGATATTGCCTTATTTCTAAGTGAATCGCCCAATCTCAGGCTGTCATCCTGAGCGAGCGCAGCGAGTTGAAGGACCTGCGGTTGCTTTTACTTTTCTATGGATTAACCTTCTAAGGCTCGATCAATAACTGAATCAAAAACAAAAACAGCCGGGATCGCTCCCGGCTGTTCGTCGTGCTCAATTCCTTCGCGCGCCCCCGTCGGGCCATGCAAAAACTATGCTTTGGCGGTCGCCAGAGCCTTCAGCCGCGCATTCAGCCGGCTCTTGTAGCGCGACACGGTATTGTCGTGCAGAATGCCCTTCTGCACACTCTTGTCGAGCGTGGAAACGGTCTCGCGGTACTGCGCCTGCGCTGCCTTTACGTCGCCCTTGGTCAAGGCCTCGCGCAACGCCCGCAAGCTGGTACGCACACGGCTGCGGTTGGCGCGGTTTACTTCACTACGAGTCACGGTCTGGCGGGCGCGCTTCAGCGACGATACATGGTTTGCCATTGTTTTTCCTTAATCTTGAGCCCTGTTTCAGGGGCAAATTCAAGTGCCCTGTTTCAGGGAAAATGATGCGGTTAAGAATGCAACTCGAGCCGCATCCCTCGCAGTCTTTTAGTTTACGGGAATCCCGCCCCCCGGTCAATCCGCCCGACCCTGATCTCCATTCCCCAGCTCCTCTGCTACCCTACCGCGAGGAGCCCGCCGTGCCCAGTAACGTTCTAGAAAGTGAAGCGTATCTGAAGCTCAAACCGGCGATTCGTTGCGGACTCTGACATTTGCGTTCCCGTCGTCGTTGACGAGCCCGCAGACTGGTTCGCTTTGCCAAAAAGCGGTGAAGCGATGTTGCCGATAATCGGTCCGGGATTGTTGTGATTCAGCAGATTGCGCATCTGCAAAGTGCAAATCAGCCCGTACCGCGGCCTTTCCGTCGAGTCGTTCGGATCCTTCACTGCGCCGAACCCGATGGTTTTGCTGGCCCGCAAGTTAAACTGAATCGATCCCGGCCCGCGCCCAAAATTCCGTGGCAGCAGGCTTTCGCCCGCGCTTGGCGAGGGGTCCAGTAATCCGTACCGCGTCCGGATCACGCCTGTGCGTGTCGGATCGATTGCAATGCCCGGCCGCCCATTGAACAGCGTAGTACCGTACAGGTCGCGTCCAACCGTGATGTTGAACGGCGGCCCCGATCTCACCGTCAGCAGCGGGCTGAACGTCGTCTTCCAGATTGACTGAATCGTTCCGCCGAAGGTTTCAAAGTTGCGAACATCGGTCGAGGCCGGACCATATTCGCCGGCCACGCTGTACGGATTTGCAGGGAATGTCGACACCCCATCTGTGTTGCTCATCGCCTTGCCGTACGTGTAGGAACCAAACAGCGAGATGTTTTTGCTCGCCTGCGACGTGACATTCAGAATCAACTGGTTCTGATTGAACAAACCCGACGACTGCACCTGAAACACCGGGTTCTTGTTGCCCAGTGGATAAGGGCCACCGGGCGTAGCAGGTGCGTTTATATCGAGCGACCTAAGTTGATGCAGCCCACGCGAGTTGGAGTAACTCAGCGCAAGCACCGTATGCAGCGGCAACTGCTGCTCCACGCTGAATAGGCTCTGCATCAGATACGGCGCCCGCACTGTCGGCGCGTTCTGCTCAATCACCTGACCCTGCAGCGACGCCGCAAGGCTCGCCGCTGTTGGAACGTTTGGATAGAAACTCGGATTGTTGACCACGTATTGCTGCTGGTTGACGCCGTTGTAGCGCTGCGCGTTGAGTGTGTTCGTCAGCGCAAAACGATCGTAGAAGATACCAAAGCCGCCGCGCAGCACAAGTTTCTGGTGCGACCATCCTGGCGACCACGATACCGCAACCCGGGGCGCAAAATCGCCGCGGTCGTGGATATTGTCCTGCATCTCGTAACGCAGCCCCAGATCGAAAGTCAGATTCGACCGCACCTTCCATGTATTCCCCGCAAACAGTCCCGCATCGACCTGCGAGAGCGACACAAGCGGGTTTCCAGCGCTCAGGCTGAACTGGCTCGCGCCTCCGCCCAGGGCCTGTATCTGAGCCGTGGTGAAGCCAGCCTTCTGCAACGCCAGCGTTCTCTGATACTGCTGAATCGATGAGAGGGATATCAGCACTGTGTTGCCGCTCGCGTCCTTCACCACCTGGTTATTGGCGTCCAGCTCCGGAGCTGTCTCGCCGCCGAACGTGAACGCTCCGTTGAAGTCCTGCTGTGAGATGTTCTGCTCCACCGTTGCGCGCAGCCTTGTGCCGAAATGCCACACCACCGGGCCATGCGTGAGTGTGGTCACGTTCTGCAGCTCGAAGTTCCTCTGCACGTCTGAAGATTTGTCAACCGTCGAACCGCCGCCCGTGAAAGCATTCAACACCTGAATGGAGGCGCCGGGATTCACAGCCGCCATCGAGCTGCTCACATTGAAAAACTGAAACCGCGTCTCGTTTACAGCTTTCTCGTTCAGCACATCCGTGTCGACAAACTGTACGGTTTGCGCCAAAGAATGCGCGTGATCGGCGCTTTCAACCAGATTGAATCCACCGAGTCCGGCGTCTGGTATGTCGACTTGCGTCACCCGGTAGCGGGTCGATAGCGTGACCTTGTCGCTAAGTTGATAGTCCATATCGGGAGTCGCAAGAAGGCGATGCTGTGCCACGTCATTGACGCCCGTGTAGGGCGAGATAACTGCCAGCGAAGCTGGATCGAGCGTGGCGCCATTGATTACAGCGCCGTTGTCCGTAACATCGCCGCGAAAATCGAATGTGTACGACGCGCGTTGATTCAGCGGGCCCGCGACACTCGTCCCGAACTCCCTCAACAGAAAAGGCGCCTTCACCGCCGCATAAGGATTGCGTGTGTTGAATATGGAACTGCCTAAATTGAAAAATGCGCTGCCATGAAACTGGCCGGAGCCCGGCTTCGTGAAAATCTCAATGCGCCCCAGCCCCAGCGAATCGTACTCCGGCGAAAACGGATTCTGGTTGATTCGGATCTCGCGAATAGATTCCTTGGGCGGCATCTCGCCCGTGCTGAATCCATCGATATAAACCGAGCCTCCGTTCGGTCCCGCCGATGGTCCCGCAAGAGCCTGCAGGTCCGACGCCAGGTCGTCCGGATTGTCAGCCAGCGAATCGAGCTTCGACCCGCTCAGCACTACCGCGCTCGCATTGTTCCCGGAGTCGACCGACACAGTCGCCGAATCCTGCGCCTGCACCGTTACATTTTGAACAACCGTACTCACCTTGAGAACGAGATTCAGGTTTGCATCCTGTCCGCGTTCAACAAAAGCGACAGGAGCCTTCATCGCAAACCCCGTAAAGTTGGCTTCAATCCGATAACTGCCGTTGGGGATACGCTTGAGCGAGTAGGAACCATCCGCTGCGGAAACTGCCGTGAGTACGTTGCCGGAAGCTCCTGTAGCAGTGACTGTCGCGCCCGGAATCATTGCACCGCTCTCGTCTTTCACCTGCCCTCTGATCGATGCCGTCTGCGCGCACACGTGCAACGCAGAAAATAGAAAGATTGCGAATATAAAATTATGAAATCTGACGGACCCCAACCGATGCATTCTTACTTCCTTGACGCGTAATGAAAATGAAATAGCCATACAATTCCGTTTCGTCCGAATTACTCCACCGTCGGCTAAACGCTCTTCGGCAATCGAATCCGGAAGATCGACCCGCCGCCCTGTGCGCTCTCGACCTCGATCGTTCCTCCGTGTATGTTCACCGCCCATTGCGCAATCGACAGCCCAAGCCCCGCTCCGCCTGCGGCGCGTGCACGCGCTTTATCCACCCTGTAAAACCTCTCGAAGATATGCGCGCGATGTTCAGCCGGTATACCCGGACCGCTGTCGTGAACTTCAATCACTGCGGCCTTACCCGAATCGCCAACCTCTACCCGCACTGAGCCATTCACCGGCGAAAACTTCACGGCGTTATGAACGAGATTCACAACCGCCTGCCGCAAAATCGTCGGGTCTGCCAATACTGCGACGTAGACGTCGCCCTCCACTTGAATCGTCTGCTGCTTCTCCTCGGCCAGTACTTCCAGCAGTCCGCACGACTCCTTCGCCAGTTCAAACAGATTCACCCCTGTGCGGTGCAGTTGAATCCGCCCGGCATCGGCGCGCGCCATAGTCAACAAGCTATCTACCAGGTGCGTGAGGCGATTCGCTTCTTCAAGCATGCTGCCGATTACGTCCCGGTAGTAGTTCACATCCCCGGGCATTGCCAGCGAAACTTCGCCAACGCTTTTGATCGCGGTCAGCGGGGTCCGCAATTCATGCGAGGCATCGGCTGTGAATCTCCGCAACTGCTCGAATGAGCGCTCGAGCCGAGCCAGTGCCGTGTTGAACGCAGTGCCCAGTTGGCCTAGTTCGTCATCGGGATTCTCGATTGCGAGACGTTCATTCAACTGCTCAGCTGTAATTTGCGACGCGCGCTGCGCCATCGCATCCACCGGCTTGAGCGCGCGGGCCGCCACCAGGTAACCGGTGAGCGCTACAAGAATCACAGCCACCGGGAGCCCGATGGCCAGCATCGACACCATCTCCCAGAACTCTTCCCACAGAGGCTCTTCGCTCACCGCAAGCCGCACCACGACGGAGATGTTCTTGCCGATATGATGAACGCGGCTGATGGTGCGGACCCGCATGCCTGAAGGCAGTTGAAGCGAATGCGCGGATTGCCGCCCCGTGGCTGTACTCGCCGGAACTGTACCGAGCGCCTGGTCGTGCAGCAGTTGGCTGCGATAGAGCAGCTTGCCTTCCTGGGACCAGACTTCCAGAAGATATCCCCTGTCCCGCCCGCCGTGCTCGGCTTCGCCTTCGTGTGAACTGAATTCGAGCGCTCCACTCGCATCGATCGAGAGCACGCCTTCCACCGCTTCAACATCCCGGCCAAGACTTGAATTCAACTGCTCGCGCAGGTTGTTCAGAAAGAATGCCGAAACGCCGCCAGCATAGAGCAGAAGAGCCGCTGCCAGCAGCGACGCATAGAGAATCGTCAGCCGGCTGCGAAGCGTCGAGCGCTTGAACCCGTTCATATTGCGTCCTCACTCAGCGTGAAACCGACGCCTCTCACGGTGTGTAGCAGCTTGATGGCGAATGGGTCGTCCACCTTTTTACGGAGCCTGGCGATATGAACGTCGATCACGTTGTCCAGCGGGGTTGCTCTTCCGACTTCCCGCCACACATCGCGGGCCAGCATGTCCCGGGAAACAATTCGCCCATGATGACGGGCCAGGTATTCCAGCAGTTCAAATTCGCGCACAGTGAGGTCGATGCGCTGGCCCTCGCGGATAACGGTCCTCCGCATCGCATCGATCTCAAGCTGGCCAATCGTCAATGTGGCGGATGGTTCCTGCTGATTGCGCCGCAGCAGAGCTCGAATGCGCGCGCTTAGCTCGGCAAAAGCAAACGGCTTCACCAAGTAGTCGTCGGCGCCGGTATCCAATCCCAGCACCCGGTCCTCGATCGCATCTTTTGCCGTCAGCAGCAGAACCGGTGTCTTGTTGCCATGCTTCCGCAGTGTGTCCAGAACCTCGATCCCGTCGCGGCCCGGCAGCATCACGTCCAGCAGAATCAGATCGAAGCTGCGCGAGTTGGCATGAAAGAACCCTTCTTCGCCCGTCTGCGCCCAGACGATTTCGTATCCCTCAGCCTGCAACCCAGCGCATAGCGCGTTGCCGACTTTGGTCTCGTCTTCAATTAGCAGAATTTGCACAGTTGGACCTCTCTTTTGTATATCCCAACCCGGCACATCTGCGACTGAAGTGTTCCTGAAGACTTTCTGACCTTTAGTTCAGACTCCTGCCAGGCTGCCCGACGCTCCACCGGCGCCCAGCCTCTTGCGCCCGTTCCGCTGTAGGGCAACCCGCAAAAAATGCTGAATTCAACGAGGTTACCTTTTATCTCCCGTTTGGGCTCCTTTGAGCGCGCTCACCAACTGGGATAAGCGACCTGTATCCACGTCGCTCACCGCAATCGCTTGAAGATCGGCAGTGCTGAAACCAATCACATGAAATCCCGCGTGTTCTGCAACCGAATCATCAGCCAATTCGGTGCTCGATTTCTCCATCAGAAAGATCGAAGCGCGGTGCTTGCCAATGCTGTAGAGCAGCAGTGCGGCTGGGTGGCCGTGAACGTAGGTCAGGTTCGCCCCTTCGAGCATTGTGTCGCTTGGCAGATTTTCAGGGAGGTTGAAGCTGAAAGGTATTCTTCCCTGGAACCACGGCTTCACCGTATGCCGGTCGGAGGAAATCACCTGCGGCGGCAAGTTCGCCGCCAGCGTGGCAATATGCTGGTCGCTGGCCTCCGTAACGAGTCCTGCGAACTCTGTAGTGGCCGCCGTGCTTTGCTGCAAGTTGCGCTCGAGTACAACCACGCCGCCCAGGATAATCAACAGCGCAAACGCAGTTGCCCATCCAGTGAAGCCAAGCCCGGGCATAGCCCGCAACGGACGCCGAGATCTGGTGGACTCCGGTGGGCGACCCACCTCTTGCCGGACCATACGCGCGAGCCGGGACTGCAACTCCGTTGGTGGTGCATAGCGCTGCCCAGTCCTCGCCGTGGCCGATTTCAGCAGGCTTTGCGCAAGAGCACCTGATGTACAGGACGGACAATCCGCGAGATGCGCATTCACCCGCGCGAGTTGATCCGCCGCAAGCTCGCCATCAACAAGAGCGCTCAGCAGTTCGTGAGACAAATGATCGCTCATGCGCGGAACCCCCTTGTCAAAGCATTTGAAGATTGAAGCACATCCCGCAGAGCAGCGCGCGCGCGTGCAATCCGCGACATGACAGTGCCAATGGGAACATCCAGAATCACCGCAATCTCCCTGTACTTCATCTCTTCAATGTCGCAAAGCAGGATCACCTCAAGCAGCAGCGGCGGCAACTTTTCCATGGCCGTTTGCAGCGCGGCGCGATTGGCGAGTTCAATCATGTTCATCTCCGGAGTCCGGCGATCGATCGCGCCTTCAGGGTGCAAAGTCATTCCGGATTCAGCGCCTTCTCCCAACTCATCTTCCAGCGCCACAGTGCGCATTGCAGCCAGGCCGGTGCGCGAAGTTAAGTAAGTGTTTCTCAGAATGCGGAATATCCATGCCCTGAAGTTGCTGCCCGGCTCAAATGACGCATATCCGCGAAGCGCTTTCAAAAAGGTTTCCTGCACCAGATCCTCCGCATCGGTGGCGTTGCGGGAGAGCCAGAAAGCGACGTTGTAAAGCGATGGAAGCAATGGCAAGGCCAGCCCTTCAAACCCCGAGGTCTGATGGGCACTTTGGTGAGCCGAGCGCTTCCATGGCAACAGCGTCATTGAACAGGAACTATAGCTTCTTCTCTCTGAATATGCCAACTGGCAACCAGCAAAATTATTCCCGATTCCCGGGAATAATTTACGCCGCCCCCGGTTTGCATCCCCGGAGGATTCGTCAATGCATGAAGAGCATCGGAACGAACAGCATCAAGCCACAAAAGTACAGTCTCAAGTTGCCCCCCGCAATCCAGCCGCGGCGACACAAGAGATCATCGAACAGGACCCCGCAAAGAGCGACGGAATCGACCGGCGCAATTTTCTTAGTTGCATGGCGTGGGCAGGCACCGGCCTCGTGTGGACCGTGGCCGGCGGAGTCCCGACATCCAGACTCTTTGCCGCCACGACCGGCACCGCAGGCGCAAAGTCGACCGGCATACACAGCAGCGGCAGCTTCAGCTTTGTCCAGATCAGCGACAGCCATATCGGCTTTAACAAGGCGGCCAACCAGGACGTGACCGCAACGCTCAAACTGGCGCTCGACAAGATCAACCGGCTTCCAGTCACCCCGGACCTGCTGCTGCACACCGGCGATATCACGCACTCGTCCAAGTTGGCAGAGTTCGACACGGCGCAACAACTCATCAAGAGCGCCAAAGCAGACGAGACCTTTTATGTCCCCGGCGAGCACGACACCGCCATGGACGATGGGGCCGTATACCGCGAGCGCTTCGGCAAAGGCACACTTGGCAGCGGCTGGTACAGCTTCACTCACAAGGGCGTGCACTTTATCGGCCTCAACAATGTTTTGCAGATCGATGCGATGGGCCGCCTCGGCGCCGATCAATTGAAATGGCTCAAAGCGGACCTCGCTCCGCTCTCATCCTCGACGCCGATTGTGATCTTTGCGCATATTCCGCTGTGGATGGTCTATCCGGACTGGGGTTGGGGCACGAAGGACGGCGAAGAGGCGCTCTCCTATCTCAAGCGTTTCGGCTCGGTAACCGTGCTCAACGGACACATTCACCAGGTTGTGCAAAAGGTGGAGGGCAACGTCGCCTTCCACACCGCAACCTCAACCGCATTCCCCCAGCCCGCGCCGGGCAAGGCTCCGAGTGCAGGCCCCATGGTGGTGCCCGCGGGCAAGCTCAAAAGCGTTCTCGGCATCACTGAGGTCAAATACATCGGCAGACACAGCCATCTTGCCATCGTCGATTCCTCGCTTGAGGAGATGGTCTAAGAATGCTCAGGAAAGTTGTCCTCGCTTGCACCATTGCAATCTCTGCCTCGCTTTTGTTGGCCCGCATTCACCCTTTCGGCGATGCGGGCCTCTATCAACCTTCGTCCTCCCAGGCGCCGCTTCTGCAGCACTCGGCAATACCACCCGATGTAAAGGCGATCCTGAGGGCGAATTGTGCAGACTGTCACTCAAATCAGACGCATGTTCCAGCATACGGCCGGTTTGCTCCCGCCTCATGGCTCATGGAAGGCGACATCACCCATGGTCGCAAAGCCATGAATCTGTCGTTGTGGGATTCATACTCCGCGGATCAACAGCAGACGCTCGCCGCAAAGATTGTGAAAGAGGCAAGAACGCACGAAATGCCGCCCGGCCAATATCGATTGATCCACTGGAACACTCGCATCACGGATACTGACCTTGCTGTGTTGACGCGATGGACGCGGGGCACGGCGTTTGAGATTGCGGACTCAGCCGCGCAGCCTTCCGGTGATGGCGATCCTACGCGAGGCAAAGACATCTTCGAGAGGCGTTGCACCGGTTGCCACTCTCTCGACCAGAACCGTGAGGGGCCTAGACTGCACGATATCTATGGCCGCAGATCGGCGGATGTGCCGAACTTTCCCTATTCGCCTGCGCTCAGGAATGCGCACGTTGTCTGGAATGACACCACGCTCTATCAATGGCTTACCGATCCCGACGCATTTGTCCCGGGAAACAATATGGATTTCCACGTCGCCAAACCCCAGGAGAGGAAAGATGTGATCAGTTTTCTGAGGAAGCAACACGCTCTGTAGCTTGCCCCGCCTGGGTGCTCGGGACCGGCCGCGTTCCGTTTCCCTGGCTCCTCACTGCTCGCCCACCCCAGGAAACATGTTTCTCATCGGCTCTCCCCTGTTCCATGCTCTTTTCAGGTGTTTATGACCTTGCCCCCGCAAAACGTATCCCTTAGCGAGCTGATTTAATAGCGAAAGGGACACGAAGATGCGGAATGGGAAACGAGGCAGGTACACGCTTGAGTTCAAGCAGGAGGCGGTCCGGCTTGTAGAGTCGGGCCAGACA
>DASYZU010000047.1:0-5050 GCA_035945795.1 Occallatibacter sp.
GCCTTTTTCATCCAAAGTACCCAGCAAGGTGCGCCAGGCCTTGAGCCAAACTCCTTCTTCCTCCCACTGCTTCAGCCGGCGCCAGCAGGTCGAGGGCGAAGGATACTCGTCAGGCAGAAAATGCCAGGCCGCTCCGGTTTGTAGTATCCAAAGTATGCCTTCCAAACAGGCACGATTCGGCGCTGGAGGGCGGCCTCGCCCATCCTTGCGCCGTTTCGCCTCCGGCAACAGCGGGCCAATCAACTCCCACTGCGCTTCCGTCAAAAGCCTCTGTCGCTTCTTCATGACAGAAGCTCAACAGTTCAACCGCCTCACACGTAAGTACGTGGTTTGAGGCCGAACCTATTTTTGAAACACGCTCTAATATGTCTATCTGGCGGCGATTACGAAAAAACTGAAATGTCCATCGTCGTGATTTCGCCTATCAATGGCTTGAAGTCCATATACGGAAGAATGTCGCGCTCGATATCGATTCCTGGGGCGACTTCAATCAATCGCATACCCATTGCGTCCAAATGGAAGACCGCTCGCTCCGTCACGTACAGCACCTCTTGTCCGTGCTGGCGGGCATAGTCCGCGGCAAAGGTGATGCGTTCAACATTGCCGACCAGCTTGTGAATCTGCCCGGCCTTCGCGATTGTCAGCTTCCCGTCTTCCCAGCGCACCTGGCTGCCCTGCGCATCGAAGGTCCCGCAAAAAACAACCTTCTTCGCATTTTGCGCAATCTCCATGAAGCCGCCCGGGCCAACGAGATTACCGCCGAGATGCGAGACATTCACATTGCCAGAAGCGTCCGCCTCTCCCATTCCGAGGAAAGTGATGTCTATGCCGCCGCCGCTGTAGTAATCGAACTGTTCGATGGAAGGCACAATCGCATCCGGATTGCGAGCTGCCCCAAATAGGCGATCGTCCAGCATACGGCCGTTGTGGGTCCCTTGCTCGACACTCATCCACAGGTCGTCCGCAATTCCCTGCTCGGCAATCACGGCAAAGATTCCACCGGGGATGCCAAAGCCGAAGTTGACCGATGCGCCGCGCCGCAGCTCCACAGCCGCGCGGCGCGCTATAATGCGCCGTTCCAGCTTCGCCGGCATCTCGGCGGCCAGCGCGCCTAGATGCGCCCTTCGCGATCCGCTCACCGTTGGGTCGTAACCCATTCCATAGAAGAGCTGTTGATCGCAATCTTCAACGACAACGTCGACCATGATGCCTGGTATGCGAACACTTCGCGCGTGCAGAGCGCCGGTCTCAACCACTTGCCGCACCTGCGCAAGGACAACCCCATTGCAGTTATGAGCCGCAAGCGCGATCGAGTAAATATCGAGGTCAACCGCTTCTTCCTCTGAGCTGATATTGCCGCGCGTATCTGCGTAGGTTCCGCGGATGATGGCCACGTCCACTTTGAATGGCCTATAGCGGAGCACTTCTTTTCCATCGATAGACATTAGCTCTACAAGATTTTCCTGACTGCGTCGGTTGCAGCGGCCACCGTCCTGCCGCGGATCAACAAATGTGCCCAGCCCGGAGTGGGTAATGAGGCCTGGACGGCAGGCCCCGATCTCGCGAAGAAGCTGTTGAATCACGCCTCCCGGGAAGCAATACGCTTCAATCTTCTCTTCACGGATGAGCTGCTGAATTTTTGCCGACCAGGTGAAGTGTGAAGCGATAATCTTCCGGATCATTCCTTCATGGGCGAAGCGATTCGTTCCAAGATCTCCCCGGTCACCGAGTCCCAACGAATGAACGAGCGTCAGACCGCGGGGCTCGCCGGTTTCCAGAAATCGCTTCTCGATGGCGGCGAAGATGGATTCGGCCGAGATCATACCGGCCCCGTTCCCGCCGATGGCTACAGTGTCGCCATTCTTGATCATCGCGGCTGCAGCCGCCGCTGTTGCGAACTCCACCTTGCTCATTCGGCTCTCCTTGCTCACTGGTTGCGAAAGACGGGTTTGCGCTTTTCGGCGAAGGCACGAACGCCTTCCCTGCAGTCCTCAGTGGCCGCCGCATGCGCTGCAGCTGACGCGTGGGCGTGCCGCATGTCCATATGCATTGTTTTCAGAAGGCCCTTAGTCAGCGACATTGCAATGGGGCCGTTCGAGAGCAGCCTGTCCAGCCATTGGCTGAGTTGTTCCGCCAGGCCTGCAGCGTCGTCCGCAAGCGCCGTCAGTAGTCCCCAATCCAGCGCCTGTTCGGCGGTAATGAGAGAACCGAGCAATGCAAGGTGGCGCGCGCGTGCAGCACCGATTGTTTCGGCCAGGCGCCGCACTCCCGTCCACCCTGCGATCATCCCGAGAGTAACTTCCGGAGTACCGAATTTCGCAGTCTTTACTCCGGCACGGAGGTCGGCAGCGAGCGCCAGTTCCAAACCGCCACCTAACGCGTGCCCGGAGATCGCGGCAATCACAGGTTGCGGCAGCGAAGCGATCTGGTTGAAGACTTCGATCCCTCGCAAAATCCAGTTCTGGCCCATCTCGTTTGGAGACAAGCTGCCCCAGGCCTCGATGTCGCCGCCGGTGCAGAAGAACCGGCCGTTGCCTCGCAGTACCACTGCCCGCAACGTGTGATCCGCTCGAATGCCGGCGACGTGAGACTCCAGTTCGTCCAGCATCGGGAGGGTTAGCGCATTCCCTTTTTGCGGACGGTTCAGGGTGATCTCTGCCCATGTCGCTCCCTCGCGCTCATTGCGGGAATAGAGAATTTCAGGTTCCATTGTTTGTGCTCCTTGCTGACGTGCGAGTTTCAGTATCTCGGTATCACGAGGCCGCCATCCACGGCGATGGCCTGCCCCACCGTGTAGACGAGACGTCCTTCTGCCATGCAGACAACTGTCGATGCGACGTCCGCGGGATAGCCCCAGCGTTCGGCTGGAACATGGTGATCGTCGATTATCTTGTCGTAGATGGACTTGGCTGGCCGGGTCAAGTCGGTCTCAATGATGCCGGGACGAACTTCATACACGCCGATGCCTGCCGACGCAAGCCGCAGAGCAAAGAGCTTGGTCGTCATTGAGGAGGCTGCCTTCGATACACAATACTCGCTCCTGGTAATGGAAACAGCCTTCGCGTTGCTCGAAGTAATGTTGATAATGCTGCGATGCGTGTCCGTCTGCCTGCTCTGCTCGAGCATTTGACGGGCAACAGCCTGGCTGAGAAAAAAGACTGCGCGTGTGTTCACGCTGATGCACTCATCGAAACTCTCAGGTTCCACGTCGAGCAAGTCGCCCCGCTGGTGCGCAGGAACACCGGCATTGTTCACCAGGCAATCGATTCTTCCCCAACGGGAAATCGCCGCGTCCAGCATTGTCGAATGAATCTCAAGCTTTGCCACATCCGCAAAGATCGGCAAGCTATCCGCTCCAAGATCCGCCAGTTCACTTGTAATGTGCGGCGCAAGCTCGCGGTTTTCGTCACCGTCCCGATCGTTCAGCAGGAGGTTGAAGCCGACCTTGGCGAGTCCCAGAGTACAGGCGTGGCCGATTCCGCGAAAGGCTCCGGTAACGATAGCCACCGGTCTCTCGCACTGTTTAAGAGACATGTACGCCTTCTTCTCGACAAATTGAAATTAGGCTCTTGCAAACAACCAACTAGTTGGTTACTATACACCACAAATAAAGCGAGGTACAAGATGGCTGTGAAAACTTCCCCACAAGCCCGAATACGGAATCCCGAAAGAACAAAGGAACGGATATTCAAAGCCGCAACGAAGATCTTTGCGAAAAAGGGGTTCGATGGCGCCAGGGTCGATCAGATCGCAGCTGCGGCCAAGATCAACAAGCAGTTGCTGTACTACTACTTCGGCAGCAAAGACGACCTGTTCACCGCGGTTCTCGAGAGGGCCTACCTAAGCATCCGGAGCCAGGAGGCCGCTCTTGAACTTGATTCCCTGCGAGCAGATAAAGCGATCATGAGATTGGTGGAGTTCACCTGGCGCTACTACCTTGCGAATCCCGATTTCATCCGCCTCTTGAACAGCGAGAACCAGCTCGAGGCACGGCACCTCAAAGGCTCGACGCGAACTCTCGAAATCAATGCAAACCATATGGTCCTGGCGAAGAAGCTCCTCGCAAGGGGGCGGCGCGAACGAAGCATCAGGCGTGATCTCGATATGATGCAGTTGAACGTGAACATTGCAGCGCTTGGATTCTTCTACCTGATGAACAGGCATACGCTGTCAACAGTATTTCAACGCGACCTTGGATCGAAGCAGATGCTCGAGCAACGGCTTACCGTGATGAAGGACACGATTGCCTGCTGGATTCGACCCTGACGCGCATCGGAGACAAAGGCTGGCGGCCAGCAGTTGCGCATGTGATGTTGGTGCAGGCTTTGTAGGGGCAGGTCAGTGAGGTCAAGTGCGAAGCGCTGTAATCACCCATATTCAGGCCCCCTCCTGTGTCAGGCTCGCCATCTCTACGATAGCGGTACTCCTGATTGCGCCGGCGAGCTTGGAGGCGGTCGCGAGGCGGTCCTTGTTCAGCGTGATACCGTCGAGTGTGACGAAGATGGCTGCGTAGTGCCAACTTCGTGGTACGTGAATAGCATGTTTGGGTCAGTAGTACGCATGATTTTGTGGGATTCAGATTTCTCTGATTCTGCAGATAATACGTCTTGAAACGCCTCAACGGATGTAATCAACCTCGCGAAGCAGTGCTACTCATTCAACTGGGTTTCCACGAAGGTCGCCGCGAGCTGACTCATCCCGATTCCCCAAGCTGCCGCCCATGGCTTCGTTAAAAAAGCGAATCATCACCAGGTCGACGGTTTCAAACGAGGGCTGAAATCATGCGGGTAGAGTACACCCCAGGAAGAACCAACTTTGGCCTGCTTCCCGAACCGGAAGGCAGTGCCGCGCCGTTTATCGTCAGTGCGACCATAAATGCTTCGATCCTGGCATTGGCCCTCATCATCGGAATGACGGTGAAACACGTCAGCGAAGTACATAAGTACGAGTTCACGGAATTGATTGTCCCCACAACGCCGCCACCGCCACCAAAGGTGAAGGTGCCGCCGCCGCCCAAACTGCCGCCACCGCCGGAGCCACCCAAAATTCA
>DASYZU010000048.1:0-2469 GCA_035945795.1 Occallatibacter sp.
ATACAGAGGAGAGCTTGGACGATGGTTGGCAATTTGGAAGGAAGCACGATCAATTTTGGTCTTGACACGCGATAGAGTACGTATGTACTCTTACGTCATGCGATACTCGCTGGAACACAAAGCGCAGAACCACGAGAAAATTCTTTCCATGGCGGCTCGCTCTTTCCGCGAGCGCGGCGGGGACAGCAGCGGTATCGGGACGGTGATGAAGAAGGTAGGCCTGAAAAAAGGGGGCTTCTATCGGCATTTTAAGAGCAAGGACGACCTGTTTGTCGAAGCGGTGGCACGGGCACTCGACGAGACGGGAAGAGGCATGGTGGAGGTTGCAAAGTCCGCGCCCGAGGGTCAGGCTCTGCGGGCCATCATCGAACGTTATCTGAGCACAGGTCATGCGAATTCGCCGGGATCCGGTTGCGTGCGCGCCGCCCTCGGGCCAGAGCTCGCGCGAAAGCCATTGCCTGTGCGGAAACGGATTGAGGCGTCGCTGGAAGCATATCGTGAGCGGCTATCGCCATTTGTTCCTGGTCAGACGCGAGAAGAAAGACTGGCGAAGTGCAGGTTGTTGTTCCCCAGTATGGCAGGGGTGCTGATGATGGTCCGCGTTACTCCGGACCCTCAAAGGCGTGAGCAGAGGTTGATGGAGGCGAGGAGCTTTTTCATAAAGTGCTTCGCTGAAGAGTAATTTTTTTATACGTAAAGAGTACTATCGTACTCTTTCGAGCCCGGAAACCGATTCGGCAAAAGGAGGCAACAGTGTCGCTCATCGTTATCGTGATCATTGTCCAAGCGGTGTCCTCGACGCTGGCCTGGCTCGGCTTCTATGTCGGTATTCGCGCCTTGCCCGGTGCGAGAGCGCGCCAGTCGCGCTGGATCATCGGCTCGGCGGTGGTCGCTGCGGCCTGGCTCGTCGGTGTGTTCCTGCTCGGCGCTGCGGGCAACGACGTGCTGCCGTCGCGCGTCCCCATTGCGCTCGTCGCGACGCTGCTCCTGGGCTATCTCCTGCTTCTATCGCCGACATTCAGCCGCATCGTCGCCGGCGTGCCGCAGCATTGGCTCATCGGCATCCAGGCCTTCCGTGTCTTGGGAAGCGTGTGGCTGCTTCGCTATTTCGCGGGCCAACTGCCCGGTCTGTTCGCGCTGCCCGCCGGCATCGGCGACATCGCGACCGGGTTGCTCGCGCCCTTCGTTGCGTATGCCTGGTATAGCGGCAAGCCCTATGCCCGCAGCGCCGCGATCGCGTGGAACATCTTTGGCATGGCCGATCTCGTCAACGCCGTGGTGCTGGGGGCATTGACCAACGGCGGTGCTGGCGGCATCGTCTTCCCACTCGTGCTCATCCCGGCTTATGGAGTGCCGCGCGCGTTCCTCATCCACTCCTATTCACTGATCGGCCTAGTGCGCAACAGTGCGTGGCGGCGCGAGCGCGCCATCGCCAACACCGCCAAGCCGGCAGTGCCGGGAAGCGACAACGTCCCTATCTCCGCCACCAGTCGCGGTCAATGGCTGGAATTCTAAAGAGGAGACACTATCGTGCCACAACAAATGATCTGGTTTTTCGTGAGCATCGCATTCAGCTTCATCGCCTGGGGAATAGTCACGGCTCAATATATCTGGCCGGAACTCCGCCACCGGCCACGGGTCGAAGCGTTGCGGCCTCTGCTCATCCTGCACAGCTTCCGCTTCATCGGGTTGGCATTCCTCGTCCCGGGCGTCGTTTCACCCGATTTGCCGCCCGCCTTCGCGCATTCCGCGGCCTATGGGGACATCATTGCGGCGATCCTTGCGTTGCTTTCGTTGCTATTGCTGCCGAGTGCGGCTGGCGTTGCGGTCGCATGGATCTTCAGTCTTTGGGGTTCGGCCGATATCCTCAACGCTTTCTACCAGGCCAATCACGCCGGACTATTGGCGGGACAGTTGGGAGCCGCATTCTTCCTTCCGACTTTGGTAGTGCCGCTGCTGCTGATTACGCACGGACTCGGTTTCCGAATCCTCCTGCAACATCAGCCTGAACCCGCACTGCAAAAGAGCCAGCACCTAGCATAACCCTCGGCCGTCGCGAGGAGCGCTGTTTCGCCGCTCCGGCCCGTTCGACAGCCGAATTGGCGTGTCCGCAAATCGCGTCCAGTTAGGCGGCGGATCCCGAGCAACTCCTTCAGCTGCTGCGGCAAGCACTGACGGGAATTGCCGATCATTTCCCGAAACTGTCGTCGGTACCTCCAACGCTTCCGCTTCAAAGAGATTCCGACGAGCCGTGGTTCAAGCACGAGGCGGCCGCCGACTATCTCGGGATCTCGAAAAGCACTCTATACCAGTACGCCTGCCAACAAAAGATTGAGTGCCGCAAGTTAGGCGGCCGTCTTGAATACCGACGGTCGATTCTCGATCAGTTCAAAGACCAGCAAATCCGTCCTGCCCACCGCTGGTTTCCGCGGCGGAGTATAATGGCAACGGCGCTCGGCTCCGGCAAGT
>DASYZU010000049.1:0-55008 GCA_035945795.1 Occallatibacter sp.
AGCCGTCTACGGCGGCCTCGTGGAGAGCGGCCTGGATCGCTTGAAGGTTCATAGGGGAAATGATACGCGCGACGAGATCACGCTATGCTTCCCACCCTAGCCGCAAAAACATGAACGCGGCGAAGATGGGGCACTCGATGGTCAGGCGCGTTTTGCTTTTTAGAGCCCCGCCAGCGCCTCAGCCTGGGTGGGGAACAGGCCTGCGTATTTGGTGATACCGACCATGGTGAAGACTTTGACGAAGTGCGTGGAAAGGCCGAAGGCGCGAACCTTCTGGCCAGAGTTGGCGGCTTCAATTAGCAGTTGAATCACGAGCGCTATGCCGCTGGAGTTGATGTAATCGACCTTGGTAAAGTCCAGCAGAATCTGCTTGACGTCGTTTTTGGGCAGAGCCTGGTAAGCGCCCAGGACCGCTTCTTTCGACGTGCTGGCAATGTCTCCCTCGAAGCGGAGAACGGTCACCGGAAGTCCTGCCGGGGAAGTAAGCTGGTCAACATGCGACTTGGTTTCACTCTGCACGATCGTTTGGTCTCCCGTTCCTGATGGTTATGCCAAGTAGGCCGATTGCGCTTCCTTGAGAATTACGCTTCCTTGTCGAGTCGAATCACCAGCCTGACGTAGCTGCTTTTTCCGTCTTTGCCGGCGACCCACTCGGCCTCGTCGACCAGGGCCTGAATAAGGAACATGCCCATGCCGCGGGGATCTTCCTCGCCCAGCATCTTGCGGTCGATGTCGGGCTTTGCGGGCTGCGTTGTCATTCCTTTGCCGTCGTCGATCACCTTTACTTCAAGCTCGTCGGCGCCGGCCGACAGCACCACGCCGACTGAGAGCTTCTCATTCAGCCGGTTGCCGTGCTCGATGGCGTTGATGCATGCCTCGGCGACGGCAGTCTTCAGGTCCTCGACACGATCCTCGGGGAAACCCATGAGCTTGGCCACCGCTGACGCAGTGCTCATGGCCACTTTCTCGTAGCCCATGCGGGTTGGCAGCCGGACCTCCACCGTAGTGGATTTGGTCTCGCTCATTACGGCATCTCCGTGGAGCTCATCCCGCGGCAAAGCGTGAGTGCGGTCATGTCGTCTCCCTGCGGACCGCCTTCAGAGAACGCCTCGATGGCTGTCCATATTGCATCGAGGATACCATCGGCCTTCTCGGCGGGACACGTAGAAAATTCATTCATAAGGCGTTCCGGCCCAAACTCCTCATCCCCTTTGAACACCTCGGTAAGGCCGTCGGTGTAGAAAAGCAGGCGTGCGCCGGGGGCGAAGGGGTGGCTCTCGCTGGTATAACTCATGCCCGGCAACAGGCCTAGCGGAGTGCCGGCGGCGTTGAACTCGTAGGGCGCGGCTCCTGGCTCGACGAGGAATCCTGGATTGTGTCCTGCGTTGACCACCTCGATTTCGCCAGCCTCGGGGTGGAGGCGGACAAAGATGGCTGTGAGATAACGACGGCGGGCCTCTTCGCCTTCGGCCCAGTGGTGCTGGTTCATGCGCATGGCCAACTCGTCCAGCGGCATTCCGGTGACGGCCATAGCCCTGAAGGCGGAACGGAAGCTACAGGCCCAGATGGCGGAGGCAAGGCCTTTGCCGGCCACATCGGCCACGGCGATCAGCAGGCTGCCGTCGGGCTGGGCAACGAGGTCGAGGTAGTCGCCGCCAACTTCGTAGCAGGTGACGGACTTGAAGGCCAGCGAGTAGCCATCGATAGAAGGGAGCTTCTGAGGCAGTAGCGAGCGCTGGATGGCGCGGGCTGCGTCCAGGTCCTGTTGCACGCGGGCGAACTCGACATTGCGTCTGTGGAAACGGGCATTTTCGAGAGCCACTGCGGCCTGCAGTGCCAGGCCCTCGATGAAGTCGGCCTCATATATGGTGAGCTCGCGGCCGCCGGGAGGAGCTACTACAAGCTCTGTCATGCGGTGGCCGTCGCGGTCGTCGAGGGGCCAGGAGAGCAGCGAGCTGTTGTCGGCCGGTTCCTCGCCATAAACCAAGCCAGCGGACGGAAAAGCCGCACCGTCCATCTCCAGCTCGCGCACCACGATACGCAGCACCTGCTCCAGCACTTCGTTTTCGTGGATGGTGGAGTGGACCTGCCTCGAAGCCTCAAGCAGCGCCTGCAACCGCGCTACCTGCTGCTGCAGGTCAATTGTTTCCCCACCGCCCGGCAGATGCAAACCAGCCGCCATCGCGTCCTCCGTGGAATTTCACTCTAGCATGGCGGACTCTGGGCTGGGGGCAGGATGGATTCCAGGCCCCAAAAGTGAGACCTGAAGCACACGGTACAAATGTTGTCCGACCGGCCCTGGGATATCCCTCAGGGGCTAAGGCCCCCAACCTTCTTCATAGGCCTGTTTGGCGCGGCTCAACTTGCGTAAATCCTGTACCGCTGATGAGTCCGCCGACGATGTGCAACTTGACTTGCTTCCGAGTTTAATCCTGATTGAGTTCGGGGGAATCCGGAAACAACATTGTTTTCTGGCCCCAGACCATTTCGGTACAAGAGACGCGTGTGCCGGCCTCAATCGCAGGGCTGCGAGATGGGCTTCTGCTCACGGGCATTCCAAGGGAATTCGCCACCTGGATTCGCGCGCGAGGTATTATCGGAGCAATCCACTTTGCGATTACGGCGGAACGGATCTTTTTGGGCGGGCAATTGTTGCCAACTACTAAGCCGCTGCCGTATTTTGCATACCCGTTTCTTGTGCTCACACTTGCCGGCTGGATTTGGACGCTGCTGAAGGCGGAGGGTCGGCAGGCTCTATGAATGCACAATTGCAGATGCTGGCAAGAACCGTCGATCGAGCATTCGTGACGCACGGCGCCTTCATGACACTTCCTGCGGTGCCCCGGTTCTCAAAAGCGAGACCCGGAGCACCTGGCTGGTCTAGAAGCTGAAGGAGACCTGTAGGTCGATACTGCGGTTGGATGCGGGCGACGAGAAGAAGCCTCCCGCGAGCGCATTCGATTTGCCGAAGAGGGGCGACTCGAGAACGCCGACTGGTTGGGAGAGATTCACGTTGTTAAGTACGTTTCTTGCCATGGCCGTGAAGTTGAGCGAGTAGCGCCGCGTCGCAGCCTGATCAAGACGCGGCGGACCGCCGCCGCCACTGAGCCCGCCGGGGCCAAGTCCACCGCCGCCTGGACCACCGCCTCCAGGACCACCGCCACGGGGACCGCCACCGCCAGGGCCGCCGGGACCACCCTGGCCACCGGAGAAGGCTGCGGCTGCCCCCGTAAGTTTGGGACCTATACCGATTGACTTGCTCAATCTGAGGTTCATGCTGAATTGGCCGGGGCCGGTGCCGACGTTATAGGGAATGCGGGTCTGGTCCCATGAGGGGTTGAGGTCGAAGGTGCCGTAAGGTGTCTGCAATGTATCGGTGCTTGCGGCGGTGGCATACGCTGGACGATCGTTGAATTGGTTGTCGCCGTTCAGATCCTGGCCGATGGTGATGTTGAATGGTGCACCGGAGTTTGTAACCAGCATAGGGCTGATGGAAACTCCAAATGGCGCCTGAAGATTGCCTCCAAGCAGAAATTTGTTGCGAACGTCGAAGTTTGCTCGGCCGTAGTCTGCGCTCGGATTGGTCTGGTTGGAGGGGAAGTAGCCCGCGCCGGATGTATCGGCGTTGGCGAAGTTGAGCATGTAGAAACCGAAAAGCGAGATGCGCTTTGCACGGACGGTGTAGTTGAGCATGAGCTGGTTTTGGTTGTACACACCGCCGGACTGGTACTGATAGATGTTCTCATTTATGCCGTTGGGGCGCGTGCCGGTGCCTGTTGCCGCGTCGAAGGTGGAGGGGATGAAGGCGTCGATGCTGTCGGTGTAGTCTTGGTGCACGCCATGCGAGTTAATGAATGTGGCGGCAAGAGTGGCGACCTTGCCGAACTGGTGGTCTACACCCAAGGCTGCCTGCATGTTGACCGAGGCCCTGAGGTCGGGCGCGATGGTGTAGATGGTGTTGGCCGCGGTGCTGCTTGCGGCCAACTGTGACGGCGAGGGAGCGTTCTGATAGAACGTGGGGTTCTTGATGACGTACTGCTGCTGCGTGATGCCGTTTTGGCGAATGGATTGCAGGATGTTGTTTTCGCCGAAGCGATCGAAGAACCATCCGTAGCCTCCGCGGATGACGGTTTTGGGTTGAGTGGTTCCATGAGCGCCGGGCGCCCATGCGAACGAGAACCTGGGAGCCCAGTCGGCGTGGTCGCCGATGCCGTTCTGCGACTCGTAGCGGATGCCGTAACTCAGCGTTAGGTTGGGACGAATCTTGAAGTCGTCCTGGTAGAAGAGCCCGAGGTCAAAATAGTTGACTGCCGCTGAGCCCGTCCCCGTGGTGACGTCGTACTCGGTAGGAGTATTGGCTTTGTAGGCGTTGAGCGAAGAGTAGATGTACTGGCCGTTGAAGCCCGATGTTGAGTAGCTGGCATCGCGCGTGAAGCGGAGCCGCGTGCCAAAGTTGATGGCGTGCCTGCCCTTGCTGACGATAGTGGTGTTCTGAAGTTCCAGGCGATTCTGATTGTCGCGGTTCACGCCCATGCTGTTCCCGCCGCCGGTGAAGGCTCCCTGCACGATGACGGCGGAATCGGTATTCTGGGCGACCTGACTGTTGTGGTCGCTTGTGAATTGGAAGCGCGTTTCGTTGACGGCATGGTCGCTGAGAACCTGCGTGTCACTGAGCTGCACAGTGTTTTCCATGCCGGACACGTTGTAGGCCTGGCTTTGAAGTGCAAAGAGCGATACGCCGCTGTTGGTGGCCGTCTGGCGGTCGAGCGAATAGCGGACGGTGAGCGTATTTTTGGATCCCAACTGAAAGTCAAAGCGGGGGCTGATGTCGAGGCGCGATTGCGGATTGGCAACTGCTGTTGAGTAGCTGTAAGGGTTGCCGGAGGCGTCGAGCAACTCGGCGTTGATGATGGAGTTGGACTGGTTGTCGCGGCGGAAGACGCTACCGAACCATGAGCTGGTCTTGCTCAATGCACCGCCAACGTTGCCCATGAGAAACGTGGAGTAGTAAGAGGGCTCGCTGGCGACGAAGGGGTTGAGCGAGTTGAATGCGGAGTCATTGCCGCTCATCATGAACGAGCCGTGCAGCTTGTCGGTGCCGGGCTTGGTGAGAATCTCGATGCGTCCATAACCGAGCTTGTCGTACTGCGCTGCGAAGGGATTCTGATTGATGCGGATTTCGCGGATGGAGGACTTGGGCGGAAGCTGCCCGCCGGTGAAGCCGTCGATGTAGATCTGTCCGCCGTTGGGTCCGGCCGCACCGCCGGCAAGGGCACTGAGTTCGCTCTGCAGTTCATCGGGATCGTCGGAGAGCGCATCGAGATCTTTGCCCTTGATGACAAGAGAGCTGGCGTTGTTGTCGGCGCTGGTGTCGACGCTCATGCCCTGGTCGCTGACTGTGACATTTTGTGTTTCGACGGGAAGCTTGAGGGCAATATTCTGGAGAATGCTTTTGCCGGCGACTACCTGCACGGCGAGCGGATCGAATGGAGCGAAGCCCTCGGCAGAGACGGAGATGGTGTAGCTGCCGGGCTCGAGGCTGTCGATGGCGAACGCGCCGTCTCCGCCACTGATGGCGAACTTCGAATCGCCACCCTGACTGGTGAGCGTGATGGATGCCGACGGGACAACCGCGCCCGAAGGGTCAGCCACTGTGCCATGAATGCTGCCCGTCTGGGCTTGAGCAGGGGAGGAAAGCGCACCGCTGAGGAGAAGCAGAAGGGCTGCGAGACCCGAGATGATTTTGTTTGTCATGATGAAGTCCTTTCGACGCCAACGCGAACTTACATATTCAGGAGACGATGATTGACGGCGGCGTGCGGTCACAAAGGGTAAAGCTGTGTAACAGAGTGTCGCCGGGTTCGTGACCATTTGTTACATTTCCGGCGTTCTGATTGATAGGGAAGGGCGTAGGCTTATTTCAAGGACTTACGGGACCTAACGTGGACGAGATACTTCTGATTGACGATGACGTTGAGCTCTGTTCGATGCTGACCGAGTACATGGGACGCAATGGGTTCCGCATTACGGCTGTGCATCGCGGAGATACGGGCCTGAAGGCGGCACTTGAAAAGCCGTACGCGCTGGTGTTGCTGGACGTAATGCTGCCGGGGTTGGATGGTTTTGAAGTGCTGCGGCGGATGAGGGCGTCATCCGCGGTGAGCGTGTTGCTGCTGACGGCGCGCGGCGACGACGTTGACCGCATTGTGGGGCTGGAGATTGGCGCCGACGATTATCTTTCAAAGCCCTTCAATCCGCGAGAACTGCTGGCGAGGGTGCGCGCGATTCTGCGCAGGAGCGCAGGAACGCAGGAGAAGCAGGAGCAGACACTGCTGCGCGCCGACGGGCTGGAGCTGAACCTGGCTACACGCACGGTTCTGCAAAACGGAAAGAAGATTGAGTTGACCGATGTGGAGTTTGCGCTGCTGGAGGCGCTGATGCGCGCGCCGGGCAAAGTGGTATCGCGCGAGGAGATTTCAGAGAACGTGCTGGGGAGAAAGTTTCATCCTTTCGACCGCAGCCTGGATATGCACGTGAGCCGCTTGCGGCGAAAGTTGAGCGGGAAGGATGCGACCGAAGAGCTTGTGAAGACGATTCGCGGAACCGGCTATCAGCTTGCGGTGAACTCCAACCAGCCCGCGGTAAAGGACTGAGGAATGCGCGGCCTGTTTTTTAAAGTATTCATCATCTTCTGGATTGCACAGAGCCTGATCTTTGTGATCTCGACGGCGCTGATTGTACGGCGCCATTTCGAGGGCCCGGATGCGCAGTGGGACATGCTCAACAATGCTCTGGGGACTGACGGCAAGGGAGCAGCCGCGGCCTGGGAGACGGGGGGATGCGCCGCGCTCGGGGCCTATGGCGCAAGCATTGGGCAAATGGTTTCGATGGCGGATGCGACAGGGCAGGTGTTGTGCAAACCCGCGGGCATGGAGGGGCTGGACAAAACCGTGAGTGTTCCGTCGCGCGCGGCGGGGAGCCAGGTCGGACAGCAGTATGTTTGGCGCGTTCCTGTGGTTTCGGACAGCGGGAAGCAATATGTGTTTCTGCTGAGCCGGCCGCATCTGCCGCGGAGACAGAACCTGTCGCAGGATCTGTTGCGCTTCTCGTTCCCGCAGTTGCCGGTCGCGATTGTGGTCGGCGGACTGACGACGTTTGTGTTGGTGCTGCTGTTTACGCGCCCGGTGGCGAAGCTGAGAAAAGCCGCGCGCGAGCTGGCAATGGGAAAGCTGAGTGCCCGGGTGGCGTGGCCCACTTCGCAGGCTCGTATTTTTGAAGGCGACGAAATCTACGCGCTGATTCACGACTTCAATCACATGGCGGAAAGGCTGGAGTCGCTGGTGGATGCGCAAAAGCTGCTGTTGCGGGACGTATCGCACGAGTTGCGGTCTCCATTGGCCCGGCTCAGCGTCGCGCTCGAGCTGGCTCGCGAGGATGCGGACCCGGCAACGACAGCGCACCTGGATAGGATCGAGCGCGAGACGGAGCGGCTGAATCTGCTGATTGGCCAATTGCTGACTTTGTCGTCAATGGAGGCACTGGAGAAGGTTGAGAATTTTGAGCCACTCTCTCTGAATAGCCTGATCGAGCGCATGATTCCCGACGCGGAGTACGAAGCCCGGCAGCGGCAATGTTCCCTAGCCTTCAAAGCAGAAGATGAGTGCATGATTGCCGGCAACCAGGAGCTGCTGTACCGTGCTGTAGAGAATGTGGTGCGGAACGCAATCCGCTTTACGGAGAGCGGCTCTGCAGTTGAGATCGAGCTCAGAGCGGCGGCAAACGGAGCCCGGCAGGCTGAGATCGACGTGAGCGATCGCGGTCCAGGCATTCCGGAGAGCCAGCTCAAGGCAATCTTTCGCCCGTTTTACCGCGTGGATCATGCGCGCAGCCCTGACACAGGCGGATTTGGCGTGGGACTTGCCATCGCGGAGCGGGCGGTACGGCTGCACCACGGAGAACTGTGCGCCCTCAACCGGAAAGATGGCGGTGCGACGATTCGGATCACGCTGCCCACAATCGAGACGGATCACAAAGTCGGGGAGCCCAGGTCTTAGCCGCCGGATCGAGCGCGAACCCGATGCGCTTTGCGCCTGCACGCGGTTGCTTTGACAAACCCCGATACGGCTCTTATGCTTTGTTGCTAGCAAACGTTTACTCGGGCATCGTTAGCCGCCCGGCTTCAATAGCCGTCGCAGAGAGTTCCCGCGCACGGTTCCCGATAAAAAAAAGAGGATGCCTCATGAAAACAGTCTCAAGAAGGCGGTTTCTGAAGAAGGCTGGCCAGTCTGGCCTGGCACTCGCCGCGAGTTCCGCGCTGGGCAGATTCGGACTCGCTCAGAGCGCGCCGCGTGCGACTCGCGTCGTTATCGATTCCAGCCGGCAAATCGCGCCTATCGATCGTCACCTCTTCGGCTCTTTTCTCGAGCACCTTGGACGCGCCATCTACGAAGGCATCTACGATCCCAAGTCTAAATTCGCCGACAGCAATGGATTCCGCACCGACGTGATGAAGGAAGTACACGACCTGGGCGTACCGATTGTTCGGTATCCCGGCGGCAACTTCGTCTCCGGCTATCACTGGCTGGATGGGGTGGGGCCGAAAAAGGACCGGCCGGCCGTTCTGGACCGCGCGTGGAACACGCTGGAGACGAACCAGTTCGGCACCAACGATTTCATCACCTGGGCGCGCCAGGTGGGCACAGAGCCGCTCTTCGGGCTTAACTTTGGCACGGCGTCAGCCGAAGACGCGGCTGCACTGGTGGAATACTGCAACGTAGCCGGGGGAACCAAGTGGAGCAATCTGCGGCGCTCTCACGGGTATGAGCAGCCGCACAATGTGAAGTACTGGTGCGTGGGCAATGAGATGGACGGGCCGTGGCAGATTGGGCACATGCCGGCACGCGATTACGGCATCAAAGCCACTGACGCCGCCAGGCAGATGCGCGCACTCGATCCGTCTATCAAGTTAATAGCCTGCGGCTCCAGCGGGCCGTTCATGCCGACTTACATTGAGTGGGATCGTACGGTGCTGGAAGAGTGCTATGACGTAGTGGATGGCATCTCGTTGCACCACTATTGGGGAAATACCGAAGAGAACAACAACGACAGCTCGAAGTACATGGCGATGAACCTGGCCATGGATCGCCAGATCGAGGAGATAGTTGCCGTGTGCGACACGGTGCGGGCGCACAAGCGCTCCGGCAAACAGTTGTTCCTGTCATTCGATGAGTGGAACGTGTGGTATCGCGCCCGCAGCGGCGACGCTGTGGACGGGCACGGAAAGTCGGCTCCGCATCTGTTGGAGGAGCCCTACAACCTGGAAGACGCACTGCTGGTGGGAGGACTCGCCAATTCACTGATTCGGCATTCTGACCGCGTTAAGGTTGCCTGCCTTGCGCAACTGGTCAACGTGATTGCGCCCATCATGACCAACGAAAACGGCATACTGCGCCAGAGCATCTACTATCCCTATTCCTGGGCGATCAAATACGCGCGCGGCCGAGCATTGAGCATTGCGCCTGAAGGTCCCAGTTATCAGGTTGCCTCGCTGGGCCGGCCAATTGAAAGCATTGGCTTGGCGGCTCCGGGATTCGGAGACGTGCCTTATCTGGACATCGTGGTTACGCACGACGAGGAGAAGAATACGGCGACCCTTCTCATCATGAACCGCGATCTCGAAAAGGCGCAGGAGCTGGAGATCGACTGGCACGACCTGACTCCGGCAAAGGTCATTGCCTTCGAAACTATTACCGGACCCGATCTGAAGGCGCTCAACACATTTGCTGATCCCAGGCGTGTGGTTCCGCAGACGCTGGAGAGCCCAAAGGTTGGTTCAAGCATGTCATTGAAGCTACCGGCAAGGTCTTACTCAGTCCTGTCGCTGGCGCTGTGATGGATGTGGTGTAAGGTGTGCCTTCCCTGGTCTCAAATGCAAGACCTGTGGCACTCGATCTAACGTGGTTGAATTCTCGCTTTACTTTTTCGGGGCGTAGGGCCCCACTTCGGGCTTGCCCTGCGTGTTCTTCAGCGGCCCGAGTTCATCTGAAACGCCGCGGTCGATGATCGCCGTCTCTCTGCCGTTCTGGAAGCAGGTAAAATCCGGCCGGTCTAGCCATGCGAAGGGGCCGCAGAGGCGCTTGCCAGCACCGAGCGCCGCATCGTGGACGATGTTAACCAGGCGCTCGTAGTCGGGTGTGCCTTCGGCATAGCCGGAGAAATTGCCCAGGTCTCCGCTGGCCGCAAAGATCGCAGTCACGCCTGGAATGGCGGCGATCTGCGGGGCGTCCTTCACCCCATCGAGCGTCTCGATCATCTCGATGAGCACGACGTTCTTGTTGATGGTGTTGCGATAGCCGCCGGGAACGCTGCCCCAGACGTCGGGCTCAAAGGCCTGGCCGCCGCCGAGACTGCGCTTGCCGAGGGGCGGGAACATGGTCCAGTCGCGCGCGGCAACCCCCTCGGCCAGCGATCGGATAGTGGGAACAATAATCACCAGCGCGCCGAGGTCCATGGCGTGTTGAATCTCGCGCTCGTCGGTGTAGGCGACGCGAACACCGGGTACAGCCTTGGCATGAGGACAGGCCCTCCACATACGGCCGACCGCTTCCCAATCGCGCTGGTTGTGTTGCATCTCAGTCCAGATAAAGTCATAGCCGGCATTGGCCATCGCGCAATAGGTTTCGGGAGTGTCGGTGCTGTAAACCGTGCCGCCGGTGACTTTCTCGCCCTTCATCATCTTGATCATCACAGGATTCCAGATTCCGGCAGCCGGGGCATCGAACGCTGGCCCGTATTTCCAATGAGCCGGATCGAGCGGGCCCTGGTTGACGGCGCCGGCAGGCGGTGTGGTCATTTGGCCGGAGTCCTTGCCGGCGGGTGCTGCGAGCGGGAACTTGGTTCCGCTCGCAACCGGGTTTTTGGCCTGGGGAGCAGCGGTAGGAAAAGGGTTCTGGCCCTGGGCGTGGAAAGTCATGAAGACGAACGCTACCGCAAGTGCCGCTGACCCTCTGAATCTGACCATTGCGAACTCCTCTTCATGCACTCACGGGGCCGGCATCGCTGCCCAGGCCCGCAAACAGAATACTTGCGTGCAGTTGAAATGTCGGGGATTCGATACGTGCGCAAAGCCCGGGATAAAGATAAGGCATGCGAGGGCAAGCGGGATAGGGGAAGCGAGGATTGGATCACCGCGTCGTCCTTAAGACCAGCAGCTCTACTTAAGCTTTTCAGGATTCTGGCGGGGATGAAGCGCCTTGCCGGCATGTTTTGCAGAGGTACCTAGCGCATGTTTGGTCTGGCTATAGGTCTTTTGGAGCGCGTTGCCGGTATCGTCTTGGGCAACGGAGATCGCTACGCCGGTGGCGCTGCCAGCTTTGGCGAGCGATGAGGTTGTGTGGCTGGCGCCATCTGCAATCGCCTGCTCGGTGGCATTGCTGTTGGCAATGATCCCCTGGGCGGGATGCCTTCCTGCGTTGAACCAGGCTATATCTGTATCCGGCATCTTGTTGAGACGGGCAAGAGGCTCAGGCGGGAAGTTGGTGTTGGTCATTTTCTCGATCAGCGGCCATTCCCTGGACGCGATAAAGACAGAACCGTTCATGGGATGACTGGCCTCACCGAGATTGATAATTCTGCCGGGTGGAAGCGCCACCATACCTACGCACTTGTCTGCGCCGCACCCTGCCTGGCAGAGCTTCTCATTCAAATAGGAAGCGTGCTTGCCGGACGAGATAAATACCCTGGCGCCGTTCTCCTTAGCATGGAGCGTTGAGGCGCGCGTAATCTGGCTCACGTCGCATACCGTGTCCTCGTGGGCCGCCGCATACCAATAGGCGGCCTTCCATTTTGCGGAATCGAGATTGCGGTCCGATGCGGTGACGAGTACAGCCACGTGCTCCGCGTCGAGAGGATGCGGATGAGGGCCGCAGTCACGCGCCCAGAGATGATAGAAGTGAATCTCCGCGGTGGGTAGATCGGCGATTGAAAGCTTGGCCGGAAACACCTGGCCGTAGATTGTCCCGTCCGCGGCTTTCACTGTGGGAGTCTTTAGATTCGGCGCAAACTCCGCTGGCATCTCGGAACAGTCATTCCGGTTGACGAGGAATGTTGGAGCGAACTGAATCAGGAGAGCCTGTTCGAGGGCATCGCTCATGCCGTCATGGTCGGAATCGACGGCGAGTTCTGCCTTCTGCTCAGAATGCTGGGCAGCTGCATTGCGCAATAGTGTGGGGGTAAGGAAGGCGAGGATGAAAAGGAAGGAAGCAGAGCATCTGAGGGTTCTCATTTGCGTCTTTCGGCCTCCGATCTGCCAAGAACATTTTACCCCTGAAGTGCAGAATGGGCGGGCGGAGGTCGACGCGGTTGCCGTCTGTCCGAAGGCTTGCTCAACGGCGGGCGAAGAACCGCCGGGTTGAGTTGGTTGAGATAGCAACCAGGTAGCAATCATCCCCACGGTCGCCAATTCCGTCTTCACAAGCGCCTTGCGAGTGGTTAGGATAGACGCGAATGAAGCCAGCACCTTACTCCGCCATTGGCAAGTCGTTTGCGATACATGAGTGGCGTGGCAGCGGCCCTGCCACGCTCCATGTTCACCATTCTGACGATGAAGCGTGGCATGTCCTGGAAGGCGAGCTGGTTTTCCGCTATTCCGACCGGACGGAGACCGCCGGTCCCGGAACGACGGTCTTCGTGCCGGCGGGCGTCGCCCACACTTATACCGCCGGAGCCGATGCTCGTTATCTGATTGTTCTCACACCGCGCCTGCGCACGCTGATTGCCGCGCTCCAGGGTGATCGTGACCCGGCCCACCAAAGAGAGATCTATCGACGGTTCGATTCCGAGCTGCTGGAGTAGAGGCAGTGGACAATATCTTTCTTGAGCGCTACTTCAGCTCCCTGACCCAGATATTCCTGTAGCTGATGGGCTCGCTTTTGTCCCCATGCGCCTGCAGCTTGATTGGCGCTCTGTCGTATTTCTTGTAGAACGGAATTCCCCTGTTCAGCGTTTGCCCCTTCAACTCGAAGTGATTCTGCACCAGCACGCCGTTGAAGAATACCGTGGCATAGGCCGGAGTTTTCAGAGAGCCGTCGTCGTTGAAAGTGGGCGCGGTCCAAACTACATCGTAGATCTGCCATTCGCCGGGCTTGCGATTCGCATTCACCAGCGGAGGGCTCTGCTTGTAGATGGCGCCGGCCTGGCCATTGACGTAGGTCGGGTTGTTGTAGGAATCCAGAACCTGCAACTCGTAGCCATCATCGCCGGGCCCGGTGGAGGCTAGAAACACGCCGCTGTTGCCGCGCGCCTGGCCGCTCCCGGTGATATTCTCCGGAATCTTCCACTCAATATGGAGTTGAAAGTTCCTGAACGTCCGCCTGGTTTGGATGTTTCCAACACCGGGTGCTTTCTTGACCGTCATCATGCCGCCGCCAACGACCCACTGTGCCGGTGACTGGTCCTGGGCGGAGACCCAGCCGTCAAGATTGGTGCCGTCGAACAGGACGATTGCGTCGGAGGGCGGCGCAGCGTTGGTGGCGCCCGGCGCTACGACTACGGGCACCGGTGTCCACACTTCAGTGTCTTGAGGTTTAAGCTCCGCGGGCTGTTGTGCGCAAAGGGGAGCGGCCAGGGCAATCGCAGACAAAACGATCATTGCAGCAAGAGCGAGAGGTTTCGAATCGTGGGTGTGCGTCATCTGAAAACACGATACACCCGTGCGGTTGGATATGGGCAGGGCTCAGTCGCCTGATTGTTGGGAAGTGGGCACGCGCAGTAAAACAAAACCCCCGGAGCTGGTTTGGCCCCTGGGGTTTTTGAAGTGCCGACATTTCTACAGCGAAATTACGAAGCAGAATCGGCCGCGCTGAGATCGTGATTGGCCTGCTTGTTGGCCTTCTTGGCTTCGCTCTTGGCATTTACGCTCGGCCCGCCGAGTCCCTGAATGGCCTTGCCAAGGTTCACTGAGTTGGCGCCGGTCATCTGGCTCTGCAAGTCACTGAAGTTGAGGTTCAGATTCTTGGCGACATGCATGGCTGCAACGCACTGACCAAGATTCTTGAACCCGGAACATGCAGTTTGCAGATTGCCGCCAGGCACCGAGATTCCGCTCTTCCCGAGCGCGTTGGTCAACGAACTATCCAACTTGGGATTGCTCAGAGCTGTGCTCGGCGATTGGGAGCCCATGCTTGCGTGGCCCATGCCGCTGGAGTTGCCATATCCGGCATCGCCTGGACGACCGCTGTTACCGGCTCCGGCTCCCGATGGCGGACCCATTGAGCCGGCCCCGGCTCCTGCTGGGCGGCCTCCACCACCGCCGTGTTGAGCTATGGCAGAGAAGCTGAAGGCCAGCACTGCTGCGAAAGCCAATGACGACCTGAGGGTATTCATCTTCATGTCATTTTTTCCTTTATTTGAAGTTGCTTGATACTTCGGGGCCCTGACTTCTTTTTCTGGCCGTGCGGATAATGAAAGAAGAATCCGCGGCATACAGGTACTCAGAAGTTGATCCTTTTCAGGTCCTGGAATTAAAGACAACATCTGCACCTGGACCTGGTACCGCTTTACATTGCATTACCCATAGCTGTGAGAATAGTTGCGCTCCAGCATATTCGAATCTCAAGGCCGAACTAAAATTCAGGCCATCTTTTCGATATCTATAAGAAACGATTAGCACTTATAAAGTTACCAAAGCACCGAGATAAAGGTACAAAAACGGGGTTTCCGAAGCCACTGCCATTCACGTTCAGGTGCCGGCAAGGGCTCGAATGTCCTTCGTCTCCAGAATCCGTTTCTCATAACCGTGTTTCGCCACAGCCAGCATCGCCAAGCCTATGTCCCGCGTGGATAAGACGAAGTTGGGTAGCGCCCAGCGCAGCAGTGGCAGCAGCGGTTTCATCAGGCCGTAGAGGACACGGTAAGAGAGCGTTTTCGACTGGATGCCGTCGAGCGGCTGGATGATTCCGGGGCGGAACATGTAGGCCAAGAGGGGTAGGCGCAGCAGGGCATTTTCCGTCCGGCCTTTGACGCGCGCCCACATGATGCGGCCCTGCTCCGCGCTGTCGGTGCCGGCGCCGGATACATAGATGAAGGTCATACCGGGATTGAGGCGGCTGAGCGTTTGGGCAGCTGCCAGGGTGAGGTCGTAAGTGATCCGTTCGTAGTCGGCTTCCTTCATCCCGCTGGACGAGACGCCGAGCGAGAAGAAACAGGCGTCGAAGCCGGCCAGCTCGCCTTCGATTGCCGAAAGATCTGTCAGATCGTGATGGATGACTTCTCGAAGATTGGGTCCGCGCAGGCCAAGATTCTGTTCGCCGGCCGGGCTTCGGCCAATGGTGACTGCCAGCTCCACGTCCGGGTCGCGCAGGCACTCGCGCAGCACTCCCTGACCCACCATGCCCGTCGCGCCAAAGATCAGCACTTTCATTGCTTTGCCTCGCTTCCTGGCCAAAATCCGACCGGATGCCTGCCTGGACTCTCGCAGTCCGGTGTTTGATGCCAGCATACAAGCGGACGGCACAGAAGGATGGATTGAGCAAACTGGGGGAAACGCCTGGATTTTGATTCAGAGCCCCAGAGACTATACCTCAGTGGCTAAAACCCCCATTTTCATTGTGCTGGCTTTATGCTGGGGTTGAAACCCCTGTCTCCCTCCGGTTCGGGCCGTTCCTAATACTACAGTTGTAAATAGAGCATTCCGGAGGGAGCAGGGGGTTTCAACCCCCTGAAAGACTAAGCGATCAGGGCTCGACCAAGCTGGCAGAACCATTGAGCGCGCTGCTTTTCTTTGGACCAGAAAGCCGGGCACAGTCCAGGAAGCATCTAATTCACTGGAGTTCCGTTCGCTTCTCGCTGCGAGCAGGGCAATCGCATGAATTCATTTTGTTAATCTGACTGACTACGATTTCTATCGCGCCGGAGGCGCAGCGGCCGTTAGCCCCGCGCTTTAGCGTGGGGAATGTGGCCAACAATAGCCATTCAGCCCCGTAGGGGCGATGCAAACCACGATTGTCGCTCTGTCTTTTTTGTTCATGCGATTGCCCTGTCGCTAGGGCTGCCATTGCCCCGGTTATCCTCCACTGGCTTACAATTATCGGGTCCTCATTCTTCGAAACATTACGATCATACGAATTTGAGCGAAGGCGCTCTTTCATCATGCGGGAGCGGGCGAAACCTTTGAGTAAATTGTTTCGTCCCTACAAAGGTAAGCGGACTGTTTGACTTTTTTTCAGGTCCTGGCCGCATTTGCGCCCATTTTCGGGCATCGACTCAACAAAAAAACGACGGGAATCGACACAATGTCCATCGAAACCACTCAGGAATCCCAGCTGTCAGAAATTGACAATCACCTGGAGCCGCACGCCCATAAGAGAACCTGGATTCGCATCTTCGTTTACCTGGTGCTGGCCGGCGTATTGGGGTTCGTTGCATGGCGGATTTACCAGAACCAGCAGCAGGCCGCGGCATCCAGCGCTCGCCAGGCAGCGGCGCTGCTGAGCCGGCCGGTTCCGGTGCAGGTGGTCCCTGTTGTGCAGCAGCCGATGCCGATTTATCTGACCGCCCTGGGAACCGTGACGCCTTATATGAGCGTGACAGTGAAGGCGCGGGTGAGCGGTCAGCTTTTGCCCGTGAAGTTCACCGAGGGCCAGGAGGTACGGCAGGGGCAAACCATTATGGAAGTCGACCCTAAGCCCTACCAGGCCGCACTGGACCAGGCGAAAGGCACACTGGCCCACGATGAGGCCCTGCTGAAGGACGCCCAGGCACAGTACGCCCGCTACAAGGCGCTCTACGAGGCAGGCGTGGTGTCAAAAGAGGCGATGGAAACCGATGAGGCCACCCAAGGCCAGTATCTGGGCGCTATCCAATCCGACAAGGCTGCCATCGAGACCGCCCAACTGGAACTGAGCTGGTGTTCCATTCAATCGCCCATCAACGGCCGCATTGGCCTGCGGCTGGTGGACCCCGGCAACATCATCACGGCCAACACCACCAACCTCGTGATCATTAACCAGTTCCGGCCCATCGCCGTCTACTTTACCCTGCCCGAAAATCAGCTTCCCCAGGTGCTTGGGAAGCTGGACGCGGACAAGCGCCTGCCCGTGGATGCGTACGACCATGGCGACGTGCAGAAGTTGGCGAGCGGCTTACTGCTCACCGCCGACAACCAGATCGATACCACCACCGGTACTGCCAAGCTGAAGGCGGTGTTCGACAACAAGAACGAAGCACTGTTTCCCAACCAGTTTGTGAACATCCACCTGGTAATGGAAAACCGGCCAACCGCGCTGGTGGTGCCGTCGGCGGCCATCCAGAACGGGTTGCAGGGATCGTTTGTGTGGGTGGTTAATACCGACGACAAGGGAGCCGCGACCGCGGCGATACGTCCCGTGAAGATAGCTTTGGCCCAAGGCCAGGTGACCATTCTGGATAGCGGCCCTTCGCGAGGCGAAGTTGTGGTGGTGGATGGCGCCGACAAGCTGCGCCAGGGTGCGCAAGTTGTGGCGAGCCAGGCCCGGCAACGGAACGGTCAGGGCGCGGGACAGGGAGCCGGACAGAGCTCTGGACACGGCGCAGGCAATGCCGGCGGTCAGGGCACAACTGGAGAGGGCGCTGCGGCAGGCGCAGGCGGTAAGTCGGTGGGGCAACACCAACACAAGGAGCAGCAGTGAACCTTAGTCCCTCCCGGCCATTCATCCTGCGTCCGGTAGCAACGTCGCTGCTGATGGCCGCCATTCTGCTTGCGGGCGCAGTCGGCTATGAGCAGTTGCCGGTTTCCGCCCTGCCCCAGGTGGACTATCCCATCATCCAGGTGCTCACGTTTTACCCCGGCGCGGGGCCTGAGGTGATGTCCTCGTCTGTGACGGCGCCCCTTGAGCGGCAGTTCGGCCAAATGCCGGGCCTGAAGCAGATGACTTCAGTCAGCTCCGGTGGCGGCTCGGTGATCACGCTCGAATTCAACCTGGACGAGAGCATCGATGTGGCCGAGCAGGAGGTGCAGGCGGCCATCAATGCGGCCACCAGCTTTTTGCCGGGCGATCTGCCCAACCCGCCGGTTTACAGCAAGGTGAATCCGGCCGACGCGCCGATCATGACCCTGGCGCTGACCTCCGATTCGCTCCCACTGGACAAGATTGAAGACGCCGCAGACACCAACCTGGCGCAGAAGATTTCACAGGTAACGGGTGTAGGACTGGTATCAATTGCCGGCGGGCAAAAGCCGTCGGTTCGGATTCAGGCGAATCCTGCCCAGTTGGCCGCCTACAACCTGAGCCTTGAAGATCTGCGCACCGCGGTTGCGACCGCCAACGTGGACCAGGCCAAGGGAACCCTGAACGGCAGCCGCCAGGCGTATACCATCGGCGCCAACGACCAGCTGGTATCGAGTTCCGATTACAAGCCGGTGATCGTTGCCTATCGCAACGGGGCCCCGGTGCGCGCGTCCGATGTGGCCACGATCGTGGACGCCGCGGAGAATTCTCAGCAGGCGGCCTGGATGGACCGCACGCCAGCGGTTATCGTCAACATCCAGCGCCAGCCGGGCGCCAACATCATCGCCGTTGTGGACCGCATTCACAAGCTGCTGCCGCAGTTGCAGACCAGCCTGCCGGCTGCGATCCAGGTGAAGATACTCACCGACCGCACCATCACCATCCGCGCCTCGGTCAGAGACGTGGAATTCGAGCTGATGCTCACCATCGCCTTGGTGGTGATGGTCATCTTCCTCTTCCTGCGCAACCTCGCGGCCACTATTATCCCGTCGGTCGCGGTGCCGCTGTCCATCGTCGGCACCTTCGGCGTGATGTACCTGCTAGGTTACTCGCTCAACAACCTCACCCTGATGGCGCTCACCATCTCCACCGGCTTTGTGGTGGACGACGCCATCGTGATGATCGAGAACATCTCGCGCTTTATTGAAGAAGGTGACACCCCGATGCACGCGGCACTGAAGGGGAGCGAGCAGATCGGCTTCACCATCATGTCGCTGACTGTTTCGCTCATCGCAGTGCTGATCCCGCTGCTATTCATGAGCGATGTTGTGGGGCGGCTGTTTCGCGAATTTGCCATTACGCTGGCGGTTACCATCCTAGTCTCCGCGGTGGTTTCGCTCACGTTGACTCCGATGATGTGCTCGCGCATCCTGCAGGAAAAGGCGACGGCCAAGCAGACGCGCTTCTACTATTGGTCAGAGAAGGTCTTCAACGCTATCATCGCCTCCTACGGGCGCGCACTGCAGGTAATCCTGCGCCATCGTTTCGCCACCCTGGTGGTTACAATCTCAACCTTTGTGGCGACCGTTCTTCTGTTCATCGTTATCCCCAAGGGCTTCTTCCCGGTGCAGGACACGGGCGTAATCCTCGGCATTTCAGAAGCGCCGCAGACTGTCAGCTTCACCAGCATGGCTCAACTCCAGCAAAAACTTGTGGATGTGGTACTTCAGGATCCAGCCGTGGAAAGCATTTCATCCTTCATCGGAGTTGACGGCACCAACACCACGCTGAATTCAGGCCGCATCCAGATCAACCTCAAGCCGCTTGACGTGCGTAAGGAATCTGCGACGGATGTGATCCGTCGCATGCAGGGACAGGTCAACAACGTCCAGGGCATCCAGCTCTTCCTGCAGCCGCTGCAGGACCTGACCGTGGAAGATCGAGTGAGCCGCACCCAGTTCCAATACGCAATGGAAGATCCGGACCAGAACGAGCTGGCGGCCTACACTCGCAAAATGGTTGCCGAGCTGAGCACGGAAAGTGAAGTGACTGACGTGGCCAGCGATCTGCAGGACCAGGGCCTGGCTGCGCAACTGGTGATCGATCGCGATACGGCGGCGCGCCTTGGCATTGCCATGGCCGACGTGGACAACACGCTCTACGACGCGTTTGGCCAGCGCCAGGTATCCACCATCTTTACTCAGCTCAACCAGTACCACGTGGTGATGGAGGTGGGACCGAGCTTCCAAACCGATCCTGCGACACTCAATAGTCTCTACGTGAAGTCGGGCGCCGGCATGCAGGTTCCGCTGAGCATGATAGCTCATTGGGAGCAGTCGCACGCACAACTATCGATCGGCCACCTGGATCAGTTTCCGTCGACGGTGGTGAGCTTCAACCTCGCTCCGGGCAAGGCGCTGGGCGACGCCGTGAAAGCGGTAAAACGCGCCGAAGATCGCATCCAGATGCCGGAGAGTATAAACGCCGCCTTCGAGGGCACTGCCGCGGCCTTTCAGACTTCGCTGTCCAACGAACCGCTGCTCATCCTGGCCGCGCTCATCACCGTTTACATCGTGCTGGGCGTGCTTTACGAGAGCTACATTCATCCCGTCACGATCATCTCCACGCTGCCCTCGGCGGGCGTGGGCGCACTGCTTGCGCTGCTCATCTGCCGCGTTGAATTCAGCGTAATTGCGCTCATAGGCATCATCCTGCTGATCGGCATTGTGCAGAAGAACGCCATCATGATGATCGACTTTGCACTGCAGGCCGAGCGCGATGAGGGCAAGACCGCCGAAGCTGCCATCTTCCAGGCCTGTTTGCTGCGCTTCAGACCGATCATCATGACTACGTTGGCAGCGCTGCTGGGCGGACTTCCGCTGGCTCTTGGCGGAGGCGTAGGAGCCGAGCTGCGCATGCCTCTCGGCGTTACCATCGTCGGCGGCCTGATCATGTCGCAGATGCTCACGCTCTTTACCACCCCGGTGGTCTATCTCTACTTCGACAAGCTGGCGCAGCGCATCAAGCCGCGCGACCTTAGCATCGTCCATGAACACGAACCGGCAAGTGCGGACTAGGAGAGCCAGGCGATGCATCTTTCCGCACCCTTCATCAAGCGCCCGGTAGCTACCTCGCTACTGAGCATCGCGCTGTTGTTGGCCGGATCCGTGGCCTACACCGTGTTGCCTGTGGCATCGCTGCCGGATGTGGATTTTCCCGTGATCGGTTCCAACGCGGGACTGCCGGGCGCCAGCCCGGAGACGATGGCATCGGCTGTCGCCACGCCGCTGGAGCGGCAGTTCGGGCGCATTGCGGGCGTGAACCAGATGACGTCGTCCAGTTCGCTCGGGTCGGCCTCGGTCACGCTGCAGTTCGACATCAACCGCGACATCAATGCTGCGGCACGCGACGTGCAGGCGGCCATCAATGCGGCGCGAAGCCAATTGCCTTCCTATCTGCCGCAGAACCCGGGCTATCGCAAGGCCAATCCCGCCGATGCGCCCGTCCTCATCCTGACGCTGACTTCGGATGTGTTGCCGAAGCAGCAGATCTACGACATGGCCGACTCCATCCTCGCGCAGAAGATGTCCCAGGTCCAGGGTGTAGGTCAGGTATTCGTTGGCGGCAGTTCCAGCCCCGCCGTGCGCGTTGAGCTAAACCCGATGCAGTTGGCCAACAACGGCATCGGCCTGGAAGCCGTACGCGCGGCGCTGGCGGGCGCTAACGCCAACCGGCCCAAAGGCGCATTCCAGAACGCGCAAAACCGCTGGGCTATTTACTCCAACGACCAGATCTTCAAAGCCGAGGATTATGCGCCGATCATCGCCGGGTATAACAAACAAACCGGCGCGCCAGTGCGTGTTGGAGATCTGGGCACTGTCACCGATAGTGTTTCCAACATATTGAACGCTGGGGTTTCCGGGATCAACCCCATTAGCGGGCCGCCGGGCGAACTCAAGAGCTCGGTCATGCTCTTTGTCTTCAAAATCCCCGGCGCCAACGTAATCTCGACCGTCAACAACGTAATGGCCGAGATGCCGCATTTGCAGGCCGCCATTCCGCCGACAATCAAGATCAACGTGGCAGTCGATCGCACCTCGACGATCCGAGCCAGCGTGCACGACGTAACGATTTCGCTCATCATCAGCGTCTTGCTGGTGGTGTTGGTTGTCTTCATGTTTCTGCGCGAGGTATGGGCCACCATCATTCCTTCGGTAGCGGTTCCGCTTTCGCTGGTGGCAACCTTCGGCATGATGTACCTGGCGGGCTATACCATCGACAATCTTTCGCTGATGGCGCTCACCGTGGCGACAGGGTTTGTGGTGGATGATGCGATCGTCGTGATCGAGAACATCACGCGCTACCTCGAAATGGGCTTGAAACCATACGAGGCGGCGATGAAGGGATCAAAAGAGATCGGCTTCACGGTACTCTCCATGAGTACCTCATTGATCGCGGTCTTTACTCCCATTCTGCTGATGGGCGGAATTGTGGGCAAACTCTTCCGCGAATTTGCGGTCACTCTTTCGGTGGCTATCGCCGTCTCGCTGCTGGTTTCACTCACCACCACGCCGATGCTGTGCGCCCGATTCCTCAAGGCACGCGACGAATCACGATATGGCCGCATCTACCGCTTCAGCGAAAGCGCTTTCAACAGGCTTCATTACGAATACAATTCTGCGCTGCGCTGGGTTTTGCGCCACCAACCGCTCATTCTATGCGTTGCCGTCGGCACTGCCTTCCTGAATGTCTACCTGTTCATGATCGTGCCCAAGGGCTTCTTCCCGCAGCAGGATACCGGCCGGTTGGGCGGCAGGACCATTGCGGCGCAGGACATCAGCTTCAATGCCATGCGGGAGAAGCAACGCCAGCTGGCCCAGATGACGTTGGAAGATCCAGCCATACTGTCGGTTACAGCCTTTGTGGGCGGCGGCGGCCCGGGTGGCGGCAGCACCAACACGGGCAACATGTTTGTCGCGCTCAAGCCGCTCAAGGACCGGCCCGGGCAGGTTTCCTCTGACCAGGTGGTGAACCGGCTGCGCCGCAAGCTGACCAGCGTCCCGGGCGCAACGCTGTTCCTGCAGGCACAGCAGGACATTCAGATCGGCGGCCGTGGAAGTGCTTCCCAGTACCAGTACACACTCTCGGATGAAGACCTGAAGGAGCTGAACGCATGGGCTCCGCAACTGCAGAGTCGCATGAGAGCCATGCCGGAGTTGCGCGACGTCTCCACCGACCAGCAGGACCAGGGCCTGGCCACCAACCTTGTGATCGACCGCGATACCGCATCGCAGCTGGGAATTACCACCCAAATGATTGACGCGGTTCTTTACGACGCATTCGGCCAGCGCCAGGTCTCCACCATGTACACGGGGCTCAACCAGTACTTCGTGGTGATGGAAGTAGATCCGAAGTTCAGCGGCAGCCCCGACGCGCTGAACGGCATCTTCATCAAGTCGTCGAACGGAACCATGGTGCCGCTTTCCACCATCGCCCACTACGAAAATCAGCGCACATCGCTGTCGGTGGCGCACCAGGGCCAGTATCCGGCGGTGACGCTCGCCTTCAACCTGGCCCCCAATGTGGCCCTGGGCGACGCCGTTACAGCGATCGAGAAGGTTCAGCGCGAGATGGGCATGCCCTCTAACATCCACGCCAGCTTCCAGGGCACTGCGCAGGCCTTCCAGGACTCGCTCAAAAACGAACCTTATCTGATCCTGGCGGCAGTGGTGGCCGTCTACATCGTGCTCGGCATTCTGTACGAGAGCCTGATCCATCCGCTCACCATTCTCTCCACACTGCCCCCTGCCGGCGCGGGGGCCATTCTGGCCCTGCTGATCACCGGGACAGAGCTGAGCATTATCGCCCTGATCGGAATCATCCTGCTGATAGGCATTGTGAAGAAGAATGCCATCATGATGATCGACTTTGCCCTGCAGGCCGAGCGCGAACAGGGACTGCCGCCTGTCGAGGCCATCTATCAGGCCGCCCTGCTGCGTTTCCGCCCCATAATGATGACGACGATGGCTGCCACGTTCGGCGGGATGCCCCTGGCCTTCGGCATGGGCGTGGGATCGGAAATGCGCAGGCCGCTGGGCATCACCATCGTCGGTGGGCTGCTCGTCTCGCAGGCCCTCACGCTCTTCACCACCCCGGTTGTCTACCTTTTCTTCGACAAACTGCAGTGGAAAGTGATGAAGTTGCACAAGGTCGGCACCGAGCTGGAAGAAGCGCACGGGGACTGAAAAGCAGCCTTCAGCCTCTAGCTCCTGCCTTCTGGCGCCTCACTGCCGGCTTCCGGTTCCTGGCTGCCGTCCCCAATCCCGATTCGCAGTCCCGGGCAGATTGGTGATATCTTCGAATCAATCCCGCGCTGCGAAGATCGGGATTTTCCCTAATACCCAAAAGCCCGCTTTCAACCGTTTCAAGTTACGGCAGTTTCGCCGAATGCATCTCTGCACTCCTGTCGAGACGTGGCACACGTGTCAGTACCGTTTTCCTAGACGATTTTCTGAACTCATTCGAAAGGCGAGCGATACCCGATGACCCAGACCCGCGAAGCAACCGATGCAAGTCTCGTACTCACTCTGGAGGAGATCTCGAATCTTGCCGCCGAGGGAGGCAAGCCGGCCGATACTCTCATGAATCTGGTGGCATTGATTGCCAAACGCTTCAGAACCGACGTCTGTTCGGCCTATCTGCTTGAGCCGGATCGGTCGAACCTGGTTCTGGCCGCAACGCTCGGCCTCCACCCCAGTTGCATAGGCACATTGCGCATGCCGTTGAGCGAGGGCCTCACCGGCCTGGTCGCGGAACAGGTGTTGCCGGTTGCCGTCGATGACGTCAGAAATCATCCCCGCTTCAAGTACTTCAAGGAGTCCGGAGAAGACGAGTACCACTCCTTCCTGGGAGTGCCACTGATCGACCGCGGCATTCTGCAGGGGGTTCTTGTCGTCCAAACCAAAGACCCGCGCACCTATCGAGACAACGAGATTCGCATGCTGACTGAGGCAGCCAGCCAGGTGGCGCCGGTGGTGAGCGAGGCTCGCACGCTCGATCGCTTCATTGCCCCGGCACAGGAACGGCTCTGGGCCCTGGCACACAACGTGTGGTGGAGTTGGGACCACGACTGCATCAGCCTGTTTCGCGATTTGAACCCCACCCGCTGGCGCCAGCTCAATCAGAATCCTATTTCGCTGCTCAGCGAAATGCCGTTGGGTGAGATCGAGCGCCGCGCCGCGGAGCTGGTTCTGCACAGCCGCATCAACTACGTCTACCGCCGCCAGCAGGAATACTTGAACGCAGATCGAACCTGGGGCGCGGCCAACGCCGGCGTGCTGCGGCCTCGGCCCATCGCCTATTTCTCAGCCGAATTCGGAATGCACGAATCGCTGCCCATTTACTCCGGCGGTCTGGGCGTGCTGGCCGGGGACCACATCAAGAGCGCATCCGACCTCGGCATTCCACTCATCGGCATCGGCTTGTTTTACGGGCAGGGATACTTTCTGCAGCGGCTTGACCAGACCGGATGGCAGCGCGAGGAGTACCTGCAGACCGACGTGAACCAGTTGCCCATGCAGCCGGCCATCGGCATCAACGGCGAGCCCGTCGTGGTGGAGATTCGAACGCGCGGCGGCGTAATTCGCGCCAAGGTGTGGCGCGTTAAAGTGGGCCGATGCGACCTGCTACTGCTCGACTCGAATGTGGCCGGCAATGCTCCCGAAGACCTTGATACCACTTCACGCCTCTACGGCGGAGACGCGCGCACTCGCATTCGCCAGGAGCTGCTGCTGGGCATCGGCGGGTTCCGCGCACTCAAGGCGATGGGCATCACTCCCGGCGTGCTGCATCTGAACGAGGGGCACAGCGGCTTCGCGGTCTTCGAGGCGATTCGCGATCGCATGGTGGAAGAAGGCCTGGACTTCAACACCGCTGCCAGCCTGATTCCGCGCGAAGTAATCTTTACCACGCACACGCCTGTGCCTGCCGGCCACGACCGCTTCAGTGCCGACTTGATGGAAGAACATCTGGGCCCGCTGCGCGAGCAACTGGGGATTTCGCACGAGAATCTCATGGGCTTTGGCCGCGAGTATCCCACCGACCAGGGCGAACGATTCTGCATGACGGTCCTCGGACTCAAGCTCGCGCGGCGGGTGAATGCCGTGTCTTCTCTGCATGGCGAGGTCTCGAGAGCGATGTGGAAGTGTCTCTATCCCGGCCGGCCGGAAGACGCTGTGCCCATCGGACACGTGACCAACGGCGTCCACGTGCCCTCGTGGCTGGCGCCGCAGATGTGCCGCCTCTACGATCGTCATCTAGGGATTGGCTGGCAGCGCCACAGCGCCGTCGCAAAGACCTGGGAGAAGATCGAAAGTGTCGACGACGGCGAACTGTGGGAGACGCACCTGGCCCTGAAGGCGCAACTGATCGACTTTGCCCGGCGCCGCGCGCGCGAGCAGGCTGAACGCCGCGACGAACCCGCCGCAACACTCAAAAAACTCGACAAGATTCTCTCGCCGGATGCTTTGACCATCGGCTTCGCACGCCGCTTTGCCACCTACAAGCGGGCCAACCTGGTGCTGGCCGATATGCAGCGCCTTGCCTCGATGGTCAACGATCCCAAGCGCCCCGTTCAGTTTCTTTTTGCCGGCAAGGCGCACCCGCACGACGAACCGGGCAAGACGGTTTTGCAGCAGATCGCCGAGATGATGCGTGACTCGAAATTCTCTAACAAATTTGTCTTCATTGAGGACTACGACATCAACGTTGGCCGCTGCCTGGTGCAGGGCGTGGACGTGTGGCTGAACAATCCACGCCGTCCGCTGGAGGCCTCGGGTACCAGCGGGCAGAAAGTTGTGCTCAACGGCGGCCTTAATCTTTCGGTCCTCGATGGCTGGTGGGCCGAGGCCTACGACGGCCTCAACGGTTTCGCCATCGGTACCGGCAGAACCCACTCCAACATGGACGTGCACGACACCCGCGACGGCGAAGACCTCTACCGCGTTCTTAACGACGAAGTGATTCCGCTGTTTTATCAACGCGACCGCGACGGATTACCGAGGGGATGGATCAAGCGCATGAAACGCACCATCCGCACGTTGGGCTGGCGCTTCAATGCCGACCGCATGGTGATGGATTACACGCAGAAGTGTTACATCCCTGCGGCCGGAGGCACCTCAAGCGAGATCAGGCTGTATTCGTAAGAGGGAAAATCCCATGTCTCAAAATCGAGACATGAGGCGCCCGCGGTTGGTACAACAACCAGCGGTCAGAAGCCCAAATCCTGCGCTCAATCGGCGAAGACTTCTTCCTGAACTTTTGCGTGCTCGATCAGTTGCACCGGGTAGTAGGCGTTGCGCGTGTACTGCTTCACCATGCGGTTGGTGTTGAAGTAGGAACCGTTGAAGGCCAGCGTGTTGCGCATCAGGCGCGCCCACTTCTCCGGCGCTTCCCTATAAAGCGGCACCACGGCGGTTTCCAGCTTTGTGTAAAGCGCGTTGGCTTCCTCTTGATCGCTGCCGCCGTCTTCGATGGCCCAACCGGTCATGCCCTCAATGCAGCCCTCGATCCACCAGCCATCAAGAATCGACAGGCTCGGGACGCCGTTCATGGCCGCCTTCATGCCGCTGGTACCCGAAGCTTCATATGGCCGCTTGGGCGTATTCACCCACACATCCACGCCGGCAGTGAGCAGTGCGCCCAGATCCCAGGCGTAGTTTTCGAGATAAAAGATCCGAAGCATATCGTTGGAGAATTTGGCGGCGTCTTCCACGACTTCCTGGATAAGCCGCTTGCCGGGCTCGTCCTGGGGGTGAGCCTTGCCGGCGTAGAGAATCTGCATGCCGCCGGCGGCGGTAGCGATTTTGAGCAACCGCTCGGGATCGGTGAACAGAAGATTGGCGCGCTTGTACGTAGCTGCGCGGCGGGCAAAGCCCAGCGTGAGCACCCTGGGATTGAGCACCAGACCGGTGCGTGTACCAACCTCGGCCAGCAGCGCCTCCTTGGCGCGGGCGTGGGCCGACAGAATCTTCGCCTCGGGCAGATCGATGGCGTTGCGCAGATACAGGTTGTCGCGCCGCCACGCGGGAATCTGCTCATCCAGCATCTGCTGAATCGGTTCCGACATCCAGGTGGGCGCGTGAACGCCATTGGTGATTGTGTCGATGCGAAACTCCGGAAACATCTCTCGGGAGACCTTTCCGTGTTGCATGGCCACGCCGTTGGCATAGCGCGAAAAGCGCAGCGCCAGAAGCGTCATGTTCAACAGCCCGTCGCGAAAACAGCCCTGCTTCTCAAGCCGCGCCGTTCGGTCACCGCCCAGAATGCGAATCGCCTGCTCGGTGGAGAAGCGGTCGTGGCCCGCCGGAACCGGCGTGTGTGTGGTGAATACGCACTTGCGGCGCACCTGCTCGATATCTGCTTCAGTGGCCGCGCCCAGAGGCCCGCCGCCCATCTGCCTCTCAAGCAGCGCCAGCGTAAGCAGCGCCGCGTGGCCTTCGTTCATGTGGTAGACGTTTACTCGATAACCCAGCGCGTGCGCCATGCGCGATCCGCCCATGCCCAGCACAATCTCCTGCTGCAGCCGGTAGTTGGTGTCGCCGCCGTAAAGATGATCGGTCAGGCCGCGATCCCATCCCGAGTTGCCTTCCACATCTGTATCGAGCAGGTAGATGGGTACTACATGGCCGGAGCGGCCCTGCAGGTCATAGCGCCAGGCGCGCACGTTCACAACCCGGTCTTCTACTGAGACCGTAACCCGCGCCGCCTCTTCAGTGCAGAAGGCCTCGGGATTCCACGGCTGAACTTCCTCACTCTGCATGCCGGTGCGGTCAAGATGCTGCTGGAAGTATCCCTTGCGATGAAGCAGCGTAAAGGCGATGAGCGGAATGCCAAGGTCGGCCGCGGAACGCAATGTATCCCCGGCCAGAACTCCAAGACCGCCGGAGTAGGTGGGCATGGCTGGATGGATTGCAATCTCCATCGAGAAGTACGCGACGTGCCCGGAGCTGGGGAAATTCTCGTAGGAGAATGGCTTTAGGATTGCCGGTTGCATCAGTTCTGTTTCTCCGCGCCACATCCGTAGTCGGATGCGGCTATCTGGGGATAGAAATTCAAAGGAAACGGACCGGGACTGGCTATCCACCCGGTCTTTATTGGCACAGCACCATCCGATTTTAGCAAGGAACGACTTAATGAGTGCTTAGAGTGTCAGAAACCCTGTCACACGAACGGGTTACGACGCACACTTTCCGGTCATGCGCCGTCTGCTGGCGGACTCCGCCTTAACCTCTCCCTGATAGTACCTGAGCCGTTCTTAATCCAGCCGGTGAGCGCCGTCAGACGCATGGCAGATGTGGATCTCCGGCACGATGCCGGTTTGAGCAGCGTAACCGCCCCCCAGCGCCTCGGCAAAAGCCGGGGCCTCGCTTTGCTCCACCAGGTTGATGGTGCAGCCGCCAAAGCCTCCGCCAGTAAGCCGCGCGCCGATCAGTCCCGGCAAATCCTGCGCCAGGGCAACCATGGCGTCAGCCTCTACGCAACTGCCTTCAAAGTCCCCGCTGTAGCTTGCATGCGCCTCGGCCATCAGGCGGCCGAGTTCCTTCATGTCGCCGCGCAGCAGCGCTTCAGAGGCGGCTACGGTGCGTAGGTCTTCGCTGATGACGTGGCGAGCGCGCATCAGTGACTTTGGCGCCATTTCGTGGCCCCACTTTTCCAGATCTTCAAGCGTGGCATCGCGCAGGAAGGGAACTCCCGGTCGGTGGCTGGCTATCACGGCGCAGGCGGCTTCCGATTCGCGGCGGCGTGTCGGGTAATCGCCGCCGGCTATCGAATGCTTGACCATGGTGTTGGCGATAACCAGCGCAACGTTGGCGGGAATTGGCGCCAGCCGGTAGCTCAGATCGCGGCAATCGAGCAGCAGCGCGTGGTTCTCCTTGCCGTTGGCGGAGATGAACTGATCCATGATGCCGCAGTTGGCGCCTACAAACTCATTCTCGACACGCTGGCAGAGCCGGGCCAGAACCGGACCCGGATAACTTGCCCCAATGAGCGACAGCACTGCGAGCGCCGTGACCACTTCGAGGGCGGCCGAACTCGAAAGCCCTGAACCCAGCGGCACGTCGCCCCACAGGCTAAGGCTGAAGCCGGGGATCTTGTGGCCCTCCCCGGTAAGAATGGAGACCACTCCCATCGGATAGTCGCTCCAGTGCTTGCTGGCAACGGGCTTCGCGGCGGCGTCAGAGGTCTTCTCTTCTCCAAAGTTCTCGGAGTAGATGACGATCTTGCCGTCGGTGCGCGGCGAAATGGCGGCTAGAGTAGCAAAGTTGATGGCCACAGGCATGACGAAGCCCTCGGCATAATCGGTATGCTCACCGATCAGGTTTACGCGGCCGGGCGCGACAAAGACGGCGGGTTGCGCGTTGAAGCGGGCTACGTGCATGGAACGAAGGACGGCAGGATCGTGCATCTCAGTCAAAACCTCGCGATTGAATTCAAAACTCGACAACCATGGGCAGGGACGCCGGAATCGGGGGCCCGGAAGCAGTCAAACGCGAGAATGAGAACGTTTTCTTGATGGGCCCCATTAAAGCCGATTTCAACCATCCGCTCTACTCTCCCATTGTGTCCGCGCAAGCCGCGGTGAATCGTTCCCAGATGCGGTCGAGCCACTCCTCGTGCTCCGGCTTCATCAGCACCGAGCGCAGGCAGGTAACCAGTCCAGCCGCGACTCCGTTTGGGTCGGCCCCGGCCGGCGCAAACCAGGACAGCGGCAATTGTACAAGAGCAAGGTGCAGGTCCCGTGCGGCGCAGGCAGCAAAGACATCCTGCGCCAATTGCGAAGATCGCTCTGGGGTGCCGGCCTTCAGCTTCCACGCCACGATGTCCAGCTCGGGGGCGCCGGCTGCGAGCGGCTGGAAGCGGCCGTCTCCATGCAGACGCCGGCCCAGTTCCCGGGCAGCCGCCCGGCCCTGTGCCATCCCACGCGCAAACTCGCCGCCCGGCACAAGCGGCAAAAGCTGCTGCGTGGCCCACAAGGCCACCGCTGCCGCGCCGGCTCGTGAACACTCCAGGCTGATTTCGCCCAGGTGCAACTGCTTCGACGTGAAGTAGGTGCAGGGTGAATCATGCTTGTAGAAGAGCCCCACCGCTGGGTCGTGGAACAGCACGCAGCCGCATCCGTAAGGCTGCAGGCCGTGCTTGTGTGGGTCGATCACAATGGAGTCGGCCTTGCCGATGGCCGCAAAGGCGCGACGGGCCGGCTCGTCCAAAGTGTCGGAGATCAGCTTGAAATAGCCGCCGTAGGCTGAGTCCACGTGGACCCGGAAGCCGTATCGCTCCCGCAGCGCAAGGATCTCGTCCAGCGGGTCCACAGCGCCTATGGCCGTGGTGCCCAGGGTCGCAACCACTGTGCCCACATCGCCCCTGCGCAACTCGGTTTCCAAGTCCGTCAGGCTCATGTGCCCACGGCTGTCGGCTGGAATCTCCGAGTACTCCAGATTCAGCACTGCCGAGATGCGCCGGTGAGTATAGTGCGCCTGCTCCGAGCCAACAATTCGCCTGCCGGGCGCAGACTGCCCGGCAATCCACAGAGCTTCCAGGTTGGCAAGAGTGCCGCTGGATGTCAGGTGGCCCAAATATTCCGTCCAGCCGAACATGGCGGCGATCTGACCGATCGCCTCGATCTCCATCTCTGAGCTGGCCCGCCCGCCGTCCCTGGCATGGTTGTTGGGGTTGATGTTCATGGCCAGCGCATAGGCGGCCCGCGCCAATGGATGGGGTGGCTTGAGCATCTGCCCGGCATAGAGAGGGTGGAAGTAGGGGTAGTTGTCTCCGAGCCGGTGTGCGGCGGCGGCCAGGACCTGCGCAATCGCGTCTTGATCGAAATCCTGCGAGTAGGCCGGCAGAGCTGTAAACTCCGCCTCTAGCAGCTCCGTAGCGCGGGATAACAGGCCGGGTACAGGATCGTGGGGCATGGCGACCTCTCACAGTATCATAGGCGGGAGTGAGATGCTAAGCCAATATTAGTCAATGGGTTCTGGAGGGTAATTCCGGAATTTGAATTCGCACAGTGAGACAGTGAACAAGAAATCATCTACCGTTTTTTGACAGTAATGATACACTGTTGCCAGCGTTAGAGCCGAACCGGGCGTGAGCAGTAACTCGCCCAACCAAGCAAGATTCTGCCAGTGGTCGCTCCGATTCATCCAGCGCAATTCAATCCAGGAAATACGAACAAAATGGAACAAGGTACTGTGAAGTGGTTCAATGACGCGAAGGGCTTCGGCTTTATTTCGCGCCAGAACGGCGAAGATGTGTTCGTGCACTACTCTGCAATCAACTCCAGTGGTTTCAAGAGCTTGCAGGAAGGTCAAGCCGTCCAGTTCAACGTGGTGAAGGGGCCCAAGGGCTGGCAGGCTGCCGACGTACAGCCGCTCTAAGCCCGAATGGACGGATTCAGGCAGAATTTAGCAAACACAGGTGAGGGCTGGGAGCGATTCCAGCCCTAGCTTGTCTATTTTGGTTGCCGTACGATCGTCTGGCTGGGCCGGCGAGATGGCTATTTTTGTGGCCGAAATGCCGGGTTCAACCGCCAGAAAGCGGCATTCAACACGACCGCGAAAGTCACCCAGGCCAGGTAGGGCACCATCAGCAGCCCCGCCACCTGCATAACCTTGCCAAACGCCAGCGTCGTGGCTGCAATTGCAATCCACAGCAGAACCACCTCTGCCAGTGCGGCCCCTATGGCATGCCGGCGGAAGAAGATCCACGTCCAGGCAAGATTAAATCCCAGTTGCACCAGAAACATGGTCAGAGCCTCGGTACGCAAGGTCGAAGGGTCCGTGAGCCACACCTGCCACGCGGCCACAGCCATCAGCGTGTAGAGAACGGTCCAGACCGGGCCGAATACCCAGGTCGGTGGAGCGATCGAGGGTGTGACCAGGGTGCGATACCATCCCGCCACCTCATCTGCCGCCCACTCGGCACTCATCCCAGCCACGGCAAAGCAAATCCCTCCCCAAATCAATAACGATAGAAGGTGCATTCCACCCCTTTCTTCTCTCCCCGGCTCAGGGTGACCCGCTTACCCGAACGGCGCCTTTTGCCTCTTTACTTGCCGGCGGCACTCATCCCAGCCATATCTCGGCCGATAACCTTCTTGAAAGCCAGAAAGGCACAACAATGACTGCAATCAGCTCTGCCAACCCCGCCGCATCGGGAATCAACACGGCTACTGCTGCAACCCAGATTCGTCCGGCCGCCGTTGTCGGCGCAGGAGTGGCCGCGGTCGAGCCCGAGGCCACCCTCAAGAGCGATACGGTAAAGCTCTCCCTCGCTGCCAACATCAAGTTGCTGCATCACCAGGGCATGTCTCCCTCCGGCATCGCTGCGAGACTCGGCCTTTCCGTCAAGCTGGTGGATGGATACATCCCCGGTTCCACCTCAACTGCAGCAACTGCGGCCCCAGCCATTCCCTCTTCTTCGGGCAAATCAACCGAGGTTGCAACTGCCGTCCCGATTGAATCCTCCGCAGAGCAGGGCTCTTCGACTCCGGCGCCGCCACCTGCCGCAGGCACTCAGAATGCGCCTGCGTCTGCGTCGGGATCGTCAATGGCCTCCGGAGCGGCATAGCTTGCACCCTGTTCGCCGGAAAAGCTCGTCACAAAAAGACTGATGCCGCCTGCGATGACCCGAAATGACGAAATCGCAGGAAGGCATCTGAATTTATGGCCCATAGCGTTCGCTCTCGTGTTCGTAAGCTACGAAGAGAGCTCTCAAAAAAACTACCTACGGCAGTGCTCTTGGCCTGGTCTATACGGTTGAAGCTGCCGGCCCTCGAACCCTGCCTGTCCTGCGCACCCCGCTGCCACTCACCGGTTGACCGCTCACTGTGCAAAGCGTGAGAAGATTCCCTCGCTAAATCGGCGCATTGTGCTTGCGCGAAGGACTCCGCTTGGGTAGGATGCAGCGTATTCGGAGACAACCACGCATGGACTGGACGAGGTTCGTTTTCATCGTTTTTAGCGCTGGTGTCGTCACGTCGCTTACCGATTGGTTCTTTGCCGGCGATTGGATTCACAAGCGCTTTACCGACCCCGAAATCTGGCGCAAGGGCTCAGAAGGCAGAGCGATCGCAGTTACAGCCCTGCTGCCCTTTGTGACCTGCGCCGTTTTTGCATACACGGCAAACCGGCTGGCTATCGACTCCGTGCATAGTGCAGTCAAGCTTGCCGCTGCGGTCTGGGTGATCGGTCCGTTGCCGCTGATCCTGACCAATGCCGCATTTATAAAGATGCACCGGCTCTTTGTGGCCTCTTACGCGACCGGATGGCTCGTCAAGCTCATGATCGTTGCCGTACTTGTCGGCCGGTTCCTTCGCTAAAAAGTTCGAAAGCTCTACAGCTAAAGATCCCAGGTAGGCACCGTGCCGGGAGCTGCCGTGCCGGAAAAGATGGTATTACCGCTCCACTCCGGAACCGGAAAGCTCTCCTTGGGGTGTGCCTCCGGCCCTGGCCCGTTGCGGTGATGATGGCGAAGCGCCTCCTGAATTTCGTGTAAAGCGGTTATGCGCTCGGCTCGCGACTGACGATCCCAAAACATCACAAAACCTTGTCCGCACACGCAGCAATGGGTCTCTGCGTTGCCATTTGTGCTCTTGCAGAGTACTTGCATGTTGACCTCATGCGTGCTGAGAATGTCCCAGCCCAGAAAGTGACAATAGTGCGCTTTTGATATGCCCGAACATTCCACCATCGCGGCAAGATGAGAGCCATTCGGGGCAGCATTCCATCCCCATTTCGGGTTAGGGTCAGCACGCTCCGCTCAACTTGGATCCCGTTGTCCTTGATGGGTCTGCACGCCTGGGGACGTACCATTCCGGGAACCGCGCGGGGCTGCTTTTACTTGCGGAAAAAGCTGCTAAGCGGCAGTGGCCTCGATGTACAGCAGTTGGAGAGCCGCTGTATCCTCAAGGTGTTGGCCGTGTTTTTTCCTTTCGCGGCCCCAATGGACTCCAACCCATCATGAGCACGCAGACAATTGCCGTACACCTGCCCGACGGGGCTATTCGCGAAGTGCCTGCCGGCACAACGCCCTTTGAAATTGCTAACTCCATATCGCCGCGCCTGGCCGCGGCCTCCGTGGTTGCCCGCCTCACACCAGTTACTGGCGTGGTGCTGCAGTCCACCACAGGTGAAGAGCCCTCCGAAGCCGCAATGTACGCCGCCGAGGACGCAGCCGCTCCGCGCATTGTGGACCTTTCGACCCCGCTTACCGCCGATACACGCCTTGAGCTCGTCACCGAGAAGGATCCCGAGGCGCTCAAGGTAGTCCGCCACTCCGCCGCGCACGTGCTGGCCACGGCGGTGCTGGAACTCTTTCCTGAGACCAAGCTGGGCCACGGTCCGGCCACTGACTCCGGCTTCTTCTACGACTTCTATCGCGAAAAGCCATTCACGCCGGAAGACCTGGCGCTGATCGAAAAGAAGATGGCCGAGGTGGTGGCGCGGGATGAACCGTTCGTGCGTGAATTTGCTCCAAGAGATAAGAGCCTGGAAGGCTTTGAACGCGACGGCGACTTCATGAAGAAGCACTTCGTGACCAAGTTCACCGAGCCGGGGTCGGAAGTGAGCTTTTATCGCAACGGCAAATTCATCGACTTCTGCCGTGGGCCGCACGTGCCCTCGACCGGCCGCGTGAAGGCGGTCAAAGTCACCACACTGGCTGGAGCTTATTGGCTCGGCGACGAGAAGAATCCGCAGTTGCAACGCATCTACGGGACAGCCTTCTTTTCGCAGAAGGATCTGGACGCCCACTTCGCGCGCCTTGAAGAAGCGGCCAAGCGCGACCACCGTGTGCTCGGCAAGCAGTTGGACCTCTTCAGCATCCAGGAGCTGGCCGGCGCGGGACTCATCTTCTGGCATCCCAAGGGCGCCATGATCCGCAAGATCATGGAGGACTGGATGCGCGATGAGTGCCTGCGGCGCGGCTACCAGCTTGTCTACACGCCGCACGTGGCGCGCGTGAACCTGTGGCAGACGTCCGGACACGAGGGCTTCTACTCGCAAAACATGTTTACGCCGATGGAACTGGACGATGCGAACTACCGCATGAAGCCGATGAATTGTCCGTTCCACATTCTCATCTACAAGAACTCGCCGAAGAGTTATCGCGACCTTCCGGTCCGCTATGCCGAGCTGGGCAATGTGTACCGCTACGAGCGCTCCGGGACGATGCATGGCCTGCTGCGCGTGCGAGGCTTTACGCAGGACGACGCCCACATCTTCTGCACACCCGGCCAGATTGAAGATGAGGTTGTAGCCTGCATCGACTTTGCCGAAGCGGTGCTGCATACCTTCGGCTTCGAGGAATTCAAGGTGGAGCTGTCCACCTGGGACCCCAATGATCGGGCTCACTATGCCGGCTCCGACGACAACTGGAACCTCGCCGTGGGGGCGCTGGAAAGGGCGCTCGGTAGGAAGGGAATCGCGTACAAAACAATCTCCGGCGAAGCAGCGTTTTATGGACCGAAGATCGATGTGAAACTCGTCGACGTGCTGGGCCGGTTGTGGCAGCTTTCAACCGTGCAGTTCGATTTCAACCTGCCGGCGCGGTTCGAGCTAGAATACGTGGGCGAAGACGGCGGGCGGCATCAGCCGGTGATGGTGCACCGCGCGCTGTTCGGCTCCGTCGAGCGCTTCTTCGGCGTGCTCATCGAGCACTACGCTGGGGCGTTTCCACTGTGGTTGGCGCCGGTGCAGGTGGGCCTGGTGCCCATCAGCGAGCGGCATAAGGCTTACTCGGATAAGGTGGAGAGCGCGCTGAAGGAAGCCGGCCTGCGGGTGGAAGTCGACGACCGCAACGAGAAGATGAACGCCAAGATCCGCGACTTCGCCAATCAGAAGACTCCTTACATACTGGTCTTCGGCGACAAGGAAGAAGCGGGTAACGCAGTAAGTGTCCGCACTCGCGGCAAAGGCGACCAGGGCTCCATGCCGCTGGCGGATTTCATTACCAAGGCAAAGGCGCTGGTGGCGGGGCAATCAACGGAACTCTAGCGCGCTCTTGAATCACTGAATGCGCAAAAAAGCCAGCCTGTTTGCCAGGCTGGTTTTTTTGCGGCATATCAGGCGTTGATCGCCATTCCCTCGACAGCGCCAAATGCATCCAGCATGGACTCGGCCAGTGTGGGGTGCGCGTGGATGGTGAACATCAGCTCGTCTACGGTGCCTTCAAGCTCCAGCACGGCGACTGCTTCGGCGACGATCTCCGTGGCTTGCGGGCCGATAATGTGTACGCCAAGAATCTCGCCATACTTTGCATCAGAGACTATCTTCACGAAGCCATCGTGGTTGCCCACGATGGTGGCTTTCGCGTTGCCTGCAAACGGAAACTTGCCCACCTTTACTTCGTAGCCCTTTTCTTTTGCCTGCGTTTCTGTCAGTCCAACTGAGCCGATCTGCGGCTCGGTGTACGTACAGCTCGGAATACGGTCGCGGCGCAGCGGACGGAACGGGCGGCCGGCAATCTTCGCAACAGCAACCATGCCGCTCATGGAGCCTACGTGCGCCAGTTGCGGAAGGCCGGACACGATGTCGCCGATGGCGAAGACGCCGGGCTCGGCAGTCTCCTGCGCCTCGTTAATCTTGATGAGCCCGCGCTCCAGCTCCACTTTTGTTTTTTCAATGCCGATGTTTTCCGTGCGCCCGGCGCGGCCCACAGCCACCAGCACCTTCTCTGCTTCCTTCACCTGCGGCTTGCCATTTGCGTCGGTATAGGTCACCTTCACGCCAGTGTCTGTCTTCTCGACCTTTTCAACTTTTGCGCCTGTATTCACGTCGATTCCGCGCTTCTTGAAGAGGCGCGTGAGCTCCTTTGAAATCTCCTCGTCCTCGACAGGAACTACGCGGGGGAGAAACTCGAGAATTGTGACTTCAGTGCCGAAGCTGCGAAAGATGGAGCTGAACTCAACGCCCACCGCGCCCGCGCCGATGACGATGAGCGACTTGGGCACCTGGTCGATCGAGAGGATTTCGATATTCGTCAGCACTGTGCTGTCGGCTTCGAGTCCGGGCAGCATCTTGGCAGACGAGCCGGTCGCAAGAATCACGTTCTTTGCCTTCACCTGACTCGCGTCGCCGCCCTGCCCGGCTACTTCGACCGTATGCACGCCGTTCTGCGCAGGACCGGTCAGCCGGCCATTGCCAGCGATGACGGCGATCTTGTGTTTCCTCATCAGGAATTCGAGACCCTTGACGTGCTTGGTGATGATAGAGTCTTTGCGCTTAAGCACTGCGGCCCAGTCGAGCGTCGGATCGCCGATGCTGGCAATTCCAAATTCGGCAGCGTGCTTCAGGTGGTCCCAAATCTCGGCGTTGAACAGCAGCGCCTTGGTCGGAATGCAGCCCACGTGCAGGCAGGTGCCGCCCAGCCTCGGGGCGTTGTCGATGAGCGCCACCTTCAGGCCATACTCCGCGCCGCGAATGGCCGCCGTGTAGCCAGCCGGCCCGCCGCCGATGATGGCTACGTCGTAGATCGTTGTTGGGATCGTCTCTGCCAAAGGAAACTCCATTCCGGGGCGCTCCTGTGGATACGAGCGTCGCATTTCAGCATCCAGTTTAATGGATGCGTGTTGGCCCGCTGCTCCGCTGCTTATGATCAGCCATCATGCGGGACATGTTCTTACCGGTTTTGTTGAACAAGCTTGAAAGCTTTGCGTTGTGTCTCTGCTTCATCGCCAAAGCTCTGAAGCCAGTTGACCTCCGGCTCGCGACGGAACCAGGTCAACTGCCGCTTGGCATAGTTGCGATGACCCTGCTGCGCGGCTTCTATCCCGGCATCCAGGCTTACAGTCCCAGCCAGGATGGCCATCGCCTGCCGGTAGCCCAGCGAGTCGAGCGCTTTCACCGGGCCGTAGCGCTCAAGCAGGTTGCGCGTTTCCTCGATGAGGCCGGCGGCAAACATGGCTGCAGCTCGGCGGTTGAGCCGCTCATACAACTGCTGGCGCGGCGGATTGAGGCCGATGCGCAACAGTCGGAAGCCGGTAAGCGGATCGCGCGCCATGACTTCCGACAGCGGTTTGCGCGCGGCAAGGCAGACCTCGATGGCGCGAATCAGCTTGGGCGTGTCGTTGGCGTGGATGCGGGCCGCAGATGCCGGATCGAGCCGCGTCAGCAGCCGGTGTAGCCGGGCTTCGCCGTGGGACTGCCGGCTGAGCATCAAACGTTCGCGGAGTTCTTGCTGGCGGGAAGGTCCGGCAAATAGTCCGTCGGTAAGCGCCCGCAGGTAAAGCCCCGTTCCCCCGGTCACAATGGGCAAGTGTTCCCGTCCGTCAATTTCGCGCAGAGCCGCGCGGGCCTGTCTGCTGTATTCGCCGGCGGTGAATGGCTGGTCGGGCTCGGCCACATCGATCAGGTGATGCGGCAGCCGCGCCTGTTCTTCCCTGGTTGGCTTGGCCGTGCCCAGGTCCATGCCGCGATAGACGGCGACTGAGTCGCAACTGACGATCTCGCCGCCGAAGCGCTCGCCCAGCGCCAGCGAAAGCGCCGTCTTGCCGCTACCGGTGGGGCCGAGTATGAGAACGGCCAAGGGGGCTATTGCGGCGGAGCCGCCGTTCGCCGTCCGCGCAGGACTCATGGACGCCACCAGCCGGGCGGAAATATCCATTTGGGATTGGTGTGGAAGAGCCACCATGCGCAAATTGCCGCCGCCACCATCAGTACTCCAAACACCTGATTGCGCCGATAAGCTCGCGTCTGCTCGGCCCGCCGCGTCTCTTCGGCGACCTGCTCGCGATAAGGCTTTATGCGGGTTTCTACCATGGTGGGTCTCTCTCAATTGCGCGTGTGCCGATGAGCCGGCTCGCCACGCCTCAGTATAGGGGAACGGCGGCAATGCTCATTTCCACTCGCCACGTTTGACTTCACCACCCCGCATTGCCGACCATAACGTTTTGGGCATCGACAATGCCCGTATGGAAGGTGTGCTCTCATGAAAGTCTTGATCCTTGGTTCCGGTGGCCGCGAACATGCGCTGGCCTGGGCTGTAAAGCGAAGTGAGCGGGTGACAGAGGTGGTTTGCGCGCCCGGCAACGGCGGCATTGCCCAGTTGGCGCGCTGCGTTCCCGTGAATCTGAAGGATGTCGCCTCGATGGTTCGCCTGGCGGAGGCCGAGCGGCCCGACCTGACCATCGTGGGGCCCGAATTGCCGCTCTCGCTGGGCATAGTGGATGCCCTCCAGGAGCTCGGCCTGCGCGTGTTTGGACCTACGCGCGCCGCGGCCATGCTTGAGACGAGCAAGGGATTTGCCAAGGAATTCATGCAGCGCCACAACATTCCTACTGGCAACTTCGCCGTCTGCTCCACGGCGGCCGAGGTGGAAAAGGCCATCGACTTCTTTCACGCGCCCATCGTGGTCAAGGCCGACGGGCTGGCAGCCGGCAAGGGCGTCATCATCTGTACCTCGCGACCTACTGCCGTCGAAGCCGCGAAGGGACTGTTCACCGGCGCGCTGCTGGGCGAGGCGGCGCAGCAGGTGGTCATCGAGGAGTTCCTCGATGGCGACGAGATCAGCTTCCTCTGCCTGAGCGACGGCACGCATGTGGTGCCGCTGGTCCCTGCCCAGGACCACAAGCGCGTGGGCGAGGGCGACACCGGTCCAAACACGGGCGGCATGGGCGTCTACTCGACGGATGAGCTGCTGGACCACGCAATGACAGAGTGGATCATGCACCACATCGCCGAGCCCACCGTTCGCGGCATGGCCGAGGAAGGTGCACCATTTACGGGCGTGCTTTATTGCGGGCTGATGATGACTGCGCGCGGCCCCCAGGTGCTGGAGTTCAACGCCCGCTTCGGCGATCCCGAGACACAGGCCCTGCTGGTCCGCCTCGACAGCGACCTGGTGGAAGCGCTCGGAGCCTGCATCGACGGCCGCCTGGCCCAGACTGAGTTGCACTGGACTCCCGGCGCATCAGTCTGCGTTGTGACCAGCTCAGCCGGCTATCCGGGTAGCTATAAAACCGGGCTGCCGATGAGCGGCCTGGCCGCCGCCGCACAGGTTCCGGGAGTGCAGGTATTCCACTCCGGCACAGCACAGGTGGGCGGACAGTTGCTGACCGCAGGTGGGCGCGTGCTGGGCGTGACCGCGGCAGCCGGGACGCTGAAGGAAGCTCTGGCCCGCGCCTACCAGGCGATGGCGGAGATTCACTTTGAAGGAATGTACTATCGGCGCGATATTGGCCACCGCGCGTTGAAATCTTAGAACTGATCGACGGGTTCACTCATCAAAATCTCTGTCTGAGAGGAGAAGCCATGAGTGTCGGAATTATGCTGCAGGAACTACTTGTTTGGAACCGGGAGTCATCAAACTTCTGGAAGTCGCATCTCGACAACAACCCGCATCTGCTTGAGCTTCCCTGCGACATTGGCGGAACCGCCAACGTGCAGGAGTTTGTACGTCACATCTGGGGAGTGGAACTGCGCTGGAACCAGCGGCTGGCCGGGCTTCCCGTGACGCCGAAGGAGCAGATGCCCGCCGGGCCGCTTGATGCGCTGTTCGATCTGCACAACCAGGCAGTCGAGATCTTCCGCGGCTTGCTGGCCGCCCCGGACGAAAGCTGGAACCAGCCCCACGTTCTCGACATGGATTGGGTGCCACCGGAGGCGCGCATCGTCTCTCGCCGCAAGATCGCGGTCCATGCGCTCTTCCACAGCGAGCGCCACTGGGCACAGTTGGCGACATTGGTCCGCACCGCGGGGTTCCCCTCAGGGTTCAAGGGCGACCTGCTCTTCAGCCAGGCACTGCGCTAGGGTCTGTCAGCGACCCTGGACGGGAGCTTCCGGAGCCACTGCGAACTTGCCTTGCTTCTGAAAGCATGTGCGGCAAAGCACAGGTCTGCCCTGGGTAGGCTTGAAGGGAACCGTGGTCTCCGCTCCGCACTCCGAACAGGTGGTTCGGGTCTCGGGACGAACCTTGTGATTGCCCCGAACGCGCTTCGCCTTGCACTGTTTGCAGCGCTTGGGGTCGTTCTTGAATTGTTTGTCGTTAAAGAACACTTGCTCGCCGGCCGTGAAAACGAACTCGGCGCCGCAGTCGATGCACTTCAGTATTCGATCGGTGAATTCCATGGCCGGCTTCCCCAAAACAAGAACGTACACCGAAATCGGCCATGGGCGAATCTTGCCGGTCCCGGTTCCCTGTTTCTGTTCGTGACACGCCACAAGGGCCCGGGCCGCATCAAAGGGTGCGGCGATTACCATGTCTGCCCGATGATCCGGGAAAGGCATAGAGCACTATAACGCATCGGCCTATGCGAAGTAATCCAGCCGAAATCAATCGCGGCCCGCCGTCCCGATCTTGCCTGGACTGTCTGGCTACTCCCGCTTGGTTTCAGCGGGAGTAGTCAGGACGGCACGTGCCGCGATTGGTTAAAAGGTTAGTCCTGCTCTTTGCGAGCCTTCTTGCGATTCCGCTTGCGCGCCAAAGCTGCCTTGACGCGGCGCTTTTCACCGGGCTTCAGATAGTAGGAGTGACGCTTTACTTCCTTGATGATGTCTTCCTGCTGTACCTTCCGCTTGAACCGGCGTAGCGCATTCTCGAGCGGCTCGCCTTCCTGTACGCGAACCTCTGCCAAAAAATCCCACCTCCAAACATGCCATGGGGCTCCTCTTAGGATACTCGAAAGAGGAGATTTAGGATACAGTTTCGTCTCCCGCCCGGAAATTCCCGAGATTCATGTCCGCATCATGAATAGTGACGCGAAAATTGTGTGCCCTATCCTGTCCGTTGATTGAACTTAGACAAGAAACCCGGTTCCGCCTCTCAAAAGGGCCTTTCTTTTACACTCTGAACAGGGGATTCCACGCTCCCGGCGAGGTTGCTCAACCATGATCCGCAGTTATCAGGGGCATCGGCCCCAGTTTTCACCCGGTTGCTACATCGACGTCTCAGCCCAGCTTATCGGCGACGTCACCATCGGCGAACGCTCCTCGGTTTGGATGAATGCCGTCCTGCGCGGCGACGTGAACTCAATCCGCGTCGGCTCCTGCTCCAATGTGCAGGATTGCGCCGTGCTCCACGGCCAGCGCAACCTCTATCCGGTTATCGTGGGCGACTGGGTCACCATCGGCCACAACGCGACCGTTCACGGCTGCACCGTTGGAGACATGGTGGTCATCGGCATGGGCGCTCGCGTCCTCAACAACTCCCGCGTCGGCGATGGCTGTATCATCGCCGCAGGCTCCGTCGTTCCCGAGCACACAGTCGTTCCGCCCCGCACGCTGTGGGCCGGCGTCCCCGCTAAGCTGCGCCGCGAAATCACTGACAAAGATCTTGCCCTTATTCGCGAATACGCTCAGAACTACTTGGATTACGTCGATATTTACCTCAACGAGCCGGAGAGCTAAATTGCTCTTACCGGCATCGGCTCTTCAAATAGAATTACCTGTGAACTAAATTCGAATCCTGGAGTCTCCTATTTCCGGCACTTGTACGCTCAATTACATCAGACTAATGCGCTTCAGGCAGCCGAGATTGCTCGCCCGGCTTTCCGCCACCCTGTTCTTCTCCATCCTGACGGTTGGCCTTTGCGCATCGGCTGGTGGGCAAACCGTTGACAGCGCGAGCCTGCAACCGCCTTCAGGGGACAGCGTCGGCTCATTGCCTGATGCGCCGCTGCCGCAAACCGGGCAGACCGGCAGTAAGGCCGTAGGGCAGACCGCCAAAGCCGAAGACTCGGATGAAGTAACAGTGCGCGGTACACCTGGGAACATTCTGCGGGATCAGGCCGCCATCTGGACTAGCCCTGTCCGCCTTCGCGCGGGTGACCTTGAGTGGTTTCTCCCGCTTGCCGCAGCTACCGGCGCGGCAATCGCCACCGATCGAAGCGCCATGACGCATGTGGTCTCGAAAGACCCCGGCTTCAACCAGAAGAACATCGACGTATCGAATGCGCTGATTGGCGGATTTATCGCCGCTCCTGTCGCCTTGTTTGGATACGGCCATTTCCGGCAGATCCCGCGAGCGCATGAGGCCGGCATTCTGAGCGCAGAAGCGATGATCGACGGTGTCGTCGTGGAACAGGGCATGAAGCTGATGTTCTGGCGGGAGCGGCCGGACGTTGACAGCGCGAGGGGAAAGTTTTTTCAAACGGGCGCGGGCATCGACTCCTCGTTTCCTTCATCCCACAGCGTCGTCGCATGGTCAGCCGCGGCCGTGCTGGCCGGCGAGTACCCCTCACGCTTGAGTCAGCTCTTGATTTATTCAGGCGCTGCCGGAGTGAGCCTCACACGCGTCATGGGCCAGCAGCACTTCCCCTCTGACGTTGTGGTGGGCAGCGCAGCCGGATGGCTCGTGGGCCACTATGTCTTTCGCAAGCACCACAAACTTTCTCTCGATACGTCCGACGAGAATTGACAAACTGAATTGAGGGCGCGAGGGTCGGCGTTTTCCCTGACCCCTGATCCGCGACCCCTGCCTTTCTACACCGGGACCGGATTCCTCTCGGAAAAGAACTTCCGCTGATGCCAGTAGGGATAGACAGCCGGCTGTTCGCTCGCTTTATCGAGCGCTGCCACCTGGCCCCCGGTAAGGTTCCAACCCGCAGCTCCCAGGTTCTGCCGCAGTTGTTCTTCGTTGCGCGCGCCCACAATCACCGACGAAACTGTGGGCCTCTGCAGAAGCCAGTTCATCGCCACCTGCGGAACCGTCTTTCCGGTCTCCGCGCCAACCTTTTCCAGTGCATCAACCACCGTATACAGGAACTCATCGGGCATTTGCGGCCCCTGCTCGGCGGTCTTGTGCAGACGGCTTACCTTTGGCATCGGCTGGCCGCGGCGAAGCTTGCCCGTCAGGCGGCCCCAGCCCAGCGGACTCCAGACCAGAGTGCCGACCTTCTGGTCCAGGGCAAGCGGCATCAACTCCCACTCGTACTCACGGCCGAGCAACGAGTAGTACGCCTGGTGCGCGACAAACCGTGTCCAGCCGTAGCGATCGGCAACGGCCAGCGACTTCATCAGGTGCCACCCGGAAAAATTCGAGCACGCAATGTAGCGTACCTTGCCCTCGCGCACAAACTTGTTCAGCGTGTCCTGTACCTCTTCGATCGGGGTCAGCGCGTCGAATCCGTGCAGGTGGTAGATGTCCACATAGTCCGTGCCCAGGCGGCGCAGGCTGCCCTCAAGCGCGCGACGCAGATGGTACCGCGACGACCCCTGATCGTTCACCCCGTCGCTCGTCGGGAAACCGGACTTGGTGGAGATCAGTACCTTGTCCCGCTTCGCCCCGAGCGCCTTTCCGAGCACTTCTTCCGAACGCCCATGCGCGTATCCATCCGCCGTGTCGAACAGGTTCACGCCGGCCTCGAGACAGATGTCGATCAGGCGCCGTGCCTCGTCCACTTCGGTGGTTCCCATTGCCTCAAAGAACCCCGTAGTACCACCGAACGTGGCAGTCCCATAAGCCAGTGCAGAAACCTTGAGGCCGGAGCCTCCCAGAAGACGATATTCCATGCCCGTATTGTATGTGGAGCGCCGCGGAAGGATGCATGCGCATTTTTCGTTGAGCGCTAATCAGCCGCGTGCTACACTGCCCGCACCCTGGTAGTCCATTCGCATTCTTTCCCCCTCCCGACGCCAGGATCATCGCCTTTTCTGTTTTTTGTTCATGATGCCTTACTGCGCGCTCGTTAAGAGCGCAGGCTCGCTAAGGAGGAATGCGCCATGGCCCTTCAACCTACCCTTGTCGACACGAGACGAGTTCACTCAATCTCAGATGCCCGCAAAGGAACCGGCACCATGACCCCGCTCAAGGGGTTCGTGAACCGGTATTTCTATTTCGCCATGTCGCTTCTGATCGTGGCCATTGTAGTGTCGGGCTTCAGCCGTACGGTCAACGACAACCTCCTCCATCCTCCCGTGCCCCGGCCTCTGATTCTCTGGTTCCATGCCGCAGCATTCTCCGGGTGGGTGGCCTTCTTCGTCTTTCAGTCTGCGCTGGTGCGCACCCACAACGTGAGGTGGCATCGCTTCTTCGGTTGGTTTGGCGCGGGGCTTGGTACGGTGATGGTTCCGCTTGGTGTGGTCACATCCATCATCATGGGACGCTTTGACACCTATCAGAAGCATGAGCCCGGCGCGGAGGCTTTTCTCATCGTCCCGTTCTACGACATGGTTGCCTTCGGCGTCTTCTTTGGGCTCGCCGTGTTGTGGCGCAAGAAGCCCGAGTTGCATCGCCGGCTTATCTTCATTGCCACCTGCGGGCTGCTCGACGCGGCCTTTGGCCGCTATGACTATATCTACGATCACGGCCTTTTCTTTTGGTGCCTGGATGGAGTGATTCTTCTGGGCGTCCTGCGCGACCTCTTCGTGAATCGGCGCATCCACAAGGTGTACCTCTATGCGCTGGCCCCTCTGATTGCCGTGCAGGCCTTTGTGATCTACACATGGTTAGGCGCATCCGGCTGGTGGGTCCGGATCGGCCGCGGAATTCTGGGATAACGCAAAGCTATCGAGCGCGCCTCGCTGCTATGGGCTCCGTCTTTCAGCCCATTTAGACTAGATAGGTCATGAGCACACTGAAAGCCATCCGCGGCACCCGCGATTTGCTGCCGCCGGAGACCGCCCTCTGGAACCGCATCGAAGCTACTGCCCGCGCCGTGTTTGCACGCTACAACTTCGGCGAAATCCGCACGCCTGTCTTTGAAGACACGGCACTCTTCGCCCGCAGCGTGGGCGAGGAAACCGACATCGTCTCGAAAGAAATGTACACCTGGGAGGATCGCGCACGGGCGCAGTCGGAGAAGACGCAGTCGCTCACGCTGCGGCCCGAAAACACCGCCGGAGTAGTCCGCTCCTACATCGAGCACCAGCTCGGCGAAACCGGCCAGCTCCAAAAGCTCTATTACATCGGCCCGCAGTTCCGCCGCGAGCGTCCGCAGAAGGGACGCTACCGGCAGTTTTCGCAGATTGGCGCCGAGGTGCTGGGACCGCCCTCGGCAGGCAGCGAAAGTCCGCTGCGCGACGCCGAAGTGCTGGAGATGCTATCCACTCTGCTCGACGAGCTGGGCATCACCGGCTGGACTCTCGAACTCAACTCCGTTGGCTCCGCCGCCGACCGCGCCCGTTACAACGAAACCCTTCGTGCGGCCCTCATCCCAGTAGTCGGCCAGATGTGTCAAGACTGTCAGCGCCGCGCCGTCACCAATCCTCTGCGCGTGCTGGACTGCAAGGTTCCAGCCGACCAGCCCATCATCGACACGCTGCCGGTGATTGCCGATTCGCTTGACGAGGCCTCGCAGGCGCACTTTGCCGCTGTCACAGCGGCACTCGACGCAGCTGGCGTTCCTTATACGCGCAACAACCGCCTGGTGCGCGGCTTGGATTACTACACCCGCACCACCTTCGAGTTCACGCATGGCGGTCTGGGCGCACAGAATGCGCTGCTGGGCGGTGGCCGTTACGACGGCTTGAGCGAGGCCATCGGCGGGCCTAAGGCGCCCGGTATCGGCTTTGCCATCGGCGAGGACCGGTTGGTGCTTACCCTGCTCGCCCAACTCGACCAGAATGCTGCCGCATTAAAGGCGGATGCCTACATTGCTCCGCTGGGCGAGGGACTGAACTCGGCCGCCTTGAACCTGGCCCGCGAATTGCGCCACCAGGGGCTGTGGATCGAGCTCGGCGAAGGCAGTTTTCGCCTGAAAAAATCCTTCGATGCCGCCGACAAGACCGCGCGCAACATCGTCATCCTGGGCGAAGACGAGCTACAATCCGGTATCCTTACAGTGAAGACCTTCGCCACCGGCATTCAGACCAAGGTTCCTCGCGTGGATCTGGCTGTCTTCCTCTCAAAACCAGCAGGCGAGTAAAGGACACAGGCAGTGCTCGATTTCTTAGGCAATCTTGAACGGACGCATCTTTGCGGCGACTTGCGCGCCGACCACGCTGGCCAGCAAGTGGTTCTAATGGGCTGGGTTAACCGCCGCCGCGACCACGGCAACCTCATCTTTCTCGATCTCCGCGACCGCTCCGGCATTGCCCAGATCGTGCTGGACAAGGAGCTGACCCCCGACGGCCACCTGAAGGGCGAACAGGTGCGGCCGGAGTACGTCGTTGCCGCCGTAGGCAAGGTCAGCCTGCGCGACCCGGACGCCATCAATCCCAAGATGCCCACCGGCGAAATTGAAATCGAGGCGACGCAGCTACTGGTGCTCAACGACACGCGACTGGCGCCGTTTTCGCCTTCTGAAGAAGCCATCCAGAACGAGGAAGTCCGCCTCAAGTACCGCTATGTAGACCTGCGCCGGCCCGAGATGCAGCGCAACTTCTGGCTGCGGCATGAGATTACGCTCGCCATCCGCAAGAGCCTCAGCAAGCAGGGATTTCTGGAAATCGAAACGCCGATTCTGACCAAAAGTACCCCCGAAGGCGCACGCGATTTTCTGGTGCCCAGCCGCGTTCATCCGGGAGAATTTTACGCGCTGCCGCAGTCGCCGCAGATCTTCAAGCAGATCCTCATGATCAGCGGCTTCGACCGCTACTTCCAGATTGCCCGCTGCTTCCGCGACGAGGACCAGCGCGCCGACCGCCAGCTCGAGTTCACGCAGGTAGATCTTGAGATGAGTTTTCCGCGCCAGGAGACGGTCTTCGGCGTGGTGGAGCAGTTTCTTGCAGCGGGCTTTGCGGCAGCCGGCGTCACGCTGCCCACGCCCTTCCCGCGCATCACTTACGACGATTCAATGCGCCGCTTTGGCAGCGACAAGCCGGACCTGCGCCTGCCGGGGCTCACCGATGTACGCGAGGCATTCACCGAAGCAGCACTCGCGACCCTGCAGATTGATCCTGCACTGCCCGTCGTCGCTCTCCGCATTCCCAAGGTGGGCGAGTTGAGCCGCAAGGAGCGCGAAGAAAACCACCCGATCTTCGACCAGAAAAAGGGCGCCAAGTTCATCGACGACTTCAAGCGGCTGGCTAAGGGCTTCCCCGAGGCCGCGGCGAAGGTTCGCGAGTTGGCCGGCGCGGCAGAGGGGGACTTCGTCATCATCGTGGCCGGCGACCCCGCCCACCACATCAAGGCCAGCGACACCAAGTTTGAGGGCCGCCTGTCGGAGCGTGAGATCAACGTCTACTCGGCAGCGGGAAATTTCCGCACTGAACTCGCGAAGAAGTACGCCGATCGGCATGGAGCTTTCGGCATCACCGAGAAGGCCGTCCAAAACGCGGATCCGCGGAGCGGCGGAAAAGCAGTCGACGGGGCGTCTGCGTTCAACCCCATCTGGATCGTCAACTTCCCCATGTTCGAGTACGACCTGGCCTCGGCAAAGTGGGTGCCTGCGCATCATCCGTTCACCTCGCCTTTCGAAGCTGACATGGCCAACTTGCTCACCGATCCGGCCAGTGTGCGCGCCAACTGCTACGACCTGGCGATGAACGGCCTCGAACTCGGCTCGGGCTCCATCCGTATTCACCGCAAGGATGTGCAGCAGCAAATCTTCCAGTCGCTGGGAATTTCAGACGAAGAGGCCAAGGCGCGCTTCGGTTTCTTCCTCGACGCGCTTGAATACGGCACGCCGCCGCACGGCGGCATCGCGCTCGGCCTGGATCGCATTGTGATGCTGCTGGCAGGCGCGCCCAGCCTGCGCGAAGTGATCGCGTTTCCCAAGACCGCCAAAGCCATCGACCTGATGGCCGACGCACCGACGACGGTCACCGAACAGCAGTTGAAGGAACTGCACATACGTGTGGCATTGAAGAGCTGAAGCTTCAGAAAATCCTGGACATCGTTACGCCCTGTCTAACTCCGCAAACAACTCGCTGAGCACCACCCGAATCGGCGTCTCCGGCACAACGAGTTCACCGGCATGCACCTCTTCGAGGCCGGCGGAAGTGTATCGATAGGCCAACCGAGGCTCGGGGTCGATCACCCAGATGTTTTCGATGCCGAAGCCGCGATACTCTGACGCTTTCTCCTGCATGCGCCGGAGCGTATCTTCCGGCGAAAGTATTTCGATGGCGATAAGCGGTGGGCGCGTGATGTAGCGCTCGAATTTCTCCTCGCTCCGAATTACGAGAACATCAGGGACTCGGAAGCGCCTCGATCCAGTCTGCGTGCGAAGCTCTGGAAAAACCTCAACTCTCCATTCCGCGCGCTTAATTGCAAAGAGAACCGTAAGATACCGCTGGATGATGGAGTGCTCTTTCTCGCCCAAGTTCCGTTCCTCGATCCGCCCATCCACGTACTCGCGGTCCGGGCTCCAACTCGTGCGGAGGTACTCCCGCACGGTCCAGAGTTCTTCCGAATTGGGTAATGTCGCCATAGGTTTATTATCTTCCCAAACCGACGGCCCAGCCGGCCAAACCATGCTTGTCCTGCCCGGATTACTCGGTGTCGTTATCGGAGGCGCCTTCCTCTTCGCCTTCGATGGATATCCGCAGCGAGCGCAGAAAGTGCAGGTCATTGGGTGTGAATGAGCCTGGGGACGCGCCTTCCTCTGCGCCATCGCCGTCGGCAGCCTCGGCTTCCTTGGCCACAACTTCGTTCAGGCCAATGGTGGCTTCAAGCATCAGCAGCACGTCGAAGCCGTGCTTGCGAATATCCTGCACCACTCCCGCGATTTGCTCGCTCTCGATGACCGACTCGTGGATGGCCTCGCCCAATTGTTGAATCAGTTCGCGCAGACGCGATGTCACGAATACCTCCAGAGCGGCTGCCGGCGCGAACATGTAAGCGCGGGTTGCGGCGTGAGATTTATCTACCTTACTGCCATCCCCGTTCAGGAGCAAACGGAAAGCGGCGGCAAATGGCGAGAAGCGTCTCACCCCGCGTCGCTGCTACCATCATAAATGGAATGAGACCACAGACAATTGGCCGCGTCCTTGGCACGGGATTGCGCGTTGCCGGCCGCATGGCTGGCGAGCGCCTGGCGGCCACGGCACAATCCGCCGCCTCGCAACAGGCCCAGCCTCAGGCCCAACCGCTAGCGAACGCCGCAGTTCGGGTCCAAGCGGCCAAACGGGTCACCGCCCAGGCCAGTGGAGACGTGGCCCGTGGCGTGGGCGGCTTTTTGCGCCCCTTCCGGCGCGTCGGCAGCATCATCTGGCTCGAAGTCACGGGCGTCTTTTTCCTTTTGCCGGTAATCGTCTTTACCCCAAACCTTTGGCGCATGAGAGGCAGTTGGGCTCACGGCCCCGACCACCGGATGTTCCTGATCACTGCCATGGTTGTGGCGGTCTTTCTCTATCTCGGGGTCAGCTCTTTCTGGCGGGCGCGGCGCAGGTAAGTTATTTGTCGCTCGCCCTCAACAACTGAAAGAAAATCGTTGATCAAACCGCGAAAGCGCCTCGATGAGGACGCCGATAATTGCCAGCCCGACCAGCAGCGGTCCAAAGCCGTCCCATCCGCCGCCATGCGTCAACCGCAGACCCCCAATCCGTATCAACACCAACGCATTCAATGCTGTGGTCAACATCGGCCACCTCCACGGGCTGGGCGGATCTCCCAACCGCTATAGAAGGAGAAACACGGCATTCTGCGCGAAGTTGCTCTGGGTCAGTGAAGGGTTAATCTCAACTTATTTCGTCCGTCGCCAAAGCCGCGGCGCAACGGCATAATTCAACTGCACCAACACGATAGCCGCGATGCTCACCCGCGTGTCAATCACGCAAAGCGCAGCTCCGCCCGCGTAGAGCGACTGCGCAATCACCACCCGCCTGCAGATACTGGCCCGCACCTCCTGCGGCGTATCGGCTTTGATCAGGGCGGCGCGCGTCGCATAGCTCCAGCTCCAATAGAGCATCACGCCCGGCGCCAGAATATTGAGCCAGTAAAGGCCCAGCGCCGCGCGGTAAGTGATGAACTCCGCCAGCAGCCGCGTAGAGAGCGGCATCAAAGTAATGGCGAACAGAAATCCCAGATGAATCCACGTGAGGTCGCGCGTGCCCTCTTCGATATGGTTCAGTTGCGTCTGCTGCCCCGCCCAGAAAATGCCCAGCGTGAGAAAGCTCATCAGGTAAGCGATCCACTGCGGCCCCAGTGCGCCCAGCGCATACACGAGTTCTTGCTCGCTGTGCACCTGCGCGGCCGTGGGAATGTGCAGATCGAGCACCAGCAGCGTCATGGCCACGGCAAAGATGCCGTCGCTCAACGCCGCCAGCCGCTCCACGTTGCGGCCCTGAATGCGGTTGTACAAGGTGTGCATTGCCTTCGAGACTCTCCGTCAGATGATCGTGACGCTGCCCTGATTCACCAACAAAGGCTGCCCTTCACACTCGTGGCCGGTCCGGCTTGCGGGTCAAGTGCCAGATCGCAAGGCCCAGCGCCAGCACGCCCAGTCCGTAGCCCAATAGCGCTGTGTGTCCGGTGTGAATCTTCCATCCCCGCCAGAACGCTATGCCCGCGGCCAGCAGCATTAGCACCCCTCGAAACTGGTTCATGCGCCTGTTCTCTCCAGCCTTCTTCTGCGGATTCTTTCCGCTCCGGCGGTACCTCTCATCCTAACGCGCTGCAGTCGGGTTTGACCCCGCTGCCACCGCATCCCTATCGTGAAAGAAGTAGAGCAGGATTCCTGAAAGGAACGCCATCATGTCTGATACCGCCACGCACGTCCCCGCCTCTCCCAGTCTCGCCTCGCCAGCCGTCCCGCTCAGTAAGACCGCCCTCAACGCCACGCACCGCGCCCTCAAGGCCAAGATGGTGGACTTCGGCGGCTGGGACATGCCGGTCGAGTATCCCGGTCCGGGCGGCGGCCTCATCGCCGAACACATGGCCGTGCGCACCGGCGTGGGCTTGTTCGACGTGAGCCACATGGGCGAGATCCAGTTTCGCGGTCCCGGCGCGCTGGCCGCCATCCAGCACATCACCATGAACGATGCCTCGCGCCTCAAGGACGGCCAGGCCCACTACTCCGCCCTGCTCACGCCCGCCGGCACATTCGTTGACGACATCCTCGTCCACCGCCTCAGCGAGAACGATTACCTGCTCGTAGTCAACGCCGGCACCAAAGACAAAGATTACGCGTGGATTCGCAAGCAGGTGGGCGCGTGGCCCGGCATCCACATCAGCGACTACTCCAGCTACTATTCGCAACTGGCGCTGCAAGGGCCGCGTGCGCTGGAGACGCTGCAGAAGCTGACCAAGATCAATCTGGCCGCAATCAAAAATTACTGGTTTACCTGGGGCACAGTCGCAGGGATTCCCAACGTGCTCATCGCCCGCACCGGCTACTCCGGCGAAGACGGGTTTGAGGTCTACATTCCTGCCGACGAGCCGACGACGGTGAAGATGTGGAACGCTCTGATGGAAGCTGGCGCGGAGTTCGGCATTCGCCCCTGCGGCCTGGGCGCGCGCAACACTCTGCGTCTCGAAGCCGGCATGAGCCTCTACGGCCACGAAATCTCCGAAGAGATCAACGTCTTTGAGGGTGGCCTCGACCGCTGGCTCAAGCTCGACAAGGGCGAGTTCCTCGGCCGCGATGCCTTGCTCGCCGTGCAATCCTCGGGCGGCCCCAAGCGCAAAATTGTAGCGTTGGAAATGGTCGACCGCGGCATCGCCCGCGACGGGTACACAGTGCACGATCTCGACGGCAATCAGATCGGCGTCGTCACATCCGGCTCGCCCGCGCCCTTCCTCAAGACGAATATCGCGCTGGCGCTCGTGCCTACTGCCGTAGCCGCTGGTGGCGCAGACATGCTGGTGCAGTGCCGTGCAAATTCAGTCCGCGCGAAGCAGGTGCCGATACCGTTTTACAAGCGGGCGAAGAAGTAGCACAGGAAGCAGCGTGTTTGAGGTCACTCAGCAGAACGAACGATAGGACTTTCCGGAATGACGAGTTTCACAGTCGGATCTTGGCTGAGTTCGAGGCATATCTGTTTACGTTGTTGTTTTTTTTCATCAGCGTCGCCAGATTCGGGCCAACCCATGACAGATGTGTGGCGCCTGAAGGGGTTGTCATCGCGGATTGCGCGAAGTTTCCTCTCGGCCAACGCCATTACGGGCACATCAGCGCGTCCGCAAATTTTGTCTCGTCCAGATTGGTTACCCAAGGTGTGCAGTCTGCCAATCTCCCACACATCGGAATCCGGCAATCCTGTTGAATGCACCACGGATAGTTCATCATCCGGGGGAGGGTAGAAAGCGTCGGGCTTGGGCCGGGCAGATGACCTACTCATGCGTCTCTCGCTATAAATAAAGCGGGCAACCAACTCATTGGTCGGAAGCTCGCAGGGAGGCGCAAAGGCTGTAATTTCGGTCAACTCAGCGTGCGTGCTTTGTTGTTGTGGCGCGGGCCAACTGCCCCAACGCAAAAGTAATTTGCGCAGGAATCTCATCGTCTATCCAATCAGTTCCACGAGATGTACTCTGTCCTAGCATCCATGCAAACGTGCACCGGCCAGTCGGTCCGATACTCATAGTCAAGGCTTTGCGTTCCCCAAATATCCAATCGAGAACAACTTCGCCATCAACATCAGCACTCACCTCTGGGATAGGCGCAGAAGCGGGCAGAGCATTTAGGACCCTTATAGCAAAATCATACGAAACCGGGTTCAGCGGTCGAGCTCCGTAACCGTCCCACCCTTCATTTGAAGCTTCCGAGCGAACGTCGTCGAGCTCGGTGAGTACCCGCTCTGCCGGGTTTCTCATAACGTAGCTTTCGAGTCTGTGCTCGCGGATCATCTCCAGCATCCTTTCAAGCTCCTTGGCGGAGTCACTTTGCGCCGTGGACCTGGCCGGCGCGATAAGGCCAGGCATCCCCTCGAACGTCGCTTCCATTGTGGTCATGCGTAAATCTCCACGGTTTTTTCTGTGATGCTCGCAAAGAAAATTAGGTTCTTGAGTTCCCTTAACTGCTCGAAGACTGAAGGTAAACTAGGATCGTCAGGTGCTTCGCTAACCTCACGAAAGGCATCGATATCCAGCAAGAGTGAGATCGCATTCGTATCAATTCGTGGCTCAAGCGCTTGCACGATTACGGCTGAGGCATTTCTTTTGTCATCTCGTACGTATACCCGGGTCAAGAATTCGCGGACCATTTGTGGGACGGGTACGGGCAACTTAGGCGGTCCTTCCAAGTATTCTCCAAGGTCTTGGACGTCGGGCAGTCGCATTCGGTTGATATACCTGACGGCCACTCGAGATAATTGCCTCGGCCTGGCTACATCGGTGTAAACCTTCCATAATCGGAATGCCTCCCGGGAAACCTCTTCCCAGGTTGTGTATGGCGTTATCTTGCTAAACGTGAACCCATCCACCCTGAATTGCGCTATCTCAGTCGCCGTTTGGTATCGGAACCCAAGGTCCGTTTGCAGTTGCGAGGGGC
>DASYZU010000050.1:0-2151 GCA_035945795.1 Occallatibacter sp.
TGGCGCAACAACTCCGTGAGGTAATCGAAGGCATGGACGTGGTTGAGCTCGCAGGTGTGGATCAGGCTCATGAACAGGTCCCCCATCTGCGCTCCCTTCCGGGTCTTGTAGAACAGCGAGTTTTTGCGATGCAGAATGGCCTTCTTCAGGGCCCTTTCCACGATGTTGTTGTCCACAGGCACGCCGGCCTTTTCGAGAAACAGCGTCAGCTTCTGCCAATGGTTGAGCAGGTATGAGATCGCCTGTCCCAATCCGGAGTTCGGTTCTACCAGCCTTTCGTCGAATTGGGCTTCGAGCCAGGCATGCAGTTTCTCCATGACAGGCTTACTGTGCTCCTGGTGGAAGGCGAGGCGTTCCTCCGCGGACATGCCCTGTTCCCGCGTCACTGCATCATAGCCGTAAATCTCGCGGAAAGTTTCCAGCACAAAGCGGCACGCCTCCGGAAAATTCGCCGTCACCTTCACAAAATTCCGCCGGCCGTGCGCATTACAGTTGGCCACCAGCGTCGCAACGATTTTCGGCACGTTGCGCGAGAGCGCATCGCACATTTGAATGATGGGCGGCAGTTCGGGAGACCGCAGTTTCAACACCTCCACCAGATTCTCGCCGGCGTGCTTGCATCCCGTGAAATACAACGCAATCCGGAGCTTTTGCAGAATCCACACCAGCCCGCTGGTGAACACCCCGGTCCGCTCCGGGGAAATATCCGCATCCCGATCCAGCGACAAGACGCGCATGGACGTATCGTCGTTGTGGACCACTTCGGCTTGGGCGGCTTGCCGCTTGAGTTCTTCCAAAGCTGGCTGGAGCGGGATCGCATGCGCCGCCAGAATTTCGCACTGCGTGGCCGCGGGCAGCGGGATCCCGAAGTTGGCTTCGAGGCCTTCGGTCCGATTCCAGGGAACCCCGGCGCCGTAGCGCAGCACGGCCATCATGCTGACCGCCGTCTCATCATATTTCTTCTCGCCAGCCTCGGGGGGAGCGGCGGCTGTGTACACGTTGCCGCACAAGTTACAACGCAGCTTTTCCAACTCATACACCGTCGCTGCCAAGGGTGGCTGCCCCTTGATCCGCACCAGCACACCCGGTTCGCGCTGCGGATAGACCTTGCCGCCGCACCCGTCCGGACAGGCATCTCCTGGCTTTAAGGATGTGTGCGGAACTGGGACCTTTTGCGCTCCACTATACGCCGCCGCGCCGTTGCGTCCATGGCCGCGCGCCTTGCGCTTGGTAGCGCGCGCTTCCGGGTTTGCCGCCGCGGGCTTCTCCGGGCCCTTCTCGATGCCCGCCTGCTTCAGCACCTTCTCCGTTTTCTCGGTCGTGGCCGGACACAGCAGCTCGCGCAGATTCGCCAAGCTCGCTTCCTTCTTCTCCAGCAACTCCGTCACGTAGCGCAGAGTATGGATAGCGCCCAGCAACTTCTGATAGCCGTCTTCCCGGCAGCACTGCCCGCGCCTGTTCCACCAATGCCTCCAGTTCCTCGGCAGACACGTCCAGTCGCGGAATTTCGTCTGATCTCGACAACCTCATCCCTCTACCTCTTGTTGTAGAAACTGGCGAAACCGCGGGGTGAGCGGGTATCCCAACACCTCTTTCAGCGACCGGTTCGGGCGGTGCGTCTGATCGTCCTTGCCCCGTCCCGTGGTTCGCCCCAACACCACCCAGTTGGCAGCCCGGTAACAGGTCCCGCGAAACCGTTCCGGGTCCACGAAGGTTTCCAGGAAATAGATCGGGTGCCCGTAGATGCGCTCCCAGTCCGCCGAAATCCGGCGTGCCATGCGGCTGAGCAGGTGGGATGCCAGGTGCGGCACCTGAACCCACGGCAGAATCAGAAACCGCGTGTTGTAGGCAATCAGGCGGATGTTGCGCCGCCGTGACTCTCCGCTCCAGCCGATGAAGCGATCCCGGCTCCCCAGGTGGCGCGGCGCCGAACTCCACCCCAGGCAAGCCAGGGGCCGCCCCTGCGCCCACACCATGTACTTCAGATGCTCCCCCACCGGCTGCTCATAGCCGAGATAGTGATAGTGCTCCAGCAAGCTGTTGAACAGCGGTTCGTCGGCCGTGCGCCGCACCAGGGTGATCTCAATCGAGCCCAGTTCCTGGAGCGTCATCGCCAGCGGCGCGGTGTCGAGCAGCAACGCCTCCGGCCGC
>DASYZU010000051.1:0-62854 GCA_035945795.1 Occallatibacter sp.
AGACCGAAGCCGCCGTCGACGAGAAGGAAGCCCTCAAGCGCCTGGCCCGTGAACTCGGTCAATCAAAGAGTGATGTTTATCGGGAACTGCAGCGCGAACGAGCGCGCCTGACCGCCGGCTCTCGTGGAACTCGCAACGCTCCATAAAAAGCAAACGGAAGTATGTACTTTATGCAAGAGATAGATCGTCTGAAGTGAGTCCGCGAAGACCTACTTCGGCCAACCCGTGATAGGCTTTTTCTTCTCAAGCGACATCTTGATCGCATCCTTCCAATCGACGTCGATCTTGAGAAGATCAGGCTCAGGTCCCGGCGGGGACTTCGGTTCCTGATTCGGGTACTGGGGTTTCGGTGTTTTCCTTTCCATCGGATTCTGCCTTTTCTTCTTCATCCTCTTCAAACTCATAAAGCAGCCTAAGATTCCACAATTCTTCGCCGACTACTTCATCGACCAGTCCTAGCCAATAGGCGTCCGTTGCGCTCAACTCATTCTCGCCTTCTTGTAGCGCGTGGCACATCGCTATAAAAAAGGCGAGCATAGGTTGCAGAATCGGCTTGTTGATTTCTACGAGCTTTTTTGAGCGTTCGGTCTCATCTGTGATTCCGTCAATTTCGGCTTCCTGCTCTCGGGTAAGAGCCAACCGTCCAAATGTCGTGCACCATCGCTCCAGCCTCTGGTCGGTATTCCCCGTTAAGTACTCATTCAGAATGTAAAAGTCGTCCACTAACTGACGCATACCGCCGAATCGGAAGTCTGTTGGACTCGCGCTATTAGCGCTGCTCACTTCAAAATCGACGATAGCTTTGATGATTAGAGCCTGAACCTGTTGAGTAGTCTCGGCTTTACTCATCAGATCACTACTCGATGCGGCACTGGCGAACAATGCCTTGTATCGTTCGGCCCTCTTTAGGGCTTTGTCAAAAATCTTGCCTGCGTCCGGCGAGAGCTTTTCCTTGACCACTTCGACAAAGCATTCATAATCGCCGAGTGCGGGCTCGTTCTTCCTCTTGCGAAGCTCAGCAAATTCATCGCGCGCAGAGTAGAACCGAAACGTGAAGCGATCCTCGCTCCTCTGCGCGAGTCTCATCGCATATATGGAATTGCTGATCCGCAGGGCTTCATTGAGCCGTGCGGTAGACTCGAAAGTAGATTCCCGACCGCTCAGTTGCCTTACGCCATGGTGGAGAATTTTGCTCTTCGGAAACGCGATTGCGTAATCGCCAGAAGCGAGTAAGTCAGCCGCTGCGCTCGCGGCTTGCACCGTTACCGCGGTAATAATTCTGCATGGTTCGGTGCTGTCTTGATCTGACAATCTCAGAAGATTAAGAAGTGCTTCAGTGCTAGCGGGCGATCCGCCTGGACTGTTGATGTAAACACAGATCGGATCGCGATTTTGGCTTTGCAAAGCAAGAATCTTGGGAGTCAGTCGCGCTACTATGTCATCGTTAAGCTCGCCGGTAACATAGAGGGCCCTGCTCGGATTCAGCCGAAAATCTTTATTCGGTGTGATCAACTTGCATCACCTACGTTCTAGCGCACCTTCTTCTCTTGTTCCTTCTGCGCTTCCCGGTGCGCATCTCGATAGAACGCAGTGAGGTTCGTGCCGTACCGGCGATACACGCGTTCAACAGCGTCCCGGAGTTCCTTCTCTTGCCTACTCGACGGGTTCGCTCGCTCGGTACTCTCTGTGGGTCGTTGAGCGGTCTGAGCACTCATAGTAAACTCCTCTCGTCTTGTTGATGCATCGCGCATCAGTAGGTTGCTGCGTACATCAGTCTTTTGCCTTCCGAGGCCCGGACAGCGAGCGCAGTCCGTTCGCCGTCGTTAAGCTTCCGATTATTCCACAGAAAATCAAACTGCCATAGATAACGGCGCAGATATTCTCGACTGACATTGTGGTAAATGCCGATGATTCCACGCTTTACGAGAGCGTGGCTGCTCTCAGCCGTATTTGTGTGAATGTCTCCCCGCGCGTATTCCTTCGTGCCGTGGTTGATCGTGTCATGGCCGCCCTCAAATTCTGTACATATCCCGTTGTAGGCCAGCCACTCATCGGTGACGATCCTCGCTGAACGATCGACCTCTTCACGAATCGCTTGTTTCAAAGTTGCTCCAGTCACGTCGGCAACTACTCGACGACGAATGCCGCCCTCACGCTCGACGGCTACAAACACCGGAATCTTGCTTGTGCCTCGCCCCTTCTTGCTCGTCCCTTTTTGGCGTGGTCTACGTGCCCCCATATAGGTTTCATCGCATTCTACAACGCCAGTCAATCGTGGTTCACTGCCATCTGGAGCCATCGCAAAGCGAATGCGGTTCATCAAGAAAAGTGCCGACTTGTAGCTGATCTGGCAATGACGCTTGATTTCGAGAGCCGAAACGCCTTTCTTGGAGGTAGCTGCTCGCCAGAATGTGTAGCACCAATGTCTGAGTTCGATGCGCGACTCTTCATAAACCGTACCGATGCGGACCGTGTATTGCTGCTTGCAGTCAAGACAGCGCCACAAGAAGCGGCTATTCCGTTCACCCGTCTTGGCATCCTTCATCTTGTAAACCTTGACACTTCCGCAATGCACGCAGCAGGGATTTACACCCCAGCGCATCGCCTCCAAAAACTCGACTGCGGCAAGCTCGTTTGAGCAAGCAATCGGAATCTGCTCAACCACTTGAGAATCCGAAAGTTGATGTTTCAGATCTCTCTTTGTCATGGTTTTATCCTATTAAAATCAGAGCGTTGCGTCAAGTAGAAAGTTATTAAAATCCTCAAATAAATCGACCCGTTGCGTAATCTCCATACTTCCGAAAGCAAATAATCTCCGCGCCGTCTCTGAGTTACGTCCCGGCTACCTCCGGCAAATCTGAATTATCGGTCTTATCCTCTGGCAACTGGTCGTGCAGAATCACGTTCAGCAGCGACTTGTGCACCCGGATGCGGCCGTCGTAGTCAATGAAGCCAAGCTTGCGAAAGCGATTCATAAAGAAGCTCACCCGTGACCGCGTCGTCCCGATCATCTCCGCCAGCGTCTCCTGCGAAATCTTGGGCAACAGCATCTCCGGCTCGCCCGGCTTGCCAAACTCCGCCATCAGCAGCAGTACCCGCGCCAAACGCTTCTCGCTGGAGTTGAAAAGTTGATCCACGAGGTCGGCTTGGACGCGCATGCTCCGCGCCAGCAGAAACTTCAAAAACAGGTCTGAGAATTTATGCTCCTCGTGCAGCACGCGGATCATCTCTTCCCGTTGAATTTTCAGTGCAGTGCAGGCGGTAATAGCCTTGGCTGTCGCCAGACGCAAACCCGTCAATGCCGCAAGCGCCTCTTCTCCTACGAAGTCGCCCGCGGAAAGGAGCGTAATCGTGGCTTCCTTGCCGGTGTCTGACAGGACAGTGACCTTGGCCCGGCCTTTCTGAATATAAAAAACCGCATCCGCCGGCTCGCCCTGCGAAAAGAAAGCTTCCTTCGGCTTTAATTGAATGATTCTGCGCCCCAGGCCTGCGCGCGCCAGAAACGCAGCTGCATCAAAACCAGGTTTCTCAAGCTCGACCATTGTCACGGCTTCCTTCCATCTGCAATTCTTGCGCGGGACTCGCGCCGGGACCTGGAGCCTGTTATTGGCTCTGGAACCCGCCGGTCTTTAACCTGCAACGGAATTGGCCTGGCCAGCTCATTGTCTTCAATGGAAATCGGCGACCTCAGTTGCCGGAAACTATTCATTCCAAAGCAACATCCACGACACTGGCTGGACTTCGCACTTTCTGCTGCATTTTAGCACGAGTGCGCACACCGGCAAAGGGATATTCTGTTCAATTTTGCTCATTTTTCAGGAAAATTTTTAAGATTGCCACATTCAGCTCCTCCGCAACTTATTCCTGCAAAGGAAATAGAAAAGCCGCGCTTTTCACCTAGAGCCGTATTGCTCAGACGCTACAATCGAATCCCGCTAACGTCAGAACTACCTTGTGCGCCTCAGTGCGCGAGAAGCTGGTGTCGCTGCGCATAGGTAGAAAAAGGTGAAATGTTATGAAGAAACTCATCACACTCGTGGCAGTACTCAGTCTCACAAGCTTTGGCTGGGCGGCAACCGATCGCGAAGCGACAACCGACCGGCTCGATCATGCCGGTAAGGTGCTAAATGAAATCATGTCGGCACCCGACAAGGGTATTCCGGAAGAAGTCCTCGAACACGCAAAGTGCATCGCCGTGGTACCCCACATGCTCAAGGGCGGCTTTGTGTTGGGCGCGGAAAATGGCAGAGGCGTTACCACCTGCCGTACTGCCAACGGATGGAGCGCTCCTGCGTTCTTTACCATCACCGGCGGAAGCTTCGGCTTTCAGATCGGCGTCGAAGGCGTGGACCTGGTCCTCATCATCCAGAACGAAAAAGGCATGGAGCAGTTGATCGGAAGCAAGTTTGAAATCGGTGCCGACGCTTCAGCGGCAGCTGGACCGGTTGGACGCCACGCTTCCGCCGATACCGACTGGAAGTTGAATACCGAAATTCTCACTTACTCACGTGCCCGCGGGGCTTTTGCGGGAGTCGCGCTGAAAGGCTCTGCCGTCCGCCGTGACGACGACTCCACCGAAGCGATCTACGGCCATAACATCTCTACTCGCCGCATTCTGCAGGGCGAAGTAGCCGTTCCGCAAGCCGCACACGAATTCCTCGACGCAGTCAGGGACGCAAAGGCGCAGGCTGTCGCTGCCAAGTAATCATCCGTTCTAATCAGTCGTGCGCGCCCGGAATCGGGCATTCTGTTCCGGGCGCGCACAGCGCAAAGGAGAACTTATGCTTTGGACGATCTTCGTCGTTCTTCTGGTCCTCTGGCTACTCGGCTTCACCCTCCACATCGGCGGCGGGCTCATCCACATTCTCATTGTGATTGCGGTCGTCGTGCTCATTTTTAACCTGATCAGTGGCAGGCGGGCTCTGTAGAGCATACGCATCCTGAGCAGCGTTCGCAGGCCATTGGCCTCAGGCGCACTGTCGCCTGAGGCTCACGGTTTTCCGGCCCCGCGCATGGCGCGCATCACCTCGATCTCCCCCACCAGCTTCTCCAGTTGTTCCCGCTTGCTCTCGCTCATGTCCAAAAAGCGGATTCCGACATTGTGTCGGTCATGAATGGCCTGGATTACACCGCCCAGCCGGAAGGGCAACCCTTCAAGACAAAACTCCGTCTCTACGCGCGTGTAGATTCCAACCAGAAATCGTTCATCGCTGCGGATACGGCAGCCGTTCACGCTCAGATCCACTATGCGCCCGCTCAGCCTTAAGCCGCTTTGATCAGAAAAATCGTGACTGTCGTATCCACCGCGCGCCGCTCCTGGGCGCGGCGTTCGCGCTTCACCGGCGTCTGGCCGGTTGGAGCCAATTCAGCCTGCGTCTGCGCGACTTTGGCTTTTTTCACCATCTCCTGAATTTCGGCCCACTGCCGCACCTCCCAGTCCGCAAGCTCTTTTCCCCGATCCATCTCTTGTTTCCCGGCCTCTTCCTATCCCTCCATCTTCGCCTGCTCTGCGACAAGCGTCTGAGCCTCTCTCTGCGGCCTTTTGTGCCGCTCTGGCCGCGCCCACTGCCTCCACTTCGCGGATCACCTCGGCCAACTGCCTCTGCGCCGCGAAATTATCTCCACAAAGTGGATGCCCACCAGGTGCTTCTGTCTGTCCACTGCGTAACGCCCAGGAAACGGAATGCTATTCCGTTCACCTTGAACGTCACTTCGACGCGCGTCCGCGTGCCTGCGGCATACCGCTCCCACGTGCTCAACTGGCAACCTTCCAGGCTCAAATCCAGAATGTGGCTTTCAACGGAAAGACCGTGGCTCACCAGCAGCATCGAGTCTTCATCCACGGCATAACGCGGGTGGGAGCGGCGGTCCCGTGGATTGACAAACGTACCAGCAGCAATGTCGTTCAAAGCGCCTTCCGCTCTGTCTTCCCGTACCATGCACCGTTCACATGGGCACGGAGGTCCTAGTGGCGCTCCGGCGCTGGTTGCGCGGCTTCCCGGCCTTTCAGGCGGTCGTATTGATACCGGTCGCTGGTGGTGCCTAGTGACTCGTTGTACAGGCTGGTCGCCCCGGTTAGCTGCTTCAGCTCCTCGCTGAATTGATGGATAACATGCAATTGCGTTGCCGATGCAGGAAGCTCATGTTGGGAAGTCTTAATGAACTTCTGGTACCCGCGATCGAGCAGCCGGGCCACCTCTCCCCGAATCAGCGCTCCGGGGCTCACTGCTATGGCTGCCTGATCCTGCCGGGCAACCAGAACCGCCCCCACCCCATCCCTGCTTATCAGGAACCCGCCTTCGACCCCCGCAAACCGCGATATATCAAAAGAATGGGCGCGCAGGATGTCGAGTGTCTGATCAAAGTTAGTATGGCGGGATTTTTTCCTCATGGCGGCTTTCCAGTCTGCGAGGATAGCTATGTCGGCGCCCTCGCCCTGACTCCAATCTCGCACATCCGCATTGCGGGCTGCAATTTCCCCATGGAAACAGCAATGGAGCACTCCCAACCCGGCTCTTCGCTTCCCGAGCGCATCGGACTGACGCCGCTCCTCCGTCTCGACGAAATCGCCCGCACGCTTTCGCCCGTTCAAGGCACTCAATCCATCACCCTGCTCGCCAAGGCTGAGTGGGCCAATCCCGGCGGCAGCGTCAAGGACCGCGCCGCCGCATCCATGGTGTGCGACGCACGCGACCGCGGTCTGCTCAAACCGGGCAAAACAGTCCTAGACGCCAGCAGCGGCAACACCGGGATCGCTTTTGCCATGCTGGGTGCGGCCCTCGGCTTCCCGGTCCACCTCACCATGCCCGCTAACGTCTCGCCCGAGCGCAAGCGCATCCTTCGCGCATACGGAGCCTCGGTGGAATGGACAGATCCCGACAAGGGCTCCGATGGCGCCATCCTCCGCGCCCGCGAACTGGCCGGCAACGACCCCGACTACTTCTGCTACATGGACCAGTACTCCAACGACGCCAACTGGCTCGCCCATTACCGCACCACTGGCCCGGAGATCTGGCAGCAGACCGCAGGTCGCGTCACCCACTTTGTTGCCGGCCTCGGCACCACAGGCACCTTCATGGGCGTTGCACGCCGCCTCAAGGAGTTCAATCCCGACATCCAGGCCATCAGCTTCCAGCCCGACTCGCCTTTCCACGGCCTCGAAGGGCTCAAGCACCTCGGCACCTCCATCGTGCCGCCCATCTATAACCCTCACCTGGCCGATCGTCAGCTCGCAGTGGAGACCGAAGCCGCCTACAAGATGGCCCGCCGCCTGGCCCGCGACGAAGGTCTGCTGGTGGGGATATCCGCCGCCGCTGCCGTCTACGCCTGCCTGCAGGTCGCCCGCGAAGAAGCTGCCGCTGGCCGCAGCGCCACCATCGTCACCATCCTCCCCGACTCCGCCGACAAATATCTCTCCGAGCGATTCTGGGAGGAGGAATGAGCCGTCTCAGCCTGCCCCGTCCCATCCACGACGCCATCCGCACCCACGGCGAGAAGACCTACCCGCACGAGTGCTGCGGTGCCCTGCTCGGCCGCTTTTCTCCCGCGGACGAAGCCCGCAACGAACCCGCTGGATGGCTCGTGGAAGCCGCCGTCCCCGCCGGCAACACGCGCACCGACTCCGCCCACAACCGCTACCAGATTGCTCCAGTCGAGTTGGTCAAAATCGAGCGCGAAGCACGCAGCCGCGGACTGGACATCGCAGGCTTCTACCACTCGCACCCCGACCACCCCGCGCAGTGGTCGCCCACCGATTTTGCTGAGGCCCACTGGCTCGGATGCTGCTACGTCATAACCTCAGTAGCTCAGGGGAGAGCGACAATAACCAACTCCTTCTTGCTGGCTGGCCTCACCGAAGAAGACAAGCACTTCGAGCAGCAAACCATACAGATAACTGACCCCGCCGCTGACTAACAGCGCGACTGATTTCGACTTTTCCAGGACGGAAAAATGGCTCGAATTTCTCCCGGCCCAGATGGCAGCTCAAAACTTCGTTCGTCCCTAACCCCTACTAACTGAAAAACTTCTTTACACGCGGGCGGCACATGCTTCATAATCGCCCCACCTTGGAGCACGTGCGTTTCCCTGGGTTTCCCCCATCCTCCATCGCGAGTGATCTCTGAGCAAATGAAGGAGGTAATTCACATATGAGAAAACTCAGCCCCTTTGTGTTGGGACTGTCCATCGTGGTTGCCGGCAGTGCGTTAGCAGCGGCGCAGGAAATGTCTTCCGCCCCGAAGGTTTTGCAGATTACCCGTGAATACACCAAGCCCTACAAGAACGGCATGGCACACGACAAGACCGAGAGCGCCTTTGTCCAGGCCATGACCAAAGCCAAGTTCCCCGCCTACTACGTCGGGCTGACATCGATGTCGGGGAAATCGCGCTCCTTATTCCTCACTCGGTACGCCGATTTTGCGGAGTGGGAGAGGGACAATAAGCTCGTCGACAAAAACCCTGCCCTCAACTCGGAACTGGAGCGCGACAGCGTAACCGACGGTGAACTGCTGGAATCAGTAGACTCCCTGGTTTACACCTACGACGAAGATCTCAGCTACAAGCCGCGTAGTGACCTGAGCCATGTGCGTTACATGGAGATCTCGATATTTCATGTTCGTCCCGGCCACCGCGCGGACTGGCTCAAGCTCGGCAAAATCGTCAAGGCCGCGCACGACAAGGCCGGAACCAGCGCGCACTGGGGCATGTTCGAGATAGCCTACGGGACCCAGGACGGCGAATACGTTGCGCTCAGCGGCGACAATTCCATGGCTGATATCGACACCGGCTACAGTGAAGAAAAGAAGTTTATGGACGCCCTGGGCGAAGACGGAGTGAAGGAATTCCGCTCGCTTTTTGCGTCTGCGGTGGATTCCTCGCGCTCGGAGCTGTTCTCCGTTAACCCCAAAATGAGTTATGTCCCCGACGAGTGGATCAAGGCCGATCCGGAATTCTGGAAGCCGAAGCCCGCAGCGGCTCCGGCTGCCAAGCCCGCCGCCGCTGAAAAGAAGCCCTAATCTTTAAACCATCAACCGCCGGACGCCCCGGGTCCCGATTGTGGGACCTGGGACTCTGCGGAAGTCCTTCCACATCAACACCCCCGGTTTTCCCAGCACCCCCGCCATTCCCTCAATCCAACCGTCCCCTCGTATCATCTAATCAACAAGAGCTGGATCCCTGCCGGCCTGGAGACGTCCCCATGACCATCTACATCCCCACGCCTCTGCGCCCTTACGCTGGCGGCCAGCCTTCCGTTGAGGTCCACGCTGCCACCATTGCAGAAGCCCTCGACTCGCTCACCAGCTCCTATCCCCAGCTCCGCAATCACCTTTTCACCGCCGAGGGCAAACTCCGCGCCTTTGTTAACCTGTATCTGAACGATGAAGACGTCCGCTACCTCCCGGCAAAAGAGGCCACCAGCGTCACCACCACCGACACGCTCTCCATAATCCCCTCCATAGCCGGCGGTTCTGACCAAACGGGCGGACGCGCCTTCGGCACAAAATCATTTGGGCGGATCTAACTGAATCCCCAACACGAGAATTGATCCCATGGCTACGACAACTTCCCCAGACACGCTTCCCGAACTCACCACCAACGATCTCTCCCGCTACTCGCGCCATCTCATCCTGCCCGAAGTAGGCATGGAGGGTCAGCGCCGACTAAAGGCGGCTCGGATCCTTTGCGTCGGCACCGGCGGGCTCGGTTCGCCACTCGCCCTTTATCTGGCCGCCGCCGGTATTGGCACTCTCGGCCTGGTCGATTTCGACGTCGTCGATGCCAGCAACCTCCAGCGCCAGATCATCCATTCCACCAAAGACATCGGCCGCAAGAAGCTCGACTCCGCTGAGGAAAAGCTCGTCGCTCTCAATCCCGCGCTCAATGTCGTCAAGCACGACACCATGCTCTCCAGCGCCAACGCCCTCGACATCCTCAAGGACTACGACATCGTCGCCGACGGCACCGACAACTTCCCAACACGCTATCTTGTCAACGACGCGTGCGTACTGCTGGGCAAGCCCAACGCCTACGGGTCCATCTTCAGATTTGAAGGCCAGGCCAGCGTCTTCGCCACCGAGCAGGGTCCTTGCTACCGCTGCCTCTATCCGGAGCCGCCACCGCCCGGCCTTGTGCCCAGTTGTGCCGAAGGCGGCGTCCTCGGAATCCTCCCCGGCCTAGTTGGCGTCATTCAGGCCACTGAGGTGATCAAGCTCATCCTCGGCAAAGGCGAATCCCTCATCGGCCGCCTCTTACTCGTCGACGCGCTCAACATGCGCTTCCGCGAGCTCAAGCTGCGCAAGAATCCCGAGTGCCCAGTTTGCGGCGCCAACCCGACCGTCACCCAGCTCATCGACTACCAGCAATTCTGTGGCATTCTGCCCGAATCCAAACAGGAGAAAGCATTGAAGAACGGTATCCCCCAGCTCTCAGTAAAGGAACTCAAGAGCCGCATCGACGCCGGTGAAGACGTTTTCGTCCTCGACGTGCGCGAGCCCTACGAGTACCAGATCGCCAACATCGGCGGAAAACTGATCCCCCTGAACGACGTCCCTCAGCGCCTCGCAGAGATCGACCGCGACCGCGAAATCGTCGTGCAGTGTCGCTCAGGCCAGCGCAGTCAGCGCATCGCAGAATTCCTCCAGCAGTGCGGCTACCAAAAGGTCGCGAACCTTGCCGGCGGCATCCTCGCCTGGTCCGACGAGATCGACCCCAAAGTGCAAAAGTACTGAGCCCGCAGAAATACTGAATACACGCAGCACTTGTTGAATCTTGGGAGCCCCCGGCATGGAAGCCGTAACGCTGCCTGGCAAATTTGTCCGTCTTGAGCCGCTCGATCACAGCCACATCGACGGCCTGTTCGCCGCTGCGGCCGAAGAGCCGTACCTCTACCAGTGGAGCCTTGTACCCCAGGACAAAGCGGCGGTTGTCCGCTACATCGACACCGCGCGTGCCTGGCGCGAAGCCGGCACGGCCTTGCCCTTCGCCACTGTTCGGATCGAGGACGGTGCAATTATCGGCTCGACTCGCTTCTTCGATATCGAGCGCTGGGCATGGCCGCAGGACCATCCCCGCCACGGCCGCCGCAACCCCGACGTCTGCGAGATCGGCTACACATGGCTCGCCCAATCCGCCATTCGAACCACCGCCAACACTGAAGCTAAACTCCTGATGCTAACCCACGCATTCGAGACTTGGGATGTGCTCCGCGTCTGCCTGCATACCGACGCGCGCAACCATCGCTCACGTGCCGCCATCGAACGCATCGGCGGAAAATTTGAAGGGATTCTGCGCGCACATCGGATGGCCACGGACGTTACGCCCCGCGATTCAGCACGCTATTCCATTGTTGCGGCCGAATGGACCGAAGTGAAGCGCAGGCTGATGCAGCGCTTGTATCCAAACTAGGCCGCCGCGGCCAGTCTGCCATACTTGTCCGTTTTGCGCGCGATTATCCAGCCGGTGACACAGCGCCGAAGAGGCGCTTGAACAAGTCCGGCTGTCGCTCGCAGTAAGGAAGCCTGACGCGCTCGGCGTTTGTATGGAATTCGCGGCAAGCAGCGAAGCTTTAGTGCCGCGGACAATACTGATTCGGACAGGCACAATTCACTGGCGGCGCGCCTGCCGGCGACAAAAGCCCCGGGGGACTCAAGCCGCCTCGCCCCGGCCATTCTCGTCCAGCTTGCCGAAGATCATCTTTCCGCTGGCGGTTTGCAGCACGCTGGTCACGGAGATATCCACGCTCTTGCCAATCAGCTTGCGCGCGTGATCCACCACGACCATGGTCCCGTCGTCCAGATACCCCACGCCCTGGTTGTACTCCTTGCCTTCCTTCAAGACGACGATCGTCATCTTCTCGCCGGGCAGCACAACCGGCTTCAGCGCATTCGCCAGGTCGTTGATGTTCAGCACCTCAACGTGGTGCAGGTGGGCCACCTTGTTCAGGTTGAAGTCGTTGGTCACCACTTTGGCCTCCCACTTCTTGGCCAGTTCCAGCAGCTTCAGGTCCACCTCGCGGATCGACGGAAAGTCGTCAGGAACAATTTGCACCTGGATAGCAGCGTTGGACTGCATCCGCTGCAGCATGTCCAGGCCTCGCCGACCCCTTTGCCGCTTTGAACCATCAGTCGAGTCGGCGACAGTCTGCAGTTCCCGCAGCACAAACTCTGGCACCACGATCATCCCGTCGATGAAACCAGCCTCGGCGATGTCCGCGATGCGTCCGTCGATAATCACGCTGGTATCCAGCACCTTGGCGCTGCGGCGGGAAGGCCGGTCGCTCGCGAAGATGGTGCCCAGCGCCGCCGGGTTCAGCAGGTCGCCTTTGCTGGCGCCTACCAGCAATCCCACATACGTCATCAGCAGCAACACAAATATCTGCAGCACTGCCGAGTTGGCGTTGTTCAAAGGCGCCGACCGCAGTACCAAGCAGAACAGCGCCGCGCCGAATATCCCCAGTACGCTCCCAGCCACTGCTCCGATCAGCCGCCGCAGGCTCAACGCCCTTACCCGCAACTCGAACACAATCACCGCGCCAGCAGCCGATGCGCCGGCTACCGCGCCCACCCATCCATTCTGAAGTCCGAAAGGATGAAGGAAATAACAGACCCCGGCAAGCAGGGCAACAAAAAGAAGACGAACAACTACCAGATCCATGAATGCCTACTGCCGCTGGCAGCGAGATAATTTCGCCAGACTCGGCACGATGGCGAGTATGACGATACCCGACCCTCATCGTCAAGAGAAGATTATTGGTTAGAGAAATTCAGGCTGGGACAGCACCGCCGGCGAACACATTCGGTTCGGATTCCAGCCCCATAAGTCAAGCCGGCTGTGCACTGGCTGCCCATAACCGGAGTTCCCGCGGACAGGTCTTTGTCTGTAGGTCGAGAGCCTGTTCTGGGTTTAGGAGAAAGTTCTCGTGGTTGAGACCCTGAGGTAGTTCGAATTGGGACCGAGGGGTCTTTCCGATCCCTGACCCTTGATACCTGTTCCCTGCTTTTTACGACGCCGCCGCCAGTTCCGTAACCGGCGCCTGCCGCAGCGCGCCCTTCCTCGGACCCCGCTTGCGCGCGCTCATCACCTTGATCCGTTCCAGCAGCTCCTGCGGCGAGCAGTTCTTCTTCGCCAGCAGCGCATCGGCCGAGTGAATCTGTCCGCTCATCGCCTGCGGGTCGCCCAGCAAAATCATCGGTACGTGCCCCGCAATCTGCTTCAACCGGTTCACCAGTTGCTGTCCATTCATCTGCGGCATGGCAAAGTCGGCCAGCACCAGGTCCACCTGCATCCCGGCAAAAATGCTGATCGCCTCCTGTCCGCTCTTTGCCGGTACCACCCGGTATCCATTCGTCGCCAACATGAAACTCAATACTGAAAGTTCCTGTTCGTTATCGTCTACACAAAGTATTACTTTCTTCGGCCGCATGATCTGAGAACCGCTCCTTAATCGGAATTCTTTGTATTGTTCACCCGACAATATGCCGTCGGGCCCGCTATATGCGGGCTGTTTGTTGAATTGTCGGGCCCTGTGGCAGCAATCGGCCCAACCCTCTCCACCCGGATCATCGCCACTCTACCCCGGCTGTCACACGCGATTACGCACAGCCCAAGTAAGCGCGCCATTAGCGCAAAGTGAGAACCGGCAAGCGATCCACGACAGACGAGCTTTTCTTCGCTGTCAAGAAAACAAGTGTGTGTTGCCTGAGCCGCAAACCGGTTAACGCGTCGGTTGAATTGCTGCTATGAATGGCAAGCGTACGAGTGTTGGCATCCCATGAAAAGAGAGAACGTGAGGCGAAGAGCCCACTGAAAATCCCTTTGTAACAAGTGGAAATTAGCTAGGGTTAACAATCACTGCCACTTGCCATGTTGAATCCCTGTTGAAAGCATGTGCATCACGACTGGAAAAGCTGTCCCTTTGCTACAAAAACAGTGCTGCCTGCAACGCGCACGTCCGTTACCCTTGACGATTTTCTTTGCGCGCTTAGAAAAAGATCGCTCGGCCGCCCGATCTCCACGCCTTGGCGAACATGAATCTTTTTTCCTGACTCCACTGCTCCCCGCCCCACCAGGAAGCTAATTGCGCAGCCTGCTGCCGACCCTGTCGCCGGATCCTCTCCGCCATAAAATTGCATCCGCGCACGCCACTCCGGCTCGCCGCTCACATTCTGTTTCCCTGTTGGTCCCAGCACGTAGAACCAGCGCGCACCACGTTCTCGCAGCCACGGCGTAGCCTCCGGCTGATTTACTCTCAGCCGCTCGAGCGACGCCGCCGACCGCAACGCAACAATCGCAAACGCAGTACCTGTCGAAACCACCTGCGGCGGCAGCGCCGGGTCGAGATCTGCGGCTTCGAGCCCTGTAAGCCGCGCCACGACTGCCCCGTCCAACTCCGCGCCAAACTCCGGCTCCCGCTGCGTCATTTCTCCATACATGCCCGCACCGCTGAAACGCACGGGAACCGCGCCAACATTGAGGGAAAGCGTTACCGTGTCGCCGCGCATTGTCTCCGGCATCTTCGCCTTCAGCACGCTGGCCGTGCCCAGTACCGGATGGCCGGCGAAGTTCAGCTCTTCCTGCGTGGTAAAGATTCGCACGCGCACGCCCTCGGCACGTTCCACCTCGTCCGGTCTGCGCTCCACAAACGTGGTCTCGGACAGATTGAACTCCCGTGCAATGGCCTGCATCCGCTCCGTCGTGAGGTTCGCGGTATTCATCACCACCGCCAGCGGATTTCCCTTGAGCGCCGTCTCCGTGAACACGTCCAACACAAAATACTCCAACTGCATTAGGCCCACTCCCGCCGTCATCGTCGTAGCAGAATTATGCGCCAGTACAGCCTGACCTCGTCTCCTGCATACCTGTTATAGCTGAGGAAAATTGAGCGGGCAAAATCCCGATTTTGCGGCATGAAACAGCGCGAAAATGACCGCTCGAATGGTGCGTAGCAAACGTTAAAGGTTCGCTTATATAGTTACGAAACAGAGCCAAATGTTTGCCTAAATGGTTGTACTTCTTCGAGGGCTTAACCTTTCAAGCAATCCAAATCCGCGAATTGGCTGCTCGAAAGGTTCCGGATTTGAGCAAAGGGTTGTTTGGAACTACCCGGAATGGGTGCAAATAGGGGCTTTTGCGCACAAACAAGGCGCTTATCTTGCGTTAGAAGCCGCTCTTTACAGGGACGAAACACCCTATAAGGTGACTTAACCCAGTTGTAATTTCCGGTTTTTCCTGACTGTGGGGACGGAACAGGGAATAGCCACACCAGCGAGCAAAAATCGCTCGCCGGGGACCCCGGCAGGGAATAGGGAATAGAAAAGCCCCTGAGTGAAGGGTTGTGATTTCTCACCCTTGCGACAAGACGAAATCGCGAGGGTGGGGCACCCAGTCTTGTGATGGGGCACCCGCATCTTTCAACGCGAAGCATTCGCAGGCGCGAGGTTCACCGACACCCGATCACTGACCGCCGACGCCTGAATTGCTACAATCAAAAGGGCCGAAAACCGCCGATTTTCAACACCTTTCCGAGCAAGACGAAAGACCGATGACCCTCCGCCTGTACAACACCCTCACTGGACAACTCGACCCTCTCGTCCCCGCGGACGGCAAGGCCCTGCGCATGTACGCGTGCGGCCCCACGGTCTACGACTACGGCCACATCGGCAACTTCCGTACCTTCCTGGCGGTTGACGTCCTGCGCCGCTTTCTGCTGCTCACCGGCGTTCCAATTCGCCACGTCATGAACATCACCGACGTCGACGACAAGATCATCCGCAACGCCGCCGCCGCCGGCATCTCCATCAGCGACTACTCGACCCCCTACGAACACGCCTTTCTTGAAGACCTCGACTCCCTCAGGGTCCAGCATCCTGAACAGCTTGCCCGCGCTACCGAACACATTCCCCGCATGGTCGAGCTGATCCAGAAACTCGCCGCCGCCGGCGCGGCCTACCAAACCGAAGACGGCTCGTGGTATTTCCGCCTGGCCGCCTTCCCCGAGTACGGCAAGCTTAGCAAGAAGGACCTGAGCGGCATGGAAGACGGCGCCCGCGTCGATGTGGACGAGTACGAGAAGGACTCCGCCCGCGACTTCGCCCTCTGGAAGGCCGCCAAGCCCGGCGAAACTTCATGGGACACCGCGATTGGCCGCGGCCGTCCCGGCTGGCATATCGAGTGCTCCGCGATGGCCATGGAATACCTGGGCGATTCCTTCGATCTCCACGCGGGCGGCGAAGATTTGATGTTTCCGCACCACGAAAACGAGATTGCACAAAGCGAAACCGCAACCCGCAAGCCTTTCGCCCGCCACTGGATGCACGTCCGCTTTCTGCTCGCAGACGGCCGCAAGATGTCGAAGAGCGAGGGCAACTTCTTCACCTTGCGCGACCTGCTGCTGAAGGGCTACAAAGCCTCGTCGATTCGCATGGCGTTGATCTCGGTCCCCTACCGTCATCAGCTCAACTTCACCTTCGACGGCCTGATCGACGCTACCAGCGCAATCGAGCGCGTGCGAACCTTCCATCGGCGTCTTACCTCCGGCAGCTTTGCCGCAGGCGCAAACCCCGCCCTGCAGGCCGCCGCCGAGAAGGCGCAAGCAGACTACATGGCTGCTCTCTCCAACGACCTGAACACCGCCGAAGCCCGCGCCCCGATCTTCGACCTCATTCGCGCAGCCAACACCGCCATCGATCAGGGGCAGCTTCTAGCCGACGATCGGGATGCGATTCTCTCCGTGCTGTCCAGTTTCGACGCGGTCTTCGATGTCGTCGAGGACAACGACGCCGAGCCTACACGCCGCGCCCTGGAATGGGCCACGCAGACCGGCCGACTCTCCGACGTGGCCCCTGAATTGCTTGCTCGACAATCGCTAAGCGATGAGGCTGTTGACGCGTTGGTCGCCGAGCGTACACTAGCCAAAAAGCAGCGCAACTTTCCCCGCGCCGACCAGATCCGCAATGAACTGGCGGAAAAAGGCATCGTCCTCGAAGACTCGAAGGATGGCGTGCGATGGAAGCGCAAGTAGCGGCGCTCAGATAGTCCCCAGGAGATCGACAGATGGAAGCCAACGAAGCCCATGAATTGCAGGAACACGCCGAGCACGGTTCGCACGAGTCCGCGCTGCGCCCCGTTGCCTTTACCATGAGCCTGCTTGCAGTGCTGGTGGCCGTGACCACCGTGATGGGACATCGCACCCATACTGAGGCTGTGCTCGACCAGAACAAAGCCACCGACCAGTGGAACGAGTACCAGGCCAAGAAAATCCGTTCCTACAACACCTTGCTTTCCGAAGACATGCTCAAGATCGTCACCATAGCTGACAAGGACGCCGCGCAAAAGATCGCGAAGACCTACGCCGGCCATCAGGAAAAATGGAACGATGAGCTGAAAGAGGAGCAGGAAAAAGCCGAGGCCCTGGAAACCAAAGTGGAACAGGCCGAAGCCCGCGCCGACCGCTTCGACCTGAGCGAGGCCCTCCTCGAAATTGGCCTGGTCATCACCTCGGTCACGCTGCTCACGCGCAGCCGCATCTACTGGTATCTCGGGATGGTCTTCGCGCTCGGAGGAATCCTTTCCGCGCTCTCGGTGCTGATGCTCAAATAGAGAAGTTCAGTTGCGGCTGCTATTCTGCCGGCATCTGCTCCAGTTCTTCGATTGGCGGCGGCCCATGCTTCGCCTTCACCTGCGCCGTCGTCATCAGGAACACCGCCACCACAATGCAGGCCATCCCTGCGAACTCCGCTGCCGCCGGCCGCTCGTGCAGCAGGAAAATTCCCAGCAACACCGCGACCACCGGGTTCACGTACGTGTACGACATGACCTTGGCCACAGGCACGTGCTCCAGCAGATAGATGAAGCCGGTGTATCCGAGCAGCGAGCCGCCGGTGACGAGATAAGCCAGCGACCCAACGGAGGCGCGGTTGAGATGGAACTGCGGCCATTGGCCCAGCACCGTGCCAAGCAGAAGATTGAAGGCTCCTGCGATCACCATCTGCCACGACGCGGCCACAAAGGTGTCGACCTTGAGCCGTCCATGACGCGACAGGATGCTGCCTACGGCCCAGGAGAACGCTCCGGCGAGCAGGGCGACAATAGCCAGCAAAAGCCTGCGATCGCCGCCGAAACCCATGTGCAACGAAGGCCACAGCAGCGCTGCCAGTCCGCCAAAGCCAAGCAGCAATCCAAGCCAACCACGCCCGGACATCGGTTCTCCGTTGGGCAGCGCCATCTCGATGAACGCCACATAGAGCGGCGTGACCGCAAACGCCAGCGATGCCAGCCCGCTGGGCAAGGTCTTTTCCGCATACACCAGGCCAACGTTGCCCCCGCCCAGCAGCAGCAATCCAATCAGCCCCTGCATCATCATGGTCTTCGCGGACAACTGGATGCGCATGGCACGCCAGCGACACCAGCCCAGCAAGATCACGCCGGCGATGAGAAAGCGCGTGCCCGCCAGCAGCAGCGCCGGCATCTCCGCCGCACCCACGCGAATGGCCGTGTAGGTGGAACCCCAGAAAAAGTAGACGCTGAGAAACGCCAACACGATGGAGGCTGTGGTGGCCGCCTTGTGTTCGGGGTGGTCTGAATGAGGTGAGGAAGCGGACATTGACGTGCTTCCATCTTAGAGCCTGTTGTTAACAGTGAGGTGGGCTTCCGTTGGAATGTCGTCGCACTGCGTGATATCCTCATGTTTAGCGGGGTTCCAATGCAAATGCGTGCAGCCAGAGGATCGTTTCTCCTACCGGCCGTCAGGCGCTGGTCGCGATCGCGCGCCCGCATCATCTGCCCGCGGAAGCACCTGCGCGTGCTGCCTACCCGCACTCGACCTAGTCTCTTCGGCGGCGATTAGCACCGGTCCGCCGAAGTTCCGCGATTCCCGTTCGGGGTCCGCATTTTCTCGCCTTCTATTTCTCTTCCCCCATGGGCGAGTGGAACTGGATGATCCCTCACACTGGGATCCGTGGCCGCGCCGCATCCCCTTACAAATGCCGCGCCGGCCGCACAACAGAATCTGCCGAGGAGACTGCACCATGACCAAGCAAGAGTTGCACGCCCAATACGGACCCAAACTTGTCTGTTCCCTGCCTGGCCCAAAGGCCCGCGCCGCCGTTGAGGCAGACGGACGGCTCATCTCGCCCAGTTACACGCGCTCCTATCCGCTGGTGGCCAAGAGCGGCCGCGGCATTCGCATCGCAGATGTAGATGGCAACGAGTTTCTCGACTTCGCTGCCGGCATTGCCGTCAATTCCACCGGCCACTGCCACCCCGAAGTGGTCGCAGCCATCCAGAAGCAAGCTGCTGAGCTGATCCACATCTCGGGCACCGACTTTTACAACGAACCACTCACCGATCTCGCTGAGCGGCTCTCCGCGGTAGCGCCCATGCCCGGCCCGCACAAGTTTTTCTACGGCAACTCCGGCGCCGAGGCCATCGAGTGCGCGCTCAAGCTCGCGCGCTACCACACAGGACGCCAGCAGATAATCTCGTTCTTCGGCGCTTTCCATGGCCGCACCATGGGCGCGCTCTCACTCACCGGCTCCAAGCCGCAGCAGAAGCGCCGCTTCTCGCCCATGGTTCCCGGCGTAACCCACATCCGTTATCCCTATGCCTATCGCGGCTGCAGCGGTGGAGCGCAGGACGAGGAGGCCTTCAGCCTGGGCTGCGCGCGATACATCGAGGAGAAGCTCTTCAAAACCATTCTCCCACCCGAAGAGGTTGCCGCCGTATTCATCGAACCCATCCAGGGAGAGGGCGGCTATGTGGTCGCGCCTGATAACTTCCTGCGCGAACTGCGCGCCATCTGCAACCGTCACGGAATTCTTCTTGTCGTCGATGAGGTGCAGTGCGGCGCCGGGCGCACAGGTAAGTGGTGGGCAATCGAGCACTCCGGCGTAGAGCCCGACATGGTCTGCATCGCCAAGGGAATCGCCAGCGGCATGCCCCTGGGCATCTGCATGACCCGCGCGGAGATTATGGATTGGGCGCCGGGCTCGCATGCCTCCACGTTCGGTGGAAACCCGGTTTCGATCGCCGCCGCGCTGGCCACCATGGATATCATAGAGCGCGAAGCGATGGGCAACGCAGCACGCGTGGGCGAGTTCATGCTCGAACGCCTGCGCGGCTGGAAGCAAAGCCACCCGCTGGTAGGCGACGTGCGCGGACGCGGCCTGATGATCGGCATCGAGCTGGTGAAGGACAAGATCACACGCGAGCCGGCGACCGCACTGCGCAACCGCGTGGAGACGCTGGCCTTCGAGCGCGGTCTAATGGTGCTTGGCTGCGGCGAAACCTCACTGCGGCTTTCGCCTCCGCTCATCGTAAACGAACACGAAGCCACCGTCGCCCTCGACATCCTCGAGGAGGCGTTGACGGTGGTCGAGAAGGAGCACGAGCAGGCTGTTGCGCTCGAAGTTGCCAACGCCTGAACCTGGCGGCCGTCGTCATCAGCCCTGAGCATAAGGGCGCGATTTGCGCCCTTCGCTCATCCCGGCGAGAATGGTGTGCGATGGAATGGCTGTCACAAATTTGGATTACAAGCCTGGAGCGCGGTTTGTCCGGGCTCGACTGGATGGCGCGGCGCCACGACCGTGTGCAAACCCTTCCCGCCCATCTCGTCACCGGCATGCAGGGCGAAGATGCCGCCTATTTTCACCTTCGCCGCAAGGGCTACATCGTGGTGGCGCGGCGCTGGTCGCCCGGACATCAGCCCGGCGACATCGACCTGATCGCCTGGCAGGGGCCGCTATTGTGCATTGTCGAAGTGAAAACCCGCACCGCCCGCGACGCCACCCCTGCCGAAGTTGCCGTCGACTCTCACAAGCGCACAATGCTGCGCCGCCTGGCTCGCCAGTACGTGCGCCAGCTGCCCCAGTCGACTGCGCCGCAGGTCCGTTTCGATGTGATCAGCGTGTATCTTGTGCCGGGGCAGAAGAAGGAATTTGTACACTTCGAAAGCGCCTTTGGCTGGAATGATCAGTACAGGCACGATTAATTTTGCCTCTCAAAGCCTGAGCGCAGGCCGGGAATAACGCTACCCCTGCGCGTCCTGCCACTCCTCGTGCCACGCCATCTGAATGGCCTCAAGCCTCGACTCGTTTGATTTTGCCGGGTCGTCGGCGAAGCCTTCCAGCTCCGTCACATAGCGGTGCAGGTCGGTGAAGCGCACCGTCAATGGATCAAGCTCCGGATACTTCTCTTGCAATTGAATGCCGATCTCTTCGGCGTCGGTCCACAAAATCTCGCGCGGCATCTATCGTCGCTCCTTACTTTCCTGTTTGGCGGGTCAGTGTCTTGCTATCCCAGGTCTCAAAGACGAGACCTGGGGCACCCAGAGTCCTGCGGTTACTTCCCTTCCGCCATGGCCAGCGGCTTGCCCTCGGAGGTGTAATTGCGATTCCACTTGGGAATCTCCACAACATACTCTCCGGGACGCGTAATCACGGCCTGGCATCCCAGGCGGGATTCCAATTGCTGGTCGGCCGCCATGTCCATCCGGTCGATCTCATCGTCGTCCGGCTCGCTGATGCCCGCCTGATCCTTGATCCACAGGTGGCAAGTAGTGCAGGCGCACACACCGCCGCAGGCGTGATCGAGAAAGATGTCGTGGTTCTCCGCTACATCAAGAAACGACATCGGCTTGCCGTGATGCTGGTAAGGCATGGTGCCGAACTCGAACTCAACCGTCTTGCCTTCGGGAAGAAACGTGATACGCACCAGTTTCTCCGGGGGAATGTTTTTTCCGGTTGCTTCGCTCATAGGATTCCGTCCTTCCTTGCCGTCTTGCATGTGTGCTGCAGCAAATGTTTCCGCAGGGGCTAAAGCCCGGGCCAATAATGCAGATCTTACGGCACGACTAAAGTCGTGCCCTTTCAAAACCCGCTGTGCTGGCCCACTGTTACTTGAACTCGGCTGCCGCCATCGGATGAGGCGCGGTCACAGCCTCGTCCAGTTCCTCGCCTGCAGCGCCCATGGTCTTTCCGCGCAGGGCGGCCGATACGGCGGCATCCATCATTAGCTCGGCCAGCCGCTGCGTTGCCCTATCGAGCGCAAGCGTCGCGTTGCGGATGGCTGTCATGTCCGCGCCAGCCTTGACTGCGACCAGCCGGTCCTCCGCGGCTGCAATTGCCGCCTGCTCCTCGCCGGTCAACTGCCCCCACGCCGGGCTCTTCCGCGTGCCTTCGACTTTCGACAGAATCGACTCCGCCTCGTTGCGCGCCTCAATCAGCAGGCGCTTGGCAAAGTCCTCCTCGGCGTGATCGAAGGATTCAAGAATCATGCTCTCGACCTGTTCGTCGGTCAATCCATAGGTCGGCGTCACCGTGATCTCCGCGGCCAGGCCGCTGCGCTGCTCGCGAGCGGAGACCTGCAGAATGCCATCTGCGTCGATGAGGAAGCGGACTTCGATGCGCGGCATTCCGGCGCTCATGGGTGGAATGCCCTTCAAGTCGAAGCGCGCCAGCGAACGGCAGTCAGCGGCCAGTTCGCGCTCGCCCTGCACTACGTGAATCGCCACATTGGTCTGCCCGTCGACTCCGGTCGTAAAGTGCTCGGTGGCTGATGCGGGAATCGTCGAGTTGCGCTGGATGATGCGAGCCACGGTGCCGCCCAGCGCTTCAATGCCGAGCGAAAGAGGCGTCACATCCAGCAGCAGCATCTCCTCGGTGGACTTTGAGGCGCCAGCCAGAATATCCGCCTGCACCGCCGCGCCCAGCGCCACTACTTCGTCAGGATTCAGCTCGATGTGCGGCTTCTTGCCTCGCGCGTCCAGGTGGAAGAGCTCGTCCACCAACTCGCGCACCGCTGGAATTCGCGTGGATCCGCCTACTAGTACTACTTCATCAATTTCTTCCGGTGTGACCCCGGCGTCAGTGAGCGCCTGTTTGCATGGACCCGCGGTCCGCGCCAGCACCGGTTCAATCAGCAGTTCGAAGACCGCGCGCGGAATCTCGCGCTGGTAGCGGTCTCCGTTGGGCAACTCAATGTCAAAGTGCGCCGACGGTTCAGTGGAGAGACGAATCTTGGCTTCAATGGCTGCCTTGCGCAGGGCTTGCACCGCGCCCGGTTGTCCGCGCAAATCCACTCCGTGCTCGGCGTGAATCTCGTCCAGCGCAATGGCCAGCAGCAAGTTGTCAATGTCGTCGCCGCCCAGGTGCGTGTCGCCGTTGGTGGACTGCACTTCGAAGATGCCATCGCGCAGCTTGAGAATTGAAATATCGAATGTGCCGCCGCCCAGATCGTAAACAGCGATGGTTCCAACTTTTGCGCGATCGAGCCCATAGGCCAGGGCAGCCGCGGTTGGCTCATTCACCAGCCGCAACACCTCCAGCCCCGCCATGCGCCCCGCGTCTTTGGTAGCCTGGCGTTGCGCATCGTTGAAGTAGGCCGGCACCGTGATCACGGCCTGCGTAACGGGAGCGCCAAAGAACCGCTCTGCGTTGCGCTTGAGCTGGCGCAGAATATATGCCGAAATCTCCGGCGGCGTAAAGCGGAGTTCGCCCAGTTGAATACGCGGGACTTCGCCCGACTCCACATCGTCGGCAAGCCGGAAGGGAAACATCTTCAGCTCGTTTTGAATTTCTTCAAGCCCGCGCCCCATCAGCCGCTTCACGGAGTAGATGACTCGCTCCGGGGTCTGGATGAGCGCCTTGCGGGCGCTGTTGCCTACAGTAACCGTTGGCCTGCCACCATCCGCAGGTATCGGGTCCAATGCCACCACCGAGGGCACCAGGTTGGAGCCATCGACACCGGGAATCACCACCGGCGCATCGCCCTCCATATAAGCAACCAGGGAATTGGTGGTTCCCAGGTCAATTCCGACTACGCGTCCTTCCGCCATGTCTTTTGTTCAAGCTCCCAATGTCTCGGTCACGTCGCGGACCAGGTTGCTCAGATAGCGCCTGCGGTCGAGCAGAGCCACCATGGTCTTTTCAGCCTTTTTGCGAGCAGCGCCGTCGCCCTCGTCCCATACCTGCCATTGGTTACGCAGGTCTTGATCCACTTCATCCTGCAGGCCGTCGAACTTCCGTTTTGCCTGCTCGAGACTGGACTGTAATTCGGTGTCTATCTCGCCCATCTTGCGGGCCGTGCGCATCTCTTCAAGCTGCATGTTCAACTCGAAGACTTCTTCCAGCAGATCGGCAGGAACGCGCGACGGATCTTTTCTGTCTTTGCCGCTATGCTCCTCGCCAATCTCGGCGCCTTGCAGCTTCAGCAGGTACTCGGTACGGTGGAGCGGATCTTTCAGCGTACGATAGGCGTCGTTGAGCAGAGCCGTGTCAGCCAGGCTCCATTGCCGCTCGTTATCCCCGGCGCGGGCAAAGCGATCCGGATGCACCTTGCGGCTGAGGCGGTGAAACTCGTGCTCCAGGGTCGCCAAGTCCAGATTCAACCGAGGCTCCAGTCCGAAGACTGAAAAATAATCGCCGCCCGGAGGCGGCTGAATCTTGCTGCAATGCGGGCAGAACAAAGTGGAATCGTTGTGCGCGACGGCGCACGACCAGCATGCCACCGGTACCGCCGAATCGAGAACTTTCAACATGACTAAACTCCCGCGACCGGACTAGCTAAGAGAACGACGAACCGCAGCCGCAGGATCGCGAGGAGTTCGGATTAATGAAGTTGAATCCCTGCCGCATCAGCGTCTCCTCATAGTCCAGCGTCATGCCGTGCAGATAGAGAAACGACTTGGGATCTACAAACACGCGAACGCCGTCGAACTCGTAGATTCGGTCGCGCTCGCGGGGCCGCGTATCGAACTTGATGGAGTAGGAAAGTCCCGAGCAGCCGCCGCCCATCACGCCCAGCCGCAGCCCGCCTTCTTCCGACGACACGCCTTCCTTGGCCATGGCAACACGAATGCGCTTGATGGCGCGCTCGGTCACCTGCAAGCCCTGGCCCGGTGCACCACCAGCCGCGGTTGCTGGCTTGGCGTCTGCTGGAGGCAAAGCCGCAAACGCACCTTCGGCCGGCTTCGATTCGATTGTCACCATGTTCGCCATACTTGCCTTTTCATCTCCGGTTCCCGATTTTCAGGAGGGTCGCGGCCGTGACCGCGACCCCCTTGCAGGAAAGGGGAAGCCTCTTAGTGAGCTGCGGCAGTAGCATCTGCCGTTTCCGCAACGCCGTTCTTTTTCTTCCAATCGCCAATGGCCGCGCGAATTGCATCCTCGGCCAGCACCGAACAGTGAATCTTCACCGGTGGCAGCGACAGCTCTTTCACAATGTCAGTGTTCTTGATCGCCAGCGCGTCTTCGACGCTCCGGCCCTTGATCCACTCCGTAGCCAGCGAGGAGCTGGCAATTGCCGAGCCGCAGCCAAAGGTCTTGAACTTGGCCTCTTCAATCACCTGCGTCTCAGGGTTCACGCGGATCTGCAGCCGCATCACGTCGCCGCACTCCGGCGCGCCCACCAGACCCGTGCCCACTTCTGTCGAGCTCTTGTCCAGTTGGCCCACATTGCGCGGGTTGTTGTAATGGTCGATTACCTTGTCGCTGTATGCCATCTTCTTACTCCTCCTGCGGGGGGAAGCCGCCGTACTTTTGTTAGATTCGTCAAGCTTGCTTGACGAATCGGAAAACTTTGCCGATCACTTCCCACCCTAGCCGCAGAAACAAAAACGCGGCGAGGATGGGGCACCCCGTTCACTCGTGCTTAGTGCGCAGCCCATTGAATCTTGGTCAGGTCGATGCCTTCCTGCACCATCTCGTAAAGCGGAGAAAGCTGGCGGAGGTGCTTCACAATTTCGATCACCTTGGCGGCCACGTAGTCCACCTCGGCCTGGGTGTTGAAGCGTCCCAGCCCGAAGCGAATCGAACTGTGCGCCACATCGTCGCCCAGTCCCAGCGCCTTGAGCACATACGAGGGCTCCAGGGTTGCTGAAGTGCAGGCCGAACCGCTGGAGACCGCTACATCATTGATGCCCATCAGCAGCGACTCGCCTTCAACGTACACAAAACTCATATTCAGGTTGCCTGGCAGCCGGTGCTCCCAGGATCCGTTCACGTGAACGTAGTCCAGCTCCGACTCCAGCTTGGCCTTCAGCCGGTCGCGCAGGCCGCGCAGATAAGCCGCCTCGGTATCCATCTCTTCGCTGGCAATCTCGCAAGCCTTGCCCAGGCCCACGATTCCAGGCACGTTCAACGTGCCGGAGCGCATGCCGCGCTCGTGGCCACCGCCATCGATCTGCGCCGCGATCTGTACCCTCGGGTTACGCCGGCGAACGTACAGCGCGCCTACGCCCTTTGGTCCGTAAATCTTGTGTCCGGAGAGTGAAAGCACGTCGATGTTGTCGGTCATTACGTTGACCGGAACCTTGCCGACTGCTTGCACAGCATCGGTGTGGAAGATGACTCCCTTCTCGTGACAGAGCTTGCCGATTTCGCGGATCGGCTGCAAAACGCCGATCTCGTTGTTGGCCGCCATGATCGTCACCAAGATCGTCTTCTCGTCCATGGCCCGCTTCAGGTCTTCCATATCTATCAGGCCATCTGCCTTAACGGGCAGATAGGTGACGCGGTAGCCGTACTTTTCCAGCCGCTTGCAGGTATCCAGCACAGCCTTGTGCTCGGTGACCTGGGTGATGATGTGGTTGCCGCGCTCGCGGTACATCTCCGCTATGCCCTTGATGGCCAGGTTGTTGCTCTCCGTGGCGCCGGACGTGAAGATGATCTCCTTGGCGGTGGCGCCGATGAGCTTCGCGATCTGCTCGCGCGCCGTCTCCACAGCCTGTTCCGCCTCCCACCCAAAGGAGTGGTTGCGGCTGGCCGCATTGCCGAACTTATTGGTGAAGTAAGGCATCATCGCTTCCAGAACCCGGGGGTCCAGCGGACTGGTGGCGTGATTGTCCATATAAATCGGCAATTTCACGCCTGCCGGCACTTCCACATTGGTGGCAAAGGTACCCATCTTGATCTCCATCCTCTTTAGTGCTCTGCTCCGCTCAGCGCGGAGGGGGGAACTACGGTTAAAGACTCAGTAAAGCTACAAAGTGAGGGCAACCAGCCCGTGCGTATCGCGAGCCCGGCCCGTAGGCTGCTCGTGTTCCGCCAGATCCTGAATGCTGATGCTCTTCAGTACTCCGGCGATGGTTTCGTTTACCCGCGCCAATGGTTCCTTGATGGTGCAACTCGGCGTCAGTTCGCACGACTTGGTCCCTTTGGTGCAGGAAGTAATGAAAAACGGCCCATCGATGGCATGAATCACCTCGTAGGCTGAAATCTCGCGCGCATCCCGCGCCAGTGCATAGCCGCCGTTCATCCCGGCGTGCGACCGCAGCAACCCATGCTTAGTCAGCAGTTGCAGTATTTTGGCCAGCAGCTGCGCGGGAATGCCGTATGCGTCGGCGACGTCCTTGGCACTCAAGGCAGCCGTCTCCGGGTGCTCAGCAAGGTACTTGAGCGCCATCAACCCGTAATCCGCCTTTTTGGTCAGCTTGAGCATTGAATATCCGACTTCTTCGGTCCGTGTTTAGTATACGACCGAATATGTCGGGATTTCAAGCCCACAGGAAGGGCTGCGCGGCCCATCTGAGGAGAAATCTTAGGGAAAGATCGAAGATTCAATAAAAATTCGTTTTAATTTGCCGAAAAGATCGCTACAATCTGGCGGAAAGAGCACCTATTTCAACCGATAATACGAACGATGGCAACCGCCTGTAGACACCCCCGGGTACGAATCGTCTCCCGGCATGAAGACACCGAATATGTCGAGTGCCTGGAGTGTGGCGAGGTCTTTGATTCCGAAGAGTTCCGCGACATGGAGATTGAAGACACCGCTGAAACAGAGGACGTCTCCGACGACGCCTAAAACCGCGCGCAGGACGCGCTTTATTTTGCGTTGGAGCCGTTGGACGCCGGGTTGTTTCCTCGGCGCGAAACAGACCATGCGTAATGCAGCCCCGAGACCACGGTGAGCACGATCGTGGCATCGAGCGCCAGTGTGCGAAACACCACCACCCAGGACGCAGCCGTGAGTTGGTGCAGCAGCACCGCAGCCACTGCGCTTACCTGGGCTATGGTATTAGCCTTGCCGAAGATGCTGGGCCTGAACTCCCGCCGTCCCACGGCCGCATAGAGAATCGCCGCCACCAGCAGGATCCCCACATCCCGGCCAAAGACCAGCACCGTCACCGTCGTCGGAATTAACTTTTCGTGCATCAGCACCAGAAATATGGTGCTCAGCAGCAGTTTGTCGGCCACTGGGTCAAGATATTGGCCCAGCATGGAGCGTTGCTTAAGCCAACGGGCCAGCGCGCCATCCAGCGCATCAGTCAACCCGGCGGCGACAAAGAGCACAAAGCCCAGCTCAAACCTGCCCTCCAGGATAGCGGCCACCAAGAACGGCGCAAGACAGATGCGGAGCAGCGTAAGCAGGTTTGGAGCGGTGCGAAATGGGTTCAGTCTTGGGTTCGAATCGTCTTGCATGGCTGATTCAATAACGCAGTAGACTCCAGCGCTAAACTCCGCCCCGATGCGATTCCCTGACCCACGGGAGGAGACGGCAGCCCCCAGAAAATTGAAAGGCCATGCCACCTCTTGAAATGCGGGTCCGCGCATCGCAGGCGGAGGAAGTTCATTCGCTCGTCAACGATGGTACAGCATCAACCATGGCTGCCGCAGCCTGCGCCTTTCCCCGCCGCCCCTATCCTGATAAACTACCTCAGGTTGGTTTGCAGGCGCGTAGCTCAGTTGGTTAGAGCGCTTCCTTGACACGGAAGAGGTCGCTGGTTCGAATCCAGTCGTGCCTACCATTATTTTCAATAACTTGCATCGAATTCGTATGGTTGGCCGACCAATTCTCGCCTGCATTTTCTCGCCTGCCTCCGTTTTCCCTCCTCTATATACCTCACTGGATCGTCTGTGAGCTGGTTTCGAGCGCCTGCATCATCGCATCTTGCGCGGCCATCATCGACGCATTGACGCGGTGGGCGTACAGCCCAAGCGTTGTCGTTACGTTCGAATGCCGCAGCAGCCCTTGGACCGTCTTCACATCCGTTCCCTGATTGACCAGCCAACTCGCCAGCCCGTGCCGGAAATTGTGGAAGCCGAACCGTTGTCCTTTTTTGATCGGGACACCGGCTGCCAGCGCCGCCTTGCGAAGGTGATCGCAAATCAGAATACTGGCCGATCTCGGCTTTTTCCCCTTGGCCCGGATGCTCGGGAAAACCCAATCGCCGGGGCGTCCGTACATCGTTTCACCGTGCCATGCGCGAAGGTACTTCGCCAATAGATCGGTGAGTGGTACGGGAGCCTCGGAGTCCTCCGTCTTCATCTTCTCCACAACCCTGTCGCTGACGAATACGCGGCAGAGGTTGATCTGCTTGCTCGGGAAGTCGATGTCCTCCCATTTCAAGCCGAGCGCCTCGCTGATGCGAATGCCTGTTGCGGCAACAAGAATCGTCACCGTCAACTCGCAACCCGAGAGATGATCGAAGATTTTTGCAGCGGTGGCCGGGTCCAACACGAGCGGTTTGTAGCTGGACTTCGCCGACTGCTCAACCCACTTGACCGGATTCGACGAATCTGTACGGGGAATCAATCCGTATTTCTGCGCCCTCGTATAGATGACCGACATGGCGCGGCGGATTTTGTCCTTCGTGGGATTCGAGCGCTTGATCGTCCCAAGCCACTGTTCAATATCGAGCGGCTGAACGTCGAGAGCATTCATGCTGCCCCAACGTGGAACGAGGTAATCGTTAATCAGGTGCTTGTAGGTGTATTGCGTCGTAAAGGCCAGCTTGGTCATTCCGGTGTCGATGTAGCTGGCCGCAAGATCGGTGAAGGTGAGAGGGCCAGAGCCGACCGCGCCCTGGCTCTGTTGCGGTTTGAGATGCCTGCGGTCCACCTCGCGCCACGCTTCCTTTTCCGATGGAAAATCTGCCAAAGCACCGATAACAGCGGTGTGCTCGGCCTTCTTTCCCGTCTCCGGCTTCGTGACGTACCAGTGGAACACCCAGACATCCCCTTTTTTGCGTTCCTGCTTGGTGATCCATCCCCTTTGCGCCATTTCAGATCGTCTCCTTCGTGGCGCTGGAGACTGCCTGAATTCGATTATTCGCCATTTCGCTGTCTATGGAAACAACTTCCGGCAGCGGCGAACGGCGCGGGTTTCGCTTCAATCGAATTCCAACAGAAATCACCAAACCGCTACCTCCGAGCCGCTATTGCCTTACAGATTTCGGATAGCCGGAAGCGCCAAGTCCGCCGGGAGCCGGTCCCTAGCGGGTAGCCTGGAATCTGGCGGGCGCGGGCCATTTCGAGGACGCGGCGGGGCTTGATCCCCAAGAACTCCGCCGCCCGTGTCGCATCTACAAAGGGCTCTGGGAGCGTGTCAGCGTTCATCGCATCCCCCCATCGTGTCACTCGTAGGCTTCTCGCACTCTTCGGAGCTGGGATAGAGAATCGACTCGTCCCATATGCATTCATCCTCTTCCGAAGGATCGAGATCATCGAGTGGGTCCTCTAGGAGTCCGCCGAACCAGCAGGCGATTGAATCGGCATCTTCCATATCCGGCTCTCCCGCCGGGCCGGGATGTAAATCGGTCACGGCCCTATCGCCATAATCAAATGGTTGAAGCATCGACTCCTCCTTTCGGCAACTACCGCAACTGTTCGTTTTTCCAGAATCGAAATGCGTCATAGCGGCTCCTCCTTTTCAATGCCGAACGATGCGGCATCAAGCTTTGCCTCGATTCTCCATTCCACTTTTCCGCCTTGATTCTTGCCCGTCTTGAGAAGGCGAATTCCCTCAAACCAGCGCTCGAAAAGATGGTTAGCGAAATACTTGCCGACTTTGCGCTCATTGAGCGTTTCACCATCCCTATGTCCGGTGATTTGCTTGAGTACATCCAGCGATTCCAGCGTGAGCGTTGACACATCGCGGGTAAGGAAGGGCGCATCCCGGAACTTCTCCCGCAGAATCCAAAGCACACGCAGATTCTCGGTGCGCAGAGGATCATCCGAGCGAATCAATTCCTGCGTAATAATGGGGTCCGCATATCCTGCCCAAACGATAGCGGCCCGGACACGATGATCCCAGAGTGGGAAACGGGAGGGATTTCTGAGGAGCTGTGCTCCAGGAAAGCCGTTCAACTGATGGGCACGCAAGACAGCCTTGATTGCCATGACAGCATGAGGAAAGAGTTCCCTTGCGCGTTCAACTTGATCGAACTTGAATTGTTTCTGCTCTGGGCGCTCTGTTTCCGGTTCGATGCGCGCCAAGAGGCATCGCGTAGGCATATCTCCGGAGAGTTGGAGATTGACGCCCGTAGCAAAGAGAACCGAGACGTTTTCAATCGTCACATCAGCACTTGCTCCAAGTGGGCGATAGTTGAAGGCGTATTCCTGGGTGAGCAAAGCCGCGAGTTTGGCATTGTTCACCGGCATGATGACGTTGTCCACACATATCGCGTTGTCGGCCTTGCCGAGCAATACAGGAATATGCTTCGCAAATTCCTCTGCTCCGTCGTAGGTCACAATCGTGGGCTGTGTCCCGGTCACAGCTACACAGATTGCCTGTACAAGACGAGTTTTTCCGCACGCTTGTGTGGGGGCACTGACACAGTGCATCGGGACTACCGGAAGATTATGGCGGTCATCAATGCTCATCATCGCTGACAGCACGACGGAGAAGGCTCCGGTCTGATACCAGTGATAGCAATCCCGCTCTCTCAGAAACGAATACTCTGATGCGAATGGATGAATGTAGGTTTCGATGAGCTTCGCGCATTCAACAGCGGAGAGTTTCGGATTTCTAGAAGCAGGATCAACGAAGTCAATGCCACGCGGATCAATCCAGATTTGAGCGCCCGCATCGTATCCCGCCTGCGTGACAATCTCACCGCTTGCAAGCAACACGGGCGTTTGACAAATCTTCTTCAGCCCAAACCATGAGGTCATCTCTGGAGACGTTCTGACGCTCGATAGAACCATCTCCGCCAGCTTGCGCGGCGCGTCGGCCGGAACGAGTTGCTTGGCTGAATTTGATTTAAAAACACGGCCAGATCGTCCCAGAGCTAGCTGGAGATAAGCAACATCAACTTCAGCCATGACGCTAGAGTCTGGATCCCGCTTAACTGATGCGTCCGGATTTGGATCTCGCTTTTGTTGAATGACGCGTACAAGCCGATGGCTCATGAGTGTTTGGTATATGCGTTCCAGTTCCTCACCCTTCAGAATCGCCTCTGCATTCGGTACAAGAGCTGCATAAGGTGCCTCTCCGAGGATGATTCGATCCTCGCGGCTCGCGTCGTCGTTATCGTAGCTAGTGATGCTTACAACAATCCGCCTGACCTCCTCCGGCTCCATCGGAGGGATGCAATGAACTTCGTTCCGCTTCAGAAGAACCGCCTCGATTTCATCTGGTGACAATCCTTTCCTATGCAACGCGCCCGCCATTTTTGCAAACGTTGTATTTCGCGTTCCCTTGGGAATGGAATTGGTTCCCAGAGTTGTCCGAGGCTCTGCATTGCGCTTCATGTTCCTGGATTGAAGCGCCATCAACCTCTTTAGAAGCCACTGCGGGACTGGAGCGGGATCGCAATCGTCGATGACTTCATACGCTGCGCCCGATGGATGAATCGAAGGCGGAACTAATATATATCCGCGTTCGGCTTTTACGTCTAAGTGTGGTGCCAACTTACCGGTCGAGTTCTTGATGATGAAATCTGCGGGATATTGAAACAAAAAGTGCTTGCCGCGTCCGGTTTTGTCTGTGAATGTGCGCGGCATCTTGCCCATCTTGTGCAGATCGGCCTCTGCTTCTTTGCTATCCGCATCGATTGCGAAGACGCCAGAATCCTTGCCAAGGGCAAGAGCCCAATTGCAATTTGGATACTTATTGAACCACTCAGTCAACTGTGCAACATTGGTTGTTGCTTTTTCCGGCCAACCATCGATGAGCGGCACCTTATCGCGTTCCTTGATTGGGAACAGCTTCCATCCACGGGAAGCAAAGCTCAGTATCTGTTCGAGGCGAGTTTGTTTTGGATCGGCCTGTTCATGCTTTACTGCTGATGTAGCGAGATTGCCCTTGCGCATTTGGAGTTCATCCTCGGTTCGCCTTTGTGCTCAATCCAAGATCGATACGTTTGGCAAATTTGGACGCAGCTTCTCCTGTCGAGCGGGTCAACACGGCTCTTCCGAGTCATTTTGCTCTGTCCTTTATTTGCTGCGTGACAAGAACAACTCTGCACCGTTTCGAGATTGAAATCCAGCGTTGTGTGGAACAGAAAAGCGACGCGCAAGATGTCTGTAATCAGTCATATAAAAATGGCGTCTTGGCTCAAGTGGGCTGCGGGCTGATTCATGGCATCAGTCGATGCGTTGCTTCTTGGGCCGCCCTGCTTTCTTTCCTGTCAAAGCGGCAAGCCTCATCCCATCCTTCACCATCTGCGAATTCTTCTCTTTGATCTTTTGCTGTAGGTTTAAGCCTTCATTCGAGAAGTTATTGAAGCATATAGTCGCGCCTAGAATTAACCAATTTCGCTGAGTGCGAGTCAGCCTGCCGCGAATGTGATTGAGCGAGCGATAGGCTTTGACAAAAGCGGCGAGATTGCGCGGAGGGTTAGCGCAAAAAAAGGAAAACATACCAATGAAGTGGGAAAGGTGCTTCTGTTCCCAACTTGTTAGGGGACTCTTGGTCAAGTCGATTCGCCCACCTGCTGTTAGAAGTTCAGTGTGATACCACTGCGCTTGCTCAGGGGTAATTAGATGAATTCTTCCCTCCCGAAGCAGCCTGTCCGGACAGTCGTGCCCCACGGGATGGTTCTGCTTGCAGCGGCAATAGCCTTCCGCTATGAGTTGTTCGTTCAAGTTCTTGCTTGCCCGGAGGCAGTCGATGCACTTCTGCTTTCTCCCGCGAGGATGTTGCGGGTTCTGGCACCAGACCCATTGTTGCGTCTCCGCGTCAAACCTTGACGAAGTACAAAGGCCGCGTTTGTGTTGCTCCGCACGCTGAATCCGCCACTGTTCTTTTGATGACGGGTTCCGAGCTTCCATTTGTTTCTCCGAGGAGCCCGCGACAGCCGCGATGACTGAGCGGTTCAAAGTCCTTCTCTTAGCCTAAGGTGGTTAATTCAATTATCACGGATTTTTGGGGTTCAGTGGACGGTCTAACAGAAACGTTCGGAGCGGTTTTTTTTGCCGGTCGTCAATCCCCTTCCGGTTGGTTTCGTTGGTTTCCTCCCCCACCTTCTCCCGTGCAGATAGTTCTCTCTGTCGCTCTCCGGCTTCGTTGGATACGGGAACATTAAGGGAAAGATAACGGAAGAGACGGGATGGCGAACGATCCCAACGAAACCAACTTGCATGGAAATGGCTCGGAGAGATTCTCGGCGGGCCTTTACACATTAGCAACCCATTTAGATGGTCAGCGAAACCCCGGACGGTACGCCGCCGCTCCAGTCGTCCCCTCCGAGATACTCCGCGCCCCCCGCAGCACGTTACCCGAGAGCGGCTCCGAGCGTCTCTCGTCCTGCTACCATATCAGGCAAGTGAAATCCATGGGAATTTCTGTCTCTTCTTCCTCAAACTCGGCCTTTGACGGCCTCGAAGCCCAACTCTGGGCGGCGGCGGACGCGCTGCGCAACAACATGGACGCGGCGGAGTACAAGCACGTTGTCCTGGGCCTGATCTTCCTCAAATACATCTCAGATGCCTTCGAGGCCAAGCACGCCGAACTCCTCTCGCTGGCCGCCGAAGGCGCGGACCCCGAGGATCAGGACGAATACCGGGCCGAAAACATCTTCTGGGTCCCCAAAGAGGCCCGCTGGTCTGTGCTCAAGGACAACGCGCCCCAGCCGACCATCGGCAAACTGGTCGATGACGCCATGACGGCCATTGAGCGCGACAACGCCTCGCTCAAGGGCGTTCTGCCCAAGGACTACGCCCGCCCCGGCCTCGACAAGCAGCGCCTCGGCCAACTTATCAATCTGGTCAGCGATATTGCCCTCGGCAGCCCGGCTGACCGCTCGAAGGATATGCTCGGGCGCGTTTATGAATATTTTTTGTCGCAGTTCGCCAGCGCCGAAGGCAAGAAGGGCGGCCAGTTCTACACGCCCTCGCACGTTGTCCGCGTACTGGTCGAGATGCTCGCCCCCTATAAGGGCCGCGTCTACGATCCCTGCTGCGGCTCCGGCGGCATGTTCGTGCAGAGCGAAAAGTTCATTGAGGCGCACAGCGGGCGCATTGGCGACATCTCCATCTATGGACAGGAGTCGAACTACACCACATGGCGGCTGGCCAAGATGAACCTCGCCATTCGCGGTATTGACGCGCAGATTGCCCACGGAGACACCTTCCACGCCGACAAGCACCCGGACCTCAAAGCCGATTATGTCATCGCCAACCCGCCATTCAACGATAGCGACTGGCGCGGCGAACTGCTCAAGGGCGACAAGCGCTGGCTCTACGGCAATCCACCGGCGGGCAATGCCAACTATGCCTGGGTGCAGCACTTCATCTCGCATCTTGCCCCTACCGGACTTGCGGGCTTTGTGCTCGCCAACGGCTCCATGTCATCGAACCAATCCGGCGAAGGCGAGATTCGCAAGACCATCATTGAAGCGGACCTTGTGGACTGCATGGTGGCACTGCCCGGTCAGCTTTTCTATGCAACGCAGATTCCCGTTTGCCTCTGGTTCCTTGCCAAGTACAAAAAGAATGGCCGCTTCCGCGACCGGCGCGGCGAAACGCTCTTTATCGATGCCCGCAAGATGGGCGTGCTCAAGGATCGTGTACACCGCGAACTGACCGAAGATGACATTCTCCGCATCGCCGGAACCTACCACGCATGGCGCGGCGACAAGGGCGCGGGCAAGTACGAGGATGTAGCCGGATTCTCAAAGGCCGCAAAGCTCGAAGAGATTCAGAAGCACGGCTACGTGCTCACGCCGGGGCGCTATGTCGGAGCCGAGGCTGTAGAGGATGATGGTGTGCCCTTCGAAGAAAAGATGCAGGCGCTCTCGGCAACACTGCGCGAACAGATGAAAGAGGCCGCGCGGCTCGATGCCGTCATCGCCGCCAACCTCAAGGAGCTTGGGTATGGAGCATAAAAAGACCGAACCGGTCAATGATCCTGCATCCGGGCAAATCCTCATCTATCAGGATGGAGCGCTCAATCTCCAAGTCAGGCTGGATGGGGAGACGGTTTGGCTCTCCCGCATCCAGATCGCGGAACTTTTTCAGACCACGCCGCAAAATATAACCCTCCATATTGCAGGGATTTACGAGGAAGGCGAACTCGCCCAAGAGGCAACTAGTAAGGAATACTTACTAGTTCAAACCGAGGGTGCGCGGCAGGTCCGCCGGACGCTCAAGCACTACAACCTCAACATGATTCTGGCCGTCGGCTACCGGGTGCGGTCGCAGCGCGGCACCCAGTTCCGCCAGTGGGCCACCGCCCGGCTGAGCGAGCTGCTCGTCAAGGGGTTCACGCTCGACGACGAGCGCATCAAGGCCGGCCGCACCCTCGGGCAGGACTACTTCGACGAACTGCTGGCACGAATTCGTGATATTCGCTCCAGCGAGCGGCTCTTTTACCAGAAGATCACCGACATCTACTCGACCAGCATCGATTACGACCGCAACGCCCAGATGACTGAGGTTTTCTTCAAGACCGTGCAGAACAAGATGCACTGGGCCGCGCACGGCCACACCGCCGCTGAAGTTGTCCGCCGCCGCGCCGATTCCAGGAAGCCGCATATGGGGCTGACCACGTGGAAGAACGCGCCCTTGGGTCCGGTGCGCAAGGCCGATGTGGCGATTGCTAAAAACTACCTCGATAAGGATGAACTGGAGCAGTTGAATCTGATCGTCTCCGCCTATCTGGACTTTGCCGAGTTGCAGGCCCGCAGCCGCAAGCCCATGTACATGCGAGACTGGATCACGAAACTGGATGCATTTCTGCGATTGAGCGAGCGCAACGTCCTCACCTCGGCGGGGAAAATCTCCCATGCTCTGGCCGAGGAGCACGCCCGCGCGCAGTTCGCCCAGTATGAGGAGCAGCGCCGCCAGCTCGCAACCAGCCAGCCCGTCAGCGACTTCGACCGAACCGTGGAGCAGATCAAGCAACTGGGAGCGCCCAGGCCGACGCGCGTTCGCAAGGGAAAGAATCCTGCGGATGGGAAGGAGCTTGGCGATGGCGAGTGAGTGGCGCATACTTTCGCTGCAAGAAGCAAAGGTAGCATTGATTGACTGTGACCACCGGACTCCTCCGCCATCGACTAGCGGCTATCCATATGTTGCGATTCCGCAACTGCGAAATGGTCGGATTAACTTTTCAGACGCACGTCGAATTACATTTGAAAATTACAAGGATTGGACCAGGAAAGCGCTGCCAATAGAACACGACGTCGTTCTTTCTCGACGTTGCAATCCAGGAGAGACCGCATTCGTATCATCTGATGTTGAGTTTGCGCTCGGTCAGAATTTGGTATTGCTTCGCGCCGATGGGACGGAGGTCTATCCACCATTTCTTCGGTGGTTGGTTCGAGGATCAGAGTGGTGGGAACAGATCGGGAAGTTTCTGAATGTTGGCGCAGTCTTCGATAGCTTGAGGTGTGCGGACGTTCCAAAGTTTCAGCTTCCGATTCCGCCACAGGACGAGCAGCGGGCCATTGCGCACATTTTGGGGACGCTGGATGACAAGATTGAGCTGAACCGGAGGATGAACGAGACGCTGGAGGCGATGGCGCGGGCGCTCTTCCAGTCGTGGTTTGTGGACTTTGATCCAGTGCGGGCCAAGGCCGCCGTGCGCCGCGAGCATCCCCGCTGGACCGACGCCGAGGTCTGCCGCGCCGCCCTGCCCACGCTCTCCCCCGAAATCGCCGCCCTCTTCCCCGACTCCTTCGAGGATTCCCCCCTCGGCCCCATCCCCAAAGGCTGGCAGCTTTTACCTTTGCCAGAAGCCATCAATGTCAATCCGAGTAGACCGCTACGCAAAGGCGCCGTTGCTCCTTACCTCGATATGGCTAACATGCCAACGCAAGGTCATTCGGCTGACGAGGTGGTTCAAAGGGAATTCAATTCTGGAATGCGCTTCATGAATGGAGACACTCTTGTAGCGCGCATTACTCCGTGCCTGGAAAATGGCAAAACGGCCTTCGTTGACTTCCTCGATGAGAACCAAGTTGGATGGGGGTCAACCGAGTACATTGTTCTTCGTCCAAAACCTCCGCTTCCGAATGAATTTGCATATTGCCTAGCTCGCAGCGCAGACTTTCGTGATTTTGCAATCCAAAGTATGACTGGCTCAAGCGGTCGTCAGCGGGTGCCCGCAGAATCGCTTTCTCATTTCAAAATCACATCGCCATCAGAGCCGATAGCCAAACTATTCGGTGGTTCCGTAGAACCATTGTTTGTCCGTGCAGGCCAAGCAGCCAAAGAGTCTCGTACCCTCGCAGCCCTGCGCGATACACTTCTCCCGAAGCTCATCTCCGGCGAGATTAGGCTAAGCCACAATGGAGAATTAAAGGAGAGCTAACTCAGTGGCCTTGGGAATTGATCATCATGTTCATTATCGCTGCCAGTTTACATTGGTGCCTCAGCATGGCGCAGATACAAAGTGGGCAGATGTCCCGTATGCAATCAGACGCTGGATAGGAAATCGCGCCGAGCAGAACCAAGGCTTTCAGGGAAAGTGGTACTTCGTCGGCGGCCAGTGGAAACCTGCCGGAGATAAGAGATTCTCGGTTCAAACGGCGAGATACATAGGCAACGGTAGTGATGATGCGCCGCAGTATTGGGCCGTTCGGTATGAACACGCCGACGACAGTACTGCAGCTCGTCAGTGGTGCACGGACATCGGCTTAACGTTGATGCCGACAGGTGAGATCATTTTCTCCCTCTTGACGACTCACTGGCTCCAAGCCGGGTTCATTGGCAAAGAGCCAGAACCGCCGCTTCCGACCGCGCCCGGAATCGTTAGCTTGCTGCTACGTGACCGCTCTTGGCGCTCGGTTGGAGGAACGGAGCTTTTGACGTCCCAACCGAAGGTCGTCAACGAAGGTCATGCCGATGAGTTCCGTGACCGATTGTTTGATCAGCAGAGGGATGTCCCGATCGTTCTTGTCTCAAAGAATTTTTACACGGGCAAGCCAATGCTGGACGCTGTTCATCTGTCGAAACTCTTGGCCGGTTCCGCCACGGTGTACGAGTCGAGCACATCGCTCGTAGATAAGGAACTTGAATACCTCCTGGAATCAGGGTATCGCTGTTGGAACGGAATGGTACGTGTCTATCAAACAGGACTAAATCCAGAAAGATATGGAGATTCAAGACGTCACAGATACTTTACAGCTGACGACATAGCCACGTATGGCGAGTCCGCTATCATGGAGTTTCTCGTCAAAGGCATCGTCAGGCGTTCGCAGCGAACATCGAATATAGCGGTTGCGAACGTTGAAGACGTTCAAGCAAGAATTCAAGAGGGACACCTCGCGTCGCTTAGAGCCAGCGCACCAGGAACTGAGGCGTGGATTCAGGCATTGGAAGCAGACAACAAACGCCTCAGTGATGAGCTCGTTGAGAGTAAGCGGGAAACGCAGATGTGGATTGATGAGGCCGAACGACTTCAGACTGTCGAAGAGGATAACCGCGTGCTGGAGTTTCGAGTAGCAAAGCACATCAACGAGAGGGATATAGCTGTCTCCGACGTGGATTTATTGAGAAGGCAGGGACAGGGACTCTTGAACCTCGATAAGTTTCCAGAGTCGGTTGATGCTGTCATCGGATTAGTTGAAGCCACATTTCCAGATCGAATCATTTTTACAGAAAGAGCAAAGTCGGATGCTCGGGATTCCAAGCTGCGTGATGTCAATGCTGCTTGGCGCTGTTTACGCTCAATGGCCACACATCTACACAGGCTACATTTTGAGGAGAAACTCCCCCTGCGGGAGGTTGCAAAGCAGTACCAGAATTTAGTTCCATTTGAACTTGCTACTACAGAATCAGAGACGACGAAAAACAATAAGAAGTTGGCTCGTCAAAGGAAAGCAGTTTACAAGGGCATAGAGCGTGATTTTAGCCCTCATGTAAAGGTCGGCCGCGACCCAGCGAACTCACTTCGAGTTCATTACTTCGCAGATAATGAAGCACAGCTCATTGTGGTTGACAGGTGTGGCAATCATTTAGATCTGAAGAGTACGAACTGATGAGCAAGTTCACTGAATCCGTTGTGGAAGAAGCCGCTCTGGAATGGCTGGAGGCCAGGGGCTGGACGATTCTGCATGGGCCGGAGATTGCCTCCGGAATGCCCGCTGCCGAGCGCACCGATCCGGACTTTCGCGATGTAGTGCTCGAGCGCAGGCTGCGCCAGTCGCTGCAACGGCTGAATCCTGTGCTCTCGCAGGATGCCATCGAGGCCGCGCTGCGCAAGCTGACCATCGTAGACGGGCCGAGCCTGTTGGAGCGCAACCGCACCGCATGGCGGATGCTGACCGATGGAGTCCCGGTGGAGATTGCGCGCCCGGACGGAACGCTCGGCGGCTTTCCTGTGCGCGTGGTGGACTTCAGCAATCCGGAGAACAACGACTGGGTGGCCGTGAACCAGTTCACCGTGCGCGAGGGGCAACATGTGCGGCGGCCTGACATTCTGCTTTTTCTGAACGGCCTGCCCATCGCCGGGATCGAGCTGAAGAACGCGACCGACGAGAAGGCCACCATCTGGGCCGCCTACGACCAGTTCCAGACCTACAAGCACCAGATTCCGTCGTTGTACGTCCACAACGCGCTGCTCTGCATCTCGGACGGCATGGAGGCCCGCGTAGGCTCGCTCACTTCGCCGCCGGAACGCTTCCTGCCCTGGCGCACGATTGAGGGTGAGAAGCCGGAACCGAAGTCTGTTCCGCAGTTGCGCGTGTTGATCGAGGGCCTTTTTGACAGGCGGCGTCTGCTGGACTTCATCCGGTACTTCATCGTCTTTGAAGAGGAAAAATCGGGCACCGTCAAGAAGATTGCCGGGTATCATCAGTTCCACGCCGTGAACCATGCCATAGAAGCCACGGCATCGGCAACGAGCGCCCAAGGTGATAAGAGGGCTGGCGTGGTTTGGCATACGCAGGGATCGGGTAAGAGCCTGACGATGGTTTTCTACGCCGGACGGTTGGCGCTCGACGAGCGATTCTATAACCCGACGATTGTTGTGCTTACTGACCGAAACGATCTTGACGATCAGCTATTCGGCACGTTCTCCCGCTGCCATGAGACGCTGCGCCAGCCGCCGGTACAGGCAGACAGCCGAGAGCATTTGCGCCAGTTGCTCAACACAACTTCGGGCGGCATTGTCTTCACGACGATTCAGAAGTTCTCCCCGGCTGAAAGCGAAACTGACAATGCGCTGACCAAACGCCGCAATGTGATTGTGATTGCCGATGAAGCGCATCGCAGCCAATATGACTTTATTGATGGCTTTGCCCGGCATATGCGCGACGCCCTGCCCGGCGCTACCTTTATCGGGTTTACCGGCACTCCGATTGAGAAGTCAGACGCGAGTACAACGGCGGTCTTTGGCGACACGATTTCGGTCTATGATATTCAACGCGCCGTGGAAGACGGGGCCACGGTTCCGATTTACTACGAAAATCGGCTCGTAAAGCTCAGCATCGATGAGTCGCTCAAGCCCAAGCTCGATGAGAGCTTTGAAGAGGCAACGGAAGATGAAGAGGTCAACCGCAGGGAGCGGCTCAAGAGCCGGTGGGCGGCGGTTGAGGCGATTGTCGGGACAGAGACGCGCATTAAAGCGGTTGCCTCGGATATTGTGGAGCATTTCGAGGCTCGGCAGCAGGGCATATTCGGCAAGGGAATGATCGTTTGTATGAGCCGCCGGATTTGCGTTGAACTCTACAAGGAATTGGTAGCGCTGCGTCCAAAGTGGCATTCGGAAGATGACAAAGAGGGGAGCCTCAAGATCATCATGACCGGTAATGCCACCGATCCGCTGGATTGGCAGCCGCATATCCGCAACAAGCAGAGGCGTGAGGCCATCGGCGAGCGATTCAAGAATCCCAAGGATGCTTTGGAATTGGTGATCGTGCGCGATATGTGGCTGACGGGCTTCGACGTGCCCTGTCTCCATACGATGTACGTTGACAAGTACATGCACGCGCACGGGCTGATGCAGGCGATTGCCCGTGTGAATCGCGTCTTCCGTGATAAGCCGGGCGGCCTTGTCGTGGACTATTTGGGCATCGCTCAGGAGTTGAAGAAGGCGCTCTCAGCGTACACCGAAGGCGGCGGCGAAGGCGATTTGACGCGGCCACAACACGAGGCCGTAGAGCTGATGCTGAGGAAGCATCAGGAGTGTTGTGCGCTCTTCGATGGCTTCGACTGGTCAAGATGGACCACGGCCAAGCCAACTGAAAAATTGGGAATGCTGCCAGGAGCGCAAGAGCATATTCTTGCAAAGCCACAGGGCAAGGAGAACCTGATCCGCTCTGTGGCCGAACTCTCACATGCCTTCGCGCTATCTGTCCCGCACGATGAGGCGCTCCGAATCCGCGACGATGTCGGCTTTTTTCAAGCAGTAAAGGCCGTTTTGGGCAAGACACCCACACAGCAAACGAGCCGCGTTGATGCTGACCTTGCCATCCGCCAGATCGTCTCCAATGCAATTGTCTCTGAAGATGTTGTCGATATATTTGCCGCCGCTGGATTGAAGAAGCCGGACATTTCGATTCTCTCGGATGAATTCTTGGCTGAGATCCAAGCCATGCCCCAGAGGAATCTCGCGGTAGAACTGCTCCAGAAACTGCTTAAAGGGGAAATCAAGACGCGCTCACAGCGAAACGTCGTACAAGCTCGGAAGTTTTCCGAGATGATTGAGGCTTCACTCCGGCGCTACCAAAACCGGGCCATCGAAACCGCACAGGTTATTGAGGAACTGATTGCGCTTGCCAAGAACCTGAATCAGGCACTCCGGCGGGGCGAAGAACTCGGGCTGAATGAGGACGAACTCGCCTTCTATGACGCCTTGGAGGTTAACGACAGCGCTGTACAGGTGCTCGGGGATGCCTGCCTGCGAACGATTGCGAAGGAGCTTGTGGAGAACGTCCGGAAGAACGCATCCATTGATTGGACCCAGCGGGAGAGCGTTCAGGCCAAACTGCGAGTCATCGTCAAGCGAATTCTGAAGAAGTACGGCTATCCGCCCGACAAGCAAGAGAAGGCAACGCAGACGGTCCTTGAACAGGCGGAGGTTCTTTCGGAGGGCTGGGCGACCGCTTGAATTTCGACGATTCCGGCCTGTTCACCGGCGATTTCGCCTGCTTTCGATTGGGGCGCATCGGAAGCGGAAGCGTTGAACCAGATTGGAAGGCTCTGCGATTCAGGCAGTTTTGAGCCATTAACCATTTGGCGAGAGCGAAGAGCGTTCTTCCTCGTGAGGGAAGAGGTCGATCCGGGCGTAATTTGGCAATGAGCGGCTTCGTCGCACGCCTCAACGCAAAACCATCATGACCTCAAACGATCACCAGTCATTAACACGCGAAGAGCTTTACAACTTGGTCTGGGCCAAGCCCATGACGGAAGTTGGGAAGGACTTCCAGATTTCTGACAGAGCGATGGCCAAGCTGTGTGCCAGAAGACAGGTGCCTGTCCCGCCGCGCGGCTACTGGGCTAAGAAAAGCGTTGGGAAGGCTTCACCGAGACCGCCGCTGCCCGAGATTGTCAAGCAGCCTGCGCCAGAAAGGAAGGTCCGAATTAAACCAGTGAGGCAAGCGCCGGAGAAGCCCAAGCAGAGCAGCTTATTCGAGGAGCGAAACCAGACCATAAAGAAAGCTCTCAAAGCATTCCGCAAGCCCTTATCGGAAGCGGTCGATTACAGGATACGCATCGATAGATGGCGTTGCGATTATAGTTTTGGCCTCAATTCCTCGTATGATCCGCTGCACAGGGAAACAGCTATGTCATCGGAGTTCTACGAGGTGCCTTATAGTGAGTATCGTGGGTTGGTTTTGTACGGCGCGTTTCTTGAGCCTACACAGCTAAAACAGAGACAATTTGAAGCTCATCTATCGCAAGAACCACATCTCAACAAGAGGATCGTTGAAGAGAATCTGCATCGGTACGAAGAATCGCCCCCAAGATCAGTCGGAGCTTTTCTAAAGCATAATCATTCCATAGCGGCTTTTCTGTCCATTCCCGAAGATGCATTTTCACTGGTTCTTCAAAATGCAGCGGCCAATAAGATCAACTTCATGACTATCAGGGGCCAAAAGCTGCGGTACGGGCACGGCGATATATACCGCTACTACCTCTGGGAAGAGCAAGACGAGTAAGCGCGTGGCCAGCCGAATCTTCGATGCCTTATCCATCACAACGGCCAGTTTTCGCCCGCACTCGACACCCTGCCCCCGATCAGCGGTTGCCGTATAGCAGTGATGCAAACCAACCTCGCCCGAGCTTCTGCCGAAGGATATTCAGTTTGCGATGATGACAACGGCCCACGCGCAGGCCAGTTCCGCATGGACAGGGCATCTTGTTTGCTCTACGCTTTTTTAACGTGAGCGCACGAACGAAGCTGAGCAACGCATGATCGTCGTTCGTGCCGAGCAAATCGGCTAGGTCATCGCGTAGACCACGAGGACCATGTGCCAACTCGTCAAACGGAAGAGTTCCTCCGCCCTCGACAAGTGAGTACCCATAGAGATAAGGGACAAGACAGCGTTCAACGAAAGAAAGAAGCCTTGTATTCTCAGCCAAGATAAGGCGAAGGCGTGTCGGTGATCCCAAGCAAAGATGGCCAGTGTCGAGCTTGTGAAAATCACGCGGGATGCGTCCTTTGGTCTCTAGCACCAATGGCAATGACCGTGGATAGTCGGGAGGAATGGAAATACAGATTTCATACTTATCCGTCACGGGCGTATGTCCGCGAGAGTGCGCAGAGAACTCTAAGCTCCCAGCAATCGTTGTGTTCTCGTCCCGAGAGGGCCGCAAGCGGAGTTCGGGGTACATGTCCAGAAGTTCAGCTATGCCCCAGTTCGCGAGAGTCGAAGCGGTTATCTATTTGTGCCCCCAGGGCCTTGGCGCGCTCGCGATTGCGATTGCAGGGGCGGTACTAACGACAGTACGAACAGTTGGCGATACAGGTTGGAATTGCCGCAGTTGTTCTTGCGTCAAATCTACCCGGAACATATTCCGCACGCTGGCTGCAAGCCGATCACCGCGAAGCAAATCGGGCAGACGGGCAAGATCAGCCTTTGCCTGCGTGTGCCATTCCCAAAAGTTCTGCTCCAGTTGTGGATCTGTGCTCCACTTGTCGGCATAGTCTTCTGCGGGATCAGCGGGATTGGGAATCCGCGGCCGGTTCGGGCGGATGAAAGACGGCATCCTATCGACAATCCCAGTCACTGCGGCAAAGACATCCAACTCCCCTTTATAGGCGTGGGTTGCAAGATTAGTAATGATCATCGAAATTGGGGCAAGTTCCGCGTTCTCTTGGAACATGACATCACGATGGCGCTTCAGCAACTGGATGCTGCGTTGTAGCGGCGTCTTCCATTCGTAGGCAGGGACATCTTCGACTGAATTGTAGAGCCTCGCTTCCACTAGTCGGCGTAGCCTTTGTAGAGCGTAGCCTCGCGTGCTCTCCTCGAACCAGCGTGCAAATCCACGAGGGTTGCTGCTCAGCCATTGCGAAGTGATTACGTTGTAGCTTGGGTGGCGTTTGTCCGTGATTGCCACCGCTCGCTTTGCCAACTCTTCGGAAACTCCATGTGCTTTGATGGCTGCAATTACGCTCTTCTCCTCAGCAACACAAGGCAGACTATCAAGGTGAAAGGTCACTTCGTCTGCATAATGTAGACGCCAGCAGCGATTCATCTCCTCAATTGGGGATAGCATCTGATGGGCTTCGGCATAGGCTCGAATCTCCTCCCCCAGTAGTGCCTTAAGTTGCTTCTGCGTTAATGCTGTCTTTGCTAAAGCCAGCGTCACGACATTGTCGAGGTCGTATTCACCGTCTTTGTCTAGGGGCCGCACGACGGTGCCGTAGCGAAATGAACCTTGAGGGGTGACATGTGGCTGAAATGATGCAATTTTGGAATCTGGCCGACAAAACCATTCGCCAAGTGACCTGTGCCGGTCGGCTGCTTTCTTGTAGTAAGACTCGGGTATGTCCAACGAGTCAATAATGCCGTCCAACAACTTCACTACCATTTCATTCGCCATCGAACTTGCCTCCTAGGAAATCGTCAAAGCAGATACAAAGCCCCCGAGTGAATTGACTTGATCGTAGATTTGCCATGGCATGTCTGCCTTTGGCATCCGAACCCTGCCAAACTCAACACATGCTGAGACAGGCGCGGCTGGAAAAACATGTAGAGCCTCATGCTGACCGTGCGCTACCTTTATCTGGTCAAACATCCGCCGCAAGATGGCCCTAAGTTGACCGAGTTGCTCGCGACTCTTGATCAGATCGTTGTGCGGCCTAGGAACCGTAATGCTCCAGATGCTCGCGTCCTCCCCAATAACAGAGGTAATTCGCTTTGGATCGATGGTCGCGCTGAGGGACAGTACAAGCGCTGCTTTGCCACCTTTCACCGAGGGTTCGTTGATCACGTAGTCAGGGAAAGCTGCTGCGGAGGGCCAAGCCCAAGTCTGCGGTTCTACATCATCAATACGGCATTCATCGGTGGGTTGTAAGGCGAAATTTGAACGAGATTCGGACAATGGATGAGAGTCGGAATATTTGTGAATATTTGTATCTAAACCCACACCTTTTGACACGGCCGGATCGGGCAGATCCGGCCATTGATTTGATTGGGTTAGCGGGGCGGGTCTTCGGGCCCCTTTTGTCGCAGGCCAATTCAGGCCGATTTATCCAGTATGTCCAATGTTTGTGCCTGGTCCGGCGGCTTTCGCAGTACACGTTGCACAATAGCCGTCGAGATGCGATGGCCCTTGGCGATCTGAGGATACTCTGGTCTCAGGCAGCGGTCTCGCTGGATGGCGGCGTTGTCCAATACGAACGGATTGCGGCCGATGTGTTGGCCTTTGCGAACATGTGAAAGGCCGCGCGTAGTATTCAAGTGCAGAATTGGAGCGTCCGTTTCTCTCTGGGTTTTCTGCTTCTAAATCCGCACTTCTGACATGGTCGCGCCCCCCGATTCGGCCATGTCAAAGAGTGTGCGTTGAGAGACGGCCCTTCAGTCAGTCCGCACGGTGCAAACTCAGGGTTAGTGTACGGAGAAGGCGCTCGATGCAAGGTACAGTCTACCGTTACGGTCAGCGCGAAACTCCAAGATCGGGCAAGAGAAAGCCGTGGAGCAGAATCGCCGATACCCTACCTGTTCGCCAAAATGTGCATCCGATCTGCGAAGCGCGGGGGCTGATCCGATTGACATCGTGACCATGACAGAGCGAGATTAATACCGTGCTGCAAGGAGGCATATGAACCGCATTTTATTTGTAATCGCACTCTGCGTCCCATTGTCTTTATACTCCCAGAAAGTCCCAAAGCAGGCTGACGTTCGAGTTCAAAACACCTCTCTGAGCCGCGACCAGGAGATTGAGATCGGCAAGCAATATGCCTCCCAGGTCGAGCGTGAAGTGGAGGTCATACACAATCCTGAAGTCGAGCAGTGGCTCAACCAGATCGGCCAGAATCTGGCCAGGACGCCACAAGCCAATGCCTATCCGTACTACTTCAAGCTCGTGAATGACGACTCGATCAACGCCTTTGCATTGCCTGGTGGTCCAATGTACGTCAACACAGGCTTGCTCAAGGCTGCAGACAGTGAAGGCGAGGTCGCCGGGGTTCTGGCGCACGAAATGTCGCACGTGGCGCTGCGCCATGGTGCCGCCCAAATCACAAAACAACAGCGGTATGGAATGTTGTTTCAGGTCATAGGATTGGCCGCTGGAACTTTGACGACTGACCAGAATGGGCAGTGCGGCCTGATCTGCCAGATTAGTCAGGCAGGCACAGTTCTGGGAGAAAACTCCCTGCTGATGAAGTTTTCGCGCGGCTATGAGCACGACGCGGATTTGAACGGTGCGCGGATGATGTCGTCTGCCGGCTACGACCCCATCCAACTCCCAAAATTCTTTGAGAAACTGGAGGCAACTCAGGGTACAGCCTCCGAGCCCAAGGGACTTGCGCTATGGATGGCGTCACATCCCGCCACTGGAAGCCGTATCAGCTACGTATCCGACGACATCAAGTTCTATCCCAAGCGGGAATACTCAACCAGCACGGGAAACTTTCCTAAGATCAAAAAACTGATGGCCTCGATCCCACCGCCCAAACCTCAGCCGGGAAAGCTGATCCAGTCAAAGACGGACGCAAGCCAACGGACCAATCTGCCTACGGGATTCAAGGACTATCCGGCGAATGGTTTCTCGATTGGATACCCGGGGACTTGGCAAGCGGGTCAGGCACAACCCGGGAGCAGTCTCTACATGATTCCGCAAGACGGAGTGGCGAAGAGCCAGAACGGTGGCGTGGAATTGCTGTCTGGCGCGATGATTGATTACTACGTCCCCCAGGCCGGGGCTTCGGCTGTTCGCCTCGATGTCAGCACCAAAGAGTTCCTAGCGTCTCTCCAAAAGGGCGACACTAATCTGAAAACGGAAAAATCCGAACATGTCCAGCTCGGCGGCAAAACGGCATTGCGTACAAAGCTGACCACGAAGACATCGCTCCAGACCGAGCCAGATCAGGTTGTGTACCTATACACGGTGTCGCGGGATGCAGGGCTCTGGTATCTTGTCCTCGCAACGCAGCCTTCGAAGCTCGGCGAGCTTGACCCCGTCTTCAAACAGATCACCGGAACAGTCCAGTTTCCGGACTAGCTCGAACCGATGGCGCAGCCCGCCTGCGCCATCAATTCTCCAGATCCGCGGACACAAAGCGGATCAACGACTCTAGCAGTGCGGCGCGCGGGTAGACTGCCTTATCCATTTCAGACCGAATTGTCGAGTCAGTCGACTTGTCAAACGGCAATGCCACCGCAAAGTGGTCTGCCAACGCCGCGCCTAGAAACTTAGCGCCCGGCGCGATCGCATCATCCTTCAGGAGCTGCCCGTCTTCATCGGCCCCATAAGTGGAGAGCACGCGCCAGGTTTCTAGAAGCGACTTCGACGTAGTGTTCAGGTCCGACTTCGCAATTAGAGAATAAGTAGGCACAACCGCGTTAGGATGCGCCGTAAGAAACGCCTGTCGCGCCTCCCGCTGAAGGCTCTTGAATCCTGCAGACGCGTCTCCCTGGCAGCCCTTCAGCGGAACCATTTTCATATACTTCTGCGCCACTTCAGGAATAAGATCCGCAACCTCCGAACCGCCGGATGCTCCTGCAACTGTGATAAAGGCTGCCACCTGGTCGGCAACGCCCGTCTCCTGTGCCAACGCAACCTGAATATCCGGCGTGCCTTTGCTATAGCCGATCAGGATGTATTTTGCGCTGTTGCCCGCCTGGTGCTCGTGCAGATACTGTGCAATCATCTTTGCATTCGCCTCACTGCTGTCATTTGGCACCTGCAGCAGAGCGACATCCAGCCCATACTTTTCCTTCAATGCCTTCTGCCCTTCCTGAAAGGCCGGCGAATCTGGAACGCACGAACTGAATATTCCCGGCACGATCAGCACGCGATACTTCGTTGAAAGCGGGCCAAGCTTGAGGTCCTCTTTCCCCGGGCTATTGATGTATTGGGCGCAGGAGTTCCACTTGCCACCGTCAGGATTGTTCTGCTTCAGCACCGAGCAGAACATGTCCCCGAAGCTCGACGAAACGTTCCCCGTTTCCGCAGCCAGATACACCAGCAGCGTTCGGCCGTCTGAAGTGAATTCTGCTCCGGTCGCCGCGTTTGCTTTCAGCACCGGATTCGTCGGCGTAATGTAAGCGGTCTTCACCACCATCCCGGTCTGCATCAGGCTGTCTCGAATGTAGTCGCGCTCCCCGTCAGTGTTTGGGTCAATCTTGTGTGTGATGCCGTTGTTACGCTGGTCGCGGTCGAACCCGATGTCGTGCGTACCGGCGCCAGCCCACACGGTTTGCCCCTGCAGATCGAACGGCGCTTTCCATATCCGGAAGTGATGCCGCGATGCAATTACGCGCAGCGGATCAGCCTGTGCATATCCGAAATCCTGCGCACGTCCGAAGAGACGCAGTTCGCTCATGGGCATGCTCACATAGGCTTCTTTGGAAAACGAAGCGAACAGCCCGCGCATGACCGCGTCCTTGTCGGTGCGATCTACAGCCACCCATCCCGCGACCTTCAGCGCCGCCTGCACTTGATCCTGCGATCCGATGAGGATGAAATTGGTGCGGTCTCCCGCGGCACCATTCGGATCGCTCACTCGTCTGGGAATCGAATCGATCATGCTCTGTGAAAACGCGGGCACACTCACTTCTGTTTTTGCAGCCGTCGTTGCCGTTGGAGGGGCAGCGGTCCGCGCAACGGTCACGTGATAAGAACCCGTGGCCTGGTCAATCGATGTCTCATTAATGGCCACAAAAAGCCGCCCGTCAATGCGTGCCTGGCCGTTGTAGAGCACGCCCACCAGGAACGCTCTGGCCTCGTTACTCGAGCCGATCCGCCCGATCATCGTTCCCCGTCCCACTTCATTCAGCGGCAGTGCGCGCAACAGGTCCGTAAAGCTGCGCGGTAAGCCTTCAGGCCCGTTGGCCTGGCGCGCAGTGGTGTACTGCAGTTGTCCTTTTGCAGTGATCTGGACGGAATCTCCGGCCTTGAGGTCAATGCCGGTATCCACCCAGCCTTGTCCGTTCTGCAGATCCAGTTCCCGGGTTTGCGCCCAGAGGGGCGCCATCAATAAAAGACTCAGGAGGGCTGTTCGAATCATGGTCATCTCCTTGAGATTGCATCAACAATATACCTCTCGATCTGGCTCCAAATTTGAGGATTCAGTTCTATTTTCGCGTGACTGCCTCCGAATGTTCGTCTGGCCCAGGAGGCATTGGTTTCATCGACTGAGCGCTGCGGGAAGGTCTCAACAAAACTCCCCAGAATACGCGAACTCTCCGGATCCACAATGCTCTGCTCCAAAAGTCCTGCCGCTCCCAACTTCTGCGCCCGGAGCGCTGTCGATGCGGCCCTAAGGATTTATCGACAATTGAAGTGGTTAGCGATTTGCTGCCAAACTTGAACTTAGTCAACTCAGAGGTTGCCAGGTGTCCAGCAGCGGGCACCTCGGCTAATGCAAAGCCATGCCTTCATCAACTGAGATTCCTTATTCGGATTGTCTCTAGCCTTGCGCTTGCAATGTTACCGCTTTCGGCAAACTACCGACTGATCGCAAGCGGCAAATCGAATGGCCGAGAATGGGGAGGATGGAGCGGTGTCGAAGGAATCTGCGAGGAACGCCCTGGCGGTTTAGTCGAATCCGGAATTGCGAGGAGTGGCCACATTCACTGCCACAGTTCCAAATTTGATCCACCGAAACCAGTTTACCGGCGGTGCAACTGGGCGAATCAGCTATTAACAAACAGATTCTGGCTCATAGCTCTCAGTAGTGTTATCATCGGTGGTCGTAAAGTGTTCAATCGGAGGCTTGTGTCTGAGCCCCGCAAGGAGGACTGCCACATGGGTCATGGAATTTTGGCGTGGATCATTATCGGCGTGCTCGCCGGTTGGATCACCGGAAAACTGATGAAGGGGTCGGGCTTTGGCTTCTTCATGGACATGGTTGTCGGCCTCGTCGGCGCGCTCATCGGCGGGTTCCTATCCAGCCTCGTCGGACTCGGGGGAGTCGGACAGCACGGTCTTATCATCAGCATCGTAATAGCCGTAATTGGTGCGGTGATTCTCACCTGGGTTGTCCGCCTCGTCGCCGGTAACCGCAGCGCCAACCTGTAACAGGGCTCCGCTTTACACTGGTAAATCCGGTGAGACCGAAGGCAGTTCTCATCTCCCATACTTTGACCGCAAAAGGCCATACAGGAGAAGTATGGCCTTTTGACGCTAGTTGCCAGGGATCGCATGATTCCCCACAGTCACCCTGACATCTGGGTCCTGCGAGCGTCTGCAAACGGTCGCGCATATCCCGATTTTCCCGGCCACTTCCCTCCTGCCAGGAAGATGTCTTCAGTGGGCCCCAAAAACCTGTTTCAGAAGTTGGGTTGACCGGGCGGCTGGGTTCGTTCGAATTTGTAGCTCCTGCTGCCCAAGCATGTAAAACAGACCGTCAAGAGCCTTGTTAACTACATAAGTATTGATATCCAGGCTTGAACTGTTCAGGAATGGGAGTTTGGGTGCATAACCTGCCAGTGCCTGGTATTTTTGTGTGACACCATTCTTGCTCATAGCAGCTTCGACATGCGGGCGGAAGGCAGTCGATAGCTGTGTCGAGGTCTTCGATTTGAAGTAGTCAGTTATCGCCGTGTTGCTGCCGCTCAGTAGCTTGCGAGCATCGTCGATTGTCATCTCCTTGACAGCATCGGCGAATATATTCGCTGCCTCGGGAGCCGCACTTTCCGCCGCGTGATTCATGCTGGCGATAAAGTCGTCAATTTTGGGACCTTGTCCTGCGGCTCGTAAAACCTTTTCCGCCGAGTGAAGGTTTGGAGGCAACAGAATTTTGATGGCCTCGTTTTCGAGGTAGCCGCCCGGTTTAGCAACTTGCGTGACTGCCTTTTTCGTGCCAACCGAGAGCGCCTCCTTCAAGCCGGAAGTAATCTGGGTGTTGTTTAGCGTAGAGGCATTGTTCGACGTTTTCCCCAGCCCAGGAATCTGCGGGAATTGAGCGCTCAGTTGAGAACCAACTGAGAATAGGATAGCCAAAACAGTGAGTCGGGACATGCTTCGATGTGCCATGGTCTTAATTCCTTCCTCGTGAACATCCTATGATAGTCCTACTGTGAGCTTGAACTCTGGGAACTGTCCGCTCGGCAGTTCCCAGAGTTGTTTGTTATGTGAATTGACTTTGAATCGGCCTGCTTCTCACTCCGTCTCGATTGCCTCGCGGCGAAGCTACAGTTCGGCTACCACGCCGCGAACCTTCTCCCAGCGAGAACTTGTCTAGGAAAGAACAGGGAGGTTCAGCTCCTGTCCTACCTGTATGTTGTCTGGGTCGTCGATTCCGTTTGCTTGAGCGATCGCACTGTACTTGCCGGCATCGGCGTAGAACCGCTTCGAAATCCTGGAGAGATTGTCGCCGGACTGGATCGTGTACGCCTGCTCGTTTCCGCCCGACGTGGATATCTCATGATGCAAGTCTGAATAGGTTGGGTCCGCCTCCTTGATTGCGTCCCAAACCCTTTCTAAAACCACCTTTGAAGGTACGGATCCCTTTATATGCAACTTCTCTCCATCCAGATCCACCTGATCCACAGTTGCCCCAAGGTCGGCGAAGCTCTCGAGGGCCGAGATCACGCCGGCGTACTTCCCCTTCAACTGTTCAAAATCTGCCATTGAGTTTCTCCTTTCCGTTCACTTCGAACTGTTAGTCAAGCGATGATTGTTAATTCATTTCATCCAGCGACTCCGCATAGTTTTTGTGCTTTTCAACTTCCCGTAAAACCTCTACGGTGAGCGTGAGAAGGGTACGGGGCTAGAGCCTGTACCCTTTTTCGCAGCCCGGCCGCCGCAAAACTTTGCGGGGCCGGTTGAGGCCGAACGTCGTCGCTGTTACTTGCCTGTCTTGGCTGGTTGGTTGGCGATGACCAGCTTGACGATCTTGGCGTACGTGGCGGCAGGAACGATGTTTTTGGTCTTTAATTGCGTTTTGTTCGCATAAGGGCGACCGTCGATGATCTTCTGGGCATAAACATCGCCGACGCCGGGAAGGACTTTGAGTTGATCCTTGGTTGCTGTGTTCAAGTCCACCAATGTGGCGGACATCGCCTGAACCGCGGGCTTGGCAGCGTGCTTGGTTTGTGCAATAGCGATCGGTAGAACTCCGAATAGGGCGAAGGCGGTCAGAGCCGCCAGGGCGGATGCGAAACGAGTTGCTTTCATGCCTATCTCCTTGTGATTCCTCACTTCAAGTCTTATCTATTCAACAGACGTAGCTGTGACAACGACGTCGAATCCCCAGTCCAGTGAACTGGCATCGGCGCTCTTAGTCCTTGAATTGGCGTTTGGCCATTCTTGGCGCTTTAGCCCTACTTACTTCCAAACAGGCTGGTTGCTGCGCCGAGCAGGCCACTGAGTCCACCGGATTCGGCAACTTGCGACTCACCTTCTGGAGTGCTCGTTCCCGAACCGATCGCAGAGCCCAACATACCCTGAAACTCTGACGGAACCTTTGACATGATGTGCTGAACAACAACTTGTTCCGCTTGCTGGGCCTGATCTGGGCTCAGCCCTACCTTCTGCTGCAATAAATCTGCAATCACACTCATAATCAGCTCCTCATCTTTTCTTTGAATTCTCGGGTTGGGATGCGGGCAAGTACAATTTGTGTCCATCGCCCGCACTGCAATGGGTTATCTGAGGTACGGTGGTTTGTTTTCGGTCATCCACAATGCCTCAATTGAGAATCTGCAATCTGCAGAACTGTCCGCACGAGCGGTATCCGAATTCCCGCGGGCCAGGGCGAGGCTTACATTCACTGCGCCGGCCCAGGCATGGCCCCAACTCGGAATCAAGGAGGCTTCATGGGCCTTTTGATCAGCAGGCGAACGCAGTGCCGTAATGGCAGCGTGGTCCATCGTGGCCGGACCTGAAGGTGTCGAGATAACCAAGCCAGCCTCGGAGCGCTCGACGGAGGTTATGCTCAGCGTTCCTTTCGGAGTGGGCAAGACCAGAGCCTGGCTCAAGGTGAGGCTCGCAACCTGGTCCCAAGCGACAGCGATGGTGTCGGCATACACAGTTTTGAATGTAAGTTTGCCGTCTTCGAGTTTGACGGCCGTTCCGGTCAGCCGATCGCCATTTTTCAGCACTACCGTATAGGCATGAAGACTTGAAGCGGCAAGACTAATAAGAAGTGCACCGACGCAAGTTGCGATCGAGCATAACAAGAAATGCAGATTCATAGTCAGCTACCTCTCAATGAAAAACTCCTACGTTACGAGTTGGGCGCAGTGGGAGCAGCGTATAGCTGCCAGCGGAATCTCACTCAAACACTGAGGGTAGGTCTTCAACGACGGGGGAGCGAGCGGTTCTGGCTTCTTAAAACGGGCCATGAGGTGATTCAGTGGCAACACAATGGCAAAGTAGACAACGGCGGCGACGAGAGGAACGAGATCAGGGCATTGAAGAAATTTCCGATCTTGACCTGTCCGCCATGGACATTCAGAATAATTTGGCTAAAGTCAGGCTTGCCAAAGACCGAGGTGATCAGTGGATTCAGCTCGTCTCCTACAAGAGAATTGACGATGGCGTTGAAGGCTGCTCCCAGGATGACGGCGACAGCCAGATCTACAACGTTGCCACGCAGAATAAAATCCCGAAAACCTTTCAACATGTCTTCCTCCGACTGTTGGTTTCCGACTTCCGATGATTACTCCGCAAAGAATTACACACGGGAAGCGGTCGGTGGTTACTGGGTAAGATGTTCTTTTCTGTTGCAGGCTCCCGAGCGCGGTGTAAACAGCAAGGCTGGGCCGCATGCGGCCCAGCCCTGCTCCTTCAAAAATAACTAATAGTCAGAGAATTACTTGCCGCAGGGTTTGCCTCCATTGGCGTGGGCGCCTTTGGCCTTCGCCTGATCCTCGGTCATGTACGCGCCGGCTTTGGTCTTGCCGTAGTACGTCGAACCGGAACAGTGGTAGACGTTGGACGCGGTATTCAACCAGACCATACCAGGTCCGCCGCCAGGAGCTTGAGGAAGTGCACTAGCTGCCGCTTTCGTTGCGGGTGCAGTTGCCGCCGTGGTCGTGGCAGCAGCGTGTTGTGCGGTGGTTGTGGCTGCCGTAGTTGCCGTGGTCGCAGCGTGCTGCGCAGCAGTTGTGGTTGATGTGGTGGCCGTGGTTGCAGCGTGGTGTGCGGCGGCAGCGGGGGTTGGAGCAGGTTTCGCTGCCGGAGTTGCCTTGGGGAGGCCATACCAGGTTTTGAGCCCCTTATGGCCACTGCAAGCACCCAATTTGATTGACCCCTTGAAGTACGTTCCATCGTTACAAAGCCCGGTTGCACCAGCGGGTGCACCGGCAGGAGCCTGTGCCATGCAAAGCTGTGAAACCAGAAGCGCCGCCACGAGCGCCATCAACCGAATGATTGTCTTCATCGTTCCTCCTATCGACACCGAAAAACTCGGCGAAAGAACTGCGCGATGCTAGCACTCGACTCCTGAGCATGTCCAGTCCTAAAGTGCAATACCTTCCAGCATCGTTTTGTTCTAGAGCAAAGCAGTTCAGATCCTATTGTTGTGGAGTCACTTTGATCATATTCGCCCGGCACGACCTCACGCCCTGGCAACTCTCCGGCTGCAAATCTTTGGTCAGGCACACTTCGACCGCCGTCAGCCGATTGTTCCCGCAGCTTAACGCTAAGCTCCCCTCCGGATACCCTGGATTCGCCCTCGCGAAACGCTCCAGCAACTGTTCGGGGGCGACCCCGGCAGGATCACCACCCGCGCCGATGTCTGCAGGAATCTTCAGCCCTGCAAACGCCCTTCTGATGGCTGCGAAATAGGCATCCGGCCTCAGCCCTGAACAGGTGCCGTGCGTCTCCCACTCATGTTCAATCAGGCTTACGGTTGGAATGATGTCGGTGTATGCCTGCGGATTGGCTGGGCCTGGTGTGTCACTACAATCCTCCGGATAGTCGCCACTCACATCTTGCGGCCACAGTCCGTGTACAACAAACCCCAGACCGCGACCACACTCCAGACTGCCCCCATGCGTCGCGCAGAATTCCGGAGACCAGGAAAGATTCAGCAAATAAAAAGCAAAAGCACCTGGCGCCGCCTGCATATTGGCGCGGCCGCGCCGTGACTTTCGCCGTTCGGGCCGGGTAGCACGAGTAGATTCCGGGGTGGTAGCACTCCTGGACCCATTGGCCACATTCGTGTTCGCGTTCGCAGGCGGTTGCGAAGCATGCTTGCAACCGGACATCGAAAGAACAAGCACCACGCCAACCTGGAGCGGGAGACTCCATGCGCGACTCTCAGATTTACGGCCGGCCATCTTACCCTTCAACCTTTTCCTCTCCTCCTAGAGCATTTTCGGAATACACGTAGACTTTTTAAGAGCATTGAAAGGTGGCTTTTTCTTGAGGAAAAAGCCACTTAGCATAGTGCCTTCGGTCTAGACCAATTTCGAAAATGCTATAGTCGCGGAAATTACAAATCCGGACTCACAATGCTGGACTCAACGCGCATTCCTGTCATACTCGTTCTTATTGCCTCCTGAAGTCCAAAGCATTCGCTCTACCGAACGACAACGGCCTAGGCGTATCGCCTAGGCCGTTTCGGTGAACTGTGGCCATTGGAATAGAGCTATCGCACTGCTGCGATTGCCCGAGCATTTTCACTCGTGCCCCCAAGTCGCGATCGCTTGTTGGCGCTACCCGCTAGACGGGCTCCTTGGGCGATGGAGTCATCGCTCCATTGGGAGAATCGCCACCCTGCACATCGGGTCGAGGGATGCATCGTTACGTGAAAGGATGCGGCAGCGTCCCATGCGGTCAGATCGTCTCCGCAGAGGCTACCTTGGGGTCTGGGGCGCGATGCCCTGGGCCACAGTCACCTCGTCTGCTGTAATGCTGAAAGAGTCTCTCTGCATCTTTTGGATCGTCCTCCTTCCCATTTCGAAATCAATGTACTCTCGGATTCACGCGAGCGTCAACAATTGCTCTTGACGGCAGAAGAACCGAAGTTTGAGACATTTCGATGCATGGGTTCGGGTACTTCTTCCTCAACTTCCCTCTGTCGATCCAATTAGTATCGCCTGCTTACCGCACCTATCCGGCTGGCAGCGGAAAACCTTCATACGCCGCAGCACGCTTCCAAATAGGCGGCACGTCAGATGGTTTTTCGCCAGCAGCAGTCAGTAGTCTGCTCAGTCTTTTCGCAATGACCTCTGGGTTTGTCACTACGGCTGGTCGCCCTGAATCCGACCCAACCCTGCTAATTTGACCTCTTCTTTCTTCGCAGAATTAGGGTTCGATTAGGGTGCTGAAGGGTGTTTTGGGGGGCTTTTGTGCGCTTTCCGAGCCATCAGTGCGCTTTAGAATCGATGGGTTACGATTCCTCTTCCAATTGACACTGAAGAGGTCGCTGGTTCGAGCCCAGTCGCGGCTTAAATTGAAGACCAACTTAGTCTTACCTGTAAAAGACGGCTGGCACCGTTTTCAAGTCCATATCAATTCACCACTAGGTGCGGCAATCGGCGGAAATCCGGGTGACTCCCCATCCGATTCAGTCAGGAAAGTTGATATAGAGGAGGCTGCAGACTAATTCACGGTGCCGGGATTAGGAAAGTATTGCCGCAGACGGATTGCTGAAGTTTGTCGCTCTACTTCGCGCAGGAGATCCGGCATATGAACGTACTACGCAACCCTAACTTGAGTGCCGCTTCACTTCAACGTGTGCCAGCTTCTCGTAAAACCGCACGACGACGCCATGCACGAGATTGCCCATGCCGTCAGCCTTGAGCGCCTGCAACATCTCCATCACGACGGCCGTCAGTGGCAACGGCACACCAATTTCAGGGCTGGTTTCAAGAACGTTTGCAATGTCCTTGAGATTCGTACTAATCCTTCCTCCGGGATCGAATTTCCGGTCCAGCATCAGCGGGGCTTTGGCATCCAGGACAGTGCTTCCAGCAAGTTCGCCGCGGATTGCCTTATACACACCAGTTCCGGATCCACTCAGTCTTTGGTCGCCATCACCAACGCTTCAGAGACCACGGCAATGTTCAACTGAACAATGATTTGGTTGGCCAGCTTAGTCACACTGCCGGCGTCGCTACCGCCCGTCAACACTGCGGAAGATCCCATCGCCTTGAAGATGGGCAGCACTTCATCGAAATCCGCTTGCGCTCCGCATCCGCTTGCGCTCCGCCGACCATGATGGAAAGGCTGCCATGGATAGCCTTTGTCTCGCGCCGCTTACCGGCGCATCCAACATTCGGACTCCCCTCCTGGCAAGCGCTTCAGAGATTTCGCGGCTGACGAGTGGGGTAATCGAACTCATGTCCACAACAATTGAGCCCTTGTGCGCGCCTTCAATCACTCCATCCTTGCCCAGAACGGCTGCCTTCACATGTGGTGAATTTGGCAGCATGGTGATGATGACGTACGTTTTGGCCGCCACATCCATGGGTGAGGCGTCGACCTCTGCCCCTGCCTGCTTCAGTTTCTCGATTGGGGTTTTATCGATGTCATAAATAACGAGCTGATGTCCTGCCTTGAGTAGATTCCTGCTCATGGGCTTGCCCATGATTCCTAAACCAATAAAGCCGATCTTGCTCATCTTTGCTGTGACCTTTCTGCCACGCCGGAAACGATATGTCGCAGCATTTAGTTCGGCTATTATTGCTGCAGTTTTCTGACTTTATCAGCTCTGCTTCAGAGCTGCGGTACCGAGTTCGAACGAACTCAGGTCACTCCTTCGTTTAGAAAGAGCCACCGGTTGAAGCGCCACTAAAACACCTAAGCGCCGAAAAATGCTTTAGTACTCTCCCCCCATCAGCGCAAAACTGCGCCATGCGTGGAACATGGTTATTTGCCAGGCCTGATACCGAGCCAAAGCTGCTGGTTCCAAGGTGCGCGCCCACCACGCCGGAGGCAAGACTGGCTGTATTCGTCACATTGAAAAGCTCGGCTCACAACTTCAGATCCATTCATACAGTGGCTGCCCAGCCCTGACGCAGCGCCGGTGCGCCCATTCCTCCGCCTGCAAATTCCCAAGAAATGTCTTGACAATGGTATGACCATTAGAACTAAGCTTCTCCTTGCCGGGGCAGACCGGTCGACAAGCAGCGGAAGTTGACGTTTGCTCGATGCCCTGCCAGGGCGGGGAAGTGTAAGCGATGCAGTTAGATGCCTGCTCACAAGAGCCTTTGCTTACAGTCACGTATTCAAGTACGTTGAGGCGCGAATCTCGAAGTATTAAATTTCTGTTCTTGCCTCTTTAACTCTTTTACTTGTATAGTTTTAGCATTGCTTATTAGTTTCGCAGGTGGCTGCCGGGCTCGAATCGGAAACTGGCTTTAGTCGTGATTTGCTCGCAGGTTGTCGGCAATCGCGGATAATAAGAGTTCAGAAGAAGATACCGGAAGATACGGTATTTGAAGGAAAGGGCAAGTAGATTTCAGATGAAGAGACTCCGTCAATCTCGCGCAAAATCGGTCGAATCCAAGATTCGACGTGTAACGAAAATCTCAATCAGCGAGGAAATCGCCAAGCAGATCATGGACTTGATTTCAAATGGCGACCTCAAGCCTGGACAACATCTGCCTTCAGAACGTGAGCTGTGCATAAACTTCGGCGCCAGCCGTTCATCGCTCCGGGAGGCTCTCCGTTGTCTGTCGATCGTTGGTGTGCTGAATGCGCGCGTCGGAGAAGGAACCTCTGTCGCTGTTGATGGCGAGAAGTTTCTGCGGAAAATCATTGAATGGCGAATGATTACCGAAAGACACGACATCGAGAATCTGCTTGAAGTGCGAATAGCGCTGGAAGGGGTATCTGCCGCTAATACCGCGCTGCAAGGAACCCCGGAACAAATCGAGAAGCTTCGCAAGCTGCTCGTGAAGATGAAGGCAGCTCTCAAGGATGAAAAGGCGTTTGCTGCGCTGGATCTTGAATTTCACATGACGCTCGCCAACGCATCCGGGAATATCCTCATTTCCGACTTGATCTCTTTGATTAGAAGTCAACTCGTCAAAGCTCTGCACAAAGTCCTGCTTATTCCGCACGCATTACCGCTCTCGCATAAGGAGCACACGGCCATTGTTGATGCAATTGAGTCCCATGATGCGGAAGCCGCGCGCAGTGCAATGCACACGCATCTGGAAGCGCATCTTCGCCGTTACACGGATGCTACCGGGAACACTGGCAGTGCGGAAACAAATGGATCCAAGGCTTCAAAAAATGGGTACAAACTAGCTCGTAGCGCGAAGTAGAGAAAGAACGAACCGATCCGCGTGCCGTTCCATCTTGTTGGCTGGCCAATGCAGCGCGCATCAGGTTCCGTGGAGTCCTAGTCAGAGACTGCGCCCAGCCATCTTTACAATCTAGCGTTCCATCAACGCGGCTGGTAGTGTTGATGCGAAGATCCGAAGCCAGGCTTGTCTGCGACACTACCGTCTGCGAACCTGGGGCGCACAAGCGGGCGGTCTAGTGAGTTGGCAAGAAGGAAACTCGCTATAAACTCAAAAAAGCCATCCCGAAGGATGGCTTTTCTGTTGGATATTAATGCCGGCGATCACCTAATCTCCCACACAGTCGCCCGTGCAGTACCATCGGCCCAGCGAGGCTTAACTTCCGTGTTCGGGATGGGAACGGGTGATCCCTCGCAGTATGGTCACCGGCAAACTTATGATGGCGCTTGGCGGGTGGTTGCCCGCAGCGTGCCGCGGCGTCTAGTTTGTCCCGGATGGTTTCTCCCGGGCCGAGTAGGAACGCGGACTGCAATCTGGCGCCAAAAAATATTTGCTCGAATATCGAGTTAATTACAACGAAATTGATTGGTGATACAAGGCTTGTTTAAGAAGAGCATCCGCAAACTGCGCGGAGTTAATTCTATGGACAAGCCGAACGGGCGATTAGTACTGGTAAGCTTCACGCATTGCTGCGCTTTCACACCCAGCCTATCAACCAGATGGTCTTTCTGGGCCCTTCAGGGAGATCTCATCTTGGAGCGTGCTTCCCGCTTATATGCATTCAGCGGTTATCACAACCGAACTTCGCTACCCAGCCGTGCCCTTGGCAGGACAACTGGAACACAAGAGGTTCGTCCATCCCGGTCCTCTCGTACTAAGGACAGCCCTCCTCAAATCTCCTACGCCCACAGCAGATAGGGACCGAACTGTCTCGCGACGTTCTGAACCCAGCTCACGTACCGCTTTAATAGGCGAACAGCCTAACCCTTGGAACCTTCTACAGCTCCAGGATGCGATGAGCCGACATCGAGGTGCCAAACCATTGCGTCGATATGAACTCTTGGCAATGATCAGCCTGTTATCCCCGGCGTACCTTTTATCCGTTGAGCGATGGCCCTTCCATACAGAACCACCGGATCACTAAGGCCTGCTTTCGCACCTGCTCGACTTGTTGGTCTCACAGTCAACCACTCTTATGCCTTTACACTCGCCGGCTGATTTCCAAACAGCCTGAGAGTAGCTTCGCGCGCCTCCGTTACAATTTAGGAGGCGACCGCCCCAGTCAAACTACCCGCCTAACTATGTCCCTCTCCCGGATTACGGGAGGAGGTTAGGATCACAACACTCGCAGGGTGGTATCTCACCGTTGGCTCCACCAAGTCCGAGAACCTGGTATCAAAGCCTCCCACCTATCCTGCGCAGCAAGAATCATAACCCATAGTTAAGGTGTAGTAAAGGTGCACGGGGTCTTTCCGTCTAGCTGCGGGTAACCGGCATCTTCACCGGTACTACAAGTTCGCCGAGCAACTCGTTAAGACAGTCGTACGATCGTTACGCCATTCGTGCAGGTCGGAACTTACCCGACAAGGAATTTCGCTACCTTAGGACCGTTATAGTTACGGCCGCCGTTCACCGGGGCTTCAATTCAAAGCTTCGCTTGCGCTAACCTCTCCTTTTAACCTTCCGGCACCGGGCAGGCGTCAGCCCCTATACGTCGTTTTCGACTTAGCAGAGACCTGTGTTTTTGTTAAACAGTCGCCGTACGCGCTTCACTGCGGCCCGCTTGCGCGGGCGCTCCTTCTCCCGAAGTTACGGAGCCAATTTGCCGAGTTCCTTAACGAGCTTTCACTCGAGCGCCTTTGGATATTCTCCTCGTCTACCTGTGTCGGTTTGGGGTACGGTTCCCTTTGTTCTCCTTAGAGGTTTTTC
>DASYZU010000052.1:0-10367 GCA_035945795.1 Occallatibacter sp.
GCAGTAATCGTGAGGAATAAAGCAGAGGCTAACGGCACGCCGCGCGCCAAGTCTCCTGGGCTCAGGTTGAGCCCCCGCTCGAGCCAGCGGTTCATCGCGGCAGCATTCGCCCGCAGCAGGTTATGCATTGAGGTCTGTTTATTTCCCTTTCGCGGCGGGCGCGGGTGATTTCTCATCAAACAGCGCGTCCTGCCCGTCGGCATAGATTGCCGTGAACTTGCCGGCCTGAATGTCGAGCGCCGAAGGCTTGCCGCCCTGATCCTTGTAGACCATGCCGGTATCGATCAGGAATACTTTGCCATCGAAGCGGGTGCGAATATGCGGTCCTTTCTGGACAGTGTGGGCCACCACAATATGACTGGCGTGATAGACCGCAAGGATTTTGGAGATTTGTTCTTCCCCCGTTTCGTCGCTCCATGAATCGTAGCCGCGATACCAGAGTGGGCCCTCATCGCGCATGCAAAGCCAATGATTCACATCGAGAAGATGCACGAGCCGGTTATGAAAATCGGCGTCAGGCGGAGTCGGAGCAGACCGCTCAGCAAGCAACTCCAACTGCACAGCCAGCGCAATCTCCTGAATCGTGAAAAATGGCAAAACGATCTTCCGCGATTCCAACTCTCGCATTGTTTTATCGAAATCCTCGATCTCTTCGCGGACCTGCTTGTTCATTTGTTCGAGCGACATCGAAGTCAATGCGGGAGGGATACCGCCGTGCAGGAAAATGGTGCCTCCGATTTTGGCAACCGCGTCGTGCTGCCGAATCCATTTGCCGTATTTGCCAGTCGGACTGAACGCTTCGCGATATTCCACGAATCCGGCCGGATGTTGCGCCATCCACTGTTCTTCCGAACCAGGCAAGGCTGGCCCTTTGACGGCTGCCAATAATTTCGCCCGACTCTCGGCCCACTTTGCATACTCCTGGTACGCTGCCTTGCGCCGTTTTTCGGACTCACTGTCGCTAAACTCAGCGTAGTCCGCGGGCGTGACATAGCGCAGGTCGCCCACGATGTTCATCGCCTCGTGATTCCCGAGCAAGGGCACGACCGTTCCTCCGGATTTGGCCGCTTCGGTCTGCAGGGACATGACCAGGTCCATGACTTCGCGCCCTTTGGCTCCGCGATCGATGAGGTCGCCGGGCTGAACCAGCGTTGCCTTTCCGCCGATCCAATGATTTTGATCATCCACCAGTCGGGCGCGCCTGAGTATGAGGCAAAAGTCCTCAAAATCTCCATGCACGTCACCGATAGCAACGACTCGGTCCGGCGGCTCGATCGAGAGAGATGCCGCGCTCGACGGCGCAAGGTTCACGCTAGCCAGCAAGAACAGCAATGCGGCACGGTAAAGGTAGCGTCCCACCGCCGGGCTTACCATCTTGCCGGCCTCGAGAGGAACTGCCGCGTTGGGGTTGGAACTCTGATGGGCATGCGTGCCTTCCCTGTAACGTGTTGCATGTTAAGTTGCCGCGTCAAGCAAGTCAATGAAACTGTGGGAGGTCTTAAAGCGCTATGAATCCCCGAGTGGCAGCACTTCGAAGCGTTTCGCCTGAGCCGTTCATGGGCAGAGGTAAAAGCGGTTTCGCGCGCTGTTGGTGAGACATTGCCACGGAGAAAGGGGCATAATGCGACTAGAGGCTGGGATGAAAACCTTCGTGGCCGGAATTGTCGCGACGCTGATCGTGTTCACATTCGGCGGCTGGCTGTACCTGAGACTTGGCTATGCCGACCTGCGCGCGAATGTTCCACCGTCCTGGCTCGAATCTCAGCTTGCCACCACCGCCGTGAATGCTTCAGCGGCACGCCATGCGCCAGCGCAACAGAATCCGATCGCGCCTACTGAGGCCAACCTGCTCGATGGCGCCCGCTTGTACCGCGACAAGTGTGCCGACTGCCACGGCCGGCCGGACAATCCGGTGAGTGACTACGGCGCGTCCTTCAATCCACCAGCGCCCCAGTTCATGCAGGCGCATCCCCGCTTGCGCGAGAACCAGGATTTCTACCTCATCAAGAACGGAGTGCGCCGGTCAGCCATGCCGGCGTGGGGGAACATCATGGCCGATAGCGAGATCTGGCAAGTTGTCACTTTTCTCAATCACCTGCAGAATCTTCCGCCCTCGGTCCAGCAGGAACTCCATCGGCCTGCGGGCAGCAATCCTTGAGCGGTTGAAATCAATAAGAAGAGACGTCCGCGTATAAGGGATTTGACGATGCGGACGCCAGCAGCCTCTGTGTACAGGCGATCGGGCCTCCATCCTGAATCACCCTTCGGGGCCAATCAACCTGGCCGGCAGGCAAGAACCGGGCGACTGGGCAGCGCAGACGAAAACCGCGGTACCAGCCTCGAGACGCGACCGCGACTTGCTTCCAACCCGAGGTTTCCACCCCAACGCCGCTATGACTGCCCAGCGGACTTTGCCGCCGGTTTCACCACTGGAGCCTGGTTGATCAGAAGCCAGTACAGGCCGACGCTCTTGACGGTATTGCGGAACTGTTCGAAGTCCACCGGTTTCTGAATGTAGCTGTTGGCCCCCAGCCCATATCCCTGGACCAGGTCGCGTTCCTCTTTCGAAGAGGTGAGTATCACCACCGGAATCGCCTTGGTCCGGGCGTCGCCCTTCAAACGCTTCAGGACCTCCATGCCGTCCACCTTAGGCAGCTTGAGGTCGAGCAGAATCAGCTTTGGCGGGTGGTCGAAAGAACGGTCGGCGTGAATCCCATCGCAGAACAGGAATTCAAGGGCCTCTTCGCCATCGCGGGCAACATGGATATTGTTGGCCAGGTTTTCTTTTCGCAGCGCGTGCAGCGTGAGTTCCACATCATCGGGGTTATCTTCCACCAGTAAAATTTCCACTTGTCGATTGGTCATGCCTGATCTCCTGCCGTTGCGGCATTTGTTTTCGCCTTAGTCTTGTCGGATATTCCGAGGGTGAAATAAAAAGTTGCGCCTTTGTCGAGTTCGGCTTCGGCCCAGATCCGGCCACCGTGTTTCTGAATGATGCGCTGGACGGTCGCCAGCCCGACGCCGGTGCCTTCGAAGTCTTCCGCACGATGCAGGCGTTGAAATACACCGAAGAGTTTGTCTGTGTACTTCATGCTGAAGCCAACCCCGTTGTCGCGCACGAAGATGGCAGGTGTCCCGTCCTTGTCCTCTTGCCCAACCTCAATGACGGCCTGGCTGCGCGGGCGTGTGAACTTGACCGCGTTCGACAGCAGGTTCTGAAAGACCTGCTTCATCAATCCCGGATCACACTCTACGAAGGGGAGGCTGCCAATCTTCCATACCAGCTGACGTCCTTCACATTCTGCCTTCAGGTCGGCCAGAGTTTCATTGACCACCGAGTTCAGGCCGGTAACTTGGAGGCACATTTCGTGGCGGCCGATGCGGCCCAGATTTAACAGGTCATCAACCAGCAGGCCCATCCGCCGCGTACCTTCCTGGATTCTCTGCAGGTGGTGCTGCGCCTCCGGCACCAGAGCGGAACCAAATTCCTCAATCAGAAGCTTGGAGAAGCCGCTGATATGGCGCAAGGGGGCGCGCAGGTCGTGAGAGACCGAGTAGGTAAATGCTTCGAGTTCTTTATTGGCGGCTTCCAGTTGCGCGGTACGCTGGATCACGCGCTGTTCCAATTCCTGGTTGAGACGGCGGACTTCCTCTTCCGCACGCTTGCGCTCGGTCACATCCATGTTGAGGCCGAGCATGCGCTGAGGCTGTCCCTTCTCGTCGAAAATCAGCTTGGCGCGGGCCGTGATCCAGCGGATCTCCCCGTCGTTGCGGCGGCGTATGCGCCACTCCGACGCAAACTCTCCGGTTTTGAGCGATTTCTCGATGGCCCTTCTTGCGGTCACTAGGTCTTCGGGTACAACCAGGGCTTCCCAATCCTCGTAGGTTCCGCCGAACTCTCCGGGTGCAATTCCGTACACCTCCTCGACCTCGGCGGACCAGTGATTGATATTGTTCTGGATATCCCAGTCGAAAGTGCCCGAGTGCCCTGCCTTTTGCGCCAGAGCCAAACGTTCACGGCTGAGGCGTAATTCGTCTTCGACTTGCTTGCGCCGGGTAATGTCGCGAGCCGCCGCAAAAACTCCTTCAATTTCTCCTGCCTCGTTCTTGAAGACGCTGGCGTTGTACAGCACATCCGTCACCCGTCCCGACGCGTGCCGAATGGCCAGCCCAAAATCCGTTACCCTGCCTTCGGCAAATACCTGCTGATATCCTTGCCTCGCCTTTTCGGGCTGAGTGAAGTAGTTGGAAAAATCACTGCCAATCAGGCGGTCCCGCGAAGCCCCGGTCACTGCTTCTGTAGCCCGGTTCACATCGGTGATCTTCCCCTCGCGGCTGATCGTCACCAGCGGATCGAGACTGGCTTCGATCAAGCTGCGGGTTAGCGCGAGGCCTGGCGCAGTTTTTCTTCTGCCAGCTTGCGCTTGGTGATATCGCGGGCCGCGGCAAAGACGCCCTCCACTCCGCCCGCGGCGTTCCTGAATACTGAGGCGTTGTACAGCACATCGATCATTCGCCCAGAGGCATGGCGGATGGCCAACGGGTAATCGTGCACGGTCTCTTCGGCAAATACCTGCTCATAGCCCTGCCGTGCTTTTTCTGGGTCGGTGAAGTAGCTGGAGAAATCGCTGCCGATGAGTTTGTCGCGCTCGACGCCCGTGACCATTTCGGTGGCACGGTTGACATCCATGATCTTGCCATCTTTACTGATCGTGACCAGGGGGTCGAGGCTGGCCTCAATCAGGCTGCGCGCGTGGAGCGAGGCTTGACGAAGTTTCTCTTCCGCGCGTTTGCGCTCGGTGATGTCGCGCGTAATGGTGGAGACTCCCACCAGGTTCCCCGCCTTGTCCTTCACGGGACTGACTGAGAGGGAAACGGGAACGACTTGCCCATCCTTGCGCACCCGTTCTGTTTCGTAGTGGCTAATCCGCTGCCCTTGCCGGATTTTGGCGAGAATCGTTTCGAACTCTTCCTGGCGACCTGGCGGAATGATTTTGGAAATCGGCTCGCCAATGATCTCCTGGGCAGAGTAGCCGTAGATTGCTTCGGCCGCCGGATTCCAGTTGGTGACGATGCCTTCCGTGGTTTTTCCAATAATCGCGTCGTTGGAGCATTCGACGATGGATGCGAGCCGGTCGGCGGTTTCCTTGCCCAGGCGGCGCTCCCGCTCGCTGCGATCCACGGTGAACCCGGTCCAAACCGTGAGGCCGGATAACAGTACGATCAGCAGTCCCGTCATCAAAGCCACGCCGGCCCAATCCGAAAACAGGCCTGCATTTTGCCCCTTCCATCGCAGCCATGCGATGACCAGGGGAGCGAGGATCGCAGCCGGGAGCAACCTGCGAGTCAACGTGCCTCCCAGGGTCACTCCGGCGACTAAAGCCCCCAAGCCCCAGTGCGGGCGCGCAAGCACCAGCCCGAAAGCGAATAGAAACAGGGCGAAAGCTGTTATGGGGGAGATGTGAGTATGGGTTGTCGTCGGGTCGAGGACGAAGTCTAGAACGCCGAAGATGGCGGCGATGCTTACACCGCAGGGCAACAACTGCGACGACCAGCGACCCAGCCTGGACGTGGAGTCCTGCACTTGGAGCCCGAGCCCGAGCCCGAAAAAGCCAAAAGCTGCGAGAGGGGACATGAGGCCGGGGCGCACGCTTCCCGGAATGTCCTCCACTCCCGCGGTGAACAACAACTGATCGATACCAAGGTTCCAGCCAAATGCGAACTCCAGGAACGAGAGCAGTCCCACCACACTGGCGAGAATCGCTGCGATCTTAGCTGCCAGCCTCCAGCCGGAGACGATACCCGCGTTTTCTCTTTTCAGAATCCAGAGGGCAAAACCAATCAAGAGAAAGCACGCAGCAGCATTGGCCTTGACCGCAACCTGCCCCGCAAGAATGCTCTTCATCCTGGGGATGTGAAGCATCCATCCACTCAAGACCCACATCCCGAACGCTACCGCGAGGCCACTGCAAACCGAGACATACTGATTCAACCTCCGCAAAATATCAGGGTCGAACTCACCCGTCGTTGAGTCTTCCCGAGAAAGCGGTGATCGGTTCACACTACCTCCTCTACTGCGACCTTCTGGTCCGCTGTGGTCGAGGCCACGCCGCAGGTGAAATAGAAAGCCGCGCCTCTGTCCGGTGCGGCCTCCGCCCAGATTCTCCCCCCATGCTTCTGCAAGATACGGTGCACCGTTGCCAGACCGACGCCGGTTCCTTCGAACTCTTCTGCCCGGTGCAGGCGCTGAAATACGCCGAACAGTTTGTCGGCATGGCGCATGTCGAAGCCGGCCCCGTTGTCGCGGACAAAGAGTACGGCTTCGCCCTGGCGGGTCGTCTGACCGACCTCAATGGTGGCGGTGGCGCGCGGGCGCGTGAACTTGACCGCGTTCGATAGAAGGTTGGCGAAGACGATCTTCATCAACGCGGGATCGCAGTTGACCACCGGAAGGTCATCAACCTTCCAAACGATCTGCCTGTCCTTCAGGTCGGGCGCGAGATCATCTATCACCTGACGAACCAACTTCTTCAAATCGACATCTCTTCGCTGAAGCGACTGCCTGCCGAACCGGCTTAGGTTCAGCAGATCCTCGAGCAGTTTTTCCATGCGCAGGGCTCCTTTGCGGATGCAGTCGAGCGAGTGCCGCCCATCCGCGCTCAACACCGATTCCGGGTCCTGCTGCAGCAGGCCGGAGAAGCCATGAATGTGGCGCAGGGGAGCGCGCAGATCGTGAGCCACCGCGTAAGTGAACGCCTCAAGTTCCTGGTTGGCCGCCTCCAATTCGGCGGTGCGGTGGAGCACTTGCTGTTCCAAGCCGGCGTTCAGGCGGCGCACTTCGTCGTGCGCCGCTTTCTGCTCGGTCAGGTCAGTGGCCACCAAGCAGATGCCATGCCCGGATTCTCCGGTGGGAATACGACTGAGCGACAGCTGCACGGGCAAGGTCGTACCGTCGCTGCGCAAGAGCCGGCGCTCGGCGCGGACGTCGCGATCCAGCGTCAACCGCAGCAGATCGAGCAAGCCCGCACGTTCCTCGATATGCAGGATGGTGTGGAGCGCAGCACCCAGCAGCCGTTCGGACGGGACTCCCACCATATCGGCCAGGCGTTGGTTACAAAAAAGGATGGTGCCGTCGGCGGTGAGTGTGGCGGCGCCTTCGTTCATCCGCTCGGCCAGAATTCGGTAGGGTTCTTCCGGGCTCTGCAGAGAGAAGATGCGGCTGCCCTTCGGGCCTTCCACCACGATGGCATCCACATCGCCGGAGCGAATCGCCTGCATGGCTGCTTCCGACTCGGCGAGACGAATCTGCAGCCGCTTCAGTTTCGCCCGCAACTGCCGCTCACTGCGATCCTTCGCGCATGGCATGTCCCACCTACGCTTTGGCTTTCAAGTCCAGCCCGAACAGTACGCTGTCACGATCGGACAAGTCGCCGATGATCCGCCGTAAGGGCAAGGGCAACTGTTTGATCAGGGTGGGTGCGGCTACAATCTGCTCGTCCTTGGCCAAAGTCGGCTTCTGGTGGATGTCGATGACTTCCAGATCGTACTTTCCCTGCAAATGTTCCGAGCAAATTGAAGTGATGTTCAGAATGGCGCGCCGCGACGAGGAAGTCGCGCCGGTGACGTACAGGCGAAGCACATATTTCTTATGGCGTGCCGCCGAAGCCCCAGCGACGGCCAGAGCTCTTTTCAAAGACTGTGCTCTCATGACGAAACCTTTCCTGCGCGCAAATCGAGCCCCACGAGCACCTGCTCGGAATTCGACAGGTCTCCGATAATCCTCTTCAGCGGAGGCGGCAAACGGCGCACAAGCGTGGGCACGGCGACGATCTGGTCGCCCACGGCCAGTTGCGGATTCCTCAACAGATCGACCACCTCAACGCGGTACTGGCCGGGGAGGTGCTCGTCGCAGATCTTCTGCAGGTTAGTAAGCGCCGCAAGCGATCGCGACGTTTCACCGGCGATATAGAGGCGAAGATTCCAGGGTTTCCCTGGCGCTCGCACTCTCCGGCTTCTGATCTTCTGTCTTATTGTCTTAGCCATATCAGACTCGTTTCTTTTCAAACCTCAGATCGCGGCGCTCCCTCGGGCGTGGCCATTGCGGTGCACCGAGACCGCGTCCGCCTTGCGGATACGGCCCATTTCTACCCGGTCCAGAGCGACTTGCTTTTCCTGCGACTCCTTGTCGCGGGAGTCGCGCAACGCATTCTGTTCCAGAAGTTCGAAGTCGGCGCGCATCTTTGCAATCTCTGCCTCCAGTTGCTGCCGTTTTTGCTTGAGTTCGACAGCTTTGCGCAGCGCCTGTTGTTTGCGCTCCGTAGCCTCCGCCCGCTCCCTTGCTTCCTGCGCGTCGCGCGCCGTGCCGGTCAGCAGGCCCGAAGGTCCCACATAGACATCGCGCAACTGCACTCCATGGTCGGTCAGCAGGAATTCGCGAATCTGGTTGGAGTGCGCCATGCCCCGCGACTTCAGCACGTACAGGCCTCGATTGCGCTCTCCGTTCGATTCCAGGTTGCGCAGCAAAAGCCAGGCGTCCATTTGGGAAGAGACGCCGACCTCGCTGAATTCGGGAGAAGAACTGTCACCCGAGGTGAGGCTGGTGAACATCGCTGTAATCTCGCGCGACTTGAACATATCGATGAGGCGGGTGACCATCGACTTCACTTCCGAATAGGTTCCGACCGAGCCGAAATTCGTGATGGGATCGATGACCACGACTTTCGGTTTGAACTCCGCAGTCAGATCGTGAATCGTGACCAGATGCTTTTCCAAGCCGAACGTGCCGGGCCGCGCCGCATAGAAGCGCAACAGATCCCGCTTGACCCAAGGCTCGAGGTCAATGCCGATCGAGCGCATGTTGCGAATCACTTCGTGGGTAGATTGTTCAGAAGCCATGTACAGGGCGCGTTCGCCCCGTTCACAGGCTGCCCGCACAAAATGCGCCGCCAGGCTGCTCTTGCCCGTGCCCGCCGTGCCCGAAACCAGGATGCTGGTGCCGCGGTAAAAGCCCCTTCCCCCCAACATTGTGTCCAACCGTGGAACCCCCGTCGAAATTCTTTCCGTGGGAGCTTTGTGTTCCAGCTTCAAGGAACTCAGGGGAAGCACAGACAGACCGGTCTGTCCGATCAGGAAGGGATACTCGTTGGTGCCGTGCATGGTGCCGCGATACTTCAAGACCCGCAAGCGCCGAATCGAACTCTGATCCTCCACCCGGTGGTCGAGCAGTATCACGCAATCGGCGACGTACTCTTCGATCCCGTTGCGCGTAATTGCTCCGTCGCCCGTCTCCGCCGTAACGACCGCACTGACTCCCTTTGCCTTCAGCCACCCGAACAGGCGGCGGAGTTCGGCGCGCAGAATGTTGGTATTGCTGAAGCCGGAGAACAGGGATTCGATGGTATCCAGCACCACGCGCTTGGCACCCACAGCTTGAATCGCACTCTCCAGGCGGATGAATAACCCCTCCAGATCGTATTCGCCGGTTTCTTCGATCTCGCTGCGATCAATGCGAACGTGATCCAGCACCAATTTTTTGCGGGCGACCAGCGCGGGAAGATCAAAACCCATCGAGGCGACATTCTTGCTCAACTCTTCGCTTGTCTCCTCGAAGGCCATGAACACGCCTGGCTCGTTGAACTCGGTGGCTCCGCGCACCAGAAATTCCATGGCCAGGATGGTCTTGCCGCATCCGGCTGTGCCGCAGATGAGCGTGGGACGGCCTTTGGGTAGCCCGCCTTCTGTAATTTGATCTAATCCGAAAATGCCCGTCGGACATTTTGCGATTCCATTTCTGGGGGCGGGCTTGACTTGGCTAGTTCTTGACATCCAAAACCTCCATCATTACGACCACGCTGGGACATATGCCAAACGCAGTAACTGAAATTGAGAATCCTCCGGGCAACATCTAATTTCTCAAAAGACACAACGCTAACTAGCCAGTATCGGACAGAACGATGTTTGAAGATTGTGATGGCTGGCACACGGATGGCGTAGGCGTCCCAAAATGGAACCGGAATCCCGGCGGGACCAAAACCGTTTATCTGGGTCACGCGCTGCCGACAACGCTCGTGATTTGTGCCCGCTCCTCCGGGGTGAGCCCGACGAATTCGAAGCCGGAACCGAGGTTGGAGGTGTGGCGGACGATGGCGACGGCGCTCAGGGTCTGCTCCGCTAAAGGAAGATCAACCGCTACCGTTTCTCCCACCTCCAGGTTGCCCTGCACCAGGGCGCCGAGGCCGCCTTCGCTGATATCAAGGCTGATGCCGCGCGAGGTCCGCACGCCTCCTGCCGCCAGGTGGTGAAAGGTAACCGGCACACTAAATAATGCTCGGCGATAGCGCCGCACCACCGCATTTTCCGGAGGCGCG
>DASYZU010000053.1:0-186015 GCA_035945795.1 Occallatibacter sp.
GGCAGCGCGATTCCGTCGTCTGGCCAGAGATTACGAACGCCTCGCCAAGACGTTGGCAGCGCTGCACTATCTCGCCTTCGCCATCCTCATGCTCGCAAATCTGGCCCGGCAACTCTTGCAAAGTTAATAACAGGCTCTAGAGATTCGTCTTCAATGGCCTTTGCAATCCATTCTTCAATGCGTCGAATCCAATGAAGTCGGCGATCAAAATGGCTTTCATCTTCTCCGGGGATGGATCGCATCAACTCGTCGATGCGGATCAAGTAAAACTCCATGCCTGAGTTCAGCAGCACCAAAGGCGATGCGGATACCGTGGCAATTTTCGGGCGCCCGCTGATGCGGATATTTAGAGTTGATGGCACCACGCCCGCCGCCAAATATTCTTGAACACAAGGATTTAGCAGAGAAAACGAATCAAACCAATCGTCAATATCGTCGAATACTTTACTTGCGGCCTTTCTGATGCTCGGGATAGTAGCAATTAGCGGAGATATGAGGCGGCCAAAACTCGAGTTCTGCTTGACATGCGTCTCAGATTTGAGCCCCACTATTGCCTGCAAAAGGGTGGAGAAACGTGCCTGAGTTCTGCCTATGTGATCCCACCAGTGGGATTCTCGCAGGAATTCAGACTGTTGCTGGAGCCTGAATATATGCGAAGGGTGATTTTCGTAGAATTCCATTCGAGCGGAGATTCTCTCGTCAGAGATCTGTCCAGCGCTGTTCAGCACAGCAGAAAGGTCATAGGCCTCAATGTACGCATAGGTGTAACACGGACCAAGCAGCATGACTCCAAACAAATCGCAGAAGAGCTCTTCCGCCCATCGTGTTACATATCTAATCCAGCGTTCCTTTTCTTCTTGATTCTGTCCCTCATAATTAGAAAACGATAATTTGAGAGCCCTGTCTGCCTCAACTTGAAGTGAGCCATCAAGAGATTTGTCGCGATAAACAAAATGACCCATCTCGTGAGCTACAAGGCAATTCGCGAATGCAGTTCTTCCCTGCGAGTACGGCATCCCAATCAGCCCGAGATTTGGCGGAAACGCAGGGGAATTGGGAATAAGAGCGCGAATTTTCGAAGATAGGCTTCGCAGATCAGCAGTACGAATCTGGACATAATTGAACTCGGCGGTATGAAACAGCACGAATTCCGTTTCGTTGTATCCAGGGATCTCCCGGAACCGACGAACAATCCCATCTACAACCGCCAACGGGACCTGAAGTGTGTCCGCGTCAAGGGAGGGTTTAATGAGTTTGTGCAACTCCCGCCAGGCCGCTCTGATGGTTCCTAGCTCTTCCCGCCGATCTTCGAACTCTTCGTCGTCTGCAACTGACCAACTGGAAAGGTGCTTCTTACTACTTTCTGCAAGAGAAGAAACGTAACCGAGAAAACGAACGGCTGCGGGACTGTAAGCTGCGGAACTGCGTTGGGACGTGACGCCTTCAACGATGCTCTCAATGAACGAGTACAACGCGGTTAGATCGTGCCGCAGATAACTGCGCTGGTCAGTCATCAAGGAGCTACGCGGCGAAGGCGTCGTTGGAAGTTGGGTCGTTATAGTGATGAAGTGCTCGGCTTTCCAAAGCTCGGAAGAATCTCCGAGCCAAACCAAGGTCTTCATCCGAAGGTTTTTCCTCTCCACTTGCGAGCAGAGATTTCAAGCTCTGGATGAGGGAGTCGGGATTCAGCGAAGAACTCACCTCACGCAGGGTCTGAATCTCTTCGAATTGGACGTAATGTTCCGGGGAGAGCTGTGCGTAAAGGTCTGCATGCGTTCGAATAAGGTCAAGCGACTCGGTAGCTGCACGGATCGATTCCCGGAGTTCGTAAGTGCGTTCACTTCCCTTGTCCGCAGCGCGAATGGCATTGAGCGCGCGACGGGCATCGAGCGCAAGTGACAAATAGTGAACCCGCTCTCCCATGGCGACCATATCGGAATTCTCCCGCGAATCGTTAAAGGGCATCATAATTGACGCGCCTCCCAACTACTCGTTTTTAGCAGTTTTCACATATCTAGTCAACAAATGTTGACAACCAAATGGGCAACATTTGTTGACAAATAAGAGTTTAAGGCCAACAATCAATAAATGGCTAAAACCCATCCAGACAGAGATGCATACAACAAGGCGGTCCGCGACCACATTGTGAGTATTCTCAATTCTGGGGTCTCACGCCATGTGATGGGCGATTTCCTGGGCGTTACACGTGCTGCTATTTCTTCCTATGTGACTGGTAGAACTACGCCGAAGCCTTATATTATCGAACGACTTCTGATGAAGTGGCCAACTAAACTCTCATTCCGTGGCGTGCCTTTTGAAGTCGGCGCGTTTGGCAGCCCCGCGCCGAAACCTGAGTCCGTGCCTTACCAAAGAGACCTCTTCACGGCCTTGAGTTCGATCAAGTCCAGGAACCTGAAGATTGAAGTTGAGAGGGCGAATGGAACAGATGTTGAATTGAGAGTTTCGATCAGAGTCGTTGGAGAATGAGCTGCAACAGGCAGGGGTGTGTACACTCCTGAAAGCTTGAATCTATTCACCGTCAGCTGCTCTTACGGATAAATTCTGTGGAGGGTTCTTGCAAACGGGATGGTTTCGCGGACGTGGTCGAGGCCACAGATCCAGGCTACAGCGCGCTCGATGCCCATGCCGAAGCCGGAGTGGGGGACGCTGCCGTAGCGGCGCAGGTCGAGATACCACTGGAAGGCTTCCTTGGGGAGGTTGTGGTGCTCGATTCTTGCATTCAGTAATTCGAAACTCGAAACGCGCTGCGAGCCGCCGATGATTTCGCCGTAGCCTTCCGGCGCCAGCACGTCGACGCAAAGGGCGTAGCGTGCATCTTGCGGGTCGGACTCCATGTAGAAGGCTTTTACGTCGGCCGGGTAGCGGTGGACCATGACGGGGCGGTCGTACTGGCTGCTGAGCCAGGTTTCGTCGGGAGAGCCGAAGTCGTTTCCATATTCGAAGGGCGCTTCGAGGTGGCCGTCCTTGTTCGCCTGGTTGAGCATTTCCACGGCCTGGTCGTAGCGCAGGCGCGGGAAGGGCGGCAGGATGGCTTCCAGCTTGGCACGATCGCGGCCGATGACTTCCAACTCGGGCGCGCGATTCTTCAGGACGGATTGGACGATGTGGCTGAGGAAGTTTTCGGCGAGCTCGAGCAGGCCGTCGAGATCCATGTAGGCGACTTCGGGCTCGATCATCCAGAACTCGGTGAGGTGACGGCGGGTTTTGGATTTTTCTGCGCGGAAGGTGGGGCCGAAGCTGTAGACCTTGCCGAGAGCCAGCGCTGTTGACTCGATGTAGAGCTGGCCGGACTGGGTGAGATAGGCGGGGTCGCCGAAGTAGTCGACCGGGAAGAGGGTCGAGGTGCCTTCGCAGGCGGCGGGTGTGAGGATGGGCGGGTCGGTACGGATGTAGCCGTTGGAATCGAAGTATTCGGCGGCGGCCCTCATGATTTCGGCGCGGATGCGGAGGATTGCGGACTGGCGCGGGGAGCGGACCCAGAGATGGCGGTGCTCCATGAGGAAGTCGACGCCGTGCTCTTTGAGGGTGATGGGATAGGGGTCGGACTCGGGAACGCGCTGGATGACCTGCAGGTCCTCGACATCGAGCTCGAAGCCGCCGGGGGCACGTTTGTCTGCACGAACCTTGCCGGTGACGATGACTGACGACTCCTGAGTGAGACCTTTGAGTGCTTCGAAGACAGCGGGAGGGACGCTCTTGACGTGGGCTACGCCCTGAATGGTTCCTGTGCCGTCGCGAAAGATGGGAAAGAGGAGTTTGCCGCTCTCACGGAGGTTGTAGAGCCAGCCGCGAAGGGTGACGGACTGGCCTTCGTGCTGGCCGAGTGTCGCGATGGTAGCAACGGGAGCGGTTGGAGTTGCAGCGGCGTTCTCTTCGGGCATGGGTGTTTGCGCTTTCCTGGCGGCCAAGATGTTCGGACTTACTAGGATAACGCGGGGTGGTTGTGGTGGGACGGCGAAGGGTAAATGCGGCAGGGCAATCGCATGAACAAAAAAGACGGCGACAATCGTGGTTTGCATGGCCCCTACGGGGCTGAATGGCTATTGTTGACCGCATTCCCCCGCTAAAGCGCGGGGGTAGAGCATTTTCGCAATACACGTAGACTTTTTAAGAGCATTGAAGGTGGCTTTTTCTTGAGGAAAAAGCCACTTAACATAGTGCCTTCGGTCTACATCAATTCCGAAAATGCTATAACGACCGCTGCGCCTCCGGCGCGATAGAAATCGTAATCAGCCTTTCGCCAGAAAAAACGCGAAAGGATGGGGCACGGGGCATCGTGGGTAGACGGCCACAGATCTCATTCAGGGCAGCTTGGGGGTGAGGATGGCGGGAAGGGCGTGGACGAGGTTAGGGTGCGCGAACTGGAATCCGGCAGCTGCCAGTTTGGCGGGGTAGGCGCGAGCGCCGGAGAGCAGGACTTCGTTTGCCATTTCGCCAAATGCGAGGCGTAGGGCGAAGGCGGGGACGGAGAGAAAGGCCGGACGATGGAGGTGGGCGGCGAGGGTGCGGGTGAATTGCGCGTTCGTGACCGGATTGGGGGCGGTGAAGTTGAAGGGGCCGGCGGCAGAGGGGAGATCGAGGAGGAACGAGATTGCGGCTAGAGCGTCGGGGAGCGAGATCCAGCTCATGAACTGACTTCCGCTGCCGAGTCGGCCACCGAGACCGAGCCGGAAGATGGGGAGGAGTTTCGTGAGGGCGCCGGGGCCGGGGCCGAGGACTACGCCGAAGCGGAGGTGGAGGACGCGGATGCCGGCGTCGACTGCTGGCTGGGCGGCGGCTTCCCATTGCTGGCAGAGATCGGCGAGAAAGCCGGAACCGGGGCGGGAGGTTTCGTCGAGGAGCTCGTCGCCGCGGTTGCCGTAGATGCCGCAGGCCGAGGCGATGAGGAGCATTTGCGGCGGATGGCGGAGGCCAGCCAGGGTGGTGGCCAGGGAGAGGGTGGACTGGACGCGGCTCTCGGCTATTTCGCGCTTGAATGCAGGGGTCCAGCGATGGGCGGCGAGGTTTGCACCGGAGAGATGGATGGCGGCGGTGAGATCTTCAAGGCCCTGCGCGTGAGAGATGGCCGGATTGGCGGTGGGGTTCCACTGGAGTTGGTTGGGCAGGGCAGGTTCGTGGCGTATGAGCTGGAGGACCGAGGAATTACGTGCCGCAAACACTTCCTTGAGGGCCGATCCGAGCATTCCGGAGGCGCCGGAGAGTAAAAGCCGGGGAGGTGAGGGAGACGTATTGACAAGACTAATTTTACTTTCCTCCTGATGAATACAATAATGCTCAACGTGGAGGCTGGTTTGGCAGGGCATGAATTTGTTTTGATCTGGACAATAATTTGATACGGGGCGCATCCTATTTCTAAGCGGGCAGGAGGAGTTGATGACCAACCCGGTCGAGGTAACGAGCGACGAGACGCAAAAGACTCAGGCGGACCCGGAGACCGCCGAGCGGTTCATTGCGGAGAAGCGAATCGGGGAGCGTATCCGGCGGCTGCGGCTTAAGAAGTCGATGGGCCTGGTGGAGCTGGGCAAGCATACCGGACTTTCGGCGAGCTTTCTTTCGCAACTGGAGACGGGGCGGGTGGTGCCGACGCTGCGCAACCTGGCGCGGATCGCGATGGTGTTTTCAAAGGACCTGTCGCATTTCTTTGAGACTGAGCCGACCGCGATGTTCCGGATCCACAGGCAGAAGGACCGGGTACGACTGCCACAGACCGGGGTGGAGCCGCCGACGTACTTCTTCGAAAGCCTGGGCTACATGGTGCCGGACCGGAATATGGACCCCTATTTTGCGGAATTCATACCGCTGGCCAGGGTAGCTGATCCCAAGGCGCACATGCATCCTGGATTCGAGTTTCTTTATGTGCTGGAAGGAGAGCTGGAGCTTCGCCATGGAGACCAGGAGTGCACGCTCGATGTGGGCGATGCAGTTTACTTCGACTCCGGGACGCCGCACTCCTACCAGTGCGCGGGGAAACGGGCGGCCAAGGTGATTATTGTGACCATGCACCAGCCGCCGGCGGCGATTCCGATGCGGGCGGTGAGTGCGGCAGCGCGGGCTGCGGCCGGGGATGCGAAGGCGAGCGAGAAGCCGGCTGGTGGGCTATAGCAGGCAGCCTGTTATTCGGTTGAGCCGCTTTCTTCGGCAGGGAGCATCTGGTAACTGACAAACGCCAGGCTCTTCGAATCAGGAGACCAGTTGGGAACATTCATGGAGCCATCGCCGCCGATCAGATTGACGAGCGTACGAATCTTGTTGTCGCTTGGTTTATCGTTTATCGACAGGATGCGCAACGCGATGTCCTTGTTTGCGGCGTGAGTGGTTACGCTGGGATCGTATGAGATGAAGACGATCAACTTGCCATCCGGCGAAGGGTGGGGCGTCCAGTTCTTGAATTCGTCGAAGGTGACCTGCTCAGGCTGGCTGCCGTCAGGACGCATGCGGCCAATCTGCATTCCACCCCAGCGGTCGGTGTTGAAGTAGATGTATTTTCCATCGGGGGAGTAATCGGGATCGTCGCTGAGGCCGTTGCCGGTGGTGAGGGCTGTCTCGGGCCCGCCGTCGATGGAGATGGAATAGATGTTGCCGGAGCCGTGGGGTCCGCCGCGCGTGAAGGCGATGGTCTTGCCGTCGGGCGACCAACTGTGAAACCAACCGGTGTTCTGGGTGACCAGGCGAGGCGTGCCGCCGGTTGCGGGAATGATGTAGACGCGGCGGTCTGGATTGTCCGCAGTAGCGCATGTGAGGGCGAACCACTTGCCGTCGGGCGAGAGGCCGTGACTGCCGGAACAATTGGTCAATTTGCCGACGTCGAGGAGTTGTGGAGTTCCGCCTGCGACAGGAATCGTGTAGATGCGACCGTTTCGCGTGAAAACCAACGACTTGCCGTCGCGCGACCAGTTTGGCGCCATGAAACGGCCCGGCTCAGACAGGAGGATCGTAGCGCGGCGAGAGTTGTCGGCGATCTCGATGGTTTGCAGAGTGCTGTAGAGGGTGAGTTGGGCAGGCGTGGCGGGCGGAGTGAGTTGCTTGATCTCGACGTTGGAGAAGATGGCTTTCTCAGTGACTGCCGGATTGTGTGAGGAGAGGCCGATGCCGACATAGAACGGTCCGTCGAGATGAAGTCTGATGGAGGCGCCGACCTGGTGAAGCGGCTCGCCGTGATTGGAGAGAAATATGGTGAAGACGTCGCCGCGTTTTTCCAGGCGGACGCGCCTGGGCGGATCGACGATCACTTCGGCGCTCTGCGTGTTGGCGCCTTTGGCGCGACGGTATTGCAGGGCGGTGAGTCCGGAGCCGTGCTGCGCGGCGTCGGCATAGGCGCCATCGGTGTCGAGGGTCTGACGAACCATCAAAATGGCTTTGCGATGCGGGCTGTGATCGCCGGTCTTGTCTGGAAAGTCGATGTTGGCGGTCAACGACAGATCGCCGGAGAGCTTCTTCCAGACGAAGTGAAAGCCGTCGGTGGTGGACCAGAGATTGATGCCTGCGGCAGTGATGGTGTAGGTGCCGGCCGCTGGCGAGTAAGTGAGCGTGCCGGCGGGGACAACGCTGCCTACGTCGGACTGGCCTTCAAAGATGCCGAGGGAACCGGAGGTGGATTGCGCGGCGAGCGACATTGGATGGAGGCAAAGGGCGAAGAGGAAGAACGCGAAAAGAGAGCGGATGAGTCGCAACGACATTCGAAAGGCCTCCGAAAGAAAGGCCGCGCGAAACCTGGGGCGTGTCACTTCCCTATTCGCTCGGCCAGCAAAATATAGGTTTCAGACCTGGGCTTGTCAAACAGGGTTGAGGCTCCGCGAATACAGTCTGAGATGCGATGGAGCGGAGTTTGTCTCAGGCGAGGGCAACACTTTTCGCGGACCTGTGTTGGAATGAGGGAGCGTCGCGCGTGAAGGCCGGCGGGCGTTAAATTCGACTCAAAAGGAATGTTATGAAGAAGTGGATTGCATTGGTTGCGCTGTTGCTACCCCTCTCCCTTGCGGGATGCTCACATAAGACGGTGGTTGTTTATGCGGCGCCACCTCCGCCTCCTCCGCCAGCACTCGACGAGACTGCTCAGCGCGCTTATCACGATGGATTCGAAGCGGCGCGGCGCGACGTTTCAGAGGAGAGACGGCCGGGTGTAGAAAAGCATCCGCGGTTCCGCAATCCTCCGGTGCCGCCACCGGAGTATGAAGATTACCGCCATGGATTCAGAGCCGGGTACAACGCTTTCCTGCATCAGGGCCCGCATGGACCGGCTCCAGAGGGGTCGTATCCCCAGGCGCCGCCTCCGCCACCTCCGCAGTGATACTGAGTTATGCGGGACGGCCTTTGGGGCCACTGATTGGGGAGTTCATCCGGCTGCACGGAGGGTGATGGATGTGATCTCCGGCGGACAGTCGAAGCGAAACGGCAAACCGATGGTGCCGATACCGCGATTGACGTGGAGTTGCAGGCGGCCAAGCTTGAACCATCCCTGAATATACTTTCTACCCAGCGGGGGCAGAACCATAGCGCCGATCAGGGGCAGCCGGATCTGGCCCCCGTGGGTGTGACCGCACAGCATCAGGTCAACGGTTCGGCCGACGGGATGAGTCAGCAGGCGGTCGGCATAGTCCGGAGCATGACACAACAGCACGACGGGCTCATTGGGCACATTGCGTATTGACGGGGGGATGGCCAACTCCGGGTTGGGATGCCCATCAAGTGGATCATCCAAGCCTGCCAGCCAGAATCTGCCGCCGGCACGTTCAATTGGCACACACCCGTTCCTGAGTACAGCGATGCCGTTGGCGGCAAGCGCTGAAGCCACCTCTTTTGCCCCGACGCCGAAGTCATGGTTACCGAGCACGGCATAGAGTGCCCTGCATTCAAGTCCGGTCAGGATGTTTGCGCATTGCCAGGCGGCGCCACGTTCAAATTTTGTGGAACCGGTCATCGAGCCCAGGTTGGCGGTGACAAAATCTCCGGTCAGAAATACAGCGTCGGGCTTGAGGCCATTGATGCGGTCAACCACATGGCGAAGGAAGAACGGCTCCGTGAATTCGTCCATGTGAATGTCGCTGATTTGCGCGATGCGCATGCCGTCAAATGCGGCAGAGAGGCCGGGCAGGTAGACGTCGCGATGCGATACCGCGACCCAGTGACGCTCGATTTCGCCGGAATAGAGCGCGAGACCAGCGGCAGAGCACAGGCCTGTCGTGAGGAAGCGGCGCCGGCTGACCAGCCTTGTGGAAGGGGGAAGGGAAAACGCCATACTCTATCGTAACCATTCCGACTTCAACGCGGATGCCGGGAAGGCTTCATGGGGAGGATAGCCGCAAAGCCGGATCGAGAGAGGAAGGATCTATTCGATTGGGATAACCCCCGGCTTTGGCGGGGTGGCAGTAGAAGTTTGGTATTTACGGGAGTCGCTCCTTTTTGTGTTTTTCCATTCTTCTCGGAAAAACGTTACATGCATGAGCGCCGTCCCTACGGGACTCCAGATGAATTTCTGGTTTCGCCAACCCCACGTTGAAGCGCGGGGCTAACAACCACTGCGCCCAGGGCGCGGGCGAGGGACTGTTGCCTGCATGGAGCGCTACAACACTGGCCCCTTTGAGGGGTCACCAAGCATAAAGTCTCGGCTCTGCGGAGGATATTTATTGGGTACTGTCCGCATCATCGCCGTACGTAGGGTAGGGCTCGGGCGAGGTGCTGGTAGGCATGCCGGCTAGCGTTACAAGGTCGGCCTGCGCCTGTGCCCACTTGGATGCATCCTTCTTTGTGGTGATGGGCGCCGCCGGGTTGGCATAGTAGATCTGAATGTCTTCCTTGATTCCGGGAGGAATGGGCTGCTCGGGTGTTCGTGTGAGGCGGTGGAGGAGATCGGCGTACGTGGAGTCAGTGAGCGAATAGCCTCCGGGTTGCACAACGTACCCGGTATCGAGATCGCGATTGGGCAGTGGATGGTGCGGGTCCCGTACGGGGTGCGCAATCAGGCCGGTGACAGAGCTCGCGGGCAACTGCTGCGCAGCCGGGAGCGGGGCCTCAGTGGACTTGGAAATGGCATTTGCGGTTGCCGAACGTATGACGGCAGGCGGCGTAAAGCTGGCCAGCCTTTGGTGAAGAGCGGCATTGGAGAGCACGACGGTGTGCAGGTAGTCGGCTTCAGTGGCCGTAGTCGGGTCTTTGATCGCAACTAATTTCAGCGCACCGATCTTGGGGACAATAAAGATGAATCCCGCCAACATGTAGGTTCCGATCCCAGCCTTTCTGCGGTAGGCCTGCCAGTTGTTTACCAGGGCCATCGCGGCCACTTCTTTGTCCATCTCAACGCGTTCGGGGCTGCCGGTTTCGGCGGGCTGGTGGTTGCGATGCAGAAGCGTAACGGCATAGGCGGTGCGGGGGATGAAAGAACGGACCGCGAAACGATATCCGCTGACGTTGAAGCGGTGCTTGCGCGCACCGGTGAAGTCCTCGGTGATGCCGTAGGTCTGGTAATACGCCACCGCCAACTGGCGTACGGAAACCTGAAGCCCGATATGGCGGAGATATTGGACCGGGGCTACGCGGTGGTGGGCGATCTCATCGATGTCGAACCCGAACTCGATTTGCACGTGCTGGTGCTTTCCCTGGGCGTAGTTGACCACCGGGCCGTATTTGGCGCGGAGCTTTGGAAATTCGACGGGGACGGCGACGTTGGTTGCACCAGGGTGGCCGATTGTGTCGCCAATGTAGTGGGAAAGCGCGCCGACGGCAAAGGCTAGCTCATCGGCGTTTTTGGCATTACGGAAGAGGCTCACCACGAAGTCGCCGGAGCGGACGTAGTGGGTCAGGTTGGAATACATCATATCGCCGAAGGGGTAATAGCCGATGTCCTGAATGACGCAACCGCCGTAGGCGTATGCGCGGGCTTCATCCAGCTGGGCCGGAGTCAGGTCGGGATAGCGGCTGAGCAGCAGGGGAACAATGGAGTCCTGCCAGGCGAGGTCGATGAGTTGCTCGTGAGTCAGGAGGGAATAGGCTTCCGCACGCCTGTGCCAGGGCAGTACAAGCAAGAGCAGAAGCACGAGAATTGTCCGCAGCCGTGGGGAGCGCATGGTGGATTCATGTTAGCTGAAAGCAATTGCAATAGATGAGCGCTATTGCTCGCTTACAAGGGCTGTTAAACCTTGACGGCGGCAAAGTACTCGGCAACCTGCTGCCAGTTATCCACTCGGATGAAGCCGGTGGTGGTAAGGTTGTGCGGTGCGGTGTAAAGCAGGCCCCGGCCCTGAAAGGTGAGGAGATTGCGGGGCTGGTCGTCGATGAGGAAGTCGGCGCGAAGGATCGACTTGTTGCCGCAGAAGACGTAGTGGGTGGGCGGGATAAAGGGGAAGTGGCGCTGCAGCCAGCGGTACTTGGGGCCCAGGGAGTTGGGGACGACCATGGCCTGGGTGGCAATGAAGATTTCGAAGCGGGCGGCGAGTTCCTTCAGGACTTCCTGGGCGCCAGGCATGAGGGCAAGATCTTCGAAGAAATCCTCGGCGTCTAGAAAGGCGCGGAGCTGCAGTTGGCGGTCGGCGGGCGTGACCTCCCAGAGACCCTTGCCGGCCAGGTCCTTGGGGGTTACTTCTTCGTCGAAGGTCTGGTTGTAGCGGCGCAGGTGCTCGGCGAGAGTGTCTGCCATCACCTCGTCCATATCGACACAGATGCGCTGCACGGGGGCTCCTGAAGAACAGTGGACAGTGAACAGTTCCGATTGCCGGAGGCTGACGGGATTGAGGTAAATGCAGGCCGGCGATCGGCGGGTGTCGCTGAAAAAAGGGTAGCAGGATGGGGGCGGGTTGCTCCAGCGGCCGTTCACCAGGGCCTGTGACCAGGCCTGAATCTTGGCACGGAGCCGCCTTGTTTTGGGGCAAGACGCGCGCGAATTCCGTGGCTTGAATTCTTTCGGGCTGATATACAGTGAAATATCTTCCCCTGGGGGTCAACAACTGCTCATGCCCAATCCGTCTGTTTCGCCGCAAGCGGGGTCTGCCCTGCGGCCGAAGTATTTCGTCTTCGGCGTCATCTTCCTGATGATGGCCTACGTGCTGAACCACAATGAGCGGTTCATTATCGATGCGCACGACCCCGCCTGGGACCACTACCAGACGTTCAAGTGGTGGCTGCTGCCGCATGGCCTGGCGGCAGCGTGCGCGCTGCTGCTGGGGCCGATGCAGTTTTCCGACCGGCTTCGTAAACGCTTCACCAAGCTGCATCGAGTCTTGGGACGGGTTTATGTTTTCGGCGCGCTGGTTGGTGGACCGCTGGGTGCTTACATCCAGTACCGCTTCGATGAGCATCTGGGTTACACACGCAGCTTCACCATCGCCACGATTGTGGATGCAGCGTTATTGGTGGGGACCACGGGGATTGCGTTCATGTTCGCGTTGAGGGGCAAGATCCAGCTTCATCGCCAGTGGATGACGCGCAGTTACACCGTCGCCATCATTTTTCTCGAGGTGCGTGTGATCGGCGGGCTGGGGGGATGGGACGACAACAACGCGGCAATAGAGACAATCATATGGGTCTGTATGGGACTGGCGCTGCTGTTTGCAGACATCGCAATCCAGTGGCAGGACATCCGGCCGGCTCGCCGGGTTGCGGCCAAAGCCGTGCCGATTGCCATTTCGCAGTGAATCTTGCGGGCTTGATCTGCAGTGACCTATTGCACCTTGCCCGCCGCATTCTCCAGAAGCAAGTTGGAGAGGACGACCGTGTCCGACGTTGCCGGCAGATGCGAACAGAAGCCAATGCCGACGTAAAACGGCTCGTCGAAGTGGAGGGTAATCGGCGGCCCGAACTGGTGCATGGGCTCGCCCTGCAGGCTGACAAAGATCGCGATGGAGTCGCCGTGCTTTTCGATTCCAATGCGTTTGGCATGGACGCCGGCGAGAAGGCCGCTGAAACGATATTGGAGATCCTTGAGGAAGATGGCTTTGTCTGTGCGGAAGGCGAGATGGATCATGCCTGCGCCGTGCTCGGCGATCATGGCTTCTCTTGAGTCGTCATCGAGATTCTGGCGAATGACGAGAACGACCTTGCGGTCGCCGAAGCCAGTGGGGTTGGGAAAATTGACATCGGCTGCGAGGGAAACGTCGCCGGAGATTTTCTTCCAGAGATAGCGGAACTCGTCGCGCGAGTACCAGATGTTGTAGCCGGCGGAGTTGATGGTGTACTGGCCCGTGGCTGCGTCATAGGTGGCGCTGCCGGGCACTACTGCGCTGCCAATATCAGACTGGCCCTGAAAGACGCCGATGGGGGAATCGAAGTTGCGGCTCGGCCGGTGAAAGTCTGCCGGCGGCGGAACCTGGACATGCGTCGGAGAGCCGGGCAGAGCCCATTCCGGAACTTCAGGAGCGGGCGTGGCCTGAGCGGCGGGCGCCTGTGCCGGCAACAGATGCGGTGCTGTGCAGAGTGCAAGGATGAGCAGCAAGCTTCGGCGGGCAAATTTGAGGGCTGGCGAAACGGCATGGATTTCCATAGCAAGGAACTTTAACAGGGATTGATCAGATTGGGTGCGGTGGATTCTCTCGCCAGGCTCGAGGGCCATTTTAGGGCGTGATCCCGCTCGATTGCGGCAGCGGCCTTTAGGAAGGCACCGGTATGCAGATAGATCGCCTGGAGCGCTTTCGGCCGGGGTGTTTACAGTTGCGATGGATGTCAGTGGTCTCCCACCCTTTGTGCAAAGAACGCACAAAGGATGGGGGCACAGCGAGAAGCGAACGGAACTCCAGTGAATTAGATACTTCCTGGACTGTACCCGGCTTTCTGGTCCAAAGAAAAGCAGAGAGCTCAATGGTTCTGCCAGCTTGGTCGAGCCCTGATCGCTTAGTACTACAGTTGTATTTCCTTCAGGTTCTGGATAAGCGGCAAAGATCTGGGCCTGAAGGCCCCGCAAATTCGCTGTCTTTCAGGAGGTTGAAACCCCCTGCTCCGTCCGGAATCCTCTATTTACAACTGTAGTACTAGGCGCCTGTGGCCTGGGACTTGCGGGGGGCGCGACCGGCGCCGGGGATCGGTTCGTGCTGGGGAGCTTTCGGCGCGGGAGCCATGGCGGGATCCCAGTAAATAATACGGCCGCAACTGTCGCAGGTGAGCAGCTGGCCCTCGCGGAGTTGGTTCCATATCTGGGGGCGGACGCCCATGCGGCAGCCGATGCACTGCTGATTGTCGACACGAGCCAAGCCGGTTCCTCGGGAAGTGGAGATACGGTCGAAGCGGGTGAGCCACTCGGGCTCGATAAGCGGCCGGAGAACTTCGCGCTCGGCGTTGAGTGTGTGGAGCTGAGCGGTGAACTCCTGTTGACGTTGATTGACGCGGGCGCTGGTCTTGTCGAGAGCACTGGACAGGGTCTCAACCTGGGCGCGGGTGGCTGCCAAGGCGGCTTCCTGAGCTTCAGAGCGTTCGAGGCTGGTGAATTCCTCGTTCTCGAGCCGGTCGGCTTCGGCGGTTTCAAAGCGGATTTCGTGATCGATGGCTTCGGCCTGTTCGGGGGTCTTTACGGAGTCGAGCTGGGTGCGGAAACGGGCGGCCTTCTGGCGGTGGCCTGCGATCTCGCGTTCGAGGCGGCTGCGGAGCGATTCCTCGCGGCTTAGTGCGGCAGAGGCTTCGTCAGACTGACGCTGGGCGGCTGAGAGAGTGGCCTGGGCATGGGCGAGCTCGGCGGGCAGGGCGCGCGTCTCCTGAGTGAGGCGAGCCCGTTCCAATTCGACGGCTTGCAGCTTTACGAGGTTTTCAATCAGCTCTTGCATCGGTGCCAAGAAGGATACGGCATTGGGGCACTGTTCAGAAAATGGGTGAATTTGATCCACTGAGAATCGGCCCGCGAGAATGGGAGTCAAATGGAGAACGGATGGGAGGAAGATGCAGGCAGGAATCTGGCGCAGGCACCGATGGCTGAAGTGGATAGGCGGCGGTTTGCTGGCGGCGTTTGCAGTGCTGACCGGCGCTGTGCTGGTGCTGGCGCACCGAGCCGAGCCGATCATGCGCGCCTACATCGTGCAGGGGCTGCGGGACCACTTTCATGCGCGCGTTGAGCTGGACAGCTTTCACCTGACGCTTCGGAATGGATTGTGGGCCGAAGGCAAGGGACTGCGCATCTGGCCGCCGGCCGAGGTGGAGGGGGTCGGGATGCCAGGTTTTGCTGGCCCGCCAACTCCGCTGATACGGCTTAACGAGTTCCGGTTTCATGCGCCGCTGCATTATGACCCGAGACAGGCGATTCGCATTTCGGTGGTGCAACTGAAGGGGCTGGACGTGGACATGCCACCGCGGCCGCACTTTGAACACAGTGCGAAGGGGACAGCCGCCGTTCCTGCAACCGCAGGTGCGAGGCTGCTGCGCTTTCAGGTGGATAGTCTCGAATGTAACGGGGCACATCTGACGGTGGAGACAAGCAAGCCAGGAAAGCTGCCACTGGAGTTTGCAATTGCGCACCTTACGCTGACAGGGATCCACACAGGTGGGCCGATGAACTTTGACGCGGAGCTCACCAATCCCAGGCCGGTGGGGACGATTCACACGAGGGGGAGCCTCGGGCCGTGGCTGGTGGCGGACCCCGGCGAGAGCCCGATTGTAGGCGACTATCGGTTTGAACACGCGGACCTTAGTGGCTTCAAGGGGATTGCGGGAATCATGAACTCGACCGGGCACTACCAGGGAACGCTGCGCGACATGGTGGTGGACGGGGAGACGGATACGCCGGATTTCCAGCTAACCCTCTTCGACACGGCTTTGCCACTGCACACGAAGTTTCACGCGTATGTGGACGGGACCAATGGGGACACGCAGCTGCAGCCTGTGGAGGCAACGCTGGGACACTCGCACTTCTGGACGCAGGGTCAGATTGTGCGCGCGGCCGCGACGGTGGGCGGGAAGTATGGGCCTCGCCCTGGCGGGCACGACATTGCGCTGACGATCGACGTGGACCGGGGACGGATTGAGGATTTTCTGCGGCTTGTGAGCCGCTCGGGTACGCCGCTGCTGACCGGCGCGTTGACGATGAAGGCCGGGCTCGAGATTCCGCCGGGCCCCGTTCCCGTTCACGAACGTCTAAAGCTCACGGGCACGTTTACGCTGGACGATGCGCAGTTCACCAGCCCGAAGATACAAGACCGCATTCGGGAGATGAGCGCGCGCGGGCAGGGACGGCCGAAGGATGCGAAGGCCAGCGGCGATGATGAGGTTCGCTCGACAATGAAGGGGGATTTCCAGATGGCGAGCGGAGTGGTGACGCTGCCGGCACTCGAGTACACGGTGCCAGGAGCGGTCATTGATCTAAAGGGTACATATGGCGTGGAGGGCGGGGTGCTGAACTTTGCGGGCACTGCGAAGATGCAGGCCACGGTCTCGGCAATGGTGGGCGGCTGGAAGGGCTTGCTTCTGAAGCCGGTAGACCGCTACTTCCAGAAGGACGGAGCGGGGACGGAAGTTCCGATTCATATCAATGGCACGCGCGCGGATCCGCAGTTCGGGATCGATTTTAACCGGATGAAGGGGAGTTCGGCCCAGCGGCCAGACCAGCCACAGTAAGAGGTTGGAATCTGTGGTGTCCCACGCTAGTGGTCGCCGAGAGTTAGCCGGGTCTATCAATGCATCTGCAAATGCCATAAAAGTTCAAATGCAGGTCCTTCGACTCCGCTGAAAGGCGCTTCGCTCAGGATGACCGATTCGAGGTGAAGGTGGCGTATCCACAGCTCAATCGAAGGGGGCGCGCGGCGTGATAATTTGGCTTGAGTTGCACTGCCGCCGAAATTACGAGCGGCAGAGACAAAGTGAGGAAACGTAATGAGCACGCCGAATCACAAAGCAAGGAAGATCGAGAACTGCGCCCTAGCCCTGATTCTGGGGACCGCGGCGCTGACAGCAGGAGGACAAACCGCGTCTGTGAAACCGGCTCCCAGCACCACAACCCAATCGGCGGAACGAGACTGGTGGAAGAATGCCGTCATCTATGAGATTTATCCACGCAGCTTTCAAGACACGAACGGGGACGGCCTCGGCGACCTGAACGGAATTACCGAGCGGCTGGACTACCTGAAGGAACTGGGTGTGGACGCTATCTGGTTGACGCCGGTGTATCCGTCGCCGCAGGTGGACTTCGGCTACGACATCTCGGACTACAAGGCTATTGATCCACAGTACGGCACGCTCGCGGACTTCGACCGGCTTGTGGCGGAGGCGAGCAAGCGTCACATCCGGGTGCTGATGGACATGGTAATGAATCACACCTCGGACCAGCACGAGTGGTTTCTTCAGTCGAAGTCGTCGAAAGACAACCCTTACCGGGACTGGTATATGTGGAACGATGGCAAAATCGATCCCGCCAATCACCCCAAGGACAAAGATCTGTCCTCGGGGACCCCGATCACCGGCAAGCGAGTGCCACCGAATAACTGGCAGTCGCTGTTTGGGCACTCGGCGTGGCAGTGGGACGAAAAGACGCGACAGTACTACTACCACAAGTTCTATATTCAGCAGCCGGATCTGAACTGGCATAACCCCAAGGTTCATGAGGCGTTCGAGGACATCGTTGGCTTCTGGCTGAAGCGCGGCGTGGGGGGATTCCGGTTCGACGCGATTACGACTCTCTTTGAGAACCCGAGCCTGGCCGATGAGGGCGTGGTGAGGGACAAGAAAGGGAAAGTGATCATCAACGCCTACGGCGACCCGCAGCTGGACAACTCGAAGACCGACAACCAACCGGGGCTGCATCCTGTGATGCAGGAGATGCGGGCTACGACGGACAAGTTCAACACCATCGCGTTTCCGGGAACCCGGGTGCTGATTGGCGAGACGTACCTGCCCAACATTGAAGAGCTGGCCAAGATGTACGGGCCGGTGGGGAAGCCGGAGTTCCATTTGCCGATGGATACGCAGGTGGCGTTCATCAACAAGCTGGACGTGGCGCAATTCCGCGCGAAGCTGGTCGATGCGGAGACGCATCTGAGCGCGCACGTTCCGCTGTTGCTGTTTGACAACCACGACAACCCGCGGCTGGATATGCGCTACTGCGATGGGGTCCACGACGAGGACATCCAGCGGGTGCTGGCGACGATTCTGTTGGCAAGCCGCGGGGCAGCGCTGTTCTATTACGGCGACGAGATCGGGATGAAGACCACGCCACCGAAGCGCAAGCAGGACGTGAAGGATCCGATTGGCATTACCGGTTGGCCGAAGGAGAAGGGACGCGATGGCGAGCGCACTCCGATGCAGTGGGATGCGAGCACCAACGCAGGCTTTACCCAAGGCACTCCGTGGCTGCCGGTGCCGCCGAGCGCTGCAACCATCAACGTGGCAGCACAGAAGAACGATCCGACCTCGCTGTTCGCGTGGTACCAGAGCCTCATCAAGCTCAAGAAGACGGTGCCTGCATTTGAGAACGGGGCCAACATCATGCTGGATACGGAGAACCACAAGGTGCTGAGCTGGATGCGGCAGGCGCACGGTGCGGCGCAGGTGGTGGTGAGCGTCAACTTCACTGCTGAACCGCAAACGGTTGATCTGGCAATCGGCGGCGCGGGCATCAGGCCCCGCCACGTAAAGACGCTGCTCAAGACGCCGGGAGCGGCGGACCCAGCGTCGCTGGAAGCCATCGAACTTGGTCCGTTCGGGGTTTACATCGGGGAAGTGCAGTAGCATCGGCGATTGGAGCCTGCATCAACAAGAGGGGGAGCAGGGGGGGCAGGTGACGGCGATGGCTGTAAAGACGGAGTTGAGCGAGATTCTGCCACTGCGCGCGGATCGATGTGAAGAACACAGCGTCCCGATCGGCTGTGATCAAGGCCTGGTTGTGAGTACGCGGCTTTATGTTGAGCGGGCTATGGATTTGATATAGAACAAGTTAGCTATCAAATGGCAAGATTAACCGGGAGCGGTGGCAACTCAAACTTCGCACTCGGGCATCTAACCGTGAAGCAAAAAATACGAATTATGGAGTTCCCCTACGATGAGACTGCCAGTCCTTTCCAGGATACTGATTCAAGGAGTTTTGCCAGGCGCGTTGGTTGTTGCTCTCGCCTTTCCTCCCGACATTTTTGCGCAAGCTGTGGAGCAGGATCATATCGTAAGCTCACAGGCGCTGCAGAAACAGTTGGAGACATCCTCCGCGGCCCGGCAACGGGACATCACTACCGTCACCGGATTTCTTTCCTCGCCGATGGCCGAGCGCGCCATGCGGGACGCGCATGTAAGCCCCATGCAGGTGCGAACGGCCATTCCCACGCTCTCCGATCAGGAGCTGGCAAACCTGGCTACGCGTGCCGCCGATGCACAGCAGAAGTTTGCAGCCGGCGCGATGAGCAATGAGATGCTGCTGCTCATCATTCTCGTTGCAATCGTTCTCATCGTCGTTGCGGTCAAGGGTTGATTGCCAAACTCGCAGCGCGGTGTACGGCGTTTCTGGTTCTTGCTCTTCCGGTTCTGACAGGAACGGCATGGGCCGAAACGCCAGCACCCGTGTGGATCGCACCTGTTTGGATCGACGTGCCGTTCGTGCATCAGCCCAGAGAGGGATGCGGAGCCGCGTCGATTGCAATGGTTATGCGGTACTGGGCCGCCCAACAAGGGAATGGGCCCAGCGCCGACAGCGACGTTGCTGCGATTCAGCGCCAACTGTATTCGCCGCGCGAACACGGCATTGCGGCGGAGCAAGTGGGGCAGTATCTGCGACAGCATGGGTTTCAGGTCTTTGCGCTGAATGGAAGCTGGAGCGATCTTAAGGAGCAACTGACGAAGGGGCGTCCGCTGATTGCTGCCCTCAAGCCGCGCGGCCAGCGCGAGCTGCATTATGTGGTGATCGATGGAATCGATGCGGAGCGCGGGCTGGTGACGATGAACGATCCTGCTGAGCGTAAGCTGCTGACACGTGAGCGAGCAGGATTCGAGAGAGAGTGGAGCGCAACGCACAACTGGTTGCTCCTGGCCGTGCCGGCATCGACTGCGCGCTGACCATTTTATTCAGTAAAGAGCCGTACGGAGGCGCTCTTGCGGAGACAGAGGAAAGCGCAGCGCGTCTGTGCACTGATTGCGGGATTGTTTTCTCTTGTGATATTTTCCGGAACGCTGTGGGGCCAATGCTCTGCGAATTTGTCGAGCGCCGCGCCGGATTCATCTCAGATAAAGAAGTTTTTCGATCAGAAGAACTGGGCTGAAGTGGTACTGCTGGTTGGGCCGCTTGCCTCGCGCTCGGCCGATTTGAACTTCGAATACGGACTCGCCCTGGCGCATTTGCTGCGGTGGCCGGAAGCGCGCGCGGCGCTCACGGCAGGCGAGCGGAAATGTCCGCAGCAGAAGCGCTTTCCCATCGAACTGGCCGGCATCGCTTTTGAACTCAAACGCAATCCGGAGGCGGCGAAGTGGTTGCGTCGAGGGTTGAAACTCGACCCGAAGGACGAATATGCCAACAACTTTGCCGGGACCGTTTACCTGCTGATGGGAAACACGAACGCGGCGCTCAAGTATTGGAACCGCGTGCAGAAACCGTATGTGGCCGCACTCAATTTCGATCCTCAACTGCGCGTGCAGCGGCTGATTCTGGATCGCGCATTTGCGTTTTCGCCGGCGGCGGTGCTGAAGCAACGCGACTTCGAAACGACAGAGGCACGGCTCAATGGGCTGGGTATCTTTTCCCTGCACAACATCGTTCTGAATGCGCGCGCAGATGGAAACCCCGACGGAAGTTTCGACGGGGAGTTTCACGCCGATGAGCGGAACGGCTTCGGCAGCAGCCGCGTACAGGCGCTGGTTTCGACATTCAGCGGTGCGGTGTACGAAACCATTTATCCCGGCTATTTCAACATGGGCAGGTCGGCCGCAAATGTCGAATCACTGCTGCGCTGGGACTCGCAGAAACGGCGGGCGTGGATCTCCGTTTCTGCGCCGCTGCACGATCTGCCGCAGTGGCGATGGCAACTGGAGGCAGATGCGCGCAATGAGAACTGGGCGATACGGCGCTCGTTTACCGGCGTGGCCGCGGTGCTGGGATCGCTGAACTTGCAGCGGCAGGCGGTTATGGGATCGGTGAAGGGGTTCCCGAGTGGGCGGCTGCAGTGGTCCACCGGTGCTGAGCTGTCGCATCGCACTTATCGCAACGTGGTCGATGGAACGGCGTTGACACCTGCGGTGGTTGTTCCCGGCTACGAGTTGAAATATCTGGCGTCGATAGAGGACAAGGTGGTGGATGTTCCAGAGCGGCGATTCTCGTTGACCGCGGGATCGAGTGCAGAACTTGCGCGCATGTGGACTTCACAGACACAAGTGCCCGGCGCGCCAAATGTTTTTGGCAAGCTGCAGGGGTCGGTGCTGGCTCACTGGTTTCCGCAAGCGCAGGGCGACGCGTATGAAGTAGCGGAGCGGGTGCGCGCGGGGCGGACATTCGGAAGCGCGCCGTTTGACGAACTGTTCATGCTCGGAATGGAGCGGGACACCGATCTCCGGCTTCGAGGGCATATCGGAACGCGCGATCGACAGAAGGGCAGCTCGCCACTGGGCAGCAATTTCTTTCTCTCGAACACGGATTTCTACCGGCGCATTTATGGCAACGGGCTGTTCAGCATCAAGGCCGGGCCGCTGGCAGATATTGCCAGAGCTGGTGCGCCGACGAGCGGGTTGGCCACAGGGCAGTGGCTCTTCGATGTCGGTGTCGGGGCAAAGCTGACGGTGTTGGGTACGACCGTTGTGCTTACCTATGGACACGATCTGCGCTCAGGCAACAATGCGTTCTTTGGGACGATAGCGAAGTAGCAATGGCGGCGCAGGAAGTGCCACGGCCCGCCTCCATCCGAGGGCGAAATGCCTTCGGGCAGCGCGCCTTCTCTCCGAACTTCAGCGCGGAGCACGCGACACAATCGATCAGAGCTACAGAACCGCCGCTAGGAAGCCATCTTGAGCAGTTCCTGCTCGGCTCGCAGCCAGTCCTGCTCCGCATAGCCATCCTGGTATCCGCGCTGCTCCCAATATGCTCGCGCGAGTTTTTCTATCTCCTCGCGAGGCGGCATTGCCGGTTGGCTGACTTTTGCTTTCTTTGCGGCGGTTTTGCGGGGCTTTGCGGGGGCTTTTGCTTTCTTGACTGTCTCGGCCATTAAAGTAATTCCTCCGTTCAGATTCGCCACCAAATCGCGGGGCATCCCCTTCAGAATACAAAAAATCTCAGTTTCAAGCGAACCTTAATTTGGGCCGGCGCACCACTTTGCTTAACAGGCAGAGGCAACTGCATTGGTGACGCAAGCTTGCAGGGTTTGGCTGCCACCCTGAGCGATAGTCTCCTTGCCGTCGGGCAGGCAAGCGTGTTTGACTGTGTTCCGAAGGTGGACGAAACAAATGGGATACATTCTTGCACTGGACCAAGGGACGACGAGTTCCCGCGCGATTCTGTTTGATGAGAGTGGAGCGATTGCCGCAACGGCGCAGCACGAGTTTGAGCAGTTTTACCCGCAGGCGGGATGGGTGGAGCACGATCCTACCGAAATCCTGACCAGCCAGCTCTCCTGCGCAGTGGAGGTTCTGGCCAAGATTGGCGCACGGCCCAGAGATGTGGCGGCGATCGGGATTACCAACCAGCGCGAGACGGTGGTTGTGTGGGAGCGCGCAACGGGAAAGGCGATTCATCCAGCCATCGTGTGGCAGGACCGCCGGACCGCTGCGCGGTGCAGCGACCTTGAGGCGACTGGAGTTGGAGAGACAGTTTCCGCAAAGACCGGGCTGGTGCTGGACCCATATTTTTCGGCGACGAAGGTGGCGTGGATTCTGGACCATGTGCAGGGTGCGCGGGCGCGCGCCGACAAAGGCGAGCTGGCGTTTGGGACCGTGGACAGTTGGCTGATCTGGCACCTGACCAGTGGACAAAGGCATGTGACCGACGTGACCAATGCTTCGCGGACGCTGCTCTACAACATCGTGGAGGGCAAGTGGGATGCGGAGATGCTGCGCATCTTCGGCGTCCCGGAGAGCATGTTGCCGGAGGTGGTCTGGTCGAGCGAAAAGGTGGGCGAGGTGACGACCACACTTGGCCTGGGCGGCGTGCCAATTGCGGGCATTGCCGGGGACCAGCAGGCGGCGCTTTTCGGGCAGTTGTGCTGGAGTGCGGGCGAGGCCAAGAACACGTATGGGACAGGTTGTTTCCTGCTGCAGAACGTGGGGACGGAGTTTGTGCGGTCGAAGCATAGGCTGATTACGACGCTGGCGGCGAGCGCAGGGCGGCGCCTCGAATACGCGCTGGAGGGAAGCATCTTTATCGGCGGCGCGGTAGTGCAGTGGCTGAGGGACAACCTCAAACTGATTGGGTCGTCGGGAGAGGTAGAAGCGCTGGCGGCCTCTGTGCCGGACACGGGTGGCGTGGTGTTTGTGCCGGCGTTTGTAGGCCTAGGCGCGCCGCACTGGGATGCGCACGCGGCCGGAATGCTGATCGGGCTGCGGCGGGATACCAAGCCGGGACACATTGCGCGGGCTGCACTGGAGGCCATCGCCTTCCAGGTGGCCGACGTGCTGGAGGCGGTGCACAGCGAAACAGGAACACCGCTGGCCGCGCTGCGCGTGGATGGCGGCGCTTCAGTGAACGATCTGTTGATGCAGTTCCAGGCCGATGTGCTGAGCGTGCCGGTGGTGCGACCGCAGGTGACGGAGACGACCGCGCTGGGCGCGGCATATCTCGCGGGGTTGGCGACTGGATTCTGGGCAGGGCCGGAGGAGTTGCGCGCGAAGCGGCAGGGCGACAAGCGGTTTGAGCCGCGAATGGACCCAGCCGATCGCGCAGAGCGGCGCGGGCGCTGGCAGAAGGCCGTGGAGCGGGCGAAAGCCTGGAGCGCGTAAGGGAACCGCTGCCCGAGGAGCGTTGCGGAGCAGTATCGGGCGCTTTGAGCGTTATCGTTACGATATGCTCAGGTAGCCCTCTGCTCTGCCGAGGTGCAAAGCGGCATCCAGAGAAATGAGATGCAGCCATTCTGCAGAAGAATGACCGGCAGCTTCGGAAGAAAAAATAAACCTTGGAGCAAATCCTATGAAGAAGGCGAGAATTGTTTCCTTTCTTCCGGCCGCAACCGAGATGGTGTATGCACTGGGTATCGGCGACCAACTTGTTGGGGTTTCGCACGAGTGCGATTTTCCTTCTGAAGTGCGAGTGAAACCGGTCGTTGTCAGGCCCGCTTTGCCACTCGAAAGCATGAGCCTGCGCGAAATCGATGTTGCGGTTGCAGAACGCATTGGCAGCGGCGGCAGCCTTTATCAGGTGGACGAAGTTCTTTTATATGAACTGAAGCCGGACTTGATCCTGACACAGAACCTGTGCCAGGTCTGTGCTACCTCGGGCAACGATTTGGCTTCCGCGCTGAAGTTGCTTGAGTCCACACCGGAGATTGTTTGGATGAGCCCGCACTCGCTCACGGAGATTTTTGAAAACATAAGGGAATTGGGCCGGGCTACGGACAGGCTGGAGGCTGCGGAGGACTTCATTCAAACTCGCCGCAGGCGATTGGATGATATCGCCGTGCGGACCAAAGGGATTGCTCGCCGGCCGCGCGTCTTCTGCATGGAGTGGGCAGACCCTGTCTATTGCGCCGGGCACTGGGTCGGAGAGATGGTGGAGATTGCCGGCGGCACGGATGAACTGGCGAGGAAGGAAACGGATTCCGTGCGCATTCCATGGACGGATGTTTTGGAGTGGTCGCCTGAAGTGATCGTTTTCTCGCCGTGCGGATTCAACCTGAAGAAGGCGCTCGAGCAGGTTGGCCATCTGCAAAGTCAACAGGGCTGGGCGGAGCTGCCGGCGGTACGCAACCAGCGGGTGTATGCGGTGGACGCAAACTCCTATTTCGCGCGTCCCGGGCCGCGCGTGGTTGAGGGAACCGAACTTCTGGCTCACCTGATCCATCCGGAATTGTTCGATTGGAATGGACCGGCTGATGCTTTTCGGGCGATTACGGCATCCAATTGCTGCGCGGCTGACGACACATCGCGAGTGCGCATGAAGAGTTGCCCTGAATGCGGCCAGACATTCGAATGCAGAATGGGCGGTTGCTGGTGCGATGGCCTGCCGGCGCTGACGCGCGGGAGCATCCGTGAGTCCGACTGCCTGTGCCCAGCATGTTTGGCCAATGCTGTAAAGGCCAGCGCAGCGTTGGGGTGAGCAAGGCGGCAGGCAGCCGGGTGGCTTAGAAGTTAAGAATGAATCATCTCGATGGAGTGGAGGTTGGGATGGCGGCAGCGAGTTGCAGTCATGTTGCGGAACACATGAAGGACGTGAAGCCGCAGACGAAGGGGTGCGAGGAGTGTCTGAAAACCGGCCGCAAGTGGGTGCATCTGCGCATGTGCCTGGAATGCGGCCACGTGGGCTGTTGCGATTCGTCACCGGGCCGTCATGCGCGGGCGCATTTCCATGAGACGCAGCATCCGCTGATGCAATCTGCCGAGCGCGGGGAGGATTGGCGGTGGTGCTTTATCGATAATGTGTACTTGTAGCTCGCTAAGCCAACTCCACTTCGATCTTCTTCGAATCCACGTCGAGCTTTGTGATTTTGAAGCTGCGGATCTGGCCTTCGCTTAATGGATCGGGCTTGGATGAAGCAGCGGGGGCGTTGCCCTGCCAGCGATCTTTGAGCTTTGACGACAGGCTGGATAGATCGAGCTTGCCTGTGGTCTTCGCTTCCGTCACAACGGCCGGCGCCGCAGGCGTTTTGCTCGCGCGGCATGTGCCGCGAATGCCTTCGCCTAGCTCAACGACAGTGCGCGTGGGCGACTGATCGACTACGCGGCCGGAGACTTCGTCACCCACCTTGTGCTCGGCGATGTACTCGTCGATGCTGGTGGGGACGAGCTGTTTCATGGAGAGCTTGATCTGACGCTTCACCTGGTCAATGGCCAGGATCTGGGCTTTGACGATCTGGCCGGTGCGGAGCACATCCTGCGGATGATTGATGCGCTTGTCGGCGCTGATCTCGCTGACGTGGATCAGGCCTTCGACGCCCTCTTCGAGTTGCACGAATGCGCCGAAGTTCATGAGCTTGGTGACGGGGCCCTCAATCTGCGAGCCTGCGGGGAACTTTTGCTCGATGTTGGACCAGGGATCGGTGAGAGTCTGCTTTAGGCCGAGGGCGATGCGCCGCTCCTCCGGCTTGATGGAGAGGATGACGGCGTCGACGCGGTCGCCCTGCTTGAGGATGTCGCTGGGGTGGCGGAGCTTTTTGCCGTAGGACATCTCCGAAATATGAATGAGGCCTTCGACGCCGGGCTCGATTTCGACAAATGCTCCGAAGTCGGCGAGGCGTGTGATGGTGCCGGTGATGCGCTGGCCGGCGAGAAGGCGTTCCGGAGCCTTCTCCCAGGGCTCGGCCTGGAGCTGCTTGAGGCCAAGTGAAATCTTCTTGGTCTCTGCATCTATTTTGAGGATGCGGACCTGAAGTTCCTGGCCGACGGTGAGCACGTCTTCCGGCTTGGCGACGCGGCTGTGCGCGATGTCGCTGATGTGGAGCAGGCCGTCCACGCCGCCGAGATCGACAAAGGCTCCGTAAGGCATGAGGGTACGGACGGTGCCGGGGACGGTATCGCCTTCCTTCATTGCGGCGTGGCGCGTGGCAGAAGCGGCGCGGGCCTGCTCTTCGAGAACTACGCGGCGATCGACGACGACGTTTTCTTCGGTGACTTCGAGCTTGGTGATGCGGCAGTTGATCTGCGTGCCGACGAGCTTTTCGAGCTCCACTGCGTCTTTGGCGCCGCTGCGGCTGGCGGGCATGAAGGCACGGACGCCGATGTCGACACTAAGGCCACCCTTGATGACTTCGGTGACGGTGCCGACTACCGCGAGCTTTTCAGCGAAGGCGGCTTCGAGGGCGGTCCAGTCACGGGGCTGCGCGACTTTGAAGCGGGAGAGCTCGTAGTAATGCTCTTCGTTGCGGCCGGTGACCGAGACCGGGACCGTATCGCCGGGCTTGACGCCTTCGGCGTTGTTCTCGAAAGCGGAGCGGGGCAGAACGCCCTCGGTCTTGTAGCCGATGTCGAGGAAGACCTGGTCGGCGGAGAGAGAGACGACGGTGCCCTGTAGCTGCTTTGCGCCGGGTTCCGATTTGTGCGAGTGGCTGCGCTCGAAGTCGCGGAGCGCGTCGGCGAAGGACTCTGTCGGTTCTTCTTCTACGGACTCGGCGGCGGCCTTGGGTGCCGGGGTGGGAACCGGCTCGACGATGACCGCAGCGGCGGGTTCGGCGATCGGCTCTGGGACTGGCTCGGGCGCGATTTCCGTGGTGGGCAGAGATTCGACGATGTTTTCTTCAGTCATGACGGGTTAGTGTCCATTCTCCCATGATTGGGTGGGAGGGGGTGGTTGAGCGCGGGTTTAGGGAGGTGGTTTCCCACCCTTGGTGCGATGAAACTGCACCAAGGATGGGGCACCGACTATTGTGGGATGGCGAACGGTTGGCTGGGTTTACGGGAATTCGGCGAGCTTGGGTGTATAGCGGGGCTTGGTGGCGGTGGGGCCGGCAGCTTGCCCATGTGACGTGGATCTACCGCACAGATGCAAAATGCAGAGGTTCTCCGCTTGGGCGATTGGACAATGATCGAGGGCGGGAGCGAGAATGGTCGAGACGCGGAGGAATCATGAATAAATCTTATTGTATGACAAGGCGGGATTTTGTGCGTCTGGGCGCAGGCGCGGCGGCTGTGGGAGCGGTGGTGAAGGCATCGCTGCCGGACCCGCCGGTACTTGCGGCGCAGGCGGCGGCGGATGGCCGCAAGATCCGCTTCGCAATTGTGGGCACGGGAATTCGCGGCTGCGATCTGCTGCGCTCGGCACGCAAGGTGACGACGGGGGTCTGCGTGGGCGCGGCAGATTTGTACGCGACAAGGCACCAGGCCGGAATCGAGGCGTATGGTGCCGATTTCCCCACCACGAGCGACTACCGCACGCTCCTTGACCGCAAGGATGTAGACGCGGTGCTGGTGGCAACTTCTGACCATCATCACCGGCGGGTGACGCTGGACGCGGTTGCGGCGGGCAAAGATGTTTACTGCGAGAAGCCGATGTCGCACAGCGTGGAAGATGGATTCGCGATGCTCGAAGGGGTTCAGGCGAACAAGCGCATCTTTCAGGCCGGCAGCCAGCGCGTGAGTTCGATTCTCTACGAGAAGGCGCGAGAGATTTTTGCGTCGGGCCGGCTGGGCGATGTGCACCAGATTGATGCGCAGTGGAACCGGAACTCGCCAGGAGGTGCGTGGGTGTATCCGATTCCGCCCGACGCCAGCCCGGAGACGGTCGACTGGAAGGGATTTCTGGTGGATGCACCAGATCGGCCGTTCGACCCCAAACGATTCTTCCGCTGGCGTTGCTTCAGGGATTACGGTTCGGGGCTAGGTGGAGACTTGTTTGTGCACCTTCTGAGCGGCATCCAGGTGATAACCGAGATCAACACGCCAGCGAACCGCGCTTATTCGACCGGCGGGACCTACCACTACAAAGACGGCCGCGAGTTTCCTGACCTGCTGGAAACGGTGTACGACTTTCCTGCAGTGAATGGGGTCGTGCAGGTGCATCTGCACTGCAACCAGGCCAATAGTGACGGCGATGAGGGAATCAAATTTTACGGTTCAACGGGAACGATGGTGATGACCGGCAAGACGGTTACCTTTACGCCTCAAGATGTGCGGCCGAAGTTCGAATCCTATGGCTGGGGCGGGATGACTGCAGCGCAGCGCAAGCGGGGCTTGGAGGATTTCAAGGCGGCGCATCCTGAGATGCTTCCGGCGCCGGGCGATGCGGAAAGCTTCACGCTGCCGCATGGCTATGACGACACCGCAGTTCACATTGGCAACTTCTTCAACGCTGTGGTAACGCGGGAGCATGTGGTTGAGGACGAGGTCTTCGGCCACAACGCCGCCATCGGCTGCCACATGGCCAATCACTCGTATTTTCACCGTACCGTGGCTACATGGGACGCGGCGACAAAGACAATCAAGGTTTAGGTTTCGGAGTTTCCAGGAGAATCAGCGTATGAGTTATTCCTCGCGTAGAACTTTTTTGAAGGCATCGGGTGCAGTTGCGGCCGCGGCCATTGCGGGCGCCGGACGATTGGCTGCCAAACCGCTTCGTCAGCCGCTCGGGTTGGAGCTCTATTCAGTGCGCGACCTGTTGGCGAAGGACTTTGAAGGCACGCTGGCCAAGGTTCGGGCGGATGGCTACACGGTTGCGGAAGCGGCAGGCTACTTCGACCGCACAGCGGCGGACTTTCGCAAGGCGCTGGACAATGCTGGCATACGTTGCGTGAGCACGCACCATGCGCTGTACGTGCTGGAGACGCAGCTCGACCAGTGGATTGAATACGGCCACACGCTGGGCCTCGAATATATTGTGTGCTCGTCGTCGGGCGGGATGCACCGCAACCCGGCTGCCAAAGGCGCGCCCACATTGGACGACTGGCGCTGGATTGCAGGTGAGTTCAATCGGATCGGCGAAAAGGTGAAGGCCGCCGGCATGACTCTCGGAATTCATAACCATACGCCGGAGCTCGCCGTGATTGACGGTGTGCTGGTTTATGACGAGTTGCTGCGGCTCACCGATCCCAAATTCGTTGTATTCGAAATGGATGCAGGCTGGGTATTCGCATCCGGGCACAACCCGGTGGACTATTTGACGAAGACACCGGAGCGGTTTTCGCTGATGCACGTGAAGGACATGATTCGCCAGCCGAACGGTAAAGAACTGATGACCGTGCTCGGCAAGGGCAGCATAGATTATGGTCCGATCATGCGCGCGGCCACGGGTCTCAAGTACTACTTCGTGGAACAGGAAGCGTTCGAAATGGAGCCGATTGAGGAGCTCCGGCTGAACGCAGAGTATATGCGCAAGCTGAGCGTTTAGGCCGGGGTGAGTTCCCGGTTGCGCTCTTTCAGGCTGGAACTATGATCAATGTCTGAGGGGAGCGCGCATCTTGGGAAAAACTCTGGCTGTGATCACGGGAGCGTCCAGCGGGCTTGGCGTCGTATTCGCGCGAAAACTTGCCGCGCAGCATGATCTTTTGCTCATTGCGCGCCGCAAGGAGAGGCTTGAGGCACTGGCGGCTGAATTGACCGCCCAGTACGGGTGCGAAGTCGCCGTGCTCCCTGCCGACCTGACCGATGAGAAGGACCTGGCCGCTGTTGCGGATCGCATCGCTGCCGAGCAAAACCTGACGCTGCTGGTAAACAATGCCGGCTTCGGATCAAGGGGTCTCTTCTGGGAGTCAGATCTTGAAGTGCAGGAACAGATGCATCGTCTGCACGTTACGGCAACTGTCCGGCTAAGCCACGCCGCGCTGCGGAATATGGTCAGACAGAATTCTGGCGGCATCGTCAATGTGGCATCCGTGGCTGCGTTCGTGCAGCGCGGGGGCAGTGTGAGCTATGGAGCCACCAAGCGCTGGATGGCTGCATTTACCGAAGGGCTCTACCTTGAATTGAAGGGCATCGGATCTGCGGTCAAGGTCCAGGCGCTGTGTCCTGGTTTTACCTATACGGAATTTCACGAAACGCTGGGGTTGCAGCGGCCGAGCGTAGCGCCGGCCTCCCTGTGGCTGCAGCCGGACTTCGTGGTGGACGAATCTCTGAAAGCCTTGCGACGAGGGAAGCTGGTGGTTGTGCCGGGTTGGAAGTACAAGGTGATTGTTGCCATGGTTTCGAAGCTGCCAACTCCGCTACGCCTTGCATTCGAGGCGGCTGGATCCACGAAAAAATCCCGCTGGAGATAGATTCGGATCCAGGTGTGCGGCGCCCCGGCAACTCACCGGCTTACGCTTTTCCGGTAGGCTGAAGGCATGAGTGTCTTTGACGAGAAGCGGGCTGAGCTGGAACGGCACGAGTTCATGATGGGTGTGGAGCGGGGCCGTCTGGCGGTGGCGCTGGACCTGCTGACCGATTCGCTGATCCTGGTGGGGCAGCATGGAGTGTATTGTGCGTCGAGCCGCAACCCTTCCAAGCCGGCGCTGGATCTGCAGGCGGTTCTGAGTGGCATGGACGGAGCTAAACAATTGATCCAGTCGGTGATGGAGGAGCTGCGTAAAGGCAGGGATCAGGCGCAGGGGATAGAAAGCCCATCTGGTTGAGTGTTGAGCTATCCCACCCTTGCGGCAAAAACAAAGACGCCGCAAGGATGGGGCACCCGCGGGTGAAGCGTTTCTTCTTGACATCCCCTTTTATAGAACCCGGCTGTCAGGCGAGCGATGCCGGCGACCAGGCAATCCAAAGTGCGGTATGCTTAGAGAGCGCGCCCGTAGCTCAGCTGGATAGAGCGAACGCCTCCGGAGCGTTAGGTCGGGAGTTCGAATCTCTCCGGGCGCACCATGCATCAGTTTTTCACCCCCTCAACCAATTTCGAGGATGTTCGATGACAATCCGCGCCGCGCTGCGGCTTTTTCTTCTCAGCCTTGTTTGTCTCTCCACCTGCAGCGCGGCTGTTGTGGCGCAGAATGCTGAAACCTCTGCAGCCGATCAGAAAGCCAAGCTGCAATTTGTTGTGGCGCTGAGCCGGCATGGTGTTCGCTCGCCCATCGGCAACGATGATCTGATCAACAAGTACTCCGCCGCGCCGTGGCCCAAGTGGGATGTGCCGCCGAGTTATCTCACTCCGCACGGCTATGAGTTGATGAAGCTCTTCGGCGCGTGGGACCGCGTCAGGCTGTCCGGACAGGGCCTGTTCGCTTCCTCAGGCTGTGATGACGCCGCGCATATCGCGATTCTTGCCGACTCCGACCAGCGCACGCGCGAAACCGGCAAGGCACTTGCCGAAGGAATGTTCCCCGGCTGCACCATCGAAGTTCACGCACAGGCCGAAGGCACAGCCGATCCTCTCTACCGCGTCGTCGGCGGGCTGCATCCAGGCGACTCCGCGCTGGCTGCTGCGGCCGTTGCCGGTCGCATCGGCGGCGACCCGAACCACTTAACCGAGGCTTTCCGGCCGCAGTTGGCCGCGCTCGACAATGTGTTGGCCGGTTGCGGCCGCGCGGCGCCTTCGGAAAGAAAGCGCACTTCCATCTTCGACATTCCCGTTGCACTCGGCGCAGGCTCAAGCTACTCCTCCGGGTATAGCGGTCCCCTCAGCGTGGCCGCGACCATGGCGGAGAATCTGCTGCTGGAATACACCACCGGCATGAGCGACGCGAACACCGGATGGGGATGCGTGGATGGCGCTACGCTACGCTCGCTGATGCAGTTGGACAGCGCGGCCTGGGACTATGGATATCGGACCCCTACGGTTGCCCGCATTCATAGTTCGAATCTGCTTGATCACATCGAGCGCAGCATGGAACAGAGCATCAGCGGCAAGCCGGTTGCCGGCGCGCTTTCGAAGCCGGACGACAGGCTGCTGATCATCGTGGGACACGACACCAACATCGTTACGGTTGCCGGCGCCCTGGGAGTCAACTGGATCATCGACGGCCGCGTGGACGATACGCCTCCCGGAGGCGCATTGCTGTTCGAGGTTTGGCGGCCAAGCGATGGCGGCCAGCCGTTCGTGCGCATGGAGTACACCGCGCAGACGTTGGAACAGATGCGCCAGTCGCAGGCGCTTACTCCTGCCAACCCTCCGGCAGCGGCACCCATCTTTGTACCCGGATGCAGCGGGCAGGATCTGTCGTGCACCTTGGATAGTTTTTCGGCCGCTGTGCACTCGGCAATTAATCCCGCGTATGTCACGACGCAGCCTTGATCCTGTGGCGTCGACGGCGAAGACGAGAGTGAAGACGGACGAACCGCTTGCCTGAGTGTCTACGGTTTGTGCTCGCCGAAGACTACGGCGGTGAACTTGAAGATGTCGGTGTTCTCTTCCTTCCAGCAACCTGCGTGCATGCCTGCCTTGACGCAGGTTTCCTCGAGAAACGTTTGCCGGTCCCACTTCTGTTCCACCGGAACCTGCGGGAGCAGAAGGCCTTCGTGGTTGCCATTCTTTAAGAACAAACCGTCGCGGCCAACCTTGATCTGTTCAATACCGGTGACGCGGCGCAGGGGCGACAGGACGGAGATTTCGTACTCGAGCTGCGACAGCTCGGAGGCCGACACGGGGCGGAAGCGCGGGTCGCGCAGCGCGGCGTAGGCTGCAGTATCGCGGACGGTCAAGTAGAGCGGCTCAACGGGCGAGGTGTAGCCGATGCAGCCGCGCAGCGTTCCGGCTTCGGTGAGCGTTACGAAAGCGCCGTACTCCTGATTGAGCGTTTCGCTCGCAATTGCAGGTGGATCGTAGGGCTTATTCGTACGCACAGAGTATTCCGCGGACTTGCGGGCCAAGGCGAGCAGTTCACTTTTCTCTTTGTCAGTCAGCGAGAACGCCGCGTCTTCAACCGCTCCTTGCGGGGCTTTCACAAAGAGATCGGCGCTGTAGCCGACCACGCGTGCATGATCGCCGGAGGTATCGCCGGAGTTGGCGTAGTGGAGCACCTCAGCCTTGTTGGCGCCCATGCGTTCGGCGGCGATCATGGCTGCTACGATCGGTGCGCCGCCGCAGGCCTCCCAGGTGCGCGTCTCAAAGTTGCGCGACATGCTGAAGTAATCCCACGTTGTGAGCGCGTTGAGCGTCTTGTGGTCGATAGATTCGGCCTGGTCGTAAGGGTGATAGTGAGAGAGATCGGAGCTGGCGAGGATGAGCGTATCGCCGCCCTTCTTTTCGATTTCGATCAACTTTGCCAGCGCCACGCCCAGCGCGCGGCTGCTCTCGTAACTCTGGTCGCCCATGACGATGGGGATAAGCTTGAAGTTACCCAGCACTTTCTGCAGCCAGGGCAACTCGACCTCGATGGCATGCTCGCCGCCTGCTGACGTGGGCGCGTGACCCTGCTCGGAGAGACGAATGGTGGAGCTCATCTTCGTCAACTGGCGCGCGAACTCCTTGTCGACGGGGATTGTTCCGAGCGGCGTTGCGTAGGCGTCGCCATCGTAGACCGAGGTGAAGTCGAAGCTCACGTAGTGTGACGGAGCGATGACGACGACGCGGGAATATTTGTGCCCTCTCAACGCAGCGTAGGTCCAGGCGGCCACTGGACCGGAGTAGGGATACCCTGCATGTGGCGCGACCGCAGCCAGGATGGGACCTTCGACGGGCGGCGGCGAAGCATGTGCAAGCATGTCATCGATCGTGGCCGAGAGCTCTTTTGGGTCGGCCGAATAAAAAGCCCCAGCGACCACAGCTTGACGCACCTTTTGCGGGACAGCACCCTCGACTTGCCTCATTGGCGCGATGAGCAGAAACGCAACGAGTGGCGCCATGAGCAAGGCGATCTTCGAAGTTCTCTTGTTGTTCAACTGATCCACCACCTCACTGATCCACTACCTCCGGGCCGCGGTCACGCTTGCCCGCGCGCTCTACCAGCATTTTGCGCCATTGTGGGCGAAATTTGTTTGCTCGGGATGGCCGGGCAGGTTGCCAGTGTTGGCGGAGAGAAGGCGCCGAGGCAGTAAGGCCTGACGGCTAGTACCCTGCCACCGGGCCGTCGGTGTTGTGGATATAACACTCGTGGATGGTACTGAGCGGCGCGTTAGGCCATCTGTGCTGCACCAGGTCGTCTTCAGAGAGCTGGTGCAACGCAAACGCGATGGAGCCGTCGGCATTGACGGTTCCCTGCATGTAGCCGTAGATGTTTGTCAGCGAGCCCTGGCCTGAGTGCTCGGGCAGCTTGTAACGATGGGCGCCGGCAATGCCGATGATCCAGCCTGGAATGACCTTTCCCTGCTGGCCCCAATAAGGGGTTTCGTAGACATTGGGCGCGTAGTAGTGGGAGTGGCTGGCGATGAGATAGACGTGCTTGCCGGCCGCCTGGGCGGTGTAGAACCAGTTGTAGACCTGCTCGCCGGTTGTGTCGCCTCGGCTCCATGCGTCCATGGCGTGGTTAGAGCCGGTGGAGTGGGGCAGCGCCTCGTGCATGCCGGCGACAATGGCGCGAATACCGGAATTCGCAGTGAGGTCGCGGTCGAGCAAGCCGCGCAGCCATGCCAACTGGGCGTCAGAAAACTCTCCGGGGCTGGCATTGTCGAGGGTGATGAAGTCGACGCCATCACGAGTCCAGTGATACCAGGGACCAATGGGAGCCGCGGCCGCGCCGTCAGCCTGACGCTGCGCTGCAATCTCAGGACGATTGAGATACTCGGAAAATTTCGTGATGTAGCCCTCGCGCGACATGGGCGCGACAGTGTCGTGATTGCCGCGACTCAGAAATACCGGAGTCGAGCCGAAGGCCGCCAACTGGTGCACCCGGAAGTCGTCCCAGGCCTGTTGCCGATAGTCGGCGAGATTCACGGAAAGCCAGAGGCGGTTGCTGATGGTCTGCATCGACAGGAAGTCCTCGTCGGGCATGGTAATCCAGCGGAAATCGCCCAAGTGCCAGTAGAAGACATCGTTCTCCGCCTTGACCTTGGCTGCGATGGCTGGCATCACGAAATCTCCGCAGTTGCGGCTGTCACCGGAGACGGCGAAGCTCCACTGAGGAGAGGCGGCTTTCCTGGCGGCGCCTGCGGGCGCGAGAACCGGTAAGAACAGCAGGACAGCAGCAATGGAAGCAAGAAGCCTGGACATGCATTCAGAATATCGTTCCCCGCGGGCGAGAATGAGGTCCGGAACAAGTGAGCCCCATTCTGCAGTCGCGCTGATTATGCCGGCTCTATGTGGGGGTTGAAACCCCCGCCTCCCTCCGGTTCGAGTTTTTCCGCAGGCTGTTCAGTCGTGCCGATTCAGAGCTTGCTGAGGGATGCATCCTTCGGCGGTGCGGGCGCTGAGTCCTGGGCGGATGGCGGATTTGCCGGTTCAGTCACAGCCGGAGTTGCAACAGGCGGCGGAGAAGCGGGCGGCGTTGCCGGAGCAGCAGTAGCCGGCTGAGCCTGCGCCGTTGCTGCCTTCGATTCTGCCGGGCTGGCTGGCGTTACCGGCAGGGTGAGTGTCTGGACCGTCTCCGGATCATCGCGCAGCTTCAGATAAAGCATTCCGTTGGCCGGGTGGGGCACCGTGAGCTGGGTTCCCGTAAAATCCGGCGGAACATCGGCGGGATTTTCGAAATCCGTCGTGGCAGAGATGGAAGTGGCCAGGAACAGGTTGCTTCCGGTCAGCGTACAGGGCTTGGTTGCGGCGTGCGGGCAGCGCAACTCCTTGAAACCGGGGAGGCGCACCAGCGTTCCCAGCGGCAGCCAGTCGCCGGTTGCCCCATTGGCCGACAAAACGCGTACGCGGACCGGCCCGAAGGCAGAAGCACCGAAGCGGGAAAGGGGTTCCACGCTTCCCATTGCGGTCTTTGCGTCCTCCAGCATCAGGCTGCCGTCGGCCAGAGACAGCTCGGTATCGAAGCTGCCGTCGTCCGCGGCCAGCTCCACCTTTTGATTACGGGGAAATTTGACCGGTACGGTGGACTTGAGAAAGAAGACCAGTCGTCCCTCGAGCGGCAAGTCGTCCGGGCTGCCAAGCTGAACCGGGGAAGGCGGGGTAGAGGCGTCCTCCTGGACACCCTTACTTAGCAAGGCAACCTGTGGCCTTGGCGGTTCCACGGTGACGGGCGCCTTCAGCTGGCGGCCATCTTTCAACTCCACGCGAGCAAAGTATTGTTTTGCAGGTTCAAGGCGGGCCGTGGAAACGGCGGCTTTCATCAGGAGCTGGTCGTGGTCTTCAACGCGGCTGAGAACGGACGGCGTTAGCGGAATGCCATCGAGGTCAGCATTTGCCACCTCGTCCAGCCGGGTGCCTTTCAACAGCGCTACCAGGTCGCCGGCGCTTAACGTCAGACGATCCAGCGAGGCAGCGTCGGCAAAAGTCGTCATGGCGATAGTTTCAGGCTTCTCGACACCAAATTGGTAGATGGACACGGTAACCGGCCCCGGCGACGTGTCTTTCATGGGCACTGACACTTCAAGCGCCCCTGTTTTTGGGGACTTCCAGGTCAGTTTTCTCGGCTTTCCGTTGCCGGTCTGTTCTTCCACTTTGTCGACACAGAGCGTGTCCTGTCCTTCAAAATGCAGGGTGTCTTCGCGGCCCACTACCAGCGCAGACTGGTCGGCTGAGGTCAGGGTCCAGCCACCTGGCCGAGACGAAAGAAGGTGGAACTGCGGGCCATTCCAGTCGTCAAATCCCCACTTGCCGCGGACGACGCCGGTCAGCTCGCCCGGGGGCAACGGAGGAGCGGGCTGCTTGAGGACGAGGCCGCCTTTTGAGGGGTCGGCCATCACCAGCAGATCGATAGGCCCGGCAGTGGGCGAGCCCTTTGAGCTGGTCCTGGCTTCGATGTGCAACGTGAGATCGTGAGCCAACTGCGAGGCGAAGACCATCGGCGCTCCTTCGGCGGGCAGTACGAGGCCGGGCTTCTGGGCGCAAAAACTATCCGCAGGAACGACGGGATGCAGAGGCTCCGGTTTGGCCGGTCCGAGAGGAGGCAGAGCGACCACCACCACCGATTTGGGATTGCGGAACGATGGCGGCATGTTGAGGCGCAGATTGAGCGTATCGTCCGAGGGCAGCGCCAGGGCGGGAATGTATTGGAAATGCGCCGTATGCAGCGAGGAGAGGATTTTGGCGGTGTCCACAATGGCGCCGATATAAGGGCTGTAGGCGCCTCCTCCACCCATGCTCGAGTAGCTGATCTGATTCATCAGGTCCGTCGTGCTTCCGCTGGTCAGTTGCGTCACCAGCGATTGCGCATTGGAGTCGTCCAGCACCAGCCCGGACGAATTCAGCGACAGGCAGGAGACTTGCTGGTCTGGGGGCTTTTGGAAGCAATCCTGGTTGATCTTGATACCCAGGCTTCGAGCGGCCATCTCGGCGTGCTCTTTCAGGGATTTGGGGTCGGTCTGGGATGTGGCCTTCACCTGTACCAGAAAGGACTCCACTCTCATCCTGTCCCAACTGGCAGCCTGCAGGTCCTGGGCGGCGCGGATAAAGGTGCCTGGCCGGTCGTGTACGGCTTTTCGCAGGGTGTTGAAGTCGCCGCCGGTCTCCGGAGCCAGAAAAATGAGGGCTTGCTGCGCTTCGGAGGGAACGTTGACAAACACGCCTTCGTCCCGAGCCTCGTGGCTCCAGGTCTCAACGCGGGTAAACCACTCCGGCGGGGGCGGATTGGTGGTACCGCGCAGAAAGGCGACCACCAGCACAAAGTGCGTGGACTGGCTTTCAGGCAGGTCGGGATGAATCCAGAGCCGGTCTCCCGGCAGCAGGTTGGGGGTCTCGGAAATCGGCAGAGTGACATCGCCGCGCTTGACATGCACATCGACCTTGGGGCCAGAGAGGTCGAATGCCTGGGCCAGGGCGTGCGGTCCGGTTGACGCCAGGCAGCAAAGCAACAGGAACAGCAAACAACGGCGCATGACTTCCATTGTACGAACTCAGGCGGCCAGGGTGAACACTGGGTGGGCGTAACTTTTTTGCCGGGAACGGAGTTGCGGTGAGCATAACTGTATGATTTTGCAGTGCGCTGGACAGAGAATTCGGGTACACTGTGTCATGTATAGCTTTGAATTTAGTGAGGGCCCGGCAGTTTTAACAGGCCCTAAAGTATTTCTCGAAACTAAGTGAAGTAGAAGAGAAGAACCAAAGATGGCTTTTGACAGGTAAAGGCCTTATGCAGAACCAGTACCGTCCCACATTGATTTCGAGAAATGCCATAAGTCCCTTTTACTGGCCGGATATTGGCATAAGTCCGCGGAACTAGTCATCACAGGCATAGAGACTCACCCAAGCCAGGGCGGGCGTGACCTGCACTACGGTGGGCTGAACGGCGCTGAGTCGAGCGCAATTTTTACAGTTTTAGAAGAAAGTCTGTTGTCTTTCGCGCACTGAGGCGCGACAAAGCTCCATTTTATTGGGCCGCAACCGGCAGGACGGAGCAGCCGCCAGCTTCTTATGCGGGGGACGCAGCATACGGAGAGAAGAGATGAAATCGACGAAAGCTGCCGCCAGCAGCATAGATGGCGCTAACCTGAGCATCCCCGCAGCGGAAGAAATTATTGAAGAAGCATTGAACGAGTTGGCATTTTCGCAAGATCCCGGTCTGGTGCGGGCGCTGCGCTTTCTTGCGCCTCCCGGATATCAGGCGATTGTGGAACTTTGCAGCGAGAGCGGGCGCAGCAAACGGCGCAATGCCTCCGCGGATACCTGGTCGCCTGAAGATGACGAGGTGCGCATCTACTTTGAGCGCACTGACGACAGTGAACCGGCTCCTCGCGCAGGGCGCTCGCCGCGGACGTTTGCCGTCCACGTTTCCGAGGAGGAAGACGACGCCCAGGAGGCAGTGCTTCCCGCCGATATGGATGCGCGCGTTAAAGAGCTGTGCGCGGCGCTGGCAGAGGCCGAGCGCGGCGGTCACGCTTTCATTGCGCTCAAGTGGTTTCGCGATTCCTTTCTGCCGCGCAAAACCTACCGCTGGAACCAGCACCCCGAGACGCGCCAGATGGTGCTCGCCGAGGCCATTCAGCGCGGCGTTGTGATGACCAGCAAGATTGCCAACCCGAAGACGCCGGCCTATCCCACCACGACCATCCGCCTGAACCGCGCAGAAGCCGGCATTCCCGATGAAGCACAGCGCTTCCATCCCGTTGCCGTGCATGGTGAGCCGATCGCCGAGACCATGGAAGAAGAGCGGGGTGAGCTTTGAGCTTTTACTTTCTTGAGGCCACGGCCTTCATCAAGCTGTTTGTGCAGGAGCCGGGAACGGCTGCGCTGATCGGCATGATGGAGGCGGCTGAGGATAATCGCAAGCTGATTTCCGCCTCGACGCCTCTGGAGATTTACGCGGCCATTCGGCAGCGCGAGCGGGCCGGCGACATCACTCCGGAAGATGCCACGTCGGCGCTCGCGGTTCTGCGTCTGGAATCGGCGCGCATGGTGCAGCAGCCGCTGAACCCGGGCGTGCTTGAAGCCGCGCGCGAGCTTCTTGACCGCAATAAGCTGCGCTGGACCGACGCCCTGCAACTGGGCGCTGCGATTGCCGCGCGCGATATGTTTCAGGGCACCGAGATCATGTTTGTGTCAGCTTCTGCCAGGTTGCTTGAAGCGGCCGCGAGCGAAGGGTTCAAGGTACTGGACCCCGCGAAGGAAGCTGCCGAGGCGGTCAAGGAAGCGGAGTAAAGAGCGGCGATCCTGTACGAATTCAAAAAAGAGTATAGCGATCCTGGAAATGCCGTAAGCTTCCCCATGTAAGGGGAAGAGGCGAGCATGAACCGCAGAACTTTTCTTCAAACCTCCGCTGCAACGGCGATTTCAGTTTCGGCGCCATCCTCGCATGCCGTCATCGGGCTTCTCGTGGGTCAGGAGCCGCAGAGTGCAGGACCCGGATGGTGGATGACTGAACCCATTCGCTGGTTGCAGACCAATCTTCGCGAAACCGATGCCGCTCTCGACCCAAAACAATTCATCGCAGACGTAGCGAACTTCAACGCCAATGTTTTGATGATGTCGGCGGGCGGAATTACCTCGCACTATCCCAGCAAAGTGCAGTTTGAATACGTCAGCTCGTACTTGCCGAAGGGGCAGGATACGTTTGGCGAAGTGGTTCGCGAGGCGCATGCCCACAAGATCCGCGTGGTGAGCCGCTGGGATTTCAGCAAGGCCCACAAGGACGTTTACGACGCCCATCCGGACTGGTTTTTCAAACGGGCGGATGGCCAGCCGGCAACCTACAACGGCCTCTACCAGGCCTGCATCAACGGCGGATGGTACAAACAAAAGGCGATCGAGATTCTGGGCGAGGCCCTGGAACGCTACGATGTCGACGGCTGCTTCTTCAACGCCTTCAGCAATCCCGCGGCCGATTACAGCGGGCATCCACTGGGCCTCTGCCACTGCGATAATTGCGAGCACCTCTATCGTGCGCGCTTCGGTCGCGATGTGCCCGAAGTCCCCGACGACGACTATCACGTTTTTCTGCACGACGCGGGCGTGACCGTTTCCGTTGCTATTCGCGCGCTGGTAAAGAGCAAGCGTCCCGGGTGCGCGGTGCTCGGCATGGCGCCGGAGATTTCAGATATTGCTTACGGAGAAGCAAACACGGCAGTCCGGCGTCCGCTGCCTCTGTGGCCCTACACAGCGAGCGACAACACCAATCAGTGGAAGAACAGCTACCCGGACAAGGGCGTGGTCTGCCAGGGAATGTCGTTCATCGACTTCCCGTGGAGATTCGCGACCGTTCCGCAGGCCGAGATCCGCACCCGCATATGGCAGGACGTGGCCAATGGCGGAGCAGCGGCGTTCAATGTGCACGGAACGCTCGCCGAGCAACAGGACAGGACGGCGATCGACGTCGCAATTCCAGCGTACGCATGGCTCAAAAAGCACGAAGATTACTACTTTGGACAAAAGAGCGAAGCCCGGGTCATCCTGCTCGCTCCCAGGGGCGGCGGCGTTGGCTTCCGCATCGCGCAAGATTCGTATCGTGGCTTCTTCCGCCTGCTAACCGAGCTGCACATTCCGTTCGCCGCGGTCGAAAATCTTGACTGGCTCGGAAGGCGCGATGCCGATCTCGTTATCGCGCCAGGGCAAGCGCCAAAAGCTATCGAGCCTTATGTGCGAGGCGGCGGACGGCTCATCATAGCCAGCTCTGCCGCACCGGAGTTTGAGGTTGCTCCGACAGTCAAGCTATGGAAAGACCCGGACGGCGCCTACTTCCGCATCCGCAACAAAGCCCTGTTTCCTTCGCTGAAAGATACGGATGTCGTCTTCATGTACGGCGATTACCTTCAGGTGAAGGCGGAGACCGACAGTCCCATCACATTCATTCCGCCTTCGATGTACGGCCCGCCTGAGTTCGTGCATATCGACTGGAAGGATACAGACGATCCGGGGCTGGTGATGAAGAGCATCGGAAGCGGAGAAGTCGCGTGGCTGCCGTGGGATCTCGGAGGCCTCTACTACAGACACAGCTCTGAAGCCCACTCAAAGCTCATGAGCGACGTGATCGACAGCATGCTTCCCAGCGGACGCCAGCTCACGACCAACGCGCACCCGCTCGTCGAGATCACGCTGATGCGGCAGAACGATCGGCATCTGCTGCACCTGGTCAATCTCTCCGGCCACTCTGATACGGCATACTTCGATCCGATCCGCATGACCGACATCCGCATCAACATAAAGAGGAGCTTCCGTTCAGCCCATGCAGTAAGGTCAGGTGAAACCATGGCTGTCGCCAACGGCACGGGATACGCCCGATTCGTGCTTTCAACGTTGGACGAGTACGAGCTCATCGAGCTGCGTTGAGGCCAAAAAAAGCAAAAAGGAAGCCGTCGGTACCGACGGCTTCCTTCGGTTCGAGCCTGCATCGATAAGCGACTGCGCCTACTTCTGCCCAACCGCTACGATCATGAAGCTATCCGGTTTTGCCTTCGGGCGCTGCGAAGCAACTCCCGGTGCGGGCGCTTCAAACTCCGCTGTCGGCAGATAGATGGTGTGCGTGGCTTCGTCGAGGCCCATCGTGCGTGCCCCACTCGGCGTCTTCACCGTCTGCTCAACTTCGAACTTCCCCGCCTTCTCGCCGGCAACAATCAACGTCCCGTCGCCGCAGCTTGCGAATGCATGGCCTTCGTGGAACTTCGTTGCATCCACGCCCGCGCCGATGGGCAGGTCCGCCAGCACCTTGCCGTCTTCCGTGCTCATCACAATCAGTTTCTGTGGACCGCGGCAGCCGATGAACAAGCGGTGCGTCTTCCTGTCAATTGCCATCCCCACAGGACGCCCGCCGGGTGCAACGGGCCAGCGCGCAGTCACCTTCCGGGTCTTAAGATCCACTACGGCTACTAGGTTCTTATCCTCCAGGTTGATGTAGGCCTTGCCCATTCCGTCGACGGCCAGAAACTCGGGCGCGCCGTCCAGAGCGATCGGCGGATCAATTTTGCCATTCACCGGATCGACACTTGGCTTGAAGGTCATCAGCGCGTTACCGTCGCCGGAGACAACCAGAACCAGGTCCTGCGACTTGTCATAGATGATGCCGTCAGCATCGGGCATTGCGGCCAGGGCGCCCAACACGGCATAGGTCTTCAGGTCGAAGACCACAATGGCGCCGGTTCCGCCGCCATCGGAGATGAACCCCCGTCCCAGCTCCGGAACAATCGCAGTACCGTGGGACCGTTTCTGCCCCGGAATGTCGCCCAGCGTTTTGCCGGTCGCCGCGTCGATCACCATCGTGTGCGTGCTCCGCGTAACAAAAAGCCGATGCGTCTGCGAGTCGACCGTAACGTAATCCCACCCGCCTTCTCCGCCGACATGCATCGTCTTCGTCACATTCCATTGCGTCTGCGCTAAAGTCGGCAGGCAGCCGGCGAGCACGAGCGCCGCCGTCATCGACATCACAACCATTCGCATGTTTCTCATATGTATTTCTCCCAAATCTGAATCAATGTTTCAGAGAACAATCCAGACCCATTGAATCGACAGCGTTGACGATACCATATACGTGAACTGCCGTTCCTGAAGATTTCCTTAATTCTCTCAGCGCAAATACTTCTCTTGCGCGGCTTCCGCGACAGCCCTTAAGCAGGCGTAGACTGGGCCTACAGGACGGCAGAGCTCCAAGGAACAAGGAAGCGTATGGCCAAGGGTGTGGGACCCGCTCCTGTGAAAGGCAATCATGTTGTCCAGGCGTCTTTCGATCTTTGCTTCGATCCTTCTGTTTCCACTCCTGCTGTCCAGCCTCGCTGCTGCGCAAACAGCGGCTCCAACTTCACCGCTGAACTCTCCGGCCGGCCGATGGAAGACCATCGATGACGAGACCGGCAAGGTAAAGTCGATCGTCGCTATCCGCGAAGAGAACGGCAGGCTTTACGGCAAAATCGAGAAAGTCCTCGATTCCGATCAGCCGGGCCCCAACCCCCTTTGCCTAAAATGCGAGGGCGATCTAAAAAACAAGCCCGAGAACGGCCTGCAGATCATGTGGGATCTGAAGAAGGATGGCAGCGGGTGGTCTGGCGGCCAGATTCTCGACCCGCATAACGGCAAAGTCTATCGCTGTTATATTTCGCTCGAAGACGGCGGCAAGAAACTGAAGGTCCGCGGCTACATCGGCTTCGCATTAATCGGCCGCACCGAGTATTGGTTGCGCATGGAGTAGAGCGCTGTCCTGGCCACGGCAAATCATCTCGCCACATTTCACCGGGGATTTTCGCAATCACCACAATAGACTGAAGGCGCGCTACTCTCGCCGAAACCTGTTCGCCTGCTCGAATTCGTCGCGGAGCGCGGGCGTGCGCAGGTTTTCGCGGAGATGAGCGAGGCGCTGCTCGAGCGCTTCCAGCGCGGACTGGACGGCTTCGGTATTGGTGTAGGCGATGTCGCGCCACATGGAGAACGGGCTGGCGCCGAGCCGCGTCATCTCGCGGAGAGCGCGTCCGCCAACGTCTTTCAGCTCCGGTGCGTCGCCTACCTCTTTCTCCAGCAGCGCACTTAGCGCAGTGGCCACAAACTGGGGCAGATGGCTGACCCAGGCGACCAGTTCGTCATGACGCACGGGGTCGAGATCGAGCGTCTTCGAGCCCATTGCGGCAACCCACTCGCGCCAACCCTTCACCAGCGCAGCGGAGTGAGGCGAGCGCTGCGCCGCCGGATCGTCAGTGAACAGCCAGACCGCTCCGCGAAAAAGATTTGCATCGCCCAGGGCTGCTCCGCCTCGCTCCTTGCCTGCCATGGGATGGCCGGGAAGAAATGCGGCACGCTCGGGAGTGTTGTAGAGGCGCGCGGCGGTTTCGGAGATGATTCGCTTGGTGCTGCCTACGTCGGTGACCAGGTGTTCGGAGCCGAGGACGGGAGCCAGCTTCTCCATAAAATCGAGCGTGGCGTAGATGGGAACGGACAGCAGCACGACCTGGCTGGCTCGCGCGGCTTCGATCGGGTCTGCAGCAACCGAGTCGAGCGCACCCATCGCGAGCGCCGCCTGCGCTCCTTCAGTGCTCCGATTCCAGCCCACGATCGTGCCGCGAAAATTTGCAGCGCGCAGCGCCAGGCCCACCGATGTACCCAGCAGGCCCGTGCCCAAAATGGCGATGCGCTCGATCATGCGGCCTTTCGTAGCTCCGTCAAGCTACAACGATCTTCCCACAGCCGTGGCAATCACGCGCAGCTCGCCCATCAACTTTTCAAACTGTTCCAGATAGAGCGTCTGAGCCGCATCGGAGGCGGCCTTGTCGGCGTTGGGGTGAACCTCGACCAGGATCGCATCCGCACCCGCTGCCAAAGCGGCTTTTGCCATGGGAGCGACCATGTCGCGGCGGCCGGTGCCGTGCGATGGATCGGCGACAACCGGTGAATGCGAGAGCTTCTTCAACACCGGAATGGCCGAGATGTCCATGGTGTTGCGCGTCGAAGTTTCATAGGTGCGGATGCCGCGCTCGCAGAGGATGACATCGTAGTTGCCGCCTGACATGATGTACTCGCTCGACAGCAGCAGTTCTTCGATAGTGGCGGCAATGCCGCGCTTGAGCAGCACCGGCTTGCGGCACTGGCCGAGCTCGCGGAGCAGGTTGAAGTTCTGCATATTGCGCGCGCCTACCTGGAAGCAGTCGACGTAAGGCAACATGGGTTCAATCTGCGCGATCTCCATGACCTCACTGACAGTGAGCAATCCGTGGGCATCGGCGGCCTCGCGCATGAGCTCGAGTCCGGGAATACCGAGGCCCTGGAAGGCATAAGGCGAACTGCGCGGCTTGAAGGCGCCTCCGCGCAGAAAGGTGCCGCCTGCGGCCTTGACCCGCGCGGCTGTTTCGAACATCTGTTCGCGGGTTTCAATGGAGCACGGTCCCGCCATTACATGGATCCGGTCGCCGCCTACCTTGACGCCGTTGGCGAACTCCACTTGTGTGCCTTCGGGGCGAAAGGCGCGGCCGGCCAGCTTGTACGGCGCGGTGATTCTGTGCACGTAAAGCACGCCCGGCAACAGTTCGAACTTTCCGAGTTCTACTTTGGATGTCGGTCCCACGCCCGCCAGAATGGTCTGGTAGGCTCCCGTGGTTCGGTGGACATTGACTCCGGCATCCACCATGGCGTCGATGACTGCATCGATCTGCTCTTCGGTGGCTTTCTCCTGCATGGCTACGATCATTGCTTCTTCCCTGTCTCGGGCGCCTGTGCGCCAGCGGCATGGCCAGGCTCACCACCCCGGTGACCAGAATCCGTCGTCGGGGGCCCCGGGATTGCGGCCTGGGCGTTTCTTTCCGATGCCAACTCGTCCCTCTGCAGGGATCGCATCACGTCGATGATGCGCTCATAGATATGCGTCAGCTCGATATCCGGCAGCGGCCCCTTGTTGGCCGCGCGCACGTTGGCATAGACCACCTTTTCGCGCGCCGGCTCGTAGACCGGCAGCGAAGTGGCAGCCTTCAGGTGACCAACCATCTGTGCGGCGCGGGCCCGCTCGCTGAGCAGCTCAACGAGCTGGCGGTCCAGCGCATCAATTCGAAGTCGCAATTCTTCCAGCGTCATTTCATCCTCGTTTTGAATCCCTGATCGCCGATCGCAATCGCACGGTCGCGCGGGGATTGCATTGAAAACCGAGTTGGCTCTCAGCTATCGGCTTTCAGCTTCCAGTTCCCTCTTGCTGGTGCGAGCCTTGGCGGCTCACCCCGGCGACGGGAAAACTGAAAGCAGGAAGCTAAGAGCTGAAGGCTGATAGCTATTTCTACCGGGCCAGCGCCGCCTGTGGCAGGTGCAGGCCCTTGATAAATCGAGCCACTGCGCCGGGCGCTGTCTCGGCAGTCGAGCGCTCAATCAGCTCGACAATGGCGCTGCCGACGACCGCGGCATCAGCGAACTCCGCCACCTGGGCGAAATGAGTCGCATTTGAAATGCCGAACCCCACGGCCACCGGCAGCGTGGTCCATCGACGAATGCGGGCCACAAGTGCCGCGGCATCGGAGGTGAGAGTCTGCTGCGTGCCGGTGATGCCGGTTCGCGAGATAGCGTAAACAAAACCCTTGGAGTGGGTGGCGATAGCCTCAAGGCGATCGTCGGGACTGGTGGGCGCGGCCAGAAAAATTGGCGCGAGGCCCACCCGGGCCAGCTCGGCAAGATAGTCGCCAGCCTCTTCGACGATCATGTCGGTGGCCAGCACGCCATCCACGCCGGCTGCGGCTGCGTCGTCAGCAAAGCGAGGGAGACCGTAGCGCAGGATGGGATTGAGATAGCTGAAAATGATGAGGCCAGTGGCCGGGCGCTCGGCGCGAATTTCGCGAGCTAGTTGCAGTACATCTGTCAGGCGGACTCCACGGGCCACTGCGCGCTCCATGGCGCGCTGAATCACTGGACCGTCAGCCAGCGGATCGCTGAAGGGGACGCCCAGTTCGATTACTGAGGCTCCGGCGTCAATGGCCGCAAGCACAATGGCACGTGTGGCATCGAGGCTTGGGTCGCCGGCCGTCAGGTAGACGACCAGTCCGGGTTTGCGATCGAAACGTATAGGCATCGGAGTCTGCGGTCACGCTCCCTGAATCTTCAACTCGTTGGCAAGGATGCCCATATCCTTGTCGCCGCGTCCAGAGAGGTTCACCACCAGTATGTCACGGGCAGGGAGCGTGGGAGCAAGGCGCAGTGCCTCGGCCACCGCGTGCGCGCTTTCAAGAGCCGGCAAGATTCCTTCCGTCCGCGCCAGCTTCACCACCGCATCGAGAGCGGCGGCATCGTCCTGCGAAACGTACTCCGCGCGGCCTGAGTCGTGCAGAGCGGCGTGCTCGGGGCCGATGGAAGCATAATCGAGGCCGGCGGAGACGGAGTGTGTAAGCGCGATCTGCCCGTCCGCGTCCTGCAGCACGTAAGAGAATGTTCCCTGTAGCACACCTGGAACCCCGCCCTGAAAGCGGGCCGCGTGCTCGCCAAGCTCGGTGCCACGGCCACCGGCTTCCACGCCGATAAGGCGCACCTGGCGGTCGGGAATGAATTCGTAGAATGCGCCGATGGCGTTGGATCCGCCGCCTACACAGGCGATCACAACCGATGGCAGCCGGCCTTCCTTCTCCAGAATCTGCTGCTTCATCTCTATGCTGATGCAGCGATGGAAGTCGCGGACCATGGTGGGATAAGGATGCGCGCCGAGTGCGCTTCCGAGCAGATAGTAAGTAGTCCGGACATTGGTGACCCAGTCGCGCATGGCCTCGCTGATGGCGTCTTTCAGCGTCTTCGAGCCGGAGGAAACGCCGCGAACCTCAGCGCCAAGCATGCGCATGCGCAGCACGTTCAGCTCCTGGCGAGCCATGTCCACGTCACCCATGTAGATGACGCATTCAAGGCCCAGCAGTGCGCAGACAGTGGCGGTGGCCACTCCGTGCTGGCCGGCGCCGGTCTCGGCGATGATGCGCTTCTTGCCCATGCGTTTGGCCAGCAGGCCCTGGCCCAGCGCGTTGTTGATTTTGTGCGCGCCGGTGTGGAGCAGGTCTTCGCGCTTCAGGTAAATCTTCGCTCCGCCCAATTGTTCGGTGAGGCGCTTGCAGAAGTAGAGCGGCGTGGGGCGTCCGGCATAGTCATGGAGCAGATTGGCCAGCTCAGCCTGAAAAGCCGCGTCAGCTTTGGCGGCTTCGTATTCATGCTCCAGCTCGACCAGCGCGGCCATCAGCGTCTCGGGAACGTAGCGCCCGCCGTAGATGCCGAAGCGGCCGGGCCGCGACTCGGAGGGAACGGATGGAAGAATAATCGATGCCATTTTTAAGGGCCTCCTGCTTGTTTGGCCGGAATTGGGGAACTTTCTAGTGTACTAGGAGGCCGGTCAGCGCACCGATGATCACGCAGCCTTCTTCACTTGCAAGGTTACGCGCAGCCCGGCGGTGGCGAGCATATTCACCAGCATATCGCTGCAAAAGTGCTCGATCTTGCCGCGCATCAGGTTGGAGATACGCGGCTGGGTTACTCCGAAGACTTTTGCCGCTTCAGTCTGGCTCAGTCCTTCACGTTCAATTGTGACGCTTAAGGGCCAGCATCAGCGAGGAACTGAACTTAAGGTTCTCGGCCTGCGCCGGAGTTTTTTCGATTGCGCCCTATACGCTGGCATAGCGGGTGCTTTTTATCGGTTCAAATAAACAAGTATTTATATAATCGGCAAGCTTTCTCTTGGGGTCAGTGTACCTTGTCGCGATGCGCCGCCTTTGCATTGGCGATAAAGGCTCGCACTTTGGCAGGGTCTTTGCGGCCAGGAGCGGCTTCGACGCCGGAGACGACGTCAATGCCCCAGGGGCGCAGCGTGACAATTGCCTCAGCTACGTTCTCCGGACTAAGTCCGCCTGCAGCAACAATGTGGTCGCGAGCTTTTGCATTTTGGAAGAGAGTCTTGGAAGCGAGAGCCCAGTCGAAGGACTGGCCAGTTCCGCCGACTGCCGCGGCGGTGCGCGAGTCCACCATTACCGCGTCCACGTTGGGATCCTGCACGATGGCCTCAGCCTCGGCGGCGGATTCAGCGCCGAAGTGAATCACGCGCAGTATTTGAAGGGCCGGGCCGAATCGCTCGCGAAGCTTGGCGGGCAGATCTGGCGCGGCATTGAAGTGGAGTTGAACGCCGGTGAGAGCTGCGGCGCGGACCGTGGCGTCGATCTCTTCAAACGGTGCATTTACGAAGACGCCAATTTTTTCGAGGGACGAGGGCAGGTGCGGTACGATGGCGGCAACCTGCGCTGCTGTTACGCGGCGCGGGCTGGGCGCAAACACAAAGCCCACAGCATCCGCTCCGGCCTCGGCCGCCAGTTGCGCGTCCTCCAGCGATGTATTCCCGCAGATTTTTATCCAGAGGCTCATCGCTTGGCCGCAATTCCGCCTAACAACTCCGCCAGCGCCACGCCGGGGTCGGGCTGGCGCATCAGGCTTTCGCCGATTAGAAACGCGTCAAAGCCGGCCTTGCGCAGGCGGGCGATGTCCGCGGGAGTAAAGATGCCGCTCTCAGTTACGCGCACGACACTCGAAGGTATTTGTTCGACCAGGGCGAGTGAAGTTTCGAGACTCACCTCGAAGGTGCGCAGGTCGCGATTGTTTACGCCGATCGCGTCTGCGCCGGTGTCGCCCAGTGCATTGAGCACGCGGCCAAGCTCATCCGCAGTGTGCACTTCGACCAGCACGTCGAGCGAGAATCCAGCGGCAACGTCGGTGAGATGTTTCAGTTCCGCGTTTGTTAGTGCGGCGGCGATGAGCAAGATGGCGTCGGCGCGATGGGCGCGCGCTTCGACGATCTGGTACTCGTCGATCATGAAGTCCTTGCGCAGGCAGGGCAGAGGAGCGGCGGCCGAGGCCAGTTCAAGATTGCGCAAACTGCCCTGAAAGTAAGGCTCGTCGGTGAGCACCGAGAGCGCTGCCGCGCCGCCGGCGCGATAGCGCGCTGCCAGCCAGGCCGGGTCGAAGTCGGCGCGAATCAGGCCCTTTGAGGGCGAGGCTTTCTTGATCTCGGCGATGACTGCTGTGCCAACGGCCGCCTGACGCCGCAGCGCGGCAACCCAGCCACGCGGGCGATGGGTTACCTTCCGCTCCAAATCCGCCAGCGGCACGCTCTTTTTGGCCGTAGCTACGGTGGCTCGCGTCTTGGCCAGAATCGTGGCCAGAATGGTGTCAGTGGGCGTGGACATACTCTGGGATGAGTATACGGTGGTGGTTTTGATTTCCAAGGTCTCAAAATCGAACCCCACGGGCATCCGGCACCCGTTCTGCATTGTGGCCCGTTGCTCCGCAAGACCCCTATAATCGATGCGAACTTAAGAAGACGGGGACAAAACCTCCATGCTGAAGAAGACTCTTTGCCTTGTTGTGTTTGCTTCTACGTTGTTGCCAGGCGCCACTGCCTGGAACCAGAGCGCCACCGACGTAGTTGTCGAGCGCAATGTTGCCATGAAGACGCGCGACGGCGTGACACTTTTCGCCGACGTTTACCGGCCGGCCGGCGACGAGGCGCTGCCTGTATTGCTAACGCGGACTCCGTACGACAAGAGCAACAGCTCTGCGTTTGGGCGCATGGGGGCGCTGCGTGGCTACATGGTAGTGATTCAGGATACGCGCGGACGGTATACGTCGGCGGGTGAGTGGTACCCCTTCAAGCACGAGATCGAGGATGGGTACGACACCGTGGAATGGGCGGCTAAATTGCCGCATTCGAACGGCAAGGTGGGCATGTTCAGCGGTTCGTATGTGGGCGCTACGCAGATGCTGGCGGCCATTGGTCATCCGCCGCATCTGGCAGGAATATGCCCGGTGGTGACAGCCAGTAACTATCACGAAAACTGGACCTACCAGGGTGGCGCTTTCGAGCAGTGGTTCAACGAGTCGTGGACCTCGGGGCTGGCCCAGGACACTGCGAATCGCGAGCTCAGGAAAGCCTCCAACGCGATGGTGAGCAGCACGGTTCTGCCGCTGACGCAGTATCCGGTCTTCAACCTGAAGCCGGCGGGTGGCACGGAACTGACGAAGGAGCTGGCACCATACTTTCTTGATTGGCTGGCACATCCCAACTACGACAGTTATTGGAAGCAATGGTCCATCGAGGAGAATTTCGGTTCGATCCAGGTACCTGCGCTGACGATCGCGGCCTGGTACGACCTGTTTCAGGGTGGTTCGCTGCGCAATTACCTGGGGATCAGGGCGCACGGCGGAACCGAAGCAGCGCGCAACGGCTCTCAGTTGGTGATCGCCATCGGCGGACACTCCGGCTGGAGCCGAAAGGTTGGCGACATCGATTTCGGCCCGGATGCGGCCTTTGACGAGAACGCCATCACGCTTGACTGGTACGACTACTTGTTCAAGGGCAAGCAGAACCAGTTTGCCAATGGGAAGCCAGTGAAGATCTTCGTGATGGGTGAGAACAAGTGGCGCGATGAGGCGAGCTGGCCGCTGGAGCGGGCAAAGGAGACGCGCTACTACCTGCACTCGGATGGCAAAGCAAACAGCGCCGCGGGCAGCGGATCGCTTACGACTGCCGCTGGGAACAAGGAAACGGCGGACAGCTATGTCTACGACCCCGCGAATCCTGTGCCAACAGTGGGCGGGCCGTTGTGCTGCGATCCTGTGCATCTTCCTGGGGGCCCGAGGGACCAGAGGGAAGTAGAGAGCCGGCAGGATGTGCTGGTCTACTCTACGCCGCCGCTGGATGAGGACACTGAGGTGACGGGGCCGATCACACTCGATCTCTTTGCTAAGTCCTCGACCGTGGACACGGACTTTACCGGCAAGCTGGTGGACGTGGGACCGGATGGCTTTGCGCAGAACCTGACCGAAGGAATCTTGCGGGCGCGGTACCGCTTGTCAACGAGCGAGGCCACACCCATCGCACCCGGCAAGGTTTATGAGTACAAGATCGATCTGTGGTCGACGAGCAATGTCTTCCTGAAGGGGCACAGGATTCGTCTCGAAGTGAGCAGCAGCAATTTTCCGCGCTTCGATCGCAACCTGAATACGGGCAAAAGCGCGGCAGAGAGCTCGGAGTTGGTGAAAGCGACAAATACCGTTTTCCATGACAGCGAACATCTCAGCGCGTTGGTGCTGCCGGTGGTACCCAGATAGCCCAGCGGGGCAGATTTTAAATTCGGTGGTTCATTCGGACGGCATGCTTGTTGGTTTACGTTCGTCGGGGGCATGGACGATGTGCATGAGCTTGCCGCGATCCAGCCAATTCAGGAGGCACTGCTCGCAGGAGTCGATCACAACGTTGCCGGGGCCGGCGTAGAGATGCGTGTCCATTCCCCGGTGGCAATGGGGGCAGTTGATCTTGCGAAGCAAATCTCTGCTGTCGGCTGCGGGCTGAACGATGGTGCCGCCCTCCACGGACTGCAACTCGTCAACAAGCATTGGCAACGCCTGCATGGGAATCAACATCCCGCGGCATCCGGTGCAGTAGAGAATGCGAACCTTGGCGATCGCTGCATTCATGAGCGGGATATTGCAGAGCGGGCAGGCCTGGTCAGACGGTTCACCGAGCACGCGTACGCCGTCGTCGCCCTTTTCCGGGTAGTAGACGCTCTGGCAGTAGTCACACTTGAGGCTGTCCTCATCCGGTTTGAGGTGCATGGGAGCGCCGCAGGAGGGACAGTTCATTGTGGCTTCCCGCATCTTGCGCAGAACTTAGCGCTTTGAGGAATAGGTTGTCCGCACTCGATGCAGAACTTGGTTTCTTCCTCGGCGCGAAGAGTAGCGGAAGGCGCCGCGGCTGCGACGCCGGGGGCCGGGGAAGCAGTTGCGGGCTTGAGGGAGGTCGATAGGACTTGCGCGACGGCGGCGCCGGCGCCGAGACCCATACCAATGCCGGCGGCGCCGCTGGTGTTGGCCGCGGCAATGGGCAACGACTCCGCTGCGGTGAACTGGGTCAAGCGGCCCATGTCTCCGACCATATTCATCCCGATGCGCTGGTCGAGGAGCTTTTGCAGTTCCTCGGGCAGGGAGATATTTTCGACCACGAACTGGTCAAGTTCGAGACCGAATGTGGTGAAGGCCGGCTTCATTTGCTCGAGGATTTTTCCGCTCAGAGCGGCTTGATTGGCGGTCATGTCGAGAAAGGAGAGATCGCTGGCGGCAAAGATCTCGGTCATGCGGGCAACAATTGTATCGCGCAGTTGGCCTTCGAGATCGTTGACGAAGTAAGTCTCGCGAGTGCCGCTGATCTGGGTGAAGAAGGTGCGCGGATCGACAATGCGGTAGGAGTAGATGCCGTAACCGCGCACACGGACGGCGCCGAACTCCTTGTCCCGGATGGTGATTGGCGTGGCCGTGCCCCACTTCTGGTCGATCTGCAGGCGGGTGGAGAAGAAATAGACGTCTGATTTAAATGGGGATTCGAATTCCTTATCCCAGTTTTTGAGATCGGTCAGCAATGGGAGATTGCGGGTCGTCAGTGTGTAGAGGCCGGGCGCAAAGACATCTGCAATCTTGCCTTCGTTGACGAACGCGGCCATTTGCGACTCGCGCACAGTGAGCTGGCCGCCGCTTTGTATCTCCATGTCGCGCATCGGATAGCGATAGGCAAGGATTCCGTCTTCCGGCTCATTCCACTGAATGATGTCGATGAATTGCTTACCCAGAAACTGTCTGAGGGTCACTCTGGCCTCCTGACGGAAACTTTAACATGCCTTAAGTACGGGTCAAATAACACGAAAAAGGCATCTAGTTGTGAGCGGCCAGAGGCTGGGGTTTCTGCACCATCAGCTCCCGCGCGGCCTGGCGGCCAAGGCGGATGCAGTCGGGGATGCCGATGCCGTCGTAGGCGTTGCCGGCGAGGCGCAGGCCGGGGAGGGCGGCTACGCGCGCGGCAATGCGGGCGGTGCGCTCCTGGTGGCCGACGGCGTATTGAGCCATGGCTCGGCGCCATCGTGCGACCTGCGCATGGTCGGGTTCGATAGCGAGGCTGATTGTCTTCTCGCCCAGTATTTCGCTCAGCTCGCGACGGACGATTGCCACCAGCGCATCATCGGGTTCGGTGAGCAGGGCTTCGTTCCTCATGCCGCCCAGGAATGCGCGGAAGACTGCCTTGCCCGGAGGCGTGCGGCCCAGGAACTTGCGATGGACAAAGGTGCAGGCAAGCATGGCGCGGCCTTCGACGGCGGGGACCAGGAAGCCGAATCCGTCAGGCAGGGTGCCGAGCTTAGCTTCGTCGTAGACCAGGTTTACGGTGATGGATGAGGAGTAGGGAATGGCGCTCAGTTCCTCGCCCAGCGCAGCATCCACCGGTGCGAACAGGACGCCTGCAGCCCATGCCGGCGAAGCGACAATCAGCGCATCGTAGGACTCTGAGGCACCTGCAGCCTCGACGATCCAGCCGTCTGGGGTCTTTGCAATTGCGCTGACCGGAGCGGCCAGGCGCACGGAGTCCGGACGAAGCCGCGCAACGATGGCGTCGATCAACTGCTGCATTCCGCCGCGCAGCGCAGTGAAGATGGGCCGCGGTGCGGGACGGGCTGCAGTTTTGGAGTGGCCGTTGTTCTTGGCGGCGGCTTTTGCCCTGGCGCGCATCTGCCGGTGCGCCGCCAACATGCCGCGGGTGAGCGAACCGTATTGAGTTTCCATCTCCACGAGCCGTGGCAGCACAGTGCGGGCACTTAATGCCGCAGAATCGCCGCCATAGATGCCAGAGAGCAGCGGATCTGCGAGCCGGTCCACGGCTTCGGCGCCAAAGTGGCGCTCGACAAGCGCGGCGACAGCTTCATCGGGCAGGCCGCTGGGGCGCGGCGGGTGGAGCAACTCCAGCGCCATGCGAATCTTGGTGGAAAAACTGAACAGGCGCGTCAGGGCGGTGGGAATGAGCTTGGTGGGCACCAGGAACATGAGCCCGTCGGGCAGTGCGATGAGGCGGTTGTGCACCAGGATGTAAGTCTTGCGGGCTGCGTCGTTGGAAGGTAGCAACTCCTCACCAAGTCCCAACTCGCGGCAGAGCTCGGCCGCAGCAAGCTTCTCGGTCAGGAAGGAGTCCGGCCCTTGCTCGAGCACTGCGCCATTGACGATTTCCGAAGCCAGCGAACCACCCAGGCGATTGCGCGCTTCAAAGAGCGTGTACTCTATTGGCGCGCCGCCTGACCGTGCCTTTTCCAGCTCATAGGCAGCAGACAGCCCCGCTATGCCACCGCCAATGATCGCAATCCGCATCGTTGACATTATCCCATCATTGCAGCAATTTACGGTTTATCGCAGACGTAGGGAAGGGGAAAGATTCGGCCTCGCCAGGAATGCGTCCTCACAGAGTTAGAATCAGGGCTGAGAGCATCTATTGCATGTGATTTAAATCACATGAAGAAAAAAGAAGGCAGCAAGCCGCTTCATTTTGTAGCGGCTGTGACTGGGTTCGATGTCGCTGTCGTATCCGGTCTGAGCCCCAGGAACTAATTGCCGAGCGGCCTGTTTATCGTTGCCCAGGGCACTTCCGCACGGTGTGAACAGGCCCTGAAGGAGACACTGCATGAGCAGTGAATTGATCCACCGGTTGCACTTTGCCTTCACCATCACCTTCCACTACCTGTTTCCCCAACTCACTATGGGGCTTGGCCTGCTGATTGTGGTGCTCAAGTCAGCTGCGCTCAAGACCGGCGGCGAAAAGTGGGACCGGGCAGCGCGTTTCTGGGGACGCATCTTCGCCATCAACTTCGTATTCGGCGTGGTGACCGGGATTCCGATGGAATTCGAGTTCGGCACCAACTGGGCGCGGTTCTCGCAGGTTTCGGGAGGCGTGATCGGACAGCCGCTGGCCATGGAAGGTGTTTTCAGCTTCTTTCTGGAGTCGGCGTTTCTGGGCCTGTTCCTTTACGGCGAAAAGCGGATCTCGAAGCTGATGCACTGGTTCGCGGCGTTCATGGTCTTTCTGGGATCGTGGATCTCGGGGTTCTTCATTATCGTGACCGACGCATGGATGCAGCATCCGGTGGCCTTCGATCGGATGCCTAATGGGCAGTTTGAGGTGCTCAGCTTCTGGCAACTGCTGCTGAATCCCTGGGCTCTGCTGCAGTATGCGCACAACATGACCGGCGCGGTGGTGACCGGTTCGTTTGTGATGAGCGCCGTTGGCGCGTTTTATCTGCTGGAGAATCGGCGCCAGGAGTATGGGCGCATCTTTCTGAAGGTGGGCGTGATTGCAGGCGTGATTGCTTCAATCGCCATCATCTTTCCAACCGGCGACCTGCACGGTAAATACGTGGCCCGCAAACAGCCGGCTGCGATGGCCGGGATGGAAGGGCTGTTCAAGACCGAGACCGGCGCCGGCATGGTGCTGATGGGCCAGCCGAATGAAGAGACCGGCGAAATCGACAACCCCATCGTCGTCAACGACGCGTTGAGCTTTCTTATCTACGGGACAACCAAGGCCGAGGTAAAGGGCCTGGACCAGATTCCGCATGACCATTGGCCCACGGCGCTGCCGCTGCTCTTCTATGCCTACCACATCATGGCTGGGCTGGGGACGTGGTTTGTGCTGCTCATGATTGTGGCCGCGTTTCTACTGTGGCGTGGGCGGCTTTACACGGCGCGCTGGGCGCTGTGGGCGCTGCTGCTGAGTTTCCCGCTGCCCTACATTGCCAACACCGCGGGCTGGATGACGGCCGAGTTGGGCCGGCAGCCATGGCTGATCTACGGACTGATGCGCACCAGCGAGGGCTACTCAAATACCGTCTCGGCCAGCAACGGGTTGTTCACGCTGCTTGGCTTCATGGGGCTTTACACGCTTCTGGGTCTGCTGTTCACAGTGCTTATCTACCGCGAAATCGATCACGGTCCGGAGCCGAAGGTTCACGCCGCCGAGGCGATTCCTGCCGATTGACGATGGCTTTGATTAGTCGAAACGGAAAAGGCTGAAGAAGAGGGAGCCTGGGGATGATGGGATTTATCTGGTTCTGGCTTGTTGCCGTGATGATCGTGGGTTACGTGGTGCTGGATGGCTTCGACCTTGGGGTCGGAGTGCTGCACCTGTTCCTTGTGCGCACCGAGGTGGAGCGCAAGGCGACATTGGCCAGCATCGGGCCGGTGTGGGACGGCAACGAGGTGTGGCTTCTGGCCGGCGGCGGCACGCTCTACTTCGCGTTTCCTCTGCTGTATGCATCGGCCTTCAGCGGATTCTATCTGCCATTGATGATCGTGCTTTGGCTGCTGATCCTGCGTGGAGTAAGCCTGGAGTTGCGCAACCACATCGACGTGGGCGTGTGGCGTTCGCTTCTAGACGGTGTTTTCGGATTGTCGAGCGCGCTGCTCACCATCTTCTTCGGCGCTGCACTGGCCAACGTCATGCGTGGGGTTCCCTTGCAGGCTGACGGCTACTTCTTTCTGCCGCTTTGGACCAACTGGAAGCCCGGCGTTCATCCAGGGATTCTGGACTGGTACACGGTGATCGGAGGCCTGGTGGCGCTGGTTGCGCTTACGATGCATGGGGCACTGTGGCTAACCATCAAGACCACGAGCGAACTAAGCCGGCGCGCCCAGCGTGTCGTGACTCAGCTCTGGCTGCTGCTTGCTGCGCTCACGCTGGTCAGCCTGGCGGCCACTATCGTCGTGCGCCCTCAGAGCCTGAACAACTATTTCAACTATCCGTTTACGTTTGTCGTGCCCGTTGGAGTGGTGGCATCACTGGCCGGCGTCTGGTTTTTGAATCGCAAGGCGCATCCGGTGAAAGCATTCTTCTGTTCCTGCCTGTACCTGTTCTTCATGCTGGCCGGGGCCTGCTGGGGTCTTTATCCCACGCTGCTGCCGGCGACGACTGGAGCGGACCGCGACATCACGCTGAGCCGCGCGCTCTCCGGCCCGCACACGCTGGCCGTGGGGCTGGCGTGGTGGATCTTCGGTATGGCGCTGGCCGTTGGGTATGTGGTTTTTGTCTACAGCAAGTTCCGCGGGAAGGTGGATTTGCAGCCGAGTAGGCACTGAGGCTTGTTGGCCGGCCCCCGTCGGCGGGAATGTCCGCGGAACAGGATGCCGGACCCGGTTTGGGCTCGCCTGCCTGACTCTACTTCCACGCACCGAGAAGACGCCGTAAAAGCACCAGTTCACCGACATGGTAGGCATTGTGGTCGGCGACGAGGAGAGCTTCGCGGAGAAGGGTTTGCCCGTCACCGTGTGGGATCTTTGCGAACAGATCCGTCGAATCTGAGGCCACCAGATCGCACAATCTCTTGAGATCCTTGCGGAAGGCTTGCACGCTTTTTCCCCAAGCTGCAGCGCTTGCAGGGGCCTTGGCTTTGGGCCAGTACCCTTCCGGCCACTCGGGAGACTTGTGTTTCGGATTCACGGAGAATTCCAGGATGTCCCACTGGGCGATTCTCATATGTTCCAACACTTCCCAGGGCGAGTGTTCAGCGCCCTTTGGTCTCAGTCCGCGCAGACTGACCGGCAGTTCTTTGATCGCCGCCTCGAAATCTGCGTGGGCTTCTTTGCTGGTGAGCAGATTCACTAAATGCTGTCGCAGAAGCGTCTGATTTTGCATGAAGTCGATTTCCCTTCTTATTCGGTGTGCGTCCGTTTCAATAGATGCTGAAAGTCGCGGCTAGTGGCGCAAATGTTACGCCCGACTGCAGAGCTTGCGCCGAATGTTTTCGGGATGATCTTGGCCGTGGGGTACTTCGTCTTCGTCTACGAGGCAGAGCTGCGGTCCAACTGCCTGCCCGAATTGCGAATGCCGTGGAAGCGATTACGCACGATGCGTAATCACTTGCACATCGTGCGTGTCTATCTCCTGCAGATAGGGAAACTGGTTACAGCGTTACCAGCGTTCCTGTTGGCGTTGTTTCGCGGAAGGCTTCGGCTTTATGCTCCAGTTCTGGATCCCAGTTTTTGGGCTGGTAGATGCAGCATGGTTCCTGGGCCAGCGGGTCGCCGGTTACGGCGTAGGCGCGGGCGCGGGAGCCGCCGCAGATCTCCTTGTACTCGCATGCGCCGCACTTGCCTTCAAGCTTGCTGGTGTCGCGCAGAGATTTGAAGATCGGTGCGTTGCGATAGATATCGGCCAGCGGTGTCTCGCGCACATTGCCTGCATGGATAGGCAGAAAACCGCTGGGATAGACGTTGCCGACGTGGGAGACGAAGAGGAATCCCTTGCCGTCGTTGACACGGCGGGTGGCCCAGCTTGCGGTGCGGGTTTTGGCGTCGGCGGTGGGTGCACCGGGCTCGTATTTGTGTGCGGCGCCGCCCGGATGTCCGTGTCCGTGGCTGATTTTCCTCTCTTCAAGATTGTGCTGCAGCAGGTAGCGGCGATAGTGCATTGCCTCTGTGGTCTTGATCTGGAAGCTCACGCGGTGCGACAGTTCGTAAATCTTGCCGAAAACCTGCTCAAATTCATCGCCGGAGAGCAGGTCGTTCAACTGCCCGCGGCCCACGGGGACCAGGAAAAAGACGTTCCACATGACGATGGCGAGCTTTTCGAACAAGTTGCACAGGTTGTCGAGGTCGTGGGCGTTGTGGCGGCTGATGGTGGTGTGTACCTGGATGGGGATGCCGGCTTCATTAGCCCATTCGATGGCCTGGATGGTGCGCGCCCAGGCGCCGGGCAGGCCGCGGAAGGTGTCGTGAATCTCGGGGCTAGAGCCGTCGAGCGAGATGCCGAGGCGGACCAGGCCGGCCTCTTTCAGTTTGAAGATCGCTTCGCGGGTCAGGAGAGGCGTGGCGCTGGGGGTGAGCGCGACCTGCACACCCTTGTCGGCGGCATAACGTATCAACTCGAAGACGTCCTGGCGCTTGAGTGGGTCGCCGCCAGTAAAGACGAAGATGGGAATGTGCATGTCGGCGATCTGGTTGATAAGCGCTTTGCCTTCAGCGTTGGAGAGCTCGTCGGGATGAGCGATGGGCTGGGCGGCAGCGCGGCAGTGCTTGCAGGCCAGGTCACAGGACTGAGTGACTTCCCAGATGGCAAGGAAAGGGGTTTCGTCAAAGTTGAGCCCGCCACGGGCTGGAATGTTATGCATCGGTTCCATGAGACCTCCTGGGGAATCGCGCCAAGCTCGTACTTGCCCGGACGGGGAATACGGGTCCTGCACCGGGGATGGAGCGGCTTGGTTTCCTAAAGAAACCTGGGCGCTGCCGAATAATTCTGGCAGTGCCTCGGAACAGGAAAGCCGGTCAAAATCAATCAAGACCGTTCCAGGGCGCCACGATTCGGCTTTAGAAGAACAGCTTTTGTGCAGGGTGGGCTGTGATCCATATCACTTTACCTTGCATGACCGACGACCTTGGCCTGGACGTGCTGGACCAAAATCTCGGAGGGAGACACAATTTTGTCTTGAGTTTGCAATGCGGTTGGATTTCGGGGCTATAGTAGCCGTAACGGAACTGCTGGAGCACCGAACGCATCGTCTCCAGATAGGGTGAGTCAAATCACATTCTCATGTGCGGCCGGGCACTGCAACCCCGGCGCCCTGTCAGCGATAGTTTGAACGCACCACCAGGAGGTTCCCATGGCACCCGTCATGAAGCCCGGTTGGAGCAAACCCTCCACCATTCTCTTCGCCTCCGAGATTCCTACCAATCAGAAGGCCTTCGCGTTTGCACTTGCGCAGGCCAGAGAGTTCGGCTCGAATCTTATTCTGTTTCACGCCTATGACACGCTGGTGGTGGCCGCATCGGAAACCTCGGGTATCCGCTACTACGACTACGCCGCCGCCGCGCGTACCGAAAAACATCAACTCGAGCCGATGGCCAAGCAAGTGCGCGAAGCCGGCATTCAATGCGAGGTGGTTGTGCGGCCGGGACTGGCCGCAGACCAGGTTCTTGCGTTCGCGCGCGAACGGGAGATCGAGCGCATTGTGATGGGCACGCACTCTCCCGGTCCCATTGGCAAGCTGCTGGTAGGTTCGGTGGCCGAGGCCGTCTTGCGCACTGCCAAGGTGCCGGTCTTCATCGTTGGCCCCGACGTAGTGGACGGCAGCTATCGCAACTTTGCCACCCGCACCATTCTGTGCGCTGTAAGCCTGCACGAGGCCAGCAGCACGGTAGCCTCCTTTGCCGCGGAACTGGGAGTCGAGCACAACGCTCGCCTGATCCTGCAGCATGTAATCCGGCCCCAGGAACGCGCGGAGATTCTAGCCGGCCGCACACTAGACCAGATTGAAAACGATCTGTTGATGCTGGTTCCACCCAAACTGCAGCACAAGATTGCGATTCAAACGATTGTGGTTCCCGGCGATCCGGCCGAGGAACTCCTTTACCAGAGCAGAGCCCAGCAGGCCGACCTTATCGTGCTCGGCGCGCAAGGCGCATCGGCCTTTGCCGCCATCACCCGCAACGGCGTGGTCTACAAGGTGCTGGCCCACGCGCACTGCCCGGTGATTACGCTGTCGCCGGTGGTTCTGGCCGAGTGCGGGTCTAAATCCGAAAAGGCCCAAACGGCAGAAGCCTATATGGCCGGCGTTTTCTAGAGTGGTAAATCCGGGGGTTGATCTTTCCCACGAGAAAGATCCACCCTTGACAACACACCTCACATTTTGAGTCGCCCCATCGCCGTGTGCGCAAGCGCTTTTTGAGAATAGGATCCAGTTATGAAGATCACCGGAGCAGTTCTGCTGGTTGTCGGGTTGATCGCGCTTATCTACGGCGGGTTTAAGTACACGACCGAAAAACGGGAAGTGGACATGGGTCCGATTCAAATCAATAAGACGGAGCACCATAATATTCCGATTCCGCCTCTGGTTGGCATTGCGTGCATTGCGGCAGGCGGCGCGCTGCTCTTTGTGGGTGGCCGGCCGGGCCGTTAAGGTAAGTTTTTTCAATACGTTCTCGGATTGGCCTTCCCCCGGAGCATCGGCCAATTCAGGGCCTGCTTTTGAGTCTTCAGGCATCGCGCGCGACAATGCAAGGGCCTTGCACAGGCTTGCCTTACAAATGTCATTGGGGTATAGATAGGGGTAAGGCAGCGCTTGACGCTTCCGCGCTTCCTTAAAGAGAGGTGCGTCTTCCGCAGGGACTCCGGTTCACTGACGTTCGACGTTCCGCCATCGGAAACTTCGCGGTGGCGCGCTGTAGTCCGTGTGCTCCGAAGTCCCATGGACGCCTTGAGTTGCGCCCTCCTTCCTGCTTCATGTACGCTCTGCGGTTACCCTCTGCCGCAGCTTTCCTCTGCGCCAATTTGCGATGCTTGCTGGATTGAGTTTCCCGTCCAGGGCGGACCTGTGTGTGCGCGATGCGGCGATACCGTTGACGCGGCCCAACTGGGATTAGGGCCGGCGAGTTCTGCGATGTGCCGGGCCTGCCGTCTGGCTCCGCCGCCGTTTGTGAGGGCGGTAGCCTTCGGGCCTTACCAGGGCCGGATGAAGGAAGCCATCCACGCACTGAAGTACGACCGGCTGCATCCGGCGGCACGCGCGCTGGGTGGGCTGCTGGCTGAAGCAATCGCTCAATTGGCGGGCGAAGCGCCGACCGAGATGCTGGTGGTTCCGGTGCCACTGCATCGGTCAAAGTCTGCGCAGCGCGGCTTCAACCAGGCACGGGCTCTGGCTACGCACGCGCTTGGATTTCTCAAGAAGAGTCATCCGCAGTGGCGGCTCACACTGGCCTCGAGCACGCTGATGCGTCTGCGCGCCACCGATAGCCAGGCCGGACTTACACCGCGCATGCGGCGCATAAATGTACGCGGCGCTTTTTCGGTTTCCGATCAGTCCGCAGTCAAGTCGAAGCACGTGCTGGTGATCGACGACATCCTCACCACAGGCGCGACGGCTCGTGCCGCGGCGAAGGCGCTTGTAGAGGCTGGAGCGGAATCGGTGTGGGTGGCCACGCTGGCAAGGGCGCGGCGCATGAACGAATTCGCCAGTCGCGTTTCTTTCCAGGACGCGGATGATGTTGAAAGGCTGACCGGCATTTTAACGGCAGCCGTATTGCAAGAGGGAAGCAAGTATTCATCGCACGACCAACCATCTTTTTGACGAGGGAAGAAGAGATGTCGCTGGGAAAAGCAATGATTCATGCGCGCAAGCAGAAATCCATCGCCAGGGCAACTGCGCTGGCCGGTGAGCACTCTGCCGGACAGTACACGATCCAGACTACTCACCTGCTGCAGATGCCGGTTCTGGTGCTGAACGCCTCCTACGAGCCCATCAACATTTGCGGCGCGCGGCGTGCGCTGGTGCTGGTGCTCAAAGGCATTGCACGCACTGAGGAGGAGCATGGGCTTACACTTCATGCGCAGCGCAGCCGCATTGCGATGCCCTCGGTGATTCGGCTGCTTGAATACCGGCGCATTCCCCATCAGACACGTGCGCTGTCGCGGAAGAACATCCTGCTGCGCGATCGCAATACCTGCCAGTACTGCGGCGACGCGCTGCCTCCCGGCGAACTGACGCTGGACCACGTAGTTCCGCGCTCTCGCGGAGGCAGCTCGACGTGGGAAAACCTGGTGGCCTGCTGCCACTCCTGCAACCGCCGCAAAGGCAACCGGATGCTAAACGAGATCGATGATATGATCCTGCTGCGCGACCCGCGGCCGTTCTCACTGCACACCAGCCGGCAGATCATGCGGATGCTGGGACGCGGGGACGATCGGTGGCGGAAGTATCTCTTCTATTGAGTTGTCAGTGACCAGGGGCTAGGAGATCGAGAAACTCCTCGGTTGAGATTCGTGCTATCTCAGCAAACACTCCCCTGCCAGGATGGAATTTTGTGCCGGAGAGGCAACTAACGATTCTCCTTACGGTTCTAATTGAATCAAGGAGAATTTATGTCTCTTGGTAAAGCTCTCACTTTCGCAGTTCTCACTGTTGCGCTATTGAGCTGCGCGCACTTGGCGCCAGCCCAGATTTCCATTGGCGTAAACATTGGGGCGCCACCCGTATGCCCATACGGATACTTCGATTATGCTCCGTACGACTGTGCTCCCTACGGCTACTACGGGCCCGATTGGTATCAGGACGGAATATTTATCGGAGCCGGTCCGTGGTTCCATGGCCCTCGCGAATTCTACGGCCATGTTGATAACCGCTACGATCCTCATTACGGTTATCGTGGGCCGTTTCCCGATCGCGGGGACCGGCCGTTCGAACACTTCCACGGCAACGAGGGGCGGGATGGACGAGGCCATATAGGCAACCCCGGCCATGATGCGGGTCGTGAACATGCCCTCCCCGGATATCGGGGCGGTGGCCGTGGCGGTAATCATGGTGGTGGACGCCACTAAAGAACAGCGGACAGTGACGAGTGAACAGTGAACAGAAGAGCCTGCGGTTGAAGGGTTGTGCTATCCCAAGTCTCAGAATCGATACCTGGGGCACCCAGAGTTTGTGGATAGCCCTAAGTGGCGGGTTGAGCGTTGCGATGTCCCACCCTCATGTGTGGTGAGGAAAGGGTACGGAGATCTCCGTACCCTTTTCAGAAGTAACTTCTATTCAACATGCGGCTGGCGCCGCACGATCTACCTGTAAGTCTTGTCGTCTACGCGGCTCAAGTCGGCGTCGTTCATTACGCCAATGGTGATGATGGCGAATGTGAAGACGGTGGTTCCGGGTTCAAGATGACCGGCAATGGCTTTTTCCGTTGTCCCCAGCGTCATATGCGCATGAATTCGGCCGTTGATGACGTAGCCGTTCATGCTGACAAGGTCGGCCGGCTGGGTGGGATTCGTTTCGAAGGTATCGTGCGAGGGCATGGTGCGATTGCTGACCTGGTGGATCTGATAGCCGCGCACTGAGCCCGCTCCGCTGAGGATGACACCGTTCTGGATGTGCTCCTGCTTCACCATCTGCTCCATGCCTGCGAGCAGGTCTGCCTTGTACTTGAAGCGCAACACAACAATGCGATCAAAATGGCCTGTGATGGCGTAGACATCGGGTACCGTACTGCTGTTTTCCTTTGTGTCATCGACGGGATTCTTCGACGGGTTGACGATGGTTTTGCGTGTCTCCTGAGCGAAGAGCAGGCCGGTTGCCATCAGAGCCAGAGTGCAGATTTTCAGCGCGAGCTTGATTCCTGGAGCGGTCATGGTTTTTTCAAGAATCTCCTTTGCGTCCACCGCTGAACTCTAGTATCGCCGGATGAACGAAGACGGCACTTTTGCATCGCTGACGCCGTACCTTTGCCGGACACTAGCGACTATATGCTACTTTTTCGGTGGTGCGCTGGGTTTCTGGCTGGAGTCTGAGATGCTCTGGCCGTTGTAGATGATAGTGCTGGTGGAGCCGAAGCGCTTGTAGTCCGTGTATTTGACGGTGTCGCGGATGTGCACGTCCTGGGCCATGTAGCCGCTGCCGCCTGAGAAGTGGAGCTCACCTTCGCCTTTGGTGTACACCGGGAACCAGTAGTGGCCGTCGACCTGCGCCCGCCAGGTCATGAAGGGCGGGTGCAAATCTTCGCTGCCCTTGCGCGTGTCGTCGGGCACCATGCGGCCGTCGGTGACGACGATCTGCAGGTCGGTTGCGTCAACCCAGATGCGGCCGTCGAAGTAGCGCTTCTTCTTCTCGATGATCTTGGGGCTGACCGTGAAGACGTAGCAATCCACCTCGTCGACCTTTTGACGGCCCACGTATTTGACGTCGTACTGGGCGATATCTTCGGTGGTGAGAACGAAGGGATAGCCGTGCGAGATGTCCTGCAGATCGGAGGGTGACATCATGACCCGCTGCAACGTGCTGCCCGGCGCGAAGACCACTTTCTCGGTGCGCCGGCCGGAGGAGTCGAAGATGACATCGTCCACTTCGTACCACTCGCCGTCGACCTTGTTGTCGTCGTCCAGGGTCTGCACCCGGGCGTAGCGGCGATAGGTGTAGTGGTTGAGCGCGTCCTGAAATTCGCTCTCCTTGGCGGCAAACTGCTTGATGATCTGTTCTTCAGGAACAGGCGGCGAAGAGATATCCATATGCCCAAAGCCGGAATCCAAAGGCATGGGCGTAAAGCTGTCATTGCTCTGCGCCGCTGCGCCTGGAGTGCACCAGGCGACAGCCAGCAATACCAATAAGCAATGGTTTATCAGTATCCACCAACGGTTTTTCAAGGTGCCTACACTCCTCCCGCAGTTCGCTCGCATGGACGGGGAGCAAAGGTACTGCCCGGCTCGTACCGGTCCCGCTGCAACTTTAGACGCATGTACATGGCCTCCGGGAGGTCTCAAAATAAGGGGTCGGGAAATCGGGCTCTAGCGCGGCCGATGGGCGTGCGGCAGGCGTGGTGCATGCCGTTCCAGAGAATCATACCGGACCCCTGCCAGTGATCGTCAAGCCAACTTGCGTTCCAGACGAAGGGGGCGGAAGGAGATTCAGGCTTTCATGCCGGATTACTACCATGCCCCCGCGCTAGTGCTCAGCGCCCTGTTGCTGCCCGCCTTCGGGTATCTTTATCTCCGTTTCCGTGACACGCGCACGTTGCTGTGGTTTCTGGGCTTCCTGTTTGCGCTGTTCTCAATGGTTCTGCGCTACGTTGAATGGCCGTGGAGTTTCGCCGGGCAGATACATTCGTGGATGATCGCTGCCGGCCATACCTCCATGCTGATCGGTTCAGCCCTATTTATCGCCTCACTGACTCCGTTGCGCTTTCGCATGGGGCGGTTGCATGTCCTCTACGTTATTCCCTACACAATTCCGCTGGTGATCGCTTCGATCCTTTTTTACGTGGTCTTTCACGACATATCGCCCAGCGGTCCGCGGCTCTGGCTCTTTCCCGGCCTGGGCGCGATCTCCCTTGTGGTTGCCTTGCTCTGGGGCGCGGCGCAGAGCCGCATGCCGAGTTGGCTCGGGGTTTCGTTCTGCGCCGTGATGGGCAGCCTGACTCTACGGGTTTGCTTTACAGCGGGAGCAAGCTGGGCGCTGACCTTTGCCGAGTGCGCCAACCTGCTGATGACCGCATTGCTGCTGGCTTTCGTCTTCCGGCGTTTCTCTCCGGGCGTGGTCCTGAGCGTGATGGGCTTTACCGCCTGGTCGCTCTCCGGCCTGCAGATTCTTCCCGCTATTGGTCTCGATGCAGCGCTGAACCTCAACCTGATTCACGTCATCGTGATGGGCAAGGTGGTGGCGGCACTGGGCATGATCATGCTGGCTCTGGAGGATGAGATATACATCAACAAGGCCGCCCAGGAGCGCGAACGCAGGGCGCGCCGCGAGTTGGAAGCCTATACCAATCTCATGCTTGCCCGGCGCCGGGTGGAGGACTTCGACCGCCAGGGGAGCGATATCTGCCAGGTTGTGGTGACGCACAGCCGGTTTGCGCAGGCAGCTCTGCTGCTGGAGAACGCGGGCCGGTATGGGCTGGCCGGGTCAGCCGGGCTGGACGAGGCCACGGTCGCGGCACTGGGCGAGTTGGCCGCTCGGATTCCTGCGGCGGGTTTTCTGGCGCCCGGTTCGGCTCCGCCCGCGGTGGAGCATAGCCAGACTCTCAGCCTGGACCTGACACAGTGGCTCAAGCCCGGCGATGACCTTAAGCGGCTGCGGTTTACCGGGGCCCTGGCCGTGCCGATGACGGGACGCTCCATCACGGAGGGCGCGTTGTTGCTGGCCGGAATGCGCCCGACAACAGGGAGTTTCCAAGGGCTGCAGCAGGACGCGCTGCGCGCCGACGACCTGTTGCCGATTGAAATGCTGGCGGCAAGGCTGCAAGCCACGCGCAGCCAGACCATGATGTTTGAAAAGCTCATCGATTCGGAGAAGTTCGCCGGGCTGGGCCAGCTAGCAAGCAACGTAACCCACCATTTGAACAATCCACTGACGGTGGTTCTGGGCTACGCCTCGCTGCTGGAAGAGACCGTGGCGCTGGACGCGCCGGAGCGCAGGGGTGTCACGTCGATTCTCACCGAGGCCCGCCGCATGCGGTCCACGCTGGAAAGTCTGACACGCATTTCACGGGTGCAGAACGATCAGCTTGCGGCGGTTTCGGTGGCCGAGTTGCTGGCCGATATGGAGCAGCTCCATCGATCCGAACTTCTGCAGCGCTCGATTGAACTCCAGCTGAACGTTGCTCCGGCCCTGCCCAGGGTGCTTTGCAGCGCGCAGCAACTGCGCCAGGCGGTGCTGCACTGCCTGCAGTATTCCATTGCAGCGGTCGAGAATCAGGGCCCGGCTTCTATTCCGGAAGGGCCAAAGACCATTCGTCTGGAGGCAACCGCCGAGGGCCGGCTGGTGCAGATCCTGGTAGCTCACTCGGGGCCGGGATTCCTCAATCCCGAGCGCGCCTTCGATCCCTTTATGCCCACGCAGATTGGCGGCGAGACGACGGGGCTGGGGTTGAGCCTGTGCGCGACAATTCTGCGCGACCAAAACGGGCGGGCATCGGCTGTGAATCTGGATCCGCGCGGGGCGGCGATCATTCTGGAGCTGCGGAAGGCATAGTTTTCTGTTTTTGAACCTCCACACTCCAATCATGCAATCATCCTGAAATGGATGCAGTTATCCTGAGCGAAGCGTAGCTGAGTCGAAGGACCTGCATTTGCTTTTCGGTGTGCATATCCTCACATTGCAGTTCGATGGTTCGGGTTTAGAGTTCAGCCATGCACGAGGGATACTATTTTACTTACATCGTGGCCAGCAGGAGCTTGACCCTCTACATTTGCATGACCTGATATCTACGGAAGAGAATGTTCGAACACAAACGGAAGCTACATGAGGGCTTTACAGAAACTTATAACTGCAACCGGCAGGTTTGGTTCGAGCGCTTCGTGGATCCAAGCAACGCGATTGCGCGTGAAAAGCAGTTGAAGGGTTGGACGCAGGCTAAGGAGATCGCGCTGATCAAAAAGACGAATCCCACGTGGGTCGATCTGAGTAAAGAGTGGTTTGCGCGAGAGGAACTGACCTGGACGCCGAGCTAAATACAGGTCCTTCGACTCCGCTGAAAAGCGCTTCGCTCAGATTGGCTGCGTCTGTAAGTAGCTGTAGTTGCGGATAATGAAGGAAGCTAACTGCTGGCTTAGTGATTACCCCTGCGCAGCAAACGCAGAATCCGTAGAATAGGTGTGTAGGGCTTCTTCCCTGACTTGATGGCATTTACCGAACAATACGATGTGGTTGTGGTGGGCGCGGGGCACGCGGGGTGCGAGGCGGCGATGGCGGCGGCGCGCATGGGGCTGAAGACTGCGCTGATCACCATGAATATGGACCTGATTGCGCAGATGAGTTGCAACCCGGCCGTGGGCGGCGTAGCCAAGGGACACCTGGTGCGCGAGGTGGATGCGCTGGGCGGCATCATGGGCGAGGTGGCCGATGCTGTGGGGATCCAGTTCAGGCTGCTGAATACTTCGCGGGGGCCGGCGGTGTGGAGTCCGCGGGCGCAATGCGACAAGCAGCTGTATCGCGTGAAGATGCGGGAGGTGCTGGAGTCGCAGCCGGGGCTGCACATTCGGCAGGCTGAGGTGGTGGATCTGGTAATTGAGGAGGATTCTTCTTTAGCAGAGGTCTCATCCCAGGTCCCAGAATCGGGACCTGGGGCACCCCATCTGAATCTGGTGGACGAAGAACGGGGATTAAGAGACCAGGGCCTTGGAATAAACGGGGTCGACGAACTTGCTGAGTTGCCGCGGCCGGTTCGCACGCGGCGGCGGGTGCTGGGGCTGAAGCTGCGCGATGGGCGGAGGCTGCTGGCCGGAGCCACCATCATCACTACGGGTACGTTTCTAAATGGGTTGATTCACTGCGGTGAGGAGCGGTATCCGGCGGGACGAAGCGGCGAGCCAGCCTCTGTTCTGCTGGGCGAAGCACTTCGGGCGCTGGGCCTTCGGACTTGCCGCTTGAAGACGGGGACGCCGCCGCGGCTGGATGGACGGACGATCAAATGGGACACCTTCGAAGAGCAGCCCGGCGACGTGGACCCTACGCCGTTCAGCTTCAGGACGAAGAAGATTGTGCAGCCGCAGGTGAGCTGCCACATTGCATTCACCACGCCGGAGACGTTGCGCATCATTCGCGAAAATGTGCACCGGTCGGCGATGTATTCGGGACGGATCGAGGGGATCGGGCCGCGCTATTGCCCGTCGATCGAGGACAAGATCGTCAAGTTTCCCGACAAGACGCAGCACCAGTTCTTTCTTGAGCCTGAGGGGCTGAATACGCATGAGGTTTATGTAAACGGGATGTCGACGTCGCTGCCGATGGAAGTGCAGTGGCAGATTGTGCATTCTATTCCGGGGCTGGACCAGGCGGAGATGTTGCGGCCGGGCTATGCGATTGAATATGACAGCGTGGATGCGACCGAGCTGGACCGGACCCTGCGCGTAAAGCAGATGGAAGGGCTCTATCTGGCCGGGCAGATCAACGGAACAAGCGGCTACGAAGAGGCGGCGTGCCAGGGCATCATGGCCGGCATCAATGCGGCGCTGTGGCTGAAGGGCGAGGAGCCCTTCACGATGGATCGGACCGAAGGCTACACGGGCATTCTGATCGACGATCTGATTTCTAAGGGGACGAACGAGCCGTACCGGATGTTTACATCGCGGGCTGAGTTCCGGCTCCATCTGCGCATCGACAATGCTGACCGGCGGCTGACTCCGCACGGCAGGCGGCTGGGGCTGATCGGCGACGAGGCCTGGGCGGAGTACGAACAGAAGCAGGAGCGGATGGGCGCGCTGGAGCGAATGCTTGTGGCCGGCAAGGTGGACACGGAGAAGCTTGAAGCAGCGGGGTTCGGTGCACTGACGACGACTGCGGGACTGACGTGGGCGCAACTGCTGAAGCGGCCTGAAGTCACGATTGAACCGGTGCTGGGTGCGATGCGGGAAGAGTTGATGGGAGATTCGCTGCTGCGGGAGATGGCTGCCGAACTGAACGAGCTTCTGAGTTCCCACCCATTCCGCAAAGAGCGCGGAATGGATGGGGCACCCGATCATCTTCGTTCAACGACCGGACGGGTGGAGATAGCTGTGCTGCGCAACGAGGTGCGGGCCGTAGAAACCGAGATCAAGTTTGCCGGATACCTGGAGCAACAGAAGAAGTCGATTGCAAAGCTGAAGGCTGCCGAGGCTGTCGCGATTCCGGAGTGGATCGAGTACGGCGCCATCAGCGGGCTGTCGCGCGAGATGCGCGAGACGCTGGAGCGGGTGCGGCCGATCACGATTGGACAGGCGAGTCGCATACCGGGCGTGACTCCGGCGGCGCTGGGGTTGGTGCACGTGTCGATTCGCGTACAGGGGGCTCGCAAGGTGGCTAGTTAGAGTTCCCGATCAGAGTGTCTTGGACGGGAGAAGGGTTGATCCTATCCCCGGTCTCCAACTGCGAGAGACCGGGGGCACCCGGCGTTTTGGGAGTTCTACGAGCGGAGGGCGGAAAGGGCAGTATGAGGGGCGAGAACGAAGAAGCCTCGAACAGCCTACCAAAATGGCGTCGGTGTCTTTTTTCGAGCGGTATTATCTGCTTCTTGGCATCGTCTGCCGCGATGGCAATCGGCGTGTTTCGGGCGCATCAAACAACCGACTACTTTGAACAGGCACGGATCGCCATTCCGTTCATTAGGTGGGGACTGTTGTTTTCCATCGTTTCACTGGTTCTTTCTGGTTTTGGTCGTGGGTTGAGTAGATGGATTGCACTAGTAGGTGCAACACTTTTCGTAGCTTGGTGGCTTGCGGTAGCTGAATCAATTTACTGACGATGGCTCAAAGTAGCCCACTACTTGCTATTGAGAAACTTTGAGAACCCAGGCTGGTTGGTGAAGAAGATCATTCGGCAGCATGGGCAGGTCGATTGTGATGCCGCCGGGTGACGGTTTGAACTTCAGCGGGATGTCGGATCCTAGAAGCGTTACTGACTTCGCGCTGGTTACATCCTTCAACAGAAAACTCTGGCCGGGCCAGCGGGGGAGGATGGCGTAGACGTTGTTGCCCTTGCTGGTGAGGAAGGCGTCGATGGCGGCCTTGCCGGGCTCGGGTGCTGCGGCGAGTTTGGAGACGTCGTAGGCTGATTCGAATCTCTGGTTGTAGGCGACGGTAGGCTGTTCGCCGGCGCTCCATTGGCGCGAGGTCTTCCAGGGGCGCGTTCCGTAGATTGCGTCGCCGTTGACTTTGAGCCAGTCGCCGATCTGGTGCAGGCGGTCCTGCATGATTACGGGGATGGTGCCGTCGGCAGCGGGCCCGATGTCGAGCAGCAGGTTGCCGCCGCGACTCACAATATCCACGAGCATGATCACCAGCTCGCGCCCGGTGTGGTAATCCTCGAGGCGTTCGGCGCGGTTGTAGCCGTAGCTGTAGCCCATGCCGCGGCTCTCTTCCCATGGATGTTCCATGCCGCTCATTCCCGCTGTGTATTCCGTAGTCCAGTAGCCGCCGTGTTTGTGGCGGGTCTCGCTGCCCCAGCGGTCGTTGATGACCACATCGTCCTTGACGGGCGAATCGTTGAAAAGCCAGGCGAGTAGTTCCGGGCTGCGCCAGTCGGCGGAAGGCATCTCCCACTCGCCGTCGCTGAAGATGATGGACGGCTTGTAGCGCGTGACCACGTCTTTGAACTGCGGGAACATGTGTTCGCGGACGTATCGCGGCTTGTCTTTGAGCCAGAGCGGGTTGTACCACTCGTAGAGCGAGTAGTAGATGCCCATGCGCAGGCCCTTGCGCCGCACCGCATCGCTCAGATCGCCGAGTAGATCGCGTTTGGGGCCTATTTCGACTGCATTCCATGGCCGGCCCCAGGTTGCAGAGGCCTCTTTGCTGGGCCACATGGCGAACCCCTCGTGATGCTTCGATGTCTGCACTACGTACTTGGCTCCCGAGCCCGCCAAAATAGTTGCCCACTGATCCGGATCGAACAACTCGGCGCGAAACTGCGGAGCGAAATTCTGGTAGGCGTAGTCTGCGCCATACATCTTCTGGTGATAGGCCCACGTGCCGGTCTCGATGGCATTGGCCTTCGGGTTGTCACGGCCCTCGGTCATCTGGTGCCAGTACCACTCGGCGTAAGCCAGCTTGCCCGGAATCACCGGGGCATACGCGGGCACAGAGTAGACGCCCCAATGAATGAAGATGCCGAACTTGGCGTCGGTAAACCAGGCGGGAGTAGCTCGCTTATCGATGGAGTCCCAGGTGGGCTGGTAGGTTTGGGCGCTGAGTGGTGCGAGGACGAGAAGAAATACGAGTAGCCGCTTCATTCCGAGTCTCCTGCGGGGAAGACAAATCATCGCATACGCAAGCGTTGCGATGAAAGTTCGCTGACCGATCGTCTCGGGATGAATTGCAGGAGCAGGTCTTCGGAGACAAGGCGGAAGGTCTGCGCCTGCGCTGCCCTACGGATTGCTCTTGTCGCTGTGCGAGAACAACGGGATGTGGAAGGGCATCTCGGCGTTGGAGGGCTTTTTTGTCTTGGTGATTGGGTCTTCACGCAGCGCGGTGCGCTGGGAGTTGACGCAGACCCAGCCGCCGCGAAGGCGCTCGAAGACGTGAGTAAAAACACCCTTCTCGTCCACCTGTGCGGTGTTGACCTTGTGGTGCAGCGTGTATGTGCCGTTGGCTACGGCAATGTCGCCCAGCATGCGTACGGTGATCACCTTCTGGGTGAGGTAGATGGTTTTGTCCTCGCCGGTAATCACCTGGGCCAACTGCTGATTGCGGGTGGTAATGTCGCCGCTTGCCGCAACGTCTACGAACAGGGGCGACAACACCAGTTCAAGAGTGTACTGGTCGTGCCGATTGATGGCATCTGACCAGTTGTTCTCGATCTTCTGGAACTGGTCGATCTCGGGGCTCTGGGAAGAAGTGACGGCCGGCTGGTTTGGAGCCGAAACCGAAACAGGCGTCGGGCCTGGAGCCGGAGGCTGAGCGATTGCAACGCAGGAGGAGAGGAGAAGAACAAAAAAACAAGCAGAAAAACGGGTCATGTGCGGCATGTACTCCCACTTAGTATGATAACGCCCCGTATCACGTTTATTTGACTCGAAAAAAGGTCCGGGGAGAGCGGGGCAAAGGCAGGTTCTAGAGGAGCGCCTGCAGCCGGTCGGGGTGATGGAGGGTCACCAGGGAGTCTTCGATGGAAATCCACCCGTCTTTGCGGAACTGGCCGAGGGTGCGAGTGACAGTCTCGCGGGTGGTGCAGGTCATGGAGGCCATCTCCTCGTGGGTGAGCAGCAGCGGGAAGCGGAATTCGCCCGCGTCAAGGTGCTCGCCAATCTGATTGGCCAATTCAAGGAGCAGCCGTCCCAGGCGGGCGGCCACGGTCTCGGCGAGAGCGATGCGGCATGCATCCTGAAGGGCAAAGCGGTATTCCTGGCAGATGCACTGGACGGCGCGCATCTGCGCCTCTTTATGGCTGCGCAGGAAGTTGAGGAACCTTTCCCGCTCTACGGGGCGCAACTGGGCGGTGGTCAGCGACTCAGCGGAAACTTCGTAGAGTCCGTGGGATAGAACTGCGTACAAGCCCAGCATTGAGCCGGGACCCGCGACACGGACGATCATCTGCTTGTCATCGATGCGTCCGGTCGTCAGCTTAAGATAACCGCTGCAAATGAGATAGAGGCATCGGGCATCTTCTCCCTGGGTGAAGAGCGAGGCCTGGGCTGGAAGAGAGATGGTGCTGGTGGCCAGTTCAAGATCGGCAAGGACAGCGCTTCCAAGGGAGCAGAACCAACCAGGGCGGCGATTGGAACAAGCCGCACAACCAGCCGGAACCGGCCGGGTAATGTGCCTTTGCCGCGTGTGCACTTCCGCCGAAATCTGAGAGTCCGCCATGGTCTTGCCCCGCCCGAATCTGAAGCCAACCCCTTTTGTTCCCGCCATCTGGTGAGCCCCACAGCTTGCCGCAAGGGCCACACCTGATATGAAAGATCGTTCGGGCCTACGGGAACGGGAGCTCTTGTTCTAGAGGAAGTTTGCCGCAGCAGCCGTTGCTGGGGATGTGATGGGGCTCACGTCTATGCCGGCGCAACACTGACACCTGAGCCGTTGGAGCCGTTTCCCGGAATCTGCGGCGCTTGGTACCGCCGCCGATTGGGATACAAACAGCATGGTGAATGGCACTGGGCTGGAGGGAGAGCCAAACGTCCGGTCAGCCCTCGCGGAGTTGGCGAAAGATTCTCCACTTTTGGAGAGTCGCAATGTGATTTGGATCGCTGTTTGGAGAGGATAGACTCCCTTCGATTCCACCGTTATCTGTTTATGGGGTAGCCATATACCCGATAGAGGGAATGAGTTGATTCTTTGAATTCACTGCGATGAGGCACTCTCAGTTACCTAGATCACTCAGCGACAGAAATTGGGTAGGCAAATGTTCGACTTACACTCTGTGACAGACATCACGGCAAACCTAGATGACAAAAAAGTAATCTTCACTGTGTGTAGTGATGCTCCGCACAAGTGCAACCTCCGTTAGAAAGTGCGCCGACCAACTACTGCCGATGGCGATTCAGAGCACGAACCGCCAACTTCGACGGATGAAACGCTGGAGCGAGTGGTTTCGGGGGGATGCGATGAGAGCAGCAAAGGCGGTATTTTTCATGCATAAAGATAGGCCTGTAGCGCGATTTTCGATCGGTGCGGCTCCTGGAAAGAAACGGGGACTGCGAGTTTGTTTGATGTTGATGCTGGGCGCGAGTGTTCTTTGCGCCACCGCGTTGGGTGCCCCGGCGCCTAAGGGGAAAACGGCCGACACCCAGGCCAAGGCCGCCGTTTCGGGCGACTTTGTGGGTGCCGAAACCTGCGTCACCTGCCATGAAGAGGTAGGCAAGAAATTCGCTGACAACCCCCACACCAAGATGGCCGAGATGCACGGCGGCAACGGCGTCACCTGCGAGAACTGCCACGGGGCCGGCAAAGCGCACGTCGATGGCGGTGGTGACGTCACCAAGATCTTCAATCCAGCGAAGGCGTCGACCAAGGAAGTGGATACGAAGTGCCTCGGCTGCCACGCAGGAGCGCATCCCAACTTCGAACGTTCTCCTCACGCCAAGGCCAATGTCGGTTGCGTCAGCTGCCACAGCGTGCATGCCAGCAAGGACAAGGAGCAGTTGTTGAAGGCTTCGCAGCCTGCGCTGTGCTTCCAGTGCCACTCAGACGTGAAGCCGGCATTCGGTATGCCCTTCCACCACAAGGTGGAGGAAGGCCTGGTCAAGTGCACTGACTGCCATGACACGCACGGCACCTTTTCGAACAACAACCTGAAGACGACTGCTGATCAGAATATGGTCTGCACCAAGTGCCACACCGACACACGGGGACCGTTCGTGTTCGAGCACACACCGGTCAGGTCAGAAGGTTGCACGGCCTGCCACACTCCGCACGGATCGCAGAATGCGCGGTTGCTAAACATGCCGAGTATCGCCACGCTGTGCAACCAGTGCCATAGCCCGGTGGGCGCGGCAACGGTGCACGGTCAGGGCGGAGGCTCAGTGACGGCGACGCCATGCATCGACTGCCACACGATGATCCACGGGTCGAACCTGAGTCAGGCGTTTATCAGGTAGCAGTCATGGGACTTGGCCGCGGCCGACAGATTCATCGGTTGGCGCGGCCCAGATCCCGCACCGAATTTGCACGCGGGTGCAAGGTTTTGATAGGAGCAACGTTTTTCAAGTGAGGCTTCATATGAAAAAGATAGGCTGGTTTTCTCGGCTGTCCAATCAACAGCCATCTTCCGCAATGATCCAGCGCATCGCTGGCTGCATTGGGATCGCCATTTTACTGACGGGTGTCGCTGTCGCCCAAACTCCAGCGACCGGTGCGCAGATTCAGACGCCGGGGGCAATAACGGTTATTCCGGACGGGTACTCGATTCATCAGACCGTGGACATGGGTGGGCATATGGTCGGGCTCTCGGGCAGCGGCGCCATGTACGACACCATGGTGAATATGCATTCCGGGCCCCGTATGCTCAACCAGACACTCGAGATGCATTCGCTGCCGGGCAAGAAGAATTCTCTGTTCGATAATCTCTCTGCGATCAGCAGCGGGTACGGCGGCGATCCAACAAACTTTACAAGATTGAACTTCTCGAAGGGCAAGCTCTACGACTTCTCGGGACTGTTCCGCCGCGATCGCCAGTACTTCGATTACGATCTGCTTGGCAATCCGGCTATCACCACGGGGCTGTCGATCCCCATCGGGCCTTCGAATGCGCCCACCGGCACGCTGGCGTGGCCGCAGGTGAATCATTCGACGGTGCTGTTCAACACGGTGCGGCGCATGACGGACGTCAACCTGACGATCCTTCCGCTGGCCAAGGTGTCCTTCAGGGTCGAGTACTCCCACAGTACGATGGAGGGACCGGCTCTGAGCCCGAGCTATACGATCATGAAGTACGACGCCCTGCTCGAGCAGTATCAGCGCAATGGCTCCGACAATTACCTCGGGGCGATCGACTGGAAGCTGGCTAAGGGAACGAAGTTGACCTTTGAAGAGGAGGTCAACCGTTACAAGGCGGATACCTTCTTCACCCTGGATCCGAACGGTTTCCTGGCGCAAGAGGCGGACGGAACCCCTGCATATCTTGGCAACTGGGACAGTGAGACGCCCTACGGCATTGGCGCCTGCAACACGGCCAGCATGGGCAGTGCTTACACGAGCTCGACCGTGTATACGATCCTCACGGCGAACCCGAGCGGCGGCAAGCCGATTATCAACCCTGCATGCGCAGTCGTCACCAGCTACACACGCACGCTGCCGACCCGCACCCTGCTCCCCACATCTCTGGTTCGTTTGCAGAGCAACAGCATCCAGAACCTCTCGATGAATGGCGATCTCCGTTACACGCTGGGGACATCGAACCTTGCCAACTATTATGAAAATGCCCAGGGTCTGAGCGGAGGAATTCGCTCGATCACGTGGACAGGCGGCTATGCCAGGGCGCACCGGGCGGTACTGACGGGCGACTTCGGGTTCGTATTGCAGGCTACAAAAACGTTCAGCCTTGCTGACCAGGTCGATTTCTCGAGCACCAAGGAACCGGGCTACTCTCTCGTTCCGACGCCCGTCAACCTGTCGACGCCTGCTGCGCCGAATCAGACCATCAACTACATTGGTCCACTGACCTCGTCACCCGGCACGCTTCCTCACGGCGTCAACGGCACCATGACACCTAACTTCTACGGGCAGGAGTTCCTGATCAATAACCTGACCGCGGCATGGGATGCCTCATCGCGCGCCAGGTTGTCGGTCACCTACCGCTACAGCAATCGCAACATCGGTCAGGGCGTTCCTCATGCCGGTTCAATTCCGCTGGCGCTGGCTGACCCTGTGAACGGGACAGTTGCCATCACCGAAACTGGCGGCATCTTCAACGCCGCTTTGCGGCCCACAAGCAACTGGGATATCAACGGCACGGTAGAAATACTCTACGCCGACAACACGCTTACCCCAATCGGTCCGCGGCAAACGAAGCAATACAGGATGCATACGATGTACCGCCCGAAGAACTGGGCGACGCTCAATGGCGCCTTCACCGACCGGGAACGGCACGACAACACGAACAATAACCAGGCCGTTGTGGTAGCGGGCACCCCGTTCGAAGGCCCGATTAATCACGTGGATTACAGCCGGGTGGCAAGCTTTGGTGCGGAGCTGATGCCGAACGAGCACTACGGGTTCGACATCAACTACGCCTACAGCGATGTCTATGCGGCGACCAACGTCTGCTACAACAATGGCGCCACGGCTACGTTGCCCGGCACTGCTTCAACCAACGGCAGCGGGGCGCCGAATGTGTGCGCCGGAGTCTTCGCCAGAGGGTCGACGACACAGCTCGCGGCCTGGCACGGAAGAGACTTCATGGATGCTCCGACGCAGTCCGCATCGGTGGCTCTCACCATGTCTCCGAACACCAAGGTCCACACGAACTTCGGCTATCGCATCAGCGATGTGGCAGGCAGCCGCTTCTTCAACGATGCACGTGACGTAAACGGTTCGTTGGTCTCGAAGTACCAGTCTCCCTTTGTGAACCTTGCCTGGACCTCCCGTCCCGGATTGATCTGGAAGGCTGAATATAACTACTACGGCTACGGAGAGGGTGGTCCTTCCGGCCCACAGTCTTGCAGCACTTCAACAACGACGACCTCGGCGGTGGTTCCTTGCACATCGCTGCCCTATCCGACCGGCTTGACCGAACCGACTTCCGGTTTGACCGCGCCGCGGACTTACCACGCAAACAACGTAACTCTTGGAGTGCATTACGAGTTCTGATTAAGACCGCCATCCATTTGAAGATTTTTGGGGCGGGCCGTGCGAAGGGGTTTTAGCGGCCCGCCCTTTTTCCTAAGGAGAGACGGAATTGCGGAACCCGGTTCAGGGTGGTTTTTAAAGCAAAGATTTAGAACGCATTTCTTGAATAAGCCATACGCGAGCGGTGACGCCTGCGTTTACACAGGCCGCAAGTATCATTCAGGAGTTTTACCATGAGAAAGACGATTCGATTCCAGGTGATGATGGCTGCCGTTGTACTTCTGGCAGGCGCCGTGGGTTTCGCCCAATCTGGGGAAGCGACCTACAAGGCGAAGTGCCAAGGCTGTCATGGCGCCGCCGGCGTTCCAAGCCCCGCGATGGCCAAGGCGATGGGCGTGAAGCCGGCAACCGATCCATCGGTGAAGAGTTCCACCGAGACGAAGATGATTGCCGTTACGACGAACGGCGCAGGCAAGATGCCGGCGTTCAAGGGAAAGCTCACCGACGCGCAGATCAAGGATTCGGTAGATTACTTCCGCACCTTCGCAAAGTAAGAACGAACCGACGCAATTCGAAGATTCAAGCGGATTGCGCCGGTTCGCGTAAGATGGTTTTCGCTGCAATTTAGATTGCCGTTTCAACGGCCGCAAGCTGCAGGTAGTTGGACTTGCACGAGAAAGAATTTATCGAACTGGTGCTGCTAGGCGTGTACTGGCCGCAAATAACTCAAGGAGTTTCACGATGACAAAGATGATTCGTACCCTGTTGGTGCTGACCGCGGCAGTTTCTTTGGCCGGCACTCTTGCCTTTGCCGATTCCGGCGAAGCGACCTATAAAGCAAAGTGCGCGACTTGCCATGGTTCCGCTGGCACACCCAGCCCTGGCATCGCCAAGATGATGGGCGTCAAGCCGGCCTCGAACCCTTCAGTCAAGGCGCTGAGCGTGGCCGAAATGACTGCTGTCGTCAAGAGCGGCAAGGGCAAGATGAAGCCGGTCGCTGGACTGACGGACGCGCAAATCAAGGACGTGGTCACTTACTTCCGCACTTTGAAGTAAGCATTACAATCAAAACCGGGATGCACGACAAGGCCCGCCCCAGAGCGAAACCACGATAGAGCTACCCGAAGCTACGCCCTCGAGTGTTGATTTCCTAAAGAAATCAACACCCGGCGCCTGGCCTCTAATGGCGTACTTTTCGCGGTTCCGTTCTTCTCGGCGGGCTGAGGCGTTTCCAGGATACTTTGCCCAATTTGGATTTGCACAAGGCCGCCGCTTCCTGATGGTCGCGTCGACTTGGGATCTCGGCTTCGGAGTCGAGTAATCCTGGAAACGCAATATCCGTTTGCATGCGGAGGAAAAAAGGTGGCTTTGTTTCAGAAATTCCGTGAACACTGGGTGCGCCCGGCGCTGTTCTTCGGCAACAACCCCATAAGCCTCGCGGGCGGCGCCCTGACCAGCGCCTCCGGCGTAACCATGATCGGCTACTGGCTGGTGGAGCTGTTCGGGCGGTTTAACGACAATCCGTACGCCGGCATCATTTTCTTCCTGATTTTGCCGGGATTGTTCGTGACCGGGTTGCTGTTGATTCCTGTGGGCGTGTATGTGCGCTACAGGAAGCTGCGGAAGGCCGGCCAGATTCCCGCCGCGTATCCCAAGATCGATCTCAACGATCGGATGTTCCGTCATGGCCTGGACATCGTGCTGGTGGCTACCGTCGTGAACCTGCTGGTGGTGTCGATGGCGAGCTATCGCGGCGCGGCCTACATGGATTCGCCGGAGTTCTGCGGGCAATCCTGCCACGTGATGCATCCGGAGTACACGGCCTACAAGATTTCAGCCCACTCGCATGTGGCCTGCGTTGAATGCCACATCGGTTCGGGCGCGCAGGCCTATTTCAGCGCCAAGGTAAACGGCACCAAGCAGCTGCTTGAGGTCTCATTCGATCGTTATCCCACGCCGATTCCGTCGCCTGTGACGAGCCTGCGCCCGGCGCGCATCATCTGCGAGGGGTGCCATACTCCGGCCAAGTTCGTGGGCGAAAAGCTGCTGGTGAAGTCGAACTTTGCCGATGATGAGCAAAACACCGAATCCCGAACCGTGCTGGTACTGCATCTGGGCGGAGAGGATTCGCTCTCGCGCCTGTCTGGCATTCACGGCGTCCACCTGAATCGCATGGAATATATCGCCACCGATGGGGCTCGCAGCACCATTCCCTGGGTACAGCGGCAGAACCCTGACGGCTCAGAGACGGTGTTTGCATCGTCGGCTCTGAACGGCGCGATGCCTCAGGGCGAACGGCGAGAGATGGACTGCATCGATTGCCACAACCGCGCGTCGCACACCTTCTATACGCCGGAAGAAGCAATCAACCGGGCCATGGCCGACGGCGCTATCAGTGCCGAGTTGCCCTTCGTTCACAAAGAGGGACTGGAGCTGTTGAAGGCCACCTACGTCAGCCAGGATGAGGCGCGCGCCAAGATTCCGGCGCAGCTTGAGGCTTTCTATCAATCGTTGAATCCTGCGGTTCTGACGGCAAAGGCAGCGCAGGTGAAAGCTGCCGGGACTGAATTGGCGAAGCTTTATATGCAGAACGTTTTTCCGGACATGAAGGTAACCTGGGGAACGCACCCGAACAATATTGGTCACATGAGCTATCCGGGCTGCTTCCGCTGCCACGATGGCGACCACGTGTCAAAGGACGGAAAGGCGATTACGCAGGACTGTGCGAATTGCCACAATCTGCTGGCCGTAGAAGAAACCAAGCCAAAGGTACTTTCCGATCTGGGTCTTTAGTCGATATTGAAACGGAATCTAATCGGGGGCGGCTGGATTTCCAGCTGCCCTTCGAATTTAGAGCAAAACCGGACAAGTCTGTCTGCCCTGAAGTGTTAGGCTGGCTTGTCGCACTCCAGGAGCCTTTTTTTCATGTCCTCCAGCCACCCGTATCACTTCAATCTTGTCGCCGCGGCCCACGCCACCATGATCGAGCACGGTTTCCAGCCGGATTTCCCCGCCGGAACCGATACCGAGCTGAGCGCAATTCAGGCTCATCCTGAAGCGCCAGCCGTTCCCGGAGCCCAGGACCTGCGCAAGCTGCTCTGGTCGTCGATCGATAACGACACGTCCAAGGATCTGGACCAGATCGAATGGGCCGAACAGTTGCCCGACGGCCGCATCCGTGTGCTCGTGGGAGTGGCCGATGTGGATGCCCGCGTCAACAAGGGGACCATCATCGACAGCCATGCTCAGAGTGAGACGACATCGGTGTATACCGGGGTGAAAGTCTTTCCTATGCTGCCCTCACAACTTTCCGAGGGTATTACCTCGCTGAATGAAAATGAAGACCGCGTGGCGGTGGTCGTCGAGTTTACGGTGGACGCGGCGGGTACCGCATCCGATGGGAAGGCTTACCGGGCGCTGGTGCGCAACCAGGCGCAACTGGCCTACAACAGCGTCGGCGCATGGCTTGAGGGACGCGGTCCGGCTCCAGCCAAGGTGGCTGCCAATGCCGATTTGGCAGCGCAGCTCAAGCTGCAGGACGCGGCGGCGAAACGCATGGTAGACGGGCGGTTCCAGCATGGAGCCCTCGATCTGGAAACCATCGAAACCCGGCCGGTGATGCTGCAGGGTGAGGCGGTCGAAATTGCGCGCCTGGAAAAGAACTGCGCCACGTCGCTCATTGAGGAGTTCATGGTGGCGGCCAACGGCGTGATCGCGCGGACCTTCGAGCAGGCCGGCGTGGCCAGCATCCGCCGCATCGTGCGCACGCCCAAGCGCTGGGACCGCATTGTGGAGGTGGCCGCAGGACTGGGTACCACTTTGCCCGCGCAGCCCGATTCCAAGGCCCTCAACGACTTTTTGCTGGCGCAGAAACAGAAGGACCCCGACCACTTTCCGGACCTCTCATTGGCAGTGGTAAAGCTGATGGGCCCCGGCGAATACGTGCTGGTGAAGCCCAACGAGGTTTCGCCGGGCCACTTCGGTCTGGCCGTGCAGGACTACACTCATTCGACAGCCCCCAATCGCCGCTTTCCTGACGTGGTGACGCAGCGGCTGCTGAAGGCGTTCCTCGCGCGTGGGCCGCAGCCTTACGCCGAAGGCGATCTCAACTCGATTGCGGCACGCTGCACGCTGATGGAAGACGGCGCGCGCAAGGTGGAGCGCGAGATGCAGAAGCGCATTGCCGCGGTCGTCCTGCACCCGCGTATCGGCCAGAGCTTCCCGGCCATCGTCACTGGCGTCAACAACTACGGCACCTTCGTTCGCACCCTGGACCCGCATGTGGATGGAATGGTTGTGAGCGGCGGCAAAGGCCTCGATGTGGGCGATAGGGTGACGGTGAAGCTGGTCTCCACCGATCCGGAGCGCGGGTTTATTGATTTTGCGGTTTGAGCAGCCTCACATTCCCGTTGGCGGTTGTACCAGTCCTATCAGGTGCCCTTCCGGATCGGTGAAGTCGGCGATAACGCCACCGTCTGGGATGGGGTGCGGCCCGAATGCCCTCTTTCCGCCCTTGCTCTCGATCACTGCCCGGGCAGCGTTGATGTCTGCAACCGAAACATAAAACGTGACATGGCGCGGGCTTCGGCCGCGGCGCCGATGCCTCCGCCAATGCCGGAACCGGGCCTGGACATGGTGTCGACCATCGAATACCCCTCAATCATGGAAGTGTTCATCCAACCAGAGATGTCCTTGTAAAAGCTCTCAAGCAGTTGCTGGTCCTTCCCGATGGGCTCGAAATGAACGACCGGATTGGGCATGGTCTGCCTCCCTTCTGCTTCTTTTGCGACGGTATCTAAAGGGAATCCACACGGCCAACTCCAACAGAATCAAGCGATAATCGGCAAATTGAAGGCTTAGCAAGCTCTCGCACCCTTTGTCGGGCGGGCGCCGGGAAATCTCTGTATCCAAGGGCGTTAAAATGCGTCTAACAGAAAGTAATTTAGCCTGCATAATCAATCACTACCTCTGGAGCGTCTCCCAGAACGGAGAGTTCCGGCAAGGGTGATATACAACAGCGGCGACCCAGGTCCGGCCTGCTCTTGAATTAAATTGCACGGGCGGGCGCCGACTCTACTTTTGGAGGATAGATGCGTAAAGTTTCTAGTTTTATTGCTGCGACTGTTTTTTCCGGCATCGCCCTAGTGGGACTGCTGTCTAATTTGTCTGCACAGGAACCCGGGGTGGGTCCGAATATTGCCTCGGCCTCCGAACTTCCGGATGCTCCTCAGCCGAAGGCTGCCGCTGAGGAGACCAATCCTACCGGGGGGGCGATTCCGGTTTCAAAACAACAGCCCAAGCGAATTCTGGGCCTGATGCCGAACTACCGTGCGGTGAGCGCGGGAGCAATTCCGCCACCGCCGACTCCAAAAGAAGCATTCATGGTGGCGACCCAAAATAGTTTCGACTATTCCTCGTTTGTGTTTGTTGGAATGACCTCGTTGATTGCCGAAGGCGAGGGCACGCATACATCGCTGGGAAAAGGCGTACCGGGCTTCTGGGCGTATTCCTGGCGCGGATTCGTGGATAAGGCGGATGGCAACTATTGGGTCATCTTCGTGCTGCCATCGGTGCTTCACGAGGATGAGCGCTATTTTGCGCGGGGAGAAGGAAGCATCTTGCAGCGCACCGTTTATTCATCGACCCGCGTTTTCATCACGCCGGATTATCACGGACACAATACGCTGAATGGGGCAGAGTTGCTGGGCCGCGGCATTGCAGAGGGAATTGCGACTAGCTATTACCCAAGCTCCGATCGCTCGGCCAGCGCCCTGGCAACCAAGTATGCCTACGCCATCATGCGCGATGCGGCAACCAATACCTTTCGCGAGTTCTGGCCGGACATAGCGGTGCATGTTCTGCACAGGCATCCTTGATCAGGATTGGCGTTAGCTTCCAGGTCTGCCAGTCGAAAGAATGAATGCGCTTGCTCGCGATTCTTCTGCACGAAGCCATGTGCGCTGCCCCCTTGCGCCTTCGCGTGGCTTTGGTTTATCGTGTTTCATCAATCCAGTACCGGTAAATCTACGCAACTGCCCCGTAAATGTCACATCTTGCGGGTCTGGCGCGGTGGAAACTCGAGATGCACGGCCAGATGGGCCCGCAGGAGTGTTTCACTCGAGCAGATAAGCCGAAAGGTGTATTCATGAAACGGCTCGTAATCAGTAACTCGATCTTAGTGCCCTACCTTTTTATCCTGGCCGTAGCGGTTCTGCGTCTTACGGTGAATCATCCCTATAACTTCATTCCCGTCTTCTCCAGCCTTCTCTTCTTTGGAGCATGCCGGCCTGTGCGGGAATATGCCATGCCGTTTCTCACCCTAATGGGCGTGGACATTTTTCTTACCACGCATCAATACGGCTTCGTTCTCACCAGCGGTCACGCCGTTACCTGGCTCTGGTACCTGGGAGCGATGGCCCTCGGCGGCGCGGTTTTGGGCAATTCGATTTCGACCAGGCGAGTGCTTGGAACATCACTGCTGGCATCAGTGTCGTTCTTTGTGGCGAGCAACTTTACCGTGTGGGCTGAATGGGGCATGTATCCAAAGACATTGAGCGGTCTTGCGGCCTGCTATGTTGCAGCGCTGCCATTTTTCCGCAACAGCATTGTCTCCGAGACGGTATGCAGCCTGGCGATTTTTGCTGTCGTCCGCTATCGCGAAACACTCGCGCTGGTCAGACGCATACAGGAAGTCTGCGCCTGATTCCGGCGAATTTAGTGCAGAGGTATAAAAATGGCGCAATCCAAAGAGCTTTACGACGCAATTCTCAACGGCAATGCAAAAAAGGCGTATGCCGCCACCGAGGCCGAGTTGGCCGCGGGCGTTGAGCCGATGCAACTGATTGCCGAGTCCATGGTGCCGGCAATGGACGAAGTGGGAAAGTTGTTCGAAGCCGAGGAGTACTTCGTCCCCGAACTCCTGCTGGCTGGCCGCGCCATGAAGAGCGCGATGGAGCTGATTCGGCCGCTCCTCGTTGCTTCAGGACAACGGATGGCTGTACGCGTGATCATCGGGACGGTAAAAGGGGACCTGCACGATATCGGCAAGAACATCGTCGCGTCCATGCTTGAAGGCAGCGGATTCGAGGTGATCGATCTCGGTGCCGATGTCTCGCCGGAGAATTTTGTTGCCGCTGTCAGGGAGCGCCAGCCCCATATTGTCTGCATGTCGGCACTGCTCACCGTGACCATGCCGGCCATGAAGACGACCATCGAGGCACTGAAGAACGCTGGCGTGCGCACCCAGGTAAAGGTGCTGATTGGCGGCGCTCCAGTGACCAGCCAGTATGCGAAAGAGATCGGCGCCGACGGGTACAGCGAAAACGCAAGCGGCGCCGTCAGCCTGGTAAAGAGCCTCCTCACAGCGGCCTGAAGCGGCGACGGAGAAGGCAAGCTGGAAGTATTGCACGTGCGCGGCATTTGGTTACGCGCAGCCAGTTTTGTGATGGCTTCATCGTCGTCACATATATGCGAACCGGTTGCGTACACAGCGTTTATCTCTTACCGCAACCTCAAGCCTGGCAGGAATCTGACCGGAGCGCGTGGCGGCTGATACTCTTTCCAATACTGTATCGAAAGGTTCTTCCGGACCAGCCATGCGCTTCAAAGCGATTATCTGCCAGGTCTTCACGCGGGAGATGGAGGACGTTGTCTCCCGATCGCCTCACACGATCGAGGTGGACAATGTGCCGATGGGCCTGCACGATCTCGGCGTCGAGATGCAGCCTCATCTCCAGGAACGTATCGATGCGGCGGACAAGGGTGGCTACAACGCGATACTTCTTGGGTACGCGCTGTGCGGCCGGGGCACTGAAGGCCTGCGCGCGGGAAAGACGCAGTTGGTTCTTCCCCGCGTTCACGACTGCATCGGCTTGTTGATGGGCAGCCATCAAGCCTATATGGACTATTTCGAAAATCATCCCGGCGTCTACTACCGCTCTCCGGGCTGGATTGAGTATCAGACGGCGGGGATGAGGCTGGAGCCGGCATTCGCCGCGCAAAAAAGCACGCTCGGGGAGCGGCGCTCTCTTGAAGAACTCGTCGAGAAATACGGCGAGGAGAACGGCAAATATCTTTTTGAACAGTTCAACTCGTTTCGCCAAAATTACTCAGGCCTGACCTACATCTCCACCCCCGTCGCCTCCGACGATGCCAGCCGCACCAGGGCGCGCGCAGAGGCAGAGAAAGAAGGATGGGCCTTTGAAGAGGTCAAGGGAACCCTTTCGATGCTTGAGCGCCTGGTCAGCGGCGAGTGGGATGCGGCCAGCTTTCTGGTTGTGTTGCCCGGCGCAACTATTCGGGCAACGCTGGGCGATTCAATCGTGGATGCCGCAGAATGAGCGCCGATCACGTCCGGATTCGCCTGGAGCCGCTCGCGGTCGAGGTAGACGTGCCTTGCGGCGCCCTGCTGGTCTCCAGTCTTTCTGATCACGGCATCGAGTTTCCATGCGGAGGAACCGGTCTCTGCGGCGGTTGTGGCGTCCGCGTGCTGGCTGGGTCGCTGCCCGCCACGGATGCAGACCGCGCGGCCTTCCCGGCGGAACAACTCGCGATTGGCTGGCGGCTTGCTTGCCAGGCGCGTGCCCCGGAACGAGTCTCGGAGCCGCTGGTGCTCGAGTGCGGCCAGTGGCACATGGATGTGCTCAGCGACAACACCGGCTTGGCTGGAGCGGGCAAACATGGCCTGGGCGTCGCCATCGATTTGGGCACGACTACGATTGCTGCGCAGATCGTCGATCTGGCCTCGGGTAGCGTTCTCGGAGTCGAGACCGAGCTCAATCCGCAGGCCTCGTTCGGCTCGGACGTGATGAATCGGATTCGCGCGGCCCTCCACGGCGACGACCTGACCACCGTAGTGCGTACCGCACTCGGACAGATAATCGCACGTCTCGCAAGAGGGCGCGAGCAGGAGGTCGCAGAGGTTGTCCTGGTGGGCAACACCGTAATGCACCACCTGTTTTCCGGGCGCGACGTAAAGCCGCTTTCGCATGCGCCGTTCGTCTCTCCTCATCTGGGCGTGCAGAGCTTTGAACCGCGGGGGCTGGGCTGGGCACTTCCCGCGAGTTGCACGATTCGTTTTGCGCATTGTCTCGGGGGCTTTGTAGGCTCGGACATCCTGGCCGGGATCATTGCCACCGGTATCGCCCATAGCGACGAGCTTATGGCGCTAGTCGATCTGGGCACCAACGGTGAGATTGCAATCGGCAACCGTAACGGCATTGTCTGCGCGTCCACGGCTGCGGGGCCTGCGTTTGAGGCAGGCTCCATCCGCATGGGAATGCGCGCGGCTACGGGCGCCATCTCCTATGTGTCGCTTGCCGGCAGCGAGATGAAGGCCACGGTCATCGGAGATGTGGAACCTCGGGGCATCTGCGGCAGCGGCCTGGTGGATGCAGTCGCAGCAGGACTCAAGAGTGGCGCGATTCTTGCTTCGGGGCGCGTGGCCAACGGCACAAAGCTCTTCCCCGTCGCAGAACCGGTGGTTCTTTATCAGGCCGATATTCGTGAGCTGCAGTTGGCTAAGGCGGCCATTGCCTCGGGATTCAAGCTGCTGCTCAAGCGCCTGGGCGCTGACGCAAGCGACCTGAAGAGCATTCATCTTGCCGGTGCGTTCGGCAATTATGTACAGATTGAGAGCGCCATCCGCATTGGATTGATCGACCTTGGTTTTATCGCCGCGCCCCGCCAGCTTGTGCACGCGGCGGGGAACACTGCGTTGCGCGGCGCGAAGATGCTTCTGCTTGCGCTCGAGGAGCCCGCGTTGCCCGCAATCGAGCATGTGAGCCTTGCCGCCGACCCTGGATTTCAAGACGAGTTTGCGAACTGCATGAGCTTTCCCGCATCCAACTGCGTGTGAATTTGCCGCTGGCGCAGTTCAGTGTCTGTCGTCATTATTTACACTCATCTGCAGGGAGAACGAAGACCAAAACCATGCCTCATCCACAAATCAAGTTTGGCACCGACGGCTGGCGCGGCCTCATCGCCGACGACTTTACGTTTGCCAATGTGCGCACCGCCGCTGAAGCCGTCGCCGCGTATGTTCATGCCAAGGAAGATCCAGCCAAGGGACTTTGCATCGGCTATGACACGCGCTTCGGTTCCAAAGCGTTTGCGCGCGCCTGCGCAGAGGTCGCCGCGGCGACAGGCATTCCAGTGATGCTGGCAAACGCCATTACGCCTACACCGGCGCTGAGCTGGGGCGTGCGCGAGCGTGGCGCGGCCGGCGGAATCATGATTACGTCGTCGCACAATCCGGCGCAGTGGAACGGCGTGAAGTACAAGGCTTGGTACGGAGGATCGGGCAAGCCCTCTATCATCGCGGAGATTGAATCGTACCTGGATAAGCCGGTTGCCCGCGCCGCGAAGCCCGCGCCCATCACGGAAGTCGATTTCCTGCCTACCTACCTGAAGGCAATCGAGAACTTTGCCGATCTCGACCTGATTGCAAAGGCAGGCATGAAATATGCTATTGACTCGATGTACGGCGCCGGCGGCACGCTTATCGCCGACATCTTTACCCGTATCGGCGTGGCCCACGTGCAGATTCGCTCCAATCCCGACCCGCTGTTTCCGGGCATTAACCCCGAGCCCATCGAGCCGAACATCTGCGGGCTGGGCGAAGCGGCGGTGGCCAATGGCTGCCAGGCCGGCCTGTGCACCGATGGCGATGCCGACCGCATCGGCGCAACAGACGAGCACGGCGAATTCGTCGATCCGCACAAGATTTACTGCGTGCTGTTGAGCTGGGTGCTCAAGTACAAGGGCTGGCCCGGCGCCGTTACGCGCGCCTTCAACACTACCAAGATGCTGGACCGGATCTGCGCAAAACACGGACGAGAGCTGATCGAACATGGCATCGGCTTCAAGTATGTCTGCGACCTGATGCTGGAGCGTGAGGTCCTTATGGGCGGCGAGGAATCGGGCGGCATCGGCTTTCAGCGCCACCTGCCCGAACGCGACGGCTTGCTGAACGCACTGCTGCTGGCCAACGTGACGGCTCAGGAGGGCAAGACCCTAGGCCAACTGGTTGCCGACCTACAGGCGGAGTACGGCGAACACCAATACGGTCGCATCGACCTGACCATCCCCGACGACGTCAAGAACGGCGCCATTGCACGGGCGCGGGCGCTGAAGACGGGCGATCCGGTTCTCGGCGGCATGCCAATTCTGCGCCAGGAGAATCTGGACGGCGTGAAGTTTTACCTCGACAACCCCGAAGCGAAAACCAAGCCCAACGCTGCCGAAACCTGGATTCTGCTGCGCGCCAGCGGGACGGAGCCGCTGCTGCGGATTTATACGGAGTCGTGCTCGAAGGAGTCGGTGGCGAAGCTGCTGGAGTCGGGTCGGAAGTTTGCACTTGCAACTTAGTTCGATAAAGAGGAGAGCCACATGTTCATCCACATCTTTGGGTTTCGCTGGAAGCCGGAAGCGACGGAGGCCAATAAGACACGCGCTGAGAAGGAGATTCTGGCCTTTCGTGGCGTTATCCCAGGGCTGCTGGAGGCTCATGTTGGCGCCAATCTCTCGCCGCGCGGACAGGGGTATACCTTTGCCGGAATGATGAAGTTTACAGATAAGGTGGCGACCGACGCTTACTCCATCCATCCTGCGCACCTGGCGCTCCTTGAGTGGCTGGTGCCGCTGATCGAACCGGTGGAGCTGGATTTCGAGGCGTAGCTGTCCCCCAAAAATCGCAAGATTTGGGTCAAAATATTTTCTATAACGACGAGCGCGAGCTGCACCAGCGCGACCACGGCACTACCCGGCCTACCAGGCACTCGGAGTCGCCGTACTTGTGCCATTGCTTCTTTCGTCGGTGCGCATCATCCAACCCGTAAGGTTCCACTGGAACGCCATGACAGCCAATGAGATGTACTACGGCTTCCTGATGGCCGCGCTCACACTCTTCCTCACGCTGCTCCAGGCCGTCCTGCTCTGGACGGAGCTGGACATGGAGCAGGAGATGTGAATTGGGGTAGAGGGCACGGTCGCGTCGTGGAATCGCTGGTTGATTGGAAAGGATCTGCGGGTAGTTCCATCGCCCCTACGGGGCTAGGTCGACCTAATGGACCTCGTTCCCAGGACTGCGTCCGCGCGGCGGACTTGTCCTGGGCTAACTTCCATGGCTCCATACGGGAGCAAGGCGCGAAAGCGGGACGAGTGGTTCTTCATCCACTTCGATGAACCGAAGGAGCATGGACCATAGAGAGTGGCGGGGCATCTCATTAGGTTAGGAGATGACAGCGACCCTGGCGCGCTTGCCCAGCCGCACGACGAGACGGGCGGGCAGCTCGGGCAGCGAAACTATAACATTTTCGGCCAGTTCGCCATCCAGCTTCACGGCTTTCTCGGCGATCTTGCGGTTGGCTTCGGCGCCACTGGCGGCCAGTCCGATATGCACCAGCAGCTTGGGCAGGCGGATCTGCTGGGTTCCGTCGGGACCGGCGACTTCGGCGTAGGCGACTGCAACTTCTTCGAGATCCTCGGCGGTTTCCTTCTGCTGGAACATGCGGGCCCAGTTTTCGTCGGCGGCCTGGGCTGCGGCCTCGCCCTGGAACCCAGCGGTGATCGTCCGCGCCAGGCGCTTCTTCACTTCCATGGGATGCAGCTTGCCGGCCTTTACATCGGCTTCGATGGCGTCGATCTCCGATTGCTTCAGGTCGGTCAAAAAGACCCAGTACTTCCACATGAGCTCGTCGTTGATGCTCATCAGCTTGCCGTACATTTCTGCAGGAGACTCGTTGATGCCGATGGCGTTGCCTAGAGACTTCGACATCTTTTGCACGCCGTCGAGGCCCTCGAGAATCGGCGTCATCAGCACGATCTGCGGTTTCTGGCCATAGTGGCGCTGCAGCTCGCGGCCGCACAGCAGGTTGAACTTCTGGTCGGTGCCGCCCAGCTCCACGTCGCACTTGAGAGCCACTGAATCGTAGCCCTGCATCACCGGATACAGCAGCTCGTGAAGGCTGATGGGCTGCTCGGCCTGGAACCGCTTGCTGAATTCATCCCGCTCCAGCATCTGCGAGACGGTGAAGTGCGAGGTGACGCGGATGGTGCCTTCATAGCCGAGCTTGCCCAGCCACTCGGAGTTGTAGCGGACCTCGGTGACTTTTTCGTCGAGGATTTTGAAGACCTGCTGCTTATAGGTCTCTGCGTTTGCGTCGATCTGCTCACGCGTGAGCGGCTTGCGCGTCACGTTGCGGCCGGTAGGGTCGCCAATGAGCGAAGTGAAATCGCCCACCAAAAAAATAACCGTGTGGCCGAGCTGCTGAAAATGGCGCAGCTTGCGCATGAGCACAGTGTGGCCCAGATGCAGGTCGGGGGCGGTGGGATCGAAGCCGGCTTTGACGCGCAGGGGGCGGCCGGTTTTGCGGCTGTCTTCAAGGCGCTCGCGGAGGTCGGCGACGCGGATGATCTCGGCGGCGCCCTTTTGGAGGAGGTCCATCTGCTCGTCTACAGGTAGAAATTCTGGCATGTCTCGATAAGTATAAATTTTCTGGGGCCGGGCACACCGGAGCGTGCTGCTCATGCGCCAATACTCTTCTACCGGCCACTGGTTTCGCCAGGCAGGCCCTCTTTCGTTTGAGCCTGCGCAATTACTTTATCCATGGCCTTCGACATCTTCCGCGTCATCACCTGGAAGTGATACCCCATCACCGCCAGCGTCATGGCCACGCCGAAGCAGCGGCGATAGCGCGTGGCCGCGGCCGCGAGAAACTTCCAGTAGCTCCAACGCTGCCGCCCGAAGATGCCCTGGCGGACGATCGAGTTGACCAGAGCACGCAGGTTATCGCGTGTCATCCAGGTCGGAGTCTTTAGTTGCGGCTCGCCGGGCTGCGGCTGGGTGCGGTTCAGGTAGAGCTTCACACGCTCGTAGTAGGCTTCGCATCCGTAGATTCGCTTGAGCACCGAGCGGTAGCCTTCGACAAGCTTGGCCGCATCCATGTGGGGCAGAAAGTTGAGCCGGCTGTCGGTGTTGTTGCCGCCGCCTGCATCGACGATGCGGCCCTCGCGACGGAGCCGCTGGAAGAGCTGCGTCCCCGGCATGGCCTGCAGCAGGCCGACCATGGCAATGGGAATGCCGCTCTTCTGGATGAACTCCACCATGCGGTCGAAGATGTCGTCCTTGTCCGTGTCGAAGCCAAGGATGAAGCCGCCCATTACCTGCATGCCGTAGCTTTGGATGGTGGCGACGCTGTCCAGCAGGCTGCGGCGTGTGTTCTGCAGTTTATTGCTGGCGATCAGGCCCGATTCGTCGGGCGTTTCAATGCCCAGAAAGACTGATTTGAAGCCCGCGTCCTGCATCAGTTGCATCAGCTCCGGATCGTCGGCCAAGTTCAGTGATGCCTCGGTAAGGAAGTCAAAGTTGACGTTGTGTTCCCTGCGCCAGCAGGCCAACGCACGCAACAGATCCTTTGCTCGAGATTTATTGCCGATGAAGTTGTCGTCGACGATGAACACAGTGTCGCGCCATCCCGCCGCGCACAACTGGTCCAGCTCGGCCAGCACCTGAGCTACTGCCTTGGTGCGGGGCCGCCGGCCGTAGATTTCGATAATGTCGCAGAACTCGCAGTTGAACGGGCAGCCGCGCGAGTACTGCACGGTCATGGTGGAGTAGCGCTTCATCTTGATCAGGCTCAGGTCGGGCAGCGGGCTGGTTGCCATCTCCGGGCGTTCGGCGGCCTGATAGACGGGTTTGGCTGTTCCCTTTTCCAGATCAAGCGCCAAGCCGGCAATCAGGCTCTCCGCTTCGCCGATGACTACGTGGTCCGCTTTCATTTCCTCCGCCGGCACACTGCTGGCAATCGGGCCTCCGACTACAGTGCGCAATCCCCGCGTGCGGCAGCGCTCGACGATCGCCAAAAGAGAATCGCTCTGGATGTGCATGCCGCTCAGCAGAACCACGTCGGCCCATGCCAGGTCGCGGTCGCGCAGCCGCTCCACATTGGTGTCCACCAGCCGCTTCTTCCAGGAGCGGGGCAGCAGGGCAGCCACCGTTATCAGCCCCAGCGGAGGCTGCGCCGCCTGCTTACCCAAAAACTTGAGCGCATGTTTGAAGCTCCAGAATGTTTCGGGGAATTCGGGGTAGACGAGCAGGGCGTTCATGGGCAACCTTTGGGAAGGAAGAGCGGCTGCTGGGCGAGCACGATCGGGAGGTTCAGGCCGCGTTTCCCTGATGGAAACCGCTGCGGCCCCGCTCGGTGCGGCGGACTGGTCCCGCGTACATTTTCTCACCGCGCGGCTGGAAAGCTGTACAAAAGGGAACAATTTGCGGTGACTGGTTTGAAGGGTACGGGCTGGTAGAGGTGGGTTTTTAACCAACCCATTTACCCCCTGAAGGACAGTATGCTGTCCCTGGCACACGTTATAATCGACTCAATGCAACAGCTTGCCCGCTACCGTGTCCTTTTCATCGCGCGCTCTTTCAGCGCCGGGGCGGCTCGTGCAGCGGCGGCTCCCGCCGCCTAGACACTTTTTACCTCATCCCCAAATCTCAGCGCGCTGTTTCCATTTCATGGTCCTCGTGTCCCTGGGCCTTCGCCGCTGAACCCTTAACACCTTTACACTGGAGTCATCATGGAAGAGTTCAGCCGCATTCAGCGCCTCCCGCCTTACGTCTTCAACATCACCGGAGAGATGAAGGTTTCCGCCCGCCGCCGCGGCGAAGACATCATCGACTTCGGCATGGGCAACCCCGACGGGGCCACGCCCAAACACATCGTCGACAAGCTGGTGGAAGCGGCGCTCAAGCCCGCTACCCACCGCTACTCGGTATCGAAGGGCATTCCGAGGCTGCGCAAGGCCATCTGCAACTGGTACAAGACGCGCTACGATGTCGATCTCAATCCCGAGACCGAGGCCATCGTCACCATCGGCTCGAAGGAGGGCATCGCACACCTCTGCCTCGCCATTCTCGACTCGCGCGACACGGTGCTGGTGCCCAACCCGAGCTATCCGATTCATATCTACGGCCCGGTCATCGCGGGCGCGCACATCATCAGTGTTCCGGTGCACGACCAGGAGCAGTTCCTCAAGCAGCTTGAGGATCTGATTCCGCGCATGACGCCGCGGCCCAAGGCGCTGATCGTCAACTTCCCTTCGAATCCGACGACGGAGTGCGTTGACCTGCCGTTTCTGGCGAGATTGGTCGAACTGGCCCGCGAATACGGCTTTCATCTGATTCACGACCTCGCCTATGCCGATATCGCCTTCGACGGCTACAAGCCGCCGAGCGTGCTTGAAGTTCCCGGCGCAAAGGACGTCGCGGTCGAGTTCTTCACGCTGTCGAAGAGCTACAACATGCCCGGCTGGCGCGTTGGATTCATGGTGGGCAACCCGGTGCTGGTCTCGGCGCTGGCCCGCCTCAAGAGCTACTTCGACTACGGCACGTTCACGCCGATTCAGGTTGCGTCGATTGCGGCTTTGGAAGGCCCGCAGGAGTGCGTCCACGAGATCTGCGATATCTATCGCAAGCGCCGCGATGTGCTGGTTGAGGGACTCAACAAGATGGGCTGGCCGGTGGCGATGCCGAAGGCGACCATGTTTGTGTGGGCGCAGATTCCCGAGCAGTACCGCAAGCTAGGCTCGCTGGAGTTTTCGAAGTTGCTGCTGACGGAGGCGAAGACCGCGGTGTCGCCGGGGATTGGGTTCGGCGATTACGGGGATGGGCATGTTCGGTTTTCGCTGATTGAAAACGAAGAGCGCACTCGGCAAGCGCTGCGGGGGATTAAGCAGATGCTGGCCAAAGGCGTACTGGTGAGTTAGCGTCCAAAAGCCAGTAGCTGGAAGCCGAAACAGCCTGAAAGGCGCAAAAACACTGGCGTTTTTCGTGACTCGTCGATTTGTGCACCAACACTGGTGAAATCCACAGATTTCGCGCTTTTTTGCACTTGCTTCCACAGATTGAACAGGCCTAAGCTCCCTTTCAGTTGATGACCTGGCAGGGAATTGGAAACGCAGTTCCGGTCTGACAGGACGATGCAGGATGCGGTTGAAGTCGGAGGTACACTGGCCGGTTCGCCGGCAAGTGGAGCCTGAATGAAATTGTGAGAATGCATCCAGAGCGGACAGGAAAGTGCAAAGCCCGATTGGACGCGAAGATTCATCCGCAGCCTAGCTGAGGATGCAAAGTTCGAGGAGAACCGGGAGTCATCATCGATCCAGCCGCAGATGCAGGATTCGGGGCAACCCGAAGACGCAGGGGCGGCAAAGCCGGAAGGTGCGGGAACCGAGGCAACTCGGGGAACCATCAGCCGGCGCCGAAGGAGCGAGAATCCGGGGTAACCCGGGGACTCAAACCCAAGGCAAAGCCGGAAGGTGCAGAGAGCGGGGCAACTCGCAACCGCACCGGGAGGCGCAACTGGAAGAGCGGAGCCGAGGGGCAACCTGAGGTTTCAGCGCCAGAGGCACCGAAGGACGTGAGATTCGGGGTAACTCGAAGATCCGTCGCCGGCAGAGCCGGAAGATGCAGGAGCCGGGGCAACCCGGGGACTACATCGGCAAGCGCAACTGAAAAAGCGAAGCTGTGGGGCGACCCGGGGCTCACGCGACAGAGGCGCTGAAGGATGCGAGATTCGGGGCAACTCGAATGTCCATTGCCGGCAAGGCCGGAAGATGCAGGAGCCGGGGCAACCCGGGGACTCATCGAGAGGCGCGACGGGTGGACCGAAGCCGAGGGGCAACCTGGAGCTTCACCGCTGGGAGCGTCGAAGGATGCGAAATTCGGGGCAACCTGAATATCCATCGCCGGCAAAGCCTGAAGATGCCAGGATGCGGGGCAACCCGCAGCCACATCGGGAGGCGCAACTGGAAGAGCGAAGCCGAGGGGCGACCTGAGGTACCAGCGCCGGTAGCGTCGAAGGATGCGAGATTCGAGGCAACTCGAAGATCCATCGCGGGCACAGCCTTAGAGATGCAGGATTCGGGGCAACCCGGAGACTTAGCGCAAGGCTGAACGGATTGATGCATGGTCCGAGTAACTTGTGAGTTCACCCTATTGAGGCGCCAGAGACTCCGGTCTCTGGCGTCTTCGTTTGTGTGCGGCTTTTTCCCGGCAGCGGAAGAACTCGATGTTTCGCGTGAAACCGGCGAAGCGCGTTCCTCCTGGGCTATTGGTTCCTGCAAAAGAAATGTCCTTGCACCGTCCCTACGGGACTCCGTAGTGGAATCGCGAAATGCCGTTTCCCCACGCAGAAGCGCGGGGCTAACATACTTTGCGCCTCTGGCGCGGCTGCCAGGACATTACTTATGCAGTGTTCAATAAAGCCCGCGTTTATTCCTTTGGCTTTGTACGGGGGTTGCCCCCCTTCTTTCACCCCACGGACGAAGACCCGTCCGCGGGGACCCCGGCTTCCCTCCGGATCGAGTTCTTCGGCAGCCAGTTTTTCCCGGCACTATTCTCCGCGGCGTAAACTAGTGCTATGACCGCAGGAATTTGTGCTTCGCAGTTGAGGTTCGTGCTGTCTCAGGTCCCAAAATCGGGACGCTGGGGCATCCAGCATTGGCACGAAAATAAACGGTCAGAGACCTAGTTGGGGAGCTACTTAATGAAATTTGGCTTTTTTCTACGAGCGGGAATGATCGCCATTCTCGTCATGGTGTCTGGCTGGTCCGCGCAGGCACAATTTGGTGCGCCGTCGGAGAACAGCGCGTTTTCCATTGCCCAAGCGCAGTTGATTCAACCGGAAGAGTTGAGCCGGCTATTGCACGCCGGGGGCGCGGACAAGCCGCTGGTGTTGCAGGTGGGTTCGCGCGTGCTGTTTGACCAGGCTCACATCGCAGGGTCGGAATACGCCGGGGCTGGGTCGCAAGCCGCAGGGCTTCAGCAGCTCCAGAGCCGGGTTGCGCCACTGTCCCGCAAGTCCTTCATCGTGCTCTATTGCGGCTGTTGCCCGTGGAATCGCTGCCCGAACATCGCGCCTGCCATCAATCTTCTACACGGCCTTGGGTTCACCCGCGTGAAGGCTCTGTACCTGGCCGACAATTTCGGCACTGACTGGGCCGACAAGGGGTATCCAGTTGAGCGCGGACGCTAACAGACATTCGACGGACACAGTCTCGGTCGGTTCGGAAGTAACGTACAGAACGCGGATCTGGATCAGCAGCTTTCTCTTCGCCGGCCTGGTGCTGGGAACGTGTTTAGCGGCCAGCGCGCCCGCCGCCTTCGCCGCCGACTCCCACGTCAACAGGAAGGCGCCGGAGTTTGTGCGCGAAGACTTGAACGGCACGAGCATCGATCTCCGCAGCTACCGGGGCAAGGTAGTGTTGCTCGACTTCTGGGCCACCTGGTGTGCTCCGTGCCAGATTGAGATGCCGTTCTTCGCCGCATGGCAGCGGGAATACGGCCCGCAGGGCCTCCAGGTCATCGGAATCTCGATGGACGACGACCCCGGACCGGTGCGGAGACTGGTTGCAAAGATGAAGCTGAACTATCCCGTGGCCATGGGCGACGCGACGCTTGGAGAACAGTATGGCGGGGTGCTTGGACTGCCACTCACCTACCTGATCGACAGGAACGGAGTGGTGCGCACACAGTTTAAAGGAGAGATCGATGTGAAGACGATTGAGAAGCAGTTAAAGCTGATGCTGGCTCATCGCTGAGTCATAGGCGCCATTCCTCGTTCCATAGCAATTCAGCCCAATCTGCAACCGCATTATCCAACAGGACGACCGTACCGTGCATCTAAAACAGAGGGAAAACTCCCAGCCATACGCCTTATCCTGTAAAGTACGATGAGTGCACTCACCGCCTGAGCCACACGATTGTCTGCGCGAAGGTCTTTGCAGTTAAGGGTTCTGGCGCACGACACATAGAGACTCAGCCAACGAAAGAGAGACCCTCGGAAAGCAGGAAGACCCACCACACATGGACGTTAAAGCCGATTCCGCTCAATTGCCGCTCAAGTCCGTAATCTTCGCGACGGATTTTTCTTCTTGTTCTGAAAATGCTGGCCGGTATGCCTCGATGCTGGCCAGGCAATTTGACGCCGAGCTTCTGGTGTCCCACGCGTTCGTGCTCTCGCAATCTGCCATGGAAGCTGAATCGGAGGCCGGGCCGGCGGGAAAAAGCCTCCAGCGCAAAGACCTGGAGGTTGCGCTGGCAGGCGCAGCGCAGCGTTTTGGAGACGGCGTAAAGCGATCGGCGACTGCTTTGCTGGAAGGCGATCCGCGGGAGCGCATTCCTCAGTTTGCCGAACAGAATGCACCCTCGATCATTGTGTTGGGAACCAGCGGCCGGGGGAGGATTGTACGGGGCCTCGTGGGTTCCGTGGCTGAGAGAATTCTGCGTTCCACCAGCGGACCCTCGCTCACCGTGGGTCCGCTGGTTCCGGCCCTGACTCCGGGAGCCTCGACCTTCCGCAACATTCTCTACGCCACCGGTCTGTATCCCGGTGCAGCTCAGGGCGCCTCCTATGCAGTTGGGGTTGCGAAGGCGTTCCAGGCGAGCATGGAGGTGCTTCACGTTGTTAAAGCAGAGGATGTGAAACGTCCGGAGCAATTCAGCGAAATCCAGAAGCGGTTCCGTGCAATCCTCGACGTCATTGTTCCCGAGCAGGCCAAGGATCTGTGCAACCCGGTGGGTCTTGTTGAAGTGGGCAACGCACATGAGCGGATTCTTGAGTATGTACGGGAGTTTTCTGCGGATCTTCTGGTGCTCTCGATTCGCAAGAGCTCCCACCTTTGGCTTCAAGCCAGGTTGTCGGGCGCTTTCAACATTATTGCCAATGCGCCATGCCCTGTGCTCACGATAACCGGGTGACTACTCGTTTAGTCCTGTGCGCGAAAGCGGCGGCGCTTAATGCGCAGCGGGGAAGATGCCGGGGAACCAATGCACAGCATTGTCGTGATAAATCTTGCGCAACACTGAATCGGGCAACGCCAGGCCTTTTCCCGTGACGCCGTCGAAGTCGACCGTGTCGTTGGTAGCGAAGAAGCGCCAGTCGCGTGCGTAGGAATTCTCCCAATACTTCATTCGCGGTTCCACCTGGTCCCTGGCGTGGAATGCAAGGTCTGTTCCGTAGATCAGCCGGTCCTGGTATTTCAGGATGAAGGCAATCGCATCGGCGCGCGGCTGCAGCGCCAGATAAGGCATGCGGGCCGCCAAGTCCACTGCGAAGTTGGGATAGCGGTCGAAATGCTGCGCGAGCACATTGAAGTCTGCTTCCATGCTGCCCAGGTGCGCTCCCACGACGCGCAGATTCGGATTCTGCTCAAGGATATGATCGCGCGCACGAAGGATCTTTTCCTTTGAAGCGGGATGAGGCTTGCTGTACATGAACCAGAGGGGATTTTCGTTGTAGTAGGAATAATCGGGCGATGCAGGGTTGGGTGGAGCCCACGAGCTGTTGGGGTCGGCAAGGTGTGCGACCAGGGTCTTGTTGTGGACGGCGATGTCTTTATAGATCGGCATCAGCGCTGGATCGTCAGGAAGCACATAATTGCCGGCGGCATCCTTGACCTCCATGCCGAGGTTCTTCCATATCTTTACCGCGATGGCTCCCTGATCGAAATCATGATTGAGGCCAGCAATTGCCGATGCGGTAAATCCCGGCTGGCGCATCTTGAAGGGATCGAAGGAGGTGCAGAGGACGGCGCGGCCACCGCTGCTGCGGATGAAGTTCAATGCCGCCTTGCGCTCTACCTGCAGGTTGTTTTCTTCAGGGTTTTGGTCGTCGACAAGAATAATATCGAGGAGGTGAACATTGAGCCTGTCGAGCATTGCATTGAATGCCGGATCGATGCGGCGGACATGCGCATGCGTATCGATCGGTTCGAGTGCGGTGAACGCGCGCAACTCCTGAGGCGAGAAACTACCCCTCACAACGCTGGTTGTGTTTGCTGTGGAGGAAGCTAGGGGTGTTGCTGCCTGCTCCGAGTGCCTGTGGCATCCAACCACGCCGGCCAGGATCATCATTGAGAAAGCGAGCACTTTCATCAGTAACTCCACTGACGCACAGTTTATCTGACTGCTCGCCGGGCAGGTGCTGCGATGAAAACTATTTGGCGGGCGCGAGCGGCTGCGGCTTGGACATACCGCGAATGTAAAGGATCAGGTTCCAAACCATAGTGTCGTTTGCACGGCCCGCAGCCTCGGGAGGCATCTTGTCCTTGCCGTTGCGGATGATGTCAAACAGTACTCCATCCTGCTTGCCTGTCATTGTCTTCGGGTCTGTGAAGTCGGTCATCGTGAGGCCCATACTCTTGGTCAGATCGCTCTGGCCATTTCCGTTGTCACCATGGCACATGGCACAGTCGATTTGATAAAGAGCCTTCGCTTTGGCCTGTGATTCAGCAGTCGGCTTTACCGGATTGGTAGCGGTGGTAGCAGGTACGGCCGCTGGTGCAGGGCTGGCATCTTGCGGCCTGCTCCCCATGGTCGGCGTCGGGGTAAATGCGAATAAAATTATTGCGGAAAGTAGCAGAAACGACTTCAACATTGCAGCCCTCCTCAAAAATAGATGTCGGACACAGGCATCTTTTCGAGCTGATTGATTTCTGGCACGAATTATAGGCTCAATTGTCTGGAAGGGCCAACGGGAGACGTTGAAAGGCGCGTCGCTGGCGCAGTTTGTCGCTCCATGGGGTGGCGCGAACTCCAAAATATCGAATCAGAAAGCGACAACCCGCAGTTTGGGCCTTAGTGCATTGCCGACGAACCCGGGCCTGCTCCGGGCCTGTTTTTGCTCAGCAGGAAGGCGAGCGCGACCAGGCCGACGGACATCCACGAGAGCTCCATGTACACGTCCTGGTAACCCTGCATCTGGGCCTGACGGTTGAGCTGCTGATAGAGATTGGCTAACGCCATGGCCATGCCGTTGGGCCCGCCGAAGTGGTTGCCGAAAAAGCCGGACAGGGCTTGTGCATGCTGCTGGTAGGCGATTGAGCCGGACTGCATCGCGTTCTGCAGATGTTGCTGGTGCCAGGTGGCGCGGCTGGTGACCTGCGCGGCGGTGAGAGCAATCATGATGCTGCCGCCGATGTTGCGGGCGAAGTTGATAAGTCCGGATACCTGGTTGCTTTCTTCTTTGGGCATGCCGACGTAGGCGGCATTGGTGATGGAGATAAAGCAGAAAGGCAAGGGAAGCATTTGAACAACGCGCAGCCACGAGGCTTGCGCAAAAGTCATGTCGAGGGTGGTGACATATGCCGCGATGCGGAAGGTGACGATAAACATGACGAATCCGACAATCGCGAGCCAACGCGCGGCGATTTTGCCGGTGGCAAATCCGGCCAGCGGCATTACGACGACGAGCGCGAAGCCTCCGGCTGTGAGTGCCATACCGGCGGTGGTGGCGTTGTATCCCAGCAGTTGCTGCATGAACTGTGGCTGCAGCACAGTATTGGCGTTGAGCACGCCACCCACCAGCATCATGAGGAAACAGCAGATGGCGAAATTCTTGTAGCGGAAAAGCTTGAGGTTCATGAGTGGGTTTTTCTGGCGCCACTCCCAGAGCACCAGACCGATCATGCCGCCGACAAAGAGGACTGCGAAGAACTGGATGAAGCCTGAAGAGAACCAGTCGTTCTCCTCGCCCTTGTCGAGCATGATTTGGAGACCGCCCATGGCGATAGTAAGGAAGGCCAGGCCCATGTAGTCCATGTGGCGGAGCCGGGAGCGATCGGGCTTGATCCATGGCGGATCGTCGACCATGCGGGTGACGAGAATGAAGGCCAGAATGCCGACGGGAATATTGATGAAGAAGATCCAGCGCCAGGAGAAATTGTCGGTGATCCATCCGCCAAGGGTGGGGCCGATGGAGGGCGCGAGTACGGCCACGAGGCCGTAAAGGGCGAATGCCTGGCCGCGCTTCTGGGGTTCGAAGGAGTCGGCCATAATAGCTTGAGCCATGGGCTGCATGCCGCCTCCCCCGGCTCCCTGAATAATTCGGAAGAGGAGCAGCATGGGCAGAGTGGGGGCCGCACCGCAGAGAAAACTGGCGATCGTAAAGACGACGATGCAGAAAACAAAGAAGTTGCGTCGTCCCATCAGGCTTGATGCCCAGCCGCCAAGCGGCAGCACGATGGCGTTCGAGACCAGGTAGCTGGTCAGCACCCAGGTTCCCTCATCCGTGCTGGCACCGAGGGTGCCGGCAATGTGCGGCAGCGCCACGTTGGCAATGGAGGTGTCGAGCACCTCCATGAATGCCGCAAGCGCCACCGTCATGGCGATCAGCCAGGGATTGACCCGCGGCTTCCAACTCGTCTGATCGACGGGGTTTGGATTCTCCATATGCCTGGCCGGGGCCGGCGATGCGGGCTGCAACTCTGACAACAGTCTTCTCCTCTGTTTCGCTATGGTTTTCTTGGCTGGCCGGGGAAGTGCGGCGCCGTAGGGTGTAAATGTGGCCCAAAACTGCTGTGTTCAGGCCTGCTTCTCGCGGTGCGTACCTTTCAATAGATTCGTTTCCCTGTGGTTGGGGTTCATGGATTGAGATTTCTTCGTTTCAGGCAGTTTGGGGCGTCCGCCAGCCCGCCAGCGCAATGGCCAGCGCCACGGCCTGCATGGCGACGATGAAGCCGACACAGGCGGGCCACCCGCCCATAGCCCAAAAGGCTCCCGGAACTACCCCGGCAGCCGCGCCGCCGAGGTAGTAGAAGGTGATGTAAAGCCCAGCTGCCGTAACCCGTGCTCCTGCCGGGGCTGCGACGCGCAGGTGAGTGCTGGAGGCCGTTTGCGCGATGAAGACGCCGGACGACAGCAGCGTAAGCCCTGCAATTACGACCGCGAGTGAAGGGGCCAGCGTCAGCAGAACGCCGGCAATGGAGCAGACGATCGCTCCGGATATGCCTGCGCGCAGATCCAAGCGGGTGATCAGGTAGCCGGCGGCAGGCGTGACCAGGAGGCCGATCAAGTAGACGAAGAACAGCGAACTCAGCGCGGTGGTGGAGAGCAGAAACGGCGCGGCGCTCAGGTGAAAGGTGATCCACGTGAAGACGCCCACCAGCGAAAACAGCACGTTGAAGCCGACGGCAAAGGTGGCCACCAGGCGGCGGCTGCGAAAGAGCCCTTGTACCTGGTAGAGAAAGCCTGCCTCAAGTGCAATGGGGGCAGGTTGCGGGGCACGCCGGCGCCCATGCGGCAGCCACGCAGCTACTGCAGTCGCTCCGGCCAGAGACGCCGCGCCCAGTACCAGAAAGCTGATCCGCCAACTGAAGCTGTCGGCAAGGATGCCGCTCGAAACCCGGCCGATGAAACCGCCGAGCGCGGTTCCGCTGACATAGAAGCTCATGATGAGCGGCACACGGTCCGGCGGCCACTCCTCGCCGATGTAGGTGATGACCACGGCAATGATGCCCGGCACCGTGATGCCCTGAAGAAACCGCCAGAAGATTAGCTGTGCAAGTGAAGTGGAGGTGGCGGCCAGCAGAGTAGGTACGCTCACTCCGAGCAGCGAGACCACGATCACGCGCTTGCGAGGGAGTCGCTCAGCGAGAGCGCCAAACACGGGGGCCGATAGCGCTACGCCGAGCGTCGCCGCCGATACGGTCATGCCTACGCTGGTCTTTGAGGCGTGGAACAGCCGCGCCAGGAGCGGAAGCAGTGGCTGGGTGCAATACAGCTCCAGGAAGGCGCACACGCCGCAAAGCGCGACGGCGGCGGCTGCCAGCTTGCTGGGCGCCGGATGGTCAGTTTGGGATTGAGGTTCCAATGCTCTAGCATAGTCCGAACGCGAACGGCGGCTTTCGCTTGTGCGCCAGCGCGATATAACCTTAGGTGCAGGATATGCACTCACTTCCCCGAAAGCCACCCCGGCGCGGCATGGAGGCATTTGCCTCTCGCGACTTCAGGCGGTTCCAGTTCGCACGCGTGGCGGCCGTACTGGGATACGCGGCGCAGTCAGTGGCTGTGGCGTGGCAGGTGTATTCCATCACCCACCGGGCCATTGACCTTGGCTACACCGGCCTGGTGCAGTTTGTGCCGGGGTTGCTTTTCCTGCTGCCTGCCGGACATGTGGCGGACCGCTTCGATCGCCGGCAGATCATCCTGGTCTGCTATGGTCTGCAGGCGCTGTGCACCGCGGCGTTGCTGCTGCTTGCGCGCATGAGCCTGCACAGTGTGTATTCCATCTACGTGGTTCTGTTCTTTATCGGCACGGCCCGCACTTTCTCAGGGCCGGCCAATTCAGCGCTGATTCCTCACCTCGTTCCCGAGGAGCATTTTGTGAATGCGGTAACCTGGGGCGCAACCATCTTCCAGTTCGCCACCATCATTGGGCCAGCGCTGGGTGGGGTGCTGTTTACGCTGCCACTGGTGCAATTTGTGCCCGACACATTGTTGCAGGGTCCGGGCATTGTGTATGTCTTCACACTGGGCACGCTGGGGTGGTCGCTGGTGCTGGTGGGCAGCATGCACACGCGCGTGGGCCGCATGGAGCACCGCGCGCTGTCGCTCAAGGTGGTACTGGCCGGCTTCCAGTACATGGGGCGCTCTCCGCTGCTGCTGGGAGCCTCTTCCCTCGATCTGTTTGCGGTGCTGCTGGGCGGGGCTGTCGCGCTCACGCCTATCTTTGCGAGCGACATCCTGCACACGGGCCCCCGCGGACTAGGAATGCTGCGCGCTGCTCCCGCTGCCGGCGCGGTGACCATGTCGCTGCTGATGGCGCGTTTTCCATTCCGTCGCAAAGCCGGCTTGCGCCTCTTTGTGTGCGTGGCTGTTTTTGGCATGGCAACTGTGGTTTTCGGCTTCTCGCGCACTCTGGCTCTCTCGCTGGGAGCCTTGTTTGTGGCGGGCGCGGCGGACTCGATCAGCGTGATCATTCGCGGCTCGCTGCTGCAACTGGCCACACCGGCGGAGATGCGCGGGCGCGTGAGCGCGGTCAACTCGCTCTTTATCGGTGCGTCAAATGAGCTGGGTGAGTTTGAGAGCGGCCTGACTGCGCAGTGGTGGGGCGCGGTGCGCGCCACGGTGTATGGCGGCATCGGTGCGCTGGCCGTGGCTGGAGTGTGGTCCGTGATCTTCCCCAGCCTGCGGCAAGCAGATGAACTGAGTGCTGAGGCGCTGCGTCCGCAGGTGGTGCGCGACGCACCGCTGGGCGATTAGCGCTGCGCATTCGGATGAAACGACAAAGGCCCGCGGAGTGCGGGCCTTTGCTGCAATTCGTAGATCAGTGGAATGGATTACTTCTGTGCCGTTTGCACGGCCTTCTGTCCGCTTGCAGCGGGCGGGTTCACTTTCGCGTTCAGGAAATCGGTAAGGTCATTCACGTCCTGCTGCGTGCCTACCATGGGCGGCATGAAGCGCCGGTACGGCATGTCAGGTTTGTAATCGTGGAGCATGGTGACGAAGCTGCCAATGTTCGCGCGGTCGCGTCCGCTGAGGAGTTGGCGCATCGGGCGGTATCCGTCCATTGTGTGGCAGGAGCCGCACTCGCCGCGGAAGATGGCTTCGCCACGGGAGTAACTGGCATCCGATCCGCTCCAGACCCAGTTGGAGTGCGCCAGATAACCGTCCTGGTTAATGCGATTCACGTAGGGGACGCGCACTCCGTTTGAGTACATCCAGTGGCCGATGACGTAGGGCTTACGCAGCATCTCGCGCGAGTACTCTCCGGCGCCGGTGGCCATGAGCGCGAGCAGGAGCACTGCCAGCGCGTGCGACAGGTTGAAGTCCAGCGGGTTGCGATAGGCCAGATAATAGGCGACGCCGACGATGGTGGCGGAGGTGACGATGATAACCAGCGCCATGCGGGTGACGGCGGAGAAGGTGCCGGCGTTGATGGTGTCGATGCCCAGGGTAAGGAGTGCCTGCTGGGATGCGGGGACCATCATGTAGTACCAGATCATGAGGAAGGGGATGGCGACAAAGGAAGGCACCAGCCACTTGACGCTCCACTGGACCATGCTGATCTTGAGTGCCGGTTGCTTGTCGCCGTCGATACGGCTGGAGGTGATGAGCGCCCAGACGCCGGCGAGCGAGCAGCATACACAGGCGCGCAGCAGCAGGCTGGGCCAGTAGGTGGGATTGAAAAAGGCGTTCCAGAACTTGCTGGCTTCCTGGCCGGTTCCGGCAACGGCGAGCCAGGTGTCACCCGGCGTGAGCATGAAGGCGAGAATGCCGTTGATGATGATGAGCGTGAAGGCAGAGGCTCCGGCATAAACCCAGCCCACCTTGAGATGAAGCTTGGGATCGATGCGGTTCCACGTGTAGTAGTAGACGGCGACGGTAGTGAGCTCGATCAGGAAGAACACCCACTCCATGGCCCAGCCGAAGACGAAGTTGTGAATCAGAGTGCTGGTGGCCTCGGGATGCGTGAGGCCGATGGCGAACCAGATGCCAACGCCGGAAACCGTGCCGAAGACCGCGGTAAGAATCAGGAAGAACCTGGAGTGGCTAGCCAGTTGATTCAGCCACGCGACGCGGAGTTCGGGGTCGGCCATGCGCATGGCTTTGCGCTCGGCCATGGGCAGATAAAGACCCCCGCCGACGGCGAAGAGCGCGATCATCATGTGAAAGATTGCGATGATGCCGATCACCCAGCCGGAGCCGAGATATGGAATTTCCCAGAATGGATAGTTCATGGTTTCTCCGAAACAGTAGACAGTGGTCAGTGAACAATTCCCTGCGACTTTAGCGTTCGTAGTATTGAGAAAATCATTTTGCCCACCGCATGTGATAGACCCTCGGCATCGTTGAGGAGTTGAGAGCTCCCAGTCTAATTCCGCGGGCGATTTCCAATTGGGTTTGCAATTGACAATTCGATCCACGAGCGACGCCAAGAAACTGCTGAAACTTGCGAGTGTTCAATCTTCCCTGGCCTTCGGCGATGTTGCTTGGGATTGAAATGGCAGAACGCCGCAATTTATTTGTGAGCTCAAATGCTTCTTGGGGACGGAAAGTTTTTGTTAGGCCATATATGGCCACAGTCGATTCCATCGACTTTTGCCAGGCATTCAGATCGCGGAAGGATTGGACTCTCGTGCTTTTCATCGCCTTGGACACTGCGCACTGCTGACTGTTCACTGTTCCCTGCTTTACCGAATCGTCCAATAACCGATGACTGTGGTGGCCAGCAGGGCAAAAACCGCTACCAGTCCGAAATAATGTGCGGCGCGGGCGCGCAGTCCGCTCGCCTTGTTCTTGTCATAGAACGGAATCAGAATCCACAGCACGATGCCGAGTGTGAAGAGCAGGATTCCAGCGATTTCGCCAGCTTCGCCGGGTAGAAACGAGCCCAGCAGCTTGAGCATCTCGAAGGGGCTCATGAAGTACCACTCCGGATGGATGCCGGCCGGAGCGGGCGCCAGCGAGTCGAACGGCTTGCCGAGCGACCACGGAAAGACCGAGGCCAGCAGCGCAAGAATGTTGAGCGAGATGAGCCACATGGCCAGATCCTTGCGCATGAAGTTGGGCATGAAGGGCATGTTCTTGCGCGCGCTGACAGGCTTTTCTTCCTCGCTAGGAGGCAGGGCGTTGCCGTGGCGCTGCACCAGCCAGAGATGGAAGCCGAGCAGTGGCAGGAAGATTGCCGGCAGTACAACAACGTGCAAGGCAAAGAAGCGCTGCACAGTGAACTCACTTACGTCGGGACCGCCGCGCAACATGTTGGCGATCGCCGGGCCGATCCATGGAATTGCAACGGGAATCTGCAGGCCGACCTTGGTGGCGAAATAGCTGAGTTCATCCATGGGCAGCAAGTAACCGGAGAAGCCGAAGACCGATGCTACTCCCAGAAGCACCATGCCGCTGAGCCAGCCGAACTCACGCGGCTTGCGGTAGGCCTTCATGAAGAAGACCGAGAACATGTGCACCAGGATGGAGAGGATCATCAGGTTGGCCGACCAGGAGTGGGCCGACCGGATGAGCCAGCCGAAGTGCATCACGAAGGTGATCTGGCGGACCGATTCGTAGGCTTCAGCTCCCGGCCGGTAGTAGACCAGCAGCAATACGCCGGTAAAACACTGGACAAGGAAAAGGAACAGCGAGATACCGCCCCAGTAGTACCAGAAGGATTGAGAGTGCACCGGGACGGTCTTGTGGCGTGCGAAGGCGGCCAGCTCAGTGAGGCCCAGCCGCTCATCCACCCAATCGTAAACATTGCTCGTGATCGTCTTTGCAGTCATGCTTCTTTCCTTTTGAACTCGCTTGTTCCTTTCCCGGTCCGGGACTCACTTTATCGGCAGAGCCATCCGCCGTCGACTACGAGGACGTGACCCTGGATATAGTTGCCGGCTTCGGAGGCCAACAACACCGCGGCGCCGGCGAGGTCGGAAGGCAGGCCCCAGCGGCCCATGGGAATTCTGTTGAGGATCGCGGCGGAGCGCACGGGGTCGGCACGCAGCGCCGCGGTGTTGTCGGTGGCCATGTAGCCGGGTGCGATGGCGTTGACGTTGATGCCCTTGTCGGCCCACTCATTCGCGAGAGCCTTGGTGAGTTGCGCCACAGCGCCCTTGGCCGCGGCATAACCTGGCACCAGGATGCCGCCCTGGAACGACAGCAGCGATGCAGTGTTGATGATTTTGCCGTGTCCCTGCGCGAGCATCTTGCGGCCCGCGTATTGGCTGAGGAACCACACGCTGTTGAGATTGGTGTCGATTACCGTTTTCCAGAACTCTTCAGAGTGCTCCGCGGCGGGAGCGCGGCGGATAGTGCCCGCGTTGTTAACCAGAATGTCGATGGAGCCGAACTCCTTGACCGTGTCGTCTACCAGCATCTGGCCGATTGCCTTGTCGCATACATCGCCGGACCGGCAAATGAACCTGACGCCTGTCTTCTTTACTTCTTCAATGGTCGATTCCAAAACCTGGTCGTAATTGTGCAGCGTTACATTCGCGCCTGCCTGCGCAAAGGCGATGGCCATTCCGGCACCGAGCCCCTGGCCTGATCCGGTGACCAGCGCGTTCTTGCCCTTGAGGCTGAATAAATCGAGGATTCCCATGGTATTGCTCCTTATGTCTCGCAAGGTGAGTCGTTCTCCTGGTTTAGATTCTTATGCCCGCGAAACTTCCACACCGGTGTCGTTCACCGCTACTTTGAAGAGCTTGAGCGGCTTGGGCGGCGGCCCACTTACGTTGGCGCCGGTGTAGGGGTTATAGACGCCGCCATGGCAGGCGCAGTGAACGCGGTCGGCCTGGGGTTCATACTGAACCGTGCATCCCAGGTGCGTGCATACCGCAGTCAGCGCAATCCAGCGGCCATCCTCATGGTGAATCAGCATGGCCGGTGCAGTGCCAAACTTGAACATCAGCACCGAGCCCGCGGGCAGCTTCTGTGCATCCTTCAGCGTCACCTCGGTCACGGCCGTTGCGCTTAGCGCCATCTCTTCGGGCGATGCGAGGTAACGATAGATAGGATAGGCCAGCGCAGCGGTGTAGCACAGCCCCGCTGCTCCGGCAGCCGCCAGAAAGGCCCGGCGCGTATTCCGTTCGCCGTTCTCGGCCACAATCGTTCCGGTATTTGCCAGTTCGCTCATAAACTATGCCGCGCCCTCCATTACTTTCTCTGCGCGCGCCACCACGGACACGAGCCATCCAACCACGCCCAACCCGGCCACAAAGAGCACCAGGAACAATCCCACTACGCTCCAGTTGGTCACCACGACCCGGTCCCAAACGTCGTAGTTCTTGCTCAACAGCGTCAGGTCGCGAACGCCATCGCGGTAAACGGTAAACATGATCTCAATGAGCACGGCGAGCAGCAGGCCCGCCCAGGCGATCCAGCCGGTAGCAAACTTGCCGAACCCGGCAATCGCGCTCACTAGCACGGCCACAACCACCAGCGCCAGCCAGCCGTATCCGGCAAATCCGGAAATCTTGTAAAGCGGGTAACCGCTGTGGCCTGCGAGCCCAGCCTTGACGATTTCGGGCTGCACGCTCGCCGCCCACAATCCAGCCACCAGGTATACAAGCCCAAACGCAGCGGCAACCTTGCCGCCGAGCCCGGCAGCGAATTTTTTCTCCTCCGCGGTGAAGGTACTGCGGCCCGCCAGGTAAAGGAGCCACAGGCCGCCGATGAACAAGCCGCCGGCCATCATCATCAGCCAGCGCGGCGTCAGCGTTGGGTCACCGGTGGGAAGATAGGCGCCCATGGCCGATGCGGAGTACATTTTCCGCCACGCCTCAGGGCGCAGCATCAGCGTCATGTTGGTTGAGAGCAGCCGCGCAATGAAGCCGGCGAGCAGCCATGCGCTTAAACCCACCCACCACGCTTGCCTGCTCGCCTCCAGCCGCGCCTGGAAGCGGTAAAGCAGCCAGTAGGTCAGCATAAGAATGCCGATGATTGATATCCAATAGACGCCGATCAGCACGCTGCTGGTGTAGAGAGCGCGCCCGTAGAGCACCTGCGCAAAGAGCAGCGGCGGCACGGCCAGGTTGATAACGAATGTCATGACCACCGTGAGCCGTCGAGCCAGAGCCCGCGCGGTGACGAGCGATAGCGGCGAACTGCGGAACAGGCTGAGCAAAACCGCAAGCAGCAGCCCGCCCAGCAGCATTTCAACGGCAACAAAGTGCAGCGACAGCGTGACGACGTGCAGCAATTTCAGCAGCCATACTGGCGCCGGCAGTGGAATGGGATCGACAGCGGGATATGGATTCATAGAATTCCGGAAGTTCCTTTCACTCTGCGGCTTGTGCGGGATCGAAGACGAATGCGAACCCGTGCGCTGGCTCAAGACTGACGTCGCTGGGAACGTGGCCGGCGTGAGCCGCGACGGATGGGCAAGGGGAAGCCGCGGAAGATTTCTCGGGGGACATTCTGGACTGTTTCTCTCCAATTTGGATTGGCAAAAATAAGGTATAACCTGCGACAACCAGTGGTCTGTGACGGAGAATACATTCCGGTGTGACGAATTTGATTAGGCTCCGAATTGGCGGCGCTCATCATCCAGGTCCCATGCTCAACCGCAGGCTTGGTGATGCGAGGGGCCGATCGGTCATCAGGAAGTTTTGGGGCGAGACCGTTTCGACAGGAAGACTTCATGGAGAGAGCCAATTCGTCGATGCAACTGACGCGTGCCGCCGATTATGCGGTCCGGGTGATGATTCACCTGGCGGCGCCGCACACGGAAGAGCGCGTCTCGCTTCCCGAACTGGCCACGGCCACGGATGCGCCGGAGAGCTTTCTCTCCAAGGTGTTGCAGGCCTTGTCGCGCGCCGGGCTGATCACTTCACGGCGTGGACAGTCGGGCGGGTTTCAGATTTCGCAGCGCGGGCGCGAGGCATCGATGCTGGAAGTGATTGAGGCCATCGACGGTCCAATCTGCATGAATGTCTGCTTGATCTCCGGGCGATCCTGCCACCGAAAGGCGCATTGTCCCGCGCATCCGGTTTGGGCGCAAGCGCAGATGGCCATGCTGGAAGTCCTTTCGAAAGCAATGATTACGAAACTAGCCTTCGAGACGCAGGCGGCTAAATCCGGGCATCCGGCAAGGTCGGGGCACGCGGCGAGCGGCGCCGCTGGATCTGTCCACCGGTGAAGCCCGACAGGCGATAAAGCCAGAGCAGTCCTAGCCTGGTTGCAAAACCCCGGCTCGGAGTGTTTCAATCGAACTATTGAAACAGGGGTGCTCCACGAAGTGGGGCTGAGAAATACCCTAGAACCCGATCCGGATAATGCCGGCGTGGGAAGCTTTCGAAGCCGAACGGCCCTCTTCCTCGAATTAGTCTGAGTTCCCCTTTTTCATCTTGCAGACAAGGGGAAGCCATGTTCCGACTCACATCCGCCGCTCGCATCTTATCGACCACATCCGCCGCGACCCACGGCTCACTCGTCAATGTGCTGACGCTGGCCTGCTGCCTGGTCCTTTCTGCCAGTTCAATGTCGCAGAGCCAGACACAGGCGCCTGCAAATCCAGCAGCCAACTCGTCGAAACCGGCACCGGCACAGCAGAAGGTGCCGCCGGTTACCACCACTGTCGTGGTCCACGGCGAAGCGAAGGACGATTATCTTCCCGAGACCGTTACGGTTGGCACTCTGGACGGCGCAACGCTGCAGCAGACGCCGCTTTCGGCCACCGTCGTCACCCGCGACCTGCTGACCGACCAGGTTTCGCGCCTACTCTCCGACGTGGTGAAGAATGACGCGTCCATCGGCGAGGATTATGCGCCGGTGGGCTACTACGGCGACTTCGAGATTCGCGGATTTCCAATCGATCTTGCTACAGGGCTTGAGATCAACGGCATGACGATTGTTGGCGAGCAGGACGTGCCGCTCGAAAACAAGCAGAGCGTCGAATTTCTCAAGGGCATTGCCGGCGTGGAGAGCGGCGTGGCTTCGGCCGGCGGGCTGATCGACTACGTAACCAAGCGGCCGGCTGCGATTCAAGCCGTCGATTTGGCCACCGATCATCGCGGAACCGCGTACGGAGCTGTTGACCTGGGCCATCTGTTCGGGAGCCGCAAACAGGTGGGCGCGCGCATCAATCTTGCCGGCGAGAAGATTCAGAGCTACGTGAATGACGCCGATGGATGGCGCGCGATGGGCGCGGGTGCGGCCGACTGGAAACTGAGCCCCAAAGCGACGCTGAACGGCGACTTCGAGTACCAGCACAAACTGGAACGTTCGGTGAGCGGCTATCAGTTGCTCAGCGGCACCACGGTCCCCGATCTGAGCCAAATCTATCCTTCCACGATGCTCGGCGAGCAGTCCTGGGCCAAGCCCAACACCTTTGATACCTTCAACACCGGCGCGCGTCTGGACTACGATTTGCCTCACGGCTGGCGAGCCTTTGCCGCGGGCAGTTTCAGCCATTCACTCATCGACGACAACGTGGTCTACGCCTACGGGTGTTACCTCGAAACGGACTGCAATTCCGGATCGGCACCTTATCCGTGGTTTTTTGCTCCGGATGGAAGCTATGACATTTACGATTACCGCAACCCCGGCGAGCTGCGCATCGATGCGGTAGGCGAGACGATCGTATCCGGACATGTGCAGACGGGGAAGATTGGGCATGATGTAACAGCAGGTGGCGAGCTCTTTCTGCGCAGTGTGCAACAGCCAGGATTCAACACAGTCGCCGATCCCTATTCGCCAGATGGCGTGGTGCAGGACGGCGCGGTGTTTACTTATGTGGGCACGGAGAATATCTACGAACCCAATACTGCTGTTGACCTTGCCGCGGCAGAGGACCCGCATCAATCCGCGGGCCCACGCAGGCTGTGGGTGGACAGTCATCAAGCGGCGTTAATCCTGCAGGACCGGATTCATCTCCCCGGCCGCATCCAGTTGCTCGCCAGCGGACGCTACGATTCCCTGCGCGATCACAACTACTCGCCGTATGCCTCTTGCGCCGATTCCGCCAATCTGAATCCCAGCACTAGTCCAACCCCAAATCCTTGTGCGCCCAATCTTACCGACAAAGGGATCTGGCTGCCGCAGTACGCCATCACCTTCAACCCCGTGCAGAATCTCACGCTCTACGGCAATTACGGCGCCCTGCTCTCACTCGGTCCGCAAGCACCCTTCTGGGTCGATAACGGCAGCCAATTTCTGTCGCCGTTTTTCACCCGGCAAAGCGAGATCGGTGCAAAGTATGAGCCGGGCCAGCGCATTCTTATCACCACCGCGTTTTTTCGCATGCGCGCGCCGTTCTTCTACCCCAAAACGATCATGGGTCCAGACAGCTTTTGTCCAAACGGCAATCCCGGCGATCAGTGCTTTGAGTCCGAAGGCCACGAGACCCACGACGGCATTGAGCTGAATGCGGAAGGCAAGGCTGCCGACTGGCTGCGGCTCACGGGTTCGGTGGCGGCGATTCGCGCACTCTCCAGCGACACGGGTACGCCGACCTTCGACAAGAAACAGGTGCTCAATGTTCCGCACCTGCGCACTGCGTTGTTTGCCGATGTGCTGCTATCCCATGCACGCGGCCTGCACCTTATGCCCGGCTGGAGCTACACCGGCCGCAAGGAAGCTACACGCGATGACGCGGTCAGCGTGCCCGGCTACAACCTCTTCAGCCTGGGCGCGCGCTACACGCCCGGCGGCGAACAGGGCCGCGTAACGGTGCGGCTCTACGCCGACAACATTACCGACAAGCGCTACTGGAAAGATACCGGCGCCAGCTACGGGGACACATTCATCCACCTGGGCGCGCCCACGACGGTGCGCCTCTCGGCCCATTACACTTTCTAGAACTGAAGATTCAGGCAAGGGACGACTCCGCGATGAGCGCAACCGTAAAAGCGCACGGCATGGACGGCACGCTGGTGGAACCGGACTGGCCGGCGCTGACGCTTGCGGAAGTGCGCGTTTTGCTCGCCCGGCTTCCCGACCTTGGTGAGCCGATCGAGATTCTGTCCATAAGTCCTCGACCGCTTTCTGCGGCCGGTGTGGTCAATACATCGAGTGGGCGGGTCTTCATCAAACGTCATCACCGCACTGTGCGCGATGTCGAAGGACTGCTCGAGGAGCATAGGTTTCTTGCGCACCTGAACGGGGCAGGAGCGCAGGTGCCGCGCGTCTATCCTTCTACCTCCGGCCAGACGGCAATCGAAGTAGGCGAGTGGACCTACGAGGTGCACGAAACTCCCGATGGCGTTGACCTTTATGAAGACGCGATCTCATGGACACCCTTCCGCACCGCGGCGCACGCGCACTCCGCGGGTCAGGCACTGGCGCGGCTGCATCTTGCTTCGCAGGGATTTGATGCACCGAGCCGAAAGCTGCAGTCGCTCGTCGCCAGCTTCACGATCTTTGCCGCACGAGATCCCAGCATTGAGCTCGAACGCTATCTTGCGGCGCGGCCGGCACTGGCTTCGAGTGCCGCAGTGCGGGTCTGCTGTAAACAGGCTCTGCAATTGCTGGCGCCGTTTCATGCGCAACTTCTGCCTCACCTGCCTGCGCTCCCGCTGTTGTGGACACACAACGATCTGCATGCCTCCAATCTGCTCTGGAGTGACTCAAGTGACAGTGCGCATGCCACGGCTACCATCGACTTCGGCCTCGCCGACCGAACGAATGCGGTCCATGACCTGGCCAACGCCATCGAGCGCAATATAGTCGAGTGGCTCGTGCTTGTTGCTGACCCCGCACATCCGGATGATGTGCCTGTACACTTTGACCATTTGCACGCGCTGCTCGACGGCTACGAGTCGGTGCGCCGGCTCTCCGCTGACGAGGCCGCTGCTCTTGCGCCCATCACTGCTCTTTGCCACGCCGAGTTTGCGCTGTCTGAGGCCGACTATTTTCTCGGCGTGCTGCACTCGAACGAGAAAGCGGCAATGGCCTATGATGGCTGGCTGGTAGGCCACGCACGCTGGTTCCGTGGTCCCGGTGAGAAGCTTTTGGATGCGATTGAACGATGGGTCGCGGCTCGTGAGCGGCGTCCGCAAAAAGTTGGAAAGCAATGAGCTGGCCTGCAATCACAAATTATCTGGCCGCGCATTGGCTTGAGATTGCGGGCACCGTCACCACGGTTGTTGGCATCTGGCTTACGACGCAACGTCTGCTTATCTGCTGGCCTGTGGTACTAGCCGCGGACTTTCTCTACCTCGCGGTTTTCTTCCGCGCGCGACTCTTCTCCGATGCACTACTGCAGGTCTTCTTTGTAGCCTTCACACTTTACGGCTGGTGGCACTGGTGGCGCGGGGTGCGCGCGGAGGGCGAAGTGCTCGTGGTTCCCCTGCACCTGCGAGGCTGGCTCACTGGCCTGGCCGCGGGAGCCGTGGGCTCGGTGTTTCTGGGATGGCTGATGGTGCGCATTGGTGCGGCGCTGCCCCATCTGGATGCGGCCCTGACCAGTTATAGCCTTGTAGCTAGTTGGTGGGGGGCGCGCAAACACACCGCCAACTGGTGGCTCTGGATTGCGGTAGACCTCATCTATATTGGCGAGTATCTATACAAGGATTTGAGAATGACAGCCGCTCTCTATGCCGGCCTTGTGGTGCTGGCCGTATTGGGCCTGCGCGACTGGCAGCGAGCGCCGATAGCCACTTAGATTGCAGCCTGAACTACGTTGTGCAGCGGCTCGCCGTTGATGTAGCGGCGCAGCTCGTTGGCAGCTGTGCGCAAGGCGCGGGGTGCAAACTGCGGACTCGATCCGCCGATATGAGGCGTGATCATCAGGTTGGGACAGCTCCACAACGGATGTCCATCCGGTAGCGGCTCGGGATCGGTTACGTCGATTGCGGCACGAACTCTGCCGGATTGCAGTGCTTCCACCAGTGCATCAGTTTGCACAATCGGTCCCCGTGCGGCGTTTACGAGAAGCGCGCCTTGCTGCATCAGCATGAACTGGCGGCTGCCGATGAGTCCGCGCGACTCATCGGTTGAAGGCAAAATCAACACCACCACTTCGGCCCGCGACAGCAGACTGTCCAGTTCACTAACGGGATGGACCACGGGTTCAGTGCGCGCACTGCGGGCTACGCGTAGTACGTCGACATGGAACGGAGCAAGCATTCGCTCGATCTCCTTGCCGATGGAGCCGTAGCCCACCAGCAGCACTGTTTTGCCGGTCAACTCCTCGAGCATCACGGGCGGATACCACGGACGCTTGTCCCCGGTGATTGCGGCGTAGTGCGGCGGCGCCTCGAATCGTCGCTTCCACCGGCCCTCCCGCTGAATATCGTAATACATGGGAAAGTACTTGAGCATGGACAGAATGGCGGCGAGTGTCCACTCAGCGGTGCAAACGTTGTGCGCGCCGCGAGCATTGCAAATCGTCACATGCTGTCCCACGAGGGGCGGTATCCACTCGGTCCCTGCCATCATTGAAAGCACTAGCCGCACGCCGTGCAGGCGCGGCCATGCTCGCGTAGCTCGATTCGAATACGGGTCTGGAATCCAGACCTCGATCTCGATATCGTGGTCCGGAGGGTCCGGTATCCGTATGAGCTCGATTCCCTCGGGGAAATCGTAAAAAAACTCTTCCGGCAGTATTCCTGGGTATCCAACTCGCAGCATGGGGTTAGGGCGGCCTGTGGAGTTCGAGGGCCTTGGTTTGATGTTACCGCAGCCTGCGACCGCTCGCACCTGTTTCCGCCATCGTCTGACTGTGAGAAAATTCAACGGCGGATACTATTCATGCGCCTGAGATTCAACAAGACGCACTCACAGCATCAGCTCGCGGTCAAGCTGCGCGTAGAACCGGCGGAGAACTCCGGACTCCTCTCCTGGGAGCACCGGCGGCTTCTCATTCACGCCGCAAAGACCGCGCTGGCCGCGGCATTATGCTGGTGGCTAGCGCTGCGCTTCGGCCTACACGACGGCTATTGGGGCTCCATCAGCGCCATCATCGTTCTGCAGTCCAATGTTGGTTCCACTGTGAATGCGTCGCGCGACCGGCTTTTGGGTACGCTTATCGGCGCGCTGCTTGGCTTTTCGTTCTCCATGTTTGGCGTGCTTCCATGGAACTACATTCTCGCCGTGCTGGTGGCGGTCATTGTCTGCGGCTTGCTTGGTCTCCGCAGCAGCTCGCGGCTGGCCGGAGTCACCATCACCATCATCATGCTGGTGCACAAGGAGGGCCCGCGCTGGGGTCTTGCGATAGATCGCGTGAGTGAAGTGGTTCTTGGCATTGTAGTGGCGCTTGCTGTTACCACGCTGGTGTTTCCTGACCGCGCCCGGCTGCGGCTGCGCGAGTGCTTAGCGCAGGAGTTCCTTGTACTGGGCAGTTTTTTCGAGGCCATCCTGGAAGGCTTTCGCGGCGCACCGGCTGAGAACCTTTCTGCGTTGCGCGACGATGCGCAGGCCCTGTTGCGAAGCAACAACAAATTGCTGGAGGCTGCGCGCAACGAGCCTTCAGGTGGTCCCGGATGGCGCGAGGGACTGAACATGCTCTCGCAATTCGGCCATTCCATTTATGACGCTCTGCTTGCGCTGCAGTTCGCGGTAGAAGGAAGCCGCGAGGATGGGTTTGCGCTGCAATTGGAGCCGGCCCTGGGACGGCTGGCCGTGGATATTCGCACCGGCTTCCACCACGTGGCAGGACGAATTCACAAATGGCGCTTTGACATTCCGCCGCAAGGGATGAACCTGGAGCAGGACATTGCCGACTTAGAAGCCCGCATGGATGCGGTGCGGCACACCGGCATCGGCTTTTCGCAGGCGGAGATTCTGCGGGCTTACGCGGTGCAGCTGCACCTCAAGCAGATTGCACGCCTTCTGCGAGCCTCACGCGTTGAGACAAGCCGAGCTGTTGGCGAAGCGCCAGAACCGGAATTGCGCGAAGAGACAATGCCACGCGTGAAACTGAATTAGACGGCGAGTAGCTCGGTGTAAACTGCCATTCCCACAACGGCGTCCGCGCCCAACTCATCCAGAGCATCTACCTCCTGCTGGCTACGGATGCCGCCGGCCACGATAAGCTGCCGTTGAGTCAGCTTGCGCAGGCGCGCGGCAGTTTCGAGGGGAAAGCCTTGCATCATCCCCTCGCCGTCGACATGGGTGTAGAGGAATGCGGCGGCATGTGCTTCGAGTTGCGGAATGGCTTCGTCCGGCGTGAGCGCGACCTGTGCCTTCCAGCCTTTCACGGCGATGCGGCCGTTCTTAGTATCGATGCCGGCGACGACTTGTCCAACGCCTACACTCGCAGCCAACTCTGCTGCGAAGGTCGATTTCACCCGCCCCTCCTCAGAGAAGAGCGCTGAGCCGATGATAACGCGCTTTGCACCCGCATCCAGCACTTGCCGAGCGCGCTCGATGGAGTGGATGCCGCCGCCGGCCTGCACCGGCAGCCGCTTGGCAATCTGAGCAACGAGCGCGGAGTTATCGCCCTGGCGCATCGCGGCGTCGAGGTCGATCAACTGCACTAAAGGAAATTTTGAAAATTTCTCAATCCAATATTCGAAATCATCAAACGCGAGCCGCAGCTTCTCGCCCTGCACAAGCTGAACGATGCGTCCGCCCAGCAAATCGATAGATGGAATCAGCATGGCAACCTCACAGACACGCCGGCTCTGGCCAGATCTTCCTTGAGCGAACGCGCACTCGAAACGCCGAAGTGAAAGATGCTTGCCGCGAGGGCAGCATCGGCCTTGCCGCGTGCAAACACATCAACAAAATGATCCACTGTTCCGGCGCCGCCTGAGGCAATGACCGGAATGCTGACTGACTCGCTAACCGCGGCGGTCAACTCGCAATCGAATCCGGCGCGTGTTCCGTCGGAATCCATCGAGGTGAGCAGGATTTCGCCGGCGCCGCGCGCTTCGGCCTCGCGCGCCCACTCCACAACGCGGCGGCCAGCAGGCTTGCGCCCGCCCTGCACAAACACCTGAGCATCGCGCACCGGATCGGCTGCCTGAGGATCGCGCCTTGCGTCGATGGCTACGACGACGGCCTGCGCACCGAAACTGCGGCCGATGGCGTCGATCAATGTTGGATCGGCCAGCGCCGCGGAGTTCACGCTTACCTTGTCCGCTCCGGCCTCGAAGACCTGCGCCGCGTCGTCCGCGGTACGAATGCCGCCGCCAACGCAGAAGGGCACGAAGAGTTCGCGCGCCGTGCGGCGCACCGTGTCGAGCAGTGTTTGCCGGCCCTCGTGCGTTGCTGTAATATCGAGCAGAACGATTTCGTCCGCACCCTCGCGGGCGTGGCGCGCGGCCTGTGTGGCGGGATCGCCCGCGTCGACGAGGTCGACAAACTGCACACCCTTAACGACACGTCCCCCGTGCACGTCGAGGCACGCGATGATGCGCTTGGTGATCATTCCGCCCCCTTCGCTTGCCACGAGAGAAAATTGCGGAGAATCTTCAATCCTGTCGCGCCTGATTTTTCCGGATGAAACTGCACACCCATCACGTTGCCGCGCTCTACGGATGCAGCAAAGGGCTCGATGTAAAACGTAGTTGCCGCCGTATCCGCAGTCACCGGCCCCTTGTAGGAGTGCGTGAAGTACACGTATTCGCCGGGCTCCACGCCTGCCAGCAGGCGCGAACCCTTGCGCACCTCAAGCGAATTCCAGCCTACGTGGGGGACCTTTTCGGTGCTCTCGGCAAAGCGGGAGCAGGACTCGGCAAAATGCCCAAGTCCTGGCTGTTGCGGCGCTTCGGTCGAACCTGCATAAAGCCATTGCATTCCAACGCAGATTCCTAGAAAGGGAACGCCGCGCGCAATCGCAGAACGAATCGCAGGTGTCAGGCCCGTTGCATCCAGCCGCTCTGTGGCTGCGAAGTGGCCTACACCAGGCAGCACAATGCGCTCAGCCTCTTCGACAATAGACAAGTCGGCGTCTGTTACCTCTGGCTCAGCTCCGAGATGCCGCAACGCCTTGAGCACAGACGTCAAATTGCCCGCCTTATAGTCGATCACGGTTACGCGCATTACAGCAATCCTTTTGTCGAGGGCAACATCTCGCCCAACTGTTTGTCACGCGAGCAGGCAACGCGCAGCGCGCGTGCGAAGGCCTTGAAAATTGCTTCAATCTTGTGATGGTTGGAGCGGCCGTACATCGTCTTGACATGAACGTTGGCGCGCGCGCCGCGTGCAAAGCCTTCAAAGAAGTCGGTGACCAGTTCGGTTTGCAGATCGCCCACTAGCCGCGTGCGCACCTGAGTGTCTACGGCGAAGGCGGCGCGCCCGCTCAGGTCAACGGCTGCAATCGCGAGAGTCTCGTCCATCGGCATCAGAAAATATCCGGCGCGCAGAATGCCGCGCTTGTCGCCGAGGGCGCGGTCAAAGGCCTCGCCCAGCGCGATGCCCACATCCTCGACGGTGTGATGCTGGTCCACATCGAGATCGCCATCGCACCGGAGTTCGAGGTCGAATGCGCCGTGGCGCGTGAAGAGTTCCAGCATGTGATCGAAGAAGCGAATGCCAGTTGTGATCTTGTACTGGCCTTTGCCTTCGATGGTGAGCTGAAGATCAATGCGCGTTTCGGCTGTGTGGCGGACGACGGCTGCGGTGCGTTTTTTTGACGCGGAATCCCAAGTCCCAGAAACGGGACCTGGGGCACCCGGTCGTTTACTCTTCTTCGTGGTCATTGTTTGCCCCTTCCAATCTTCAATGCTGCAACCGCCTCGTTGAGCGCCTTGACTGCCTGACACATCTGCTCACGCGTTCCAATCGTGATGCGAACGCGTCCATCGCAACCCGGATCGCTGGAGCGGTCGCGGACGAGGACGCTAGCAGCGCGCATCAGGCGGACAAACTCAGCGTGCCGAGGGCCTATATCGACCAAGATGAAGTTGGCCTGGCTCGGCCAGCGCCGCACTCCGGCCGCATCGAGAACGGCTTCAAACTCAGCGCGCGCGGCAAGCACCTCGGAGACGTACCAATCGAGATAGGTTGTGTCTTCAAGCGCCGGCGGCAGGCAGGCCAGTGCCAGCGAGTTCACGCTGTAGGGCGAAAGGACGCGGCGTACCCAGCGCATCAACTCGACTGAGCCGGCGAGCAAGCCGAGCCGCAAGCCAGCCAGTCCGTATGCCTTGGAGAAGGTGCGTGCTACAACGAGATTGGGTACAATGCCGACGAGATCCATGACCGTCTCGCCGTGGAAGTGAAAATAGGCTTCATCCACAAGCAGGACCGCGTGAGGTGCGCGCTGCGCGATTTCGAGTAGCTGCGCGCGCGAAGCTACGGAGCCGGAAGGGCTGTTGGGATTGGCGATGGCGATGATCTTGGTGCGCGGAGTAATTGCAGCCAGCAGCCGTTCGAAAGGAAACTTGAGGTCGTCCGCGGCCTGCACAGCGACCGTGCGTGCGTCGGTGGCTGAAACATACACCTCATACATCGTGTAGGTAGGAACGGGCAGCAAGAGCTCGTCGTCGGCTTCGAGAAACGTCTCGAAGAGTACGTGAATGGCTTCGTCGACGCCATTCGTGAGAGCCAACTGCTCTGCGGCGACGCCAAGATGCGCGGCCACGATCGCCTCCACTGGTTCACGCTCGGGATAGCGCGTGAGAGACCCTGCAGAAATGCGACCAAGCACCTCGCGCACTTTCGGTGAACAAGCCAGCGTGTTCTCGTTGAAGTCCAGTCGTAGAGCATCGCGGCAGCCGAGCGGAGGGTGATACTCCTTCATCGCCTGCACACGCGCGCGCGGCGCGGGATTGCACGTAGTCACGGCTTCAGCCACGGGACCTCCTTGTATTTGAACTTTTGCGCAGCCGGGTGCGAATGGCCTCGGCATGGCCGACGAGGCCCTCGGCTTCGGCCAGCAACGCAGCTTGTGGTCCGAGTGCGCGCAAGCCTTCGGCGGAGTACTCCTGCACGGTGATGAGCTTGACGAAGTCGTAGACGCTCAAGCCGCCGCGCACGCGCGCCATGCCGCCGGTAGGCAGTGTGTGATTGGGTCCGGAAATGTAATCGCCCATGGGCTGAGCGGACCAGCGGCCGACAAACACCGAGCCCGCGTTCTCAACCCACTTCAGATCGCTGGCTGCGTCCACAGTCAAGTGCTCGGGCGCGAGCAGATTGGTGATTGCACGTGCTTCGTCAACGCTGGCGGCAACAATTACAAGGGCGTTGCGATCGAGGGACTCGCGTGCGACTGCATTGTCGCGGCTGCGAAGCTTTGCTTCTGCGATTACTTCCTTTGCGAGATACTTGCGTGTGGTGATGAAGATCGCCAGAGCTTCGGGATCGTGTTCGGCCTGCGCGATCAGATCGGAGGCGATACCGGGAGCGGTGCCGTGTTCGCTGGTGACGACGATCTCTGTTGGGCCGGCGAGCATATCGATGGCGCAATCGAAGGCTACAAGACGCTTGGCCGCGGTGACGTAGAGGTTGCCCGGTCCGACGATCTTGTCGACACGCACAACGCTTGCGGTTCCGTAGGCCAGAGCTGCCACGGCTTGCGCCCCGCCCAGGCGATAGAACTCCTTAATGCCGAGAAGGTGCGCGGCAGCGAGCGTTTCAGGCGCGGGCTTTGGCGAAACTGCAACGAGTCGCTTGACGCCCGCCACCTGCGCGGGAATCGCGGTCATCAGCAGAGTTGATGGCAGGGGGTGGCGCCCGCTTGGAACGTAGCAACCTACTGAGCCGAGCGGCCGAACAAGCTGGCCAGTGGCGAGACCGGCGATGGGAGACGCATTCCATGAAGCCGGCATCTGGCGTTCAGCGAAACGGCGAATCTGCTTTGCTGCTGTGGACAAAGCCTTGCGCAGGGCGGGATCAAGCGCATCCCATGCGGCGGCCATCTCCTCCGGTGTCACGCGTAGAACTGCGGCACCGGCGAGCCCGTCGAATTGCGCGGCATAGTGCAGCAGCGCGCGGTCGCCCCGCTTGCGCACGTCGGTTACGATGCGGCGGACGGCGGGCAGTACGCTGTCGAGGGCCGCGCCGCCTCGTCGCTCAAGCGCAGCCAGCGTTTCCGCTGTCTGCGCCGCGCCTCGTCCTTTGGTACGAATCAGCTTCATTCTTTCCCTCAGGGGCTAAAGCCCGTACTCTTCAGCCTAAGTCCGCCGTCTTTAAGAGTCGGACCGTCTCGGATGAATCCGACTCTTAAAGTACGACCTTGTTCAGCGGATACTCCACAATGCCCGTTGCCCGTGCCGCTTTCAGCCGCGGAATTACGTCGCGCGCGGTGCGTTCATCGACGATCGTATTTACAGCGACCCACTCCGAATCGCTCAACTGCGAGACGGTGGGCGAGTTCAATGCAGGCAGCTCGGCGAGCACTGCTTCAAGATCCACGCGGTGCACGTTGAGCATGAGCCCGACCTGCGATTGCGCATCGATTGCGCCGCGCAGCATGAGCGCGATTTGGTCGAGCTTTTCGCGCTTCCACTGATCGGCCAGCGTAGCCTTGCCGGCGATGAGATGCGTCTCGCTTTCCATGACAGTGTCGATGATCTTGAGGTGGTTAGCCTTAAGCGAGCTGCCCGTCTCAGTGACTTCGACGATTGCATCGGCCAGCATGGGCGGCTTGACTTCGGTAGCGCCCCAACTGAACTCGACCTTTACGTTCACGCCCTTGGAGGCGAAGTAGCGCTTGCTTACTTCGACAAGTTCAGTAGCGATGATCTTGCCTTCGAGGTCTTCGGCTTTCTCAAAGCCGCTGCCCTCAGGCACTGCCAGCACCCAGCGCACTTTGCGGCGGCTCTGCTTGGCATAGGTGAGCGTGGTGACGCTGGCTACGTCGAGGCCGCTCTCTACTACCCAGTCGATTCCGGTAAGTCCCGCGTCGAGCACGCCGTGGTCTACATAGCGCGCCATCTCCTGGGCGCGAATCAGCATGCACTCGATCTCGCTGTCGTCGATGGACGGAAAATAGGAGCGTCCGTCTGCATAGATGTTCCATCCTGCCCGCTTAAACAGGGCGATAGTCGCATCCTGCAGGCTGCCTTTAGGAATGCCGAGTCTGAGCTTGTTAGCCACGTGCGGCCTCCGTTTCGATGTTGGCTACGGCCAGCGGCTTAGTGAAGCAACTCACTGTGCCTTCGTGGCACACCAGCCCGTCGCCTTCCACAACCACGCGAAACAGCAACGTATCGTTGTCGCAGTCGGTCGCGGCCGAGACAACGCGCAGCCGGTTGCCGCTGGTCTCGCCCTTCATCCACAGCTTCTGGCGCGTGCGGCTCCAGAAGGTTACAAATCCGCTCTCCAGCGTCTTGGCATAACTGACGGGGTTCAAGAAACCCAACATCAGCACTTCGCCGGTGCGCGCGTCCTGCACGATGCCCGGTACGAGGCCATCCATCTTCTCAAAATCAATTGTCGGTGTTTCGGTGATCATGTTCTTCCTGTTTTTCGGTGAAATTTGTGGTTCGTAACATGAAAAAACCCGCTGGCGTCTGTCGCCGGCGGGCTTGGGTGTTTCTTTAGATCTCTCTGGCCGTTTACTTCAGGCCATGGCAGTCCGCCGGCATGGAATCCCCATGATGATGGTGATGACCGTGATGGCGGTGGCTCTGCATCTATTTCAAAGCTAAAGGCAAAACCCCTGCGCTGTCAACAGGAACTTGCCGGCTGGGGTGGAAGTCAGGCGGGTGCCCTATTTGTTTCCGGCGCTGAGCTGCTGCGAAGGATCCGCTTGGGCGTTCCGATCCTGAATCGCATCGAACACGCGCCGATACAAAGCGACACGCGTCTCGAAGCGCACCGACGCACGAGTGACATAGCGTATCTGGATGTCGAAACCCGCGGCCGTGGTCAGCAGATTGACGACGGGCGCTGTGCTGAGCCGGCTGAGGTTGCCGCCGTGCATGGAGCGCTTCCACTCCTGCACAGCGATGCCGGCGCCCTCTTCGGTTTCCTCCTTAACTACTTTCTGGATGCGTTCGACTACGGCGCGTGGATCGGCGGATGCGGGTAAACTGACGGTGATTTCGTCCCACATCCACTGGCCGGTTGTGGAGAAATTGAAGTACTGCCCGCGGATGGCGAAGCTGTTGATGAAGGTGATACGGCGGCCGGTGGGCAGGCCAAGGTCTGCCAGGTTGCCGGTTTCGAGGAGGGTAGTGTTGATCAGGCCGATTTCGGTCACCTCTCCGCCCACGCCGTTGATCTCAACCCGGTCTCCGACTCGAATACCATTCTTGCCCATAAGAATGAACCAACCGAAAAACGCGAGAATGAAATCCTGCAACACGATGGTGATACCTGCGGTGGCAAGGCCGAGGATTGTAGGCATCTGCTGCGGCGTACCGAAGATGACAAGCAGGATGAGCAAGAGGCCCAGGACTTGAATACTCAACTCCAGGACGGTGCGCAACGTGTGCATCTGCCTGCGGCCCAGTGCCGGAATGGCCATCAGCCGCCGCACCAGAGCATCGCCGAGAACCATGCAGATGAGAATTAAGAAAATCAGAGCCAAAGACTGCAGGATCAGATGCACCAAGATGCGATGCTGCAAAAGCACCTGATCAGACCATTTTGAGTAAACCGTGGCAAGCTGCTGCTCGGTTTGAATGCGGTCGTCATAGATGCTTAGAAGCTGACGTTCCGCGCTCCTGGCTTTCAAATTGGCTAGCCTGGATTCTCGGTCTGCCGCAGTGACTGCTGTCGTCGCGTTTGTATTGGCCTGGGCCTCAAGAGCATTGTGTTCGCCAGTCAGACTGTGAAAATCGTTCTGCGTTTCCTGTAGCGCCTGCTGGATCAACTGGAATCGGCTGCGCTGGCTGAACCAGGATTTCACTCGTCCTGCCAGCGTTCCATACCGAGCGGCAGAGATCACCGCTACTTCGCCGCTGCTTTTTGACTCGCTGTCGTACTTGCGCATCGATGCTTCATGCGCAGCCAGTTCACCTTGAATCTCAGCACGGTCATCGCCCGATGCGCGGTCAAGATCGCTCTGCGCCTCGGCTAGCTGGTCGGAATCAAGGCCGAGCTGTGCCTTTGCGATCTCAAGATCGTCATTGTTGGCATCAGGCTGTTTGTCTTGCTTCGCCTGCGCCCCCGCAGAACTCGATGAAGGAGTGAGACTCTGTACCTGCGCCTGGTCTTCGGTAACAAGTTGCTTGAGCTGTTCGACCTTTTGCGAGAGTGCTAGCGCCTCTCCGGTGAGTGTGCGATGCTGCGCCTTGAGATTGGCCAGGCGCAGGGCCGATGCAAAGGCCTGATCGACTTCGTGATCGGCTAGATGTTCGGCTTGGCGTGCATATTCAGTCTCTTCGGCGGTTACCGCCAGAGGTGCCAGGGCCTCGGCCGTTTGCCATGGACGCAGGTCGACGAGCGCATTTTGACTGCCGGCAAAGCCGCTCGCCTCTTTCTCCTGGTTCAGAAAAGGAAGGTGTGCCATAGCGTCGCGCGTAGTCCAGGAGAACGCCACGCACAAGACGAGCAGCACAAGCAGCACAACAACGGCGACAAGTCTTGCCTTGTCTAGAATCAGCGAGTTGCCGTCGCCATCGGGGACGGGAGCAATCGGGGGCATTGCCATAGAAAGGTTAGATGCGTGTTTACGGAGAACCAGGCCCAATCTTCCTTCAATAACAGATTGAAGCTATTCTACCCGGTACGCCCGGCCAGTTTGCGGTCTGCCTGGGGCAAAGCCGAGAATAGAGCTGTGCGAAGTGGGATTCTATCGGCGGCTTTGACGCTTGCGCTGCTGGGCGTTTGCGTGGCAGGAGCAGCGCAGGACCAGGATCGGGACTCGCGTAGTGTGCCCAAAACATCAGCGACGGCTCCGCCACCTGAGGCGCGCATCGATATTAACCACGCCGCCGTAAAGGAGTTGCTGAAGGTTCCCGGCATGACGCCCAGTTGGGCCGGACGTATCGTGCGCTACCGACCCTACCGAACCAAGTTGGACTTGCTGGATCGCGGCGTGGTGACCGACAAAGTCTACGACCGCATCAAAGACTACGTGATCGCCCACCGCGACCAAGAGTGACGGCCCGCTCTAGGCCCTCTCCGGCGCTTCCTTACCGGCATCGCCGCGCCTCAGGAGCCTGCTCAGAAGCACGTAGAGCACTGGAATAAAGAACAGGTTGAGCACCGTTGAGAGCAACATGCCGCCCACGACGGTGGTTCCTACGGAGCGGCGTCCCAGCGCGCCTGCGCCGGTGGCGAAGACGAGCGGCAGCACGCCCAGAATGAAGGCGAACGAGGTCATTAGAATTGGACGCAACCGCAACTCCGCGGCCTCAATGGCTGCTTCAGCGATTGATCGCCCCCTGCGCCGCAACTGCTCGGCAAACTCGACAATCAGAATCGAGTTCTTTGCCGACAGGCCGATCAGCATCACGAGACCGATCTGGCAGTAGACATCGTTCGAGAGTCCGCGCAGCGACACCAGGCCCAGCGCTCCGAGCACTGCCATCGGCACGGCCAGCAGGATGATGAAGGGCAATGCGAAGCTTTCGTATTGCGCCGAGAGCGTCAGGTAGACCACCAGAATTCCCAAACCGAAGATGATGAGCGCCTTGCCGCTGGATTCGATTTCGTCCAGTGTCAGGCCCGTCCACTGGTAGGTCATGCCGGGCATCTTCATCTTCGAGGCCAGGTCATCCATTGCCGCCAAGCCCTGCCCGGAGCTATAGCCGGGCGCGGGGGAGCCGTCAATCTCCACCGCGCGGAAGAGATTGTAGTGCGTAATCACCGGCGGGCCGGCGCTTTCCTTTACGGTGACCAGGTTATCCAGTGGAACCATATCGCCGGAGTTTGAACGCACGTAGTAGCTATGCAGGTCGCTCTCCGTCATGCGGAAGGGCTGGTCGGCCTGCACGAACACGCGATACGTGCGGTTGTTGTAGTCGAAGTCGTTGATGTATTGCGAGCCCATGAATACGCCCAGCGTGTCGGTGATCTGCGAGAGCGGAATGTTCATCGTCTTCGCCTTCTCGCGGTCGATGGTCACCAGCACCTGCGGGTCATTGGCGGAGAAGGTGGTGAGCAGACCCGCCAGATCCTTGCGTGCGTTGCCCGCTCCCACGATCTGGTGCGCCACCCTATCAAGGTCGGTGAGCGTGTTGCTGCCCTGGTCCTGGAGCATGAACTGGAAACCTCCATAGCTACCCACTCCTTGCACCGCAGGGGGTTGGAACATGGCCACCAAGCCGCCATTGGGGACAAACATGAGCATTTGGAGTTTGGGCGAAATGTCGGCAATGATATCCGCCGTGGAGTGGCCTTTCCCGCGTCGCTCATTGGAAGGCCTGGTGTTGACGAACATCATGCCGGCATTGGATGCGCTGCCGGCAAAGTTGAAGCCAATGATGGCGAAGGCTCCGCCCACATCGGGATTCTGTCCGATGATGTACTCCGCGCGCTCGGCCAGCGCCTTGGTGTAAGTAAGTGAAGAACCCGGCGGCGCCTGCACGATCACCATCATGTAGCCCTGGTCTTCCTGGGGTATGAACCCGGAGGGGACGTGCTGATAGACCCATACCGTGGCGCCCAATCCGGCGAAAAAGACCAGTAGCAGCAGATACCGCAACCGCAGTGCGACATGGATGGACTTGGCGTAAGAGCCAGCCAGCCAGGTGATCGCCGCATCGGCCCCGTGGATAAATGCGGCAAACGCGCGCGACAATGGACGAATGTGAAGAAAGTCCAGTTGCTTGGGGCGATCTTCTTCGCCGCGCAAGAACATTGCTGAAAGTGCCGGCGAAAGTGTTAGTGCGTTAAATGCCGAGATGGCGATCGAGAAGGCGATGGTCAGCGAAAACTGCCTGTACAGAATGCCGGTGGTGCCAGGAAAGAACGAAACCGGCACAAAGACAGCGATCAGCACCAGCGACGTAGCGATCACCGCGCTCGTAACCTCGCCCATGGCTCGCGATGTGGCTTCGTGCGGGTCGGAGTGCTCCATGGCGATGTGCCGCTGCACGTTCTCAATGACCACAATGGCATCGTCGACGACGAGGCCCGTAGCCAGGGTGATGCCGAACAGCGTGAGCGAGTTGATGGAGAAGCCGAAGACTTTGATGAAGGCAAACGTGCCAATCAGCGAGACCGGGATAGTGACGGCTGGAATGATGGTGGCGCGCCAGTCAAGAAGAAACAGGAAGATCACGGCGATGACGATGAAGATCGCCACACCCAGGGTTATGAGCACTTCGCGGATTGAGTCGCCGACCACTGTTGTCGAGTCGAATGCAACGGCGTATTGAAGCCCCGGCGGAAAGCTCTTCGCGAGCTCGGCGAGTGCGGCCTTGGCCGCCCGGTCCACTTCAAGCGCGTTGGCGTTTGACAACTGCTCCACGCCGACACCCAGGGCCTCATGCCCGGAGTATTCAAGCACGGTGCTATAGTTCTCGGCGCCAACCGCGGAGTGGCCAATATCCTTGAGCAGCACCAGGCCGTTGGAGGAGTTCTTCACGATGATGTTGTCGAACTCGATGGGACTGGTGAGCCGGCCGACTACGCGCACTGGGATCTGAAAGGCTTGCTTTGAGTCCGAAGGGGGCTGGCCGAGCTGACCGGCCGGGATCTCGACGTTCTGCTCTACGAGCGCACTTACCACGTCGGAGGCCGTGAGGTTGCGGGCAGCCATCCGCACCGGGTCAAGCCAAACACGCATGGCGTACTTGCGCTCGCCGAAGATCATTACATCGCCCACGCCAGGCACGCGCTTGAGCGCGTCTTTCACATACACATCCAGGTAGTTGGAGATGAACTCGCTCGAGTAGCGTCCGTCGAGCGCATAAAAGCCGGCGCCGAAAACGAAGTTGAAGTTGGACTTGTTGATGCTGATGCCCGTTGAGTTCACTGCCGAGGGCAACCGCCCCTGTACGCTGGCTACACGGTTCTGTACGTCGACGGCCGCAATGTCGATGTTGTAGCCGGTGGTGAAGGTCGTGGAGATCTGGCTCATTCCGCTGTTGGTGCTCGATGAGCTGATGTAACGCATTCCCTCGACGCCATTGATGGCCTCTTCCAATGGGAGGGTCACAGCCTTCTCCACCGTCTCCGCGTCGGCTCCCACGTAGTTGGTGGTCACGCTGACTACAGGAGGCGCCAGATCCGGGTACATGGCGATGGGCAGATTCGGGATGCAGATCGCCCCGCTCAGAATGATCAACAGTGCGCAAACTGTTGCAAAAACTGGCCTGTGAATAAAGAAGTCGACAAACAAGGTATGCCTTCCTTCGAACTACTGAGCAAATTTCCAGTTCAACTAACAACCGGTTTTGGGGCCCCTGCCTGCGGCACCGTCTTATCGCGCCTGGGTCAGAAACCCGTACCACTCAACCGGCCATACTCCTGGCTGGGCGTCCCATCCTATCCGCGTATTGTTCGGAAAGGACAGAAGACCGTCGCTTAGCCGCCCATCAGCATTACCGGCATTCCGTTTACCAGGAATTGCGTGCCTGACACGATTACCCGGTCGCCCACATTCAGCCCTGAAGTGATGGAATAAGTGTTGCCTACCGTGTCGCCCAGCGTAACTGCCGTCTGAACGGCCCTGAAGTGTCCGTTCTGCTGCTGCGCCACGAATACGAAGCTCTGCCCGCCCTGGCGCGACACCGCTAACACCGGAACCACAGCCATCGGCTTGGTACTCCAGATTATCCGCGCCTTGACCATCTGCGCGTTGCGCAGAACGTCCGACCCCGAGTGCACGGGCGCCTTTACCAGAATTCCCTGCAGCGTGCTATCTACTTCCGGCGAAATGAAATCGATCTTCGTCTTCTCCAACAGCTTGTCGCTGTTGTCCGTCAGATCCACATCCAGCCCCATTCGTACCTGGCTGGAGCGTTCCGTGGGTACGTAGATGTACGCTTCGAGATCCCTGTTCTCATCCACCGTCGTCAGCGGCGTTGCACCAGAGTTCGATGAAACGAAGTCGCCTACGTGTACCGGAATGTCGCCGACCACGCCGTCGAACGGCGCCCGGATGGTGTAGTAATCCAGCAGTTCCTCCTGTGTCTTACGCGATTCGCCCGCTGCCTCGTAATCCGCCTTGGCATTCTCGTATGCCTGGTGTTCCTGGTCGTAGACAGAGCGGCTTGTGACGCCTGCATCAACCAACTTGCGCTGCCGCTCCACTTCCACGGTGTTGTAGTCGTAGAGCGCCTTCTTCTGCCGCTCCGTGGCGCGCAGCGAATCCACCATGGCCTGCTGCTGTCGAGGGTCAATCTCCATCAGCGGCTGGCCTTCTTTTACGTGGTCGCCGGAACGGACAAGAATCTTGGTCAGCAATCCGCTCACCCGTGGAACCATAGTGGCTGAGCGACGCGACTTGATGGTGGCCACATACTCGCTGCTTTGGGCCACAGGCGCCATGGACACTGCAGCCGTCTGCACTGGCAATCCCTGCATGCCCGCCGCGGCCGGCGCATCCGCTTTCTTTTGGCAACCCGTGACGGCCAGTCCTGTCAGAATCAAGCAACTAATTAACTGAATGCGTTTCACTGCGCTATTTTTCACTAGCTTCTTCCTCTGTCCAGGCTCTTTGGCCCGACACTCCGGTTTGCGCCGGTATGATTGCGATGCCTGGTTGCAGTAGGGCTCTGTCGGCGGCAACTTCCCTTATTTACGGAAATTCCTGCTGCCCTGTTCCGTCCAGCTTGCGGAGAACGCTGCCAACCTGTTGAAAACTGTTGAAATGGCGTCTCTTGTATCTGACGCCCGAAGCCGGAGATTCGCCGCAAAAAATGCGCAGCGCCCGCTAGCGGGTCCAAGCCGTTACAGAGTCCAGTACTTTACGAGGATAACGCAGAGCGCGTCACCGCTCATGGCCGATTCCAACTCCAAACGCACCCAGCTACCTAGCCGCCAAATCCGCTCAAAGGCGTCCGCCAGCCAGTCACCCCGGTGGCATGGAATTTTGACATGCCCTGCACGAGTTGGTAGCCTTCATAAGGGCGCATGCGGCCATTTCAAGCCGTTCTTTTGCCCTCCCAAAGCGTCCCCGTCGTCTAGCCCGGCCTAGGACACCGCCCTTTCACGGCGATAACACGGGTTCAAATCCCGTCGGGGACGCCAAATAAAATCAATAACTTAAATGATTATTGCTTCTGTAGTAGCGGACAGCTTGAGGCGTCTGTGAGGCAAAGCTGTTCACTGGCTGATTCGTGAGCACTTTTGAAGACGCCTAACACTTTCGGAGGATGCAACGATTGCAGATGATAAGCCACTAATAGAGTAGCCTCGGATTTGGCAGGCAGTCTGTTTACAGCTTTGCTGAGGACTAAAGACCGTCTGTGACCTGCCGATGATGATGATATAGTTGCCGGTACCCGAAAGATGCACCAGAGGGGAGCAGGAATTGTCACTAGGAATCGTCTTCAAGGGAGCTGAGGGTGTTGTACTTGCAGCCGATAGTAGGGTGACTCTCATGACGATGACCACTCTGCCAGGATTGCAGGGCACCCCTCAACCGACTCTGATGCCATCAACGTTCGATAATGCTTCGAAGTTGTTGAGCGTGAAGAGCCAAAAGTTTGTTGGCGCGGTTACGTTTGGCGCTGGATCAATCGGCGCGACAGCTCCAAGAACTGCTGCCAGCTTCATGCCAGAGTTTGAAGAAGAGTTGAGAGACGGAAACAACGGCCGCGAAACGCGGTTGTCAGTGGAACAATTCGCTGGGAAACTTGGCGTGTTTTTCCTTCGGCAGTGGAATCAAAGTGGTATGCCGAATCCCGCTCCACCAAACCAACAAATGATTTTCTACGTCGCAGGCTACGATGAGAGAGCCCCTTATGGGAGGGTATTTCAGCTCTCTATTCCGGCGGCGCCCGAACCTATCGAGATGTTTCAGGGTGGGAATTTTGGCGCCATTTGGGGAGGTCAGCGAGAAATAACTGACCGTTTATTGCAGGGCTTCGATGGCAGGCTACCAGAAATGGTTCAAGATATGCTAGGGGTCGAGCCTGCGAATCGTAAAGCTGACCTTGAGAGTCAATTGAAGCAACGGCTGGGCCTTCCAATTCCTATGCAATTCCTTCCTCTGCAGGATTGCGTTGATCTGACTATTTTTCTTGTGCGGTCAACCATTCAGTTGCAGCAGTGGATCGTAGGGTTAAGGGGAGTTGGTGGGGCAGTCGATGTTGCGACGATCACTCGAACTGACGGATTCACCGGAGTTCAAGTCAAACAAATAGTTGGCGAGCGAGAGATTGGGCTTCGCTGACGGGAGGATTCAATCATGCCTATCGTAGAAGGGTCTAACACCCTGAGCACAGAAGACTGGTTGGCAATTACCAGAGAGGCGAACATCGCTCTAATGGTCAATTATGAGCCTACAGTGATGAATGAGGTTGTGAAGACCGAGCCCATGACCGAGCGGGCCTTTGGTACCCATCTAAGCGAAGCCGCAACGACACTAAAGAAGCTGTTCGCACTTTAATCCCGATGCCTCTAACGCGACAGGACTGGCAGGTTCTTGCACGGATTGCTATTTCCTTGGTGGTTCTCGCCGTCGCGTTCTTCATCATTCTGACGAACACCTACCCGGATGCCCATACAAAATGGGCATTCGGAATTGTGGGAGTCATCTTAGGTTACTGGCTGAAGTAACGCTTCATTTCAAAGAATCAACTTCAAACAGCACAACCTGACCCCATACTGATTGCCCGCCATTCAGCCCGAAAACTGTTAGCCGCTATGCGATCAACAGTCCGATGATCAGTCCTATGCGGCCCTGCTTTTCCAGCGATGCGCCTAGCGATTCAGCAGCAGCCATGTGAACGCCCAGCAGGGTCGCGAGGTCTTCGGATGCTGAATTGCGGTTGATGTAGTCTTCGATGTATCCCATTGGCACGCCGAGACGTTCTTGAACATTGAAATTTGCTGAGCCTTGCAGAAGGCAATCAAGATCGCCGAGAGTAATGCCGGCTTTGTCTGCAACATCCTTCCACTGCATGTCCCGTCTCCTGTTCTGCTAATGATATTGGAGTCAGCCTTTTTCGGCTTCTATTCTTCAATCTCAGCGGGCAATGTGAGTACGCCGTCGCGCCGGGAGGCCGCTGCATCGAGATGGCTCTGCCCAAGGTGCGTGTATCGAATTGTCATGCGAAGATCTGAGTGACCTAGTAGACGCCGGATGTCATCGAGGTCTGCGCCCTTCATGCGAAGATGCGACGCATAGGTGTGCCGCAGATCGTGAAAACTGAAGTCTTCGACACCAGCATCGCGACAGGCCCGGATGAATCGCATCGACAGTTGCTCAGGCGTCACGCCCGGAAACAGGACGCCGCGGTCTTTCATGCGCTTACGTTCTGAGATGCCCATTGCCGTCAACACCTGAAGCGCGAGGTCGTTAACAAAAACCTTGCGTATCTCTCCGTTCTTTGTGACTCGAAGCGTGACGCGTCGCCCTTCAATATCAACATCGGGGACTCGCGTGTGCATTAACTCGCCACGACGTGTGCCAAGGGCGACTGCAAGGCCCGCCGCCCACTGTACCCACTGAGCGGGATTCGGGTCGCTCTCGGTCGGCTGGATATAGCAGGCTTTGAATACGGCTATCCTGTGGCGAAAGCAGGCCAGATGTGTTGCTGGGTAAGCGCCCAATCGGCAAGTATCAAATTCAGCGTCGATCTGCTGAAAGCCTAGCGCAGGCTCATCATAGAATTGGTGAAAGCTTCGCGGAGACGGGAACGAGGCCGCGAATCCTTGCTCTGGCATTCCTCGTTCCGGGGCGATAAGGATGGCTGAGGATTTTTGGTCACCGTCGCTGAGGCGGCCCTGTTTCCCAGCTATTTCCTCGATCGCAGTATTTTCCGGCAAGCTTGGACTGCACTGACTCTGCGGAATTCTGGCGGAAAAGGCTGAAGAGATGAAAGTTCCCTATGCGAAGAAGTGGCAGAAGGAAGTGAATAAGCTGCGGAAGATTGCGCTTGACTGCGACCTGACCGAAGAGTTGAAGTGGGGCAAACCGTGCTTCACCTTCCAGAAGAAGAACGTGGCGATTGTCATCCCACTCAAGGAGTCGTGCGCACTCTCGTTCTTCAAAGGCGCGCTGCTCAAGGACCCGAAGCAAATCCTCGAAAGGATAGGAGAGCATACCCAGGCCGGGCGATGGATTAAGTTCACCTCACTCAGAGAGATCACGGCCCTGCAGTCGACCCTGAGGGACTACCTCTACGAAGCCATCGCATTGGAGGAGTCCGGGAAGAAGGTCGCGCTCAAGAAACCTTCAGAATACGCAATTCCTGAGGAGTTAGAGGCTAAGCTCGATGAGAACGAGGTTCTCAAGGCAGCCTTCCAAGCGCTGACACCGGGCCGGAGGAAGTCCTACATTTTCCACATCTCAAGCGCGAAGCAGTCAAAGACCAGAGCTGTGCGGGCGGATAAGTGCGTGCCGATGATCCTGAGCGGGCGAGGGTTCAATGAGTTGCCGAAATGATATCTTTGCGCATATCCCCGACCCTGGGTGGGGCGCGTTTGCTTACTCGGTCTCTTTTCTGGCGGCGATCTTTGTTTCAGTGTGGATGCTTTACCGCAAGAAGATCTTCTTGAAGATATGAGGGCGACAGCAGCAGTGATGGCGGAAGGACTGGCTCCAGCCAGTCACAACTTCTTCGGAGCATCCGTCTCAGGATTCTGACAGTGCCGAATAAATCCTTCGGCAAAAGGTACGCCACCCTCCATCCCCCGAAAGCGATTCATCGGGTCATGGAGAACCCACAATCTTGATTCGGGGAACTGGCTGGCGTGAGCGAAACAGGCTGCCTTTTTTCGGCTAACTGTCGCCGAGATATCTACATAGTCGGTGGGGTGGAAAAGATGGGTTTGTTGGCCAAGGTCCACTTCGTAGTAATAGAGGTCGAATTTTCTGCCGCCTTGCCACCAGGCGTCGTAGGTGAGCAGTGAGGCGGCGCGGTGGTCTCGATGTGTGTCGACCGGCCAGTGTGTGAAGACAATGTCCGGCTTTTCAGCGTCGAGGATCTTTCGAAATTCGTCGTAGCGTGCCTGACTCACTTCCGTGTGGCCGTCGATCTGGCCGACGAAGACGGGCCGCGCTTTCAGAATCGCGCAAGCCTTCAAGCTTTCCGCGGTCCGAATGGCGGCGGCGTCCTGCATGGATGTTCCTTCGATGCCAGACTCTCCGCGGGTAAGGTAGAGAATGACAACTTCATGCCCTTCATCGGTGTAGCGCGCAATAGTGCCTCCACACCCGGATTCAGGATCGTCCGGGTGCCCTCCCGTTACGACGACCTTAAGTTTGCGAAGTGTCTGGCCTGGCTCCGCGGCTGTGGCAAGGGCCGGCAGCCCTGCTCCCAGGGACACCACCATAAGTGAAGAGCGGCTTAACAATTCTCTTCTCGATAGATCTCCCATGGATTTTTCTCCGTTCTTCCTCGTGACGAGAATGTCTGGGCTGACCGGATGAGTTTCCGATTTCAGGTCTATGCCAGCCAAGTTACATCGCTCATGCGCTGAATCGCAAGGCTGCAGTTCTGATGGAATCGGACTTCTTCTGTGGAGTGCCTTTGCCGGATGTATGTCAGAAGGAGGCTATGCTTGTGGCGGCATCCCGCAGTCTGATTTCACCAAGGTTCGGTGGGAGCGACAGCTCAGATCAAACTTCACTCTCCATTGGTCAACAGCACTTACAGCTCGTATGTAATTGAGAAATATAGGTAACAGGCGTAACGCAACGCCTAGATACTTCGCAGTCGTCGTGGGACTCCATCAAACTGCGATAACTCGTGGAAACTTGATTGCTCCGAATGCTCTGACAAGTGAGGACACACTGACACAAGAGCCTTGGGAGTTCGGGGTAGCAGTGAGATCTTCGAGGAAGCTACAAACAAATCTCAGCAATGGCCGGCACAGCCCTTTGGATACACGGCGTTTTTAGGGCCTGTTAACACTACTCAGGCGGATGGCGTTGCGAGCGAAAATCGGGCCAGACGAGGCCGAGCCCGACGGTTGTGGCAATCCACTATCGAGTGCGAGAACGCAGTATGGCCGGATTGCAGTCACTCACCAAAAGGATTATCGGGCCACCAAGTGAAAGGAAGGAACACTCGAACCATGAATTCGCGTCGTATATTCGTCTTTGCAGCTCTCTCTGGAACTTTCCTTGCCGCATCAATCCGGGCCGCGGCACCTTCTCCGTCCGCAGAACTGGTTGTCTATGGAGGAACAGCCTCCGGGGTGATGACCGCTTACTCTGCTGCGCGCGAAGGGTTGCAGGTCGTGCTGCTGGAACCTGGAACACACCTGGGGGGAATGGTAACCGGTGGACTTTCTGCCACGGACCTGGGCCACTTCACCATCATTGGCGGGTATGCCCGCGATTTTTACATGAAGGCGGCGGCTCATTACGGGGTGCAGAACCTGGATGCCCGGGTGAACTGGCTCTCGGAGCCGCACGTGGATGAGGCAATCTTTCGCGACATGCTGAAAGATGCCGGCGTCAAGGTGTACTTTCACGAGCGGCTTCGCGAGAAGGGCGGCGTTAGCGCCGCCCTTAGTGCCGGCGTAGTTGGCAAGGACAACGATCCGCTCACACGCGTTGACGCGGTTCTGATTCTTTATAACAACGAACAATGACCAGAGGCATCGTCAAGCAACAGGCTTGATAATGCGACACCCAGTTGGCTAAAAGGTGGGTTGAAAGATGCCGCGCGGCGGGAAAGTCCAGGAGTTGGTCTCCCGCCGCGCGGTGATCTTTAAAGTGTCTGCTCTCCGAAGACCATGGCTGCGGCTCCCTGGACTCCGGAATAGTGTCCTTGTGCGGCCAACTGAATGCGGGGCGAACGTTTGGCCCCGAAATGCAGTGACTTCGTCACCCGGCTTTCAATATCGGCAACAAACTCCTGATGCCCTTCCACAAGTCCACCGGAAATAAACACGGCCTGGGGATCAAGCAGGTTGAAGATGTTAGCAAGCCCTTCGGCAAGATATCCGGCCAGTGCGGCATACGCGCTCCGCGCAGCTGGGTCACCGGCAATTGCAAGATGGCTAATCTCTCGCGCCAGGGCCGTAGCGCCGATCGTTGGGTCTGGAGATCTCCCCGACTGCTCCGCATACTCCTTCAGTAACGACGCCGTGGATACGTAGGCTTCCAGGCATCCGCGGCGTCCACAATTGCAGGGGCGCCCATCCACACGAATTGTCTGATGGCCGACGGTGCCCGCAAAGCCGTGTTGGCCCTGCAGGAGCTTGCCGCCGGAGACGATGCCCCCTCCGATTCCGGTACCGATCGTGATGGCCACAAAATCGGATAAATTGCGGCCGAGCCCGAAGTGCAATTCCGCCAGAGCAGCCGCGTGCGCGTCATTGACGACAAAGACTGGCAGGTGGAAGCGTTGCTCGACAAACGCGCGCAGCTCGAAACCCGCCCATCCCGGAAGATTTTCGGTCGCCGCAAATACCGATCCATCTCGAGCATCGATAGCCCCGGCGCTGGCGATTCCCAATCCGCAGATCTCAATTCTCTCGCGATGGACCTTATCTAGAATCTGTTCGACCACCGCGATGAGGCCGGCGGCGATTGCATCTCTGCCGCGAGCGGCTTCAGTCGGCGCCTGTGTTGCATGGCTGACCGATCCCTCCCGGCTCACAATCCCCGCCTTGATGGAAGTCCCGCCAATATCGATTCCAACTGCCGATGAGCTTAGGGAGGGTACTTGCAGCGCGCGAACGAAGCTGGCCGCAATCGTGCCAGGACGGGTAATGGCGGACCCGACCACAACGCACCAGGCTCCTTCGGAGATTGCGCGCTTTGCTTCCGCAGGCGTGGAGATTTGGCCTTCGGCAATGATGGGTGTCTTGATTTGTCTGGTCAAATCGGCCAGCAGAGACCAATTGAAGGAGTGGAATTGCTGCGTGTCTCTGGTGTAGCCGTTCAGGGTAGTGCCGACAAAATCCGCACCCGCTTTAGACGCTGCAAGAGCCTCATCGAACGTAGCCACATCCGCCATGACAGGGAGTTTCAGCTCCCCATGAATGCGCTCGATCAATTGTCGCCACGGTTCGCCGAAGGCCCATGCCCGATCGGTGCAATCCAAGGCGACGATGCTCGCTCCCGCCTTGGCCAAAGCCTCTGCCGAAGCAAAATCGGGCGTAATACGCAGTATCCCGTCCACATAACGTTTTTGGATTCCGATGACAGGCGCTTCCGTATCCTGCCGGATGGCCGCGATGTGCTCCGCGCTGTTGATGCGCAGCCCACCGGCCCCAGCAGCGATAACCGCGCGGGCGATCCTTCGAATGGTCTCCGTGTCTTCAAGTGGGTCGCCGGGCGCGGCCTGGCATGACGCCACCAGCTTACCCTTCAATTGCTCCTGAATCGTAGACATCATCGCGATTGCCCCACATATGCCACGGCGCAAATATTGCGTGTTATGGCATCTATCCAGAGATGTACTGTTGTATAGTCTACTAGAGATATTTAAAGGCGTGCCGGCGAAAACTTCGCGATTTCGCAGATCGCTCTGCGGAGAAACATGGAGAGCGGCCAACCCTCAATCGGCATGGAGGAGAGGATGAAAACCACACTTGCCGCGGGAGCCTTGCTCGCCATCGTCTCCGGCATGATGAACGGGAGCTTTACTCTCCCGATGCGCTTCCTCGGCCGCTGGGATTGGGAGCATGTGTGGAGCCTCTTCATTGTTGTCTCCTGCCTCCTTATGCCGGCGGTCATTCTCAGTATCCAGGCGCCGCAAAGCTGGGCGATCATTGCCCACGCGCCTGCCAGGCCTGTCCTCATTGCTGCGGTGGCCGGCTTTGCCTGGGGCTTCGGGGCGCTGATGTTTGGGCAGAGCGTGAGTGCCATTGGAATCTCGCTGGCCAATACTCTGGTGCTGGCCATCAGTTCGTCGCTTGGTTCGCTGTTGCCCCTTCTTCTGCTTAATCGTCATCGGATGTTTGAACCCTCGGGCCAGAAGATTCTTGTGGGCGTAGCGGTTGCAATTGCAGGCATAGCCCTTTGCGGCAACGCAGGGCGCATCCGGGAGAAAGCGGCGGACGGCAAGAGTGAGCGTGGCGATCTGGTTGGCAAGGCCCGTCCGCTTGGCATCGCTTTGCTGCTTGCCGGCGGTTCCGGCGTGCTCTCGGCCATCTTCAACATTGGATTCACTCTGGCGCAGCCGATCGCCGACTATGGAAGATCCGCGGGGCTGAGTGCATTTGACAGCACCAATCTGATTTGGTGGATCATGTTGGGCGCAGGCTCAGTGGCAAACCTTGGATTCTGTCTCTATCTCTTTTTGAGAAGTGGCAACTTCGCGAAGTTTCGTGCGCCCGGCGGTTTACGTCTCTATTCGTTGTCCACTCTGATGGCCCTGTTGTGGGGAGGAAGCATCTTTGTCTACGGAGCCGCAGTCCCGAGGTTGGGATCGCTTGGTACGGCCATCGGATGGCCATTGAGCCTGGCCACGGGACTACTGCTTGCAAATGCCATCGGAATCGCCTTGGGCGAGTGGCGACAGGCCCCACAGCGCGCGCAAAGGTGGATGTATTCCGGCATCGCGATCCTGTTACTCGCCATTGTGGTACTTAGCCGGGCAGGCGATTGACCCTCTTCTGCCTATCTATCTCTTATTGGGAGGAAGTTCAATGCCGAAGCCAAAGCGCAAGGGTCCTTCAGGAGAGGAGAACACTGCAGCAAACCGTGTGATTCCTGCCTTGCCATTCGAAGCTTTAGACAAGAACAGCTACATCCCGATGTATGCCCAGATTCAGGCGCAGTTACTCGGAATGATTCATTCCGGCAGGCTCGGCGCCGGAGATCCGCTGCCTAGCGAAGAGGAGTTGAGCCGCGTTTACAGAGTCAGCCGAATGACTTCGAGACAGGCATTGCAGTTACTCAAGAGCCAAGGCTTCGCGGCCCGTCACAAGGGGCGGGGAACCTTTGTCACCCTGCCAAAAGTCGAAAAGGACATTACGCACCTTTGCGGGTTTACGGCGGAGATGCAGGCGCTTGGCATGAAGGCCAGTTCGCAATTGCTAGCGGCGGAGACGATAGCCGCCACAGACGAGATCGCCACCCACCTTGCCATCGATGCTGGGGCACCTGTCTACAGGTTGCGTCGCCTTCGTCAAGCCGACGGGTTACCGGTGGCCATCGAGGAGAGCTATTTGCCCAAAGCAAAGTTTCCGAGGATCGAGACGCTCAACTTTGTGCGCCGGTCGCTCTATCAAACACTGCGCGAACGCTTTGGCGTTCGCTTCGGTATGGCGGACGAAATTCTGGAAGCGCGGGCCGCCAGCAGGCTGGAGGCACAGCTGCTCGAGATCCCCGTCCGATCGAGTTTACTTGTCATCTCGCGCACTCTGTGGAACGTTGACGGCGAGCCAGTCGAGATGGCCCGTTCTTCATATCGCGGCGATCGCTACCGGGCTGTGCTGCGAATTCCGGCAAAGACAGTGGAGTAACTCCGCCGGCCGGTGCTGGCGTAGGAGAAGTCAGAAGCGATGTCCATGTTGAAGACTGAAGGAGCCTTCCATGATCAGTGATATGAACCGAAGGGATTTCATCGCTGCTCTGGGTGTGGGAGCCGCTGCGCTCGCAATCGATCAGGCTGGAACAGCGGCGTTGCCCCTACCTGGGACAACCAAGCGCATCGCAGGAAGCTGGTTTGAGTTTCAGCATCACGCCACGGTTGAGGGAGTCGATTGGAATCCGGCTTGTGCCCGCTTTACTGCGGCTCAGTGGGACACAAAGATAAGGGAAATTGCAGATGTCGGAATGGAATACCTGGTACTGATGGCGACGGCGGTCTATTACCGCGCTTTTTACGACACCAAGATCTTCCCCAAGTGGGAATTGGCCTGCCCAAATCCCATCGAAGTAGTACTCTCCGCGGCTGACAAATACAAGATCAAATTTTTTATCGGTGGCGGATTCTATGGCGACTGGGAGAGCGCGCAAACCATCTCGGATCCCGTAGCCGCAAAGAAAAGACTCCAATCGATGGAGGAACTCACCAGGCTCTACGGTCACCATCCGAGCTTCTACGGGTGGTATTGGCCAGATGAGGCGTGCATCAATCCGCGCTACACTCCGGAGTTCATCAAATACGTTAACACTTGTTCAAGGCTGGCACGCCAACTCACGCCGCACGCGCCGATCATGATTGCACCGTATGGTACGCGTACCGCACTCCCCGACGATGAATATGTCCGGCAACTGGACGCGATGGATGTCGACATTGTGGCTTACCAAGATGAGGTTGGGGTGCGGAAATCGAAAGTAACAGAGACTTCGGCCTTTTATGAAGGACTGCGAAAAGCCCACGATCGCGCACAAAAGGCTAGAATCTGGGCCGATGTCGAGGTATTCGAGTTCGAAGCTGAGGTTTACAAGAGCGCGTTGGTCCCAGCTTCTTTTGACCGCGTTCTGCGTCAATTGGAGGCCGTCTCGCCTTGGGTAGATCAGATACTGATCTATCAGTACCAAGGAATGATGAACAAACCAGGGTCAATGGCTTTTGCTGGTTGTCCCGCGTCCACTCGACTCTATTCCGATTATCTCAAGTGGGCAGGTGACGAGCGTCAGGGCCGAGCTGGATAAAGATGTGAGCACGATTCCGGTGGAAGGCAGAGCCAGTGTATCGGGTAATTCTTGAGATGCAATGCACAGGTCGAAGCTCTCCCACCGACTTTTGACTACGCATTTCGGCAAAGGAAACTGCCTGTGCCGTGGCGCGATTCTGTGGCGAACCAGTCGGCAAGCCCGGATCAAGCAAATCCCACTTTGATTCGAGGTAGCCACATGGCACAGGCTAAAATTGCTGACGTTGTAGTTTCCGCCGAATTCACGGCCTATCAAGTTGAAAACTCAATGATGAGCACGGCCCTGTATCAATCGGGTGTCGCTGTTCCCAACGGTGAGATGTAAGTGTAGGTGCAGGCTTCCGTAGCAAGGGAATCAGGTATTGACTTTGGTCAGCGCATGGTTGTATTAATCCTTCGCATTTGAAAAATTCTCCGAATGGAAATCGAGTGAGTTGATGACTTGCATCGACCGTTTCTCTTCCAACTATCCGTCGATCATGCAGCCCAGCCAGGAGTTATCGATGCTTCGCACAAAAACCGTCCTCATTGTCCTAACTGCCCTTGTTCTCACTGGGTTTACAACATTGGTCCAAGCCGCTTCTCCAGCGGCATCCGCGTCGCCCTCGGCGTCCCTTCAAGTTCTGAGGGAGAACTTTGCCAATCCACCGGCAAGCGCCAGACCGATGGTCCGCTGGTGGTGGTTCGGTGCGGCGGTCGAGAAGCCGGAGATTCTTCGCGAGCTTCAACAGATGAAAGCCGATGGCATTGGCGGAGCTGAGCTGGCCTTCGTCTATCCGGAGGTTCTCGACGATCCCTCCAAGGGCCTTGTGAATCTTCCGTTCCTTTCTCCTGCAATGCTCGACGCTGTGAATTACGCTCAGGCGCAAGGGCGGCAGCTTGGCCTGCGAATCGACGTGACTCTCTGTAGCGGCTGGCCGTACGGCGGCCCCGCGACTACGCTTCAGGAGGCTGCAGGACGCCTGCGCACCGTAGATGTCGCTGTCCCCCCAAATGCCTCATCGGTTGCCGCGCCAAAGCTCGCCCCGGGCGAATCGCTCATCTCCGCATCGATCGTCAACTCAATTGCGAGGCCTGCTACTGTCGAAGGGAGCCACGCTCCGGGTCGCGGCCGCAATGCAGCACCACCACCCGTAAACTGGGATGCCGCCTCCGCGCAGCCTCTCGTCGTTTCGGGCAACTCCGCAGCGGTTTCACCTGCCAGCCAACTGCGCACCGCACTCTTTTTTATAGCCAGCCACACCGGGCAGGTGGTCAAACGCGCCGCAGTTGGAGCGGAAGGGTGGGTGCTTGATCCTTTCAGCCATCAGGCCGTCGCTACCCATCTTGAGAAGGTTGGCGAACCGCTCGTTAAGGCCTTCGGCAACACCCCACCCTATGCCATCTTTTCTGATTCTCTTGAAGCATACGGAGCGGACTGGACTCCGAATCTACCGGCAGAATTCAGAAAGCGGCGCGGCTACGACCTCATCCCGCGGCTCCCTGAACTTGTAGCCGGAGGCACACCGGAAGCCGAGAAAGTGCGCCACGATTGGGGCCGCACCCTTACTGAGCTGGTCAACGAAAACTATCTGACCCAGATCAACGATTGGGCCATCGCACACCACACAAGATTCCGCTCGCAGACGTACGGAGAGCCGGCCGTCAGCTTCTCCAGCCAGAATCTGGTGGGGCTCGCAGAGGGGGAAGGCCCACAGTGGCGTGCATTCTCCACCCTGCGCTGGGCCACATCCGCCAACCACGTATTCAGCCACAATGTAAGCTCCGGAGAAACGTTCACCTGGCTCCACTCTCCCGTCTTTCGCGCCACACCCCTCGATATGAAGACTGAAGCCGACATCGACTTCATCATGGGCGAAAACCAGCTCTTCTTTCATGGATGGCCCTACTCGGCCCCGCAGGTCGGCGAACCCGGGTGGTCGCTCTATGCTGCCGCGGTTTTCAACAATCACACACCCTGGCATCCTGTTATGCCCAGTGTCACCCGGTACATCACCCGCATAAGCTACCTGATGCGCCAGGGGCAGCCGGCCAACCAGGTTGCCGTTCTGCTCCCCACCGACGACGCGTGGGCCAGCTTTTCTCCTTCAAGGGTCACCGTAACCGGCGCAATGCAAGGGCTCATCACCCCTGCGCTCATGTCGGCCATTCTCTCCGCCGGCTATAACGTGGACTACATCGACGCCGACGCCATCAACAAGGGCGGCGTCAATCACCAAATCCTGGTGCTTCCGCCCACAGACCGCATTCCCACCGAGACAATGAAAAAGATTCAGGCATTCGCGGCTGCCGGAGGCAAGGTAATATCTGTAGGCCGCGCACCGTCGCTCGATGCAGAAGGCACGCCGCGGGCTGAGATCACGGCCCTATCGAAGCACCTCTTTGATGCCGGCAAGTCCACGTTCGTTTCTGATACGGGCGGGCTCGCCGATGCTCTTCGGCTCGCCGTCACGCCTGACTTCAAGCTCGCAAACGCTGAAGACCCCGCGAAGGATCAACTCGGATTCATTCGCCGCAAGCTGCCGGGTGCAGACATCTACTTCGTAGTGAACACCGGCAACCAGACCGTTGACACCGTCGCCAACTTTGGCACGGCACACAAATTTGCAGAGGAGTGGAACCCTGATAGCGCATATGCCTCGGCCACGGCGAATGCTCAGCCCATTCACCTGGCTCCCTACGAGTCGCGTGTCTTCGTTTTCTCAGACTCCCAACCCAGTACAAAATCCGCTTCCACAGATGCTCCGTATTCGCAGATAGCCGATCTCAGCACCGATTGGAAGGTTACCTTCACCTCCACTGGTAAAACCGAGACTGAACAGACACCCACCGACTGGACAACCGATCCCGCCACTCGTCACTATTCCGGCGAGGCTGTATACTCGCGCGACTTCAACTTCGATGCGCCCCCCACAGGCTCGGTTTTTCTTGAAGTCGAAGGCGGCAAGGCGCTGCCCGGCGCGCCCAATTCTGCGCCAGAGCATCCAGCTCTTGGTGCGAACGGCCTGCCCAATCCGCTGATCACGCGCCCTGGTCCCGGCATGCACGCTTATTTTGAGCCGCCCATTCGCGAGGCTGCACTCGTTACCGTCAACGGCCAGGCTGCGGGCGCACTGTGGCATCCGCCCTATCGTCTCGATATATCGAAACTCCTCAAGGCCAGCCAGAATCACATCGAGATCCACGTGTACAACACGGCTCTCAACGCCTGGTCTACCCAGCCGCCCCACGACTACCAACCGCTTATCGCGAAATATGGCGATCGATTCCAGATGCAGGACCTCGACAAAGTCATGCCCATCTCTTCGGGACTTCTTGGTCAGGTCCACCTCGTAACCCAAGACTCAAAAAAGCCTTAACCAGTCCTGGCAACCGGAGCTCGTGCATCGGCTTGTTTCGCATTCCGGAATTGGTGGTAGCGGGCTGTACAGGGCAGTCGAGTTGAATTGCGGCTCTATTTCCGAATTACGCACTTTATTTCCAAAACGTGCTTGCTTCCCATTGCCACGCTCGGTACACTGCTGTTCGCAACGTAATGAAGTCCTTCCACACATTTGCCCTTGCCGTCGGCTTGTTGCCTTGTGCCCTGTTTGCCCAGGAGCGTGTTCAAATACCAGCCCAGACCAGCGCGCCTGATCAAACTCAGGGCCAGGCCTTCACGCTCCTTCATGCAGCCGATTACCAGCATTATGAAGTTCAGTTCGCCGCGGATGAACGCGAGGCTACCGGCAAGCAGCCTCAGGACGAATGGCCCTGGATGCAGGCCAACATTCCTCTCTTTGAAAGCTCCGATAAGCAGTTTGAAGAGATGTATTATTTCCGCTGGTATGCATGGCAGAAGCACGTCGTGTCGACCAGCCGCGGATTTCTCATTACGGAGTGGCTGCCTAAGCCCGACGCACCTGATGGCTTCTACGGTGTGTTGCCAGATGCCGCGCCATTTCATTTGGGCGAGGCCCGCTGGCTGCGCGACTCACGGATTGCCGCCGATTACGCACGGTTCTGGCTTTCCAATGGTGCCAAACCGCGCGCATACAGCTTTCCGCTTGCCGACAGTGTCCGGAATGTAACTCTGGTCACAGGCGATCAGAAGCTTGGAATCGATCTTCTGTCCGGCCTTGTCGAGAACTACAAGGCGTGGGAGGCGAGCAATCTCGATCGCTCCATTGGCCTCTTCTGGCAGATCGACACACGCGATGCCATGGAGAAGTCGATTGGCGGCGATGGCTATCGTACGCCGCTGAACAGCTACATGGCGGCCGATGCTGAGGCAATCTCGGCCTTCGCATGGTCAGCTGGTCAAGCTGCATTATCAGGCCAATTCGCAGGCCGGTCCGCATCTCTTCGGCAATTCATCGAATACCAACTCTGGAATTCCAAAGATCAGTTTTACGAAGACCTCTCGCCTGCAGCGGACTCCGGCATTCGAAAGCAGAAGAGGTTCATCGACCCCGGAACGCAGCTCCAATTTTCCGGCGTTCGTGAACTCATCGGCTATATTCCCTGGGAGTTCAATATCCCTTCGCCCAGTCGCTCCGTCGCGTGGAAACAGCTGTTCGATCCTCATGGCTTTGCGGGAAAATATGGACCCACCACAGCAGAGCGACGTAGTCCCCGCTTTCGATTTGCATCCAGCGACCGGTGCACCTGGAATGGCCCGTCCTGGCCATTCGCCACAACGCAGACCCTGCTGGCGCTGGCCAATCTGCTCAACGGTCCGTCGCAGCCCTACATAAGCAGCCAGCAGTACTACCAGCTTTTTTCCAACTACGTACTCTCGCAGCACATCAAGCTGACCTCCGGCCGTGTCATCGACTGGATTGACGAAGACCTGGACGCCGACACCGATGAGTGGATCGCCAAAGATATGCTGATCGCGAAGAACAAGCAAGTCGGCCGGGGCAATTACTACAACCACTCTAGCTTTGCCGATCCGCTTATCACCGGCCTCATTGGGCTGCGTCCACAAGCTGGCGATAAGCTGATTCTGCATCCTCTGCTGCCTGCGGGTGCGTGGAGCTACTTTGCTTTCGACGGCCTGCCGTACCACGGTCACATTCTTTCGATCGTGTATGACCGAAACGGCGAGCACTACAAACGAGGGCGCGGGCTCATTCTGTTTATAGACGGTAAGAGAGTTGCGAGCCGCGCAATGCTTGGCCCTATTGAAGTCGAACTGCCGCACTGATCTTCTGACTGCTTGTTAAGGGAGTTGCATATTGTGCCCAAGTTGATCGCTATTGCCACCGCCGTTGCCCTGGTGCTGCCGCTCGCCGCGCAGAACTCCGGCACCATTGATATGGCACAAATCCCCGCTGGTTCCTTCATCATGGGCGCCGATGCCGAGCCGCTTTCGAGTACTGTTGTCAACGGCTTCGGTGTCATGTCAAATCGTCCTGTTCAGGGAGACTTCGACGAAATCCCTGCGCATAGAGTCACGCTCACACATGGCTTTCAAATCGCTACTCACTTGATCACGGTGGCCCAGTTTCAGCAATTTGACCCAGCTTACAAACCGGTCGCTGTCTATCCCGATTACACGGCTGGCATCAGCTACCAGCAGGCCGTCGACTATTGCGCATGGCTCTCAAAGAAAGAAGGCAAGCCCTACCGTCTGCCTACTGAAGCGGAGTGGGAGTATACGGCTCGCGCTGGCCATCAGACGCCGTTCTTCACTGGAGAAATGCCGCCCACACCCGGACAAGCAAACTCATGGAAAGTCGTGATCGGCGAGGGCACGCCTGAGTGGGTCGCCGATTGGTATGGGCCTTACACGAGCGGCCCACAGACCGACCCCACCGGCCCGTCACACGGATACTTCCGCGTAATTCGCGGCGGTGGCCTCGACTTCCGAAAATCGAAGCCGGGCGAGAACTACCCGGCCATGGCGCCCTATTTTGCGCGCTCTGCGAATCGCGCCAGCATGGCTCCCACGTATAAGTCGAAGCAAGGCAACATTGGTTTCCGTGTAGTACAGGCGGCGACGCCCACACCTCATCCCTCGCCCGATCCGGCGTACTTCTTCCAAACCGCCATCAAGCAGACGCCCGTCTCTGCGCATCCTGATCCAGCGAAGCCCTTCTACCACCTGCACGAACTCTTCCCCAATCTCAATGGCAAGTCCATGCCGGAGATTGGATGGCGTGTCGGACTTGCGCGCGGCCTCGGCATCAACTATCACAACTCGGCCGTTCAGGTGCTCGCCAACGGCGACCTGTTCGCTGCTTACTACAACACGCCGAACAAGGAAGACGATCCAGACCAGACGGTGATGATCATGCGCCGCCGTGCAGGAGCGGAAGACTGGGACATGCCTGAGCCGTGGCCTGAATTCGCCGATGCCGCTTGCGCGGCGCCTGTCTTCTGGAACGATCACGGCCACCTCTGGCTGTTCTGGGGATTTCCCCGACTCATCGGCGCACCGCCCTTCGCCTACACCACGTCGAACGATAACGGCGTTACCTGGGCGCCCATCCAGTTCCCGCACTTTACCGCGCCCATTGGCCGCTACGTTTCTCAGCCCATCAACTCCATCGTCCGCGCCAAAGACGGCACCATCTATATTCCCACCGACTCCACAGGCCGCGACGACGATGGTAATGGCTCCATCTCCGCCGTCTGGGCCACTCATGACGATGGCAAAACCTGGTACGACACGGGAGGACGCACCGCCGGCCGCCACACCACGATCGTCCTTGCAAGAAATGGCGACATTCTCGGCTTCGGCGGCAAGAACTCCGAGATCGACGGCCGCATGCCATTGGCTACCAGCACCGATGGCGGCAAGACGTGGCACAAATCGAAGACGCCTTTCGATGAGTTGTGGAGTGGCGAACGTCCGAGTGTGATTCGCCTGGCCTCCGGTCGCCTCTTCTTTGTGGCGGACTACAATCCTAACCGGCAGAAACACATTCACAAAGATGGCGCCTACGTTGCGCTCTCTGACGACGATGGCAAGACATGGAAGCAGAAGCGCTTGCCCGCCGACATTCTCACTGTCGGTTACGTCACGGCCACGCAAGGCCGCGACGGAATTATTCACATCGTCACATCGAAAAACACCGTCAACTACGAGATTGAACTGAACGAAGCCTGGGTGATGAGCGAGTCGCAAACGGACTCCGCTGCTTCAGAGCCTCTGACCATTTCCAACGTCGCCGAGCATCGCGAAAGCTGGCCCAACGGAAAGCTCAAAGCTGTCTGGTCTACCGGGAGGGCCAGCGATGGACGCCTTCTTCTTGAAGGCCCGCAGGCCTTCTATTACGAATCCGGCGGCAAACAGTGGACCGCGACCTTTAGCCTGGGCAGGAAAACCGGCGAAGAGAATTTTTATCGCGCTGACGGATCGAAGCTGTGGCAGAAGACGTATGCTCCTGATGGACTTTGGAACTGGCGCAACTTCGATGAGAGCGGCAAACAAATCTCCGAGTCCCACTGGCGCGGCAAGACGCTCATCGATGCGAATGTCACGGAAGGAAAGTAGCCGTGATGACGAGGACATCGCTTCGCGTTTTTACCATTGCATCTATGCTGGCACTCGTCGACGTCTTGGCGATAGCCGCGCAGCAGGTTCCGAAGCGACAAGCGGTGCAGACTGCACAGAGTGAGGAACAGGCGCAGGGTGCATGGCTTTTTGCCTATTTCAAGGAGCCCGGCAGTCAGGGTATCTATCTGGCTCTCAGCCGCGACGGCTACCACTACACACCACTCAACAACGGCCAACCCTGGGTCGCATCCTCGCAGCCCGGCGAACTAATGCGTGATGTCTACCTTACCCGCGGCCCCGACAATCGCTTCCATATGGTGTGGACCTGGAACTGGCGTGGCAATTCGCTCGGCTACGCTTCTTCGTCCGATCTCCTCACATGGTCCGGGCAAAAAGAGATCCCCATCATGAAGGACTTCCCTCAGACCAACAATGTGTGGGCACCCGAAATCTATTGGGACAGAGCGCAGTCGAAGTGGCTCATCATCTGGTCCAGTTCCATGAAGGATTCAAATGCCGGCCATCGAATCTGGTCGTCGCTCACGCCAGACTTCAACACTTTCTCCAGGCCTGCCATGTTCTTCGATCCCGGCTACGTGGTGATCGACGCAACCATCTTCCACGGCGCCACCGGCCCTTACCGGCTCATCTTCAAAGACCAGACAATGGACCCGCTCAGTTTCCAGGAGCGCGTTGCGGCCGGTCCGACGTTGGAAGGTCCATGGAGTAACATCTCAGGGCCCATCAATGAAAGCTGGTCAGAAGGTCCGTCGGCTATTCAGATCGGCAAGAGATTTATCGTCTTCTACGACCACTACCGTGCCCCGCGTGCCCGGTATGAGGCCGTCGCGACCACCGATTGGAAACATTGGGAAGATGTCACCGCCGATACTTCTTTGCCCGCATACTGCAAACACGGTAGCTTTGTGAAGATCACCAACGAGGAAGCCGAACGCCTGCTCGCACGCCACGACCAGGCCCAACCAGCAGCTGCAACGCCACTCACAAATTAGAGCATTTTCGGAATACACGTAGACTTTTTAAGAACATTGAAAGGTGGCTTTTTCTTGAGGAAAAAGCCACTTAGCATAGTGCCTTCGGTCTACACCAATTCCGAAAATGCTATAACGGCTGGCAGCCACTCTACTCGAAGAACCAGTCAAGATTCACAGCCCCTCTTTGATCGCCTGTCGGTGCAAAATTCACATGCGGAGCCACGTGCAGATCTTCGGGAATGAATCCCAACACCACGTAGGGTCCCTTCCCAAGATCGAGATCATTCATGCCCGCCGGAAGCGGCCTGGCCCACACCGCCATCGCCGGAATCTTCGCGGCACTCACCGCATTCAGCAGCAGCAAGTTCCACTGCTCTGTCTCCGGATCGAGCACGGAATTCTTCTTCGAAGCATTCTTCTGGAAGCCCACAAGAATCTGCGCAGGCTTTGACAGCTCGAAGTGCAACGTCCCGCCGAAGCTCGGCGAGATTCGGATTCCCTTTAGTCCAGCCAATTCAGGCGCCACATCGGAGATCGTTGTATTTCCTTCCATGAAGAGCTTTGCGCCCTTCTCCACCGCAAATACCTCACCCGCGCCAGGCTTAAAGGTAAAGTCGACCTGCGGAAGCGTGCCCGTCGCACTGACCTCGGCTGTTGCCGCTCCCGAATTCAACTGTGCCAGCCGCTGCCGAAAGGTCGTCAACTCTTTCTCATACATCGGCAGGCATTGCTGCCAGTTGGGAAACTGATTCGCGCCGCCTCGAAATGGGATCTGCCGCTGTGTCGTCTCCATGCTGGTGGCGGTGCGATAGGCCGGTCCTGCCACAACAGTCAATGCGCGGAAGCGCTCGACACTTTCGGCGAGCAGCGTTTCCGCCTGATGCAGATGCGCTGCGTTCTGATCGTATCCATACAACATCGTCTGCACGGCCGCCTTGGTCTTTGCGTTGTAAAACTGCATCAACAACGAAATCGCGCGCAGATCCTTGACCACCCGCGCATATTCATCCACGTTTCTCGTGACGAAGGGTTTTGCAGCCTCGGCAGCTTCCAGCGCATTGCGCGATGCCTCAAGCACTTCGTCGCTCACGCCGATGGGTGTCTCACCGTGGTGCGGCAGCTGCTTTGCCTCCTCAGCCACGTAGTCATTCAGGCGTTCGCCTGCTGGCGCATCGCCGGTCCAAAGCGTAACGGCGGGATTGAAACGATCGGCGTCGATAAGCTGCGGCATCGTCATTCCCAGCGTGAACGCCTGCCGGTTTCCTTCGGTAATTCCGATCCGTGGCAGCAGCCTCGGCTGACATGGCCCGGCCAGCGTGTATGCGTCGAGGAGTTTTTCGCCGGCTTCCCTGGTGCCGTACTTCTCCGCAAATCGCGCCACCCAATACTCGTGCTCCTTCTCCGGATCGCGATTTGGATTCCATGCATAGCGTGCCCAGGCCTCGAACCAGATCCAGTCGCGGTCCGTCTGCTTCAGCAATGGATCGGTCTTGTCACCGGACACCGGCCAGTCCCAATACCGCAGCGGATACAAATGCAGCCCCTCAATTCCGATGCGCTGAAAGTTCGCGAGTGTCTGCCGTATCAAGTCCGGATCGCCCCACCGGAATGGCTCCAGATTCGAAAGCAGGTGCACATTCGCAATCGCCACATTCGAGTTCTCGGCCAGCATTTTGAAGCGATCGCGTACCGACCCGTGCACATCCGTTGAAGTCAGCGACTCCCCGTTCCACTTGAACATCGTGTCAATGTTGGAGTAGAGCGGCTTGGCCTCTTTCATTACTTCGTCGATATCGGTGGCATGAGCTCTCACCACGATCGGCGGCTCGACGGTCGAACCCAACTGCTTCAGTCCATCTTTGACGCCTGGAATAATCGTCTGCGTCAGCCACTCCGCGCCGTAATGCGGCGACAACGCCTCACCCAGCGTCATCATCAGCCCCGCGTTTGGATACTCCCGCACAAACTCTGAAATCGCATACCGCGTATAGGCGCTTGCCTCCTGGTTCGGGGCCGCAAGGTGATAGGCCAAGTGATGCGCGCGTGCAAATGCATGAGAGAGGTGAATGTTATAGAACCCCTGCAGAACCCAGATTCCGCGCTTGTCCGCTTCGGCAGTCAGCCACTTGAACATCGCGATGTTCTGGTCCAATTGCGCCGCCGGCAGTTCCTGCGCCTCCGGATACTTCGGCAGCTTTAGCAGACTGCTGAACGGGTGTCCGTTCCACAGGTAAAGCGTGTTGTAACGCCCCGCGGCCAGCATATCCAGATACCTGGTCCACTCGGCCTTGTCGTAAAAGAAGGGAAAGTTCTGCGGCGTATACGGGTAGTCGTACTCCGCGTCCTCGTAGGTGATCTCCGGCTTCTGCATTCCGATGCAGGCTCCGCGCAGCTTCAGCGCCGGATGCTCCATATCATCGATTGCCTCGGGCAAGACGCCGCCCGACTTGATCCGCGCCGCAAGTTCCATCTCGCCGTACAGAACGCCCGAAGGATCGCTCCCCGCGACCACCCAGGTCTTTCCCACTTGCCGAATCAGAAATGCTTCCTGTGCCTGCGGCCAAAACTCAGGGACATCGAAGCGATCAATCTCCCGCGCCGTTCGCACCCCGGCAACAACCCGCGCTCCTGCTGGAGCCGCCTTCAAATCCGTCAGCGCCGCACGCAGCTTTTCAGCGCCGTACAACTCGCGGGCGGTCGCGTTCTTTGCCGTTATAACCTTTACTTCGGCGCCCTGCGCCACGCCGCACAGTGCCATTGCTGCTGCACAAATCAGCACGCCGGAGATCGCGGCTCTTACGCAGCTTGCATTTTCATTCGGTGTTTTCAATTCAGGCCTTCTCAATGAGCACGGCCATGTAAGGCTTGCCGCTCAGTGCAATCTTGCTTTTACCGCTGAATGTTCCCGCAACCTGCGTCGTGGTCATCGCCCACGGGTCGATCAACGTTATTTTGAAGTTCCCCTTTTCCGGCAACGGAAATTCATATTCACCCACGCAGTGAACGTCAAAGAAGTAGAGGGATCGCTCTCCGGGATTGCCCGCGTTCGGATAGTAGGGTGATTCCGCTGCCATCAACCCGGTCGTCCCTGAGTTTTCCAGCAGTTTCCGCAGGAACGTGATCCGCGCGGCACTTGTCCCATGCAATGTTCCCGCATCGGACCACACCGGATTGCCGTCGGTGGAAATGTATGTTTCACCGTGAGTCGCGTAAACCCCGTTCACGATCGCGCGCCAGAAACGGCTCGTCATCTCCTGTGGAGAGAGGTTTCCCCAGCGCCGCGCGATGTTTCCTTCATATTGAATTTCGTCGTAGACGATCGGCTTGTTCCACGCGGCCAGTCGCTCCGCCGACTTCTCAAAGTCGTATTCCTGCAGGCTCGCGTGAGTGCACCACGGCTTGGAGTGGTCATAGACCACCCTGCTGTGATGAATCGAGCGCAGACGGCTATACGGGTCGCTCTCCTGCACGATCCGGAAGAAGCGATCCCAGTCCTTGATCGACTTTGATTTCACCAGGTCGTACTCGTTGGCGATTGACCACCACACATTCCGGTATGCGGAAAGCCGCGCCACTGCGTAGCGCAGATAACGGTCGTCCGCCTCTTCGCCCATGGCCTTGAAACCCCAGGCATCGTAAGGATGGAAGAGAATAACGTCTGCCTCAATGCCCGCGGCCATCAAATCCTGAATGCGCCGCTCAACATGCTGGAAGTAAGCCGGGTTCATCCGCGTCAGATCGAAGCGCTCCTTGCCGTTGCCATCGTCCTGCAGATTCTCTTTGCCGCCCGATTCCGTCGCGCCCAACCGTTCGAAAGGCATCGATACCGGTTTTCGCTGCCCCAGCGGTTTGGGCAGCAAACACATCCGTACTTTGTTGAAGCCCGCAGTCTTCAGGTTCTCCAGCGTTAGCCGATCTAGTGGCTCGCCAATGAATCCGTAGGAATAGCAAGTCGTGCCGAAAGGGAAATAAGGTGTTCCATCCGCATATTGGAAGTGGAACTGGTGCGCAGTACCGACCGGCCCGTGGTTGCCGGTCGCGGCAGGGACACATTCAAATGACCCCGTGTGCCCAGCGAGTTCCTTTGCACTGCCGGTTGTTTCAAAGCTCCAGCGTCCCACCGAGTCCGGTGAAAAACGGACGCGGTAGACACCCTCGCCGTCGTAGAACCCGGCCACGTCCACAGTTCTGTGCTCCTGGGAAAACCGCGCGCCAAACGTTATATCTATGAAGGGATTCCCGTTCGGTGGCCCCTGCGCGGTGACTTCAAGCACGCCCCATCGTTCGATCTGCCCAGCGCTTCTGCCCTGGGGCACCGCTGCGGCGCTTGAAGCCGCAAATCCTGAGACAATCATCCCTGCCCCGAGCTTGATTAACTCTCTTCGATCCATGATTCCTCTTTACCCAGGCATCGGTCCCGCTTCTCTTTCCGCCGAATGAAAGGCGAGAATCGAAGGGCTAACTTTCCAGGCATGACCGTTCTACATAGCATCAGAAGGCATGTCAAACCAATTGTGCAAAAATGAAAATTATTGCACTCACCTTGCTTTCCGACGTATAAATGTTCCTTAACGCAATCCTACTCGACCGAAAAGGCGGCTACGACCTCCATGACAGGCAAGACCAAAGTCCCATCCACCGCTAACAGATCCATTCGCCGCCGCATTCCCAAGTGGGCGCTCAAATCCGTGACCGATACCGCCTCCAGCGAGCAGTACTACCTGCGCTCAATCGGACGCGCCCTTGAGGTTCTCGATTGCTTCGACGGCGAAGCGCCCTTGGCTCTCAAGGATATCGGCGGCCATACCGGGCTGCCTGAATCCACGCTGTTCCGCGTCCTGCACACGCTGGAAAAACATGGGTACGTCCAGCAGGCCGTCGATGGCACCTACCAACTCGCTCCCAAACTCCGCTTTGGTTGGCTCATTAAGCGGGCCAATGCTCTTCGCGACAGGGTTCGACCCGAACTCGACCGGCTGGCCCACCGATTCAATGAAACCGCCAGCATGGCCTATCTCTACGACGACCGCATCCATGTCCTCGACTCGGTAGAAACCTTCCATGAGATCCGCATGTCCAACTGCATCGGACGCGTTCTTCCGCCTCATTGCAGCGCCATGGGCAAGGCCATTACGGCCTTTCAGGACAGCGCCCTCGCTGACCGGATACTTGAGGTCTACGGCCTTTCGCGCCGCACCGAACACACCATCACCGATCGCGCATGCCTCTTTCAGGAGTTTGGCCAGATTCGCGCGACCGGCGTCGCTTGTGACCGTGAAGAGTCCATCCTCGGGGGCATCTGCTACAGCGCAGCCATCCGGCCCAACGGACAGCGAGTCGTGGCCGCGCTCAGTCTCTCCACGCCAGTCGTCCGGATGACCCCGGCGCGGGAGGAGGAGACGCGAAAGGCTGTACTGGAGGCTGCGATCCGCGTCGCGGGGAATTAGTCAGTATGGAGTGGCCGGTTCCTCTCCGCTTGTGGCTCTGATCTGTGCTGCCTTCAGGTCTCACAGACTAACCCGCGCATCGCGCAGGGAACCGGTCACTCCATACTGACTAGATAGCTTGAGCTGAAGGCGCTGCGTTGGTTATGTATTGACGCGCGTGTCTCTTCACTCTCTTGCCAAGCCTCTTGGAGAGGCCGCTGTGACCTCCAGACTCCAGCGTTCCGCGAGCAGTCGTGTGACCAGGTACCCATCCCACCCATGATTGAATTCCGCATTGCGGGCCTCGCGGAGCATCGGGCCAGCTGAAAGACAACCCGATTACAGCTAAAAGGCTTGTTTTCTGCAGAATCAGTAATAATTTTCATTTTCCGGCTTATCTTTCGGAAAAAGCTTGACACGTTCGGTTTGCGTTGGCTAACGTTGTGGCTTCTGAGAACTCTGCGCCATTTATTTGATTAAATTGGAGGCTATCCATGAAGCGATTTGCATTGCTTCTAACTCTATTGCTGGGCACGAACGCCTACGCACAAAACTCCCGCGGTTCGATTGCTGGGCAAGTGACGGATCCAAACGGGGCCGTCCTGCCCGAAGCCAGCGTCACCGTCACCAACTCCGATACCGGAGCGGTCAGTCATGTGAAAGCGACGGCCGAAGGCTTCTATACAGCCCCCGGACTGCTACCCGGTGGCTATAGCGTCGCGGTTGATGTCCCGGGTTTCAAGACGTATGTAAGAACCGGCATCCAGCTCCATACGCAGGAAAACGCTACGGTCAATATCAGGCTGGCTGTCGGCACAGCGTCAGAGATAGTGACGGTGACCGCGAATGCTCCGCTCATCGATATGGCCGATGCCTCCACAGGCCAGGTACTCGAAACCGAACAGGTGCAGGATCTGCCCACAAATGGCGGAACTCCGCTTGGCTTTGCGCGCATTGAATACGGCACAGTAGTGAAGGCGAAGCACGCGCTGGGCGGCGCAACGCCGGTGAGCAACCAGACTGTGGACGACTTTTCGCTCGGCGGCGGCAACTCGTCGTCGAACGAGCTGCTTCTGAACGGCGTTCCGAACATGCAGGATAGCGACCGCTACGCAGGCTTCAGCCCGCAGCTCGACTCGGTGAACGAAGTCCGTGTCGATGTCTTCGGCGCCAACGTGACCTATGGCGACACCTCGGGCGGCACAGTCAACATCACCACCAGGAGCGGAACCAATCAGTTCCACGGTTCGGCGAGATGGTCCTATCAGGATGCGGGTTGCTCCGGCCTCACTGGAAAGTACGCCAGCCGTTCAGCAAACAACTGCAGCTGGATGGGGGCGCTACCTTACTCGCAGCAGGTGGGAAACAACCCTCCTCCGTCCACGCATTTCAATCAGTTCGGCGGCACATTTGGCGGGCCAGTGTGGTTGCCGAAGATCTTCAATGGCCACAACAAGCTGTTCTTCTTCTATGCCTATGAAGCCTATGTCGGACAGCAACCACCGGCGCAGACCATCGGTTCGGTTCCCACCCAGGCCGAGCGCAATGGCGACTTCTCGGCGCTGCTGGCACTGAACAGCTCTTCAAAGAACTACCAGCTCTACAATCCGTACTCAGCCACCGGTACGCAAACCAACAACTCTAGATCGCCGATTCCAGGCAACGTCTTCTCGAACGCCGGTTTGTCGGTGAGTCCTATTGCCCAGGCGTACCTGAAGCTGGTCCCGCTGCCAAATTACAACGGGCCAACCACGACTGCGGATGGACAGAACAATTACTTTACTTACACTCCGACCGTGCAGGATTACCGGTCCCACATGGGGCGCATCGACTACAACCTCAGCGCCAAAGACAAGCTTTTCGGCACCGCGCAACGGAGCCGCTATCTTGTTACGGCCAGCAATTACTTTCATAACGCGCTCACCGGCACACACTCTGACCAGATCATGGCCGGCGGTCTGGTCGAGGAAGTTCACACCTTCTCTCCCACGCTCTTCCTCGACACGCGTGGCAGCGTCACGCGCTACGACAACGCCAATGGCATCTCGAGCGGCGGCATCAGTCCCACAAGTGTAGGTTTTCCTGGATATCTAGCCCAAAACGCCACTACGCTCGCGTTGCCGGTAATCGGGTTTACCGACCAGACGAACCCCTTGGGTTTCAGCAGCAAGCCCGGCTTGATTGAGAATTTTGACACCATTGACCTATTCTCCACAGTGACCAAGATCATTAGGTCACATACCTTCCTCGGCGGTATCGACCTTCGCGCCTACAAGGGCTCGTATCTAACGCCGAGCTACGCCGACGGATCCTTCGGCTTCAAAAACTCAAAGGGTAATCCTGTTTCCGCTGGCAACAGTTCGAACCCCGCGTACTTCGGCAGTTCGTATGCGCTCTTCCTGCTCGGTATTCCCACGAGCGGCGAAGAAGATATCAGTGCGCCCTTCCAGTACAACAGTTTCCTCAATGCTTTCTTTGTACAGGATGACTGGAAAGCAAAGCCGAACTTGACGGTGAGCATTGGCATTCGTTTCGAGCACGAGCTTCCTGTGAACGAGAGCCAGAACCGAATGGTCAACGGCTTCAACCCCACGGCTACGAACGAAGCGACAGCGGCTGCGGAAGCAAACTATGCCAAGAGCCCCAGCCCTCTACTGGCCGCGGGATCTTTCCGGCCCACCGGCGGCGCAAGTTATGCTTCATCGAGCGACCGATATGCCTACCACGTGCCGCCCGTTTACTACAGCCCGCGACTCGGCATTTCCTGGGCTCCTGACTTCCTGCATGAGAAAGCCGTGGTCCGTCTCGGGTTCGGCATCTACACCAATCCATTCAACGATTACAACCAGGGTCAGTCCTACGGCTATTCCGGAACAACCGCCTATGTGGCGACCAACAACGGCGGGTTGACCAACAATTCGATGAGCGACCCATTCCCAACTTCGTCCAGTGCGCCGGCAGTGAATCCAATCCAGCAGCCGACCGGCAACACACTCGGTGTGAATGCAAATCTTGGCGCAAAGATGGTGTACTACTCGCCCGTGATCAAAGTGCCGTATGCGGAGCGCACCAGCCTCGACATCCAGTACCAGATCGGCAAGACGATCCTCATTGACCTGGGCTATATCAACAACCACCAGGTGCATCTCTCCTACAGTAACCAGGTAGATTCGATTCCACTGCTGCCATATCTCAGCCGCTCGCCGTATTACGACGTCGCCACGACTAACCTGCTCTCCGGAACAACCTTCAAAAACGGGGGTCCGCCGACAACCAGCATTCCAAACCCCTTCAAAGGCGTCGCTGGAATCACCGGAAGCTTTGCCACAGCCACCCTCATGGCGCCCACTCAGTTTCTGATGAGTTACCCCGAGTTCGCTCAAGTAACATCGGCACTGAATCCGGGATCATCATCGGAGTACAACGCGCTGAATGCCCGCGTCGCCAAGCTGATGGGACACGGATTGACCGTGAACGGTGTTTTCGAGTGGTCCCATTTGCTGGGAACGTTCAACCAACTGAATGCTGGCGATGCGCTCAACTACGGCGAGAATACCTCCGATTATCCATTCCACTTCGCGGGCTACGGGACCTATCAACTGCCAATTGGGCGTGGCCGGCAATTCCTGGCCAACGACAACCGAATTTTGGATGGTGTCATAGGCGGCTGGCAGATTTCCGCCATTTATCAATTTCTCTCCGGCACACCTATGTCGTGGGGCAATGCCATCTATACCGGAAGCAGTTGGAAGGACTTCCAAAACAAGCAGCACAGCTCTGCCAACGTGACAGGTGGAAAGGTCTTCAACACCACGGTGTTCGATACCCGCATCTGCATGAACGGCGGGTCCACGTGCAACAATGACCCCACCAACACATCATCAACTAATCCCTACAATCCCAACATCCAGCCCAACGGGTATAACTACCGCACCTTCCCGGCATACCTGCTGCGCCAGGACTACACCAGCAACTGGGATGCAAACGTGCAGAAGGACATCACAGCGTGGGAAAACGTTAAGCTCGAACTGCGCCTTGATGCCTTCAACCTGCTCAACCGTCCGCAATACAACACGCCGAACGTGAGCCCAACCTCAAGCCTCTTTGGTACCTCGACGGGTGTATACAGCGGCACCAACGCCCGTCTGTTCCAGGTGGGCGCGCATATCGAGTTCTAGAGCATTTTCGGAATACACGTAGACTTTTTAAGAGCATTGAAAGGTGGCTTTTTCTTGAGGAAAAAGCCACTTAGCATAGTGCCTTCGGTCTACACCAATTCCGAAAAATCCTATAGTGAAGCCAAGGCTGAGGGAGCGCAGACACGGTTCCTCGGCATTAGGCAAGGAATCGCGACGTTCTATCGCAGCACCACTTCAACGACGCTTGACTTGTCTGCTGCAGTGAGTACGATCTCCGCCGCAGGGCTTGCTGCATCTCATCGCTCCGCCGCTACCGTTGACAGCACCACGATCTCCCCTGGCGCAACCACCACCTCTGCGGGAACTTCAGAAACCACATTTGGCTCTTCGATGCCGGTACGCTCCATCTCCGTCCATGGCTTCGCAGCCCCGGCAACCCCGACCTTGAGCGCAGCCGTCCCTCGATTCACCATAACCAGGGTCTCGTTCTTCCCGTCGGCAAACGCCGTCGTCAGCAGGTTGCGGTCGTTGGCTTCAACTTCAATGCGCTGCATGCCTTTCAGAATGTGCCGGCTGAATGCTCCCAAAACACGCAACTCAAAGCTCGACGCTACGGGGACCCACCCCTTTGTCCGATCCGGCACCATGAGCGAACGCGATCCACCGAATGTAGGCTGTTCAACGTCGAGCAGCATCCAGCAGTAAAGCAACCCCACCGCATCCAGCTCCGTCAGATTCTTGTGGTAAAGCTGTGCCGCTGCCAGCGCAATCCGGTACGAAGGTTCCTGGTAATGCGGATCGTTAAAGCAAATCTCCGTCGCCAGAAAATCTTTCCCTTCACTTGCTTCATGCATGGCCTGCATCCGGGCGTCATAGAGATCCGGATTCGCCACGAACTCCTGAAAGTCGTACTCATGTACGGCTGTGAAGTCGATCGCCTTCCACACCGCCGCGTCATTGCGCTGTTCCCTGGCCCGTTGTATTCCCAAAAACATGTAGCTTGCATCGGCCATGTGAATCTTTGTCTGCGCGAACCCTGCCTTGTCCAGCTCCCGCCGCAGTGCCAGAACCATGGCATTAAAAACCGACGGAGGTTGGTCCACCTCATTCTCGACGCCCACAATCAGCGGCGCCGCGCCTGTCTTTGCCTGCTCTTTCTTGCAGTATCCCACCACGATCCGCGCATATTCTTCGGGATTCGCTGCGCGCTTCACCGGCTTGTGCCACGAGTCCACAACCTGCGGCCCTGTGTACTCCTCCGTGGCCCATGGCGGCAGCGCCCACATCTCGTAGATCACGTCTCCGCCCAGATCCACTACGTGCTTTGTGTACTCGAAGCTCGATACCTCGCTGTTTGGAAAGTTGTCTCCGTAATAGTGCGGCGTGGCCTCGGCCATGTCGTCCATATTGCTCAAGTCAGGCTTCAGCTCGGTGCCCATGGGATACTCGCGCGCAATCAGGAGGTTGTAGCGCTTCAGCATGTGCCAATACTCACGCTTTCCCGCTTCGCTCAACTCCGCATACGCCGGTATGCTCGGGCTCCCGCCAAATCCAAGCATCGTCTGGTGCCTCTCGCCGGGCTTTATCGCCACAGTCGCGGTCTTCGCCTGGGGCTCCAGAAGTCTGCCCTCCACAACGTCGTGCTCCGTCCGCGGCGCCGCATACATCAGTTGTTGGCGCGTCACGTCGAACAGCATCGGCGCGTTCAGCACCTCGAGTCCGTTTACCAACACGCGCACAGCCAAGTGCGCATCGGCAATCACGGTCAGCGTCCGCGCCTGCCCAGCAAATTGCCGCTCTTGGTCGAGCACCTTCTTTTCCGGATAGTTGCCTTGTCCCTCGTAGAACCCCATTGAATCGTAGTATCGTTCCGATATGCGGACTTTGCTCGAGCCTAGCTCCACCGTAAAGCCAGCTCGAGGTCCCGTAAAAATCCAGCGCAGAGTGGTCCGCGAAGGCACTTCGCTTTCAAGTGCTATCGTCCGCTCAAACAGAGCCGGCAGCTCTTCGTGGAAGAACTTCCGCGCAATATCGTTAGTGCGCGCCCAGCCCGGCGCCGCCGGTCCATCGGAAACAAAACGGAACGACTCTCCCGCTTGCCCTTTTACCGTTGGGGCCGCGGGCAAAACCACGGCTTCCTGTGCCCATATGCACGCGGAGCACGCCATCAACACTACCAGAACCATCGATTTTCTTGTCACGATTATCTCCGCCCGAAGTTTTGCATAATCGCGTGCATCCCTGCAAACAAAGTAGAGGAACGTCCCCGCTTATTCCGTCAAAAGCCAATTGACGCGCCGCCGTCCACCGGCAAAACTACGCCGTTCACAAACTCTGCGGCTGGTGAGCATAAGTAGACGGCCGCAAGGCCAATATCGGAAGGCTGGCCGAAGCGATGAAGAGGTGTCCGGGAAAGGATCCTGGCCTTCCTCTCGTGATCGCCATCAAGTGCCTGATGCAGCATGGGACTTTCAATCCAGCCCGGCGCGATGGCGTTCACGCGAATGCCGTCCGGAGCAAGCTCGGTGGCCAGCGAGCGAACCATCCCCAGGTACGCCGACTTGGCCGCAGAGTACGCAACCACATCCGGCATGCCCAGCAGGGACGTCATGGAAGCAATGAACAGAACACTTCCCCTGCCGTGCCGCCGCATGGAAGGCACTGCTGCGCGCGTCATTGCAAATGCGCCGCCCACGTGCGTTGCCAATACCCGGTTGAAGTCATCGAAGGATGTCTCAGAAAGGGATTTCTTCAGATGGACTCCGGCATTGTTCACTAGAATCGAGAGAGGGCCGTGTGCGCTCACAATCTTTTCAACGAGCTGTGCGGCTCCGTCAGCATCAGTTACATCGTGCTCAAATGCAAATGAACAGTCGCCGAGAGCTTCAACTGCCTGGTTCAGAATCTCTCTGCGCCGCCCGGCGATTACCACCCGCGCACCAGCTTCCTTCAGGGCTTTCGTCATGGCAAACCCCAGGCCGGTACCTCCGCCAGTAACGAGCGCCAACTGGCCAGACAATGAGAATGGGGATTCGGAGTTAGATGACTGCTTCACTGCCTGCATCCCGCTTCCAGCGAAGGTGAATCCTGATGCTTGTACATGAGAAAGAATTCCCGATGCCCAAGCTTCTCTGGCTTGCTTGACTGCCCAGACGCAACATCCGCTATCAAGTCCATTAACTCGACGGAGGCCTGGTCCAGCGAGAGTTGGCCGCTCAGAATTCGTCCGGCATTGAAGTCCATGTCATCTGTCATGTTTCTGTAGGTCCGCTCGTTTCCGGTGACTTTAATTAACGGAGCTACGGCACTGCCAATCACACTTCCTCGACCGGTCACGAAGAGCACCATCTGCGCTCCCGTTGAAATCAGATCCATGATTCCTTCCGTGTCGTTCGGGTTGGTGTAACCGAATTGCATGAAATGCGAATCCGGCACGGAATCAAGGAGCCAGAGTCCTGGGTGGGGAGGCATCTCTGAAACTCGAAGGACTCCTTCAATTGGCTTCCGTCCGCTCTTGGCAAACGCTCCCATGCTCTTTTCTTCTATGGTCGTAAGTCCGCCAGCAAAGTTTCCCGGGGCAACTGAGTATTGGCGCACGGCCTTGCAGTAGCTAGCCGCCTTGTCGTATGTAGCGGCGAGTTGCTGTGCCGCACTCGGCGATGCCGCGCGAGAAACGAGGACATCACGCAGCCCGATCATCTCTACGACTTCTTCGAAGATTGCCGAACCGCCTAGATCGACCAACCGGTCGAATGCCCGCCCTACGACTGGGTTGCCCGCGAGACCAGAGGTTCCATCGGACCCGCCGCACTCCGAGCCGATGATAAGATCCGCCCAGGTCATAGGAACCCGCACCGAGCGGTCTTTCGCTTTCATTCTGATCGATTGGAGGAGTTCCTTCCCCAATTGAATACTGCTGCGTGTTCCTCCGTGCTCCTGGATAAAGAACGACTCCGCCGGCCGGCCCGACTGCAGCACCACCTCCGCGATTCTGCTGGGCTGCGTGTATTCGCAGCCCAGGCCTACGCACAACACGCCGCCAATATTTGGGTGAGTTGAAAGTGCGAGCATCAGGCGAAACGCATAGTCATTGTCATAACAACCGGGAAATCCGATCACGTGAACGTCCGGCTCGTCCTTTGCGATTTCCTGTGCAACAAAGCTGGCACACTCCACGGTGTACACGACGAGCAGGTGATTCCTAATTCCTTTTCGCCCATCCTTGCGAAGGTAGCCCGACCAACTGCGGTCATTCATTCTCTGCTCCTTTGGGAACACCCGTGTACAGGTCGAGCGAGCCCGAACGTTCATCGAAATTGCTGCGGCAGTTATGCAGGTGTACCCAATCTCCGGGCTCGATCTGGCGGATTGCCATTCCGATTGCGACTCCGTACTTATAGATAGGCTTTCCTTCATCAATTCGATTCAGCGCTATCTTATGCCCCATTCCGACCTTCTCCCGTGCGGCCAACGCGATCTCATTGGATGACCCCGCGATTGCCACCGCGGATCCTTCAGAGGCTTCACACAGCAAGGTTGCCACATTGTCGGAAGCGTGTATTTGAAATGCCGTACATGCTGGATTGGTGTTCATTTTCTGGAGAACTCCGCTGAATGGAATCATAAGTTCAGGTAATTGAGCGACACGCTGCTACCTTGTATTCCGAGGTATTCCCTGACAGTACAACTGTAGCGCATTCTGAGCACGGCGAGCGAGACGGATAGATGGAATCGCAGGCATCATCAGACGGGATGAAGGACGCGAGTGCGCGGGCTACTCAACTACGAGTCCGGTTGTCTTGGCTTCAGCCTCAATAGCATAGCGAGTCGGATATCGCTTTGGTTAGTGAGCTAGCTGGCCGCTCAGAGTCAGGTCGATATCAACCTCCTTGGCCACTTTGAGGATAAAGATGCTGGGATCTTTGAGCCCCCATTTCACGTAGGGAACCTTGAATTGTCCTTTTGCGGTCAGGTTCGCGCCGTCGATATGAATCTGCATGGGAACCGTCAGGTCATGAGGAGTGCCATGCAATGTAAATACGCCGAAGACCTGGATAGTGGAATCGCCGGAGGGCGCCACAGTTCCCTGATAGCTGTTGGGCGCAAACGTCACTTCGGCAAAGTGCGCGGTGTCCAGCACGTCCGAGTTCATTTTCTTGTCGCGGCTCGGTTCGCCGCTGTTGCCGCTGCCCGCAGCAACGATTACGGAGCCGGATATCTTTTGGGCGCCGGGGTCAAAGTCGATTGATCCGCGCTGCACATGGAATGTCCCCTGCACGTGGTGGCCTGTGCCAGCCAAAGTGAAGGCCACCGTGCTCGCATCCGGATTGATGCTGAGGGTTTGATGCTGTGCGAGCGCGACAGGGGCAATCGCGAGCGGGATGGCGAGGAAGAGGGCTTGTGTGTACATCTTCATGGTTCGTCTTCTCCTAGATGCAATGAGTACTCAAGGTTGTTGATTCGATTGCGCGATGACTCGCGACAACCAAAGACTGATGGAGGCAATGTCTCTGTCAGACAGATATTCGTGTCCCGGCATGTCGGTTCCGGGGATGCCGAACTTTGCGATCTGCTCCAGGCGAATCGTCCGCTGTTCCTGGGAACCTGAAGGCGACAGATAAAAATAGGGACCCTTCGCGAGATCCGGAGGAAGCCGCTTGAAGTTCGATTGCCAGATGTGGCGCGTGGGGCCTTCCGCATCGTGGCAGTTGGCGCAGTCGCGCCGGTAGAGTTGTTCACCGTCGGCGGCACTTGCCTCTGCGACAGCGACGACAGAGGGCTGCCACAGCCTCTCCTTTGTCAGGTGGCGTGCCGTGTCTGTTGCGTGCAAGCCTTCGAGATACGCAACAAGGTCGTCACCCCGCTCATCGTGAAAGAGAAACCCGTAGGATGGCATGATGGAGGATCCGCTGACCTGGGCAGGATCGTAGAAGTGAGCCTTGAGCCAGAGAGCCGAGCGACGCGCTCCGACTTCTGAGAGGTCGGGCCCCTGGCGGCGATTGCCAATGAGGGGCGGATTTTCGTTACGCAATTCCTGGATGGACTCGACGGGCCCCCACATCAGCACATCAGGCGAATTGGGCCGCACATATTGCGAATGGCAGTGAATGCATCCCTCGGATATGTACACCTGGCGGCCGCGCTCCTCTTGAGTGAGTTGGGGCATTGCGTTGATTGCGTGGAGAAACCGATTGAGAAAGAGCGCTGCGAAAATCACGAGGACGGTGAGCGCGAGTTCGCGAGCCCGTTGGCGCAAGACGGTAACGAGTTGTGGCAGCAGGATGGCCGCGCCCGCAGCGGCAACAAAGACCGGCGGAACATGGCCTAAATTCTGGCCCATGCCGATTCCCATTGCGGATCCCGTCCAGCCGGCAATCGCGTAGATCCACCCCGCCATTCGGCCTCGTTCCGCAGCGGAAGCAGCAGGAGCCAGCAGAGATGGATATGCAACCAGCGCAACTGAGTAGAGCGAGACGCCGATGGGATAGAAGACGGATGCGAGCAGTGCTCGGCCAGGATCGAGCAAAAGCAAACAGGCCATGCCGAGCGCGAGAAACGCGGCAGTGAGAACCGGCGAAAGGCCCCTGCGACGCAAAAACCATGCGCTTGCCAGTGCGGCGGCAAGATGCAGCAGGCCGTTTGACCAGAGATGAAATACACCCTGCCAGGTTCCAGCCTTCAGCGCCGGGGTGTTCTGGATGATGAAGAAAGCGGCCGAATCCAGCCAGACGAGCACTGTGAAGCCGCAGAGGATGCGAAAGAAGGAGATCGCGGACTGCGGGCCGTTTTCACGCGCCTCGAACTGCGCCGGTACAGGTAGAAATGTGACGCCGATTCCCGCCAGGCACAGAATCCCCGCCGACATTGCCTGCAACTCTGCCGAGGCGGTAAAGAATTGTGGGAGGTTGCAGATGAGATAACCGATGCCCGTTCCTACGCCGACAGCGAGGAGGGGGTTGCAATTGCCTGTCCATTGGCGCAGATGCGTGACCAGGGTGACGGTGAGCAGCCCGAGCCCGGCACCGATGAGGAACGATTCGGCAATTGACGCGGTGAATCCGAGCGGAAGAAGCGCCAAGAACGCTGCGAAGCCGGAAACACAAAGCCCGGCGCGGAGACGCAGGTTCGCCGAGGGCCAAAAGCTCAGTCGCGGAGTCAGCAGGCTCAGAAGGATTCCGCCCGCGGCCATCGCCGCCATCACGGTCTTCAGGTGCGCGTCTGCAACGCCAAGCGTCGTGAGTCGCTTGAGGAATGCAAACTGGGCGAAAATGAGGAAATAGACATACGTAATCGCGACAAGGCTCGCGCCTTGCCAGCCGAAGCCGCCGTTCTTACTTTGTGGCACTGGACAACCACCCTCGGCGCAGGCCAATCGCCTGAATCAGAACGCAAGCCCCATCCGTAGCCGCGACCGTCAGCCAGCCTACGTCGAGCGTGCTCGACAGCACCTGCCCGATCACAAAGATGGCGACGCTGGCGCGTGTGACGGCGGTGAGCAACCAAACAACTTCAAGCTTCGTCCGGCAGTTGCCTTTATATGCGAGGAATGCACCATAGAGGCACGTAAGGCCCACGGAGAAAACGAATGCGCCGATGAATGAGACGTAGATCAGTGCATCTGGAGGCGCCTGCAAACGCATCAGCCGCAGTGTCAGCTCCGGCACAACAATGAGCAGTGCGCCAGTCAAAGTATCTGAAAGACCAATCAGCAACTGATAACCAACAAGGATGGGACGGTTCATGCTGTCTTCTCCTGTGGAACTTCAGCAGCAGCGAGGACAGGCTCGCGAAGCAGCGTTGACGCGTCGACGAGCCAGTCAAGCGCAGCAAGCAGCATGAGTATCCCGGTCACGAGGCGGAGAGTGTAGAGCACGTTTCGCGCGATGCCGGGCACGATAGTGAAGGTCGGGTCGAAGCCTTCACGCCAGCCGGCCATAGTCATCAGCAGGATATAGGCGATGACGCTGCCATTCCACAAATAAAACGATCGCGTCCGATTGAAGATCCATCCGCCCTCGCCCAGCAGTTGCACCATGACGAAGATGAGCAGGCTCGACGTGAAGCCTGCCATAGCTACGAAAGAGTGGCCCACGAGGCCGTCAGTAAATTTGAAGTGGTCCAGGACCCCGGGAAGAAAGCAGACCCACCCGGTGACCAATAACGCGCCCCACCACCAGAGAAAAGCCAATCGCCAGCGCCGGGTGCTTCGGTGCCACTCAAAGGCTGCGTAATAAGCGGGTATGAGAGGCAACCAAATGAGAAGACTGCCCAGGCCGAGGAACTGCATCGGGCTGTGATGGCTGACATCGGCGCGGCCCAGTGCGGCGCAGAGAACAGACTCCGCGATCAGGACGATCCAGCCGATGGCGAAGGTTCCGGATCTTCCTGGCTTGCGGCGTGCAATCCCGAACGGGAGCATCAGCAGCACGGCCACGATGGCCAAAGAGGATTCCAACTGGCTTGCGCCCGTAGGACCGCCCGTGTCTGGATTCACGGGAGGATAGGTGTTTGGTGCGGATGCGATGTAAATGAGAAATGGGACAGCCAGCAGAATCACGAGGCCCACAAGCTTCGCCGTCCACGCAGCCACCTTCGCATTCCCGGAGTCTCGCCAGCTTCCAGCCAGGGCGAACACCAGGAGTAGCCAAAGCACCAGAAGTGCCCCCGGAAACAACACGCGTGCGTATCCGCTCCAATCGAGAAAGAGCTTGCCGCTAGAGTGACCGGAAAGCCATGAGAGCACGCCAACACCGAGCGAGGCCGACCACACCCACAGCACCGGCCGGCACCAATTCGCGGTAGGTTCGCGGTCTGCGCCGTAGACCCTGAAGAGAAATCCTACGAGTGGAAGGCTGACCCAGCCGTAGAGCTCCAGATTCATGTGCACCATCATCCAGCGGCCGTAAGTCCACTCGCCTAATTGCCGGTTGAGTCCGGGAACAAGCAGCAGAATTGCGATCAGCACTCCGACCGCGTTCGCAAATGCAAGCCAGAAGAGGCTGTGCCACGCGGCGCTGGCAACGGCTCGCGAGTTGTTGCGCGATGTTTCCATCTCATCCTGCGTGTGCATGTTCATGGATCTTTCCATCGTGCATCTCAACGAGGCGGTCGCAGCGTCCGGCAAGAGAGCGATCGTGCGTGGCCATCAGCAGGGTAGCGCCTTCGGTAGCCACCAACCCGAGCAGAAGATCGAAGATCCCTGTGCTCGCCTGCTCATCGAGCGAACCAGTCGGCTCATCGGCAAGCAGGATCCTGGGCCTGTTCATCAGTGCGCGGCAAAGAGCCGTCCGTTGGCGTTCTCCACCGGATAGTTTTTGGATGCGATGGTCGAGCCGGTGACTGAGCCCGGTGCGCTCCGCGAGTTCCTGTAGACGCGTCTGTGCAACGCGGCGGTCGATGCCCGCAGCAACCGTGGGGATAAGGCAATTCTCCGCAAGAGTCAGGTCGGGGATCAGGTTGTGGAGTTGAAACACGAACCCAACTTCATGGCGCAGAAGATGCAGCAGGTTGCTGCGCCGATTGACCTCAGCACCGTTGACCGAAACCCGCCCGCGATCGGGCCAATCGAGCCCTCCAAAAAGATGCAGCAGTGTGCTTTTGCCGCAGCCTGAAGGTCCGCAAAGGGCCACCGTCTCGCCTTCGAAGACATCGCAATCCACGCCATTGAGAACTGTGACCGTCCCCTCGTCATAGCTCTTCCACAGGTTCTCTGCACGCAGAACAATGCGCCCGTTTTCATTTCCTTGCGCAGAGGGTCTCATTCGAATCGAAGCGCCTCCACTGCACGGATGCGCATGGCGTAGATAGCCGGATAAAGGGCGCCAGCGATCCCGGTAAGCAACGCCAACACAAGCACAACCAGCATCAGAAGCGGATGAATGGTTGGGTCTACGTATCCGTCAAGAGCGGGAATCAGCTTCAGCGCAAAGAGAAAGAAGGTTCCTACCAGCAATCCCGTCAACGCGCCAAATACAGACACAACCGCCGACTCGCCGAAGATCACCCCGCCAATCTGCACTTGAGAGAACCCGTTGACACGGAGAATCGCGATCTCGCGAATCCGCGTGAACACCGACATGATCATCGTGTTCGCCACTCCCAAACCGCCGAGCAGCAACCCGCAACCGGCGACCGCCCAGGCTGTGGCCTTCAGTATTCGGAACTGCGAGTAGGAGCGCGTAAACTCCGCGTCCTCCAGTGCGATCAGGCTCGGAAACTTCGCCTTGACCATGTTCTTGAAGGCGGCAGCATCGTCTTTGTTGTTCAGCTTGACCGTGATTACTGAGGAAGTTCCTTCTTTGTGAAAGAAGGATTGAGCGGAGGCTAGCGGCATGAATACTCCGCCATCCTCAAAGCCGTTAGCCGTTTTCAGCACGCCGATGACGTGAAAGGTTGCATGGCCGATCTGGACCTGGCTGCCGAGAGTGGCTGATAGAAACTCCGCCGCACGCGAGCCCAGCACCACGTCATCATCATGGCGCGCAAAATTGCCACGGTCGCCCTGAAGCCACGAGGCCTTTTGAATGCGCGCATCTGTGGGCGTCACCCCAAAGCAGGTAATGATCGGATGGCCTTCGCTGGAGACGATTCCGAACAACACCGGGTTCGCATGCGCCACCATCGGCCAACTCGAAATCTGAGTTGCCGCATCGCCGGGAACATTGCTGAAGAAGAGATCGGACACGTCTCGCTCGAAGACGATCAACTCGCTGTCGTTCGAGAGGATGCTGGAGAACATGCCGATCGCGCCCTGCAGAATCGTGACCACAGTCAGCATTGCCGCGACGCTGAATGCGATCCCGGCTACGCTGATCAATGAGCGGATACGATGCCGGCGCAGGTTGGTCAGAATCAGCTTCAGAAAGATCACTGGCTGACTTCCTCCGCCAACACGAACGAATCTCGCGTAACCCGGGCAAGCTCTGCCTGCAGGTCGCCGCGCAGTTTTTCAAGGAACTCGAGTTGAGATCGAGAAGCAAGAAGGCTACCCAGCACCCTGTCTCCCAGATCGATCAACCGCGTGAGACGATGCACGGCGGCACTGATTCCGATAGCCTCCGCGATATTCGGACGGTCCAGGAGGGCGTCGCGCGCTGCTGTCTTTCCGCTTTGCGCTGAGCTCTGGAGCACATCTTTGAGGTCATCTACGATCTGGTAGCTAAGGCCCCAGAACACCGAGATCCGCTCGATCTGTTGGAGTTCGCGATCTGAGGCACCGCCCAGCATGGCAGGCAACGCCAGGGTCAGCCTGATCAGCGAAACTGTCTTGCCCCGGGCAATATGTTCGGTCGTCTCCAGCGTGCGGGGTAGAGCCGAGTAATGCAGGTCGAAGCTTTGTCCGTTCAGCAGTCCACCTACGCCGAGACAATTCTCGATGAAGGCCAAAGCCTGCGCGTGCCTGGCCTGCGGGCAACCAGCAACTGCGCGCCAGGTGAGCGCATAAGCACGATTGATCAAGGCAAGCGCGGTAAGAATGGCGCCTTCCTCGCCAAATACAAGATGAGTACAGGGAACGCCGCGTCGTTCCAATGCATTGTCCATGCAGGGCAGGTCGTCGAACAGGAGAGAAGCGGTGTGAAAGTACTCGAGGGCAATGGCGAGTTCCTGGGCGTGAACGGGATCCAGCCCGTACGCAGTTGCCATCTGAAAAACCAGCCTGGGACGCACCAAACTCCCGGGATTGTCGAGCACATGGCGAAGAGCATCTTCGAAGCTCGGATCGAGAGCCGCCGGCAGTGACAGCGAGGCGCTGAACGCTTCCGCAAGAAAACTCGTATCCAATTGATCCATAATGTTTGTCGAATGCACTCTGATCCTCAATAACGCAGGAGAAAGATGGCTTCTTTGTGTCTGAAAATCGGACGACGCGGCAACTGCGGCCTGGGGATTTCAACTCACTGGTGAGACGAGTTCAGGCGCCCTTTGGAGAGCGCGAAGCAGGGTCAGTATTGCATGACGTTTCATTCATTTTAATGGAACGGAACCACGTGTATGCCTGGCGACAGAGGAACCGTTCAGGGCCCGTGATCAAAATAAAGGCATTCCTATAAGGTTCTCCGCCCGCTCGCGCAGGTTCGGTGCATACGGTTTTCATCGGACTTATGTCCAAGGATAGTCAAGAGAGATGACCGGGAGCGAACGCCCAGATGACAACACGGTCATCTGGGCCTGGCTGGCAGCTCTTGAGGAACGGGGGGCGAAGCGAGGGAGCGCTGTAAAAAGGTGAAGTAAATGGACTAATATCGCTTCATGCGCCTTCTGCTCGTTGAAGACGAAATCGATATCCAGAGTTTCCTGCGACGCTCGCTTGAGGAAGCGGGATACGATGTGGAGGTTTCGCCGGACGGCAAAACAGCCGAACGGCTCGCCGTCGAGAGTTCATTCGACATACTCATCGTCGATCTTGGACTGCCCGATCAGGACGGAATCAGCCTGATTCTTCGCTTGCGTCAACTCGGCGTAAGGGCTCCTGTCCTGATCCTCTCTGCGCGCCGTTCGGTCGACGATCGCGTGCGGGGACTGGAGCAGGGCGGAGACGACTACCTGACCAAGCCGTTCGCGCTTGCCGAGTTGCTGGCACGCCTCCGTAACCTGCTCAAGCGCAATAGCCCGGCTGTCAGCGATGCAACTCGGCTCCGCGTCTTGGATCTTGAGCTGGATCTGCTGAGGCGCGAGGCATCGCGCGGCGGACAGGTCCTGCAATTGACTCAGCAGGAATTCGTACTGCTTGAGTATCTGTGCAGGAATGCGGGACGCGTGGTCACACGTTCCATGATTCTTGACAAGGTCTGGGGTATGCGCATTCAACCGGACACCAATGTTGTCGACGTGCATATTTACCGGCTGCGCGGCAAGGTTGACTCCGCGGGGCAGCAACCGCTGATTCGAACCATGCGAGGTGTGGGCTATGTCCTCAAAGACCGGTAAGCCTCTCATGCGCAGCGCCGCCTGGCGCATCTCGTTGTGGGCAACGCTTGCCTTTGCCTGCGGAACCATGGTGGTCTTCGTCTTTCTCCAGAGCTTTGTCGCTGGCGATATTCAGCGCCGCAGCGATGCATGGCTGTCGGGCGAAGTAGAGGTGCTGGGCGACGTGGCTGAGCGGACACCAAAGGATGCCCTCTATGACGCCGTCGTGGGTGAAGTTGCAGAACTGGCGTCCAGAGAGGTGCCCAACAAAGAGGCCTCAGAAGACGAACCCGACGATTCGGTGTTCTTTCTTCAATCGGGCAAAGATGGTTCTCTCCAGTTGTGGGTCGGCACCGGAAGTGGCGACAGCCACTTGAAGGCTATCCAAGCCACCAAGATTCCCCCGGACCAACCAACGGACGTGCGTGTTCCCGGATTCGCAGTCCCCTTTCGCGTAGCTTCGATCCGCATTGGGGATGGCAGCCGGATATTTCTTGGCTTGTCGGAGCGGGATGAACTGAGGGTACTCTGGATTCTGCGCCTGCGCTTCCTGTTCCTGTGGCTGCTGATTGTTCTGCTCGGATTCGGCATTGTGTTCCTCACCACCCGGCGTATGTTGAGCCATGTTCGGGAGATTACCGAAGCGGCCTCTCTAATCGGGCATTCCGATCTCAACGCCAGGGTGCCGACAACCAAACGCAACGACGAGGTCAGCCGCCTGGCCCTGACTCTCAATCGAATGCTCGACCGGATCGAGAGTTCCATGCACCAGTTGCATACCATCACTGACTCGCTGGCCCATGATTTGCGGAGCCCCCTGACTGCAATTCGCGGAAAGCTGGAGATGTCCTTGTCGATCGTCACGGAGGGAGAGCAGGCCGAGCCGATTGTCTCAGCTCTCGACGAACTGGATCGACTTACCGACTTTCTCAACAAGTCGCTGGATGTTGCCGAGGCCAAGGCAGATGCACTTCGTCTTACACGCACTGCGATCGATTTGAATGAGTTGCTCAGGGTAATGATCGATCTCTACGAGCCGTCCATGTCAGAAAAGGGACTTGAGGTTAAGCTTGGCAGCCACGGCCCGGTGATCATCTTCGCCGACGCTGCACTTCTTCATCGCATGGTTGCCAATCTTCTCGACAATGAGCTCAAGCATTTGCCGTCGCACTGTACCCTCTCAATCGATTTGCGAGGCGAGGAAGACACCGCATGGTTGGTCCTCGAAGACGATGGACCTGGATTCGATTCAGAAGTGTTGCTTCACGTGTTCGAGCGCAGGGTGAAGGGCCGGGATTCGAACGGGCACGGACTAGGCCTGGCATTCGTCGATGCGGTTGCGCGCGCCCACGGGGGAACCGTCACGGCCTCGAATCGTGAAAGCGGCGGAGCCCGGATTGCTGTTACCCTTCCGCTCGCTTCAGAGCAGAATTCTCACTCCCCAGTTCCCGCGATATCCGCTTCAAACTAATGCAACGGAGCGGACTGCGAATCTTCCAGAGGAGGCGCCGTGACAAATCAGGCAATTGCCCGCGGTTTGCTGGCTGTCCTCTGCTGCCTGCAAGGTTTGGCAACTCTGGCTATCGACCTCAACCGCACCCACGCAACCAACCCTGAATGGCCGGGGCACGCGCGGTTTCATCTTGTGTGGCAAACCGCAGCTTTTGCCGTGCTTGCAGCGCTCGAAGTCCTGCTGGTTCTCGCCACCGGTCCGCTACAGGACCAGCGGTTCTATCTGGCTGCAATTCTTGCAGGTGTCCCGATGCTAGGCTTCTTCGCGGCGTTCATCGCTCACGGCTTATATAAAGGCACGCTTTCAGACCCAAACGGCATGCGGCCCTTGATAATCACAGTTCGGGGCTCAAGTCTTCGCATCGATCTCAATTTAGTGGCTGAAATCTGCGGCCTGCTGGCGCTCGCAGCCATCTTTGCGATTTATAGGCGCTGAGGCGTTTCGCATTAATGCGCCGCACTCGACCGGTGACTATGCGAGGCCATTGAGACGTTTACGAAGCAAGCGACTCGACCAGCCGATTCATTCTCTCTTCCTGCTGTTCGATTGATTCGATCAGCTTGAACTGCGTACGGCAGCGGTCAAGATTGTGTCCGTCGCGATGCACCTTGAAATATGTGTCGCCCGCCAGGTAGTCCGTCAGGAAGCGAATGCCGAGCTCGAACGTAATCAATTTTCCCGAGAAGGCAAGGAGATCTTTTTCTGCCTTGGTCAGGAATCCGGCCGAACTGAGATAGCCGCGTACCAGCGCCTCGAACATGGGAAACTGCATGGTCACTTTGGAGAGATCCTTCTCATCCTCCATCGCTGGACTTGTTGTGGTGCGGACCATGTCACCGAAATCGTACGGCGCCAATCCTGGCATCACAGTGTCGAGGTCAATTACGCAAATGCCTTCGCCAGTGGCGTCATCCAGCATCACGTTGTTGAACTTGGTGTCGTTGTGGGTCACGCGTTCAGGCAGGTTAGCATCCAGCAACACACCGGTGATGGACTGGCGCGCGAATACGAATTCAACCTCGGGCTTTACAAGGATTGCGCGGCCTGCAACGTCCGCATCGAGGGCCTCCTCGAACGCCTTGAATCGTTTCGGCGCGTGATGAAAGTTCGGAATAGTATCGTGCAGTCGCGGCGCAGCCATGCTGGCCAGCAGTTCCTGGAAGCGTCCAAACGCCCTGGCAGCCTGAAACGCCTGCTCGGTAGACTCGACCGCATCAAACGAACGGGCCTTCTCAATAAAGTAATAAGCGCGCCAGTGATTACCCTCCGCATCCACGTGCCAGGCTCTTCCGTCCCGCGCCGAAATCAGCCTCAGCACACGTCGTTGCCAGTCCGGCTCGCTCGCCACCTTCGTAGCAAGATGCGCCGTGACCCTCTGAATGTTTTCCATCAGGGCAACAGGCTTCTTAAAGATGTTGTGATTGATCCGCTGCAGAATATAACGATGCGGCGCACCGCTCTCATGAAAAGTGACGCGGTACGTGTCGTTGATGTGGCCGCTGCCGTAAGGACTGGCCTCAAAAAACTCGCCGCTAATTTCGAATTGGCTCGCCACAGCTCTGACGTTTTGCTCTTCGCTCATGACCAAAGTCTTTCGGGATAGACACCGTCATGAATGAGGTGCTGGATGTTTTCAACAACGTGGGCGTGGTCCTCGCGGTATGTTACGCCAAACCATGAATCATTGCTGCGCAAAACCTTCACTTTCGCCTGCTTCGCCACAAGCATCTCATTCACAGTGCTGGGAATGTAGCACTCCTTCTTGAGATCCTTGCCGTTCGCCTCGAGGAATCTCTTGAAGTGCTCTTCCAGTTTTCCAAATACCTGTGGAGTGAATCCGAACATGTTCATTGAGACCGGCTCGTCACCCGTGAGCATGGTCACCTTGCCATCGCTGTCCGTGTTCTTGGCATGATCGCCGTCGCGTGCAATGCTCGTCAGTTCAACAACCTGTTCCAGGTACCCGTCGCCACCAACCCGGCACACACCGCGCGCTACGGTTCCGAACTCCGAGAGCGTGTTGCGCAAAACAAATCCGACCATTGAGTAGTCCCCGGTGCTCGCCTGCAGATGCTCAGATATCACGCGGTAACTTTCCGCTCCATAGAAGTCGTCTGCATTGATCACTGCAAAAGGCTCGTGAATAGCATCAGCAGCCATAAGTATGGCCTGCGTAGTGCCCCACGGCTTGGTGCGCCCAGCCGGCACTTGAAACCCCGCAGGAATTTTGTCGAGTTCCTGAAAGACGTAATCGACCGCGATGCGCTTTTCAAAACGCGCGCCCACGACCTCTTTGAATGGCTGCTCAATGTCCTTTCGGATGATGAACACGAGCTTGCCGAACCCGGCTCGCATGGCGTCATAGATCGAATAATCGATTATGGTTTCGCCACTGGGGCCAACCGCCTCAATTTGCTTCAGGCCGCCGTAGCGACTGCCCATGCCGGCCGCCAGGACGAGCAGTATTGGAGCTGTTGCTGACTTCATGAACTGGAATCCTCTCTCAGCAATGTTTCTATCGAATGGTAAAGCCCGAGGGGCTGGTTGTGCATAACCCGAAAGTCTTGCGCCGCCCAGAGAGCAAAACGTCCTTGACGATTCTGGTGCATCCAGGCACTCGGACCATCCGGGAATTTCGGTATCCGTGCGGTCTTTTATGGAATGCGTGTGGCAAGTTTGGCAGCCTGGGTCGCGGCATCCTCGGGGCCGGACAAGTTTGCGTAGCCCGCAATGGTTTTTCCTTTGCGAAAGATGCAGATGCCGTCAAGGTACTTCACTTTCGCCTGGAATGCTTCGTCACCCACTTTTGCGGAGGTAGCCCCTTCAAATCGCTCGCGCAGACTCTTCAAAACCGCCGCAGCGGCTTCCGGCGAGGCTTCTTGCACAATGAACGCCTGCCCCAGCTTGTACTTCGCAACATAGCCCTGCTTGAGTTCCCGCAGTCCCAGCACGCTCTCCGGAATCATCCGGGTAGAGGCGAGGTCCTCCTTCGCAAACCACTCCAGCACCGCCGGGGGAGTCTCCCGGCCCTCAATGTATCCAAGCATCTTTGCCACGAAGGCCTGCATTGTCGCCGTGTCGTCGCTGTCCGGGTTGGCCGCCACCTCCACCAGCTCTACGTAGTATTTGCCCTTGGCGAAGCTGGCGCTCTGCCTTTGCACCTGTCCACCCATCCCGATTTTGGCTACAGGCAGGCTGGGATCGAGGTTGGTGGCGAACATACCGTAAGCCGAATCGGCATCGCCCATCTCCGAGACGTCAATATCCAGCGTGTTCGCGCCCGACGCGCAGGTGATCCCCTGCATGCGCACAAAGCCGAAGCTCAAATAACCCTCTGCACTTCCATCTTTGTATTCAAAGAGATTGTCGGCAATATACTGACGCTTCGCTCCGGATGGTTCCCAGCCGGCCACGAAATGGCAGTTCAGGTAGTCTTGTGCGCCGGCCGTTCCGGAAGCCAACAGGACGGTCAGCAGCAATCCGGCAGCCCTCATGCAAACAACTCCTGCGCGCGCGCCACCCGATCCGAGACATGCACCCCGTGGGGACACTGCACCGTACACTCAGCGCAGTCGCCGCAGCGGACGGCAACGTGTTCAGCGGTCAACTCCAGGAATCTCTCCCGTCCCAGCGCGAACTGCCCGTACCCATCTGCATATGTAAGAAAACGAAGCACATCAGCCACAGGAAGGCCCTTTTGGCAGGCTCCGTCGCACTGCCCGCACATGCGGCAATAGACTGGCCGGATCATCTCAAGATGCGCGTCCAGGATCTTCTGGTCGCCGGCAGAGAGCGGATTCCCCATCGCCTTCAGGTTCTCCTCCAACTGGTCGTTATCCGTGATGCTGGGAATCGTGGTCGCCACGTTGGGCTTGTTGACCACCCACTTAAGCGCTGCCAGCATGGCGCCCGGCTGGGTCAGCTTCTGATACAAGGGATCGCCGTGCTTCGCTCTCCGAATTCCGCCCGCCATCACCTTCATCGCCACCACCCCGATGCCCGCCTTGGCGGCCGTTGCAATCGCCTGCTCCATCCCGGCGTCTCCCGCCGCGGACATTGAGAAGTTGTAGGCCGCCAGCACCACGTCGAACGCGCCCTTCTGCGCCATCCATGGCAGCACTTCCTTCTGTCCACTGTGCGTGCTCACGCCGGCAAACCGTATCTTGCCCTGCTGCTTGGCAAGTTGCTGCGCTTCGATCATGTCGTCGTGAACGTCGGCTGGGCTGTCCACTCCGTGCAGATACCAGATATCGATGTAATCCGTGTTCAGTTCGCGCAGGCTCTGTTCAAGATGCTGCTGCATCCCCGCCTTGTCCGGCGCGTGTGTCTTGGTCGAGAGCACAACCTGCTTCCGTTTCGCCCCCAGCGCCGTGCCCACCATTCGCTCATTGTTCCCGTGCGAATAGCTGCGCGCGGTATCGAAGTAGTTGATTCCGGCGTCCGCGGCGCGCTCAATTACGCTGCCGTCCGACGTGATCATGCAACCGAATCCAACCGTGGTCACCTTCAACCCCGTGCGGCCCAGCACTTTGTAGTCGAGTTTCACTGGGGAGCTGGCAGTTTCCGCTGCGGTTGTCTCCGTCGGCTTCCAGAACCCGAACTTCGAGCTTGCACCTGCAACCGGCACCATCAGTCCGGCTGATAAAAAGTCGCGGCGAGACGTTTTGGGCGCCATTCCACTACCTCCCTTTTTGGAAAACGGTCACATGATAAATCCTTCCCGTATCCCGTCAATAGGGTGCAGATCACAGGGCAACTGACCATCAGAAGTGGCTGGGCATTGGAGCAGGGCCCTGATACACGAGGCTTAACCCCCAGTCTGCATCCGAAGGGAAATCGGGCAACTGGATCTCCCCGATATTGTTCGCCTTGGCGACTCCATCGCCCACGTCTGACCAGGCTCCAAGGCGAGGATCAAACCACCGCGCCCGATACAGGGTCATCGGCAATGTGCCCCGCACCAGGCTCCTGGGACAACCCTTTTCGAAGTAGGCGAGAAAGATGTTCTTATCCGGCGTGCGCGCGGCATAAGCCCAGCCCTCATATCCCTTCGCAATCTGCGTTGAACTTGGAACCACGAAGCCCGGATCAGGCTCCAGATCCTGATAACGCCTGCCGATTGAAAACGCGAATGTCCGCAGATGCTTCATTTGCGCTGCTGAATTCCACTGGAAGGCATCACACATTTTTGTTGGTGCGCTTGGCTCGATATCCGCCCCCCAGATGCCCTCGGCCCCATAAACATGCCCGGCCAGCCCACCGGAGAGAAAATTGCCATACATGGCCGAGCGTACAAACTGGTCGTCCTTCGGCGATCCGCCTGGAGCGCCGTATTTGTAACCGACGTCGCGCGCATCGGCGTATCCCGCATAATATGGCTCCCCGTTCAGCGCCGGTTGCGGATGCGGGTCGCGAAAGATCTCAGTCATGTACCAGTAGTATTCGTGCTCCCTCTTATTGCCCACTTGATGCAAAGTGACCCAGGAGTCCTCGCCCCAGTTAACGAGCGTGGAGGGATTGGCATTCGCCGATAAAAGCGTTCCAAATGGCGGCAGTCCGTACTTCTGTTTAACGAGGTCAATCGCCTTCGTAAAATCCGGAACCGTGATGCTCTCCTGGATGACGTCGAGGTGAATGGGACTTAGAACAGTGTTATTCGCCTGATACCGCGACCAGACGTATTGGATAAAACGCGAGTACGAATCTGGCCAGGAGTAATACTTTTTCCAAAGCTCGCTTGCATCCCGCCGCGAGACTTCGATGAACGCCACAAAACCCTGTGAGTTCAGGTAGTCGATCTTCCTGTCGATGTACTTGAAATACTCAGGATTGATGCGGTCAACGTCGGGAAAGACCTTCTCATAGCCCGGAACCTTACCGGGAAAGAAGAACGGCCGGCCGCCCTCGTTGTCCATGTTTTTGGCGCTGCCAGTTCCGAACTCGACCCACGCCGAGCGAACGGTGGTCTTGTCTGGGCCCCCAATCACAATGTGCCAGGGAAGTCCGTCCGTCTCCCAATTGGGAAATGCGGCGATCATATTGATCCAGTTGAACCCCTGCGCCTTGCGGTAGCGAACATAGTCCTTGAATCCGGCGGTGGGCCCAATGGGTCGCTCCACATTGTCGTCGTACCATTTGAAGCGGTTTGTGCCTGTAGCCCACCATGTGTCCCCGATCGCAAAGAAGGGAGTGCCGTCGGCTGTTTGCAGGGCATGGTGATTCGGCGTTGCTTCAAGAAATCCGCGTCGAAGCGGGTTTTCCTGCTTCTCTTCCTCGGTCCACTCCTTGGCTATAAATGAGCCCATTTTGCCGGTAAGGCCCGAGTCGTGCGGCTCCGAGCCACTTCGCCAGTGCCAAATGCCTGGCGCGGTAGCCGTCACACGAACCTTGAAGTTGTTGTCACCGTCCCAGAATCCATAGACTCGTTTATTAAGCCCAGGGCCTATCAGATCGACCCAGACCGTCGCATCGGTGTAGGGATTCTGAAACTTCTGAGCTGAAACGAATGCCAGCTCCAGCTTCTCCCAGGTATGCACTTGGGTGTTTGCAGGATCCCCTACACTGCCAAAGATTGCTGTTGGAGCTGTCGCCACCGCCGCAATGCCCGCTCCTGCCTGCACGAATTCACGCCGCGTGAAGATATTCCTGGCCACATCGGCCTCCTGTCTTTCAAGAGCTATGCTCGATCCTCGAGGATGAAAGTTCAGTTTGAAGGCAAAGCAAGCAGACCAAGATCCGCAGAGGCTTTCGCCCATCTGATTTGGTCATTAGGATTATGCTTCACGCCAGGCGCGGTTGAACAGGATGTGGCGTGCCTTGATGACTGCCAATTCAGCAGTGGGGATTGCCGTAAATTCCCGCACCTGGCAGCCAAATTAAACTGACACAGGGAGAACATATGAAACTTGGCCTGGGTCTCTACCGGCATATGCTCAACGACGAGTACTACTCCTTCGCGGTGCAGGCCGGCTGCACGCACGTGATCGTTCACCTAGTCGATTACTTCAAACAGGGCGAGGCCAACCCCTCCCAGAACCAGCCCACCGGCAGCAAGGACAAGCCGTGGGGCGTAGCCGGCGATCCGGACAAGCTCTGGACGGCCGAAGAGTTGATCCGGCTGCGCAAACAGGTCGAGGCCGCTGGACTGAAGCTTGAAGCAATCGAGAATCTCGATCCAGCTCACTGGCACGACATCCTACTCGACGGCCCCAAGCGCGCCCTCCACATTCGCAATGTGCACGCCATTCTCAGAGCAATGGGCGAAGCCGGCATCGGCACGCTTGGTTACAACTTCTCGATCGCCGGGGTGGGCGGCCGCGTCAGCGGGCCCTTTGCCCGCGGGGGCGCCGAGTCGGTCGGCATGGATGAGCCCGTCGATACGCCCGTTCCCAACGGCACGGTCTGGAACATGATCTATGACCAGAATGCGCCCGCAGGCTTTCTGCCCTCTATCTCGCACGACGAACTTTGGAACCGCTTGCAGCGATTCCTTGAAGAAGTCCTGCCCGTGGCCGAGCAGGCCGGCGTCCGCCTGGCCGCGCATCCCGACGATCCGCCCACGCCCACCATGCGCCGGCAGCCCCGCCTTGTCTATCAGCACGCAATGTATCAGCGCCTCATCGACATCTCACCCAGCCCCAGCAACATGCTCGAGTTCTGCCTGGGAACGCTGGCCGAGATGACCGATGGCAATCTCTACGACACGGTCGAGCTGTACAGCGCTCAGAAGCGTCTCGCCTACGTCCACTTCCGCAACGTCAGCGGCAAGGTGCCGCACTACCACGAAACCTTCATCGACGACGGCGACGTCGATATGCTCCGCATCATGGCTATCCTCTACAAAAACAAATTCGAAGGCGTGATGATTCCAGATCACAGTCCGCAGATGACTTGCACGGCTCCCTGGCATGCCGGAATGGCGCACACGCTGGGCTTCATGCGCGCCGCCATTATGGCTCTGGAACGAGGTTTCTCGCCATCGGACGGGCAAAGCTGACTAAATGCGCTCTGGTGCATTCGTCAGATCTAAACCAAGGCCCTTTACAAGCTACGCTCGGCAAGGCACGCGGAACAGAAAGCCGGTCCAAAGTCCGCGTCCTTTATCATCGATAGAGAAGCAGCGGCGGGCACGATCTGCCCTCAACCGGAAAGGAAAAATTCCCCTGATACTTGAAAAATTCAATCTGAAGGGCAAGACAGCACTGGTCACCGGGTCGTCGCGCGGCCTTGGCGCTGGCATTGCCATCGCGCTAGCCGAGGCCGGAGCCAACGTCGCCGTCCACGGCTCCGCTCACGCGCCTAAAGCCACCCAGAAGCTTATCGCCAAAACCGGCGTCGAATGCATCGCGCTAGCCGGCGATGTAGGTGATGTCGCCGTCTGCACACGCCTAGTTGAGGAAACCGTCCAGCACTTCGGCTCCATTGACATTCTCGTTAACAACGCCGGTATCATCCGCCGCTCGCCCGCCGTCGATCACTCAGAAGAAGACTGGAAGGCGCTTATTGACATCAACCTCTCCAGTGTCTTTCGCCTCACTCAGCATGCGGGCAGGCACATGCTGGCAAAAGGTGCAGGCAAGATCATCAACATCGCCTCTCTGCTAACGTTTCAAGGCGGAATCATGGTGCCTTCCTATGCAGCGGCCAAGGGCGGTGTGGGACAACTCACCAAAGCCTTCGCCAATGAATGGGCTTCGAAGGGCGTGAACGTAAACGCCATCGCGCCCGGCTACTTTGCCACCGACAACACAGAAGCATTGCAGAATAACCCCGAGCGCGCGCGCCAAATCCTCGACCGGATTCCGGCTGGACGCTGGGGAAACCCTGAAGACCTGTCCGGCGCAGCCGTATTTCTCGCCTCCGCCGCCAGCGACTACATCCACGGCCATGTGTTGGTCGTAGATGGCGGCTGGCTGAACCGCTAACCAGCCTGAATCGCAAATAAACTTACAGAACGCGGCAGCGCAATCGACCTTGCCGCGTGAGCCGGGAGAAAGTATGAAAGAAAGTGGAATAGTTTACACAGCAACAGATGCAACACCGGTGTCTACGCCCGAGCCCGGAATGATACGCCAGGTCCTCGCCTTCAACCCGCACCTGATGATGGTCCGCCACAACTTTACAAAGGGTTGGGTAGGCGCCCGCCACAAGCATCCCCATCACCAGATGGTTTACATCGTCAGAGGCCACATCGTCTTTGAAGCGGAAGGCAAGAAGTGGAACCTCCGCGCCGGCGACAGCGTCGTCGTCGACGGCGACCTCGACCACCAGGCCTCCGCCCTCGAGGATTCTGAGGTACTAGACATCTTTACCCCCTATCGCGAAGACTACGCGTAAACGGGCTTACGGCAATCCAAGGAAGAGGGGAAGCACCATGAAGATGCGGTGGTTTTTGATCCTGGCGCTAGCAGTGCTCTGCGCCTGTCCGTTCCGTTCGATCGCGCAAGCTGCGCAAACCAGCCAGATTACCGGCATTGCGCACATTGCCTATCGCGCGAGCGATCTCGACAAGGAGGTGGCCTTCCTCCAGAAGCTCGGCTATGAA
>DASYZU010000054.1:0-1663 GCA_035945795.1 Occallatibacter sp.
GGATCGACGCGGATGCCACGATGACCGGCACTGGCGGGAGTGCCTCTATGCCGAGATCCGTTCCCGGATGCGAGCGCAAGGCCAACTGAGCATCCAGCGCATGTGCGAGCTGGAGGGCGTGAGCCGGGCCAGCTTCTATCGACATTTTACGAAACTGGAACCAGCGGCGGCGGAGACAGAACTTCGATCTGCGGTGCAGCGCCTAGCGCTGGCACACCGGCACTACGGCTACCGGCGAATCGCGGTGCTGTTGCAGCGAGAAGGATACGTTGCCGGAGCCAAAACGGTGCGTCGGCTGATGCGCGAGGACAGCCTGCTCGCGATCCGTCGCCGCAGGTTCGTCGTTACCACCAACTCCGATCACCGGTTCCAGGTATGGCCGAACCTGGCCCAGTATCTGGAGCTCACGGACATCAACCAGTTGTGGGTGGCCGATTTGACGTTCCTCCGTCTTGAGGAGGGGTTTGCATATCTGGCTGTTGTCCTGGACGCATATTCGCGCCGCGTGATTGGCTGGGCTCTGGGCAAGGAGATGACCGGCGCCTTGACCGTCAAGGCTCTAGAGAAAGCGCTCGAATTACGGCATCCGCTGCCCGGTTTTGTCCACCATTCCGACCGGGGATCACAGTATGCCTGTGTGGAGTACGTGGATCTTCTCGAACGGCATTGTGCGGTGCTCAGCATGAGCCGCGCCGGCTGCCCATGGGAGAACGGTCGCTGCGAGAGTTTCATCAAGACGCTCAAGCAGGAGGAGATTGATGCCCGGCCCTATCGCACCATTGACGAGCTGGCGGCCCACATCGAGGAGTTCATCGAACAGGTCTACAATTCCATTCGGCTGCACTCGGCGCTGGATTACCGATCGCCGGTGGAGTTCGAACAGCAGTGCATTTCCACCAATCGCGCTGCCGGATGGCTGCCGGCGAGCCTGAGTTTTCCTAGGCATAGGGAAAGCTCGTCCGATGTACTCGATCAAGCCCAATTACGCCGGGACGAGCCTTGACACTCGCCCCGGCTACTCATCGGCATGAGTTTCGGCGGGATATTCCTTGGCCGGGTTGCACTCCTGCATTGCCCGGCCTCCGCTTCTCCCGCTGGGATAAGTTCTTCCACACCAACCCCCGTTCGCCAGCGAATTGCAGCGAACGGCGAACTGTCGACTACACTTCTGTCTCAGAAAGGGGCGCACTCCAAGCACAAACGATCAATAAGGATCAATAGGGGACATAGGGAAGGATGTAAAGGCAATAATATACTTGACAAAATGGAGAGTGAATTGAAAACTGTAGATACCGTGACAGGGCAGGAAGCTACCGCTGATTATTCAGAGACTGCAAGAATCCTTGAAGCTGCGTCTGAAGACCTGGAGAGGCTTTTGGAGGCTTCGCGCGTTTCGCCGCTTCATACTCTTCCGCCAGAGCTGGATTCTGAGAAACCAAGTGCTCCAATATCCCAAGTCTCCGGTAAACTTCTGTGAAATTATCGCTGACCATTTGAAGAAACGTTGCGAGCGCCCTATTTTCCTGAAGGTTCATAGTGCCGAGAATTATACGGCTCAGGCTACCCCCTGCTCATCTATTGAGCCTTGCAGAATATAGTTACAAAGGAAACAGGTCCGCTTGTTGCCAGAAGGCGCAAACCAAGGACGGGCGACGGCGCATCC
>DASYZU010000055.1:0-122673 GCA_035945795.1 Occallatibacter sp.
ACCACGAGCACCGAGGCCAACTTGTAATCTCCGGCAGCATCCCTGAGCACCCAGAATACAAGGCCGCCGGTGGTCACTGTTGCCAGGGCCGCCTGAAGGAGGAATGTGCGTAGATAGATATACCGCGCGGTTCCCTGGTCGCCCCTACCCAGAAACTCTGCCATATATTTCCGCGTGGTGGCGGGAATGCCGAGTCCACCCAAGTCACAAACGACGGACGCTATCCATGTGACGTAGATGATATAGCCCATCTTCGCCGGGCCCAGGGCGCGGGCAATCGCAATTGATGTAAAGACGGTAAGAATAGAGTTAATGGCATTCTCAAGGCCATACCAGCCCGTATTCTTAGCTATCGTCTTTGTATTATTCGACATCTTGATTCCGTGTCTGCCCCAGGGACTCATGATTTTGTTTCTGTAGCTGCTACTTGGACTCTCAGACGGTCTTTGCCGTCATCAAGCTCCGATTGGTTTCTAACCCAGCCCTTGCAGCGCAGCCTTCGCGTCTTTTGCTGTCTGCGAATCCTGTGCCAGGGATATGGCTTTTTTCAAGTGAATCACCGCGTTGTTCTTATCCCTGAGTTTGCTGTACACCATTCCCAGGTGATATTGCATTTCGGCGCAGTTTGGATCTGTGTTGATTGCGTCTTCGAGAAGATCGCGGGCGAATTCGTAGGTTCCATTGTAGTAGTAGGCCCACGCCAGCGTGTCGGCTGTGTTGTGCGAGTTCGGCATGCCCTGCCTGGCCGTTTTGGCGAGCGTCAAGGCGGTGTCCGGCGTTTTGCCATTCACCAGCATCCGATAGGCGAGATTGTTAGCCGCGATAGGTTGCTGTGGCTGAATCTGCAGAGATCTCCTGTAGTATGCTTCGGCCTTACCCTGATCTCCACGCGATTCCTCGAGGGTTCCGAGAATTGCGAGGGCGCTGGCATCCCCGGGATGCGCACTGGACCACCTCTCCCAGGTACCAACGGCATTTGCCGTCTGTCTGCGCTGAACCGCAATCTGCGCGAACAGCATTACCGCGTCGCCATCATTGGAATTCAGCTCCATGGCTTTCTGAGCCGAAGCAGCAGCCAGGTCCAGTTTCTTGTTCTGAATTTGTAACTGCGCCAGAAGGTCATAGAGACTGCTGTTCTCAGGACTCCTGGCAATTTGCGAATTCAAGCGGGTCAGGGCTTTGTCCGGTTGTTTCCGGTAGAGGTCGTAACTGACCAGCAGGCGGATGGCTTCGACGGAATTTGGGTTGTATTGCAATGCTAGCTCCAGCAGTGCGATTCCTTCCGGAAATTGTTTCTGCGCGAAGCGAAGTTTGCCGAGTTGGAGATAAGCCTGCGAGCCTTGGGGAGCCATGTTGATTGCGGTCTTTAGATCGGACTCAGCCTTATCAGGTGCGTTACGATTCATCTCCGCGATGGCCCGCCATACATATCCGCCAGGAAAATGGGGAGCCGCAGCGATCGTTTTTTCAGCCACGTCGGCCAGTAGACCCATGTCACCGCGCTGGGATGCGATTCGCGCCAGCTCCTCCTGCGCGTCCCGCGCTGACGGATTCAGCTCTGCCGCCTGCCGAAAGGCATTTTCGGCCAGGGAGGGATCACCGTTTGCCAGTGCCGCCTTACCGAGCCAGTACTGGATGAAGGCGTCTTTCGGGAAAATCCCAGCGCTCTGCTGAAGGGCATTTACGGCATCATTTGCATTTCGGCTTCTGAGCAGCACGATTCCGTTCAACGCCGCAACCTCAGGATCCTTGGGGTTATCTTTCACTAAATAGGCAACCTGTTTTAGTGCGGTGGCGTTGTCCTTGACCTGGAGCAGAACTCGAATATACCCCTTCTTCACGGCGGCGTTTTTCGGATATTTTGCGGCGAGGCTTGAGAACTCCGCCAAGGCCTTGTCCAACTGGCGGGAGTGGGCGTAGTAATCCGCGAGTATGCGGACTCCCTGGGGATCGTCGGAGAAGTCGTTCGACGCTTGACGGAGGACTTGCTCGGCCCTGGCGCGATCTCCCCGCTTGAGAATGACCTGGGCGACATTTGCCCGGGCGGCCAAGCTGGTGGGATCTGCGGCGACTGCGTCCCAACTTATCTTTTCGGCTTCGGGCAAGCGATTGTTGCGGGCATAGAATGCCGCGAGCAGCAGCTTGGCGTTCACCGATCTTGGATCGAGCTCTACGGCCGCCTTCAGCTCAGCTTCGACAGAGGAAGCCATGGCTGGATCACCCGCTTGCAGGAGCGCGAGATCCTGATGGAATGCCGCCCGGTTCGGATCGAGATTAATAGCACGGTGAATTTCGGCCAGGGCTTGATCCTTATTTCCCCGCCTGACCGCAATAGCGGAGAGAAGGGCGTGAACGCCCGGGTTGCCAGGTTGCGAGGCCAAGACTGCATTGGCCTGTGCCTGCGCTTCGTCCGTTCTGCCGTCGGCGAACAAGAGGTTTCCAAGGTCGATCCGCGCGGTGTAGTTATCAGGCTGCAAGTCTATGGTGCGCGCGAGTTCTGCGCACGCCTCGGTTGATTGCCCCAAGTGCTCGTACGCCTGCGCGAGCTCATAATGAGCGTCGATGAAGTCATTGTCGACCTTCAGGGCGTTCAAATACTGGATGGCGGCCTCTCTGTATTTGCCATCTACGCTGAATCGCCTGCCGCTCTCAAGATATTTTTGCTTCCGGATATTTGGATCGCCGTGACACCCCGCCAACATAGCTACTGCCACGAAGAGCATGACCACCGGAAGTATTCTTCGCCGATTCATTTGCTCCCACCTGCTATCTATCCTCAGTTGAACTGTTTTGAGCGAGCTTTTCACTATCATCGAACCCTGCTGACTGCCTTTCCCGCAAACGCAACCGGCATTTTCCTGCCCAACGGGTTGTCATACCCTGCCCCTTCGAATCCTTTCAGTCGGGGATAAAGCGAGGGAGCGAGGGCGCAAGTTGCGCTGTAAATGCCTCGACCCGAGCCTTTGCCCGCAAAGTGTCTTCTTTGGGATCGATCGGCGTTGTCACTCTGACCAGCGCGCCGTCGGTACGATTCAGCCTCATTGCGTCGGTCACCATATAGACCTTGGCCAAGTATTCGCTGGCAACGCTTCGTCCGTGGGCCTGATACCAATAGATGACGAACTGCTTGTTATCCTCGTTGGCAATGATGTATTCACCCACACTGTGCGAGTTACCATTTGCATCTTTCAAGTCAACGTGCTGCGACGATTCGAACGCCCAGCCGGCGCCTGGCAGGCAGTTCTTGGGTGAATGAATGGTGACGCCAGTCCTCTGGGTAGGGAAATAGGCAACAAAAAGATCGATCGGCTGCGACTGCCCATCCGGGGTGTAAACGCGTGACAGGAAGTTTCCAGCCCCGAGAACTTTGAGGGTATCCTGATCTATCGGCACATCGGTTCCCGCCCATCCGGCAATGGTGCGCGGAATCTGCGACAGGGGCTCGCTAACCGGAATCAAGTCGACACTTCCCCTGGCAAACAGCAGGAGTGCTGTTCCAGCCAGCATCACGACAACAATCCAGAACTGAACGCTCTTCAAACCTGCCTCCTTCGCGCCGGAATAAAATGCAAGACGCTATGAACGATGAAGAGGGAGGTGAGAGAGACGAGAAACATGACCCAGCCGGAAAACTCGTGAAAAAAGCCCAAGGCCTTATCCGGATCCCAGTACTGGACGCAGAGACCGGTGCCGAAGATGCGGATTGCATTAGCCGCAATCGCAATAGGAATGCTGGCCAGGGCGAGAACGGCTCGCCGGGAAAAGGTCTTCTCCAGAAAGTATCCAAAAAAGACCGACAGCGTGAATAGACTCACCAGGGAGCGGATGCCGCTGCAAGCCTCCGCCACCTCCAACTGCATGGAGGGAAGCTCAATTACGTTGCCCTCCCGTAGAACCGGCACACCGAATAAAGGAAGCAGATGGCTGGCAAGCTTCGAAGCGAGAATCTGCAGAGGAATGGCTATCTCGTTGAAAATAATAGCGGGAAGGGGGATGGCAAGGAAAAGTACCAGCACAGCAAAGCGAAACTCATTGAGAAGCTGCCAACCGCCAAAACAAAGCACCAACCCCGCCAACAGGATCACGAGTGAAACCCGTGACAGGAACACAGCAGCGCCGTATTCACCGAGGAGCAGGACTACCAACCCCAGGGCCACGACGGCAATTCCGCTCCAGGTGGGAGCGACCCTTTTATTTAGAAGGGCTTTTCTCTTCGTCCACACCAGATACGCTGCAAAGATGGGGACCAGAAATCCGTGAGAAAAATCGGGGTTCTGCCACCATGTCTTTACCAGTCCCGTGAGCACACTGTGGTACACCGCCACCATGAGCACGCCGATGATCGCCGATCCCCATGAAAAAGGAGCGATTCGAAGGGACCAGGGGTTCCTTCGAATCGCTGGCATCTGGATGTAGTGGGCCATATTCTCCAATAGGGGGACTTTCGGAATTGCAATCCGTACACCTTCCTTAGCAATCACAATGCCGAAATGGAACGGCTCAATCCAAGGGAATTCCCCAAGAGTTGTCTGGAATCAGGAACCAGATGTACCGGGTAAGTGGAAAACTTTTTCCACTTACCTTGGAAATCAATGTCACAATACTTTCCACTGAGAGGGAAAAACTTTTCCCTCTTTTCGGCTACCTCCCATCCTGAAAAGCGCTCAAGGGTGGATATAGCCTATGGAACGCTCATTCAACGTCCTTCACCCAGGTTTGGAACCCGTATTGCTAATGAGGGGTGTGAACCTAGGACCTTTCATGGCAACCAGTACAACCATCCCAAGTGCCAGGCGACAAACGAAGCCGTTTGCCCCTGCAAAGCATTTTGCCCCGATTGAGGCACAGATTCAGCGGGCGATTGCCAGGATTGCCGAGAGCGACTGTCCGGTGTTGCTTATGGGCGAGCACGGCGTTGGAAAGCGCTCAATTGCGGCCCAGATCCATATTCAGTCGCATCGGTCACGCAGTGCCTACACGGAAATCCACAGCGCCGATTGCGATGTCGACGCTATACTATCGGCTTTCTCGACTAAAGGTACGGTTTACCTGTCTGAGGTTGGGGATCTTAGCCTTGCGCTGCAGGAACTGATCATCAAGACCTATTTTCACTCCGAGGAGGCACAGGGCAGTCGTCTCCTTTGTGGTACGAGCCGTGAACTTATTGGGGACGTCAAATCTTCCCGCATGAGAGAAGATTTCTATTATCTGGTTTCGGCCGTCACGCTCCGGATTTCACCCCTGCGCTGCAGGAAGTCCGAAATCCTCTCCATAGCTGACGACCTCTTAACGCAGTATTCCAAACAATTTGACCGCCCGAAGCCGGTTCTACAGGAGGAAATCATTGGGTTCCTAATGGACCACACCTGGCCCGAGAATCTATCTGAACTGCAGACCGCGATCAAGACCTTTGTAGCAATCGGTGACCAGTCAGTCTCCCTCGCCGCACTCAAAGCAGCAGCCTCATCGGTGAAGTCGAATGGGCAGCGAAAGCCGTTTTCGCTGAAGGATGCTGCGCGGGCCGCATCCACTCAGATTGAGCGCCAGTTGATTTCAGAAGTTCTGGCCTCGACCGGCGGCAATCGCAAACGAGCCGCGGATGAACTGGGGATCAGCTATAAGGCCCTGCTCTACAAGCTCAAGCAGGTAGGGGCGGAATACAGACCCGCTTCCGATAAGAACGGAGTGGCACTATGAATTCAGGAAGTCTTCTTATCTTGGCGTTTTATGCCGCAAGCATTTTTGGGCACGGCCAGCACAAAGGGTCCGCCGGAAAGTCTGCTCAGGCGGCGAAGCCGGCCATGGCTGCCCCAGCCGAGGGGGCCGCGGCCGACGACGTGTATGTTATCGGCGCATCCGACGTGCTTACCATTACTGTCTGGAAGGAGCCTACCCTCTCGGGCACCATCCTTGTCCGACCTGACGGAATGATTTCGCTGGCGCTTATTGGCGACGTTCAAGCCTCCGGCATGGCACCGACACAGTTGGCAAGTCAGATTGCGACAAAACTCAAGAAGTACATCCAGGAGCCTAACGTCTCGGTTGTGATCACCCAGATTCACAGCAAGGTTGTTTACCTGCTCGGCGAGGTTGTGAAGAGGGGACCAGTCGAGATGACCCCCGGCATGACATTGTTGGAAGCCATTTCCAGCGCTGGGGGACTCACGGATTTCGCCAATTCAAAGAAGATCTACATCCTGCGCAACGAACCAGGATCGCAGCAGCGAATTCGTGTGCATTACAAGGAAGCGTTGAAGGGCGACCGGATGCTCAATCTGGTTCTGAGACCTGGCGACACAATTGTGGTTCCGTAAGGTGGCAAAAATGATGACGACACTGAAAATCCTGGCTTTCCTTTTTGTCGTTTGTGCCTCGGTTCAAGCGCAGGTTGCGCCCGCTGCGACAGGCCCACGTAATCTTCCGGCGGCCGGCAACCTGCACTACGCTTTGCGTTACTCTCAGAGCGATCAGATGAGCAACACCTTTCCAGATATGCAGACGGTAACCGCATCCGGGTCGCTGAACTATACGAATAACGACCAACGCACGCCGTTCACCCTGGATTATGCCGGCGGCTACAATTGGACCATATCCGGTCCTTCCTACCAAACCGGCGTTTTTCAGCACATGTATGTATTGCAAGGTATTGACTGGCGCAGATGGAAGCTACTGCTCCACGACGACGTAAGCTATCTTCCGCAGTCGCCGACAGTGGGCTTCTCGGGAGTCCCCGGAACCGGGGAACCGATTGGCGTGCCTAACCCCAACCCCAACCCATCGAACAGCCAGTCGATCCTAACTCTTAACACGCACGTTGTCGATAATATAGCGGGTGGGGAAATCGAACACAGCCTGAATTTTGCGACGACCTTGATTGGCGGCGGCGGTTCGGAATTAGTGCGCTACCCGAACGGTGACGGTCTGAATACGGATTCGCAGACGGGGATCGCCAAGCTCAAGTGGCGTCTTAACGGGCGAGATTCGATTCTGGCGAATTACGTGTTTGCCAATTATAGCTATCCCGACTACTACAACGTCAATTTTCTGACGAGCACCACGCTGGTCGGCTTCCAGCGCGCGTGGAGCAGGAACTTTACTACGATGGCCGCTGTGGGGCCGGACTGGGTTTCCAGTTCGGACCAAACGGCCGTGCCCACCACCAGAGATGTATCAGCGAGTGCAACGGCCACTTATCAGTTGCGGTTCACGTCGGCCGACATCAGCTACACCCGGGGAACCAATGGCGGATCTGGCTACCTTCTTGGAGGCGAAGTCGATACAGTCGAGGGGAATTTCTCGCACCAATTCGGATTGAACACGACCGTCGGTCTGACTGGCGGGTATATGCGCACTGCCGGACTGAGCAACAATGGCATAACCTACAGCAAGTTTGGCGGAGCGCAGCTTACCAGGCAAATCGGCCGGAGACTCATTGTGTTTGCAAGCTACTCGGGGATCAACCAAACGTCGACCTCCAATCTTCCCACCAACGCCCTCGGCCAACTTCTGCAAGTGGTAAGTTTCGGCGTCGGGTATTCGCCTCGCGAAACACACATCAGGCACTAATTCATCAAGGAGTCGTATGCTCGGGCATCGTGAACTAACAATGGAAGATTACGCCGACATTTTGAGGCGGCGTTTCTGGTTGATTCTGACTTCCACGATCGTGTTCCTGGTGGTTGGAGTCGGTGTGACCTTTGTTCTTCCCCCTCAATACCAGTCGCAAACGCTGATCCTCATCGAGCAGCAGAAGGTTCCGGAAGACTATGTGAAGCCGGTGGTTGAGGGAGATCTGAGCGAACGTCTGGCGTCGATGAAGGAGCAGATTCTGAGCCGCTCACGGATCGAGCCGATCATCAAGCGGTTCAATTTGTTTGTCAGCGGCAATGCCACCATGGACGACCGTGTCGCATTGACGCAGAAGGCCATCGGGGTGAAAACGATCCCTTCCAGCCAGTCATCGCGCGGGATGCCGGGCTTTTATATTACGTTTACCGCACAGGATGCTCACACGGCACAGGCGGTTTGCAGCGAGATCACTTCACTGTTCGTAAGCGAGAATTTGAATGCGCGTCAGCAATCCGCCGAGGGAACAACAGCGTTTCTGAAGCAGCAACTGGCCGACTCAAAGGCAAACCTGGACGCGCAGGATGCCAAGCTCGCAGCTTTCCAGCAGAAATATTTTGGCAGACTCCCGGAACAGGAGCAGTCGAATACGAACACGCTTCAGGCGCTGACCACCCAGCTTGATGCTGTGACGCAGTCGCTGAACCGCAACCAGCAGGACGTGACCTTCCTCCAGGCCATGGTGGCCCAGCAAACGCACGATATGCAGAACGCAGAGCCCGCAGCCGTCACTGTGGCAGTGGATGAACGCAAGACAGAACTCAACAAGCTCATCGCGCAGCGGCAGGCGCTGTACGCACTCTATACTCCTGACCATCCCGACGTGATTGAGATTTCGCACAAGATTACCGATCTGCAGGCACAGATCGCGCGCGCCTCGGCTGAACCGGCGCCGGCGGTGGTGGCGCATACCACCAGTCGTCCTGACCCGCCGCAGCTGCAGCAACTGAGGGCTCAGCTTCGCGCGGCGCAACAAGCCATGACTGATGCCAAGCAGGAACAGGCTGGGATTGAACAGCAGGTCCGCAACTACGAAGAGAGGATTGCGTCGAGCCCACAGGTTGAGGCGGAGTACAAGCAGATCACTCGTGACCATGAAACTGCCTTGGAGTTCTACAACTCGCTGCTAAAGAAAATGAACGAATCGTCCATGGCGACCGCTCTTGAACAGCGCCAGCAGGGCGAGCAATTCCTCATGATGGATGCTCCGAATCTTCCCGACTCGCCGATCTTCCCGAATCGGCAGATGTTTGCGGCTGGAGGGCTTGCAGCCGGCCTGTTTCTGGGCTTGCTTCTTTCGGGACTGCTCGAGTATCGAGATACCTCACTGCGCAGTGAGAGGGATGTCTGGGCCTTCACCAAGCTGTCGACCCTGGCAGTGATCTCTCACATCGACGGTCTTCCCCAGACGGAGATACCTTACAGCAGGTGGAAGCTTTTTTCACGAACGACTAAGCCCATAGAAAGCGCGCTCGGATAACCATGTACAGATACTTCTACGGCATTAACGACTTTCCCTTCGGAGCCTGCCCGGACCCGCGGTTTCTGTACAAGATGCCGCATGTGCAGGAAGCACTTGCCTGCCTGCAATACGGCATCGCCTCGCGCAAGGGGTTTGTCGTCATGACAGGTGAAGTGGGCACAGGCAAGACGACGCTGCTCAAGACCGTCCTCAGCTCTTTCACGGAGCGACGCATCTCGACGGCTTTCGTCTTCAACCCGCGTCTCGATGTTCTAGACTTTTTTGATTTTGTGCTCGCGGACTTTGGCATTCCTGCCGGTCCCCGGTCGAAGCCAGGCATGCCGCAGACGAAGTCGGGCATGTTGATGCAACTCAATCGCTGGCTTATCGACCGTTTCCGCAATGGGGAGTTGTGCGCCATCGTGGTGGACGAGGCGCAGAATCTTTCCTGGGAACTTCTTGAAGAGATTCGTTTGCTGACCAATCTCGAGACCTCATCGGAGAAGCTGGTGCAGATCATACTTTCAGGACAGCCAGAGCTCGAAGAGAAGCTCCGCGACCCCTCTGTTCGCCAGCTTCGCCAACGCATTTCGTTGTGGTGCAGAACGCGGCCGCTGACCTGCGAAGAGACGAAAGCATACATTGCGAAGAGACTCCGCATCGCCGGGGCCACCCAACCAGTGTTTACGCCAGAAGCGGTGCTGCTTGTCAATCAATACTCAAAGGGAATTCCCCGTCTGATAAATCTAATCTGCGAACATGCAATGATCAGCGCGTACGTGGAACAGATCAAGCCCATCCCGCCGCGCATCGTTGAGTCGGTCTGTCTGGAACTCGATCTGGACCAGCAGCCCTTCGTGATCTCGCCAACGGCCCTGTCTGGGTTTCCGGAAAGTTCGTATCCAACCGCCATGTCAAGCAGCATCAAGCCAGCCGTGGATTCCGCTGATTCTCTAAAGGACATTGAACTATGAGCCGCATACATGAAGCACTTCAAAGAGCGTATCTTGAGCGGGGAAAGTTGTCGGTTCCAGATGATATCCATATCGCCGAGCCGAGGATCACCCCCATCACTCAAGAGCAGCCAGTGGCCAAGGCCGAGCTTGTACTTGAGAACATTGCAGAATATTCGTGGAAGCCATCCATAAACTCCTTTCCGACGCTCGCAGACCGCGGCGCAGGCGTGGAGCAGTTTCGCAGTCTCCGCTCGCACATTTACCAGGCTCGCTACGATGCTCCACTGAAGACGATTCTTATCGCGAGCGGTATGCCTTCGGAAGGCAAGAGCTTTGTAGCGGCGAACCTGGCCATGAGCCTGGCGCGCAACAGCATTCACAACATTCTGCTCATCGACGGCGATCTGCGCCGTCCCACGCTTCATACTCTACTGGGCGCCCCCAATTCGCCGGGATTATCGAACTACCTGGAAGGGACCGCAGAGATGAATGACATCATGCAGCGCGACCGCATTTCCGGCACTGCAGAGAATGCCAGCGTGGGGAGCATCTCCAATCTCACATTCATTCCTTCCGGCGGGTCCAGTGACCACTCTTCCGAATTGGTCGCCAATCAGCGTATGGAAGAGCTGATCACGGCCGTTTCGCCACATTTTGACTGGATCCTGATTGACGCTCCGCCGGTGCTTGCGGTTACGGATGCTGTGGAACTTTCCCGCGCTGCGGATGCAGTATTGCTGGTTGCGCGTGGGTCAACAACGCCCTACGATGTCGCGCAGCGTGCCAAAGCTGCATTCGGCACCTCACGCATACTCGGCTTTGTGCTCAATGCCGTCAAGGACGCTCCGCGCAAAGGATCATACAACTACTACTATTCCGGCGAGCCAGAAGCCGGCGACAACGGCAAACGGCGATAGGAAAGCGGGAGATAGGGATGATCCGGCTTTTCAATGTCTACTATCCGACCCGCACCCTGGTGCTGCTTCTTTGTGAAGCGCTCCTGGTAGGTGGCTCATTTCTTGCAGCCACCGCGTACCTGATTGGGCCGGATACGTACATTGCACTGATCTATGAGAACGGCAGCATGAAGATTGCAGCCATCACTGTTCTCACTTTGCTTCTTTCGTACTACTTTGACCTGTATGAACCGCAACGCATCTCAGGGCATTGGGAGATCTATTTCCGGCTGCTGCTGGTTCTCAGTGTTCTTTGTTTTCTTCTCGGGGGTGTAGTTCTCGTTTTCCCTGATATATATATAGGGCCTCACGTTCTTACCCTTGGCATCACTGTCCTTGTGATTGTCCTTTTCCTCTGGCGAAACTCCTATGAATGGATCATCAGTCTTCCGGCGTTTCGGGAACGCGTGTACGTCCTTGGCAACGGCGAACGTGCGCGTTCCGTTATCGAGACGCTCCGTACCCGGCGCGATGCCGGCATGGAAGTTGTCAATGGTGAGGTCCAAGGCACCTTCCATGGAGACTTCGAACGCTTTGGGGCGGACCTTCGCTCGTTCTGCGAACCAAAGCTCCGGATTGACCGCGTCATCGTTGCCATGGAAGACCGTCGCGGATCGATGCCGGTCCGTGAGCTTCTTGATCTCAAGCTCCGCGGCGTGGTGATTGAAGATGCCAGCTTCCTGATTGAGCGACTCCTGGGCAAGTTGCCGCTGGACGGGCTCAATCCCAGCGCCCTCATCTTCACTCACGGTTTCAATGTAAAGGCATCGCAACAGATTGTCCGGCGCCTGGTTTCCATCCTTGTTTCTTTCGTCGGGCTGGTGCTCTGCCTGCCGATCATTCCCTTCATCATTCTGGCCGTGCGCCTCTCATCGCCGGGCCCGATCTTCTTCCGCCAGACGCGAGTGGGACTCCGCGGGCGCCCCTTCTCGGTAATCAAGTTTCGGACGATGCGGCAGGATGCTGAAAAGAATGGTGCTGTTTGGGCGACCAAGAATGACTCTCGCGTCACTTCTCTTGGCAGGTTCATGCGCAAGACGCGTCTCGACGAAATTCCACAGCTCTGGAACGTGCTACGCGGAGAGATGGGATTTGTCGGTCCGCGCCCGGAGCGTCCGGAGTTTGTGCAGTGGCTCAATACCGAAATCCCTTTCTATGAGCTTCGGCATATAATCCGCCCGGGGATCACAGGCTGGGCGCAGGTGCGCTACAGATACGGTGCAAGCCTGGAGGAAACAAAGCAAAAGCTCGAATACGATCTCTATTACGTGAAGCACTTGTCGATAGGTCTCGACCTGCTCATCATGTTTGAGACGATCAAGACGATCATTCTGCGGAGGGGCGCACAGTGAAGATCATCTTCTGGCTATCCCTTATCGGCATTCTCTACGCCTACGCGGGATACCCTGTGGCGATGTGGCTGCTGGCAAGGTTGCGGCCGCGACCCTGGAAGTTCGCACCCATCAATCCCAGCGTGAGTGTTTTACTTGCCGTGCATAACGGTGCCGCATTGCTGCCACGCAAGATTCAGCATCTCCTTGAACTGGACTACCCAAACATCAAGGAGATCATTCTTGTGTCGGACGGCTCAACCGATGGCACAGCGGAATTGCTGACTCAGCAGCAGCGTGCGCCATTCAAGACCATCGTGCTGAGAGAGCACAGTGGAAAGGCAGCCGCTATTAACGCAGGGCTTACGCTGGCCACTTCGGACGTTGTTCTCTTTGTAGACATCCGGCCTGAAATTGCTCCGGGCGCTATTGCCCAACTGGTCGGCAACTTTGCCGATCCGAAGGTCGGCTGCGTTGCTGGTGAATTGATTCTGCGCCAGGATGGCCATGATTCCACCGCTGAGGCAGTCGGCGGTCTCTATTGGCGTTTCGAACAGTGGATCAGAAAATGTGAGGCTACGTGTGATTCTCCGGTCGGGGTCTATGGAGGGTTTTATGCAATTCGTCGCGAACTCTTTGTTCCGCAGCCGGCGGGAATGATTCTGGACGATATGTTCCAGCCGCTGTCGATCATCCGCCAGGGGTACAGATCTGTTCTGGACTTCCGGGCTTGCGTTTATGACACATGGCCCAAGAAGGTGGAAGGCGAGTTTCATCGCAAGGTTCGTACACTGGCGGGGAATTTTCAGCTCTTCCAACTTGCGCCGTGGACGCTGACTCTGCAGAATCGAGTTCTATTCCAACTTGTCTCGCACAAGGTGATGCGGCTCGTAGTTCCTTACCTGCTGGTTCTTCTGCTTATCTCCTCTGTGACTCTCTCAGCCCGTTCTCTTCTCTTTGCAGCATTCGCAGCACTTCAGATTCTAGGCGGGATGATCGCTTTCATTGGCTTGCACTTCCGGATCCCGGTATTGAATAGAATTGCAGCACCGGCCAGCGCGCTGCTGGTGCTCAACGCAGCAGCTGTCTTCGGGTTTTACAAGTTCCTCTTTACACACGGCCCACTCTGGAAGATATGGGATTCGGGTGCGCCGAAGGCGAAGGGGCCAACGCTTGAAACTGCGAATCTTTCGCCGCCGGGAGCTGTTGTTTCTGGCGGAGTAATTGAGATTGGCAAACGTTCTTGAACAGATTGGCAACAACAAAGGAAATATCAAATAACTATGAACATCAGGAAGAACGTGCTCTTCATTTCCGTGCTGGGAATCGGCTCTATCGTGATAGGCTTTGCGATTCACAATCACATTGACAATGTCAGGGCTGCAAGACTGGAGCACATTGTTCCTCCTGCACCGTATTTCCCCTCTGGTGCTATCTGGACACAGGATGTGAGCCACGCGGCGGTCGATCCCCAATCCTCGACCATCATTTCCTGGCTTGCGGACGCGGGTGGATGGGGACGCGGAAGGATGCAGGTTGACTTCAGTATCCGAGTCTTACAGGCAACCCCAGACACGCCGAAGGTTCCTTTCCACAAGGGCGGAGATTTTATGGCGGCCGATTCCGACAAGGTCTCAGAGATTCCTCTCCCGACTAGAGGCGGCATTGAAGGGCAACCGAGCTATCAATGTGATATCGATCAAAATGACTGCCATCTCATCGTGGTCGACCGCAGCAACTTGAAGCTGTATGAGGCGTACCAAGCCAACTACGATAAGAGCAAGCTCGCTGCAAACTTCGTGGCGGTATGGGATCTTAGCCGCGTCTATCCGCCGTCGGGACGCGGAGATCAGTGCTCCAGCGCTGACGCCGCTGGATTTCCCATTGCGCCGCTGCTCTTCAATGCCGACGAGCTCGCTTCAGGAAGCATCAATCACGCGATTCGTTTCATTCTTCCCAATTCGAGAATTCGCGCCGGCGTTTTTGTGCACCCCGCGACACACGCAGGTTCGCCGAAGGGGGCAGACTCGGCTCCACCATATGGAGCGCATTTCCGTCTAAAGGCTTCATTTGACGTGTCACAGTTGACGCCCGCCGCACAGGTGGTTGCGCGTGCGATGCAGAAATACGGCATGTACCTTTCTGACGGCGGCAATATTGCGCTCACGGCACAGAGCGATGCCGACACTACTGCAAAATATGCAGATGTCAATTTTGGGCCACATGATTTGCAGTCGCTGAAGGTCACCGACTTTGAGGTTCTCGACTTAGGAAAGCCAATCCGACTTACTTATGACTGCGAGTTGAAACGGTAACGTGGAGGGCCTTCCCGCCGTCTCGAAGAGCCCGGACAGTTTGCTGATGCGAGGCATCAGTGAATGCTAGCCGCGCGAGATGTTGAAGGTGTTTGGCTAACTCAGGTTTTCGCCATGCGCCGCGCTCGCGAGGTGTTTCTATACAGATCAATATAGGCATCAACCATCGTTTGCAGGCTAAAGCTCGAGTGGAACGCCGCCTCTGCGTTCCTGGAGAATTGCTCCCGTGTTGCATCGCTGCCTTTTAGGCGCAGGATTGCGGCTGCCATTTCCGCAGGATCTGTCGCAGAGACCGTATATCCTGCCTGCGCCACTTGCACGACTTCTGCCATTCCGCCGACGCCGGTGACGATTGCGGGCAGTCCGAGCGAGAAGGCTTGCAGAAGGGAGATGGGCAATCCCTCCGATTTCGACGACATGATGAAGGCATCGGCTGCGGAGAAGAAGGGCGCTACATCAAATTGCTGGCCCCAGAAGGTTACATGTTCCGCAATCCCCAATTCCGCAGCCAGGCTTTCAAGCCTCTGGCGTTCATTGCCATCGCCCACCATCCACAACCGCAGGCCCGGCGCGGACTTCTGCGCTTCGCAAAAGGCTCTCAGCAACAGAGGGTGGTTCTTCACAGGCTCAAGCCTGCCTACGTAGACCAGCGTGAATCCGGTTTTCTGCGGCCAATTTTCTTTCGGCACCCGCTGCAGCGGAGCAGCGCCGTTGTAGATCCGCACGATCTTGCGCGCTGGTACGCTGTGGATGCTTTTCACATTTGCAGTTGTTGCGTCGCAAATGCCGACAACCCAGTCGCAAAAGCGAGCCGCAATAGAGTATTTCAGTTCAGGCACGAGCTTATGCGGAGGGGCCACCAGGCTATGGCGCGTGGAAATAACACTGGGAATGCCTGCAATTCTGGCGGCCATGGCCGCATAAATCGTCGGCGTCGGGTTATGAAGATGGACAACCTGGGGTTGCGATTCCTGGAAGATATGTAAGAAATTGCGAACGGAGTCCGACAGGTGCCGGCCTACGTTTGGCTGCACGGCGAAGCCCTCTGTCCGCATCCGCTCGCCGAGCGCGCCGAGAGCGGCAACCGCATAGACACGCGGGTCGTGCCCCTGTTCCCGCTGCAGCCGACACATTTGAGACACAAGCGTCTCGGCGCCGCCCATCTCCATGCTGTCTACAACGTGCGCAATCCTCATCAAGCTTGTCTGAATCTCCGAAAGCGCTGTTCGAATCAGTTCTCCGCTTCTGGACCTGTTCGCGTAAGCTACTCGACTACTTGAATCAGTGCATCAGGTTCAAGATTCGGACCATGACATACATAACCAGGATCAGTAAGCCTGCCAATGCCGCTGAATACAACAGCACGCGGTTAAGGGGCAGGCGCGGAGCAATCATTCCTCGCTGCACGGCCATCTCGTAGATCGCCTCTGTCATGCCACCCAACAAAAATAGGGTCATGACAAAGGCACGAGACAGAAACCACCCCGCAACCAGAAAGCCTATGAGAGATAAAACCATCAAGCGTCCGAGGCGGTTGATCTCCTCTTTGTCAAGATGTTCGATTCTCCATCTTGCATGCGGATCGAAGTCTTCCTCGGGAACGATTCGCTCTCCGTCGCTCACCTGCTGCGGCGAAGCAGCCGTCAGAGTGTCTCTCAATGTCGTAAAAAGGTAGAGAGACCAGAAGTACAGCCCGAACAGGCCAAGCTCTCCTGCGCAGACGATAATGGAGTTGTGCGCGGTCAAGTAGACATCGGTATATTCCCACAGGTCACCGTAGCCGACTCCAAATAATGGATGAGTCTTAAATAATTGCAATCCCTGACCCCAGAGAGCCGTGCGATCTTCGCCCGCACCGGCAGAAATATCTCGTCCGCCTGTAAAATGCAGAGCCATTGCCGCGAGGAACAGACTGCCCGCAAGCATCACTGCAGGAAGCGTTCCGATGCGGCGACGCGCCGCCACGATAGCAACGGCAGTCAAGGCCACCAGGGCACCGCGCGAGTGTGTCAGGAATACTCCAAACAGCAACGCAGCGACAGGCAAAATCACAAGTGCGACGTTCGAGATCATCTTCTTTGCCCGCCAGAAGATAAACATCAACGGAATAAAAGTGACAAGCAACTGGCCAAAGTCATTTGGATCGTTGAGCGCTCCAAGCCCCTGCAAACGGTAGGTCCAATCTCCTATGTTGTTCATTTGTCTCATGAGATATGGACTTGCAGTGGCCCCAGTCTCGGGTGGATCACCGAACCCCTCTCCTGGCGGGGGGCCGCTTGTCGGAACTCCATGCATCAAATCGATGTACCCGTGTGCAATCACAACCAGGCAGATGAAGAGCACCATGAGGGTAAGAATCTGCAACCTTCTTTTCGAGTTGCAGTGCAGACAGACAAGGAAGTACGCCATGCCATTCGGAATGAAGGAAAAGAATGACATTACAGCTCCGCCGGCCCAGTGCCTTCCAATCAGCTCCGACAAGGAGACTGCAATCGCCAATCCTATTAAAGCCAGAGACTGGGAATTCTTCAGGAGGAAAGACTTCATCAGCGCCGGCAGCGAGACAATGAGGGCCAGCACTACAATGATCATTTCAACGTGTGCATCCGCGAGAGGCCCAAATAGATAGGCCGGCGTGAGGTAGTACGTAACGAAATAGAGAATGCTTAGAACAAAGCCCATTGTGAATGGCCTGATTGTAGGGAGCAGCCTTGATCAGAGTAACCCAAACGGGAGCGCCGAACCCATTGAAAAACATTTTCAGATGGGCGGAGTCAGCTATTCCTTCCTTCCAGCGACAGCGGCACTGAGCCCCCGCCCGTCTGTTGACTTCGCGGGCCAGATTCTTTTTGGCCACCATCGGATGTCTGGAGATTTTCAACCTGAGGAAGACTGAACAGTGCACCAGCCAGCCGATTGCTGCCACTGCAACGCCAATCGTAACCTGGCAAGCAGGTTCTCAATTTGTTCCAGCATATGCTTTAGTCCGTGTGTTTTTCAAGGCAACTTTTGTTGCAGTGACGATCATCGCGACAGTTGCAAGAAATATCGACTACGGCAAATGAGCAGTAACACTAAAGTGGAATTCATCCGAATGCAGATGGATGATATTCTCCGAGCGACCGCTTGGCGAGGCGACAAAGCAGAGTGTGGTTCAGCATTTTCACAGGGGGATTTGACCGGCAACGGTATGAGGGCGGTAGGGAATAAGTCTCTTACTTGCCGAGTAGAAAATACCAATCGATGTAAAATCTACACGATCTGCGTATTCTAATTCAGTAGAGTTGTTACCCTTCAGCCCTGAATCATCTGAGCAATAGAGCTCATTCTAAATAGGATAAATTTTAAAGTCCTACCCCACAGAGTGTGGCATTGTCATTGCCTAAGTTGAGGGCAAGTATATAAAGCTAATTAGCCCGCTAAGGCTGTGCGGCGAAGGCTTCTAATTAGGTGTCTCTTATTTTGAGAGATCGAATAGTTGGCTAGCAGACGGGAAAGCAAGATGAAAAAGAAGGGTAAGATAATAGCTTTTCTACAGTCCCTGCTTCCATGCAACGGCATCCATAGTTTCTTAAAGGAACTTGCCGTTAGCGTGGCTTGCCTCTTCGCTCTATCTGCGTCCTTGGCACCGGCGCAGGTGACCGTCACTGCGAACGTACCTGCATACCCCTTTCAGGTATTAGCCGGGTCAACGAGGCAGATCAACGTTAACATTACGGGCGGTACCCTAAATACAGTTAACTGGAGGGTACTGTCGACAACAGGGGGAGCCACTGCTACCTTTACGACACCTAACGGGAGCGATGTGTCGTCGGTAGGCGGCGCTTTGGCGACGGTTCAAGTGAACATAGGGCCAACGCAGGGAAACTGCACAATCAGTGGCAGCGGCACCTATCAGGTTTCTTCCACGGCGAGTGTGACGGTGCAGGCGCAATCGACTGACGACTTGACCAAGACTGCCAATTTTCTGTTCAATGTTTGCGCCAATAGCCCGCCGACTTTGGCCAACGGCACCAAGTCCGTGATCGTGGCTCCTGCCTACCAGCAGGCATATCAAAGCCAGCTCATGACACTGCAGTCGTGGGTCACCGGATGCACTGATGAGACAGGAACCTGGAGCATTGTCGGCCAACCCTCGGGAGGCAATGGCACCCTTCTGGACACCACGAACCGCGATACGGTGTTCTCTGCCAGTGTCACGGGACGTTACACCATCCAGTACTCTGCAAACTGCAACTCAGGTACGAATACGGCGATCGTGTACGTGTCGCCCAATCCGATGCCCTCGTTTGCATCCACGCCAAACGGGACAAGGCCGCACGAGTGCTACGTCGACCCGGCCCTGACTGGACCCGATTACGAAGTAGGCCCAGGAAAAGCCTACGCGACCATTTCTTCCACTCCGGCGCTTAGCGGATTCGGACCCGGAACGATCCTGCGCATTTGGAATACAGACACCACAGGATCGAATCCAACCACTTACCACGAGTATTACAACGTCCAGAATAGCGGCACACCGACGCAGCCGATCATCATCTGCGGAGTAGCGGATTCCAAGGGCAACCTGCCCATCATGGACGGCACCAACGCGACCGCGCAATCCGATGTCAATATCAATCCAGATGATGGGATAATCATCCTATTTCCCGCAGGGAATCAATACGGGCTTTGGCAAAACGGGTCTGCCGGGCCAAGTTACGTGAGCATTACTGGTCTGCATCTTCGCAATGCGAAGTCAACTTTGATGCGCTACTCTCCAGGAAGCAGCAGTGCAACTGCCTGGAGCAATTTCAGCAGTTGTATAAACTGGCGATCAGGGTCGTATGTAGATATCAGCGGCAATGAGTTGGACAATTGCGCGAACGGGATCTTCTCCGACGACAATGACGCCAATGCCTGGGCAACGATTACTCAAAATCTTACTTTCATAGGTAACCATGTCCAGATGTCCGGAGATCCAGGCGATGTGAGCGGCACGCATCAGTTATACGTGCAGGATTACTACGCGCTCGCTGAAGGAAACAAGCTCGATAACCCGTCACCATATGCCGGAAGCCAGATCAAGTGGCGCGGTGTAGAGGGAATATTCCGTTACAACTATTTGGGAGATGGCACACCGCGGCTTTTTGACCTCGTAGACAATCAGGACGGTCCTGACTATATGTCGTTCGAGTACTATTTTTCGGACGGCCAGTGGCAGACCGGTGATACGGCTGGAGCCAACGTTATCGCAGGCTACCAGGAATCTTCCCAGAAGGACTTTATCTACGGTAATGAAATGTTAGGGACAAGTTCTGAAGCGGGTATACATTATGCCGGCGATCAGGGTACGCCAGGGGTGCTGAATCGATGCGGTGTTTTGTCTTTTTACTCAAACACCCTCGATAACGCGCAAATCATCTTTGATAATGGATTTGCAGGGAATGGGCTTAACTCTTATTTTCAGCCGAGAGTCGACGCACGCAACAACATCATATGGGCTAATACTGTGGCATGGACAGGCCTTATCCAAATGGAGTTTGCCGAGTTCGCTCCGATCGTTCTCGACGCCACGACCAACCTCATGCGAACGGGTACATTCACAATCACACCACCCATCCTTGGCGCCACATGGCAGGACGGCACACAGGAAGGCTGGCCGAACATTTGCGACGCCACTTGCCCGTGGCCGCTGGCAATTCCACTCAACACTCATTTATACGGATTGAATGCCGCCAACTACCTGACAACGGCAACACAGCCGTATGACGGCACCACGTTCATTCCGCCAACGGGATCTGCAGCGATCGGCGCGGGTACCGCCATCACCGATAATCCTTTGGTGCATATGCCGGTGCGCTGGCAGTATTCCGTGGCAACCGGTGGGCTGACGCCACGTCTTTTCCCGCTTACAATCGGAGCAGTCGACCAGGCCAATGGCACACCGGTGGTGGCAACGCCGACCTTCAGCCCCGGGTCCGGGACTTACAGTTCCGCGCAAACGGTAACCATTAGTTCCTCCACTCCGGGCGCAACAATCTACTTCACCACCGACGGAAGTACACCGACGACCGGCTCGCAAAGCTACTCCGGACCAATAACGGTTTCTAGTTCGGAGACTGTGTCAGCTATTGCGGTTGCCTCCGGTTACTCGAACAGTGCGACCGGCTCAGCTACTTACGTCATCACGCTCGGCCAGGTAGCGACGCCCACGTTCAGTCCGGTAGCCGGTACTTACACTTCGGCACAGGTAGTAACGATCAGTTCGGCGACGCCCACGGCGATAATCTACTACACGACCGACGGATCCACGCCAACGATGAGCTCGCCAGTGTATAGCGGCCCGATCACCGTATCCTCCACGGAAACACTGAGTGCGATTGCGACAGCCGGTGGGTACACTACCAGCAGCGTTGCAACTGCTGTTTATACCATCAGCCTTACCCTGCCAGCCGCAGCCACTCCGACCTTCAGTCCAGGGGCCGGTACATACTCATCGTCGCAGACGGTGACGATCAGTTCGGCAACGCCTTCGGCGACGATCTATTACACGACCAACGGAAGCGCACCAACCACCGGTTCAGCAGTGTATAACGGTCCGATCACAGTGTCGTCCACGGAGACGCTGGAGGCTATTGCGATGGCCAGCGGCTATACGGCGAGCACCTTTGCAAGCGCGGCGTACACAATCAACGTGCCTGCACCAGATTTCGCTGTTTCGGCCTCTCCGACATCGCTTACGATAAACGCCGGGCAGACTGCTACAGTGATGGTTTCGGTTACACCGCTGAATGGGTTCAATGCCCCTGTTTCACTCAATTGCGCGGGGTTGCCTGCTGGAGTGTCGTGCATCTTCTCTCCGCCAACGGTGGCGCCAATGGGCGCATCGGCTTCCACGACGCTTAGCGTGATCACTTCAACCACAACTGCGGCCTTGCAGCAAGACTCCAAGCCCCTGTTCCCCGGATCGGTGCTGGCGATTGCGCTGTGCTTCTTTGGCTGGAAAAAACGGCGGGGCCTGCAGATGCTATTACTTCTGGTGGTTAGCGTAGCTGGTCTGTGCCTGTTGAACGGGTGCGGCGGCGCCACGTTTGCTACCACCGCATCGCGAGCGGCTGTCACCTCGACGGTTACTGTGACAGGCACGTCCGGCGCACTGCAGCACACCACAACCTTCACAGTTACGGTGAAGTAACGCGACTCAACTCAACAGTGGAAAAGAACAGCCGCGTACTTTATTGCGTCCCCGTTCGTGTTTCATGAGGATGAGGGTCGGGTGAGCGGCGCTCGGCCCGGTCGGCATTATTGCTATTTTTGGGGATCCGCTGGCGCAACAAGGCTCGCTTGTGATTCCGTAGTCGCTCAACACATGTGTTGTTGCGGGCAAGACTTGTGTTGGTTTCTCGACTTCCCGCTTCAGTTCGGTTGGGGCATGTGTCAAGTCTTCTGCTTGCCGTCCTGATTCAGGTGAAGCATATATCAGATCGTCGGTTGATGATTTGGATTCGGGTTTGTAAACAGTCATATTTCTCCTTATGGTGATAGAGTTTCGGCGGTACACTTGCGCAGGACGCGGGAGTAGACACAACGGGGACTTGAGGGAAAGCTGACGACGGGGCCGCACGGAAAGGAGCGCACAGAGAAATGATTAGGAGTGCGATACTATCGCTCATTCTTGTAAGCCCGGCATTCGGTCAGACCACTACAACAATCACGATTAACGACTCCAACGGAAATCAGACTAACGGCACCATCAATGGCTCAAACGTGTTCTTTCACGACAGTAAGGGGAACATTGCGTTTGGAACCATCAAGGACGGCAACGTGTATCTGACCACGAGCGGTGGTGAAGTCCTCTTTGGAACGGTCAAGAGCGGTAATGTGTTTCTGACAGACCAAAACGGAAACACGACAGGCACGATCCGAAACGGCGACATCTTCTTGAGCAACAGCGACGGAAGCATCACCACTGGCACCTACGATTCCAACCACACATTCACAACCACCACACCAGCGGCGACGACACCGGCAGATACAACGCCTGCTCCATCACAAGTTCAACAGCCTTCGACGCAGTACCAAGATGGCTACGCAATCGGCCAGCAATTAGGCACAGCCCTCGGATCGGCAATACAGATTCACCGGATTAAGTCTGCTTGCAAAAAGCACGCAGATGATTCATGGCGATTTCCGGACGGATCATTTGTAACGTGCAGCTCAGTGAATGCGGGTCACCCTGTCCGGCAATGGCCCGCACAAGCGGCCCTATCTAGTCCCGCCGCCGATCCTAACGGTGAAAAGCAGGGCAGGCAAGCGCACGACTTGATGGAGCGATTGCGATCAAATATCAATTCCATCATTGCAATGAGCAAGGATAGTCCTCCGTCGCCAAAAGACGAATCGATATTGACAGATGCTCGCAACTCGTGGAGGCAGATGCGCGATCTGTACTGCAAGGAATCCCCCATCGGGTCCTACTACGATTTGCAAAACCAGCTTCAAACGTGTCTTGGCAATTGAGCGAAAAATAAGGAGACGCAATGCCGAAACTGCCGTATTACCACCGCAACACGGGCATGCTGTGGACGGAAAGAGACGACTCTACTTTGAGAAAACTTGCTGCGCAGGATACCCCAACGCCGGTAATAGGCGTTAAACTTGGGCGCACTGTCAATGCCGTCTATAACCGTGCGTCTCAGCTAGATATTAGCTTGATGCCACCAAATCCTCACCACAAACGCAAATGAGTGGGACATATCGCGCCACAAAGACCTTCGGAATTCGATATTGCGATCTGGACGGATTCGAGGAGTATTGCCCCACTAAGTGAAGGGAGTTCAATGAAGGCCACTAGGAAAATCGCACTAACCAAACCAGACGAATATCCCTTGATTACTTCTCCACGAATTAAGCATTTGGCCGGGGAAGGGCTAAAACATCCAAGTCTGCTTACAGCCGATCAGGTTAGAGAATTGTGTGGGTCAGTCATGCGCCACATTGAAAGAAACACCTAATCGGGAATCCTAAAGTCCATAGCGAGAGGTCGTCACTCGGGGTCCCGGGCTCGACAGGGCAGGAAACGGGGGCGGGACAATGAGCACTCGGGCATGTTAATGCACTTGCCGTTTGTTAATGCAAAACTGGAGAAAACACGGAATTCAGGGGAATATGGCGACTAAGGTTACAAATTAACCTGCTTATATTCTGTAAGTTGATGATTCTAGAGATTCATGGCGGAGAGGGAGGGATTCGAACCCCCGATAGCCTTACGACTATGCCTGATTTCGAGTCAGGTGCATTCAACCGGGCTCTGCCACCTCTCCGCTTTGTTTTCAACTACTTATCCGGCTATGGAAAACTCGCCGGAGTGCTGGTGTCATTTCCAGTTCCAACCCCACTCGCATAGAAGGCATCCATGGCATCCAACGAGAGCAGGTTAACCTTAGGCACTAGATGAGAATACTGCATCATCATTTGGATAGTCGAGTGCCCAACGTACTTGGCCACCGCTGCCAGCGGCAGGGTTTGGCGTTTCCGCCCCAAGGGGAGACGGTAGATTGAGGTGTTGCCGAGCCAGAATAAATGGTTGAAAGAGCCAGCCTGACGGTTTGCCTGCTCTGCCGGGGCCCGGAACCCTGTGAGGCAAGCCTTCTTAGTCGGCCCTAGGAGATTAATGCTGAGATTCCTCCTCCTTTAATTCCTTGCACCCATTCTTTGGGCTGGTTATCGTTGAGACTTGGCTTGAGCTATTCAGGGAAAGAGAGTCATGGACGTCTTAAAACGACTTTTCGAGCAACATTACAAGTTGCCTGCCGAACACGCGCAGCCGCTACAGGGCCAACTCGGTGGCTCGGGACGTGCCATCATCCGGCTGAGCGGGGGGGGATCGAGCGCCATCGGCATTCTGTATCCCGTACGCGAGGAGAATGTCGCTTTCCTCGAGTTCTCCAGGCATTTTCGCCGGCATGGATTGCCGGTGCCGGAGATCTATGCGGAGGATTTGAGCCAGGGCGCCTACCTTGAAGAAGATTTGGGGGATACGACACTCTTTGATTTTCTTAGCAAAAGTCGTACTGGCGATGGCATCTCTCCGCAGGCGATTGAAGCGTATCGCAAAGTCGTCGCTGCGTTGCCGCGTTTTCAGATCGAGGCAGGCTGTGACTTGAATTACAAAGTGTGTTATCCGCGCGCCAGCTTCGATCGCCAGTCCATCGCCTGGGATCTGAACTATTTCAAGTATTATTTTTTGCGGCTCGCCGGCATACCCTTCAACGAGCAGGCGCTGGAGCATGATTTTGGCCGTCTAACGAAGTTTCTGCTTAGCGCCAGCCATGACTATTTTCTCTATCGGGATTTCCAATCACGCAATGTCATGTTGCGCGACGGCCAGCCTTTTTTTCTTGACTATCAGGGCGGTCGCAAAGGTGCGCTGCATTACGACATAGCGTCTCTGTTATATGATGGCAAGGCTGATTTGCCACCAGAGTTGCGCCAGGAATTGCTCGATTACTATCTCAACTGCCTCGGCGGTTTAATAGACATAAAGCGCGACGCGTTCATGGAACACTATTATGCGTATGTCTACGTTCGCATCATGCAGGCGCTGGGCGCCTATGGTTTCCGAGGGTTCTACGAACGCAAGGCGCATTTTCTGCAGAGCGTGCCGTACGCGCTCAAGAATTTGCAATGGCTGGCTGACAACGTCAAGCTGCCCATCGACCTGCCGGCGCTGATGGAAGCTTTCCAGGGCATGTCGGAATCGGAGAAACTGCTGGGCCTGGCTTCTTCTGCTGACGTTTTGACAGTACGGATTTTCAGTTTCTCATTTCACGGTGAAAAGCCAGCCGATGAGACAGGGAACGGCGGCGGTTTTGTCTTCGATGCCCGCGGTCTTCCCAATCCCGGGCGCGAAGAGCAGTTCCGGGAGTTGACCGGCAAGGACGCGACGGTCATTGACTACCTTAATCACCAGGAGACAGTGCATCGGTTTCTTGCCAGTGTTCTGTCTCTTGTGGAATCAAGCGTGAGCTCCTATCAGCGCCGCGGTTTCAAGAGCCTGATGGTTTCCTTCGGCTGCACAGGGGGCCAGCACCGCTCGGTGTATCTGGCGGAGCAGTTAGCCAAGCATTTGCACGGCAGCGACAGGGTGGAAGTGGTCGTTCGGCATCTCGGGTTGGAGAAAATGGGCAAATGAAGGCGATGATTCTGGCTGCCGGCTTGGGTACGCGTCTGCGGCCGCTAACCGACGACCGCCCCAAGGCCCTTGTAGAAGTTGCCGGCCGCACGATGCTGGAGATTACGCTCTCTCGCTTGCGCGCCTTTGGCGTGCGCGAGGTGATCGTCAACACGCATCACTTTGCAGACATGATTATCGAGTACTTGAAGGCTAACAACAATTTTGGCATGCATGTTGAAGTCTCTCGCGAGGAGAGGCTGCTTGACACCGGTGGCGGCTTGAAGAAGGCCGCACATTTCATTCTTGATTCCCGTGGCAGCTTGCAGGAGCCGTTCATTTTGCACAACGTTGATGTCATCAGCACGATTGATCTCGGGCGAATGATGCGGTTTCATACCGAACATGACGCACTCGCCACCCTGGCAGTTCAGGACCGCACGACTTCACGCTATTTGCTTTTCGACGGGCATGGTCAGCTTTGCGGTCGTCGAGCAGGGCTCAATGGGAAGGCTGAATTGGTCAGGTCTGCTTTAGATGTTCAGGCGTTCGCTTTCTCTGGCATCCACATCATTTCTCCCCTTCTCCTTGCAAGAATGGATGAGGAAGATGTCTTTTCAATCATTCCCACATATTTGCGCCTCACGGCTCAGGGAGAGAAGATCGTCGCCTTTCGCGCTGACGAATATTATTGGCGCGATCTAGGCCGGCCGGAGAGCATAGTGCAAGCCGCAGAAGATCTAGGCAGAGGGAAATTTTCTATAGTTTAGAGTCGCGACACTGTCTCTGGATGACGTACCGACGATGTCCATTTCGTTCCGAAGAGCAAGCTATCGACCAAAGACGATTAGGTGCGAACCTATCTCTGCATTGATCGTCGAAACGAGGTTCCGACGGCGTCAGCGGCCCGCATAGCTTCTACCACTATTTTCGACGTCACTATGATGGGCTCGTTGTGTATGGTCTCACCCGGAGCTGTGGATCGCTTTGCCACCGTTTCGAGCAATTCCCGGCTTGGGCTGCCAATACCAATCTCGGCAAATGTTGTTGGAAGACCCACGCTGTTTGAAAATGCCAGAACTTCGTCGACAACCGGCTTTGGCTGCGATTCGAGCATGAGCTGAGTGATGAGTCCGAATGCAACTTTTTCGCCGTGCATGTAGCTGTGAGTGCCAGGGGCGGTGGTGAGGCCGTTATGTACGGCGTGTGCGGCGGCAAGCCCGGAAGACTCGAAGCCAAGGCCGGAAAGCAGGGTGTTTGCTTCCACTAGTCGCTCGAGTGAATCGTTCGGCTCTTGTTGACCAAGTGCATCGATGGCGGCCACACCGTCTGCAAGGAGCGTCTTGTAGCAAAGTTCAGCAAGCGCGAGAGCACTTCGCGTGGAGGCGCCTCCGCGCATGTTCTTGACACCGCCGTCGACGCACACTTTGGCCTCGAACCAGGTCGCCAGGGCATCGCCCATTCCCGCGACCAGAGGCCGCACGGGACTCCTGGCGATTACCGCTGTGTCCACCAGTACGAGGTCCGGATTGCGCCTATAAATGCGGTACTCTTCCACCATTCCTGCTTCCGTGTAGATCACAGAAAGGGCGCTGCACGGAGCATCGCTGGAAGCGATGGTTGGGCAGTTGACCACGGGAAGCGCGAGATCCGAGGCAATGGCGCGGGCGGTGTCCAGAGTCTTTCCGCCTCCAGCTGCAATCACAACGTTCGCCTTCATGGCTTGCGCCGCCTGGCATCCACGACGGATTTCCGCAGCTGTGCATTCGCCGGCGAACGGGAAGACCTCATGGCTCATCCCGACCTCTGCGAAGGTTCTGCTCCAGGTTTCCGAGAGAAGGCGGATGGCGCTGCGTCCGGCAACGATAATGGCTGGTCCATCAAGCCCGAGGTTGCGGATCTCGGCGCCAAGTTGCTCCGTGGCGTGGGGGCCCTGAGTGTATCGGGCGGGAGCGCAGAATACTTTAAGCATGTGCTTGTGACCTGACCGGCGATCTGGGCAGCGCATCTGCCAGGTTAAGCCGGAGTTTTTCAGCTCACCTCTCGGCTACTGATCAATATACCCCCACTTGCCTCCGGTCGATCTCCTTATTGCGCACGTTCAGAGGGCGAGTGCGTTTTTTGAGCAAGGCACGGGAAACGCAAGAGAAATCCTGGTTCAATCACACTATGACCGTTCATTGATCCCAGCGCATCTGCAGTTCAACTGATATCCACGACTGATGTCCCGAGGCCGACCTTGCTCTTGAAGAAATCGAGCGACTTCGCCAGCCCTTCCTGCAGAGTTACGCGCGGTTTCCACCCCAACAGCGCCCGGGCTTTTGTTATGTCGGGACAGCGGCGGGTAGGATCGTCCTCAGGCAAGGCCAGGAAGCGCAGTTCACTCTTCGATCCCGTTACTTCCAGCACCGCCTGCGCGCACTCCAGAATCGTGAACTCGTCCGGATTGCCAATGTTCACCGGGAGGTGCTCATCGGAGCGCGACAGAAGCAGTATGCCCTCAATCATGTCGTCAACGTAGCAGAAGCTGCGGGTCTGGTTGCCGTCTCCATAAATGGTCAGCGGCTCGCCGCGCAGAGCCTGCATCATGAAGTTCGAGATTACTCGGCCATCATTGGGGTGCAGGCGGGGACCATACGTGTTGAAGATACGAACCAGATGGGAGTTGACCCCGCGCGAACGGTGATAACCCATCACCAGCGCCTCGGCGAAGCGCTTGGCCTCGTCGTACACAGACCGCGGACCGATAGGGTTCACGTTGCCCCAATAGCTCTCCGCTTGCGGATGCTGTAGAGGGTCGCCATAGCACTCTGAGGTCGAGGCATGCAGGTATCCAGCGCCATAGCGGACAGCAATCTCAAGCGTGTTTTCAACGCCCGCAGACCCAACCCGCAGCGTCTCCACGCCCAAGCGAATATAGTCTGGAGGGCTGGCCGGCGAGGCAAAATTGAAGATGTAGTCGAACTGGCCAGGATCGAAGGGTTTACAAATGTCCCGCTCCTCAAACCGGAAGCGCGGTTCATCACGTAAATGGGTCAGGTTATCAAGCGTGCCAGTGGAGAGGTTGTCAACGCCAAGAATAGTGTGGCCCTCGCTCAGCAGACGATCGGTGATGTGGGAACCAAGAAATCCGGCGGCGCCGGTCACAACTACGCGCATAGTCTAAAGTTTATGCTCCCAGGCTAAGAAATAGAAAGGCCTCATGCCCTACTCAGGGCATGAGGCCTTTCTGCACTTCACGACTCCGACGGCACTCTCTCAGCATGCCTCACACAGGCTGCTTGTTACGCTTGCCTTCCTGGGGCTGATAATTTGCCGGTCTGCCCACACTCACATAGGTGAGGCCGAGGTCCAGCATCTGTTCCGGCCTGTAGAGGTTGCGGCCGTCAATCACAATCGGAAAACGCAGGGCCTGTTTCAGTCGCACCAGGTCGATCGCGGAGAACTCCTTCCAGTCGGTCAGAATCACCAGCGCGTCGGCGTCCTTTGCCGCTTCGTAGAGATCCCCCACATAGCTGAGATTCGCGGACGGGGGAAGTACCTCTTTAGCGCGCTCAGTAGCCGCAGGATCGTATGCCTTAACGTTGGCACCCGCTTGAAGCAATTTCCTGATGATGTCAATGGCTGGCGACTCGCGAACGTCGTCGGTTCCGCCCTTGAACGCCAAGCCCAGCGCCGCCAAGCGTTTGCCTCGTAGCGTCCACAATGTCGAAACGATCTTGTTGAAGAAGATTTCCTTCTGGGTCATATTGATGGAACGGATTTCCTGGAGAAGCTGGAGATCCACGCCGCACTTTTTCGCGATCCAGTAGAAAGCGGCTACATCCTTGGGAAAGCAGGAGCCTCCATATCCAAGCCCAGCGCGCAGGAACTTGGGGCCGATGCGGCTATCAAGCCCTATGCCAGCGGCGATGTCTTCGATGTCCGCATCGGCGGCCTCGGCCAGGTTTGCCACCGCATTGATGAACGATAGCTTAAGCGCCAGAAAAGCATTGGAGGCGTGCTTGATGATCTCTGCGCTTTGCGCGGAGGTGACCAGCAGGGGGGCAGGATGGGAAGCGCTGCAAGCTCCGGCCAATGCTCCGGGCTGGTCGTAATAACTGCCTCCTGTGAGCGGCTCATAAATGCGACGCAACAGGTTTGCGGAGCGCTCGTTGCCGGCGCCCACCACGATACGATCAGGATGGAGAAAATCTATAATGGCCGAGCCCTCGCGCAGGAACTCGGGATTCGAAACCACGTCATAGGATTGCGGATCGACCTTGTGACGGCCCAGAACTCGGCGAATCCATTCGTTGGTGTAGACCGGTACCGTGCTCTTTTCAATAAGCACCTTGTATCCGTCGATAGAGCGCGCGATCTCCGCGACCACTGCCTCGACATAAGAGAGATCGGCGGCTCCGTTTTCGCTCTGCGGCGTACCAACGGCGATGAAGATTGCCTCGCTGCGCTTCAAGGCCCCGGCAAGGTTGGTTGTGAATTCCAAGCCGCGACCCCGGTGTATGGCCAGCAACTCCGGAAGGTGCTTTTCGAAGATGGGCACGCCGCCTTCCGTGAGGGTCTTTATCCGGGCTTCATCATTGTCTACGCAGACCACTTGATGGCCCATTTCCGCAAAGCAAACCGCCGCAACAAGACCGACGTATCCTGAGCCAATTACGCAAATTGAAACTGGATTTGACATGCGCGTGCGATGTCTCCTTTGGGCAAACCTTGCGATCGAGTCCAAGCAGGCGGTACGATGGACTCGCGGCGGCGCATCCTTATGATCCTGAATAGGTTACATTGAAGCCAATCCCAGTTTAGTGCTAGAGATGCGCCGCGTTAGTAACAATCCAAAGAGTACTGACTATGCATAGTAACAGGCCAGGAGAAAGAAGTGAACGGGACGGAAAGTCCCCACATCCAGCCCAACCCGATTCCTGAGGTGCGGATTGTCAGGAACGTATCCTGACAGCGGCGTGTAGCCTCCCCCGTGTCCCCGTTGCTGAGAAGCATAGTCTCGGTCCAAACAAGAACATGGGGCCAAAACAGAATAGACCACGTCACGCCGCTTCGGCGGGTAGCGTGGTCTATTCTGTTTTAGTCCAATTAGCGGTTGTGAGCTGTATTAATACATGGCCGATCGGGAAGAATCAGAATCAATATTATCGATAGACTTTTCCGAATTGTGCATCACGCGAATGTTCAAACCAAGCAGGATGCCGGCGGCGAATCCAAACAGGTCCGCGGGGACATTCCAAGCGCGGACCATGGGCCCTGGAATGTGCGCCTGCCACAATTCAAGAGCGATACTGATTATGGCCGGTACGAGAGAAATCAGTATGCTTGTTCTACGTTTCCATGCAGCAACGGGGATGGTAGCAACCGACGCATAGGCGAGGAAATGTGCCCAGCGGTTCGAGTCATACGCGGCGAGGAAGTGATAGATCCAAATGCTGCCGGGGAGAAGCGAAATCAAGACCACTCCAACGGTAAGCACACACCAGAGGTAGAGTAATCGATTATTTTTCAAAAAAACACCTCCATCCTCATTCATCGCTAACCAGTTCCATGCTGCGCAGCTTTTGGTTAAAGGCACGTGAGACACAGTCGATAAAGAGCACAGCAGCTGCACCTCGACTCGTGCTTCCCAACTCGCGCCAAACGTTAATATAGCCATGGCCTGGGAAGTCCATACGGACCTGCCATCCTGTATTGGTACCCCAATGGCGCCTCACATCATCAAGTTCGAAGTCAATTCCTGAGAACCCAAACTGAGGGCAGGTCCTGCAAAGCACGTCCCAACATTGCTCGAGTGTCAGATCAGCTTTGACTTCGTATTCGAATGCCTCCAGCGCGAGTTGCGCACTAAGTACGCTACGGATGGTTCCGCCGAGGACCATTCTTTTGGCGACACCGAATTCGCTGTATCCAAGGTGCTGCAAACCTAGCCAGGCGGCAAGGCAGACCAGCACAAGCACGAAATCACGGTTCTGATTGTGGCTAATCGTTAATAAGAGAGACGCCGCAGAGCCAACTGCGCATATTCCGTAAATAACGAATAGAAGATGCCGGGGAGTGAGGCCTAGCGAGAGCAACTTGTGATGAATGTGGGCATCATCGGCAGCAAAAATGGGCTGCCCTCGAAGAAAGCGGCGCACGACGGCAAGGCCGACATCGAGAAGCGGAACAGCAAGGACCATCAGTGGTGCGGTCAAGCCAAGCAGCGTGGTAGACTTCTCCGCCCATACCGCCCCGAAGCACCCGAGCAGGAATCCAAGGGTCAGGCTGCCACTGTCGCCGAGGAAGATGCTCGCGGGCGTGAAATTGAAGCGAAGGAAACCCAGCAGGGAACCAGCCAGCGGCACAACAGCCAGGGCCATTGCAAAGTTGTGATCGAGCAAGGCTGCAATGAGCATGGTGACGGATGCAAACAGGCTGACGCCAGCAGCAAGCCCATCGACACCATCGATGAGATTGATCGCATTTGTACAGGTGACGATCCACAAAACGGTAAATAACAGACTTTCGACGTCTCCTGAGAAGGAATGCCCGGCAATGGCAAGAATACGGATTCCGCCAATCCATGCAAGGATGGCAGCAACAGTCTCAGCTGCGAGCCTCACCCAGGGACGAGTGCTTACGATGTCATCGATGAGGCCGATGCCAAATACGACCGCTAACGCAGGAAGAAGACGGAGAACTAGAGGTAGGTCCGCGAGGACGATATTGCCTGAGCTTAGTCGGACAACGAGAAGAAGTCCGTATGCGCCGACCACGGCCGCGAATATGGCTACTCCCCCGATACGCGGAACTGGAGAACTGTGGATCTTGCGCTGCTGGTCCGGTTGGTCTACGATCCCGAAGCGCCACGCCAGATTCCTGACCATTGGCGTCAGGAACAACGACAAAGCGAATGAGACGAATGCTAGGAAGAGGAGGGAATACATGGCGGGTTATTGATTTCTTGTTACAGGATTTTCATAAACATTACTTGGAAATTGACAGTGAGCCTTTGTGCATTTGCGACACTGTAGGATACGCTGGTGGCATTGCAGCTTTCTTGCGAAGTGGCTACTGCCTCCTTTGAGAGGTCCATGCCAAGCACGCTTTTAGTCCCGGCCCAGGCCAGCAACTTGGTCCCATAGCTGGTGCCGCAAGCAATATCCGCAACCGTCTTTCCTTCAACGAAGCTCATTGCAGAGTGGAAACGGACAAGGTGCTCCTCTTCAGTCATGGCCGCGCACCAACAGAGCACTAGACGTTTATGTGCAACAGTCATAGGTGCCTTAATCGCTCCCTCTTCCGAGTAGCGCTGCCATTTTACGTCTCGGCTATTGAAGCCTATGCACAATGTGCCCCCACTCATAGCCACTTCTACATCCATCACAGATCCATAAGCTCCGCCGTACCCGACAGAGCTTATGCGGCATCCAAAGGCGGAGGCTTGCTCCATACCGAGATGAACTCACGATAACCTGGCACTTCTCACTCATCGCGATCTAAGTGCGTGTGCAACTCGGCTAATCATTACAAATGGGCGAACTATTCCTAGAAGGCCCAAGCGAAGAGTCCCTATAACGGGCCTTCCGCTAGCTAGGTTGATCCTTGCTGTCCGGTACTGAATGAGTTCCCATGCCTCCAGTGACCACCGCAAGCGCGTGAAAAAAGAGGCATCGCGAAGAAATACACCCGATGTTGTCATGGGCTGGCCCTTTCGGCGACAGGTTGCGTTGTATGCGGCATAGCTATTTGCGCTGATCAGTTCCTTGCATCTTGCTAGACTGGCCTGTGCGGGATGCAACCTGTACTGAAATAGAATACGGTCGAGGTTCGCTGCGCGACCGTGTTCGAGCATGCGCAGGCAAAGATCGATATCCTCTCCGAAGCCTTCGGTCGGATAACCCCCACACGCAATCGCGGCCGCGGTGCGATACATGAGACTTGGATGGCATATTCCCGCCCGTCCCTTTAACAATCGGCTCTCAATTTCATCGTGATCGATCGGGGATTTAAATGCCCGTTGGCTTGCGGAGCCGATGAGAAATTCTATCTGGGTTCCAAGCAACACAATGTCGGGATGAGCGTCCAGATATTCCAGCTGGGAAAGGAGCCTTTCCGGTTTCGAGATGTCATCCTGGTCCATAACGGCTACATACTCTGATCGACAGTGACGCAGAGCAGTATTACGAGCGACGCCCTGGCCCGCATTGGCTTGGCTGATCACCGCGATCCTCGGGTCCTTGAGTGTACCTAGAAATTCCGCCGACCCGTCTGTAGAGCCATCGTTAACAATAATGAATGCAAAGTCAGTGAAGCTTTGGCCGAGAATGCTTTCTACGGACTTTGGCAAATATGGCATTCCATTGTAGACAGGAAGTATGATGCTTAGTCTTGGGGCCACTCAGTCAGTTCCATTCATTGTTAAGATTGGTTTAGGTCCGCAATTCCGCGAATAGGCACTTTTTCTAAAATAGATGTTACTCACCGCTTTGGCCTTCAGATCCCAATCGTACTCCGCACTTCGCCTGAGAGCGCCTTCGGCAATGCGAAGCCGGACATTCTCATCACTGAGCCGGACGATCGCATCGCAGAGGCCTGCAATAATCCCTCTCCTGGAGAGCGCAGGGACCTTGATTCCGCACTCATCGGTAATCGCATTGGTGAATCCACAGTGATCCGGGCAGATCACAGGGAGACCGTTGGCCAATGCCTCTACAAGGACCGTAGAAGTGAGATCGTGAACGCTGGTAATAACCAGTACGTGCGCTGTCTGCATTTTCTGCAAGACAGTTTGGCGAGGCACTTGACCAATCCAATCACATCGGTCGGCGACGCCATTGATCCGAGCTAGTCTCCGCCACTTCACCGAACACGGCCCGCTGCCGATGATTGTCAATCTCCAGTTTAGGTCAACCGGAAGCATCTGCAACGCCGAGAGCAAGAACGGGAGCGCCTTCAGTGGAATGAGGTTGCCGCACCAGAGGAGGCAGAGAGGCTCGGCGGGAAGTCTTTGAATTGGTGTTTGCCGGGTGACAGGGGGAAGCCCGATTTCACTGATAACAGTGGAGTCATGGGCGTAGAATCGACTGATCTCCTTCTGGATTCCCGTAGTGGCGGCGATGATTCCCCCGTCGGCTTTCGTGAACGCCAGTTTGGGAGCTCGCGAGAACCGCCTGTCACGCTCGTTGAGCAGATTCCTCGCCAGAAAATGCAAACCCCCACGCAATCCGAGTGAAGGGATAAGCGCCCATGTGGTCTGCTCTAGTCCTCCGATCGGGCCCCAGACGAATGGTGCGTCGAGTTGCCATAAAAAACCGGGCACACGGAATCCAACGTACGTAAGCTGATGAACGATATCAAATCTGATTTGCTCATGGAGAGTTTTTCCCACTTCATATGCGGCCCTCTGCCAGTGATGCTTGTAGTTATAGAGGTGGGTGGGAGACCCATTCACGTCATCAAGGAAGAATCGTCTTTTGGGTATATAGTGAAACCGCAACTTGCTTTGAAGCTCAGGCCTACGCAATAACTCTGCTTCGATGTCATCTTTGGAATGCGCTGCTGTGAGCACCCACAGGTCGTGATATTTCGATATGGCCTCGACCCAGCCCCATCCAACTCCATATTCCGACCCCCGGGAAGGGCTACAGGCGTAGGCGCTTACGAGGACCTTGAGTCGGGGGCGATCTGGCACGTAGTCAGCTTCCATAGGATTTGTGGAGCCGCACTCTGCCGTTGGGTCGTAGAGTGAAGTATGATTCATGCTCTCTGAGATTTGACCTTTCTCGGCGCGCATTGCAGATCCTAATCACCCGGTTAGCTGAATATCTGCAATCTCTTTCCTTACAAATGTTTGACGTAACATAGGCGCCAGTCGTCTAAGTGGTTTGCGTGCCATTGAAACAGAAAGCGCTTCAAGATACACATAGACGGCGACCATGACCAGCAGATCGACCGCAAAGCTGGCAGTGGTGGTTTCTGGTATAGCGCGGACAGTGAAAAACATCATCACGGCGCCGCACTCCAGCAAGTGAACCCGATCGTCCGGATGCAGCCGAGCGCTCCTCTTTTGGAGCTTATAAAAGAGTATCCACCCGGCGACCCATGAAGCAAAATAGGGAATACCGCCGAAAATTCCGCCATTGAGCAGCGCCTGAAGGAATGAATTGTGGACATGCTCTCCGATAATCAGGCGGTCAGCCCATTGGCCACGCCCGAAGAACGGAGCATCTTGAAAAGCGGCTATGCCGTGCTCGTACGCCCGTGTTCGCCCGGTCATGCTGAGGAATTGCTCCCAGGTTTGCCCTCGCCGCAGGTATGTGGTGACACGACTCGACGCGGAGCCAGGAGAATCGATGATTAGAATCACTACAATAGCCAAGGCTGCAAATGGAAGCGCATAGCGTCGCATCTTGGACGAGACGAGCAGAGCGAAGAGCAGTGCCGCCACTGAGCCGAAGACCGCGCCGCGCGACTGCATCCGGTAGACGATAAAGAAGGAGACGGCGGCAACCCCAAGGTAGAATGCGATGAGGCTGAAGCGCCGGGTATGGTATGCCTTGACCAGGCACACCAATCCTGGAATCGCCGCCCATCGGGCTACCCCCGATGAACGGGAAAGCCCTTTTAACTCACCTATGACGAAATATCCTGTTTCTGCGTTACCGAACACGTCGTTGCGGGACTGATACCCAATAATCGCAGCAACTATGAATGTTGCCACCCATGTAACCCGAAGCAACTGCCTGGCGGATTCGACGGAATCGCGTCGATCGACGAACATCCACGCTGCGAGTATCGTAGCGAGAAATGCTATCGACCAATACAAGGCCCACATCGGTTCCGGGGAAAAGATGGATGCAAACGTTGCGAAGACGCTATACACCATGAGGAGACGCGATGGGGCATTCCTCGGTAGATGAAGTTTTCTGTGGTGAAACAGAAGAAAGCCGGCGACAGGAAGCACTGCAAACGGAAGGACCGCACGAATCAAGAGCTGCCAGTCCCCGACGCTATTTGGCGACGCAATATTCCAGAATCCGGAGTTCAGGTTGCACCACATACACGTCCACAGGATCAGGGCGGCTGCTGGTGCGTTCCAGAAGCGTGAAGATCGGATTGAGACAGAGCGAGAAAAGGTCATCTTGCATCTAGATCAGTGTGAAGGGTATGTCGGAATGTTGGCTGGCGGAGGAATGCCTTGCCTCATCAGTTCTTCAATATTGCCAAGGGCGCGGAGGAGCAGGCTCGTGTCCCAGTGCGCCAGACCGTTGCCAACAGACATGGCCAGTCGCATGGCGAGGCCAAGGTAACACCGGGAGAGCGACAGGCAGTGCTTCCGGACGAAGTAGAGGCGGTTGCGGACTTCGAATCGCCCAAACTGCCGCGCCGATACTCGACCTCCCTGTGATGGAAAATGGGAAAAGCCGGCATCTGCGACGATCGCCAATCGTCCTGCCCGGCTGATGGTGTAGCTAAAGTCGAGATCCTCGAGATAGCTGTAGCTTTGGAAAGACTCGTCGAAAACATCCTTGCCGAACACTTCGCGGCGAAAAATGGAGGCTCCTGACGGAAGCCATTCCACGAATTGCGTCTGAGCAATCTCCCCCACGACTGTTTGCCAGCCACTCAGCGATACGCTGCCGGGCCTGGGTGAGTATAAGCCGAGTCGCTCCGCCAAGGCGCTGTGCTTCAGGAACCCATTGCCTCGCTGGGGATAATTTCGAATGTTGAAAGCTGCGCCGAGTACATCCGGCCCGGCATCTTTCCAGAAGTTGAGCATGTTTGCGAACGCCTGCGGCTCAAACGTGGTGTCGTCATCCGCAAATCCAATGAGCGTCGAAGGAGGATCACAGGCTCTGATACCCGTATTTCGCTGGGCGGCGGCCGATGGAGGCCAATGCCGCAGATAGCGGGTAGTTAGCTCAGGGAACTCCGTTACCACCGGTTCGATAGGTTCGCGGCTGGCGTCCACAACGATAATTTCGCCGGGTCCAACCGTCTGGAGCCGCAGGCTATTCAGCAGCCGTCGCAGGTCGTCCGGCCTGTCTTTGGTTGCGACGATCAGGGAAATGCTGTGCATTATGCTGTCTGGCTCTTGGCTTTACAACTGCTTGCTTGATCTGAAGTTAGTACACTTGTAATGAAAGTCTGTACCTCATGCACAAAGCCTTGCGCACTGAATTGTTGTGCCTGGTCCATAAGGTGGGTCCGCAAAAGTGATTGGAGCGACGGCTTTTCAAGAACGGCGAGTATCTTTTCAACCGCCTCATCGGTATTCGAAAACAGCAGATCGGGATGCTGGAGGATTTCCGCCTGTCCACCGTCGTTGGGAGCAAACACAATTGCGCCGGCCTTGACCATTTCCGCAACCGAGATGCCGAAACCCTCTGCGCCGCACGTCTGGATTCCGAAGCGGCAATGAGTGAGAATCTGGGCCTTCCTTTCGCCGGTCACCCGCCCCTCCGGAACGATCCAATCCGCGTGTTCTCGGCAAAGTCGGGCGATGCGCCGGCCGTAAAGGCTATTGCCAATTTGTCCGCAGAGGTGAAGCCGAATGGCATGCCCGCGCCGCCGTACGGCCTGCAGGATGGCGATTGCCCGCCCGATCTGTTTCTCCGGCTCAATGCGGCCGATCATCGCAAACGCCAGTTCCTTCTCCTCCCATGGAACTTCGGGGAAGTCAGTCCAGACGGGTGGGTAAACAACTGTCGCGCAATCCACGCCGCAATGTTGTTTCACTAAGTTGGCGCTCCACTTGGAATTGGCAATCACCAGATCGTCCCTGAGTACATCTCGTCCGGAAGGCCTTCCATAAGCCGCAGCAATTTTCAGGTAAGTCCTGCGCAGCGACGATTCGCGGTAAATGAAGCCCGGCGATGGGGGATGGAGCCGTTCGCGAGTTTTCTGATGCCAACTGAAATCGGCGATAAAGTGAACTGCGGGCAAGCCCCAATCCGTCGTGTTGTACGCGCTAATGCGAAGGTCATATTCTCCCGCGATTTGACGTGCGAAACGCTGATAGCACGCACCCCGCAGAGCTGCGGCATTTAGGCCGCGCATCGGGAAGGGAACCGGTGCAATGCGAACCTTGACCTCGTCTTCCGCGACCTGAGTCCCGTAATAGCCGTTCAGCGCCGCCACATCCCAGCCTCCGGTCGTCATCACTGTGACGTCGTAGCTCCCCTTCAAAGCCTCAATCAACCACATGACGTTGGATTCCGAGCCGCCAAATCCCAGCTTTGGGTGGCCAATGACAGCCTTGGGACGGCGTTCCAAGGGAGTGTATCGAATAGGCTCGTGGAGTATGTTGGACACGAAAGGATCTACTGCCGGATGGGCAGGGAAATGGCATTTTCGTTGTGAATGTTGATTAAACCGAAGGTCCAAGGTCCTGGCTAACTTCAGCGAGGCGTAACACCGCATCCGGCGCGGAGCAATTGAATATCCGATTCCTTGTAGGTGGCCGAGATCTGCAAGTCGATTCCACGCCCGTTGAGTGCTGTTCGATGTGTACCTGGTATCGATTGAAATGAGAAATAGGGAGGTCGCGGAAGAATCTGCCGTACTTTATAGCCTGCACGAAGAGCCATAACGTGATGCCATATGTCGTCTTGTGTGGGGCAACAGCTCTCAAAGGTGGCTCCTGCGCGCTTTAGAGCCATCAGGTACGGTGGAGGATAGATTACGCCGGTACCTCCCAAGGGGTGATAACAAAAACTCGGATCAGTAGAGCGGCAAGACTTCCCTTTCATGCACATTCTTCCAGATCTCTGGTCGAACTCAACTTTTCCTGCAAAGTAGCAATTCACCGTTTCTGGGTGCTCCCGGTTGGCCTCCACTAGCTTCTTCAGCCAATATCGCGGATACAGAATGTCGTCGTCTGCTGTCACCAGGGGAAGATCAAAGGAGTTCTGCGACTCTATATACGGATAGTACTTCTTGTGCGGTCCATAGTTTTTGCAGAGCTTTACCTCGAGCCCGCGTCTTTGCAGCCGGCGAATCGTCGCCGGAAGATTGTTGAACAAGTGGACCTCATCGATCCACAGGATCAAAATGGATGGCCTCGCTTCTCCCCTTGCAATCGATTCGATCACGAGGTATACGGTTTGAGCGCGCTGGCCGTAGGTGGTCAGCGAGACCACGGGACCGCCCGGCTGAGTTACCGGAGACCTTCCGTACCGGTTGATCAGTGGAAGCGGAGCCAGCTGAACATAGCCGAGAAGCTCGCGAACAATGCGACGCGGCAGGTGCAGGATCATCTCTACAATGCGATTTTGATACATGAAAGCCTGTCTCTTGCAGGTGTGTTCAATATCCGGAGAATCTGGGCCATCAAGTCCAGAGCCCGCGTTCGATCGCCGATCAAAAGAATCCAAGGCGACCGCAGGTACTACAGATTACTACTGCGGTATTTGTGGTTGAAATATTTTTCAGCAGCTCGTACGCGCGCCAAAATGGATTTCATGCCGATCGTCTTACTGTAACTGGCACTTGCGAAGTGGTGAATATAGGAGTTGCGAACCCATACCACGCGATGGCCTATCCCCAGGATGCGTCTACAAAGTTCAACATCATTGCCGTAATCCGGAAGGTTTCGGTCGAAGCCGCCAAGCTGTTCCCAAACGCTGCGTCTTATGAAAAAAGCGAATCCAGAGACCCAGGGAAGATCTGTGAGATTGGTGCCGGGGCATTCAGCGAACAAGCGCCCTGCAAACTCACAAATCTGACTGTCATTCAGATAGTGACGCGTAAAATTCGCCAGGTGAACGGTTTGCTGAGTTCCAGCATAGCTCGTAGAAGGCCCGGCTACGCCGATATTCGGATTGTCCTCGAATGTTTGCGTTATCAGCCGCCAACACCAGGGAGTGACCACCGTGTCAGAGTTCAGAAGGCAAAGATAGGTCCGGGTGGCCACACGAGCCCCTGCGCCGCAAGCTCCACTATGGCCCAATGGTTCCAGGTGGCGAATAAGCTTCCAGCCGTTACGGCGTGAGAAGTCTTCGAGGATTCTTCTGGTCTCTTCGAGTTTTGAGGCGTCATCGACCAGAATGATCTCTGCCTTCGAAGCATACTTTTGCAGACTCATCAGGCAGCGCCTGGTGATCTCAGGCGCATCATGAACCGGCACGATGATGGATAAAAACGCGCTTGCCTGGGCATCTTCCAAGGACTGTTCGAACTCTTTGTTGCGGGGTAAGCGGCGCGTTAGGTAGCGAGCTAAGATCCACCCTCGTAGTTCGCGCAGCGCATCTCTAACCGCCGTTGGCATTACCCGTCTTAAGACCGGCGGGAAATACCAGCCCGCCGCACGCTCCAATTGTCTCAACGAGGGATTGGATTCCACGGCGCGGGTACTGGAACTGTCGATTTTTCCTGTTTGAATGGTCAAGAAATGATAACCTCGCGAGCAAAGTATTGTGCGATCATTCCTGCCACTTCTTATGACTTACGCCAGAAGACTCCCATGCCATCAATATCAATGATCGCGTCATCGATGCGATTTCTGAGTCGAAAATCCGTGACTGCCTGCCTGCACGGCCCGAGAAAGTAGTCATCGATAATGACGAACCCGCCGCATGAAAGTTTGTAGTAAAGCGCTTCTAGCGCCTGGATCGTTGATTCGTACATGTCGCCGTCGAGCCTCAGGACGGCAAGACGATCTATAGGTGCGTTGGGCAGAGTGTCTTTGAACCATCCCTCCAGGAAGCGCACTTGTCCGTCTAACAGGTTGTAACTTCGAAAATTCTCTTCTACCACCTGGCGCGAGACGCCAAGATAATTGACGTATGTATGGTGTATGTCCCCCGCGTCTGCATGATAGATCTCAACATTTGGGGGGGGAAGGCCAACGAAAGAGTCCGCCACCCATACGGTTCTCGTGGTATCCCCATATGCCTTCAGGATCGAGCGCATGAAGATACATGCACCTCCTCGCCAAACACCGGTCTCGATCAGGTCCCCTTGGATCCCATCGTTGATTGCCGTCTCAACACAGAACTGGAGATTGTCAAGACGCTTCATGCCAATCATCGTGTGTGCCCGCAAGGGCCAATCAAGGCCGTTTCGGCGAATGTCCGCCAGCTTATCTCTTGCAGACGGACTGGAATTGTCGATTCCGTCAAAAGAATAATAAGGTTTGACGAGGCGTATTTTGTATTGACTTAGCAGCTTTTCCAGTAAGACGACACCGTACCGTTTCCATCGGGCAGTTGTACTTGTCCGCGGGCGACAAAAGGCGTACATTGCCAGCGGATCGTTCAAATAGATGCTATCCGTGAGGGACAGCTTCATCATATCGAGGTACATCGCCATGGCATCGGCGCGCTGAGTGGTTTTTTTTGAGTTCGTATTTTCTTCCATATCCTCCACCAAAAAATGGCTCTTGGTCTTATCCTCCCACGCGGGCAAAGTTCTGCACGATCATTCCTCGCGCTTCTTGGAAGCAGCGAAATCGGGTGAGGATCCCGTGTGTCAGGGCGACCACCGAAGCAGTAAACAATCCCCGAATCCCAAGGGTAAAGAACGTATTCCCAAATGAACTGGCCAGCAGGCCCGTAGTGATCCAACCCAAGCCCAGAGCTGGGATGACCGGCCAGATTCGAGCCAGAACGTCCCCAATACTGATGGAAAATTCGTGGCGCAAGTAGGGTAATAAAAAGAAGCCCGCGCAGGCATAGGCGACGAGCACTGCTGCGGCAACCAATTCAATCCTCCCCGACCGCAGAGCCAGCAGGAGCAAGAATACCTCAACGGCTCCGATCAACAAATTAGCGCGCCAGAGAACTCTGGTCTCGCCGCGAGCCATAAGGAATGGGGCCAGAGGTTCGGTCACCGCTCGCAGTATCCCGTACATGCAGAGAATCCTGAGAGCCATTGTTGCTGGAAGCCATTTGTCGGTGCCTTTGCCGAGGAAGGTCACCAAAAAGAAATGTGCATTTGCGAAGAGCGCAGCATTGACGATGACGGCGATGAAGGCCACTAATTCGACGGTTTTGAGATACCACCGCCGAACTGCGACCGTGTCATTTTGAATGGCGGAAAACGCTGGGAATAGCACACCATGTACAGTGGAGGAGAGAAGCCCGCAAATGAAGCTTCCCCAGGTAAAGGCCAGCGCATAGTAGCCCAATTGTGCGCTTCCCAGGGACGCACCGACAAGAAAATTGTCGAGGTTGAATATGAGAAAAACCAGAACGCCGGTTCCAAATAAAGGAATGCCGAACCGCAGGTATTCTTGCACGACGGTCCAATCGAAACGTAATCGGATGGGATATCTCTTTGCGAGTTGAAGGATAATACCACTGGCAAGCGTTGCGCCAACATTAGCGATAATCACTGACCAGAAGCTCCAGCCGCGCAGAACCAGAGTGACCGTCAGAATGCACTGCACAACTGCGGCTGCAACTCCCGGAACCACCAATGCTCGAAAATTCATTTCGCGAGTCAAGATGGCCTGCGGGACAAAGCCTATTGTGCTCACCAGAAAATTCAGAGCCAATATTCGGACCACATTGCCGGTTGCGGGGTGCTCAAAAAGATGATGTGCGTACGGAGCGATCAACAACGCGACAATAAACGCGCCAAAACCGAGGACGATCTTTAGGGTGAAGGCAGTATCGAGATCGTGCTGATGAAGCTCTGGGCGGCGTACAACAGCATTGCTCACCCCCATATCGCTGAATTGGCCCAGAAAGCCGATAATGATGCCCGCAAACCCAACTACTCCGTAGTCGGAGGGAGTGAGGTTCCGGGCTACCACCAGACTTGCCAGGGCGACACATACCAAAGTCAACCCTTTGCCAAGGCTGGTATAGATGATGTTACGAAATGTCTTGGCTTTAGTAACGGTCATCTATGTCCGGGAAATCTCTATAAACAAGGCAGGGAGTCTGTGTGGCAGATTCACGTTGTAAGAATCACTCTGCGTCGATGGATGTTGTGACATTCGAGGTCTGACGGCGGATCAAATCCAAGCCGGCATAAAAGATGAAGCGCGGGCCGTCGAACAGGTCGCGGCGCCACAGTTTGCTGGGCTCCTTCAGGAAGCGGTAGACCCATTCGAAGCCTGCGCGGCCGATCCACTCTGGGCAGCGGGGAACGGTTCCGGCTACAAAGGCGAAGGCGGCGCCGACACCGATGGCGACCGGCACGTTGAGATGCTTGAGCCGGTCGTGAATCCAGATATCCTGTTTCGGCATACCGAGCGCGACCCAGAGGATGTCTGGCCGGGCGGCATTGATCCGCTCCATGATCGCGGCCTCCTCGGACGACGTAAGAGGGCGGAAGGGCGGGGAATAGGCTCCGGCAATTCTGTGGCCGGGGAAGCCGCGCGCGACCGTCTCGCACAGGGCTGCCAGGGTCTGTTCCGTATCGCCGTAGAAGTAGCTGCTGTAATTCTTTGTCTCAGCCCGCTTGAGGAACTCCACCATGATTTCGGCGCCCGGCGTGCGGACGACATTGCGGTGGCCGTGCATCCTGGCCAACCAGACCGGCGCGATCCCGTCGGGAACCCAAAGCTCGGCCCCGTTGAGTATCGACCGGATGCCGGGCTTTTTGTGCGCTTCCATCAGTCCGTGGAATCCGGTCACGATCACCTGGCGGCAGCGGCCATCACAAGCCCGAATCCAACGCTCGATGTGGTCCACCGTCCGCGCCGCCGAGACGAGGTGAACACGCGAGCCGAGGATGCGGACGGACGGTTCAGTACACGCTGCGGATTGGGTCACCTGGGTATTCATGAAGGGGGTCTTCTCAGAGTTGCGGCCCTGCAAAGCGCTGTGACGGTTCGGATCGTCAATCCGGTTTCTGGGTATTCCCATAACCATAATGGCCGTAGCGGTAGTACCCATATTGCGAGTAAGCATCAGAAGTTGTGTTCTGACTCACCTGATTCAGAATCACGCCAATAATGTTGGCTCGAATTCGCTGCAGTGCTGAAACTACGGCAGCAACGGCCTTGCGCTTGGTTTCTCCGGCCAGGCTGATAATGAGCACTCCATCGGCTACTGTGGATATCTGGAGGGCCTCGGCAAAGCCAAGCAATGGGGGCGAATCCATAATCACCAGGTCGTATTCCTTGGCGAACTCGTCCAGAAGAGGAGATAGCCGCGGGCCGATAAGATCGGCGGCGCGATGGGAACCGGGTCCGGCCGGGAGCAGACTAAGGTTTGGCATCCCGTCAATGGAAAGAACTACATCCTGCCAAGGCAGTTCGCCTGTCAGCACGTTGGAAAGACCAGCTTTCGGGGTGATCCCGAACTTCGAGTGGAGACTGGGACGTCTCAGGTCGCCATCCACCAGCAGCGTTTTCTTTCCACGGTCGGCATTGGCGATGGCGAGATGGGCGGCAATCGTTGTTTTGCCCTCTGAGGGGGTAGCACTTGTGAGGGCGATCGAGCGGAGCCGTCCCTCGAAGTCGGATAAGAGAATCGTGTTTCGTATGGTTCGAATGGCCTCCTCAAAGCCTGAGGTTGCCCCGGAGTATCCCTTGCGATTCGGGTTTGGAATGACCTTTGCGAGAGTGGTCTCCGCCTGTGCCGGCACGATGGGTCTGGGAAGTTGAGCAGCAGCGTGGTCAACGGGCATTGTGCCAATAACATCCACGCCGAGGAACCGGCTGGCTTCCTGAGGATCGCGGAGGGTCGTGTTGATCGAGTCCACCAGCACGGCGAAACCAATTGCCAGGAAGCTCGAAAGGAGAAATGCCAAGAGGAGATTCTGCTCCTTATCGGGATACACCGGGTTCAATGACGGCCGTGCAGGATCGGCGATGCTGATGTTGTTGTCCTGAAAGCCGGCATTGATGTCCGCTTCTTGAATCTTCTTGACCAGTTCGTCGTAGAGGGCCTTGTCGGCGTCGGCCTCTTGTTTCAACTGCCGATACTGAAACGAACGGGAGCTGAGACTGTCCCATTCCGCCTTCGTATCGGCTACGGTCTTTCCGAGGATTTGCTCGCGATTCAGAGCCTCACTATATTGCACTTCGACTCTTTCGGCGATATTGTTGCGCACCTCTTCGAACTGCTTCTCTACTTCGGCGAGTTGGGATGCGGCTTTACGGTATTCAGGGTGGCTGGTGCCGTAAGTAGCCTTGACGAGCGCGAAGTGCTGGCGCGCCTGGTTCAGACTATCGTTGAGCTTTGCGAGTGATTCTCCCTGCGAAGAAACCTGGGCGGCTTCAATAGTGCCGGATTTGATGGCATCTAATGCGGCCTCCTTGTTGACCCTATCAATTTGTGCGTTTGTATACTCCGTGTTCAATTGCAGGAGCCGTGCTGACAGAATGTTTGATTTATCTTCCGGATTGATAACATTCAGATCTTTCTCAAATTGCCCGAGGGCAAGATTGGAATGCTCCATCTTTGCCTTCAGTTCATCGAGCTGCTTTTCCATGAACGACGACAAGCTGGCTGAAGTCCGGATGCGGATATTGTAGGCGTGTACCAGATAGGAATTCGCAATCGCATTTGCTACGTCTGCGGCAAGGTGGGGGTCTGCAGATCGATAGCTGATGAGCAGAAGGTTGGTGCCAGTCGGCCGGGTGACCTTAAGTGGACCCAGGGAAACCGGCGCTGCCGCCATTGCTTGAGCCTTTGTAGGGTTTGGCTGGTTAGACTGTCCCCCGGGATTCAGCAGATGGTACTGCTCGGCTACCGGACGGAGCACTGCGTCCGATTGAATGAGTCTGATCTGGGTGGCGAGGAATGTCTCAGGGTCCGAGACATATGAATTTGTGGAATCCTGACCAACAACTCCCGAAGGAGCCTGGAAGTCGATGTTCACTGTGGAGGCGGACTCGTAGATCGGTTGCAAGCGCGCGGAGACTATAGCGGTTATAAGAACGCAGGTCGCAACGAAGGCGATGATCTTCCAGCGATGCCGGCGGAGAATCCACAGGTAGTGCGTCAGGGGAACCGCCGGCGCTTCCGCTTCAAATTCCTGCTGCGGCGCAATTGGTGCGTAATAAGCTACCGCCGGCAAACTATTGGGCGGGCCGGAGGGAATTACCTCCGGCAGTCTCGCTTGTTTAGGCATGGAACCTCTCTTACAACCTACTAAAGGGCATAGACCAAAAGGAAGGCGATTCCAAGGCCTATCCCGGTTACCATTCCAAGAGCCTTGGCGCTAACCCGCTGCCCATTCGCACTCGGAACATAGAGCATGTCGTTGCCGTATATGGGCACATCAGGGGATTTGCGCGACAGTATCTTCTTTATCGGGATTGGAATTTCGTTCTTGCGGCCGCTGCTGTCATCGATGCGGTAGATGTAGGCTGTATTGGAGGAAAAGCTGTCCAAGCCCCCCGCAATAGCCAGCGCTTTTAGGACGGAGCTCTCGGAATCATTTGTGATAAGAAACGGGCCTGGGTGCTTTACATTGCCCACAACAAATACCTGTCCGGCCTGCGGAACGCGGATAGTCTCTCCACCCTCCAGCTTCATATTGGCGGCCGGATCCGCCTCGTTCATAAGGGAGTGTACTGGAATTCGCTCGGTCAGATCTACAGATTTGCCGTTAGCGCTGGATGCTAGATGGCCCACCTCAATTTCCGCCCCGGCATTTTCGGTAAGTCCCCCTGCCCGTGTAATTGCCTCAAGAAGCGTCACATTACCGGTGGCTTGAAACGTTGTTGGATTCTTCACTGCCCCTACAACCGTGATTGGCCGGCTGTGGTATTCGACAACAGACACGGTCACGACGGGGCTTACCAGTACGTGCTCGTCAACCAGCGCAGTCGTGATGGAATTCTCAAGCTCGACCGGAAGCAGGCCCGCAGCCTTGATGTGCTGCTGCACCATCGGCAAGCGGATATTGCCGTCATCGTCCACGCGAACGGTGCGGGTCAATTCCGGTGCATCATACACCGAAATGCCTATTAGATCGTCCTTGCCGAGCCTCGCGACAGACAGATTGGGGCCGTCGCTAGGAGCGGTTGCCCCGGCGCCCGCAGGGATTGGATTTGTTTGCTGTTGTGCCAAAGCTGCGCTGGCAAAGGCAATTGCCAGAAGTGAAATGGTTAAACATTTCATGAACGACTCCCGGATACGGGCCTGCTTAATTCTGTCCTTTGCCATGTGTACGGTTACTCGATCCCGCAGCAGCTTTTCAATCTTTCTTACTGGTTACCGTTGGCCTTTAACGATGTGATGTCCGCCGCAAGTTGCTCTATCTTCTGGTCCAGGCTTCTCATTTGAGAGCGGAACTCGTCCACGTGAATACCGAGTGACTCTTCTCGGCCCGCACCATTAAGAAGCACGCGCATCGCGTCACGCGTGAGATCTGACACGCTGCGCGCACCGGTAACTGCACAAAGGTGTCTGAGAGCCGAGTACTCCTCTTCGGAGAGCCGGACACTAATCATGCGTGAACGTGGATTCAGAACTGTCAAGTTGGATTCAGAGACGGCTAGGGTAGGAGGCTTCGATCGTCATTCGCAGAGACCTGGCGAATGACAAGTCGGGGAAATGCAAGACCTAAATCAGCTCATAGCGGATCGAGATTCAAGGTGGCGTTTCGGACAGGCTTCGCCCCCGTTAGTCACAGGCAGATGGAGAAACCGCAGGCAGACCGTGCACTTCTTTCAATCAACTGTGCAGGTGCTCTTCGCTCAGGCGCTGGTGGACTCGATGTCTACAGCACAGCGCTCTCAGGATATCGAGCGAAACCAAAACAACTATATGGAAGATAGCACGGACGAACCATAGTTACAAGAAAAATGTTAGACAAAAGTGTGACAAAAGTAAGGGTTGTTTTCGGTTGGTCAAAATATTCATAATAAAAATCTTAGGAATTTAAAAGACGCTCTATTCATAGCCGGAGAATGTCATGTCCAGGCATGTTTCCTTGGACGAAATACATGATCTGTCCATGAGCAGAACCAGAAAAATTGAGGGCTTTTATCATCCAAATAGAATCGTGAAAAGCAAGATATCTCACATTTTTTCGGAGTATCGAGAGGAAACCAATTGATGCTGAAATGAGAAGCAGTTGGAGAGCCTGAGTTTCAAGCCCAAGGATTAGCGACTAGCAGCAGGTGAAGGGTGGTTCCTATTTGCGAGTGCGATTCCAGCGCCGACTCCGCCACCGACAATCACGCCAGCAATGATCCACTTGTCCTTCTTCGACATCCCGCTTTCGCCATTAATCTCTATCGACTTCACGCAAAGCATCGATCCGGTGCCTCCCACCTGCCCAGGTGTGCCTCCCTGCAAAGTACCCGAGACGACGACTTTATCGCCCACATATTTGTGAAAATCCTTGCAAGTCAAAACGTACTTAACATCTTCGGCAGTGGTGAGGTAATACGTTCCGTTTTCGAAGCTGACCAGACCCACCCCAGAGAAGGTTGCAGGGTTTCCGCCCGCCTGCATAGCAAACGAGACCACACGGCCGGGGCGGACATTTGCGAGCAGGACTCCGTGATCGGTCGTAACTCCGAAACTGCCATTCAACGAGGCGACTTCAACAGTGTTTCCAGCCTTGAGCGAGACCACTCCGCGCGAATTTGGTTCGTTCGGTGTCACTCGCAGGCTGTTGGCCTCGAGCTGGAAGGAACTGGAGGCAGCCAATTCGCTTTCTCCCTGCTGCAGCACAAGACGGTCGCTGTGCAAGGTGCCGCGCGAGGCTGTTGACATGGTGATTTCGGTGCCTTTGTTCAGCCGCAGATTCGCTGTGGCCTGCCCGGTCTCCACTACCGATCCATCAAAGAGGGTGGCATTACCCTTGACCAGGTAGTTGTCCACGCGCATGTCTCCACGAGCGCTGGCAGTTCCAATCGAAACGGTCCCGGCTGTTGCATAAGACAACATGCACAACAGAATTACCGCAACTTGCAGTTTCTTGAACATCGATCGCCCTCGCGGCTTGTGGTGCAGAGGCACCCAGGCTGTTCCTGCTCTTGGTTATACCTCAGAATTCTGATGACTGCAAGTTCCGTAGTCGTTGAAATCAATGAGTTTCGGGTGACATTCGTAATACGAAAGACCGCAGAGGCTGCAGCCTGTGGCATTTAACACGGCGTTCTCGATTCATTCAGGCTGTTATCCAACTTTTGACCGGCTGATTGCACATTCCGGTAAAAGGGTCGAAACGGCACCTCGGCATCATGTGCACGATCCGATTTAACAGCCTCGCTTTAGGTGCTATGCTTTGTCGTTAGTTATGATGCATCCTTTCCGACGGCCAGTTGGCTATGCATTGCGAATTTTCATCGTAGGAGCGTGCTGCCTCGGAATCTGGAGTTCCCTGGAGTTGGCGCGTGCGGATTACCTGTTCAAACAGGATTCCGAGGCTTCGATACGCTCCGCAATTCGTCTGGTGCCTGACGGGTGGGAGTACTACATGCGCCTTGCTCAGTTTGATCGGGCCCGTGCGCATGAACTGTTGACCAAATCTCTGAGCCTCAACCACTACGACGCTCAAGCGGACATCGAACTAGGGCTGCAATATGAGGCCGATGGGGACTTTGGCCGTGCCGAGAAACAGCTGCTCGAAGCTTTTGAGGTGGACCACACCTATCTGCCCCGCTGGAGCCTTGCCAACTACTATTTCCGCCGCGACAACATGCCGGCCTTTTGGGCGTGGGCCCGCAACGCTGCCGACATGCCCGCCGACGATATTGGGTCACTCTTTGAGCTTTGCTGGCGCGCATCGCCCGATCCCAGCACGATTACCGCGGGAATCCTGAATGAGAAGCCCGAACTAATCCGCCAGTACATCGGATTTTTGCTTGCGAAGGATCAGCCAGATGCTATCGCCAACGTTGCGCCGCACCTGGTCCGCGTGGGTGATCTGGAAACGGATCGTCCGTTGATGTTCACCGTCGTGAACCGGCTGGTTGCAACGAATGATGCTTCTGCGGCTAGTTCGTTGTGGCACTTGTTGATCGAGCAGCACTGGGTCGTTGCCGACCTTTCTGAGCCCAACAACGCCCGCTTCCAGCGTGAACCGCTGCCGGTCAGTTTCGACTGGTCTCTTCCGGAGTATCAAGGCCTTCATTCCTGGCCAGGCTCTTCCGGTTTGGAAACAGAATTCACGGGTAGCCAGCCGGAGGATTGCACTATTGCTGAGCAGGCTGTGGTCCTGCAGCCGGGCAACTACACAATGGCCTACGCCTACCGCACCTCCGGCATACCGCCAGCCACGGGAATCCGGTGGCAGCTTATCGATGGGAAGTCAAACGTGGTCCTTGCGGAATCTCCCGATCTCTCCAGCGACGACCTGAAGCATGTGGCGCTGAGCTTCTCTGTTCCACCTGGCGCTTCGCTGCTCCGGCTTCGCCTCACATATCGACGCACACTCGGGACGCCTCGAATCTCGGGCATGCTCGATGTAGAATCGGCTCAAATCCAGACCCTTCCGAAGTCATGACTTGTCAAGAATGCGATAGCTCCGCTTCTCATGCGTCGAGAAGCCTCCCCGGGACGAAGTTTCTAGCGAGTGCTTGGGGAAGGAAGCGCTCCGTTCTGGAAGCCTTTGGGGGTCTCCGAAGGGACTGTCTGCAACCTCTTTTGGTGGAAATGGGCGGGCGGTGGGATAAAGAGAGGAAAGAGGATTATCAGGGGAGGAAAGGAATTGTCCAACTGCTTCTCGCGCTGGGAGACCAGGTCCGAATTAGTGAAGTTTATATCGTTAGATTCAGCCCCACCGGCCAGTCGATTTGGTCCTCGCACTCTGAGATCGCCAAGATTTAACCCAGGGGATTCTCGTTTTGGCCTCAAAGGCCTGAAGGACCGGATCACCACACCAGAACTCGCGACCCGATGCAGGAGACGACCCCGGGCTCCGGGTTGAATCGCCTGGTACCCTAGCTGTGGTGCTTATTATTGCCACTGTCAGATAGAGTACTTTTGATTCCACTCGCGGTGATTTGCTCAATATCGATTAACCTCAGTTCAGGCTTCGTCCATTCTTTCCTTGACTCGAGGCTGGTTTCGACAGCACTGTTCATCGCATACTCCCTTGCTGGAAATATACCACGATGGCGATAGTCTATTCCGCACCACTTAACAGACTTCAGCCTATAGACATTTTTCTTTTTTCACTGAAACCTATGAAAAGGGGGCAGTTGACTCACAGGCGGGGTATTTTGGAGACGTCAATCCAGAGCCGGACAGCTGATCGGCGTTGGAGAATCTGGGCTGCATGAGTATTCAGATAATCTCGGCGGAGTTGGATCCATAGCGGCGCGACTGAGTGATTGCCCATCAACGCTTCATGTTGCTGCCCCTGTATTTCGATCACCTCGACACACTGCCGGAGAGCCCAGTGAACTAGGGCCTGTTAACACTACTCTGGCCGCCTGAGTAGTGTTAACAGGCTCTAATCACGCCCAGATTCGTGAGAGCTTCCTCCATGCAAACAGAATGGGACGCAAGGGCGCATAGGCCCAGAAAAGGCTATCGGGAAGTGGAAACATTCTAAAATCCTGGCGACAGTAGAGAAGTTCTGAGAGACTTTCCGCCCAGGTTTTTTGGGGCAGGATTAGCCTTGTGTAGCGAATCATGTAGAGCAGGTCAGGAAGCGATTCCAGAGCGCCACGCGCGGGGGGCTCCTTGGTAACTTTGAGCGCGTGAAGAGGGCTATCGATAAGAAAAGACGGCAGGTTCTGCAAAGGATTCCCATGGAGGCGGGGCAAAGGGAGCCTGTGTACAATTTGCAGGAGCTTTAGGCAGGCTAGCAGGGGCTTCTCCTGCTCTATGCTCCTGGCAAAGCCCAAGGCTGCTTCCCAATTCACTCGCCCTTCGGCATGGATGCGGGCCAGATCCCCCAGCCACTTGGCGCGAAACCAGGCATGAGCTCCGCCGTGGCTGGATAAGTAGAGCACCTGGTCAATGGTATTCATCCCATGATGAGTGCAACCTTGCCAGACGGTAGAGATGCTTCTTGCCCAACGGGCACGGCTCTGGTCGAGGGGTTCCCAATAGTTGTGTGAATGGATTTCCAGCTCGCTGCCGCTTTGGCTGTGAATGAAAATGAGGTCGTCCCGCATTTGGTGGAATTTTTCCCATTGGCGGGGAGTCATAGAAATGAGAGTGGATTCCAGATGCCAGCCCAGATCGATGAGGCAGTCCTGTGCACGACTTATATCTTCAGGCGGAACTGCCAGATCCAGGTCGTTGGACTGTCGCAGTCCCACGTCTCCATAGAGCTCAGCGGAAAGCATCGGCCCTTTCAAATTCATCACGGGAATTCCCGCGTGATTGAAGGCCTTCAGTATCCTCACCAATTCTCGGCAATGCCGAATCGACTGTACCCGGCAGGCATTGCTGCGCTTCTCCAACTCCTGTTTTGTCGGCGCTGGAACCACGATTCCCGGTACTCGGCTGAGGGTGGCCCAACTCAGGGCAGGAGTGCGGTGACGATCCACGAGGAAGAGGTATTCTGTCCAATCCGGGCCGGCCCCGATGGCCTCACGTATTGTTTCCTCTTGGTTCTTCTGCCATGAATCCGGGGCCAACCAGGAGGTAGCGATCATCAGCCGAAACGCGGGGCTGGTTCCTATCAGCCAGTCCGACTTAGGCATGGCCGACCTCCAGCATCCGGATGGCCCGGAGGCCCACAGAGGCTCTCCCAAGGGCCATAAGCCGGTCATGGCTTCCGGACCCCGCCAGCAGGACGCCCCAGGCCGAGGCCCCCCATCCCGTCTCCTCCAAATCCATTGCAAGGGCGCGACCGTTCGCGGGTAATTGCTGGAAGACTTCGCTGTTCTGACTGCTCAGCATGGATTGGTAAACCTCACGAACGGGAATCAGCCAGACGGCGAAGAAACAGCCCAACGCCCAGCCCCCGAAGCAGAGTTGTGTCCGCCCTTTCAGTGGTACCGGGATCGACCTTCGCAACAATATCCTCCAGGCAGCGGTGGAGGAGCGGAATGTCGAGGATATCCCTGGCCTCGGGCAGTGAATCCAGAGAATTCAGGCATTCCCGGAACGCAGGCAGTTCACGAAGAATCCGATGGCCCACATCAGAGGCCTGACGCCCCCTCCGCTGTGCCATTAATACAGGATTGGGTATTCGATTCCGGAAGGCACGCTTCATCAAGAAGCTTCTTTGACCTCTCCGGCAGAATTGATCGTTGGGAACCCGCAGAAGAAACTCAGTCAAGGAGAGATCGGCGGTTGGGTCCAGGTAGCAAAGGGAATGCCTCGCCCCCAATTCCGCTCCAAGACCTGGCCCGATGCCAACTGCAGGCAGAAAGAAAAGGAGGTGAACATCTTCTAGAGGGGAAAATGTGAAGCTTGGATCGTACCCTTCCGTCTTCATGCGCCCATCCAAATCTAACTCCTTGGCCATCTTAATATTTAGTGCAGAATAGGCCTGCCAGTGCTCGCTAAACGGAGTTTTCAGGCGTCGAAGAGCTTGTAGTCCAGGCGTCAACAACGGCTTCAACACCTGCCGCTTCATGGTCAGCCAGAGATTCGGCTCCGCATGAAGAAACAACCTTAAGGCCGTGGCGCGGTGTCCCTGGAGCAGTGACAGAAGCGCTGACCCATTTCCATCCCAAGAGACTGTAGCATTGCCCCTCTGTCCGTTTAGCACGACTCCAGCCCCGTTCCGGTAAGCCGTTTCCATAATGGCCTGTAACCAGTAGTGGTTGATTGCCCCATGACATGGACCGTCATGAACTTCGAGAAAGTGTTCGATGCCCTGGATGACTCCGTAGTTCGCCGCATCGATGGGTATATGCAGGACATTTGCCCCCGCCATCTCCGCCGTTGCGTGGGCCATCTCCCATTCATTGCCCAGTTCCCATTCACTTGCTCCGTCCGGAGGCAGACAGGGAACAGAGGTATAGGCCGTAAGACCGCGGCCCTGGCCAGCAAGAAACTGCGCTGCCATAGCCACCACCGAGCCGGAATCCCGGCCACCGGAGAGCTCCGCTGATACCGACTTCTTAGTTCGCAAGCAACTTTGGACCGCCCGCGTGTAGTGTTCTAGAAAGGCTTCTACGTACTCTTCATCCCTGCGCCAGTTGAGCAGTTCGCGGCTTTCCGGCGACCAATGGCGCCAGGTGCGAGCCTGGCCATCAGGACCGATGCTCATGGCATGGGCCCACAGCAGACGCCGGAAGCCCTTGTAAGCCGTCAGTTCGGCATCGTGCTGCCAGGAAACCAGCACTTCGGCAAGACGTAGTCGATCAGGTTCTTTGGCAACGCCGGGGAGCGCCAGCAGAGCCTTGAGACTGGATGCAAAAGCTATGAAGCCTTTGCCCTCGTAGTAATAAAGGGTGGCGTTTCCGCAGGCGTCCCTTGCCAACAGCAGTCGGCGTTCCCGCTCATCCCAGCCGGCCAGCGCCCAATCTCCCTGCAGGTGCGAACAGAGCTTCTCGCCCCAGCGATCGAAGGCCAGACTCACCAGTTTCCCGTCGGTGGTCTGAGCGGCCTCAGCAAAAGAAATATCGAATGCTTCCAGAAGTGCATCTCGGTTGTCCAGTCGTGCAGCGCTGACCACAAGTCCGCGCTCTCCCCGTACCGGCTGCTTCTCAAAAGCATCTTCCGGGTTCACCTCCAGCAGCAGGTGCCCCAATCCCACACGATCCTCGACTTTACAGTCTCCGCCGTCGGGCCCGTAATAGGCCATGGCCGTCTTCATCCGCTCCAGCCACAGCGGGTCCACCGGAGCCACGTCATATCGATATATTCCGTATATCCCGCTCAATATTGTCTCCGCGCCAAGGTCGTTTCGGCACTGCAGGCTCAGGTAGGCTTCAGCGCGCGAGCAACGTCTGGTATATCCGGTTTACCTTTTCCTGAATCCGTGCTTTCCTGCATGCGTGCCATATACAGCAGTGCGAGGATGACAAACATCCATCCCGAGACAGCCGGGCGCGGAAATGGAAAATCCACGCACGCATGCAGCATGACCGCGATCAACCCCAGCCCCCAGGGATTCCGGGCAGCTGCAGGAACAACGACGGCAAAAGGAATCAGCACCAGCAGCAAAAATGGAATTCCGCCGTCGGCCGCAAACTCCGCCCAGTCGTTGTGGGTGTGGTTGGCGTAAAACGGAAAGTCCTTGATCGCATAGCGCTGATAGACCTCAGGGAATGTCCCGAGGCCATACCCGGTCAGCGGCCGATGTATCGCCATGTCCGCAGCAGCGAACATGAATTCCTTGCGCACCAGGTAAGGATCATTCTGCTGAAAGCGCTGCCAAACTCGCTCCCATCCCACTGCAAGAGTGAATGCCGCTGCCAGGACAGGAACCATCAAAAGCATGGCAGTAGTTGAGCGTGTGGGCAGGCCGGTCTCCGAATCCCGCAACCGCACCAGCCCGATCAACATCATGGCCAGCAGCTCCGCAGTGCAGAGCGCCGAGCCCGCGCGCGATGCCGAGCCGATCACCGACCCATAGAGAACACCGCCGGCAAGCGCATACCACCACGAGTGCCAGCCTTCGCGCAGTGCCCGCCAGAGCGCAATCGGCAGCGCCAGCTCCACGAACTGTGCATAGTTGTTGTACGACGGAAACGTGGCATAGACGTCCGGATAGCCGGTCGGAAAGAACCAAAGGACCAGGCCACCGGAAGTGAAAAGCTGCAGGAGGCAGAGCACTGCCATCGCCGTCGCGAAAATCAGAAAGGCGCTTAGAAAGTTGCGCCGCGCTGTCCGGGTACGAGCCACTGTCTGGGTCAGAAAAAACACGCCGGCCAAAGCGCCCCAGCGCAAGACAGCAGCACGAGTCTCTACGCTGGAAGCCGTTGTGTGCGCAAGAATCTGGACCAGGCCCCAGAGGGGGATCAGGTAAACAAGCCACGGTGCTAGGCCATTGGCGATATGCTCGTTCCGGCAGCCAATGCCAGCCAGCAGATACGCGGCGAGAAGAGCAAAGATGCCGATCTGAAAAGACTGAAGCGCCCAGGCATCGCGCACGAACATGGTTGTCGTGGAAAAAACCAGCAGCAGAAACAGGCACGCTGCTACAGCAATCGGCGCTAGCCGATTTGCTTTGACTGCCGGTTCATCCAACCCGGAATCCGCGTTGATAGGCACGACGGGCAATGCGACCATTGTAAGCCAAACGGTCGTTCCGATTGCAAACTGCGTTTGAACTTATCCAGGGCCGACAATACAGGTTCTCAGGCAGTGCGCCTCTGAACTCGGCAGCGCTCCGCGCGAGCTCGGCACGTCAGTAGTTTTATCACTTTTAATGCTGGACCTCAGGAATGCCCTTATCTAGGGCAGTTTTTATCCCGCGCAGTCTTCAGTCGATAACTCCTCCAGGCGCAAACGCAACGCGACTGGAGGGCAGCATGAACACAATTCAAGGCACGATGCTGGGCTTGGCGATAGCAATGGGCGGTTTGGCGAGTTCGGCGCAGGACGCCAAAATTTCATTCAGACAGATTGAAAGGAACGCGCAATTATCGCTAAGTGCGACAGTGCCGGCCAGCGAGGCCGCTGTCAGCCACTCCAATGAAATGCCTTCCGGGCTATCAACTTCCGCAGGCCTTGTGTTCGTGCTACCTACGCCAACTCGCACCCGAACTTTCAGCAAGGGATTCTTCCTGCTCAATGGTCTTCATCTGGGCATGGCAGTCTTCGACGTGGAAATGACCCAGCACTGCATTGCGAACCACCATTGCGCAGAAGGCAACCCTCTGATGCCTTCGTCGCATGCGGGGCAGCTAGCCGTAAACTTCGCGCTGGTTGGCTACGGAACCTTCATCAGCTATCGGTTTAGGAAGCAGGAAAACAAGCTGTGGCTGCTCTCTCCAACTGTAGGCATTGCAGCTCACACCCTCGGCGTCGCAACCGGCTTTGCGCACCGCTAACCGCTCTCGCTGATTGCCATCGCTTAACAATGACCGCACTTTTGCTGGTAATTGGCAACGACCAGGGCAGGCGTTCGCCTGAAAGAAGTTGCACCCTTGACAAATTGAACCCAGGCGATCAAATATATGACTGTTGGTCAAAAACGGGTAATACTCGTTTATGAGCACTAGTCGCATATCGAATCTCACTGCCCCTTCAGGCGTTGCTGCGGCCGAAAGCAATTCCCATACCCATCCAAAAGCCATTGGCCGCCGTCAGCGCCGCTCCGCCGAAACCCGCCTGCGCCTGTTCCGTTGCGCGCTGCAGCTCATTGCCAAGCGCGGCTTGTCCAACGTAACCGTCGAAGACATCACCGAAGCCGCGGACGTCGGCAAGGGAACCTTCTTCAACTACTTCGAGACCAAAGACCAGGTTCTGGGCGTGATGGCTGAGATTCAGGTTGCCAAAATCAAAGAAGCGTCTTCGCGCGCAGCCCTCGGCAAGCAGGCGATCTATGCCGTCTTGCGCCAACTTGCACAGCGCCTCGCTGAGGAGCCCGGACGCAGCCCCGGTCTGGCGCGGGCCTTCATCTCCTCGTTTCTGGCCAACGATCGGGTTCGCGAAATCGTGAAACGAAACATGCAGGACGGCCGTAAAGCAATAGAGGAGCTTGTTACGGAAGGTCAAAAACGCGGGGAGATTGACTCACGCCTGAAGTCGGGAAAGATTGCTCTTCAGTTTTTGCAGGCGTGTATCGGATCCGTATTGCTGTGGTCACTCCACGAGAAGCCCGCGCTCGGAGCATGGATTGAAGACAGCTTTCAGCACTTCTGGAGATCGATCGTCATCTCCGGCAAAGAGCAGGAACCATGAAACCACAATTTTCGAAAATAGCTCTTTTAACTCTTGCCAGCCTCATCGTCACCCCGATCCCGGCCGCGTTGAGCTCTGCACAGCAGCCTGCGCCCTACCGGCTCACCTTGCAGGATGCGATTCAAAAAGCGCTTCAGGCCAACCTCAACGTGCTTGTCGCCGGAACCCGCGTGGACGAGGCAGAGGGCGCGCGCCAGCGGAGCATGTCCGCTGCGCTGCTTCCACGCGTGAATGCCGAAACCTACGCTAACGTGCAGAACCGCAACTTGCGTGCCTTTGGCATTTCAGCGCCAGGCATCCCATTCCCCAGCGTTGTGGGGCCGTTTTCCAACTATGATTTCCGCATCTATGCGCAGCAGAATGTAATCGACCTGGCTAGCTATCGCACCTTCAAGGCCAGCGAGCACGCCGTGGAGGCCGGCAAGATGGATGACCGTGATGCGCGTGATCTTATCGTTCGCTCCATCGCCGCTCTTTATCTCGATGCGCAATCTGCTGCGGCCCGAGTCGATGCTGCCCAGTCACGCGTAACGGATTCGAGCACTCTGCTCAAGCTAGCCACAGACAAGCACGATGCTGGCACCGCGACCGGCGTTGACGTGCTGCGTGCCCAGGTGCAGCTGGCCAACGATAAACAGGCTCTGCTGGTAGCCCAGAACCATTTGAAGCTGTCGCTGCTTGTCTTGGCGCAAAATCTTGGCATGAGTCCAGACGCGCCGCTCGAACTCGCCGAGCCACTGCATTACCAGGTGCTTGCTCAGCCTCAGCCAGAAGTCCTGTTGCCCACCGCGCTCAAGGCCCGCGCCGATTACCTGTCCCTCGCCAGCCAGCGCCAGGGCCTCATCGAGCAGCAGCGCGCCAGCCGCGCCCGGTTCTATCCAAAACTTAGCCTCAACGGAAACATTGGCGAACTGGGCCGCAGCATTGGCAGCGTGCAAACCACCGGCCTGATTCAAGGCCAGATCGATTTCACAGTCTTCGATCGCGACCGCAACGGCGAGGCGGAGCAGCTTGCGAGCCGCGTCAGACGCATCGACGACCAGATTGCCGATCTCGAGCGCGGCGTTGACCAGGATATTCGCCAAGCTCTCCTGAATCTGAACTCCGCTGCTGAACAGGTGAGCGTTGCCCAACAGGGGCAGGACCTGGCGCAGCGCGAACTCTTGCTTGCACAGGATCGTTTTCAAGCCGGTACCGCCAACAATGTTGAGGTGGTGACCGCCCAGGACGAACTGGCCCGCGCCCAGGAGAACTATATTGTCGCCGTCTCCAGCCACGTGGATGCGAAGTTTGCTCTCGCGCGGGCCATGGGCGATACCGAGAAAAACGTTCGACAGTTTATGGGGAATCCATAACCGGTCCTCGCTTAAAAGGCTGCACTGAGGATTCCCCTTACGAGGCTCGCTTACAAGGCTGCTTACGAGGATTGAAACCATGAAACGACTGATACCGATTCTGATTTTGCTGGCCGCGGCCATTGCCGCCGGAGTCTATTTTTATCCACGGCTCACAAAGAAGCCGGCGCCCACGAATCAGCTAACGCTCTCTGGCAACATCGAAGCGCACGAGAGCCTGGTGAGTTTCAAGGTACCTGGCCGCATCGTCGAACTGCCCGTCGAGGAGGGTCAGCAGGTGCAGCAAGGCGCCTTGCTCGCGCGGCTCGAAGATGCAGATTACAAGCAGAAAATGCGGATTGACGAGGCCTCTGTAGCCGTGCGCGAATCCAACCTCGCCCTCACCCTAGCCGGAACCCGCGAACAGGAAGTGAAAGCCTTGCAGCAATCCGTCCTCGATGCGCAGGCCGAGCTTGCACAGAAGAAAGCCGACAACGATCGCGCCCAGCAGCTCTTCAGCAAAGACGAAATCTCCGCGCAGGACCGCGACCTGGCCGCAACTGCATTGAAGCGGTCTGAAGCAACGTTCGCGGCGGCGCAACAGCGTTATAACGAGGCCGAGGAGGGCAGCCGCAAAGAAGATATTGCGATTTCACGCGCCAATCTTGCCCAGGCAAACGCCAACCTGGGCCTGTCGCGCATCAACGCGAGCTACACAACGCTGCGTGCCCCGACGGCCGGCGTCATTACCGTTCGCCAGGCGGAACTGGGAGAAGTAGCTCAGCCCGGTTCTCCCGTGATAACGCTTGCTGACCTGGATCACATCTGGCTGCGCGCTTATATTGCTGAGACCGACCTCGGCAAAATTCACTGGGACCAGTGGGTAACCATCACCACTGACACCTATCCCGGCAAGCAATACCACGGACGCATCTCCTTCATCTCACCAGACGCCGAGTTCACGCCCAAGAGCGTACAGACGTACGCAGAGAGAGTCACGCTCGTCTACCGCATCAAAATCGATATCGACAATCCCAGTCACGAGCTTAAGCCCGGCATGCCCGCCGACGCGCACATCGAACTAGCCGCCGCCGCACCAAGCGCGCCCCCCCCGGCGTCGGCTCCAGTGCCGGCGAAGCAATGACCGATCAGCCTCAACCCGCGAGCACGTCCGCAATCAAGGCCGAAGGACTGACCAAGAGCTTTCCTGGCGTGCGCGCTGTCGATGCACTGAGCTTTGACGTGTGCGCCGGCGAGATATTCGGCCTAGTCGGACCCGACGGGGCAGGGAAGACGACCACGCTGCGAATGTTGGCCGGCATCATGCCTCCTGACGCGGGTCAGGCGACTGTGGCCGGCTGCGATATAGTGCGCGACCCCGAGGACGCCAAACACGCGCTCAGCTACATGCCGCAGCGGTTCGGACTTTACGAAGACCTCACCGTGGACGAGAACATACGCTTCTACGCCGATTTGTTTGGTGTACGCAGAGCCGAACGCAACGCTCGTTCGAGGCAGTTACTCGATGCGGCGGGAATGAGCGAGTTTCGCACTCGCATGGCTGGTAAGCTCTCAGGCGGGATGAAGCAGAAGCTCGGCTTGGTCTGCGCGCTAATTCATCGACCCAAAGTTATTCTTCTCGACGAGCCGACCACCGGCGTCGACCCCGTTTCGCGCCGAGATTTCTGGCGCATTCTTTACGAGCTTGTCTCGGAAGGCGTAGCGATCCTTACTTCGACTGCTTACCTGGATGAAGCTGAGCGCTGCCATCGCGTTGCCCTGATGCACCAGGGCAAGCTCTTGTTCTGCGACACGCCTGCGAACTTGAAGGCCCAGATGGGCAAAGGCGTATTGTCGGTTACCTCAGCCGAGCCGCACAGGCTACGAACAGAGCTCGAACACGCAGACGGAATCTCAAGCCTGGTGCTGACCGGCGACGGTGTGCACGTGGTGGTCGACAATGCAACCAAGCGCATTCCTGAATTCGAGGCTCGGCTGAAGAACGCCGACGTGGGCTTCGATGCGATTCAACAGGTAGCGCCCACTATTGAAGACCTTTTTGTAGACGCGATCGGAAGTGGAGCGGCGCGCCATGCCTGAGCCAGCGAACTCTGTAGTGGTGGAGAACCTCGTCAAGCGGTTCGGAGGCTTTGTGGCCGTCGATCGGCTCAATCTCACCGTAAGCAGAGGCGAGGTTTTCGGTTTCCTGGGACCGAACGGGGCCGGCAAGTCCACCACCATTCGCATGCTCTGCGGCTTACTCAAGCCGACATCTGGCCGCGCGCAGGTGGCAGGATACGATGTGGGCCGCAAGCCCGAGGCTGTGCGCCAGCACATCGGCTACATGTCGCAGAAATTTTCTCTTTACAACGATCTGAAGGTCATCGAAAACCTGCGTCTCTTCGCCGGTCTTTACAGCGTGTCCTCTGCCAACCTCAAAGACCGCATCGAATGGGCGCTTGAAATGGCGAATCTTAAAGGCCAGGAGAATCTAATCACCGGCACGCTTCCGGGTGGATGGAAACAGCGCCTCGCTCTCGGATGCGCGGTGCTTCACCAGCCGCCCATCCTGTTTCTCGATGAGCCCACCTCCGGCGTCGATCCCATCTCGCGGCGCCAGTTCTGGGACCTGATTCACAAGATGGCCGAAGAGGGTGTCACCGTCTTCGTCACCACGCACTATATGGAAGAGGCGGAATACTGCAACCGTCTTGCGCTGATCTTCCATGGCAAAATGGTCGCTCTCGGCACCCCCTCCGAGTTGAAACGCAATTACATGAAGGGCGAACTGCTGCTCGTCGAGTGCGAGCCGCTAGGCAATGCGGTGGAAGCACTGCAATCAGCTCCGGACGTGATGGATGCCGCGGTCTTCGGCAATGCGCTGCATCTGGTGGTGCAGGATGCAGCTTCCGCTGAGTCGCTCATCAAAACGTATCTCCAGGGTCACGGCGTAACCGTCAGCCACATCGAGAAGATACGTCCTACACTCGAGGACGTTTTCGTTTCGCTCACTACGGCGCGCGACGCCGCGGAGGGCCGCAAACCATGAGCCTCACGCGCTTGCTGGCCGTGGCCAGAAAAGAGATAACTCACATCCTGCGCGACTCGCGCAGCCTCGGCATTGTCGTCATTATGCCTGTAACGCTTATGCTGCTCTTCGGCTACGGCGTCAATCTCGATCTGAAAGGTTTGCCAGTGTATGTGTACGACCGCGACGGCAGCCAGCAAAGCCAGGACCTTCTCAAGCACTTTCAGTCGAATCAATACTTCCACATCGCACGCGTGGTGGACAGTTATTCCGCAATCACCAGGGCGCTCGACGACGGCCACGCCAAGATGGGAATTGTTATTCCCTGGGACTTCTCGCAACGGTTAAGCTGCTGCGGGCCTGTCCAGGTCCAGGCGCTCGTTGACGGCACCGACGACAATACAGCCAACGTGCTTATCGGTTACGCGCAGGCGGTGGTGCAGGGCTATTCGTCCCAGGTTCAGCTCAACTGGCTTCAAGCGCGTGGACAGGCGATTCAACCCGTTTCGGTAAGCGTGCAAACCCGCGCATGGTACAACGAAAACCTCGAAAGCAGCGACTTCATCATTCCCGGAGTGCTCGCCCTGGTCATGTCGGTCATCGGTGCATTCCTCACCTCGCTCACCATAGCGCGCGAGTGGGAGCGCGGATCGATGGAACAACTGATTTCAACTCCCGTCACCGCAATGGAAATCATGCTGGGCAAACTCGCTCCCTATTTTGTTCTCGGCATGTTCGACGTGGCCGTCTGCGCGCTCATCGCAATCAACTGGTTCCATGTACCATTTCGCGGGTCTTACATTACATTGGCGGTCAGCTCGGCCCTGTTCATGATCGTTGTGCTGTCACTCGGCTTCCTCATCTCCGTTCTCGCCAAAAGTCAGTTTGTCGCCAGCCAGATAGCGCTCATCATCACATTTCTTCCTGCATTCCTGTTGTCGGGATTCCTGTTTGCGATCGAGCAGATGCCCCCGGTCCTGCAGTGGATCACGCGCATTCTGCCGGCGCGTTACTACGTCTCGGTGCTAAAGAAGATATTTCTCAAGGGCACACCCACGGCCATGCTCGATGCAGATCTGATACCACTGGCGGTGTTTGCCTTCCTGCTGACGCTCATCGCAACTCGCTCGTTTCACAAGCGGCTAGAGTAACGTGTCTGGAGAAGAGGAGAAGACCGATGCTGGGACGACTGAAGCAGATGTTGATCAAGGAGTTCATCCAGGTATTCCGCGACAAACGGACGCGCGCCATCCTGATAGGTCCGCCTATCATTCAGATGCTGGTCTTCGGATACGCTGCCACCTTCGATATTCATCACGTTCCCACAGTCGTGCTCGATCTCGACCAGAGCCAGCAGAGCCGCGACCTCGTCTCACGCTTCACATCGAGCCCCTACTTCGACGTGCAGCGTCAACTGACCAACTCACGCCAGATCCGCGACCTCATTGATCGGGGACAAGCCACCATCGGCCTTGAGATCGATGCCGGCTTTTCCCAAAAGCTGCTCAAGGGCCAGACCGCGCCACTGCAAGTCATCGTCGACGCAACCAACTCAAACACCGCACTCATCGCCTCCAGCTACATTACCCAGATCGCGCTCGGCTATGCACGGGACTATCAACGGGATCGAATCGGCCGGACTGCGCCACAGTTGATCGAGCAGATGCCCTCGGTACAGCTCGATCAGCGGCCGTGGTATAACCCCGACCTGAGCAGCCGATGGTTCTTTGTCCCCGGAGTCATCGGCAGCCTCACCCTCGTGCTTGTCATCACACTGACCGCCTTCGCCGTGGTCCGCGAGCGCGAAATCGGCACCCTCGAACAGATCATGGTCACACCCATTCGCCCAGTCGAGTTCATCCTCGGCAAAACGTTGCCTTTTTTCCTGATAGGCCTCTTCGATGTTTCGCTCATTGCGACTGTGGGAACGTTGTGGTTTCAGGTCCCATTTCGCGGCCACATCTCAGTGTTACTGACGGGCTCGGTGCTCTTCCTTCTCTGCATGCTGGGCGCGGGCCTTCTTATCTCCACCGTCTCGTCCACCCAACAGCAGGCCATGGTCACCGCGTTCTTCTTCATCATCCCGGCCGTCACGTTTTCCGGATTCGGATTTCCCATCGCGACAATGCCGCAGTGGCTGCAGGATTTCACCTACCTAATCCCTCTGCGCTATTTTCTGGTCGTATTGCGCGGCACCTATCTGAAGGGTGTAGGCATGGAAATCCTGTGGCCTCAGATGGCCGCCATGGCCGGTCTTGGGTTCAGCCTGCTCACCATTGCCATCCTCCGCTTTCACAAGGCGATCGACTAGCCTTTTACGCACGAAACTGCGTATACCCATGCCTCTCGGGCCACTCCCCAGCCAGCCCCGGCGCAGGCGGTTTAGAATCACAGTTTCCGGCGTACTTGTCCCCATTGATGTACCTTTACCTTTTGGCCGCGTTTTCACCTTTTGACTCGATCAGAAACTCAGGGAGCTCGATTTTCAATGATGGAATTCCACATTTCGCGGAATGCGCGTGATCGCTATCAGTTCGCTGAGTCTCTCTTCTCCTATACAGGGAATGTGATTTTCGCCAACATGGCCGCATGCCGCGAGTTCGCTCACCGCATGAACCAGGTCCGCGACGTCCAGAATCACCCCAACCGGGCGGTCCATGCCGGCCAGCTTTACGCCATGGGCCTCATCGACGAAGCCAGCCACGTTCTAATGGCGCGGTATCGCGAACAGTTTGACCCCGAAGTAATGACAGCAGGCCTGGAGTGGTTCGCTGCACAGGTAGGGCCGGAAAAGCTGGACTCCATGCTCCTCGCATTCGTCGAGCAATTTCCGGGCACCAGCGTCATCCGTGGCCTGGAAACGCCGAAGCAATGGCTGGCCGGCAAGTCCGGCACAATGCCCCATCGCGCCGCCGCGCTCGAAGAATTGCTCCTGCTCTGGACCGCCAACCGAAACGAAGCCTTCCGCCCCTTCGAGGAACTCTTCGAGGACCGCACCCTGGCTGAAAAGACCGTCTATCGACAGGTAACGCAGCGCTTGCCGGACTATTTTGCGACCCGGCCACTGATCCCGCTTCCCAATGCCAAGCCGGTTAGCCTGCTTGACCTGCTGCGCGCGCCCGCGGTCGGCTCACCCCACTCCCTTAGCGACCAGCTTGCCCTCATTCGGAGGCTCTGGAAGCCTCTCCTCGGCGACAGCCTTGAGCGCCTCCTTGAAATCGCTGCCGAAATTCTTCGTGAAGAAGAACTCGCCATCTGGATGCAGTTCAATCCTCCCGAAGCACAAGCTGCAGCAGGAGCGCGGCGTCACGGGCACAAGAGCCCCTTCGCCGACGGCCACGCGGATGTGCCGGTCTTTGGCGATCCTGCCAATGAGTACGAGAAGTTCTCGGCTGACACAGCTTGGATGCCATCGACAGTCCTAATCGCCAAGAGCACCTACGTGTGGCTGGCGCAGCTCAGCAAGCAGTACGGCCGGCACATCGGCCGCCTCGACGAGATTCCCGACGAAGCGCTCGCAACCCTCGCCCACCGCGGGATTAATTCTCTGTGGCTCATCGGTGTGTGGGAGCGCAGCCGCGCGTCGAAGACCATCAAGCAGCTGTGCGGCAACCGCGACGCTGTGGCCTCGGCCTATTCGCTCTTCAACTACACCATCGCGGACGATCTGGGCGGGGAACCGGCCTACATCAATCTCCGCGACCGCGCCTACCATCACGGCGTCCGCCTCGCCAGCGACATGGTACCCAACCACATGGGCATAGACTCGCCTTGGGTCATCGAGCACCCCGACTGGTTCATCGCCCGCCAGGACACGCCGTATCCCGCCTACAGCTTCAACGGTCCCGATCTTTCCCACGACGGCCGCGTCGAAATCAAGATTGAAGACCACTACTTCGAGCAGTCTGACGCCGCCGTGGTCTTTCGCCGCCGCGACAAAGCAAGCGGCGAAACCCGCTATATCTACCACGGCAACGACGGCACGAGCTTCCCGTGGAACGACACCGCGCAACTGGACTACCTGAACCCCGCCGTCCGCGAGCAGGTGATTCAGACCATCCTTCATGTAGCGCGACTTTTCCCGGTTATCCGTTTCGATGCCGCCATGACGCTCGCCAAGCGCCACTTCCATCGCCTGTGGTTTCCGGGGCCAGGTTCAAGCGGCGCCATTCCCTCGCGTGCCGAGTACGGGATGAGCCAGGCCGAATTCGACCGCTGCATGCCGCACGAGTTCTGGCGCGAAGTTGTCGATCGCGTGGCCGCGGAAGTCCCCGGCACGCTTCTGCTCGCTGAGGCCTTCTGGCTGATGGAGGGCTACTTCGTCCGCACCCTCGGCATGCACCGCGTCTACAACAGCGCCTTCATGGTCATGCTGCGCGATGAGGAAAACGCCAAGTACCGCTCCGTCATCAAGAACACCCTCGAGTTCGACCCCGACATTATGAAGCGCTACGTCAACTTCATGAGCAATCCTGATGAACGCACAGCAGTTGACCAGTTTGGAACTGGCGACAAATGCTTCGGCGTTGCGGTCATGATGTCCACGCTGCCCGGCCTGCCCATGTTCGGCCACGGCCAGATCGAAGGCTTCACTGAGAAATACGGCATGGAGTACCGCTGGCCCCGCTACGACGAATCGCCCGACCCATGGCTGGTCGAGCGTCACGAGCGGGAGATCGCGCCCTTGCTCAAGCGCCGCTGGCTCTTCGCCGAAAGCAGCAACTTCCTGCTCTACGACTTCTTCCATGCCAACGGTTCAGTGGACGAAAACGTCTTTGCCTATTCCAACCGCAACGACGGTGAGCGCGCACTTGTGGTCTACAACAACCGCTACGGCACCGCGCACGGCACCATCGATTTCTCCGCCGCATACGCTGACAAAGGCTCCGGCGGCCTTCGCCAGCAGCGACTGCGCGAGGGTCTCGGTCTGGGTGGAGATTCCGGCACTGTCTTCACATTTCGTGACTCGCTTACCGGCCTCGAATACCTGCGCCGGGCGAACGATCTGCTCAATAGCGGCCTGACCCTCGAACTCCACGCCTACCAGTGCCACGTCTTTCTCGATTGGCGCGAACTGCGCTCGACGGCGCAACATCCCTGGGACCGCCTCTGCGATTCTCTCAACGGACGTGGCGTTCCCAACCTTGATGATGCGTTGGTGAACCTCGAGTTGCGGCCTGTTCACGACGCACTCCGCAAGCAGTTGGAACCCGGTATCGTGCGCCTCTTCGCCGATGTGGCGGAGCACCCACGCGCTCTATCCGCCGGAATGAACAAGATCATCGAGCGCGATCGCAGCGAGTTCTTTGATCAGATCTGGGTGCGCTGTGAGAGTTTCTTGCGCGCAGCACAAGCGGCTTATGTTGCCCGCCTTCCAGAGGAAGCCCGCCCCGGCGTCGACGCTATGCCCACCGATCCAGGGTTGCTCGCTCCCGCCTTCCGCCAACGTCTCCGCGCAGCAATGCGCATTCCCGCCACTGAGGCGCTCTTCCCGGCTCCGTGGACCGTTGCCGCCCGCCGCATGCTTCCCAGTCCCAGCCCGCAGTTCACAGCCACCGCCATGTGGGGCCCCATCCTCGCCTGGTGCGCCCTGGAACTGCTCGCCGAATCCATCGACGTCGAGAAGCCGGAACGCGTCGCACTGGACTTGTTTGACCGCCTGCGTCTCCGTGAGCCATTCGCCCAGGCCTTTGCAGCCCTTGGATTCGAAGGCGAAGAGGGCTGGCGCGTCGCAGCCCGCATCAAGATTTTGCTGCTAACCGGCGCCGGCAAGCCCGAAGAAGCCCCCTCCGAACCCGGACCAGCAAGCGAACCGGAGAGTCGCGCCGGAGTCGTAGGTCAGGGCTTTAGCCCTGACACAAAGCCGTCCAAATCTGGAAGGCCTTTAGGCCCTCAGGTTTCAGCCTCTGAGTCTCTTCCAGAGCCGAAGGCTGCTCCCGCAACATGCCAAAAGGTTCCCGCCGCTCCCCAGCCAGAGCTTATCGCTACCGACGAAAAAGTTGCCCTGGCCCCCGCGCTCTGGTTCGATCCCGACGTGCGCTGGCTAACCGGCGTCCACGAAGCCGAAGGCCATCTCTACCTCGTACACGAACTTTATGAGGAGCTACTCTGGTGGTTGCTCATGCCGTCCCTGCTCCGCCTGGCCGGTGAAACCGCTTCCAGCCGCGCCGAAGTTGAGGAGTTGAGCAAGACCGTCGAGGAGGCCCTCGCAACCGCCGAAGCCGCCAACTATCGCATCGACGAACTCCTGGGTTCCGCCGCCGCTCCGGAGAGCGAAGAAGCCGAAACGCCCACTCCGGACGATGAATCCGACACGATTGAAGAGGGAACCGCGCAATCGATCAAACCTGTACCTGAGCCACCCGAATAATCAATCGAGTGTCTGGTCACAAACGCTCATAGGTTAAAGATGCAGTCATCCAGAGTGTCGGTGGGTTTTCGGCACACCATTGGAGTCTAAAATCCTGAGGCTACGCCTTCCTGATTCGCTCCCGTAGGGCTCTGATAATAGCCCAGGGCAAGCGAAGCGCAGGGAGTCGAAGGACCAGCATTTTCTCAGCCGCGATGGGATAGCAAGGCATTCAATCGCAACAAACGAAAATCACGCGGACAGAGACCTAATGCGGCCGACCCGGCAGCACAAAATGCTCCGCACACCGCGGCTCGTAGAAATCCCCAGCCATAATGATCGGGCTGTCGTACGAAGCCGGCTTTCCATCCACCAGCCGCTGCGGATACAGCGCCTTGGATCCGCAACTACAGTACGCCACCAACTCCGTAATGTTTCCAGAATACGTTCGCACCAGCCACGAGAGATCCAGCATCTCCCCAAACGGCATACCGCGAAAATCGAGCTCCAGCCCCGAAACCATCACGTCGTATCCCGTCTCAAGCAGCCGTCTGGTAAACGCGAAGAGATCCTGTACAAATTGCCCCTCGTCGATCGCGATACATTCCACGCGCTTGCCGATCTGCTGTTCTGTAGCCGCCAGAACCGGCATTACCGTCCACGGATCGGCAGACCGGAACTCAACTGCCTCCATCTTCCCGCAGCCATTCCGATTTCGGCTTTCCACCACTCCGGCGGCCGCCTTGGTATCGTCGCTCGGCTTCAACAGCATCACGTACTGCTTGGCATACTGCCGCCGCGTTTCGATTCTCCGCAGCAGCTCCGCGGTCTTGTTACTCCGCATCGGCCCCACAATCATTTCCAGTTTGCCCGTCACGCCCGTCTCCAGGATCTCCGTCATTCATTGTTGCCCGACATACCTCACCGCCGCCACGCATGAAAACTGGATTGGATGTGTGGATAAAGCGGAATCCGGCCCATACCCGAGCCGCCTAAGCCGGACTCCTGCCGCAGCCGCGGAAGTCCATCATCAGCGTAACGCCGGCCTACTTCCGCACGGTAGGCACGCTGGTGACTAGAGGTCGCTTCCGTGCATGCTTGACGAAGATGTTCTCTTCAAGCGGATCGCGGAGCGAGCGGTAAGCGATGCTCAGCAGCTCAGCGTCTTCCGTATCTCCACTGAGTTCCCATATCATCAAGCCGCCAAGGTGCTGATGCGCGGCATAGCTCGCTTTGAAGCGGATGGAAACGGGATCTTCATATGTCCAGAAAGTCCGGCCATCAAAAAGCCATGGCTCTTGCGAGAACTCCTCTCGATGAGCGGAGAAGTTGGAAGCAATGCTTCGGATATGGTGGTAGGCGCGATCTTGTTTGATTGCATTTCCTTTTTGGAACAGACCGTCGTTGACAATCTCAACGTCAGTCCAACTGTAGCCATAGAAAGGTAAGCCCATCAGTATCTTTGCTGCAGGCACACCGGCAGCTTCGTAGCTGGCAATACTTCGCTCGATTGTGTGGGAATCCTGCGGGTTGTTGGAGAACAGGGGCGCCAGCAATCCAGTAGTTTGACTCCATGGGCCCGCGTAGTCGTAGTTCATAACGCCAACCTGATCGACGAGTGGAGCAATGTTAGCGAAATCTGTGCCGGAAAACGTCTGCGGCGATTCATCGACAGCGACCGATAAGAGCAAACCTGGACGTACTTCATTCATCTGACGACGAAACTCTTGTATCAAAGCAAGAAAATTGGGTGCGTCTTTTCCTTGTGGAGACTCCCAGTCGATATCGACTCCGTCGAAAAGCTTGGGCTTGGAAATACCAGGTGCGAAATGGCCCCGGAGAAAAGTGGCGACGCAGGAAGCAACGAACGCTTTTCGATTTTCAGGTTGGGCATCTTGGGCAAAGTCCCGTGCGTCACCCTCAAGCGAAATCAACATTTTCAAGTGCGGGTAACGACGTTTCAGTTCCTCGAGTTGGTGAAAATACCCTCGGAAACGGGATATCGGGTTGTCTGATCTGCCGTTGACGCTGTTTTGTCGGGTGAACCGAACGCTCAGATCGGCATCGGAATCGGCCAGAGAGCAACGGCCGTTGCGCACGGAACCTTGCGAGTAATTGATCTGGTCGAGCCTATCCGCAGCTCCGTTGGTGACGAGCGCCTTGACGTAGAACGGTTGCGCGGAATGGAGGCCCTCTTGAGGAAAGTATCCGACCAACAAGGGATGGGGTGCGTAGGCCCCGGGACTCTGTGCAGGGCCGAGTGAGCACCAGGACAGCAGAACAAAAGCGGCAATCCAGAACTGAAGCCGGGTCGCTCGGGTCATTGATTCCATTCTAGTCCGCCCTTCTTGATGACTATCCGGCCGGCTTGCCTCTCTCCTCCAAACCCAATAGTCACAATCGACTGTGACAGGAGGCACATCCCAAGCACACCAGACAGTATCAATGTTCCAACGGACAATCTCTGGGGAGAAGTGCGTACGGATAGCGCTTGCCGTCGAAGCGCAGTATCCTCTTTCGCCAGGTATACGAAGCGTTGTTCGCGAGTGCTCTTTTCCTTTATCTACTATCTCCTCTCCTCGGAGCCGGTCCGGAAGCCAGGGTGGGGAGGAAGCATGCCAACCGCCGCCAATGAAGTTGTCAACGGGGTCCTTGAAGCTCACGAAAAGCTGCTCATCGACCAGGTAATCGCAAAGCACAAAGACAAGCCCGGCGCCCTGCTGGGAATATTAGAAGCCGTCCAAACCGCCAACGCGCACAAGTTTCTCTCAATGGAATCGCTGCGCTACATCGCCGAAGAAACCGGCGTCCCTTCGGCCAGAATCTATAGCGCCGCTACCTTCTATGCGCTCTTCAATCTCGATCCGCAAGGCGACAACGTCATCTGCGTTTGTCGCGGCACGGCCTGCCACACCCGCGGCTCCCGCGACCTGCTGGCGAAGGTCTGTCTCGATCTAGGCCTGAGCGACCACGAAGTAAGCGAGACCAGCGAGGCCGACAAACTCGCGCTCACCACGCCCGACCGCAAGTTCACCATCCGTACTGTCGCCTGTTTCGGCCAGTGCGCACTGGCCCCAGTGGTTGAAGTCAACCACCACATCCTGAGTCACGTAAACGAGCGCACCTTGCAGCGCGAAGTGAGAGCACTCACGCAGGAGAAAAAGTAATGCCGCGAATTCAGGACATCGGCGCATTCAACGCTGTACGTGAATCCGGCCTGGCCAAGCTGATGCCGGCCGTCCCGCGCCTCACCGTGGGTATGGGAACCTGTGGTCGCGGCAACGGCGCGGAAGAACTCTTTCATGCCCTGAACGGAGCCATTCAAGGCAGCGGGCTCGATGTGCAACTCACCGGCGTAGGTTGCTTCGGCTCGTGCTTTCAGGAGCCGCTGGTAGGCGTCCGGCTTCCCGGATGCCCGCTCGTCATCCTTCATCGCGTGCAGGCCCACGATGCTGGCCGCATTCTTGAAGGCATCTCCACCGGCGTCATGCCGCCCGATCTCATCCTCTGCAAGATCGAGGAATGGGACCACATCACCGCCAATGTGAAATACGGCCAAGGCTATCCGGAGATCGCGTCCTGGAACGCACTTCCGTTCTTCAAAGGCCAAAAGAAGATCGTTCTTCGCAACTGCGGTCTCATCAATCCTTCCTACATCGAGGAATACGTCGCCGTAGGCGGTTACCAGGCCCTCTACAAGGTGCTCATCGACGGCCGCAAAGACGCGGTAATCGAGCAGATCAAGGCAGCCCGGCTGCGTGGCCGTGGCGGCGCCGGCTTCCTAACCGGTAACAAGTGGGACTTCCTCGCCAAGGCCAAGTCTGATGTCAAATACATCATCTGCAATGCCGACGAAGGCGACCCCGGCGCTTACATGAACCGCAACGAGATCGAAGGCGATCCGCATTCGCTGCTCGAAGGCATGATCATCGGAGCCTACGTCATGGGCGCCACCGAAGGCATCGTCTATGTGCGCGCCGAGTACCCGCTCGCCGTCCGCCGTCTTACTCGCGCTATCGAGCAGGCGCGCGAATATGGAATGCTCGGCAACAACATTCTCGATCGCGGATTCAACTTCAACATCGATCTGGTGCAGGGCGCCGGCGCCTTTGTCTGCGGCGAAGAAACTGCCCTCATCGCCTCGCTCGAAGGCTTTGCCGGTCGCCCCCATCCCCGCCCGCCTTTCCCCGCGCAGAAGGGACTGTGGGGCAAACCCACCAACATCAATAACGTTGAAACCTGGTGCAATATCGCCCCCATCGTCAGCCGCGGTGCCGCCTGGTTCGGCGAGACTGGCAGTGCCAAGAGTCCCGGCACCAAGGTTTTTTCGCTCGTCGGCAAAATCCAGAATACCGGCCTGGTCGAGATGCCCCTCGGCACTCCACTCAAGAGCTTCATCTACGACATCGGCGAAGGCGCAGTCGCTGGCCGCCGCGTAAAAGCAGTGCAAACCGGCGGACCCTCCGGCGGCTGCATCCCCGTCGAGATGCTCGACACACCCGTCGACTATGAAGCGCTGGCGCAGATCGGCTCCATCATGGGCTCAGGCGGAATGGTTGTTCTCGACGAAGACAATTGCATGGTCGATGTGGCCCGATACTTCGTGGAATTCACGCATTCCGAGTCGTGCGGAAAATGTGTCCCGTGCCGTGTGGGCCTGAACAAGGCGCTGAGCGTTCTCAATGCCATCACCAAAGGCGATGGAACTTCAGACCACCTTCCCCTGCTCGACGAACTGGGCCGGATGGTCCGCGAATGTTCGCTCTGCGGCCTCGGACAATCCGCACCGAACCCCGTGCTCACCACCATCCGTCATTTCCGCGAAGAGTACGAAGATCACATCGTCGCTCATCGCTGCCGCGCCGGAGTCTGCCAGGAACTCGCCCTCTCGCCCTGCGAAAACAGTTGTCCATTGCGCATGAATATCCCTCGCTTCCTCGAGCTCTTCCAGGAAGGCCGCCTTGAGGATGCATTTGAGTCCGTCGTCCTCGACAACCCCTTGCCCGCATCCACCGGCAGAGTCTGCCAGCACCCTTGCGACAACCGCTGCCGCCGTCAATCCTTCGACGAAGCCGTCAACATGCGCGAGGTTCACCGCTTCATCGCCGACGAAATCTACCAGTCCTACCGTTTTGAACCCATGCTCGAGCGAATCAAGGCGCGCAAACTGGAGCCAACCGGCCGCAAGGTCGCCGTTGCCGGTTCGGGCCCCACCGGCCTCACCGCAGCGTTCTATCTAGCCATGCTCGGCCACGACGTCACCATCTTTGAAGAACGCAGCGAAGCCGGAGGCATGTTGCGCTTCGCAATTCCCGAGTACCGCCTGCCCAAATCCGTCCTCCGCCGCGAGCTTGATCTCATCGAGGGCGTCGGCGTAAAGATGGTCTTCAACACCAGGGTCGGCTTCGACATTCCACTCAACGAACTCGCCAGCAGCTTCGACGCCGTCTTCCTTTCCATCGGAACATGGAAGGAATCCTGGCTCTATCTGCCCGGAACCGAACTGAAGAATGTCTATCCGGCATTGCCGTTCCTTGAGTCCGTAGCCAATCTCGACAACGTCGCAATGGGTTCCAAGGCCGCCATCATCGGCGGCGGTAACGCAGCCATCGATTCCGCACGTACCGTTCTGCGCATGGGCGGCAGCGCCACCATACTCTATCGCCGCGAACGCAAAGACATGCCCGCCATTGAAGAGGAAGTTGAGGCAGCCGAAGCAGAAGGCGTGCGCTTCGTCTTCCTCGCCGCGCCGCATCGCATCATCGGCGGTCCAGACGGCAGCGTCAAGGCCATCGAAATCGTCAAGACGCGCCTCGGCGAGTATGACAAATCAGGCCGCCGCCGCCCCATCCCCACCGATGAGGTGCAACGCTACGAATGCGACAGCGTCATCCTCGCCGTCGGTGAAACCTTCGACCAGGACTTCTGCCGCGCCTCCGGCCTTGAGCTCAAGGAAGAAGGCACGCTCGCTGTCGATCGATTCACGCTTGAGACCAGCCGCCCCGGATTCTATGCCGGCGGCGACGTCATCACCGGCGCATCCAACATGTCCAACGCCATGAGCGGCGGCAAGCAGGCCGCGCGCAAAATCGATGAGCGCCTCATGCCGGAGCAGGGAACTGCAGCCCCGCGCTGGGAGCGCATCTTCCCGGACTTCGAATACATCCGCCAGGCGCCAGGTGAGCCAAGTCTCAGCCGCCGCCACACCGCACATGCCCTGCCCGCACAGGCAAGAGCCAATTCGCAGGAAGAAGTGGTCGTTGGCCTCAGCCCGCAGGAGGCCCTGGAAGAATGCCGCCGCTGCCTACGCTGCGATCTGAGAATCACCGCAAGTGCGAAGTGAGAACCATGGAACCTAAATGGAAAATCGGGTGCCCAATCCTTTCCGCTTCTTTTTGCGGAAAGGATGGGAAGCCACGATTCCCGGATTTGGGACTTGATCATTGAAGCCGATAGAGCCCGAAAGGAGTAACCCGTTGCCGAACAAAACAATCTCCGTCCGCATTGATGGTGAACTGGTGACCGCGCACGAAGGAGACACCATTCTGGAGGCGGCCCGCGCCAACGGAAAGCAGATTCCCACGCTCTGCTATCTCAAAGGACTAAGCGCCGTCGGCGCATGCCGCGTATGCATGGTCGAACTCGCAGGCACTGACCGTTTGCTGCCTGCCTGCACCACTCCCATCCAGGACGGAATGTCCATCAAGACCTCCTCGGCAAAACTCACGCAATATCGCCGCATGGCCGTCGAACTGCTCCTCGTCGAACGCAATCACATCTGCTCGTCGTGCGTGTCCAACAGCCATTGCGAGCTGCAGTCAATGGCGCAATCTCTCGGCATAACCCACGTACGCTATGCCTATAACAACCCGCGTATGCCGGTAGACATGTCCCATCCGCGCTTTGTCCTCGATCACAATCGCTGCATCCTGTGCACGCGCTGCGTAAGGGTATGCGCCGAAATCGAAGGCGCGCATGTGTGGGAAGTCGCCTCGCGCGGCATCTACTCCCGCATCGTCAGCGACCTCAAAGACGACTGGGGCGATGCTCGCAGCTGCACCGCCTGCGGCAAATGTGTCCAGACCTGCCCCACCGGCGCGCTCGCTGAAAAGGGCTTCGCAGTCCATGAGATGGTAAAGCAGAGCGATGCCGTCACCCGCCTCGCCGCGCAAAGATCCGTCCCTGCAAACGGCGCATACTAGGAGAATTCTCAATACCCCGCGCCGCGTAAAGCGTGTGCCTCGCGTCTGGCGCCCTGGCCGTGTCCTGGGCCGGGCCCCAGCTATGGGCTACAAGGCGAAACTGTGCCATAAGACAACATGCAGGCGATTTGCTATCCAAAACTGACGATTGCATTTGTCCCAAGCGCTTACTACCCGTAGAATCAAGGAGGGCCGACGGCGAAGCTGCCGGGAGAGGCACCAGAATCAGATGAGCGAACAGGAAACCGGAACTTCCCATCAGGCGCCGGCAGTTTCACCGGCGTGGGTCAGAATCGAACGGGCGCGTCATCCCCAGCGGCCTTACCCCATGGACTTCATCGAGCGGATCTTCACTGATTTCAGCGAGATTCACGGGGATCGTGCCTATGGCGACGACGAGGCCATAGCTTGCGGCATGGCGCGCCTGGGCAACGAAGAGGTCATGGTCATCGGCAACCGCAAGGGCGGCAGCACCAAGGAGCGCGTGAAGCGCAACTTCGGCATGCCCCATCCCGAGGGATACCGCAAGGCATTGCGCTGCATGAGGATCGCCGAAAAGTTCGACCGTCCGGTCATCAGCCTCATCGACCTGCCGGGTGCCTATCCTGGCCTGGGAGCCGAGGAGCGGGGACAGGCCGAGGCCATTGCCCGCAACATTTTTGAGATGTCTCGCCTGCGTGTGCCCACTATCTCGGTCATCAGCGGCGAAGGCGGGTCGGGCGGAGCCCTGGCTCTGGCCGTCTCCGACCGGGTGCTGATCCTTGAAAACGCGCTGTACTTCGTGATCACGCCCGAGTCCTGCGCGGCCATCATGTGGCGCGACGCGGCGCATAAGCAGTTGGCCGCCGAGGCCATGCGTATTTCAGCGCCCGAGGTGGCAGCGCTTGGATGTGTCGATGAAATTATCGCTGAGCCGCCGGGTGGCATCCATACCGATCATGAGACGGGCACCGGACTGCTGGGCAGCGTACTAAGAAAGCACTTGGCCGAACTCAAGGCCGTACCCATCGATGCGCTGGTGGCCGCGCGTCAGCAGAAATTCCGCAATATCGCGCAGTTCTACACGGAAAACTAGAACTCGTTGCATAAGTCGGGTTTTGAAAGGGCGCGGCGGGGCACCCTCTTGGTCCCGCGCCGTTACTGGCACACAAGAACCTGGGGCTTTAGCCCCAGAGGGATGAACAGCCACACCTGCGCAGCAATTCTTGAAACATTCTGTAGTCCTGGAAGCGAATCTTGGGGGCAAAAAATATCGAAATGATGGAATTTGATAAGAAATTGCCGGGTACGTCTAGCGCGGCCGCTAATGCCGCGGTCTCCCTCAACGTTGCGTCCGGGAGGTTTGCATGAGCGCGCCTGACTCTGGTGGCGGCCGGTTGCGCGCCTACTGGCAATTCCTTTGGGCAGTTATTTACTTCTTTGTTGCGCGGTCGTTTGCCCGTCATGCTGCTTCTGCGCTGACCGGCGATCAATGGTTTCCGCTTGTCGAGCAAGCTTTTCTGGTGTTCCTGCTCCTGCTCGGGTACGCGGCGCTGGGATTCTGGCTGAACCGGCAAATGCATCCAGTAAGCGCACAGGGACTACCGCGACGGCCGGGCTGGGCGAAAGAAGCAGGTTTGGGCTTGGCAACCGGCTGGGGGATAGCATTGATTTGCGTCCTGCTCCTTGCGCTGGTTGGCGGCATCGCCATCTCTGTATCCACGCAGGCCTCCTCCTGGGGTTGGCTTGCGGCGGATGCGGCCTTCTTTGCACTGGCAGCGCTGGCTGAGGAGATTGCCTTTCGCGGCTACGGATTCCAGCGCTTTGTTCATGCCGTTGGGCCCTTGGGAGCCTCGCTGGGATTCGCTGCCTACTATGCAATTGTGCAGGCCATTGTGCCGGGGTCGAACCATGCCAGCGTCTTCGTCTCCGTGGTGCTTGGCCTGGTACTTTCCGCGGCCTACCTGCGAACCCGGGCTCTTTGGCTGAGCTGGGGGCTCAACTTCGGCTGGAAGGCCAGCCGCGCCTTGCTCTTCGGACTCGCCGTGAGCGGCGTCAACAGCCATTCGCCCGTGGTTCAGGGCAATCCGATGGGCCCGTTCTGGCTCACCGGCGGAGGCTTTGGCTTGGAGGGCAGTTGGGTTACATCCCTCATCCTCCTCGCAGCACTTCCCGTCGTTTTCCGCATCACCCGCGATCTGGACTTCCTCTACAACGCTCCGGTGATCGTGCCGGGAGGGATTCCCGTGGATTTGGACGCTGCCGCCCGCGCCCAGCATGAGTCGGCGATGGGTCCAGCCGAGCCGGCAGCGCCTACTCTTGTCCAAATCGGTCAGATCGGTCCTGTCGCCACAACACCTCCCCTGGAGACAACCCCACCCCCTGACCGGCCTGGAAAATGACCGGCACACCGGATCTCTGATCCACAAAAATGCGCATCTGAATCCTCCAGGTCGCCTTTCGAGAAAAGTGTTCCATCGCGAACTTGCTTTTTCTCCGCTGGCGGAGCTATCTTTTGCTCAGTACTGTTGGTGCGCATGGGAGGCTCCCATGAATCGGACATTCCTTTTTCCGGTGTTCAGTCCGGCTCCCCGAATGATCGTAAACACCAGCCGTAGGCAGCAGTTCCGGCAGGTTGCAATTGCCTGCGCGCTCACGGGCCTGCTGGCAGCCGCCGCAGCCTCTGCCCAAGTCATCACCGTCGATACAAGCGGTAAGGGGAGAATCACTGCCGACGGGCAGATCGACCGGCGTTACTCGCAGATCACCCCCACCAATATCCCATTGCCCCAGTCGCAGCTCGACGCCAAGTCCCGCATGGACCTCATCCGGGTGCTCCAGGCGGAGCAGGGGTTTGCCATGCGTCCGTTTCCGCGCGGCCACAAGGGGCTGACGCTGGTCGCTAATGGAAAGCTGGAGCCGGCAGGGGAAGCCTATCTCAACATGGTCATCAGCAACGGGACATCTGCCAAGCCCGGCGACCGATTAGTAATCACTGACGTCAAGTTCGACCACTCGAAGATCATCTTCATGCTCAACGGCGGGCCCGACGCCAAGCATCGCTTCCTGCGCCACATCTCCATTGGCGCAGACCCGGACTACACCAACCCTGTCGTGCAGGACACCCAAGACCCCCAGGGCGCGCGGCTCACGCTCGATTTCGGCAATCGTATTCCCGCTTTGACCGGCGCCCAGGTCAAGGCTCTGCTCACGCCGCTCATCTCCTTCGATGTGAAGACGCCAATTCAGGCTTTTACCGACACTCTTCCGCCCCAGCTCAAAGATGCCATTCTCAATCACCGTGTAATGGTCGGGATGAGCACGGATATGGTGCTCTTCGCCAAAGGGGCGCCGCAAAGCAAGTCGCGTGAGATGGACGGCCAGATGCCCTTTGAGGAGTGGATCTACGGCAAGCCGCCCGAAGAAGTGGATTTTGTCCGCATCAACGGCAACCGCGTCATTCGCGTCGAAGTTGCCAAAATGGGAGAGCCGCCGGTGGTCTTCACCAACGACGAGGTGTCTGCAATGTTGCGCACCGATGGGACGCCGGTGATAACTGCCGAGACCCACACACACATCTCCAGGGTGGGCGACGTACAGCGCGACCCCAACAGGGAAGCGCCGGCAGCTCCGCCCAGCCTGCGTAATCCCGGCGAGCAACTCCCCACCGACGACGCGAGTGTTAACCACACCAGCGGCCAGAAAAACGTCGGTGTCATGAGGCCCGTGCAGTTCCCCAAGAAGAAGCCGGAAGTGCAGCCCGGCGCCAACCCGGATAGCGTGCCTGACCCGGAACCGGCCACTTCGGCCCCAACCTCTTCGCCGGCGCCAGTCAAAACGCCGTCGCCCGCAGCTGGCACCAACCAGCCGAACTGAGCCCGTATCCGCCGCTTTCATGTAAACTGAAGCTAGCGAGTCCCGCTCCTTCCAGGCAATTCCATTGCGATGAGAGGCAGCACACGACCGCGCCGTTGAAGCCGCGCGAAAAGTTTCCCGCGTGAGTGCAGAGACACCCCCTTGAAGGAGAAACACCAAGCCCATGGCAAAGATCGCAAAAACAGGTGACCGTAAGAAGGTAATGGACACGACGAAGTCGACCGACTGTCCCAAGTGCAGTAAGCCGACACGCATCGTCAAGCGCGTAAAGGACCGCGAGCGCGGCGTTCCAGGCGGTGTCTACATCTCGTGCTCAGCATGTGAGTTCTACGAGAAGCTTTAAGCATCACTTTAAGTTTGATTCAGCAAAAAGCCCGGCGCGCAGCCGGGCTTTTTCTGTCTTTCCATCACGCCTTTCATAGACTCTTCTGATCCAGAACTTCGGTCATCTCCCGCAGAATCGCCTGCGCTGCCTCCACAGGATCGGCCGCCTGCGTAATCGGCCGCCCCACGACCAGGTAGCTCGCGCCCGACTTCAATGCTTCCGCTGGAGTCGCAATGCGCTTCTGATCGCCCTTGTCGCCTCCCGCAGGACGAATTCCGGGTGTTACAAGGACGCCCTCGGGACCGGTCATCGCGCGCAGCTTTGCAACCTCCTGCGGCGAACAGACAAAGCCGCGAATCCCTGCGTCGAGGCCCATCCGTGCCAGCAGTTCCACCTCTTCGCTGGGAGAGCGATCCAGGCCTGCCGCCTTCACCTGGGCCTGGTCCATGCTGGTAAGCATCGTCACCGCCAGCAGTTGGGGCGGGTCGGGGAAGCCCGCGAGCGCGGCCTGTGCCGCAGCCAGCATCGCCGGTCCGCCAAGCGCGTGGACATTCACCATCCGGACCCCAAGCCCCGCTGCCGAGCGCACCGCCCCGGCAACCGTGTTGGGAATGTCATGAAACTTCAGGTCCAGAAAGATCGAGTGGCCACGCGCCACCAGCGGCTCCAGAACCTTCGGCCCGGCGGCCGTAAACAGCTCCATACCCACCTTGAACCAGCGGCAGCAAGGCTCCAATTGGTTTACCAGGTCAATGGCGGAGGCTGCATCGGGCACATCCAGGGCCACGATGAGCCGCCGGCGCGCCTCTTCCATCGGATCGAATTGAACCGCTGTAGGAGTCTGTGTCGATGCGAAGGAAGGATTAAGCCTCTCAGGGATAGGCATGCCTTCATCTTAATGTATTTCGAACTTCCAGGAGAACCGCCAAAGGCGAACCTGCAACGAAGACACAATTGCTCCGTGCCCCATCCATTCGCCTTTTTTCCGGTGAATGGGTGGGACGCCATGAACCTCAACCCGAGCACCCCGCACTTAGAACCAGAAGTTGTTCAATCCACCCACCTGGCAATTGCCCCTGACCCGCCATCTCGCCCAAATCCGTTAATCTAATTCAGGTTGAGAGGCGCCGCTTCCTCCGTCGGCAGTGAACCTCAGTGCTAAAAGGAGACCGGGGGCTTGGAGAAGAGATTGGTTCGAATGCGCAGACTAGCGTTGGTCGTTGCATTTCTGGCCGTCACCAGTCTTGCCTGGGCTTCCCGTCCAGACACCAATCCCATGAACTACGACTCGCAGGTGCGCGAGGCTTATGAGCACTTCTACAATCTGGATTTTCCGGCCGCCATCGAGCGTTTCGAGCACTTTCATACCGAACATCCCGGCGATCCGCAGGCTACGGCGTACCTGCTTGAGGCTGTTCTCTTCCGGGAGCTCTATGAGCAGGACTTGCTCGACACCACCTTCTACGCCAACGACGGCTTTCTCACCGGCCGCCACGCAACCAGGGAAAATCCGCAGGCGCGCGACCGCATCCTTGGGCTGGCCGACGAGGCAGTTCGCGAGGCCGACTGGCGCCTCAGCAAGAATCCCAACGACGTTGATGCGCTTTTCGCCCGCGGCTGGGTGCGCAGTCTCCAGTGCACTTACCTCGCCATGGTGCAGCGGGACTTTCGTGGCGGGTTCAAGCTGGCCACAAAAGCCAGGGCCGACGAAGAGCACGCTTTGCAGTTGGACCCGAACTACGTAGACGCCAAGCTGGTGGTGGGTATCTATCAATACGTCGTGGGCGCTCTACCCTGGCCCTTCAAACTCCTCATCGGCTTTGCAGGTATTACCGGATCGAAGACCACAGGGCTGGCCATGCTGAGAGACGCCGCAGACCATGGTGTCAGCACATCCATTGAAGCGCGAACTGTGATTGCCCTCTTTCTGCGGCGCGAATCGAAATACCAGGAAGCAATTCGCGTTGTGCGCACACTCAAGCATGAATATCCCCACGATTTCCTGTTCTGTCTTGAGGAAGCCAACCTGCGCAAGGATGCGGGCGAGGGCATGGGTGCGGTAGCAGCCTACCGCGAGCTGCTCGCGGACAGCGCCAAGCCACGCTACTTCGCCTCCGCACAGGTGGAACTGGCCTACTTCGGGCTAGGCGATTCCCTGCGTGGCCAGCGGCACTACGATGAAGCCGCCCAGGCTTACGAAAAGGCGGCCGGGACCCCGAACGTGGGGCCTGAACTCAAGATCCGGTCGCTGCTGGCCGCTGGCGAGTGCCGCGACATGAACGGCGAGCGACAGCAGGCCGTCAGCGACTACCAGGCTGCCATCGCTGCAGGTCCCAACACCACGCGCGCCGACACGGCAAGAAAGCACCTTCGCACTCCGTACAAGTAAAACTGACGGCATCCTGAGTCAAAACTGAGGAAGGGAACCGCCGCATCCCCGTTTCCGTATGATTTGAGTGTTTGGTAATTCTGGTAGTGGTGCAGTTTGAAGGGTACAGGCTGGCAGTTGAAGGGTACGGGCTTTAGCCTCCGAAGGCTGGCTTTCTCAATCTGACCCACTACAGCGTTACTTGAAAAGGAGCCGGTTATGGCTGTCTTTTGTCATCAATGTGGAACTGGGTTGCCCCCGACCGCGCGGTTCTGTTCGAGCTGTGGTGCAGTCATTCCCCCTGCGCAGCCCATGCCCGGCAAGCCGCTGTTGAGGCCGCGCGTAGGCCGTCAGATTGCAGGAGTCTGCATCGCGCTAGCCCAGGCAAATGGCTGGGATGTCGCCGTCGTCCGCATTATCACCGTTCTCGGATTCTGCTTTTCCGGCGGCTTCGTTGGCATCGCCTACATTGCCGGCTGGATCGGCATTCCCGAAGAGCCGTTCCCCCAACCAGGAGCCTATTCCTCCGGCTCGGGAGCGTATCCTCCTCGTATATGACCGGTACCTACCTGCCTGACGGTGCGCGGCTGGCCTTCAACGATACCGGGGCCGGCCTGCCCGTTGTCTTCCTCCATCCCACCCCCCTCGATCACGATTATTGGCGCCCACTCACACAGGATCTGGCCGGAGTGCGCGCAATTATTCCCGATCTGCGCGGCCACGGCGGCTCACAGTTGGGCACGTCGCTTCCAGTGGGAGGCTTCACCCGCGTTCCCAACGCCCCGGTGCTGACCATGGCACAGCTCGCCGCCGATGTCCTCTCGCTTCTGGATCATCTCGCCATCTCAGAGGCCGTCTTTGCCGGATGCTCCATCGGCGGCTACATTTTGCTTGAGCTCTGGCGCAAAGCTCCGGAGCGGATACGCGGTCTAGCCTTTGTCTGCTCCAAGCCCCAGCCGGACGCCGAGGCCAATCTTGCAAAGCGCGTTGCCAACATCGCCCAGGCGCGAGCTGGTGGCGCCGATGCGCTCTACGACGGCATGGCCCAGTCCCTCACCGCCTCAACTGCCCGCCGGAGCGATCCTGAGATGGTCTCCGATCTGCGTGCCCGCATGACGCTATCTCCTGAAGCTCTGATTGCCGTACAGGCGGGTCTCGCCACGCGCCCCGATTCAGTGCCTACCGTAGCCACCATCGAAGCGCCGGTGCTGGCCATTGCCGGCGGTGAGGATTCCACTGTAACTCCCGCCGACATGGAAGCATTCCGCGCCGCGCCGGGAGGATGCGAATTTCATCTGCTCCCCGACGCCGGCCACTTTGCCGCCTACGAGCAGCCACGCAAAGTAGCCGCCCTCTTCGCCGCATGGCTAAAGCAATTCGAAGCCTGACGAGCTTCAGCGTGAGACTCGATCCAAATCCTGCTCATCCAGAACTGGCACGTCGATCACCGGCACCTTCAGCCCGTTCTCGTACCGCGACACCGTGGCCATCAGGTTCTCAACCGCATCCACTGTCTTGATCCCGCCCCTGGCCCCTGCGGCCATGCAATTCAACGCCGCCGCCGCACAGGAGAAATCCAACTGCCGGTCGAGCGGCCAATCCTGCAGCAGACCGTAGATGAATCCGGCGCGGAAGATGTCGCCGGCCCCGGTCGTATCCACCACCGGAACGCGATACGCAGCGCTGCGATAGAACCGCTTGCCATCCCATGCCAGCACGCCGTCCTCACCCAGCGTGGCCGCGCTCAGCCGGCAGTTGTAGCGGGCCTGCATACGGCGCAAGGCGCTTTCGAGATTGTTATCCTGCATCAACTTGCAGGAGAAGTCCTTGCTCACAATCAGGTAATCGATGTTGGCAATCAGATCGTCCACACCCGGATAGGTCTCATCCAGATCGGCAGTAACAGGAATACCGGCCTCGTGGGCCCAACTTGCAGCCAGAGTGGCTGCGGCGGTCTCGTGTCCATCGACGTGCAGCACGCGCGCATTCACAATCCATTCGCGCTTCAGTTCTCCGGGTTGCAGGGCCATGATCTCGTCACGCCGGCAAAGCACCGTGCGCTCGCCGCCGCCATCCACCAGGATCAGCGACTGCGGGCTCACGCCGCCCGACACCGTGATCAGCCGCGCCTCAACGCCAACTCGGTCGAAGGCTTCGCGGTGCAGGCATGCAGCGTGGTCGTCGCCAAGCTTACCCACGTAGCGGGTGTGCAATCCCCATGTCTGGCAGGCCACCACAGTGGTTGCCACCTGTCCTCCCGGCATCACGCTGGCATTGCTGTACTCCATCTTCGAGCCGCGTAGAGGGTAATCGGTCAGGGGAATGAGCGTGTCGGTGGCGTTCAGGCCTACGCCCACCAGGTCAGCTTTTGCCAATTCCGTCATTCAAACATTGTAATAGCCCTTTCGGCGAATCTCACCTGGCCGCCCAATGCTGTACGCTCAAGACAGCATTTTCTCGTCTGTAACAGCCCAACTCGCCGCGGCGGATTGCGGTAGAAATGAACATTTGTTGATTGCTTCACAAAATGCTCAGTACCCCATCTGCTGAATACTTCGCAAATGCTCCGTGCCCCATCCTTTCGCCTTGTTTCTGGCGAAAGGGTAGGAAACCACAAATCTCCACTGACCAATTGTTGGGAATCTTATCGTGACTATGTCCCCATCTCCATCCCCGCGCCCGTTTCATCACCCGCAGCTCGGCAGCGCCCTCCATTGCGGCAAGGTTTCGCTTGCAACCCTCGCTCGCCGCTACGGCACCCCGCTCTATGTCTACTCCGCCGACCAGATCGCCGAGCGCCTCAGCCTCTTTCAGCAGGCACTCGCCGGTTGCGATCACCTGGTCTGCTACGCCGTCAAAGCCAACTCGGCGCTGGCCATCCTCAAACTGCTTGCCGATCGCGGAGCCGGCTTCGACATCGTCTCCGGCGGCGAGTTGCAGCGCGTACTGGCCGCCGCCCCCGAGGCCGCCGGTCGTGTGGTCTTCTCCGGCGTCGGCAAAACGGCAGCTGAGATCGATCTTGCCCTCACCTCAGGCATTCTTGAATTTAACGTCGAGAGCGAGGCGGAATTGGCTCTGCTCGCAACTCGCGCCCGCAAGCTCAAATGCGTTGCGCGCTTTGCCCTGCGCGTGAACCCAGACGTCTTCGCCGACACACATCCCTACATCTCTACCGGTCTCCGCGAGCACAAGTTCGGCATCGATATTCGCCAGGCTCTTCGCATCTATCAAAGCGCCGCAGGGAACCGCTGGCTTCAGGCACACGGAGTCAGCGTCCACATCGGCTCGCAGATTCGTTCTGCTCAGCCCTTCGGCAAAGCCATGGAGCGCGTCAGCAAACTCGTCGAACAACTCAAGCGCGAAGGCATCGTGCTGAAAGCCGTAGACGCCGGCGGCGGCCTCGGAATCGACTATCACGGTGGCAGCTTCGATGCCGCAGCCAAAGTTGCGGAGTACGCCGCAGCCATTCAGCAAGCACTTTCCGGCTTCGACGGTCGCCTGCTCATCGAGCCCGGCCGATTCCTCGTAGCCCAGGCCGGCGCTCTCGTTGCGCGCGTACTCACCGTCAAGCGCAACGGCAAAAAGACATTCGTCATTACCGACGCCGCGATGAACGACCTCATTCGCCCCGCGCTCTATCAGGCCCATCATGAGATAGTCCCGGTGCGCCCGCGCCAAGGCCGCGCCAGCACCGTTGACGTAGTTGGCCCGGTCTGCGAGTCCGGCGACTTCTTTGCCCGCGACCGCAAACTCAAGCCCGTCGAGCCCGGAGACCTTGTAGCCCTGCTCGATGCCGGCGCCTACGGCATGGCGCAAAGCTCAAACTACAACACCCGCCTGCGCCCTGCCGAAGTGCTTGTCGAGGGCAGCAAAGCCCGTCTCATCCGCCGCCGCGAGACGATAGCCGACATTCTCGCGCCTGAGCTGATTTGATCACCGCGTAGTGATGCAGTTTGCGAATCAGGATACCTGGCAGCACCCGCACGCATGGCCCCGCCATGCCGATTTTCCCTCGTTGAGGAGAATGGGAATCGCCGCTAAAGCTGCAATCGAATCGAACCAAGGAATATGGAATGCCGCATTCACCGCCAGGCCACACAACGTAATCAGCGCAATGTAGGCGCAGGTAGCGGATTGCACGGCGTCAGCGGCCAGCGCTGCATTATTGCTGCGGCGAGCCTCTCGGCGCTTGAGTGCTGCCAGAACAGGCATCGCGATCAGCGCGGCGATTGTGATGCCTATGCCGGCGCCGCTTGTTTCAGGGCGCAACCGCAGAGCCAGCGCCCCAACAGCAATCAAGGCAACCACCGCGGCCAGCACAAACAGCAAAACTCCGGCTGCACGATGAGCTCTCTGTTCCGAGATAGCTACCCTCGGAATCCACTGCAAGAGCACAACCGTTGCGGAAAGCAGCTCGACAAGGCTGTCTGACCCGAAGGCCAACAGCGCGGGACTTTGAGCCGACACCGCCGCGTATGCTGACACGCCGAACTCCACCAGCATCCATGCCAGCGTGATTCCCTGCAGCCAGAGCACGGCAGCACGCGGCTTCGGCGCGCCAGCGGTGGCAGGCCTCGACGGTTGGACCTCGAACTGCACCAGTTCCGACATCTTCTTCCATTCATGATTGCAGGTGGACAGGCTTGGCACAAGGCCGTGAACTTGATCCCCCCGCCTGGTGCAAGCGCACGGCCAGGGCAATAGCATGAATCCATTTATCAACCAGGTCGATTCCGATTTCTAGCGCACCGGAGGCGCAGCGGTCGTTAGCCCCGTAGGGGCGATGCAAACCACGATTGTCGCTCTGTCTTTTTGTTCATGCGATTGCCCTTAGCGCACGGAATATAAGCCGGTAAGACCTCCGCCTCATCTGCTATCGTGATGCGCGAGGGTTTTTTATCATGCAAATTAATCTGCACGCGATGTGTGCCATGGCAATCGCCGCCCTGGCCCTGGGGCTTTCCGCTCCAGTTCATGCCGATTCACTGACCGTAAAGACCGCGCAAGGCAAGGTACACGGCAAGACCATCAACGAAGGAAAAGTCAAAGCCTTTCTCGGCCTGCCCTATGCCGCACCCCCCGTCGGCAACCTTCGCTGGAAAGCGCCTGAGCCGCCCGCGAAATGGCAGGGCATGCGCGACGCAACAAAATACGGCGCACGCTGCTTCCAGGGCCACATCTTCGACGACATGATCTTCCAGGACAGCGGTCCAAGCGAGGACTGCCTGTACCTGAATGTGTTCACGCCCGCCAAGGCAAAAGGCAAGCTGCCCGTCATGTTCTGGATTCACGGCGGCGGCTACTCCGGCGGCTCAGCCTCCGAGCCGCGCCATAACGGCGACTTCCTGCCCACCAAGGGCGTCGTCCTGGTCACCATCAACTACCGTCTCGGCATCTTTGGCTTCTTCGCCACAGCCGACATGGCCAAAGAGGCCAACGGCGCAGCAGGGAACTACGGCATGCTCGACATGGTGGCCGCGCTCCAGTGGGTCAAAGCCAACATCGCAAAGTTCGGCGGCGATCCAGGCAATGTCACCATCTTCGGCGAAAGCGCCGGCTCCTTTGCCGTCAGCACCCTGATGGCTGCGCCACCCGCGCAAGGTCTCTTCCACAAAGTCATCGGCGAAAGCGGTGCGGCATTCAGCAACGTGCTTCCCACCGGCACCCTTGAGGCTCGTGAAAAGCGCGACGGCGAGTGGGCTGCCTCATTGGGTGCCAACACCCTTGCCGAACTCCGCGCAATGCCCGCCGAAGCCATTCTTGAGGCATCGCGGAAAGGTGGCGCGCCGAGATTTTCGCCAGTGGTGGACGGCCGCCTTCTCACCGAGCCCGTGCCCGAAACCTACGCCAAGGGAAAGCAGGCCCATGTCCCGCTGCTCGCTGGTTGGAACCGCGACGAGAACAGCTCAATGGCCGACGGAATGACGGTAGAGAAATGGAAGGCTTTTGCAGCCGAGCACTTTGGTGACCGGGCAGACGAGTTTCTCAAGCTCTATCCCGGCGAGACCGATGAGCAGGCGGCGCGTTCCTCCATCGACTACAGCAGTGACGCATTCATCGCCTTCAGCACCTGGAAGTGGCTCGTTGCGCATCAGAAATCCGGCGATTCTCCCGCCTACCGCTACCACTTCGAACTGGCCGCTCCACCTAGCAAATTCCATCAGGGCTCGTTTGCCTTCCACTCCGACGACATCGAGTATGTCTTCGGAGCGCTCGACACCCGTCCCGGCGCCGTGTGGCGGCCCGAAGATCGCAAGCTGAGCGAGCAGATGATGGGCTACTGGACCAACTTTGCCAGAACCGGCAACCCCAACGGCCCGGGCCTGCCGGAATGGCCCAAGCTAGGCGCAGACAACCTAGTCATGCACCTGGACAGCACCATCACGTCAAGCCCGTCCACAGTCGAACCGCGCTATGAGTTTCTGAAGAAAGGAATGCCGCCCGCGCGCCCGTGAGTGGCAGGCCGTACGCCTGCCTATTGGTTGACGCCGGCCGCCGCTGCAAAACCCGAAGCCTGTTCCTGGGGAATTGTGCTGATCGGAGGTGGCGCGTCAAACGTGGAGTCTTTGGCATTAATAGCACCGGAGTAGTCGGGGCCAAGGCGGAGCTTCTTGAGCGCCCGGGAGTCGGGCATCAGCTTGGTCTGCCAGCCCTGATCGCCCTGGTATTTCTGCATCGCAGCTTCGGTGGCTGAGTCCCATTTACCCGTGGCATCGCCGCTCAGGTAGTGTTCGCGGATCAACGCCTGCTGAATTTGCGTAACTCGCTCCGGATCAATAGCTTGCTGACCATGTAGCCGGCCTCTCTTTTGCGTGGCCTTTTTCGTACCCTTCTTTGACTTGTGCGTCTGGGTATGGGATTGGCCGCTGGTGGGCGCACGGTGAACGCGCGAAGCGAATGCCGTCGGCATTATCAGGGCCGTTGAAATTATCAGTGCCAGGCTTGCGCGAAATATCAACACGATGCTGCTACCTCATTGAAAAACCGTATTATTCAAGGCGATTCCGTGCAGTTTAGCGGAAAGTTCCGCAATGCGGCAAGAGAAAAATCGATATTGTATCCAATTTCAACCACCTAAAGTAATACGGCGCCGGCCGCCTGAATCCGTGGCCGGCGCCCTTTTACCCTACTGCAACGTCCCGCCCACGTAGTTGATTCCCTGGTCGGGATGGCGCGGGTCCAATACCTCGAACACCACATCGTCGCCCGGCTTCAGTTTCTTTACCACGGAATCAAACTGCTCCTTGGTGCCGGTGGCCTGCTTGTTAACCCGGGTAATCACCAGCCCAGGCGCCAGTCCCTGCAGGTCGGCAAAAGAGCCGGTGCGAACCGACTCGATCAACATGCCCTGGCTGTGCAGCTTCGCGGCAGTTGCCTGGGACACCTCGCGCACCACCAGGCCCAGTTTGGTCTCGCTCACATCTCCCTGGCTGTCAGGATTAGTCTCCGCCGGAGTGTTCCCCAGGTCGGCAAATACCTTGTCCCGGTCGCCAATGGTCACCGTAGTATCGGCCGGCTTGCCGTCCCGCATGTAACCCAGGCGGACTGTCGAGCCCGGCCTGCGGCTGGCAATCTCGTTCACCAGGTCGTTGCCGTCCTTGATACCCCGCCCATCGATCGTCGTAATAATGTCGCCCGGCTTCAGCCCGGACTTGTCCGCCGGTCCGCCCGGCTGAACTTCCTGCACCAATACGCCGTTCTTGAACCCATATACGCGATTGACCGCGCCCGAAAGCCCTTCACGGAACTGAATTCCGATAGATCCGCGCGTAACCTTGTGGTTCGGACTGATCAGGTCGTTGTACACCTGAACCACGGTGTTCGACGGCATCGCAAACCCAATGCCCTGGTAGCCGGCCGACTGTGTAAAGATGGCCGTATTCACCCCGATGACCTCGCCGTTCATGTTCAGCAAGGGCCCGCCGGAGTTGCCCGGATTGATGGCCGCGTCCGTCTGAATGAAATGCTGGAACTGCCCGCCGGCGCCGGGATCGATAGTTCGGTTCTTTGCCGAGATGATGCCGGCAGTCACAGTCTGCGACAGCGCAAACGGGCTGCCGATCGCTTCCACCCAGTCTCCCACCGCCGCGGTATCGGAGTTGCCCAGCTTTACCGTCGGCAGCGCCGTGCTTGTGTCGATCTTGATCACCGCGAGGTCCGTGGCCTTGTCCGTGCCGATAACCCGCGCCGGACGCCCCAGATCCTGTGTGTCGGGATCGGTCGACAGCTTCACGTAAATCTTGTCGGCCTTCTCCACCACGTGGTAATTCGTGATGATGTAGCCCTTCGCATCGACGATGAAACCCGAGCCAAGCGATTCCTGCACGCCTCCGCCCCCATCGCCACCGTCGGGCGAGGGAGCCTGACCGCCAAAGAAGCGGTTGAAGAAGTCCTGGAAGTTGTCTGGCCCCTGTCCCTGTCCCTGCTGCTGATCGTCGTCGCCATCGTCGCCGCCACCCGGATTCTTCTGGTTCGGCTGAACCTTGAAGTGGAAGTTGCGATGCCCCTTGTCTGTGGACTGCTTGGGCAGTGTCTCGGTGTTGATGTTCACCACCGCCGGCCCAACCTGGCGGGCTATCTTCACAAACTCATTGGGAGCGGTAGTGGAGTTAACCACCTTCAGAGGAGTGGCATCGGCGCTGTCGTTCTGCTGCTCCTGTCCGCGTACCCCGTGCGCAGCAAAGGAACCGGCCACAATTGCGGCCGAAAGGGTGGCAAGCACAGCAAATGTCGAAGCGAGACGGCGAGAACGCAACCGTTCGATGAGCGATTTCATGGATTCAGTGACCTCGTAAGGTACCAACCTCGCGGCTGGGATGTTGACTGCACCAACTCATAGTATAGCCAGTCGCGGGCAATCCCGTCTGGCTGGCCCAAAGGAATGCTCAGCGGGCCTACGCCGGAAAGCAGTGAGGCGGCAGGATGTCCCAGGGCAATCGCATGAATCCATTTCGCTAACCTGACTGATTTTTCAACCAGGCCGATTCTGATTTCTTTCGCGCCGGAGGTGCAGCGGCCGTTAGCCCCGCGCTTTAGCGTGGGGAAAGCGGTCAACAATAGCCATTCAGCCTAGTAGGGGCGATGCAAACCCCGATTGTCGCTCCGTCTTTTTTGTTCATGCGATTGCCCTGCAGGATGTCCCTCCGCCCTTCACCTTGGCTTTAGACGCGCTTAAACTGAAAAGAGTTGCTGCCGGTCGCTTTCCCTCAGGCACGGCTTTCAATGAACTCCCTGAACAGTCCAAGAAAAATGCCTGCGGATTTCATGCAATGCTACCGGTACCTCTTGCATCCAACCATGAAAGACTCCGATTGAGGCTCTAATGGCAATGTTCGATTTCTCCCGGCATGACTGGCTTTATGCCATATTCCTGTTCTCGGCCGTAGTCGTTCTCGGAAACGGAATTCATTACCTTGTCTTTCGGTTTCTGCGCAAGGAGCAAACGGCAGCCCGGCGGCGCAACCTGGGGCTGCGGAGATACCTCGCCGTGCCGGCACGCGCCGTATTCCTCACCATCGGCCTGCTCATCATCCTACCTTCAGTTCCCAAGATTCCCGAGGTCTTTCGCAACCAGATCGTGCAGGTCACGGAATGCCTTCTGGTGCTGTTCGTGGGATGGCTCGCCGTCGGCGGAGTCTACGTATTCCAGGCCTTTACCCTCAGCAGGTTTGACACCACGGTGCCAGACAACCTGCGCGCCCGGCGCGTGCACACTCAGATGCAATTTGTTCGCCGCGTTCTGATTCTCATCGTGGTGCTGCTTGACGCCGGGGCGCTGCTCTGGAGTCTGCACGACCAAACTCTTTGGAAGTATGGCACCGGCTTGCTGGCCTCGGCTGGACTGGCTTCTCTGGTGCTGGCCGTCGCGGCCAAATCAACAGCCTCAAACTTCATTGCCGGCCTGCAGATCGCCCTCAGTGAGCCCATCCGCATTGACGATGTCGTCGTCATCCAAGGCGAATGGGGCCGCATCGAAGAGATCACCAGCACCTATGTAGTTGTGAAGATATGGGATCTGCGTCGGCTCGTGGTGCCGCTCAGCTATTTCATCGAGCAGCCCTTCCAGAACTGGACGCGCAAGACCGGAGACATCATGGGAACGGCCTTCCTGTATGTGGATTACTCGGTGCCTGTCGAGCCGCTCCGCGCAGAATTGAGAAATATCGTCAGCCAGTCGTCGCTTTGGGACAAGCGCGTGTGCGGACTGCAGGTCACCAACCTGACCGAGCGCACCATGGAGTTGCGCTGCCTGGTCAGCTCAATCGGCTCTGCTGAAAACTTCGATCTCCGCTGCATTGTCCGAGAGAAGATGATTGAGTTCCTGCAGGCAAACTATCCCCACGCATTGCCAACCCTCCGCCTCGAAATGCGCGAGCCAGGCCTCACGCCCACCGCACCAACCCCCGACCCAGATCCCACAAACCCTCCCGTCGTCTGATACGACGCCCTACTGAATCTTCATCCCGCCCGCAAAAACCTGCTGACCCGCCACGAACGTCTCCAACACTTTGGTCTTCAAGATCTCCGCCGCGCCCACCGAATACAAATCCCGATCCACCAAAATAAAGTCCGCATCGAACCCTGCCGCGAGTTTCCCCAAGCGCCCCTCCGCAAACTCCGCATAGGCCGACCCTTGCGTGTACGCATCAAGCGCCTGCCCGCGCGTAATCCTGGTCTGCGGGAAATAGATCTTAGTTCCTGCCTCATTCATCCGCGTTACGGCCGCATACAGCCCACGAAACGGAGTAATCGGTTCCACCGGGTAATCGGTTCCAAAAGCCAACCGCACGCCAGCATCGAGAAAAGCCTTCCATGCATAGGAATAAGTGGCCCGCTTCGGTCCCAGCCGCGCCTCGGCCCAGTTCATATCCGTCAGCAGGTGGCTCGGCTGCATCGACGCAATCACACCCAATTTCATAAAGCGCGAAACATCGGCAGGATCCACCACCTGCGCATGCTCAATGCGGTTGCGCGCACTCTTCGCAACTCCATCCTGCGAATAAGCATCCAACGCCATCGAAACTGCCTTGTCTCCAATAGCATGGAACCCCAACTGAAAGCCCGCCTGCGACCGTTCCACTGCCATTCGGTTCAGCTCCGCCTGTGTGTACTGCGGCAGTCCCGTATTACCCTTGTCGTCCGTATATGGAGCCTTCATCGCGGCTGTCCGCGAACCTAGAGAACCATCCATGAACCCCTTCAACAATCCCGTATGCAGCATAGGGTCATTCGAATCGTGATGGGCCCGCATTTTCTTCAGCTCATTCAGCGAGTCTGCAAACGGCAGCCACTCCGTAATGCGCAGGTTGAGCTTGCCTGCTTTCTCCAGTTCTTCAAAAACCAGAAAGTCCTCCCATTCGCTGTAGTCCTGCACACTGGTCACGCCGTGCATCAGCGCGTCCGCAATCGCCAACTCGTCGCCGCGCATCCGCTCGTCATGGCTCGGCGGCGGAATCACTGTTGCAACCAGGTCCTGCGCCGACTCGCGCAGAATCCCCGTAGGCTCGCCGTTTGCATCAAGGTCAATCGCCCCTCCCTGTCGCGGAACTGTCTTGCCCGTAATGCCCGCCGCCTTCAACGCCGCTGTGTTTGCAATCGCGATGTGCCCGTCGATGCGCTGCAAGAAAGCAGGATGATCCCCAGTAACTTTGTCAAGGTCCTGCCGCGTAGGCAGCGTCTTCTGCGCCCACAGTGTGTGGTCCCATCGTCCGCCGGTTAGCCAGTGGCCGGCCGGCGCGTCTTTCGCAAAGTCGGCGATTCTTGCCAGCATCGCAGCCAGCGACTCCACGCCTCTCAAGTCTAGATTCATCTTGGTGCGCGCAGCCATTCCCAGGTGAGTGTGCGCGTCATTGAAACCGGGAAACACGAACACGCCCTTTCCAGCGCCCTTCAAATCGCGCATCTGCGTATTCGGCCCCGCCATCCGCTTAACCTGTTCGTTGCTTCCCACGGCCAGCACCTTACCCTTACCAACCGCCATCGCTTCAACAGTTCGCGGCTTACCCTCAGCAAGCCCTTCACCCGTGTAGATAATTCCATTGAAGAAAATGATCTCCGCTTGAGAATCCGATTGAGAAGCAGCCTTCAGCATCATCGGCGATCCCTGCCTCACGGCGGGGGACTGGGCGGAGCAAAGAGAGGCGCCAGCAAAAATCAAAGTGAACGCAGCAGCCAAATCACGCATGCGCGGAGTGTAGAGCATTTTCAAAGCTAATGTAAGGTTCCGGTGCCCCAGAGCCTGCCCTGAGCGGAGTCGAATGGGTCCCGATTTTGGAACCTGGGAATTTAATGCAGCAAACGCGCTCTCTGCCGTCTCCCCACAAAAGCTGGGTGCCCCATCCTTGCGACTGCTTTTCGTCGCAAGGATGGGATGCCACAGAACTTCATTTCGAATTGCTTTGCAAAGGCGCGGCTTCAGCTGCGCTGCTCAGCCCCGAATAAAAACAATTGCATCCCATCTGAGCGACCGTAGCAAAGCGGAGCGAGTCGAAGGACCTGCGTTTTGCAATGCCGGCTCGCCGCACTTACTGCTCCCCCGCCCACTCCAGCATTGCCAGCGTCAGAAGCAACACCCGCCTCAGCCCCGCCTCGCGATCCTTGGCCGAATACCATTCAGCCTGCGTATGCGCGCCGCCGCCCTCGCCTCCTGCCCCCATCGATAACGCCGGAACGCCAAGAGAAAGCGGAATATTGGCGTCCGTCGATCCCAAGCGCAGATCGGTCCGCAGTCTCAGATGCCGGTCAACAGCCCGCAGAGCCTCCAGCAGGGGAGAGTCGCCGGGCAAGTTCGCCGCGGGCCGGTCTCCAATCTTGGCGATGTTGAAGCTAAGCGGCTGCTCCCCGTTCGTCCCACCGATCTTCGTCCGGCCGTTCCAGTGTGCGACCGCATCCTCAACTGCCCGATGCAATGCAACCTCAAGGCGCAGCAACTGCCCCGGATCGGTTGATCGCAGATCGATCGCCGCCTGAGCGCTTTCCGGAATCGAATTCACGCTCGTGCCGCCGCGAATGGTGCCCACATTCATAGTGGTGCGTGGCTCCACTGGCAACGAGACCTCCACCAGTGTTGCCAGCGCCGTAGCCAGCGCGGCAATGGGATTAGCCATACCCGCATCAGTAAAGCTGTGCCCACCGGGCCCGTTGATCGTTATCTGGTAGCGTCGGCTTCCCAGGGCCTGGGTTACGGCCGAGTCCGCGCCTGCGCCGTCAAGCACAATATGTGCAGCGATGCGGCCGGCCAGCGATCTCTGGTTATAGAAGTGGCGCACCCCGCGCAGATCGCCTTCGCCCTCTTCGCCCACATTGCCAAGAAAGATCAGCGGCGCAGGCAGTTCAATCTTTGTCTTCACCAGCGCATGGGCAATGGCCAGCATCCCCGCCACTCCGGCGCCATTGTCACAAGCCCCCGGAGCCAGTAGCCTGTCGCCATCCACCACGGGGTTCAGCGGCGTCTCCGCGGGAAACACCGTGTCGAGATGCGCGGAGAGCACCACCACCGGTCCAGAGCTCTCTGGCGGCAGTTTCACAGCCGCCAGCGTCCCATACACATTCCCAATCGCGTCAGTCTCCACGTCGCTCAACCCGGCCTCGGCAAACCGGTCGGCCAGCCACTCCGAGCGCGCCTGTTCACCAAAGGGAGGAGCAGGAATAGCCACCAGCCCAGCTTGCCAGTCCATAATCGTCTTCGGGTTTCCGTGCAGCCAGGCGAACGCCTCGTGCACAGGTCTCTGCGCCGCCAGTGCAGTGACGCGCGAGAAAGGCGAGCTGCGTGAAAAGAGGGGCATGCCGGTGGTTTCAGGTTAGCAGGACCATGCCAACCTCATTCATTCAGCCAACTCTCAAACGAGCATGGAGCCCATCGAGAGAAGCCCCGCTGACTCGCTGACCTGCTAAACCGCGCAGCGGGGCTGACTTGCCGGGTTCCCAGTTCCCGATTTTGGGACCGGGGATTGCTCCTTCGTGGTCTTTCCACGACCTCTTTCCATCGGGAACAGACGATTGACAAATGACACCCGCTTCACAGTCAGCGTAAACGCAAAGAAACGACTCCTTTTCAGCACCTTACGCCATTTCCCCATTCCTTTTGATCACTTTCGGCGAAATCGCGGTTCAATTCTCGGCAACCCTTCGTTCGAAAATGGAACCCTGCGAGCAGCCGACTCGCCAATTCGAGGGGTCTGAAAGGTTATACCCTCAAAAAAGTACAACCACATGGACCAACATTTGGCCCCGATTCGCAACCTTTTAAGCGACCGTTTAGCGTTTTCGACGCACCACCTGGGCCAACCTTTCGATGCCTGTTTTAAGCTCCCTCGTCATATTCCACCGAGTGCAAAAACAGCCCCCGCGCCGGAGCCGTTGGTCCCGCCGCAGCCCTCGTCCGCGCCGCAAGAATCCCCGGAATTTCGTCGGCCTTCAGCCGCCCCCGCCCCACGTCCACAAGAGTTCCCACCAGGTTGCGAACCATGTGGTGCAGGAACCCGTTTCCCCTCACGCGATATGCCAGCAACTCCCCAGCCCCTCCTTGCTGCCGCTCCCACGTAGAGGAGAAGATCGTCCGAATTGCAGTAGCTTTTGTCTCTTCGTCATCGTCCATGTTCAGCTCAAGATTCCTGCTCCCCAAGTCAGGATCGGTAGCGGCGAAGCTAATGAAGTCATGCTCTCCTTCGAACAACCTCCCCGCCGTCTGCATGGCCTCCAAGTTCAATGGCCATGGGCATGCGAGCACATAGCGGGTCAGGTCCGGCGGACAGATCGCCTCACGAAAAACCCGATACTCATACGTCTTCGCCACCGCTGAATGCCGCGCATGAAATGTCTCCGCCACCGTTCTCGTATCGAGAATTCGAATCGATTGAGGCAGCGTCCGATTGAGAGCGCGAAGCAGGTTCTGTGGCGGGATGGGAGCCGCTAAATTGAAGCTCGCAACCTGGCCGAGTGCGTGGACCCCGGCATCCGTGCGGCCGGATCCCTGGGGCAGTGGAGTCTCGCCCGTAACGCGTCCCAGCGCCGCCTGCAATTCACCCTGAACGGTGGTCTCTCCCGGCTGCACCTGCCAGCCCCGAAAATCCGTCCCATCATAGGCCAGCGTGACCTTCCAGTTTTGCAGATTCGTCACGTTTTCAGCGAATTCTTTCATCAGTTTGTACTTGCATCTAAGGGTACCCGACCCACCCGCACAACGTTGAAATAAGCATCAGTAAGATATACTCAGCTTTCTGCATTTGATGGCCATCTGGCTGCTGCAGAGAGTGTATTCCGGGGTGCATGGAACGAAATCGGCGAAGAACTCGTAGTGCTGGATGAGCCAAGCAGCGATCCGGACTCGAAAATCGCTCCGGATCGTCACAATTTTGCGTCCGGATAGGCTCTCCGGACGTCTTGAAGAATGGCAACCCAGATGCCTCAGCTATTCGTGGAGAGGAACCATGCATTTGCACCGTACACGTGTGTTCGATGGGCAAGAAGTGACCGCGCGGGACAATTCTGAATCGGCAGGGCGTAAGCATACGGGCACGAAGCTGCGCGCAATGGCGGCGGTCATGCTGACACTGGCGTCGTGTGTGCCTTCGGGCTTTGCCCAGCAGACTCCGGCAGGGACGAAGGGTCCGGATAAAGCAGCATCAGAGCTGCCGGCCGAGCCGGCGCCGGTTCCCACTGAGCCGTTTTCGCTCCGTTCCACCGAGCGCGATTTCTCCAAGCCCTACGCTGGCCTCCTGAGCAATCCAATCAACAAGTACCTGCCCACGACCATCGATAAAGCAAGTTTCGCAAACTCAGTGCGGCTCAGTGACTTGGTGAAGGACGGCAAGATTTACCTGAGCCTTTCCGACGCCATCGCGCTGGCTCTTGAGAATAATTACGACATTGCCATTGCGCGCTATGACCTTAGCATCGCGGACACGGACATTCTTCGCACAAAAACCGGGCAATCGCCGCTGGGCGCGCCCTCCGGCCTCATCAGCAATACGCTGGGCGGGTCCGCCACGATTTTGACCAGCGGTGGCGGGCCGGGCGGAACCACAGGCGGAGCCGGTGGCGCGAGCTCCGGCCTCGGTGGAGTGACGTTTTCTACAGGCGGCGCCGGTCCAGCCCCGGAAAACCTGGACCCGAACCTGGGTGCGACGATTTCGTTCGATCGCGACCGCGCGCCATCATCGAGCTTTTTCACTGGCGGCACCAGTTCGACCAATAACTATAACTTCTTCGTCAACCAGGGCTTCGTTACCGGCACGAATTTCCAGGTTACTTTCAACAATCAATACGCCACCAGCTCCAACTCCACCGCCCAATTCAGCCCGTTATTAAGCTCCAACTATAGAGCCACCATAACCCAGCATCTGTTGCAGGGCGCGGGCATCTGGGTCAACAAGCGTTTCATGTACCAGGCGCTGAACGACCGGCGCATCGTCGATTCGTCGTTCCGCCAGCAAATTCTCTACACCGTGAATCAGGTCGAGACAATCTACTGGGGCCTGGTGCAGGCGTACGAGGATGTGCAGGCCAAGGAACACGCACTGAACCAGAGCAGCCAGCTTTTGGGTGACAACCGCAAGCAGTTGGAGATCGGTACCATGGCCCCGCTGGACGTGGTCAACGCCGAGTCGACGGTCTCCTCCGACAGGCAGGCCCTCATCAGCTCACAGAGCGCCCTGAACTATCAGCAGCAGATCATCAAGCAGGCCATCGCTCGCAACCTGAACGACCCCGCGCTTTCCGCTGCTCCGGTGATTCCCACCGACCGTGTCAGCCTCGATGTGATTCCCGAGGAAAGTCAACCGGCCGAGGCGCTGGTGCAGGAAGCTTTTCAGCGCCGGCCGGAGCTGGAACAGGCTGTGCTGACGCTCCGCAACGATGAGATCACACTGAAGGGTGCGCGCAATGCGTTACTACCGACCTTCGATATCTACGCATATTTGCAAGGACAGGGCATCGCGGGTACCATCAACAGGAATCTGAATTGCAACTTCTACCCTGGCGGCATTTGCCCAACTGGCAGCACCAGTTATGGAACGGCCTTCAACCATGCCTTCAACAATTCGGCCCCTGACAAGGGTATCGGGTTCAACATTTCGATTCCCATCCGTAACCGCCTTGCGGAGTCGGTGCAAGCGCGATCGTTGATGGAGTACCGCCAGGCGGAGTTGCGGCTGGAGCAACTGTATACGCAGATCCGCATGCAGGTGGTGAATGCCAAGTTCGCGCTCACCAACGACCGTGCGCAGGTGGAGTCTGCGCTTGCAGCCAGGGACTACAACCAGCAGAGCCTCGACGCCGAGGTGAAAAAGCTTAGGCTGGGCGCATCCACCACCGCCAACGTGCTCCTGCAGCAGCGCAATCTGGCGGGGGCTGAGGACCAATTGATTGCAGCGCATGCCGCCTATGCCAAAGACCGCGCCGGTCTTTACCAGGTCCTGGCCGCCACCCTGCAACACTACGGCATCAACCTCAACGAAGCCGCCAAAGGCCAGGTGAACACCACGCCCGTTGTCCCTGGCGTAGCGCCTGCTGCGCCCGGCAACGAGCCATCGATGACTCCGCCTGCGGGTAAGTAGCTCACCTCTGGAATAGGAAAGAAGGCCCGGCTACCCGCCGGGCCTTCTTCTTTGAGGAGAGACGCTGTTCTTCCTATAAAAACACGCTCTATCGCTCGGCGACCAAATCCAGTAAATCGAAGAACTCAGGGAAGCTGATGGCCGCCGATTCCGCACCCTGAATCAGCGTGTCGCCCTCCGCGCGAAGCGCAGCCACGCTGAAGGCCATGGCGATACGATGGTCCCCGCAAGAGTCGATCACCGCGCCGTGCAGAGCCTGATTGCCAGGCACGTCCAGGCCGTCTTCGAACTCAGCGACCTCGGCGCCCATGGCGCGCAGATTCTTCGCCACCAGTGCAATGCGGTCGGACTCCTTGACGCGCAACTCCTTTGCATCGCGGATGCGGATACCGCCACTTGTGTAGGGCGCGATGGCCGCGAGCACCGGCAACTCGTCAATGAGTTGCGCAGCGAGCACTCCACTTATCTCCGTCGTCCTAAGTCCCTCGGCCGGTGCTGAGACCTGCACTGTGCCCACCAGTTCAGCGTGTTTCTCCTCAAGATGAAGGACCGCGACCTTCGCGCCAAGCGTGGTCAACACATCGAGCAGTGCGGCGCGCGTCGGATTAAGTCCAAGAGAATCGAGCACCAACCCGGATCCGGGGAAGAGAGCAGCGGCGCAGAGGAAAAAAGCGGCAGAAGACAGATCGCCGGGCACAGCAGCCTCGATGGCGTGAAGCTTCTGCGGGCCGATTATCGAAACCGAATCCAACGTGCGCGCCAGCGTTGCTCCAAATGCACGAAGGGCCAGCTCACTGTGGTCACGGGTGCGGACTGCCTCTCGAACAGTCGTGGTTCCCGCAGTTTGCAGGCCGGCCAACAGTACGCACGTCTTCACCTGCGCGCTGGGAACCGGCGTTGTGTAGTCGATCGGCTTGAGCGACGTTCCCTCAATTGTCAGCGGCACGTGGCCATCAGTGAGCGTGAGCTTTGCCCCCATCGCTTCCAGCGGCTTGCGGATGCGCCCCATCGGGCGGCGAGAGAGCGACGCGTCTCCGATCAGCGTGAAGCTACCCTGTTGCGGCGAAAGCAGGCCGGAAATCATGCGCATGGTCGAGCCGGAATTACCGCAGTCGAGCGGGCTGCCGGAGGGGGTCACGCGGCCGGCAACCCCCGTGATTTCCACGGCTTCACTGCCAATTCTATTCACGGTTGCGCCTAAAGCCTCCATGCAGGCAAGGGTCGATGCGCAGTCTGCCCCGGTGGAGAAGTTGGTGAAGCGCGAGGTACCTTCGGCAAAAGCGCCCAACATGGCGTAGCGGTGGCTGATGGACTTGTCTCCAGGCAGGCGCAGGCTTCCGCAGATGTTGCGTGCGGGGCGGATCAGGCGTTCTTCGGTGGCGACGTGCAAGGGGGCGTCGGGGTGGTTAGCCATCCTTTCAAGTCTATCGAATCGGGCGGGAGGTCGGGATTCTGGGCTGGAGTTGAATGGTATAAGGTACGGGCAACCTGCTTGGCTGGGATGACTTACTGTCGGTTGAGCTGTTATGCCAGGGAGCACCATAATCACAGGCTCACGCTCAGTGGAGTCGCAGTCTTGCCCGCTGGACCGGCTCGCCCTTGGATTAGCGGGGTAAATCAGTGACCCAGAAAACCCTTCTCGAAACGGAGCGTCTAAGGAATTGAGTACAAGATGGAAGCACTGCTCAAAACTGCAAAGTCGAAGTCTGCTTTCGGATGCCTCAGCATAGCTCGCAAGGCACGAAGATAGCTCATTCATAGCTCCGCATCCCATGGCGGCGCCTGCATAAGATTGAGCAAAGCAAACAGGGATTCACCTGCTTCGGGCTAGCCCTGCAGGGCACGTCGGACGGCAGGAGGTGCTTGCATGACCCGGGTGCTGAGAAAAACACGAACCTCTGCTGTGCTCAGGGGTTTCATGCTCTTACTTGGCGTGGCCATCTTCACTTGGGGTTTGCATGGAAAGTTGACACTCTACAAGACGCCAACTCCCTCTCGCCGGACCGCCGTTGTCAAGTTCATTTCGGACATCGAGTCAAACAAGAAAAACTGTCCATCCGAGTCACGAAGCTGTGGCTCCACGTCTCAGATAATTCTCCTCAATCCGATAGAGCCCTTTCCGCCGCGGTTCACTTTGCGCAGGAACTGCCAGGTTAGCAGGCAGGTTTTTCCAGCAATTTTGTCCTATTCGCACGCACTCCTGTTCCGACCTCCTCCATCAATCGCATAACTCCTCCATAGTGCGGTGCGAGAACACCGCGATGAAGAAAATCTGGCTGCCGGGAATTCGGCGGCCCAGAGTTGAAACGCTGCCGCAACAGCCGGCGAGAGTTTCGGGAGGATTTTCGATGGGGTTAGTATCGATTTTTCTATGTATCTTTATTTTCAGCACGATTGTCGGCATCAGACGAGCTTTGAGCAGGCGGAAAGACGGACGGCATAGCGCAACGCGGGCGGTCACCATTCGCGCGACAAACAAGAGGCCTCGGCGGGTTGCCGTCCACAAACTTCGCTGGATAAGTGCGACAGAGCTCTTGCAACTGATGAGCTCCGATCCTGATCTGGCTGTTTTCCGCATGGTTGACGAAGGATCTCGAAAAGACAGGTCGCGCCTGCTACCGGGTGAACTCGAAATCACGTTGCCAGAACTGGAGGAGGCTCTTGCCTGGATTCCGCAGGGGAGCATGGTGATCATTTGTCGGCCAGATGGATTCGACTCGGAACTGGAGCGAAGGCTCGCGACAATCCTGCGTGGCCATGAAGCGCTGTTGGTGTCCGGTACGTCAGAGCAGCCGGCCGGGAAGTTCGATGAGATGGCAGGTGAGATATGCAACTGATCCGCAACTCCCCGCTTTATATCGCTTCGCTGCTGGACGGCGTCGCGGGAAGAACCGCACTTCTTGTCGACCCCGATCCGTATCTTCTTGAGACCAGAAAGCTGCTCTTGTCCCGTTGCAGCGACTCGGTACTAACGGCGTGTACACTCAGCGATGTCTTTGATCTGCAATCTGGGGACGAGCCACACATCGCTGTTCTCAGTGAGGCGCTTGGCCCTGTCCAGTTACCTGCGGTGGCAGTGTTTATAAGACATCGATGGCCCCGGACAAGAATTCTGGTCGTCGGTCAGGCCGCTTCGCTCCTCGAAGATCAACTCTACGATGAGAACGTAACCGGAAGATTCGGCCCGGAGGAGTTTCTTGCAGCGGTTGAACGGTGCCGGAAACCCACGGTTGAGCAAAAGGAGGCTGTCGGCATGAAGGGTACGCGCAGCCGGCTGGGCCTGACCTCGAAGGCGACTGATCGAGTTCTGTGACGTCCCATCCCTTCGCCGGAAAGAGGGCGAGAGGATGGGGCAGAGTGATTGCTATTCACTGCGTTTCGATTCCCGCGCCCTAGGTCCGTACCTTCTCTACCGCACACGCAGTACGATGATGGTTTCGTCGTCGAAGCGGTCTTTGGCGCCCTGAAAGCGGGCTACATCTTCGAGAATGGCGTCGGCGATCTCGAGTGCTGGCTGGTCGCGGTGGGCACAGAGCAGGCTGGATAGCCGTTCCTCTCCGTACATCTCTTCCTTGTCGTTTTCGGCGTCCAGGATTCCATCCGAAACGAAGACAATGGCGTCCCCAGGTTGAGTGGCCAGGTTGAACTCCTCGTATGTAATGTCTGGAAACAGCCCGAGCGGGAAGCCCTCAGCCTGGACGGTCACAGACTGGCCGGAGCGGCAGAAGACGGGCTGGACGGCGCCGGAGTTGGCCACCGTCAACGTCTGGTTCTCGTCGTTCCAGAGAGCGAAGAGCATGGTGACGTATTGCGATTCAAGCTTGCGCTCCTGAAGAGCGTCGTTGAGCAGCTTAAGCATCTGCGCAGGCTCGGGCTGCTGTGCGGCCGCTGCGCGCATGATGCCGCTGACCAGCGCAGCAAACAAGGCCGCGGGCGCGGCTTTTCCGCTGACGTCGCCGAGTACGATGGCGGTGCGGCCATCGCCGTAATCGAGAAAGTCGTAGAGGTCGCCGCCGATGGTGCGTGCCGGTAGAAAACGGACTGCCATCTCAGCATGAGGGTGCGATGTCGCGGCGGAGGGCAGGAGGCGCAGTTGCACCTCACGAGCCATGGCGATGTCGCGTTCAAGTTGATGTTCCTGGGTTCGGACGGCCTGGTACAGGCGGGCGTTCTCAATTGCGATCGCTACCTGCGCAGCAAGCGTGGTCAGTACGTGCTCATGTTCTTCCGTGAAGAAATGGGGGCGCGTGTGTTCCAGGTCGAGCACGCCGATGATCCGGCCCTTGTAAAAGAGAGGTACCACCAACTCGGAGCGGGTCTCCTCGTTCATGGGCAGGTAGCGCGGGTCCTTGTTCACATCCGGGACATTGACATAACGCCACTCGCGCACTGCTGCGCCCACCAGCCCGCTGTTCACGGGGATGCGGCGCAGTGGAGCGTGGGCGTAACCGAACCGCCATGCATAGCGGGTAATCAGCGTTTCGCCTTTCTCGTCCAGCAGCATGATGGTGAACATCTGGTAGTCGATGAGGCGGCGCAGAAGCTGACCCACGCGTTCGAGCAGCGGGCCCAGTTCCAGAATCGAGGCCAGCTCAACGGAGATCTCGTTGAGCACTTCGAGCGTTTGCGCCTGGCGGGAGACCCGCGCGTAGAGCCTGGCGTTTTCGATCGCCTGGGCGATGCGTGAGGCGGTGACGGTCAGTACGCGGAGATGCTCTGGTTTGAAGTAGCCTACCTCTGTGCTTTCCAGATCCATTACGCCGATTAGGCGATTCTTGGCAATCAGAGGTACCGCCAGTTCGGAGCGGACGTCCGGATTGGCACTGATGTAGTGCTCGTCGCTAGATACGTCGTTGAGAAGCACGGGTTGGCGGGTGAGGGCGACCTGCCCAACCACTCCCTGCCCAAGGGGGACGCGCGTCCGCTCGATCTGGGGTGTGTGGCCGATCTGGAACCGCATGCGCAGCTCGTGTGTCCGGTCGTTGAGCAGAAAAATGGCGAAAATCCGGTAATGAATGACAGCGCGCACCAGCTCGGAAGTCCGAGTGAGCAGCGTTTGCAGGTCGAGCGTGGTGTTGAGCGCGTCGGTGAGCTTCATCAGGTAGGCCACGTCGGCCGGCTCAACGCGCGGATTCACAGGATCGAGAAGCACATCGCCGGCGGGGCGATAGTCGCCCTCGAACTCGGAGCCATGCGGCGGAAATTGGGGAATTTCGGTCATATGTGTCGAAGGGAATGATAACGCAAAGGACAGGTGTCAGTGGTCAGTTCTCAGTTGTCAGTTGCTACCCATCAAGGTCATTGCTTCGTGAAGGGCAGGATGGTCCCTTGGAGTCTGGGTTGCGGACGTGAAATCGGTGGGGAAAATCTCAGTTAGGGTCGGTTCAGCAGCCGGCGCAGGAAAACTGACAACTGACCACTGTACTTATTCCGCTCCCAACTCCCGCACAATCGCGACTGAGGCGGACGCTCCGATGCGGTTGGCGCCGGCCTCGAGCATGGCCTTCACATCGGCCAGAGTGTGGATGCCGCCCGAAGCTTTGACCCCGCAGCGCCCACCGGCTACGCCACGCAACAGGGCTACGTCGGTCGGAGTTGCGCCACCCCCGCCAAATCCGGTGGAGGTCTTGATGAAGTCCGCGCCTGCCTGGATAGCTATCTCCGCGCCCCGCAGTTTTTCTTCCATGCTGAGCAGGGAAGTTTCAAGAATTACCTTGAGCAGGCTGCCGTGATGGTGAGCGATGTTCACCGCTGCGTGGATCGTGTTGTGGACGGCCTGATGATTGCCGCTCTTGAGCTGGCCGATGGGAATCACCATGTCCAGTTCACGCGCGCCCAGCCGGGCCAGCGCAGCAGCTTCCTGACGAAGGGTTGAGACCAGCGAAGCGCCGAAGGGAAAACCGATGACGACCCCGACGGGAATTCCGGTGCCCGAGAGCAGGCCCACAGCGGTGGATGCCCAGACCGGGTTGACCATAGCACAGGCAAATCCATAGCGGATAGCTTCGTCGCAGAGGCTTTCCACTTGCGTGCGTGTTGTGTAAGGCTCCAGGAGAGTATGGTCAATAACCGCGGCCAGCGCTTGCCAGGAGCTGAGCGCATGGGAGGCGAAGGCAGCCGAATCGAAGGTGCCGTTGTCAAATTCAAGGTCCGCTTGCTCAATGGGAATCGGCACAGTCATGGTTCTTGCTCCTTGCTCGCGGAACGCCGCTGCCTGAAAGGCAGGTCTCAACGGCCGGCTTGCCGCGTACTCTCCGGGAGATGAGTATAGTACTACCCGGACACTGGGACCAAACGTTTGGATGCAAAAGGCGGAGTTGGGTTTACAGCTGCTTCGCCGGCGCGATTACCCCAGAGCAGCTACTCCGGATATCCCGGAGGCATGACGCAGATATCAGGCAGATTCCGGTAGCGCTCAGCGTAGTCCATTCCGTAGCCGATGACGAAGAGGTTGGGAATGGAGAAGCCCACGTAGTCGGCCTCGATCTTTTCGATGCGCCGCGAGGGTTTGTCGAGCAGCGTGGCGATGCGCAGGCTTTTGGGGTGTTGCTGCAGGAAGAGCTTGCGCAGGTAAGAGAGCGTAAGGCCGGTGTCGAGAATGTCCTCGACTACCAGCACATTCTTGCCCTCGATGGAATGGTCGAGGTCCTTGATGAGCTTGACCGCGCCGGAGGAACGCAGTCCCTTGCCGTAGCTGGAAGTCGCGACAAAGTCGAATGTGGCGTCAACCTGAATGGCTCTTGACAGGTCGGCCAGAAAGGGCGCTGCGCCCTTGAGGACACCAATCATGACCAGCTTTTCGCCGTTAAGGTCATGGGTTATCTGGGCGCCCATTTCAGCGACGCGTTCGGCGATTTGCTGGCGGGAAAAAAGAACTTCGAGGCCCTGATAGGTCATGGTAGCCATGCACACAGTATCGCGCGAATTACGGCGAAGCGAGTCTGTGTAAATCAGGCTTGTTTTCAAACTCGCCGGCTTCGGTAGCGGGTCAGTTTTAAGAGCGCGGGCTCTACAGGCTGCGGGAACAGCCATTCCAGCGGAGATACGCAAAGGCCATGCACGAGGACGCGAATTCAAAACCTGTCCCGAACTTACCGAATGGCGCCGCAAGTAGCTGAAAATAAACACGGGCTTTACGGGCTGCGGAAAAACACAGCCTCTGAGCCGGGTACGACTTCTGATCTCGCGGAAAAACTCCTTCACGCGAAGGGTATGGGCTCCCGCTTTAAGGGTAAGGGCGTTAGGAGCTTCGGATTATCTCCAGAAGAGCCTTGGGAGACAGTCATGTTCGCAGGACAACCTGGTCAGGGGTAGTACGGCTCAAAGAAATTTGCCGGGTATTCGCTACCGTGATCGGATGGGTGTTGGAATTGACAAGATGGTCTGACCAATCTACCATTGCCGCCAGGATTAATTTCACTTGCGGATCGGAATCGGCAAGGACTCCTCAAGAAGGGGAATAAGGCCGGAGAGGCCGAACCTCGTGTCCCGCTTCAGGCGGGCGCCATTTGCAGATGAGGTTCAGGGAATGTTGTCGCAGCAAAGCTGAGAAGGAGTATGCGATGGAGATGCTGGCTCTTAACGTAGTCCAGAAGTTGGTTGCCGCGGCAGTCACAAAAGCAAAGGCGGACTTTCATCGGCCAATCTGCGTTTCAGTGTGCGACGAAAGTGGATTTCTGGTTGCCATTGCACGCATGGAAGACGCACCGCTGCGCAGTATCGAGATTCCGCGAAAGTGTTACTCAGAGGAATAACTATGAAAGTCGCAGAAGTGGTCGTTAGGATTCTCGAAGACGAGGGTATCCATGTTGCATTCGGTATCCCCGGCGCTGCCATTAATCCTGTTTACGAATTTCTACAAAAGTCGAAGATTAAACACTACATCGCCCGTCATGAAGAGGGCGCTATGCACGCAGCAGACGGATACTTCCGGGTCTCCGGGAAGCTGGCCCTTGCAATCTGCACTTCCGGTCCGGGAGCAACGAACTTTGTCACCGGCCTCTATACGGCACAGGCGGATTCCATTCCGGTGATCGCCATTACCGGCAACGCCAATGTAAGTTCGTTTGGCAAGGGAGCCTTCCAGTGTGTCGACATTGCGACCATTGCGAAGACAGTGTCGAAGGCCACCTGGTGCATTACTAACCCGCCCGACGTCCCCGGGATCATTCGCGAGGCGTTTCGCACAGCGTGCAGCGGCAGGCCCGGCCCCGTACTCATCGATCTGCCACTCGACGTGCAGATGGCGGAGATTGATTATGATCCAGCGAAAGACGGCCCATTGCCCTGGACCAGGCCGACGGCCGAACCGAAACTCATTAGCCAGGCCATGGACCTGATCATGGAAGCCAAGGCGCCGCTCATGATTCTGGGCGGCGGCGTTATTCTCTCCGATGCCACAGCAGAATTTAGAGAACTCGCAGAGTATCTCCAGATTCCGGTGATCATGACTTATATGGGCAAGGGCGGCCTGCCATATGAACATCCGCTCAACGTCGGACATGCCGGCATTCAAGTCGGGCAGCCGATCGGCAATAAGACATTTCTTGAATCCGACCTTGTGATTGGTGTGGGCTGCCGCTTTACTGACAGGCACACGGGCAAGCTCGATGTGTACAAGGGAAACCGCAAGTTCATCCACATCGACATCGAGCCTCATCAGATCGGCAATGTGATTTCTGCGGATATAGGCATTGTCTCGGACGCTAAGAGCGCCCTGGTTGCACTGCTGGAAGAAGCAAAGAAGCGCGGCTATCACCCGCAGCCTCCGGAGCGAGTCAAACTGCTGCCGGAAACACGCGTCCAACTGCATCGACCCATGGAGTTCGACGAGGTGCCGATCCGTCCGCACCGCGTCTTTCAGGAACTGAATAAGTTCTTCCCGCCTAACACGATCTTCACTCTGGGCTGCGGCATTACGCAGATCTGGTCGGGCCAGCTGCAGGACATCGAGCTGCCGCGCCGCTATATTCCTTCAGGCGGAGCAGGAACACTCGGTTATGAGTTGCCTGCCGCAATTGGCGCTAAGGTTGCCTGCCCCGACGATCCTTGCGTGGTTGTGGTGGGCGACGCAGGATTGCTCTTCATGGTGGAAGAGCTGGCCATGGCTGGACAATACGATCTGCCTGTCATCGTTGTAGTAGTCAACAATGGCTATCTTGGACTGATCCGTCAGAACCAGAAGTATGCCTATGGCTACGAACATGCGGTCAGTTTGTGGTATTCAAAGGACGGAGAGAAGGACCATATCTATCCTGACAACGTCAAGCTGGTCGAGGCCTTTGGCGGCAAGGGCGAGAGAATCTTTGAGTCGAAGAATCTGTCCGCGGCATTCGACCGGGCGATGAAGTCGAAGGTTACTTACCTGATCGATGTAATCGTGTCACGCGAGGCCGATTGTTCGATGGGCGGGGCAATCAACGCTGTCCGCGAATTCGTGTAGCGCCGCGTTCAAAGTCAAGTCAACCGGGCATCGACAGTCCAACTGTTGATGCCCGACCTGCCGAAGTGAGTTGAATCTGAGTGAAAGCCCAAAGGTGACTTTCCGTGCATACGCCATGGTTCCATAACTACTCTGCGGTCGGAAACAGCCTCGGCCTTACTGCCTTTGTTGTCTCCATCCCGATTCTCTTTCTCTTCTGGGCCCTATCCGTAAAGAGGATGAAGGGACATATTGCAGGGCTGCTTACGCTGCTTTTGACGATGGCAGTTACCATCGTCGCTTACAGAATGCCGGTTCCTGTTGCAATATCGGCAGCGGCGCTCGGCATGGTCAGCGGCTTGATTCAAATAGGCTGGATCATTCTGGCCGCGGTCTTTCTTTATAACCTGGTAGTGGATTCGGGACAGTTGGAGATTGTCAAAAGCTCTATCTCTTCCTTATCCACGGACCGAAGGCTGCAGGCACTGCTCATCGCGTTCTGTTTCTCTGCCTTCCTTGAAAGTACGTCAGGGATGGGCGCACCGGTTGCGGTCTGCGCCGCAATGTTAATTGGTCTCGGTTTTTCTCCTTTGCCTGCCGCGCTCATTTGTCTCATCGGCAACACGTCGCCGGTGCCGTTCGGACCGTTGGGAGTCCCAACCCTGATGATGGCGAGCATCACTCGAATCAGCGATCGCATTCTGGCCAGGGCGGTAGGAGTTGACATGATGGTGGTGGCGTTGATTGTTCCCATCTTCATGCTCGTTGTGTTGGCAGGCTGGAAAAAGGCGATGGGTGCTCTGCCGGCGGCATTGGTAGCCGGCGGAGGCTATGCCATTACCTGTTTGCTGGTGAGCCGCTACATCGGTGCTGAGTTACCGGCCCTGGCGTCTTCTCTGGTTTCTATCGTTTGCCTCGTGGTGTTTTTGAAGCTGTGGAGGCCGAAGTCGATCTGGAGGTTCCACAACGATCCCGACGCCGCCAGCGAGACGGAAACACAATACAGCGCGGGCAAAATCATCAAGGCCTGGCTTCCTTTCGCCATCCTGATGCTTACGCTCGGCATTTGCACCATCCCGGTGCTCAAAGTCTGGGCTGCCAATGTTTGTCATCTCGTTATGAACATCTCCAGTTGGCCCTTCCTGGATGGAATCGTCTTTAGGACCACGCCTATCGTTTCAAAGCCGGCCGTGTATGCGGCGAGTTTTCGTTGGGAGTTCGGTACTGCTGCTGGTTCAGCCATGTTTCTATCGTCGCTGATCTCCATGGTAGTGCTCGGGATCACTCCGGCAACCGGTGCGAGGGTATTCGTCGCGACCCTCAAGCAGTTGAAATTTGCACTCATCACCCTGGCATCCGTAGTTGGCATCGCCTATGTTGCAAATTATTCCGGAATGTCATACACCCTGGCGCTCGCGTTCGCTCATTACACAGGCAAGGCCTTTCCGGCGTTCTCGCCGGTTATCGGCTGGCTGGGCGTCTTCCTAACCGGTTCGGTCACCTCTTCTGCCGTCCTGTTTGGAAAATTGCAGCAGGTTACGGCCATGCAAATCGGTATCAACCCTGTCCTGACCACGTCGGCCAACCTCGCCGGAGGAGTAGCGGGTAAGCTGATCTCTCCCCAATCTTTGGCAGTCGCCTGCGCAGCGACAGGCATGGTTGGCGGAGAAACGAACATTTTCAGAAGGACATGGAAGTATTCGCTCTTGCTGCTGCTCCTGATCATCGTGTTAATCGTCCTGCAGGCATACGTCGTGCCGGGCCTTGTGCCGCAGGATATTTCCGGATTGAACCCATAGAGTGGCCAAGCCGGGAAGCGAGAGACAAGCGCGGCAAATTGAAGCCGAGGCTGAACGCTGAGTGAGTCGGACGCATTCAAGTTAGCGGAAGTCTGTGCCTAGTATCGGAATTTGTGCAACGCATAGGCCGCAGGCATCGTCGGACTCACCCTCAGACTTGATATCCTGCTGGTGTCAGGAGTCGAATTGATTCTTGTAAACCCGCAATTTGACGAGCAAGGGCCCGCGGCAGTGTTGAGCCGATGGCCGAAGGAAGCGCCACGGTAGCGCCATTGCAGGGAGAAGACTGAGTGCTCCGGATGTTGATCCTTGCGGACGATTTATCGGGTGCGGCCGACTGCGGAGTTGCATTCGTCGGCGCCGGCCTGAACACAGTCGTCGCGCTCAAAGAGCCTGCCGGCGATGTGACCGCAGACGTCCTGTCTCTCGATGCGGATACGCGTCGCATGGATCCGGGTGCGGCCGCACTCGCAGTTGGCAGGATAGTCCGTAACTACTCCTCCAGCCAGGATCCGCTCCTCTATAAGAAGATCGATTCGACCTTGCGCGGCAATGTTGCTATAGAACTTGCAGCGGCGCTTGACGCGCATCGCAGCGCCCAGGCGCACAACGCCCGCACTATTGCAGTGATGGCGCCTGCATTTCCGGCGATCGGGCGGACCACCGTGAATGGAATTCAGTTGGCACATGGGCAACCGCTTCACGGTTTGGATATCTGGCACCACCAGGGCATGACCGGCCGCGCTCACATTCCGGATATGTTGGCGAGCGCTGGCCTGAAATGTACGCTCCTGCAACTCGAGGCAATCCGGTCTCCGTGCAGTGCATTGTCTGATCGAATGAAGTTATCCTCGACCCAGGCAGATGTGCTGGTATGCGATGCAGAGACAGATGAGGACTTGCTGGCGATTGCCTCTGCGTCAATGGGGCTGGAACGCAAGCCCATCTGGGTGGGCTCAGCAGGACTGGCCTATCAGTTACCCCATGCCGCGGGGATTGGCTCAGCCACGGGAGTTGAGCCCATAGAACTGCCTCCCCACCCAGGTTCCCTACTCTTCGTCATCGGAAGTTTGTCGCGTAACTCAATCGAGCAGGTGCGCGTCCTCATTTCATCGTCGGACACGCTTGAACTCTCTGTGCCGCCTGAAGTTCTACTCGCGCCAATGGAGTCAGCGCGCTGGCATGAGTACGCCCATCAACTACAAAATGCGATTCATGCTAACCACGACGTCGTGCTTAGCCCCGCGCCGGAACCTCGAGTAGACTTAGTTCAGCGGCCGCTACTGGCGGCAGCACTTGCACGTCTCGCCACATCGGCAGGTGATGGAATGGGCGCCCTGGTCGCCGCTGGCGGCGAAACGGCGCGCGCTGTTTTGCAGGGTTGGGGTGTCAATTGCCTGCGGCTGCTTGGCGAACTTCAAAGGGGCATTCCCGTTTCAATCACTGAGAATTGGAGTAGGCAATTGCCGGTAATCACCAAGGCCGGTGATTTCGGAGATACTGACGCACTGCTCAAGTGCAGCCAGTTTATGCACAGCGCAGAACTGAACGTGGGTCCGCCGCAAAGTATAGGAAGGGCAATTCTATGACTCGTCCAATCATTGCAATCACGATGGGAGACGCCGCTGGCGTAGGTCCTGAAGTGATCATGAAGAGCCTCGCGCACCCCGAACTGCATAAGCAATGCCGTCCCCTTGTGATTGGCGATGCGGCCCGTCTCGTCGAAGCCGGGCGCATCGTGGGAAGCACGTTGGCTGTACGTAGTCTCACCCCAGTGGAGTTAGATAGCGCGGCATTCGCCGGGGATACGGTAGACTGCATCGACCTGAAGCTGATCCCCAGCGGCCTGCCATGGGGAATCCTTTCAGCCGTTGCTGGGAATGCCGCTTATCAATATGTGAAGCAAGCTTGTGAACTCGCAGTGAGCGGGAAGGTTGCAGCTATCTGCACCGCACCGCTGAACAAAGCGGCTCTGCACTTGGCGGGACACAACTTTCCCGGACACACAGAATTATTGGCGGCACTCACCGGTACCCAAGAAGTGTCGATGATGCTAAGCACGCCGAAGTTGAAGGTCACGCACGTCACCACCCACATCGGCCTCATTGATGCGATTGCAAAGATCGAGCCAGGATTAGTCGAGCGAACCATCGCGCGCGCGCATGCGGTGCTTGTGAAGTCAGGCAATGAGAATCCGAAGGTGGGTGTGTGTGGTATCAATCCTCATGCCGGAGAAAATGGCCTCTTCGGTCACGGAGAAGAAGCCGAGAAAATTGCACCCGCAATCGAAGCTTGCCGCGAGAAGGGTTGGAATGTAGTTGGACCGCTGCCGGCCGATACGCTCTTCTTCCTTGCTCAACGCGGCGACTACGATATGGTGATCGCCATGTATCACGACCAAGGCCATGGACCCGTCAAGGTGCTCGGAATTGAAGCCGGAGTGAATATCACCATTGGGCTCCCCGTCATCCGGACATCGGTGGATCATGGAACGGCATTCGACATTGCCGGCACAGGAAAGGCCGATGAAAGAAGCATGCTTGAAGCGCTTCGCCAGGCTGCCGAACTTGCGCCCAAGTAGCCTGGCGGGAACACTCATTCCTCATCAAGCCAGCGCAATTACCTCGTAGTCCACCACCGAAGGCACCTCAAACGTCACAGTTCCTTCCGATTGCTTGAAAGGCAAATCGCGATTTGCCCGTAATGCGCGCACCGATCCGATTCTTCGCCCTGCCGGTACTTGGAATCTAACTTGCAGCGGTCCTGTTGGATAGAACTGAGATATAAACTGATGCATCATCCGAGGGTTGGTGTAATTGAGGATGTGCAATGCAAACCCCGGCTCCGTCTCCCACGCAAACAGTTCCAGCATGCCGCTGCCCTCGACCGTTGCGGGCATTTGCTGCCCATTCAAAAGCCACTTTACAGAATTGATGAGCAAGCTGCTGAAATCGGGATGGCCTGAACGCCAGAACGTCCGGTCAATATCGCCAGGAAAATAAACTATTCGCGAAGCACCATTTTGGCTGAACACCGCAGCCGGTTCGTCAGTGCGCCGAACGCGAGGAAACACCATCTCCGGTGGAAACGCAGGATAGGCCGGGATAACGCTCAGATAAAGGACTCCAGCGCCAAGCCTGCTAACCGGTACACGAAATTCCGGACCGGGCAACATTGTCGTCCCCTTGTAGCCTTCGAGCACAGGGTGCGCCTGCTCCATGCGCATGTAACTGTTCCCGTTCGGCCCGATCACGCCACCGGTCGCGCTGATTCCGAAAATATCTCGCAATCCGAAATCTTCCCGAGGCTGTCCCCATTCGTTGTATCTTGAGGTTTCAAACGTCGCCAGCAAAGAACCGCCGGACGCTACATAAGCGCGGATGGCCTCACATTCACTGTCGCGCAGATAAGCCGCATTTGGAATCAGCAACGCGCGATAAGGCTTCAATGCAGCGGCGTTCAGGTTTTCCTGGTGAACAAAATCGAACAGGAAGCGCCCATCCAACAGAGCTGCGTACATACCTTCCAGATAATCGGCGGCATCGATGGTTTCGTCATTCAGCTTCCGATCCCGCGTTCCGTTTGATCCATAGAATGCAATCGTGCTTTGCGGATAGAGCACCGCGAGATGCGCGACAGAGCTACGATTTCGGAAGTGTGTCTGGTTCGTAGCAAGCCAGTCGAAAAACGATCGGCCAGTCTCCTTCCAGCGCGTGTCTTCCGGCTGCCCGCCCAGCCAATGAAACCACGGCACCATCCCGCTGGCAGCCGCCTGCGCCATCCAGAGATTCGTCTCTTCTTTAGTCTTGCTCGTGTGTCGCCACCCAGGCCGACCCGTATCGTAGGATCCGATCACATTCGTAACTGTGCGGCCATTCATCACCGACCGCGCCACGCGCCCCTGTTGCGCGCACGACCATATCGGTGCTTCTCCCTGTCGACCTTGGTTGTCGGCGTTGAACCATGCGGCAACTTCGCTCAGCCGCTTCACATCCTTCACGGTCCTGATGCCACCACCGAGGTTGCCAACATAAACGGAGTTGGCAGACTCTTCCTTGGCCGTGTCATGCCAAAGCTTCCAAACCTCCGATATGCGGTCCATATAAACTTCGTAATATTTTCTATAAACAGCACTGCGCACATCCGTCGTTTCCGGCGGTGTGCCCCCGGTCTTTTCATGGTATAACTTCTGGCAGTTTGCACAGTGGCACACATCGAGACCTTCCGTGCCCGGCCAGCCATTCGTATAAAAACCGTCCGGAGCGTAAAGCTTGTTGATCTCGCGATAAATCGCCGGCATCTGCTCGGTAAAGTAGGTGCTGAACATGCATGTCTTATAAAGCCAGGGGCACTCACCATGACACCTCGGCGATCCATCCGCATTGAACGCGAACCACTCCGGGTGTGCATTGAATGCTTCTTCATAGGCATAATTGCAGTCCATTCGTGAGACCACGCGAAGATTTCTCTTGCGCGCCGCAGTTACCACTTCACCAAAGAGATCTCTCGAACCCAGGAACTCGCTGCGGTGATGAAATGGAACTTTCGTTGGGTAGAAAGCCATAATGCCTCCACCGTTAAGCTGCACGGCGTCCACCTTCAGCGAGGCGAAATAGTCCATCCATGCGGCCGCATCCATAGTGAGCGGGTCCTGCTCGTTGATATTGATCTGCCCACATCGGAGCATTGTGGAATACCAGGGCTTGCCTGGGCTGAGATCCTCTGCACTGAGTTTGCCGGTAGAGGTAGCTATAAGCGAAGCCGCTGAAACTGTAATAAAATCGCGCCGGTTCATTTACACCTTTCTTTCGCCTCGTCACTTCATTTTCTGCTTGGCTTGCAGTGCGCAAGATATTGGAGATATGCATGCGTGCGAATGCTAATAGGATGGTCAGACCATAGTCAAGGCCAGCCGCACTTTGCGCGTTTCTCTTGTCTCCAAATCCACTTTATGAGTTGTCTACGTGCCCTTGAATATTGTGCGTCATGTTCCCGGTCTATTGAAAGTCGCTGCCAGTTGGAGGCCTTCGTGCGTATAATCCGACGTTGCTGTTCTTAGGAGATTCCATGGAGAGCACAAGAAGAACATTTCTCAAGCATGCGGCTGGCCTGTCCGCTGCGTGTCTTGTCGGCTTCGACGGGGAGCGGGTTGCCAAGGCAGCCGTTATCCCGAGTGCAGGAGCCGATTCAGCTGCCGAGGTAGCAGGCTGGTATGACCGGCCAATGCGCTGGGCACAATTGAGCTTTGTCGAGGACGACCCCGGAAATTACGATCTTGCCTTTTGGCTCGATTACTTTCAAAAGATCCATGCCGATGGCGCGCTTCTGAACGCAGGCGGCTGTGTTGCCTTCTATCCCACCCAGGTTCCTTTTCACTATCGCAGCAAGTGGCTTGCGAATATGGATACGTTCGGAGAAATCGCCGGTGCTTGCCGCAAGCTTGGCATGAACGTACTCGCGCGCACCGATGCGCATGCCTGTCATCAGGATGTGTACGACGCGCACCCCGACTGGATCATGGTCAATGAAAAAGGAGACAAGGTTCGCCACCCCTCCGATAAGGACTTTTGGGTAACGTGTGCCCTGGGACCGTATAACTTCGAATTCATGACCGCCGTTCACAAAGAGATCATGTCGAAGTACATGGTCGACGGCATCTTCACCAACCGCTGGGCCGGTTCGGGAATGTGTTTCTGCGAGAACTGCCAGAAGAACTTTCATGACTTCTCGGGCCTGGAACTTCCGCACACAAGCAATCCCCAGGATCGCTCACAGCGCCAATACATTCTCTGGCACCAGAAGCGGCTGTTTGAGCTATGGCATGTTTGGAACTCCGCAATCCAGGAAATCAATCCAAACGCAAGTTATCTGGCCAATGGCGGCGGCGGTGCACTCAGCGATCTCGACATGAAAGTCTTCGGCGGACTGGCTCCGGCAGCATTGGCCGATCGGCAAAGCAGGCGCGGACTGATGGCACCATGGATGGCTGGAAAGAGCGCTAAAGAGTTTCGCTCTACGATGGGAATGAAAGCCACTGCCGGGATTACCAGCGTAGGACTCGATGACAAGAACCGCTGGAAGGATTCCGTTCAAAGCGTCGACGAGATTCGCCTCTGGATGGCCGATGGAATCGCCCATAACTTCCGCCCCACCTTTACAAAATTCAACGCAAAGCCATTCGATAAGCGCTGGTTGCCGGCAGTTGCGGGGATGTTCCAGTGGCACTATGCCAACCAGGACTACATGCGAAACGAGAAATCGTTCGCGCGAGTAGGCATGGTCTATTCGCAACAGACCGCAGCTTTCTACGGCGGACCGGATGCAGCCGCAAAAGTGGAAGACCCATCACTCGGCTTCTACCAGGCGTTGGTTGAAGCCAGAATTCCATTTGAAATGGTTCACGATGGTCTGCTTGACCGCGATCACATCAGCCAGTTCCGCACTCTGATTTTCCCGAACATCGCAGCACTTTCCACCGCGCAATGCAAGCAGATTAGCGAGTTTGTCCGGAATGGCGGAAGCATTGTGGCGACCTATGAGACGTCGCTCTATGACGAGTGGGGTGTTCGCCGCACAGACTTCGGGCTCGCTTCTCTCTTTGGGGCCTCCTTCGCAGGCCAGGTTGAAGGTCCCATGCTCAACTCCTACCTGGACCTGGAAAAAGACGGACAAACCGGAAACTATCATCCTCTGTTGATAGGATTGGAAGACGCTACGCGGATCACGAACGGCATCCACAAGGTTCACGTAACTCCGGCGAACAAAGCCGTGCGCTCTCCGTTGCAAGTTGTCCCCACCTATCCAGACCTGCCGATGGAAGAGTGCTTCCCAAGACCCAATGACGCCAACGAAGCAGGAGTTTTCGTACGCGAAGTTGGAAAGGGCCGAGTTGTTTACTTCCCATGGGATATCGACAGCACCTTCTGGGAGGTGTTGAATATGGACCATGCGCATCTTTTGCGCAACGCGGTGCTGTGGACAACAAACGAACCTGCACCACTGTCTGTCGAAGGCAAAGGCGTCCTCGACGTCTCAATCTGGGGACAGAAGAATTCGATCACAGCGCACCTGGTCAACCTTACCAACCCGATGATGATGAAGGGGCCGATCCGCGAAGTGATTCCGCTGTCCAGCCAGGTCGTGCGCATTCGAGCTCCCCGCGATGGCAGGCGCATTACCAAGGCGCATCTGCTTGTGGCCGGCCGCGAAGTTCCATATCGCGAAGAGGCCGGTGCGATTGTCATTGAGGTGCAAACAATCGGATTGCACGAGGTAGTTGCACTCGACCTAGCCATCTAAACGCATCCTGAACCGCCTCCAACTCGAACGGCCCTAACAGGCAATAACATGCATTAGCATGTTATTGCCTATGCACTCGTAGCAGTGAGGGAATATATGTCAGATACCTCTGGAATTACACGCAGAAACTTCATCTCTAACTCGATCCTGCTGACCGCCGCCACCTCGGTGGCTCATGCAGCCGGAATGCCGAGCCTCGTTTCACTCGGAGAAACCGCAGAGACATCAGGCGTAAAGTCGCCAGTATTTCCTTATGGCGCCATCTACTGCCGCAAATCGAACCGCCTGCCGAAGACTGCGCGCGCGATCACCAGACAGCCGCTCGCAGCGGCAGTCGAGCCACAGGTGAGAATCAACAACTCCAGCGTGCAGGCAAGGCTTCATCAGGGAACTGGAGGTGCTTATCTCTGGGTAACAAACCCAACCAGGAGCAGCCAAACGGTCACGGTCAGCTTATCCTCGGAAGCGAGGGGTTTCAAATCCGCGGAAGACATTTGGGGTAAGCAACCGATTAAGCTCGACGGACGGCAACTCACGCTGGATGTATCCGCCAGAGATGCGGCGGTCATAGCCTTATCCTGAGAATGCTCGATACCGTTCGCTGATCGTGTGCTCGGACACCACGCCGAATAGTATTCTGTTGGTGTGTAGCAGCGACAGCCTGTCTTGCCTAAAGGAAAGATATGAATCGTCGTGACATGCTCAAGCTTTCTTCCTATGCTGTAGCCGCGGCCTCCGCGCCTGCGCTTGCCGAAACTGTTTCCGCTGAGACCGGAAAAAAATAGCAGCCCTTCCATTGCCCGCTGGGACCATATCGAACTCAACCTTGCTGGCCCTTCTTCCGGCAATCCTTTCCTTGACGTCACTCTCACAGCAACCTTTCGCTTCCAGCACCGCGCAATTTCAGTGGATGGCTTCTACGACGGCGAAGGCTCGTACAAAGTCCGCTTCATGCCCGACGAAATCGGCACATGGACGTGGACAACAACCAGCAGCGTTCCAGCGCTCAGCAACCACTCCGGTTCCTTCCAATGCATCGCGCCCGAGCCAGCCAACCGCGGTCCTGTCTCCGTCCGCGACGGCTTCCACTTTGGCTATGCCGATGGCACACCCCTCGTCGAGTGCGGCACCACCTGCTACGCGTGGGCCTTCCAGGCGGAAGAAACACAGCGTCAGACCATCCAGACACTCACCAACTCACCATTCAACAAACTGCGCATGTGCCTCTTCCCCAAGTGGTATCAGCACAACCACAAAGAGCCACCCATGTATCCGTTTTCGCGCAAAGGCGAAACCAACGACTACTCCACATTCAATCCGGCATACTTCCAGCACCTTGATCAATTGATTCTCGAGTTGCGCCGTATCGGCGTCGAGGCCGACCTCATCCTCTTTCACCCCTATGACAAGTGGGGCTACCAGTCCATGCCCGCCGAGGTCGACGACCGCTATCTGCATTATGTAGTCGCGCGCTTCAGCGCATTCCGCAACGTCTGGTGGTCTTTGGCAAATGAGTATGACCTGCTGAGAAAGAAAACCAATACTGATTGGGATCGCTTTGCCCGCATCATCGAAGAGCGCGATGCATTCTCGCACCTGCGGTCAATTCACTACTGCTATCACCAATACGAATATAGCCGCGGCTGGTGCACGCATGCGGGCGTGCAGGACTCGCGTATGAATCTCGCCGCCGGCTGGCGCGCCGACTGGCAAAAGCCCGTTGTGTTTGATGAATGCAAATACGAAGGCAATATCGCCTCACGGTGGGGAAATATCTCCGCTGACGCGATGACCCGGCGCTTTTGGATCGCGGCCGCGCAGGGAACATATTGCGGGCATGGTGAGACGTACCTTTCGCCGGAGGACACTCTCTGGTGGTCCCATGGAGGGGTACTCCACGGCAAAAGCCCGGCAAAGATCGCCCTGCTCCGCAAGTTGCTTGAAGAAACCATCGCCCTCGGCCCCGGTCCCATCGGCTTCAACGCCATCGCCGACGACCCGGTTGGCGCGCGACGCCCCAATGGTTCGGTCACCTTCTTCTACTTCGACGAACATCAGCCTGCGGAAGGTACATATTCGCTCCCGGAGGGCAGAACCTTCACCGCCGAATACATCGACACCGTGACTCTGGTCCGCACGCCGCTCCCCGGCGAGTTCTCCGGTACAGCCGAAGTAAAACTCCCCGGAACTCCGTGGGGCTCGCTCTGGTTCCGAGAAAAGGGAATGAAATAGCCGAAACCGTTCACTGGTCCTCACGCAATCTTGCGCCGTGATTTAACAAACGTTTGCAATCGCGGCGTAAAATCACTTGCGGCAGGCTTTTCTCGCGACGCGCGACCCCGCGGCGGTCCAGCCGGATTCCCCTCGAAAGGAACAACATGCTGCACTCTCTCAGGCTTTCCAGCCTTGCCGCACTATCTGCACTGACCTTGGCCACTCCATCTTTTGTTTGCGCCCAGGCGCCGGCAGTTGCAAAGCCTGCAAATCCTCCGCGCGTCATTGGCCAACCGACAAAGCAGCTTCCCCACACAATCCAGAGCGGCTTCGACCTGCCCAACGGATGGCGGATCACCCCGGCGGGCAAGCCCATCGCAGAGCTGAACGACCTGGTCCTGAACATAGTCGTTTCCAAAGACGGAAGAATCGTCGTCGCCACTCATTCGGGCTATCAGCCGCACGGCATCGACGTCCTGGATGTGAAGACCCAAAAGCTGATCCAGCACATCGAGCTCAAAACCACGTGGCTCGGCCTGGCATGGTCACCTGACGGCAAGACACTTTATGTCTCCGGCGGCAACTCCACCGGCGTCAAGAACATTGCCGCCACTCCCTCGCCCATCTATGAGTTCACCTACAGCAACGGCCGCTTGAGCGATCAGCCCACGGGCCAATTCGTTGAGACCATCGATTCCAAGAAGGTCTGGTGGTCCGGCGTTGCCTACCTGCCCGGCAAGAACTGGCTTTACGCCGCCAATCGCGGCACGGGCCCCGGCCCCAGCAACGTAGTAGTCTTCGATGCGAAGACCCGCCAGATCATCACCCGCATACCTGTCGACATCAATCCCTACCAGCTCGTTCTCACGCCGGACGGCTCCCGTCTCTTCGTCTCCAACTGGGCCAGTGAGTCGGTCAGCGTTATTGACACCGCGACCAACAAGGTCATTCGCGCGCTGCGTGTCGGCATCAATCCCAATGACATGAAGCTCTCGTCCGATGGACGCCTCTTCGTCGCCTGCTCCAATGACAATACGGTTCACGTTATTGACACGCACAAACTCGAGGTCATCGAGCGGCTCTCCACCACGCTGACTCCACTTGCCCCGGAAGGCTCCACTCCCGACGCCCTCGAAATCGACAACGTGCGCAAGCTGGTCTATGTCGCCAACGCCGATAACAACTCCATCACCGTAATCCGCATCGCCAACCGCGCCCACAGCGCCGTCGTCGGCTTCATCCCCACCGGCTGGTATCCCTCGGCGCTCGTTCTCACTCGCGGCGGCACCCAACTCTACATCGGCAACAGCAAGGGCGAATCCGGACACCCCGACCGCAAAGGCCCCACCAGTCCGCTCGCTTCCACATGGAACGGCGATGAGACAGTGAAGACGGTTCAGAAGAGCAGCGTTGAACTGCTTGACGTCACCACGTTACTGAAGGACTTGCCCCGCTGGACCCACATGGTGGTTCAGAACACACCGTATACGGACTCCATGCTGGCCGAGGCG
>DASYZU010000056.1:0-30083 GCA_035945795.1 Occallatibacter sp.
TTCATAGCCGAGCTTCTGGAGGAAGGCCACCTCCTTGTCGAGATCGCTCGCGCGATAGGCAATGTGCGCAATGCCGGTAATCTGGCTGGTTTGCGCAGCTTGCGCGATCGAACGGAACGGACAGGCGCAGAGCACTGCTAGAGCCTGTTATTAACTTTTCTGCAAAGCGCTGATTTCAAAGCATTTGCAAACCAAACGCTTCACGGCCAAGATCGCTGCAACTTGTTGATTCTGTTTGGCTTCCCACAAAGTTAATAACAGGCTCCAGGAGTCTGTCGGGGCTTACTTCGGATGCATTTCGGATTGATTTCGCGCCGTCCCTACGGGACTGCTCATTTCTGTAAGCTTACCCAGGGTTGCGTCCGCTGCGGCGGACTCCACCCGGGGCTATCCGCCACCCCCTAACGAGAGGAAAGACTTCCGGGCGTTGATCGATCGTTGCTCGAAGTTCTTTTGACGTTGCGGACCACGATGTTTCTCGTTCTTGCCATTACGAGTGTGTCGACTCCCAGGCCTCAAAGACGAGACCTGGGACACCCGGCTATTCACGCTAATACTAGTCGTATAAGGATTTGGATCTATTACACGCTCACATTCTGTCTTGAAAGCTTTACCATGAGCCATGGCCCGGTCGATTCGCTTCTAACTGCCTTGAAAAATGGCCATCATTGAGCGCCATAATAGCCCACTCCACGCGCGAAGATAATTACCACCGACGATTATCTATCGGATCGGGCTTATTCTGCTTTCCCTGTCTTTCTCATCGATTTACCGGCTGGCGGCGATCATTTGGGCGGCGTGCTGGAGGCTGGTTTCGGTGACTTTGGCGCCGGAGACCATTCTGGCTACTTCGTGGGTCCGGGCGCGGTCGTCGAGGACGCGGATCTGGGTTTTAGTGCGGCCGTCGGACTCGCGCTTTTCTACGACGAGATGCTGATCGGCGAAGGCGGCGATCTGCGGGAGATGGGTGACGCAGAGGATCTGCTGGCCGCGGCTGAGGGATTTGAGTTTCTGGCCGACGGCTTCGGCGGCGCGGCCTCCGATGCCGATGTCGATTTCGTCGAAGACGAGGGTACGGGGGGTCGGGGACTTTGTCTTTGGCTTGGTGGCGGCTTCTTCGACGGTGACTTTGAGGGCCAGCATTACGCGGGACATTTCGCCGCCGGAGGCGATTTCGGCGAGGGGCTTGAGAGGCTCGCCGGGGTTGGTGGAGATGCGGCACTCGACAGTGTCCCAGCCGGTGGAGGTCCAGTGGACGTGGGCTCCCTCAGGGGCTAAAGCCCCTTCATTTTTTGCGGCGGAGTCGGCACGACTGAAGTCGTGCCCTGTTACAAGGCCCCGCTTATCTGCAGTGGAGTGCCCTTTCAGAGCTGCTTCTCCTTTGACAAACTCTGCTTTCGAAGAATCGGATTCCGATGCGGTGGGGTCGGCGGGGAGGACGGAGACTTCGAATTTTGTTTTCATGGCTAGGGTGTTGATCTGGGCTTCGGCGAGTTTGGCGAGCTTGGTGGCGGCCGATTTGCGCTGCGCGGTTAGTGCCGCGGCCGCGGTGCGATAGGCCTTGGCGGATTCATCGAGGGCGATGCGGAGGGTTTTGAGGATTTCGTCGCGGTCTTCGACTTCGGCTAGCTGGCGGGCTACGATCTCACCGAAGGCTACGATTTCGGCGATGGTTTGGCCGTACTTGCGCTTGAGGCGGTCGATGAGGGCGAGACGATCTTCGATTTCGGCGAGGCGCTCGGGAGAGGCGTCGATGCCTTCGGCGTAGTCGCGGAGGGTGGAGGCGACGTCGCCGACGGTGGCGCGGGCGGAGGTGAGCTGCTGGACGGCTTCGGCGAAGCGGCTGTCGTAGCGGGCCAGCTCCTCGGCATTGCGGAGGGCTGCGCGGAGTGCGACTTCGGCGGAGGCTCCGCCTTCGTAGAGCTGGTCGAAGGCACCCATGGCGGCGGCGTAGAGCTTTTCTGCATTGGCGAGGACGCGCTTTTCGGTTTCTAGGGCTTCGTCTTCGCCGAGCTCGAGATGGGCGGCTTCAATTTCCTTGCGCTGATAGCTCCAGAGGTCGACCATGCGGAGGCGGTCTTGCTCGCCCTGGAGGAGGTCGTTGAGCTTGTTCTGGGCGGCGTGCCAGTGGGTGTAGGCTGCGGCTACGGTTTCAGTCGAGACGCCGGCGAAGCGGTCGAGGAGGATGCGCTGCTGCGCCTGGTCGAAGCTGGTGTGGGTTTCTGTTTGCGCGTGGACGAGGGCGAGCTCGGGGGCAAGCTGCTTGAGGACGGCGACGGTGGCGGGCTGGTTGTTGACGAAGACGCGGCCTTTGCCGGTGGAGAGGATTTCGCGGCGGAGGATGATGTCGTTGCCTTCGGAGTCGATGCCGTTTTCTTCGAGAATGGCTTCAGCGCCGGGGGTGGACTCGAAAACGCAGGCGACTACCGCTTTTTCCGCGCCGTGGCGGACAACTTCCGCGGAGGACTTGCCACCCATCAGGAGCGCAAGTGCATCTACCAATATAGATTTGCCTGCGCCGGTCTCTCCGGTGAGTAGGTTTAGGCCGGGGCCGAGGGCGGCAATGGCGTGATCGATAACAGCGTAATTCTCAGCGCGCAGTTCGACGAGCATGTTGGAAGAGACCTCCCGAAGAGGGGACGGCGGTTTGAGGGTTGTGGTTTCCCACCCTCGCGACGGAAAGAAGTCGCAAGGATGGGGCACTGAGATTTTGGCGCAACCGGCTGAAAAACAAGAACAACCGCAGGTTCTTCGCCTTCGGTCGCCGCGGCGACCTTCGCTCAGGATGACAGCCTTTGAGGTGGTTCGAGCCGAGTTGGCCCCACTGTGGGCGCAAAAACAAAGACGCGCGCCCCAGGGGGTTCCCCGAAGGGGCACCACTCTGTATGTAACACCCAATCCGAGCGCAGCATAGCATGAATGGCGGGGTTGCGGGGTTGTGGAGGAGAAGGAAGAGCGCGTGGAGGGACCAGAGCGGTCACTTGGGTGGGGGACATGAGGTCTGATACCGTTGAGATTGAGGTGAAATGCCGATTTTAACTGCTGCGTTTGTCTATATATTTCAGTCTGACAGTGGCGCGGGCTCCGCGGCGCAAAGCGGGATCACCGGCTTCAGCGCGCTGGCGGACTTGCTCGGTAATATCGGTCCGATAGCGGTGGGTGTTTTGCTGCTGTTGCTGCTTGCCAGCCTGTACTCGTGGACGGTGATTCTAGGCAAGATTTCAACCTTCAAGAAGGCGACGAATCAGAGCCGCCGGTTTATCCGCGCGTTCCGGAAGGCAACGCAACTGAAGGAGATTGCGGCGCTGACCAGCGAGTGCGCGGGGAGCCCGCTGGCGCAGGTTTTTGAGGACGTGTACGAGACCTACAAGCGGCAGACGGGCGGGTCGGGACCGCCGCGCAATATAGTCGCGCTGGAGCGGACTGCGCAGACGGCGGCCAGCGAGGCTGTGACCAGCCTGGAGCGGCGGATGCCGTGGCTGGCGACGATTGCATCGACGAGCCCGTTTGTGGGGCTGTTCGGAACGGTGATGGGCGTGGTGGATGCGTTTCACGGCCTGGGCACGGCGGGATCGGGAACGCTGCGGGCGGTGGCGCCGGGCATTGCAGAGGCGCTGATCACTACTGCAGCGGGTTTGTTTGTGGCTGTGCCGGCGGTGGTGGCGTACAACCAGCTTTCGGCGCGGATCAGGATCTTTGCTTCGGCCATCGACGATTTTTCCCGGGAGCTGCTGAACTCGCTGGAGGAAATTCCGGTGCGGACGGCTGCTGCGCCGCCACGCACAACTGGAATAGAGATGCCGCGGGAGGCTGAACGTGGCGTTTACAAGTAGCAACGGCCAGACCCGCAGTTCGCTGGCAGACATCAACATTACTCCGCTGGTTGACGTGGTACTGGTGCTGCTGGTGATCTTCATGATTACTGCGCCGGTGCTGCAGTCGGGGATCGAGGTCAATGTGCCGAAGACGCGGACGGTGAAACAGATCACCGAGCAGCGGATGGTGGTGACGATCGACCACGATCAGCAGATTTTTCTGGGCGATCAGCCGATCAATATTCACGAGCTGCCGCAGAAGCTGAAACAGGCGGGAACCGATCCGGCCCACCAGGTGATTTATCTGCGGGCCGATCAGGCGGTGCCCTTTGGGGCCTTTGCGAGCGTGATGGACGCGGTGAAGCTGGCGGGAATTACGAATGTGTCGATCGTGACGCAGCCGCTGGATACGAAACGGGCGGCGGAAAATTGAGATTGAGCGAAGTCGGGTTGGAGTTCGGAGATTCCCAGGTCTCATAAGCGAGACATTGGGCACCCAGTTACATGGGCGGGTCAAGGGTGTGGCACCGGGCCAAGGTTCGTGCTATCCCACCCTTCGCTAGAAGAAAGCGAAGAATGGGGCACCCAGCTGCGGCGACCTCCGCTCAGGATGACGGGAATGTTTTTGGTAACGGAATAGTTATGACGGAGAACAATCAGGCGAGAGCATGAGTAGTGTTCTTGAGGGCGCGGAACACCTGGAACGGGAATTGACGCCGGAGCCGATTGCGGGGCCGGCGATGGGTTCCTTTGTGCTGCACGGGGTGATGCTTACGGCGCTGGTGTTCTACGGGGTTTTGAGCGGAATTTTTCATCACAATCTGTGGGGCAACCAGGGTTCCGGTGGCGCGATGCAGGTGAACCTGGTGACCAGTGCTATTCCTCTGCCTAACAATCAGCCGATGAATCAAAACGTGCTGGCCACGGAGAAGCCCAGTGCAGCACCGGAGGCGCCGAGTCCGAAGGAACAGAAGGCGATCGATCAGACGGCGATTCCGATCCTGGGCAAGCAGGTAAAGCCGCAGCAGAAGACGACGCCGAAGACTCAGCAGCATCAGCCCCAACCGAAGCAGGACAACCTGGCGCGGTACGGCGAGCAGAATGGCACGTCGATTCCGCGGGCGACGCAGCCGCAAAGTGCATCTAACGGGCCAACGGCTGTTGGGGACAGCGACTTTGCCAGCATGTTCGGGTGGTATGTAAACCAGATCAATATCAAGATGGCGAACAGTTGGTACAAGCAGGAGGTTGATCCGCGCACGCCGAAGGGCGCGCGGGTGTACCTGGTTTTCACGATTCACAAGGATGGAAGCCCATCGAATGTGAAGTTGGACAAGTCGAGCGGAAGCCCCTCGCTGGATACTTCGTGCGCGCGAGCGGTGCAACGAGTGGACACTTTTGGCGGGCTGCCAGCGGCATACACCCAGAGCACGCTGATGGTTTCGTATTACTGTGAATATTAACGTTTTAGTAAATTCGGAGTCATGCATTACAGGTTCCGCGCGGGCGTGCGAACGACCTGCCCAGACTTCATCAGGAAGGAAAGCTCATCGCATGAAGGGATTTTTACGGTTTCTGCCCCTCTTTGTGGTTTCCCTGGCATATTGGAATGCGCCCGCAGTGGCAGCACAGGACTGGGTTCACATCGGCACCAACCTGAGCAACCCGACTATTCGGCTTGCGGCTGCAGACTTCAAGCCGGTGGGGGGCGATCCCCAGACGCAGGCGCTGAAGGCGGCATTTGATGCGACACTTTTCAGCGACCTGGGCAACGCCGGAATTTTCGATCTGGTGTCAAAGAGCCTAGCTCCGCAGGTGATGCCGGGTTCGCCACAGGAGATGGTGGCGAGCCAGTGGTCGGCGGCGCCTGCGAATGCTGCGATGGTGGCCTTTGGTGCGCTTTCGACGAGCAACGGGCGGCTGGTGGTGTACGGGTGGCTCTTCGACACGAGCAACAGCACAACCCCGCAGGTGCTGGGCAAGCAGTACAACGAAGCGGCCACCGAGGACATGGCGCGCACGGTGGCGCACCGGTTCGCAGATGAGATCATCGCTCGTCTGGGCGGCGGCATCAACGGTATCGCGGAAACAAAGATCTACTTTGTGAGCAATCGCAGCGGGTCAAAAGAGATCTGGGTAATGGATTACGATGGGCAAAACCAGCACCAGGTGACGCATCTGGGCAGCATTTCACTGTCCCCGCGTATCTCACCCGATAATTCGCGAATTGCATTTTCGTCGCTGAGCCGGGATGGATGGTCAATTCGCATGTATTCGATTGAACTGGGCCGCATGGTGAGTTTTCCCGCAGGCACGGCGGGAGGAAGCAACCTATCGCCGGCATGGGCTTCAGACGGCACGAAGATAGCGTTTTCGTCGTCGCGATCGGGAGACTCGGAGATTTGGGTGGCGGACTCAAGCGGAGGCAACCTGCACAGGATCACCTCGCTGCAAGGGCCCAACGTAGCGCCGGTGTGGAATCCGCGAAGCAACGCGCAATTGGCCTTTGTGGGCGGTCGCACCAGCGAGCCGCAGATTTACACGATGGACCAGGACGGCTCAAACATACAGCGCATTACCGACAGCGGCTACGCTGTCTCCCCGTCGTGGGCACCCAACGGCGGATTGCTTACGTTCAGCTGGAATCGCAAGTACGGGCCGGGCGACCCCGGCGGCCAGGATATCTATGTGTTCGAGATTGCGAGCATGCATTGGCTGCAGATTACGCACGAGTCGGGCAGCAACGATTTTCCGTCGTGGGCGCCGGATGGACGGCACATAGTTTTTCAGCGGACTGTAGGCCGGCACCCGCAGATCTGGACGATGCTGGCCGACGGCACGCATCAGCAGCAACTGACGCGCGCGGGCGACAACTCGATGCCGAACTGGAGCTTGAAGTGAGTTCCGGAATGGTAGCGCGCAAGGTGCGCGTTACCACAGTTGTCAACATGGTACAGGGCTGTTCCGGACTAAATGGGCTATGATTTTATACGTTACCGAAACCTTTCGACAGCCACCACCGGAGGGTGCAGGTCTTGCGACGCGGCGTAGCTGAGGATGCGCGATAGTGTTGGAGTGGACAAAGAGACAAAGCGGCCGAGTCGCACAGATAGAGATTTTGAATTTTCGGAAGGAGCACCAAATTGAGAATTAGCAATCGAGTCTATGTGCCTGTTGTTTTGCTTGCCGCCCTGCTCGCTGTTTCAGGGTGCAATAAGAAGAAGCCGTTGCCGCCGCCCGCGCAGACAGCGCCGCCGATGGCCACACCAGCACCGACTGCACAACTGACAGCCACACCAACGGTGATTTCGGCCGGCGACCAGGTGCAACTGACCTGGCGGACGACCGACGCCACCTCGATTTCAATCGACGGCATTGGCGATGTGCCTTCAACTGGCGTGAAGACGGTGACCCCGACCGCTTCAACCACTTATCACATGGTGGCACGCGGCGAGGGCGGATCGGCCGACGCTTCAGCCAGCGTGACCGTGAATACGCCGCCCGCGGTGCAGGTGCCTACCAATACGATGAGCGCTGAAGAAGAGTTCAAGGCCAATGTTCAGGATATCTTCTTCGACTACGACACGGATGCAATCCGCACTGACGCAGAGGCAACGCTTTCAAAGGACGCCAGCTACCTGGCGAGCCATGCGGACGTGAAGGTTGTGATCGGCGGGTACTGCGACGAGCGCGGCTCCGACGAGTACAACCTGGCCCTGGGCCAGCGGCGGGCCGACTCGACGAAGAACTCACTGGTGACAGCGGGAGTGGCGGCCAGCCGGATTCGGGTAATCAGCTACGGCAAGGAGAAGCCGTTCTGCAGCGAGTCGAACGAGGCGTGCTGGCAGCAGAATCGCCGCGCGGGATTCACGATAGACCGGTAGAGAACGGCAGGGTTAGTATTACCGAATCCCACCCTAGCCGCAAAAACAAAGACGCGGCGAGGGTGGGGCACCCAGTCCAGGTCGCGAGATTCACGCCTGAGGCGCCCGAGAGTCGTATTCCATGCGGCAGTCCCGCTTGATGGTGGGGCTGCCGTACGCACTTGTTATCATGGGTGAAGTATGCAGATAGGAAGTTCACTTCGCAATCGTCTTCTTGCGGCTGCAATATTCGCCGTCGTTCTTGCTTCGGCGCCCGTGCGGGCACACGCGGTTTCGAAGGAGATCATCGAATTGCAGACGCAGGTGCAGCAACTGCTGGACATGGTGCAGCGGCTCCAGTCCACGCTGGACACGCGCTTTGGCGTGCTGCAGAACCTGGCGCAGCAAACCGCGGACCAAGCAAAGCAGATGAGTACGGCCGTCAACGACCTGCAGCAGAAGCTGAATGCACAGACCGAAGCTGCGAACGGAAAGATAGACACCGTCAGCGGCCAAGTGCAGACGCTGAACGACTCGGTGGACGAGTTGAAGTCGCGCATCGCCAAGCTGGACAAGAGTGTTCAGGATTTGCAGACACAGTTGCAGAACATCCAGACGCCACCGCAGCCTGCGGTGACGCCGGGTGGTGCACCGGGGAGCACATTTCCGGGAGGTGGTCCGGCTGGTCCCTTAGGCAGTCTGACTCCGAACGCGCCGGCGGCAAACCAAGCTCCACCGCTGCAGGAGACCTTCCAGAGCGGATTGCGCGATTACAACGCTGCGAAGTACCAGGTGGCCTCATCGGAGTTCCAGGACATTCTGCACTATTATCCGCTTGACGATCTGGCCGGTACCGCGCAGTTCTACCTGGGCGAGATTGCTTACCAGCAGAAGAACTACGCGGACGCGGTGATTGCGTATAACGCCGTGCTGGAAGGATTCAGCGGGAATCCCAAGGCTCCGGCGGCGCAACTGCACAAGGGACTCGCACTGATGGCGCAGAACAAACGGGAAGCGGGCATTCACGAACTGCGGCTGCTTATTCAGCGCTATCCGCGGACGCCGGAGGCGGCGAGCGCGCGCAGCAGGCTGAATGGCATGGGCGTGCGGCTCAATCCGCACTGAGTTGAGTTAGAATTGGAACGAGGAAAAGCCCCGCTTGAGGCGGGGCTTTTCTGTGGGTGGTGCGGAAAAACATAAAAAGCTATAAATAGGTGGAGTTATCCCACCTTAACCGTGATAAAGCCGCGGTGAAGGTGGGGCACCCGGATTCGTTGGGACAGACAGATTCGCGGACAATCAGATTAGCGAGACAACCAGTTTGGTGGGGGATCTGGAGATTGCTGACTAAGGCAGCAAGTCAGCCTCCGTTTCGCGGGGTTAGCGAGTTAGCGGGATTCGCTTGGTTAGCCCATGGCGTGGGGGTCGTTGGCGCCGAGGATTACGCTTTTGTGGTGGCGGACATCGGCGCCCTGGACCCAGAAGATGATGTCTTCGGCGATGTTGGTGGCGTGATCGGCCACGCGCTCGAGGGCGCGGCTGATCATGAGCGCATTCAGGGCCTGGGGAGCGAGATGGCTCTGCTCTTCCATCAGCTTGGTGAGGGCCTTGTAAGCGGCGCGATTCATGGTATCGACGGCATCGTCCATGGTGAGCACGACGCGGGCCAGTTCGGCATCCGCTTCAATGAATGCCTGAAGGCTCTTGCGCACCATCTCAGAGGCCAGCGCGGCCATTTTGGGGATATCAACAGGCAGATCGACGACGGCCATCTGCTGCATGAGGCGCACGCGCTCGCTGATGCTTTTGGCGGCGTCACCAACACGCTCAAGGTCGGCGTTGATCTTGATGACGCTGAGGATGAAGCGCAGGTCGATGGCCATGGGCTGCTCCATGGCGAGCAGATCGAGGGCGGCCTGGTCGATGTCGCGCTCGAGGCGGTTGATGGCGATTTCGCTGCGGCTGACGAGGTCGCAGATGGACAGGTCGCGGACCCGGTAGGCCTCGATAGCGCGCTGAATGGCCTGCTCGGCGAGGCCTGCCATGACCAGCAGGTTCTCCTTCAGTTCGTCGAGACTTTGTTGAAAGCGTATGCGTGTCATCCGAACCTGCCGGTTATGTAATCTTCAGTGCGCTTGTCACTGGGGTTGGTAAAGATTTTGTGCGTGGAGTCGAACTCGACCATGCGGCCGTTGAGGAAGAATCCGGTTTTCTCAGCGACGCGGGCGGCCTGCTGCATGTTGTGCGTCACAATCACAATAGTGTACTGCGATTTGAGCTGGAAGATGAGGTCTTCGATTTTGGAGGTGGAAACGGGGTCTAGTGCGGAGGCCGGCTCGTCCATGAGAAGCACCTCGGGATCGACGGCAAGAGCGCGGGCGATGCAGAGACGCTGCTGCTGTCCGCCGGAGAGGCTGGCACCGGATTTCTTTTTGAGGTCGTCTTTGACTTCGTCCCAGAGAGCCGAGTTTTTCAGCGAGCGTTCGACAATTTCGTCGAGGGCCCGGCGGTTGGAGTAGCCGTTGAGTTTGAGGCCTGCGGCAACGTTATCGTAGATGGACATGGTGGGAAAGGGATTGGGACGCTGGAAGACCATGCCGACGCGACGGCGAATCTGCACAGGCTTGGCGTCGTTGTAAATGTCGAGGTCGCCGATGAGGACGGTACCAGTGACGCGGCCGATGGGATTGGTTTCGTGCATGCGGTTGATGCAGCGCACAAAGGTGCTCTTGCCGCAGCCGGAAGGGCCGATGAGTGCCGTGGCATGGTTGGCCGGAATGTTCAGGTTGATGTCCTGCAGCGTGTGATTGGTGCCGTACCACGCATTCAGGTTGATGACCTCGATGCCAACGCCCACTTAGCTAGCCCCTTTCAAGACGCCGCGGCTGGTAACGAAGCGTACCAGCGAGACGGCAAGCACAATCAAGATGATCAAGACGAGCGAGCCCGCCCACGCCAGCCTATGCCAATCGTCGTAGGGCGAGAGCGCGTAAACGTAAATCTGCAGCGGAAGTGCGGCGATGGGCTCGTTCAGGCTCGTGCTCCAGAACTGGTTTCCCAAGGCGGTGAAGATGAGCGGGGCGGTTTCTCCGGCGACGCGGGCGAAGGCCAGCATGCAGCCGGTGATTATGCCCGGCGATGCGGTCTTGACCGTGATGGAGAGGACCGACCGCCAGTTGGGCACGCCCAGGCCGAGTGCTGCTTCGCGGATGACGTGAGGAACCATGAGCAGCATCTCTTCGGTAGTGCGGCAGACGGTGGGGATCATCATGATGGCCAGCGCTACACCGCCGGAGAAGGCCGAGAAGTGTTTTTGATGACTGACTATGAGCGCGTAGGCGGCGAGGCCCATGACGATGGAGGGTACGCCGTTGAGCACGTCGGCGGTGAAGCGGACTGCATTGGCCAGCCTGGTTCCGCGGCCGAACTCGGCAAGATAGATGCCGCCACCGATGCCAATGGGAACGCCGATGGCGCTGGCGACACCTAGCAGAATCCCGGAGCCGAGGATGGCGTTGGCCATGCCGCCGCCGGTTTCTCCCACGGGCTTGGGGATCTGAGTGAAGAAGGCGAGGTTGAGCGAACTGGCGCCCTTGTAGATGAGATACACGAAGATGGCGACAAGCGGAGCGACGACGAGGAGCGTGGCCAGGATCGCGAGGCCGGTGATGAGGCCATCGGTCAGGGTGCGCATTCGCGATTTGAACTTAAACGTCTCGCTAATCACCGAAATCTCCCTTCATAAATTCGCATCTCCCCACGTCTGTGATCAAGTGATGTAGCACTTTGAGTTTATGCTTTCCCAAGTCCCAAAATCGGGATCTGGGGCACCCGCAATTGGTATAAAAACAATCGGTCAGAGACCTAGTGTGCCTGTGCAGGCGTACCCCTGGTGACCATCCAGATCAAGACCTGGGCCAGGGCATTCACGATGATGGTGACAACAAACAGTGCAAGGCCAATTTCAGTCAATGCGCTTAAGTGCATATTGCCCACAGCTTCGGCATACTCGTTGGCAATGACCGTAGCCATTGTGCTTCCATTGGAGAGCAGCGAGCGATGAATTTCAGGCGTGGCTCCGATGACCATGGCTACGGCCATGGTTTCGCCGAGGGCGCGGCCGAGGCCGAGGATGATGGCGCCGACGATACCGATGCGGGCGTTACGCAGTACGCCCATGCGGATCATCTCCCAGCGCGTGGCGCCGATGGCAAGGACAGCCTCTCGCTGCGAGTGCGGAACAGCGGTCATGACTTCGCGGGTTAGCGAGGAGATGATGGGCAGAATCATGATGGCCAGAATGACGCCGGCGGAAAGATAGCCAAGACCGGTGGGGTTGTCGTCGTTGAAGAGACCGGTCCAGCCTAGCGAGCGAATCAGTAGCGGATTCACATGTTCACGGAGCAGGGGCACGAGCACGAAGACGGCCCAGAGGCCATAGATGACGCTGGGAATGGCGGCCAGCAACTCGGTAAGAAAAGCCAGCGGAGCGCGCAGGACGCGGGGGCACATTTCCGTAAGAAAGATGGCCAGGCCGATAGCGAGCGGGACTGCCATGAGGAGAGCCAGAAACGAAGAGACCAGGGTGCCGTAGACGAAGGGCCGCGCACTGAACTGTTCATTCACGGGATCCCAAAAGATGCGCAAGTTGGTGTAGGGGTCTGTGAAGACCTGGTAGAAGAAGGCGAAACCGAACTTGTGCCAGGTGAGTTCGGAACCTTTCACCAGTTCGAGAGCAATGAGCGCTACGATGCCGAAGATGCTGAGCGCGCAGAGCAACATCAAGAGAGAAAATACGTGATCGGCGATGGCCGAGTTTCCACGCGCGAGCAGGAAGCTTCGAATCTCGGAAATACCGGCAGAGGGGGTACCGGCCAGCGCCTGGCTGTCGGAGGAGCCGGGTTCCGGCTGAAGCTGAGCCTGAGAGATACGAATTTCCGGCACTTTGACGATCACCAAAGGTAGGCTACCGGGCGAATGTGAACAGGAGGTTACAAGCGTGCTAAATCAAGCGAATGGAACGAGAAAAATCCGGTTTGAGGCGGGCTTTGGTGAGCTTAGAGCAGGAAAATGTTCCTGCATTGGCGCTGGTTTCCGGTAAGCTGTTGAATTGGAATTCGGAAGGTACGAATAATGCGCTCTGTTTTGACAACTATCGCCATTGCATTTGCCATCCTCGCCGTTCACACCCAAGCCCAAACATTAGCTCAGACCGACGGGCCGCATCGCGATTGGCAGACTTCCTGGGTGACTCATCCTACGGCTCCGCTGCGGGAGCCGCTGGTGCTGCACTTCAGGCGGGCGCTGACGCTGGGGGCGATTCCAGCCAGCTACCCAGTACGGGTGAGCGCGGATAACCGGTTTGTTTTGTTCGTGAACGGGCAACGGGTGGGGGATGGACCGGCTCGCGGGGACCTGACGCACTGGCGCTACGAGCGGTTCGACCTGGCGCCGCTGCTGCACTCGGGAAAAAACCTGATTACCGCTACGGTGTGGAACTGGGGAATCCTTGCGCCGATTGCGCAGATGAGTGACCGGACGGCGTTTCTGCTGGAGAGCGAGGCGACGGGAGCGGAGGGAATCAGCACGCCTGAAGGATGGCAGGTGGAGATAGAGCCTGGGCATCGGGCGATGGATCGCAGCACAGTGGACCTGAAGACTTACTTTGCTTCCGGACCGGGAGAGGAGATCAATGCTGCGCTTTACGACTGGAACTGGCAATTGGAAACATACGCCGGATCGAACTGGGTTGCTGTGGCGACGCCGATGCGGGACAGCGTTCATGAGGGCGTGAACAAGGCGCACTCGGCTGACACGACCGGGGACAATTTCTGGGGGCTGGTGCCGGATGGGCTTCCGCATATGGAATATTCGCCGACAAGCGCGAGCACAACCGTGAGAGTGGACGTCGTGAACCGAGGAGCTATAGAGCCCGAGGTGCGTCAGTTCCCTGCTGCCCCGGTGACGGTGCCTGCAGGAAGCCATGTGCACATTCTGCTGGATCGCAAGACGCTGACTACGGCTTATCCGATTCTTACCGTTTCAGGTGGGAAGGGTGCGCAGGTTCGGCTTACTTATTCGGAGGCTCTCTACGACAAGGAGATACACAAGGGAGACCGCGATGAGGTGGGCGACCGCACGGCGCGCGGACTGAAGGACAGCTTTCTGCCGGATGGAGGGGAGCATCGGGTCTTTGAGCCGCTGTGGTGGCGGACGTGGCGCTATCTGGATCTGGACGTTGAGACGGCGGGCGAGCCTTTGACGCTGGAGTCGCTGGGTGCGCAGTTCACGGCTTATCCGTTTGAGGAGCGGGCGACGTTTCAGTCGGACGATGCGGAATTGAAAAAGATTTGGGAGATCAGTTGGCGGACGGCGCGGCTGGATGCGCATGAGACTTACATGGACACGCCGTACTACGAGCAACTGCAGTACGTGGGCGATACGCGGATACAAGCGCTGATTTCGTATTCGGTGGCGGGGGACGACAGGCTGGCGCGACAGGCGCTGGAGGCGTTCAACGACTCTCGGTTTCCGGATGGGATTACGCGGAGCCGCTATCCAAGCTCACTGGCGCAGACGATTCCTACGTTTTCGCTGCTGTGGGTTGGGATGGTGCGGGACTACTGGATGTACCGGCCCGATCCTGAGCCGGCTAAGGCGTCCATTGCGGGAACGCAGACGGTGATGGACTGGTTTGCCCGCTACGAACAGCCGGACGGGTTGCTGAAGCAGTTGCCGTGGTGGAGCTTTATCGACTGGGTTCCTTCGGGCACGATTCCTACCTACGATGCGAAAGGTGAGTCGTGCGCGACAACACTTGAATACCTGGGGGCGCTGGAGGATGCGGCGGCGCTGGAGAGAGGGCTGGGCGATCCGCTGCGGGCGGACCGCTACCAGGCGCGCGCCGAGCATGTGCGGACGGGGCTTTACGACCATTGCTGGAGCGGCGAACGCGGGCTGATTGCCGACACGCCGGACAAGAAGAACTTCAGCCAGCAGGCGAACATTCTTGGGGTGCTTTACGACGTGGTGCCGAAGGAACGCCGGAACGAAGTACTGCGGCAGATGCTGGCGGTGGAGCCGGGAACAACGCCTGACGGCGTTTTGAGCGCTTCGTACTATTTCCGCTACTACCTGGCGCGGGCGCTGGAACATACGGGCACGGCGGATTTATACCTGAGCTCGATTGATCCATGGCGAAAACTGCTGCCGTTGCATTTCAGCACCTGGCCTGAGATTCCCGGAGACACGCGCTCGGACTCTCATGCGTGGACGTCGCATCCGATCTACGATCTCCTGACGCTGGTGGCGGGGATTGAGCCTGCGAGTCCGGGATTCGCGAGGGTTCGGATTGCGCCTCACATGGGGGCGCTGCCGTCGCTGACGGCTACATATCCGCATCCGGAGGGAACGATCAGCGTGAAGTACACCCGCGAGGGGTCAGGGCTGAATGCGAACATTACGCTGCCCGGAAAGCTGAGTGGCAGCTTTGTGTTCAATGGCAAAGAGTGGCCGCTTAGGCCGGGTGTGAATGCAATTCAGGCACGGTGAGGGACGCCTGGCAAATGAAAAACCGATGTAGTAGAGAGACAACAATCGTTTACCCATTGAAGAAAACGTGTTAAAACTCCAACATGGTAAAGAGTAAGGGGCCGGGACCATCGGGACACGTTAACCTGAGAATGCTCGCCGAGCATTTGAATCTTTCGCAGACGACAGTGTCGTTGGTTCTGAATGACTCACCCTCCGCCAAGTCAATTCCGCAGGAGACGCGGAAACGGGTGCAGGAAGCGGCGGAGAAGCTCAACTACCGGCCCAACTACTTTGCACGATCGCTGCGGCAAAGCCGCTCAATGAGCGTGGGAGTACTAGCGCCTGACCTGAGCGAAGGATATTTCACGCGCGTGATGAGCGGCGTGGTGGAAGAGTTGAGCGCGGCCCATTACTTCTACTTCACGGCATGCCACGATTGGAAGCGGGAGCTGATCGAAAAATATCCGCGGATGCTGGTGGAGCGGGCGGTGGACGGTTTTCTGCTGCTGAATACGCCGGCAGACCAGATTGCAGTGCCGGTTCCGGTGGTGGCGATTTCAGCCCACAGCGCGGGCGAGAACCTGACCAACATCGTTCTCGATCATCACCTGGCCGTCGAACAGGCCTTGACGCATCTACACGCGCTGGGACACAGGCGCATCGCATTCATGCGCGGGCCGCGCGCAATTCCCGATTCCGAGTTTCGCTGGGAAGCCATTCAGCAAATGGCCCGGGAGATGGAGCTCAAGCTCGATCCGGCGCTGGTGATTCGCATCGACTCGGCAGGATGGTCGATGAAGACGGGATACCACCCGATGGCGCCGGAGATTGGCTACAAGCCGATGCAGGCTCTGCTTGAGAGGACGCGAGACTTCAGCGCCATTTTCTGCTTCAACGATATTGCGGCGATCGGCTCGATACGTGCGCTGAAAGATGCCGGCCTCAGCGTGCCCGGAGACGTTTCAGTGGTTGGATTCGACGATATTCAGTCGGCAGCTTACTCGACACCGTCGCTGACCACGGTGCGCCAGCCGCTGACGGAGATGGGCAAGCGTGGGGCGCAGGTGCTGCTGGAACGGATTGCCAACCGCGAGAAGGAGTTTCCGGCGGAGATTGTTATGGTGCCGGAATTGGTGGTGCGGGAATCGACGGGGCCAGCTCCGGACGGATCGAAGAGATAAGGCTGAGCCGATTTCGAAAAGACCCCTGGCGGAAATCCATCCTGTTGGATTTCGTTTCGACCCTACGGGACGGAGTGGATGAAGTGCAACGATAACCCAGGGCTCCGCTTCGCTCCACCCTGGGCCATTCTCGATGGCTCCCTCCGGGAGCAAACGAGGACGGCATCGCAACGAGATTTTCCTTCGCTTGGGTGGGCCACGGGCCCATGGGAACTCAAGAGCAGGCGGCTTCTAGCCAGCGGCTGACATAAACCTGGGCATGGGCCTCACCGCAATAGTGACGTGCGCCGGGCGCATCAGCGGCCTCTTTTGTCCACTTGTAGATTATCAACTGGGCGCTGTTGCAGTTGACGACAAGCCAGCGCATGGGTTTGTCGCTCTCTTCGCCGCAGATTTCACATCGATAAATTGAACCGATCATTACCGGACCTCCCTAGTCGAAACTTCAGTTATAGAGTGTTTAAACAAATGGTCAAACAGATTCGTGCTGACATCCCTCAGGGGCTAAAGCCCTACGTTTTGCGGTCCTGTACGGCACGACTAAAGTCGTGCGCTGACACTTCGTGCATCTCTGGATGGGTTTTCTGCAAACTTTGAAGTTGCGCCTTGATGCAAAACGAATTCTTGAGACACCCTTTACATTATCTGTCCATTGGCGCTTTCGCAAAATGGGAGTACCGGCGGCAATGCGTACGGCTGCTTACTCGAGCATCTGCAGGTCCAGTGGTTCCTGGATGAGGCAATCCATGGTGCGAAAGGCAGCGATAGCGCGCTGCATGGCCGAGGACTTGCACGGCTCTACGGTAACAACGAAGGGCAGCGCGTGCTGAGGATATCCGGGCTTTTGCACGATGGCGCGGATGTTGATTTTTTCTTTGGCAAGTGCACCAGTGATCTCCGCGACGATGCCGGGACGATCGACGACGGTGAAGCGAATGTAGTGGGGAACCTCAAATTCGACGCCGAGGCGCGCTGGCACCGAGGGTATCTCGACGCGGCGGGAATCGTGGGCGAGGGCGAGCAGATCGCTGACGACGGCGACCGCTGTGGGATGGCCGCCGGCACCGTGACCGGAGAAGACCACATCGCCGCCGTAGTGGCCGGTGAGGACAACCATGTTCTCAGTGCCGCGCGACCATGCGAGGGGCGAATGCAGATCGACGAGCATGGGCCCAACGGTGGCGGCGACACGGCCCTTGACCTGCTGAGCGCGCGCTACCTGGCGAATGGTGCAGCCAAGATCGCGAGCATAACTGAAGTCGACGGCCGAGACCGCGGTGATGGATTGGGGAACGATTTCTTCGGGATCGACGACGACGCGGAGCGCGAGACGCATGAGGATAGCGAGCTTGGAGCGTGCGTCGAAACCGCCAACGTCTTCAGTGGGGTCAGCCTCGGCATAGCCTTTGGCCTGCGCCTCGGCCAGCACTGCGGAGTACTCGGCGCCCTCGTCCATTTTGCTGAGGATGAAGTTGCAGGTGCCGTTGAGAATGCCTTCCATGCGCTCGATGCGATCACCAGCGAGTCCTTGTTCGAGGCCGGGAATGACGGGGATGCCACCAGCGACAGCGGCTCCGTACTTGAGGTGTCCGCCTTTGACCGCGGCCAGGCACTCGAGATCGATGCCTTGATAAGCGATGAGCTTCTTGTTGGCGGTGACGACACTTTTGCCAGCTTCGAGCGCGCGGCGGACCCAGCTGCCAGCAGGATCGAGGCCGCCGGCGAGTTCCACGATGACGTCCACATCGGAGGCCAGCACGGCGTCGGCGTCCTCACTCCACACGACATTAGCGGGCACCCAGCTGACGCGCTTGCGGGATACGCCGCGGTTGAAGATGTGTGTAAGCTCCAACCCCTGGGGCTTTGACTCGACCAGAATTCGCGCCACCGAACTGCCTACAGTTCCGAAGCCGAAGAGCGCGATGCGCAATGGGCGACGGATGGAGTAGTTCTGAGCAGAAGCAACGGAATGCTCGAGCGGCGATGCGGGACTTTTTGCTTGAGACACCTGGAATTCCTTTGACCTGAGTTGATTGGGAAGAAGACACCTAATGTTTTGATGATAAATGACTAGAGCCTGTTATTAACTTTATTCCTTTGTTTGCTTTTGGATAAGGGATTCAGTTTGGTTTGGCTGACGATGGAGGCATGGAGAAGCGTGTCCGGTCGGGCTATCCGAGTGATGTTTCCGATGAGGAGTGGGCCTTTGTAGCTCCGTATTTGGCGCTGTGTCGCGAGGATGCACCGCAGCGGGATTATTTGTTGCGCGATGTATTCAACGCAGTTCGCTACATCGCCAAGACGGGCAGCCAGTGGCGTTTTCTGCCCAACGATCTGCCTCCGTGGGAGGCGGTTTATCAGCAGATGCGGCGATGGATCGACGCGCGTTGTTTCGAGATCATGGTCGAGGATCTGCGCATTCTTCTGCGCGAGTTTGCCGGGCGCAAAGGCCAGCCCACGGCCATGATTCTCGACAGCCGCACGTTGCAGTCGACGCCGGAATCGGGCGGGCGCGGCGGCTACGATGGAGCCAAGCGCCGCAAAGGATCGAAGGTTCACGCGGCAGTGGATACGCTCGGTCATCTGCTGGCCCTGCACGTCACGGCGGCCGATGAACAGGACCGCGCGCAGGTGGAGAAACTGGCTGAAGTGGTGCAGGAGGTTACCGGTGAAAACATCGAGCTGGCGTATGTCGATCAGGGATATACAGGTGAAAGCGCGGAGCAGGCCGCGGCGAAGCACGGCGTGCGGCTGGAGGTGGTCAAACATACCCAGGCCAAACGCGGCTTTGTACTGCTGCCGCGCCGCTGGGTGGTGGAGCGCAGCTTCGCCTGGGCAGCGCGATTCCGTCGTCTGGCCAGAGATTACGAACGCCTCGCCAAGACGTTGGCAGCGCTGCACTATCTCGCCTTCGCCATCCTCATGCTCGCAAATCTGGCCCGGCAACTCTTGCAAAGTTAATAACAGGCTCTAGCCAAAGGCACCCAATATTCCCCTTCTTCTATACCGCCGAGAAAGATTCCCAGCCCCTTGCCCAACTCGAAGACGTCGCGGTAACTAGAGCACAGAACCGACTGGTATCCATATATAGAGGGGAATGCCTGGACCCCAACCGGCCTTGGAACCAGTTCGCCTACAGCGTCCCGGACCAGGGCAAAGTCCGCGGTAAGAAAGTTGGGGTGAGCCGTCTCCCCGGTCACCAGGTAACCCGCCAGAATAGCCTGTCGCGCCGCAGCAAGGCAGGCGGGATTACCCAAGAGTGTGACGGTGAGTTCCGAACTCGCTGCCTCTCTTTTCCTGATGGCGGAGAATTCGGAGCCAACTCCTTCGGTGGCGAATATAAGACGAAATAACCATATCGATGGCGAATGTACAGCGAAAATATGGCTTCCGGAGGCTAACAACGGCCCTCCAACTTCAAAAAAAGTTGCCTCTCTCAAAAAAAGTTCTTGCAATGTTACTTTTGTTGTAGCGCGTATGACCCTTTTGGGTTACTCTTTACCTGCATAGATTTCTATCTGTTGCCAGGAGCGTAAGTTCATGACCTCCAGTTCGTTGAAGATTCGCAGCTTGGTTTTAAGTGCCGCTTTGGTTGCTGTTGCTTCTTATGCGGTTGCCAGCCCGCTCACTCTTCCGCCGATGCCGCCGACCAATCCAAGCGTGATCTTGGCTGCGAGTCCGCTGACGCTTCCGCCGATGCCGCCGACTAATCCAAGCGTGATCTTGGCTGCGAGTCCGCTGACGCTTCCGCCGATGCCACCGACCAGGCCAAGCGTGACTGTCTAAATACCCTGAGTCTGGTTTTAACCGTTCCAGCCCGACATACCATTCGACATCCTGCTAGACTTTTGAGCAGCAGGGATAGGTGCCTTTGAATTAAGAGGAGGCCGGGTTGGATTTGCAATCTGTTGTATTAGTATGCGGAATGACGGCGGAGGTTGCGCTCATCCTGTTGCTGATCAGGAGGCGTGTATTTCGAGCCCTTCCGGCCTTCTTCCTTTATCTCTGTTGGAGCTTATTTAGCGACGCCCTTCTATATTACGTTCGAGTCCGCTACCCTGCGGCGACATTTTTCCGAATTTACCTGATTCAGTTGATCGTCGACTCCGCAATGATCTTCGCTCTGCTTGTGGAGGTTGCTTGGAGTGTGCTCCGTCCCATTCGCAGTTCCCTTCCAAAGAACTCGTGGATCGGAATCGCTGTCCTCGTCGCCCTGGGCGGCCTCATTCTCTGGCCGATAGCCGGACTTGTCGCTCCCGATCGCCTTTCCGCTGCTGGAATGAACCTCTTCAGGCTGCAGCAGACTCCCGCGATTCTTCGTGCTGTCTTCTTCCTGGCTCTGGCCGGATTCAGCCAGTTGCTCTCCATTGGCTGGCGGGACCGCGAACTCCAGATCGCAAGCGGGCTCGGCTTTTATTCCATCGTCTCCCTGGCTGTCACGATCCTTCACACCCACCAGATGTCCGGGACACTGCCGTATCGCTGGTTGGACGAAGCCGCGATGGTCAGCTACCTGGGTACGTTGAGCTATTGGGTCTACTCTTTCGCCACCCAACCGGCGGAACGGCGGGAGTTCACCCCGCAAATGCAGAGTATGCTGTTGGCCGTTGCAGGCACCGCCCGCACTACCCGTGTAGCACTAAAAGATTCCGCAACCGACAAGACCGGGAAAGGAAGAGAGCGGTAACGCTCCCACTCCACCTACACCGCCAAGGCACTTAGCCAATCGAACGGAGACAGGCTCGTGACGCTGGACAGCATCGACCTCACGCTGTGGCTGGCAGGCATCATCATGGAGTCAGTGCTCCTTGTACTGGTGGTCTGGAAACGCATCTATCGGATGTTGCCGGTCTTTTTCTCCTTCCTGATTTGGTGTCTGTGCAGCGATGCCGGCATGGCGGTTGCTCACCTATTTCCAGGCGCCTACCTTCCGGCTACTCTTGCCAACATAACTGTCGATGCGCTGTTCCAGTTGGCAATGCTTGCCGAGTTGGGAAGGTCCGTTTTGCTCTACAACCGCGCTGCCCCGCCGAGCAGGCTGGTAATTGTTTTGCTTACGGCATTGGCCTGCGTTCTGGCTGGGTCACTGAACAAATGGACCGTCCCTACTCAACTCCCGATCATTAAAATGCTCTACGTAGTATTAATGCAACTCCTCGCAGTTTTGCGAGTGGTCTTCCTTCTTACGCTCGTCTGGTGGAGCAGCCTGCAAGGACTGAGATGGCCCACCCGCGAACTCCGGATCGTCACCGGGTTGGGTTTTTACATCCTGGCTACGTTCTGCGTCGCCATTCTCCACACCCACAATATGGGCGGCATGCAATACCACTGGCTGGATCAGTTGCTGGTGGGTGGTTATTTATGGACACTTTCATATTGGATTCTTGCATCTACAACTAAAGTGGCAGAACCCCAATAATTCACAACCATTCGAATGAAATATCTGATAAGAGTAGTAGGTACATGTAAGTCCCGCCGGGACGTGAGTGGCCGAATTGAGGTTGCCCGGATCACAGTTTGAGGAGTAAGTAAGAATGACTTTGCCTTTGGTTCAAATTGCGGCAATTGTGGCCATTACGCTCTATCTCGTCCGCTGGCGGATGGGAGTGCGGCGCCGCAACTCGCAAACGTGGGAATCCCTTCTGGCGCGGCTTCGCCCGGACTGGAGCGCGCGTGAACTGAGCGATCATTTCCTCTGGAAAGAAGGCCTCAGCGCAACACCCGAGGATGCCTGGAAACGCATGCAAGGGCCGAAAGGTCTCTGGGTGATTTACCAAAACGCGCGAGTGATGCTGGAAATGGCGGACTTCGCAGCCAGAAATTGCGAAGGCGTCGACCGCTTGCTTGTAGAAACCCTTCACAGCGACGCAATGCAGATTCGAGTTTGCGTACTCATGGCACTTGTCCAATATGCTTTTACCCAGGCCAGCGAAGGCGTAAGAATTAACGCCTTCCGCGCCGCATCAATGTACACCGGAATGGCCGCACGGATGACTCAGTTGCTGCAGGAGCATGCCGCTGTCCTCGTCCCGGACTTCGTGGCAGCAATGTAAATCCGCATCTTGCTTCGAACGCAAAAACCCCGGCTATGGCCGGGTTTTTGTTTGCTTTCCTGAGCCAACAAGTTTCAAACAGGGTTGGCAGTTAGAAACGAATTGATGTGGGTGTACTCATCTTCGCAAAGCCTGAAGTTGAGGGCCGCGGAAAGTTCCTCTACCTGCCTGGCGCTTCGTCCACCCACGATTGCAGCGGTTATGCCGGGGTTGTGCAGCGTCCAGGCCACGGCCACCACGCCGGGGCTCACGTTGTAGCCATTGCCAATCTCGCGCAGCAAATCCACAAGGCGGAGATTGCGGCTTAGACGCGGTTCTTTGAATTCGACACCCTTCTGCCGCCAATCGTCGGCCGGCATTGAGGCTATACGCTCGGCTGTCATCTTCCCCGTCAGCAGGCCGGAGACCATGGGTGAATAGTTAATGACACCGATGCCGCTATCACGGGCATAAGGAAGAATCTCAGCCTCAATGGCGGGGCGCAGCATGGAGTAGGGCGGCTGCAGGCTGGTAATGGGCGCGATCTCCCGTACCCGCTTCATCTGCTCGACAGTAAAGTTGGAAACGCCGATCCACCGGACCTTGCCTTGCTTGCGGAAGCGCGCCAGCATCTCCCATGCCTCCTCTATCTCGGACTCGGGGTCGGGCCAGTGAATCTGGTAGAGGTCGATGGTATCGACGCCCAGGCGGCGTAGCGAGTTTTCCAACTCCTCGGTCACCGAGGCGGCCTTGAGCGAGCGGTAGGGGGTGCGGTTCGCATCCCAGCGAATGCCGCACTTCGTAAACACATAAGGCTTGCTGGATGCGGACTTCACGGCGCGAGCGACTATTTCTTCAGAGTGGCCAAGGCCGTAAATCGCCGCCGTATCGATCCAATTGACTCCCAGTTCCAAGGCGCGATGGATGGCGGCAACGGACTCGTTGTCGTCCTGGGGTCCCCAGGCATAGGTCCAGTCGCCGCCGCCGATGGCCCAGGCGCCGAAGCCTATTGGTGAGAGGTGAAGATCGGAGTTGCCTAATGTGCGAAGAGGGCGCGAATCGAGCGGTGTCATAACTTAAAAATAGATGATCTCGATGACTTGCAGGTTGCTGAAAACAAGAATTTCAACGGCCGCACAACGCTCAGGTTCACCGGACAGTTGCGGAAATCTCCCTCGCCAGCCCACCCGCGCCCATCAGAACCAATGTGCGCTGCGCAAAGGGTGAATAAACAAGAAGCGTAGTGCACGCCAGCGCCAGTCCGAAATTGATGTGGTGCAGCAGCAGGAATGGCGCGAGCGACCACAGCTCATCGAGTGCGAGCAGAAACGGCCAGATCCTGAGGAATTTCTCCCGCGCCCCAGGCGCACGAAACAGCACTGCCGAGAGCAGAAACGCACGAACGGGGATCAGGATCGCCGCCGTCACAACCAGAACAGTAAATGCCTGGGTTGCCCTCGGCAGCGCCGAGAAGAGGTCTTCAATCTCCGCCAGATTAGCAAGCGCCCCGACGTAGAAGCCTACGTACATCAACTGCATCAGCACAAAAAGCGTTTGCACTACCGGATAAGAAGCCTTCGGAAGCTCCTCCGGCGAAGCCAGAATCCGGCCAAAGATTTTGCTCTCAATCTCTGCCGAAGCTCCCGCCTGCTCTGTCACTATCAAATTCAGCGGCGGCGCAGATGCGGGCTCGAAGGCTGTGGATGACGAATTCCCTTCATTCACGATCCGTTCAACAGGAGCCACGAACCGGTAGCCGCGGCGAGCCAAAGTCTGAACAAATCTCGAATTTCCGGCCGTATCGCCGAGGGCTTCGCGGATGCGGTTTACCGCTGAATTCACGCCATGCTCGTAATCGACAAAGGTACCGTCGGGCCACAGCTCTCGGGAGATTTCCTCGCGCGTGAGCAATTGGCTGGGGCGGTCAAGAAGCATCAGCAGCACCTGGAAAGGCTGCGCGTTCAACTTGATGAGGATTCCCTGCCTGCGAAGCTCTCCCGTGGCAGAGTCTGCTTCAAATGCTCCGAAGCGGTAGCGCCGGGCTGGCTGTGATTCTGTCATGTCTTTCGGTCCAGTGTATCCGATTGCGAATTCAATCCGAAGTTTTCCGGCAAGGTACAACTTCCCATAAGCCTAAATGCTGCAATCACTTGCAATGCGAGAAACAATCTTCAACAGGTGAGCTTCTATGCATTGCCTCCGAGGCCGCGCCGGAGTAAGGTGCAGGTTATGATGCATGGCGATAGATCAGGCACGCAAAGACATACCATTGGCTGCGTTGGCACCGATAAGTCCCCTATCCGGCGGCTACTGATTCTATCGGCCCTGTTGCCCTTGATGGTCGCGCCTTGCTCCGTTGCGCCAGAAGCCCCGCCTGCAGCGGTGTCAGCTTACAACTCTTATATCGGCACCGTGGAGTCCCGGCTCGCACAGCAGCATCAGGCACAATCGGGTTTCCTTTCTCTCGTGGCCTCAAGTCCGCAAAGTGACGAACGCCTGCGCCGCGGCGAGTTGATCATCGAGCAGCTCTCATCTCCAACAAGTTCAACCTTGCCCGGAGCCATGCTGCACGACTGGCGCGGAACCGCATTTGTCGCAGGAGCCAAAGCAGCGGATTTCGAGCGACTGATGAAGGATTTCAATGCATATCCTCAGCGCTTTTCCCCGCAGGTACTCCAGGCGAAAACCCGCTCCCAACAAGGTGATCATTTCGTGGCAACAATGCGAGTGCGACAGCATCACGTAATCACGGTGGTGTTGGATACGGCGTACGACATCACCTTTGGGCGGCTGGATCCTCGGCACGGATACAGCATCTCGCGAAGCACTCGGATTTCAGAAATCGACTCGCCCGGCACTCGCGACGAACGCGTGCTGAAACCCAACGAAGATCACGGCTTCCTTTGGCGGCTGAATACCTACTGGAGCTACGAGGAGCGAGACGGCGGACTCTACATGCAGATCGAGTCTGTCTCGCTCGCTCGTTCCATTCCAACCGGCCTCGGCTGGGTGATCGGGCCCTTTGTGCAGAGCGTTCCACGCGAATCGCTGGAATTCACTTTGCGTTCAACTTGCGATGCGCTGCGCAAATAGTTTGACCGCTGCTAAGAAGATTGCTGCAAACCCCAACCATTGGAAAGGACACCCATATGAATGCGGCATCAGCCACAACGAATGAAGCGGCTTTTCAAACGGCGCACCGGGTGAACCAATCCCTGACCGCGTCCATTGAAAAGCGCGCTCTGCAATGGATGGCCGAGCGTGCACCAAAGTGGGTCACATCGGACCAACTCACCCTACTCGGCTTGACCGCACAGGTTGGGACCGGCGTCTGCTATGCGTTGTCGCGTTACAACCGCTACGCTCTGCTGCTTGTAATTCTTTGCATCGCGCTCAACTGGTTCGGCGACAGCATGGACGGGACCCTGGCCCGTGTGCGTCACCAACAGCGCCCGCGCTACGGTTTCTACGTGGATCACATCGTGGACATCTTCGGATCGGTCGCGCTGATGTGTGGGCTGGGTTTCTCCGGGTTCCTACACTGGCAGACCTCAATCGCGATGCTGATCGCATTTCTGTTGCTGTCGAGTGAGAGCTATCTCGCCACTTATACTCTGTCCAGTTTTGAAATGTCGCAAGGTATCTTCGGTCCCACGGAGATTCGTATTCTGCTGATCATTGGCAACTTGGCTTTACTGCGCAGTCCATACTCCACGCTTTTCGGTCACAGAATGCTGCTCTTTGACCTGGGAGGAACCATAGCAGCGGTCAGCATGTTCGCGTTGGCGTTCGCCGTCACCATGCGTCATACGGCCGAACTCTACCGGCAGGAGCCGCTGCCGTGAACACTCTTATCCGCTGGGGTAAGTTCAACCTGGTGGGCGCCATCGGCATGGTTTTGCAGCTTGCTGCGCTGGCTCTCTTTAACCGGTGGTCACACGGCCACTACCTTTGCGCATCGGCTGCGGCCGTAGAAATCACGCTGCTCCACAACTTTGTGTGGCACCTGCACTACACCTGGCCCGACCGCCGCAACCGCTCAGCTTTACTAGCCCAACTTTTTCGGTTTCATCTTTCCAACGGCCTGGTTTCTATGCTGGGGAATCTCGCTCTGATGCGAGTCCTCGTCCATGATGCGCACTTGCCACTGCTCGTCTCGAACGTGATCGCCATTATCTGCTGCTCCGTCGTCAATTTCTGCCTGGGAAATGAGTGGGTGTTCGCGCCCGTGCGAAGACAGCAACTCCAGGCATCATAATCGATACCCTTCGCCACATCCAAGCAAAACGAAATTTATCCGCGCCCGATGAAAGGCATCGTTGTCGCCATCACATTCATGAACTGCACATTGGTGTTCAGCGGCAGACCTGCGATGTATAGCACAGCATCAGCAACGTGCTTCACATCGAACCTTGGTTCGGGAACAACATCGCCGTTTGGCTGCAGCGCACCGACTGCCAGGCGCGCACTCATGTCAGTAGCCGCGTTGCCAATGTCGATCTGGCTGCAAGCGATGTCGTAAGCGCGGCCGTCGAGCGAGATGCATCTGGTCAGGCCGGTGATGGCATGTTTGGTGGTGGTGTATGGTGCCGAATTTGGCCGTGGGACATAAGCCGAGAGCGAGCCGTTGTTGATGATGCGGCCTCCCCGCGGCTGCTGCAACTTCATAATACGGATCGCCTGCTGCGTACAAAGAAAGGAGCCAGTGAGATTCGCTCCGACAACAGTAGACCATTGCTCGAAAGTCAGATCCTCGATGGCGATTCCCGGGGTGTTGGAGCCGGCGTTGTTAAAAAGCACATCGAGCCTTCCGAATTGGTCGCGGACGACATCGAATAACGCTTGCACCGAATCGGGCTTGCTCACGTCCGTTGCGATGGGGAGTATTGCCGGAGCCCCTGGAACGGCCATTGCGGCTGTCTCTTCGAGCGCGGCCTTGCGGCGACCTGCCAGCACAACCGCGTATCCTGCTCTGTGCAGGGCCAGCGCGACTGCACGGCCAATGCCGCTGCCTGCCCCCGTAACTACGGCAACCTTGCCGTGACCAGCGCTTGTGCTGCCCTGTTGCGTGCTCACCAATTCGCCCTCCTCAAACCTTCGCCAGCCTGAACTTTATTACCCTAACTGATTCAGGCAGCAATGAGGAAGCGGCCATCGCGCACGATCTGCTCTTCGCCGGCCACCGACTCTATCCAGATGTTGAAGCCCAGGCCGACCATATCGATGTGAGTTCCGGAGGTCCAGGAAGCGCCGGTGTGCTCGCCGTAAGGATTGCCGAAGGCGATGTGGATTCCTGGAAATTTCTCTTCCTGCAGAATGTTGCCGATCACGCGCTCGATGCCGATGTTAGTGCCGATGGCAAACTCACCCACGGCAGGTTGCCCGCCCATCAACCCCGAAGAACCACCATTAGCCGTGAGAAACTGTGCCCCGTTCATCGCCGCTTTATCGCGATGAGCGGGTCTTAGGGTCAGACTATGGCCGCGGCTATGATAGGACCATGCCGTACGGTCTGAAACGGTTTCAGAAAGCGGAAGCTCTCCACTTCATCACCTTCAGTTGCTTTCACCGTCTCCCTCTCCTCGACGCGCCGGAACCCAAGAACACAATCGAGACCGTACTGGAACAGACTCGTGCACGACATCAGGCGAAGATCTTCGCCTACGTCTTGATGCCCGAGCACGTCCATTTGCTTATCAACGAGCCGCCATCGATCCTCGTGGCCCAGTTTCTCAAGGCCGTAAAGCAGATCACTTCGCGTAAACTGAGCGGCCAGCACGAGAAGTTCTGGCAGGAACGTTATTTTGACCGCAACATCCGCGGTGAAGCGGCTCGCTCCGAAGTGATCCGCTATATTCATCGCAACCCGGTGAAGCGTGGATTGGCTGTATCTCCCGGCGACTACCGATGGAGCAGCTTCAACCTCTACGCGACCGGCATCCGAGGTGTTGTTGAAATCGAGTCAGAATGGACAGCTAGGCTTCGCGGACCACTCATCACGATAAGGCCGCGATGAATGGGGCACAGCCTGCAATCTTTGCCGACGATCCAAGAGAGCGGAATCGATGCGGGGCCACAAGCCGCAAAATCCATCAGAAATTCTGAACGCTAATTTAAGAACATTGTCCGATAGAGCGTGTCGCGCTGGACGGGCTTGAAGCCGGCGTCGCGGATGATTCGGCGCAACTCTTCTTCCGTAGTGCAGTTGCTGGTGCCTGCAGCGCGCACCACGTTCTCTTCCAGCATCACCGAGCCCACATCGTTGCCGCCGAAGTGGAGACCTAACTCGAGGACTTTCAATCCTTGCGTGACCCAGCTTGCCTGTACGTTTTCGATGTTATCGAGATAGAGGCGAGCGATAGCGAGGACCTTCAGGTATTCCACGCTGGTGGCTTCGTCCCAGCCGCGGCCGCCGAGGGCTGTGTTCTTAGGCTGAAAGCTCCAGGGGATGAAGGCCGTAAATCCGCCGGTCTCTTCCTGCAGGCGGCGCACAACCTCGAAGTGGTTGATGCGCTGTTCGTAATTCTCGCCGACGCCAAACATCATCGTCGCGGTGGTGCGCATACCAAGCTGATGCGCGGTGCGATGCACGCTGACCCAGTCTTCGGTGTTGCATTTGAGGCGCGCGATGCGATGGCGCACTTCGTCATCGAGAATTTCGGCGCCGCCGCCGGGGATGGAATCGAGGCCGGCATCGCGCAGGCGGGCGATGGTGTCGCGCAGAGACAGATTCGAATACTCGGCGATGGCAAGAACTTCAGAGGCCGAGAGACAGTGCAGCCAGATCTTCGGGAAACGCTGCTTGATGCCGGTGAAGAGACTCTCGAACCAGTCGATCTTCAGATCGGGATGGATGCCGCCCTGCATGAGCACGCCGGTGCCGCCCATCTCTTGTGTCTCGGCGATCTTGTCATAGATGGTATCGAAGCCGAGGATGTAGCCTTCGTCAGATCGTGGATCGCTTTTGCCATTCCTGGGCAGCGGCCGGTAGAAGGCGCAGAAGGTGCAGTACTCAGTACAGAAGTTGGTGTAGTTGATATTGCGATCGATGATGTAGGTGACCACGCCTTCGGGGTGCAGGCGGCGACGCACTGCGTCAGCCTCGAAGCCCAGGCCGATGAGGTCCGGTGAGTGGAAGTGGTCGAGGGCCTGTTGGCGGGTCAGCGGCATAGTTTGATTCTACCAACCAAAAGGTTGCGGACTGAAAACGCGATCTCCCAGCGAACTCATTTGCCTTTGTGCTCTCCCAAGTCTCAGAAGCGATACTTGGGCCAACCAAGGGCCTGTTCATTCAGGTTTGGTCCAGCGAAACAGAAACAGGCCACGTGTGCGCAGCGGACGGCCCTGGGTACGGGCGAGGTTCGACGCCGTCGAGATGCCGCTGAACAGGATGAAGAAGTCAAGAAAGGCCCTAAAGAAGCCTCTCTTGTTGCCGGTGGCCATCAGGGGAAGAACCTCATAGATCGAATTACGTGCTTCCACTCTATTTGAGATACAGAGGAGGCTGCAGGATGCAGTATCCGCGGAAAATTCCCTAGAGCCTGTTATTAACTTTTCTGCAAAGCGCTGATTTCAAAGCATTTGCAAACCAAACGCTTCACGGCCAAGATCGCTGCAACTTGTTGATTCTGTTTGGCTTCCCACAAAGTTAATAACAGG
>DASYZU010000057.1:0-2240 GCA_035945795.1 Occallatibacter sp.
TTCGGACCGCCCTGCTCCAATCCGCGATTCTCGGTTAACGGTCGAAGGTCGAGAGTGGCAGGAGTTGTGGCGCTGGCGATTTGGACGCCGGGAGTCTGTCGGACCACACCGGTCCAGTAAATAATGGCGCCGAGGACAAGGGCGGCGGCACACGCAACGGCCGCCATCCGAAACCTAGCGATTCGCCTTTGACGCATCTCCTGGCGGATCGCCATAAACGTCTGGAAACAAGGCGAACAATGGGTGACGTGGTGGAGTTGGTCCTGCGTCATCTGTATGATTCGCCGAGACATGCCACCCAAGGTCTCGGGGTCGGGACAGCCAATCCGCTCAGGGTTCGGAAACTCCCTGAGGGCAGATTCCTGCAGCTCCTTGCGAACACGTTCGATGTCCATTCGATAGCATATTATGCCTTAACTCGCATCAGTGTGATGCCTTTGTCGCGGCCACATGAGAAGTTCCTATTAGAGCCAAGTAGAAAGTTCCTATCCGAACAAGCGAAGTTGGAAGGTGGAACGAATCGAGATGAGTCAACAAGAACGAGACCGTCTGCACTGGCTCAAGCAGGCCGAGGCAAAGCAGATCACGCAGGCCAAAGCGGCCGAGCGGATGCAGGTGAGTGAACGATGGGTACGGAAGCTGTTGCGCCGCAAAAAGGGGGAAGGGGACCAGGTAGTGGTGCACGGGTTGCGGGGCCGGCGGTCGAACCGGCGGCTGTCAGAAAGCGTGAAGCGACGGGCTCTGAAGCGGATCGAGAAACAGTACCGGGATTTTGGACCGACGTTGGCGGCTGAGTATCTGGGACAGGACGGGCTGAAAGTGGGAAAAGAGACGGTGCGGAAGTGGATGATCGAGGCGGGATTGTGGAAGGCCAAGCGAGCGCGCGTCTCAAAAGTGCATGTATGGAGGAGCCGCCGGGACAGTTGTGGCGAGTTGCTGCAGTGGGACACCAGCGTGCACGCCTGGCTGGAGGATCGGGGCCCGGAAAAGATGTATCTGGTGGCCATGATCGATGACGCGACCAACCGGCTGCACGCGCGGTTTGTGGAAGCTGATACAACCGAGCAGAACATGCGGGTGCTGTGGAGTTATCTGCAGCGCCATGGGCGGCCGCAAGCGGTGTACACCGACAAAGCGGGAATGTTTCAGCCCACGCTGGCGCGAGGCTGGAAGACGGAGGACCCGCAAGCAAAGACCGAGACACAGCTAGGCAGGGCGCTGCGGGAATTGGGAATCGAGTGGATCGCGGCGCATTCGCCGCAAGCCAAAGGGCGCATTGAGCGCTGCTTCGGGACCTTGCAGGATCGATTGGTGAAGGCGCTGCGCCAGGCCGGAGTGAAAACCAGGGAAGCGGCCAACCGATATCTGGAGGATGTGTTTTTGCCGGATTGGAACCGGCGCTTTGTGCGCACACCGGCGAGCGCGGTGGAGGGGCATCGTCCGCTGGAGAAACTAGAGCTGGCGAGTATTCTAAGCGTGGTCCAAACGCGGCGGGTCGGCAACGACTACACGGTGCCCTGGCGTGGCGAGCAGTGGCAGATCCCGCGCTCGGCGATTCGACCGGGACTGCGAGGTAGCCGACTACGAGTCGAACAGCGGCTGGATGGGTCCATGGTGGCCCAAATCGCGCGAGCGCCGGTGGCATTGCAGCGTTGCGAGGAAACGTCGACACAAAAGACTGAAGTCAAAGCTGTGCAACCCCAGCGGAAGCGGTATAAACCGGCAGCGGGGCAGAGTCGCTGGATGAGCGGTTTTCGAGTGAGCGGAAGCGACGCCTGGCGCGCGTATCGCCAGCAAGGGTCGCAAGCTCACAGCACATGAGGTGGCAGAATCAGCCTGCGGCAGCAAGGAAGTTAAACGCCCCCTTTCCCGTTTCCCCCTCCGGGGGCAAGCCGGGGCGGGGCGGGTTCCCCCCACGCCGGGAGCACGCTGCTCGCCAGCAAACAGCGCTGGCATGCATCGTTGCAGCCGGCTCCCCCCACAAGAGGGCTGCCGCCCCCTTGTGGATCCCCCGCGAGCGCGCGCTAGCGGGTCCGATACGCGCTGCAAAACCGGAACTTCCTATTTGGCTAAAAACCGGAACTTTCTACTTGGCGTTGACAATCAGTGTGATGCCTTAATCCGTGGTGTAAGGCCCGAGTAGATTTTCGCGAGCTTTGCCTCGAACCGTCTCATTCGTGCCGATGCGGCTTTTGCGCTTATGCCAAAGCGTGGCGCGATGTCCTTGGGTTCGTCCTCAG
>DASYZU010000058.1:0-51731 GCA_035945795.1 Occallatibacter sp.
AGGCCCCGTTTGAGGCGTCGACGCCGCTGGGCTACCATGCGCGGTTCACTATCATTGCCAGGCCGGTGTTTCTTGATTCCGGCCAGGCCGACGGCAGCAGTACGATTTCCATTCTGCAGTCAACCACGGCGGGGACTGTAAGGACCGCGATTCCTGAGCCGATCGGAACATTGACCAACACTGCCACCGCGCCACCGGCGCAGCAGAACGCTGTCGGGATCGGTGGCGAAGTGCAGTTGGCATTTGAGCACCTGGCGATTGCAGGCGGATACACACCGGCGGGATTCCTGGTGGCCACCTTCACCGCTCGTGGCACGTGGAGACCGGGCAATGGACCCTTCACATTCAGCTTCGTCCGCGACTCGGAAAAAGACAGCCAGCTCTCCTACGCCGGACTCCGCGATCCTGCCGGGAACACACTCGCCAACCTGGGACAGATATGGGGTGGAGTGGTTTACAACCAGGGCAATGTGCAATTCGCGCGAGGCGACGCGCAGTCAGGGTTCTACTTCAATGCGGGAGGCCAGTACCTTACCGGCAACAACGTGGAGACGAACACTCGCGTCGACGGCAACGGGGGAGCCTACTGGCGTCTGCTTATCTCGCCGGAGTACGGCAACCTGAGCATTGGCGTCAACTTCTTCGCGATGCACTATGCCAACAATGAGAACGCATTCACGCACGGTATGGGCGGCTACTTCAGCCCGCAAGCCTACTTCCTGGCCAACGTGCCCTTCACCTTTGTGGGTCATTACCTGACCAACTGGCACTACAACATCATGGGCGGAATGGGTGTGCAGGCGTTCCAGGAGAACAAGACGCTGCTGTGGCCCCTGGCGGCGGATAAGGCACTGGAGACCAGCCAGAACAATCCGATGCTGCCGGATTTCACCAGCGTAGGTCCCAACTACGACCTGCGCGGGCAGGTTGGCTACCAGATAGGCCCGCACTGGTTCGCAGGTGGATTCTTTGGGGCTAACAACACCCGCAATTACTCCTCCGCTTCGGTTGGCTTCCTTGTGCGCTACATGTTCCGTTCGCAACCGTCCACGGCAACTGTTCCCACCGGAATCTTCCCAACCGACGGCCTGCGACCATTTACCGTGCCATAGGCCTGGATTCAGAGCGAAATCAAGGGAGGGGATGCTTGCATCCCCTCTTTTTGCGTCGCAAAGGCCAAATCCGCCACCTGCGAGCGGTGTATACGGCACAGCCGGCTGGGTAACACCCCCTTGGAATTTTCACTCCTAATAATTAACAAAATTAATCAATATTATTGACATATTTAAGAAACTTTATTACTGTTCTTTTCGTAATCAGGAAATGAGGTTCCGAAGCGATGGTTTCATCAGGCAAGTCCATCTCCGACTGGCAAGATCTTTTGCGCATCGCACAAGGGTGTCCGCTGGTGGTGGAGCGCGTTCGGATTCCCGAGAAGCAAATCTCCATTGAGGGAGAATTCGGCCTGCCCGAGCTAGCCCGGCTCAGCCTCGAGGACCAGGTCTTCATCGTCGCCTTCTTGCGCTCCCACGGATCCATCAAGGAGATGGAGCAGACCTTCGGGGTCAGCTACCCGACCATCAAGGCGCGCCTCAACCGCATCTCCGGGCAACTGGAGTTTGTCGACACCAACCCGTCTCCATCCCGCGCGGAGGTGCTGGAACGGCTCAATAGCGGCGAGATTACCGCCGCGGAAGCGATCTGCGCACTGGAGGCTTTGAAATGACTCCGAACATCGCCATTGTTCACGTGCATAACCCGCATTGGCGAGGGGTTCGCCTTTGGATTCCACTTTTTCTGCTCTGGATTCCGCTGGTGTTGCTCTCGCCACTCATCTTCCTGATCCTCGCGGTGGTTTGTCTTGGCTGCAGGATTAATCTCTGGCGCGCCATTGCGGCCTTCTGGACGATTTCGTGCAGTCTACCTGGAACCAACGTGCATGTGCGCAGCGAAGGGAACCAGGTACTGGTTCGCATTTTGTAGAGGCCGTCCGGAATGCCGGTCCCCTTTTCCAACTCAAAGGCACTTTTCCGAATCATAGGAGGAATTGTATGAACGAGAATCGCCGTCAAATTCTTGAAATGTTGGCCGCGGGCAAAATTACAGCGGACGAAGCGGAGCGGTTGCTGGCTGCAATTGAAGATGCACCGGTACCCTCGAATGGCGCTCGCGCCGAAGAAGCGCCAGCGAAGGCCAAAGCAAAGTACATCCGCGTGCTGGTTGAGGCCAACGAAAAGGGCGGCCCGACAACGGTGAATGTACGCGTACCAATGCAATTGCTGCGTGCCGGAGTGAGGCTGGCAAGCTTGATTCCGGTGCAGGCTCATGAACAGTTTGACCAAGCCATGAACAAGCACGGGGTTCCACTGACGCTTTCGCAGATCAAGCCGGAGAACCTTGAGGAACTGATCGACCACCTTGAGGACCTGACGGTGGATGTCGACGGCAAAGACGACGTTGCCAAGGTGCGGGTGTTCTGCGAGTAAAGCTGCTGCGTTTCAACCGCGGCGAAGTGGCTTGTTCATCGGCACTACTTGTACGGTGACTTCGCGTACCTCGGAGAGGAAGCGGTTGAGGACCGAACCACGCAACAGGATATCCCAGCGCGAGCGCGCGGACTGACCGAATACCACGTGGGAGATGTTCTCCTGCTGGGCAAAGCGGATGAGTGCATCGGAGACATTCCGATCCGTGAGGTTCACGACTTTAGCGCCTAGATCTCTGGCCATACGCTCGTACTCTTCGAGGCGATGAAAGGCCTCCGGGTCGCCGTGGCCCTTGTCGTCTTCGGGGCGGCTGACGTAAACCGCGTACCAATTGCTGGCCAGGCGACCGGCAACGCGTGAGCCAACGCGCAGCAGCCTTTCTGTTCCGGGCCTGGTGCTGAGGCAGACCATCACTTTCTCAGGGATGGGCGCTTGTTCTAGTCCCTGGGTGCGGCGGTATTCTGAGGCGCGGCTGCTCACCTGTTCGGCGGTGGTACGAAGAGCAAGTTCGCGCAGCATGTTCAGGTTGCCCTTGCGGAAGAAGTTGGCCAGCGACTGCTCCACCTTCTCCGCGGCGTAAATCTTTCCCTGGCGCAGGCGCGACCGCAGTTCGTCCACGGTCACGTCCACATTCACAACTTCGTCGGCGCGCTTGAAAAAGTTGTCTGGAACGGTCTCGCGGATAACAGTATTTGCAGAGCGGTTGACGGCATCATTCAGCGTCTCAAGGTGCTGGATGTTGACTGCCGTCATCACGTTGATGCCGGCTTCAAGCAGCTCGAGAACATCTTCGTAGCGCTTGCGGTTCTTGCTGCCGGGGACGTTGGTGTGGGCCAACTCGTCCACTACCACGGTGTTGGGATGGCGGGCGATGATGGCGTCAACGTCCATCTCTTTCAGGTTGACGCCGCGGTAAGGAATCACGCGCTGGGGCACGATCTCAAGGTCGCGGATGCGGGCCTCGGTCTCTGCGCGGCCATGGGGTTCCACCAGGCCGATTACGACGTCCACGCCCAACTGGTGCTTCATCCTGTGGGCATCATTGAGCATGTCGTAGGTTTTGCCCACGCCCGGCGCAGCGCCGAGATAAATGCGCAGCTTGGCGGCTTCCGGTTTCTTTTCCAGAACAATCTCGGCCATGGCTCAGCCCACCTCAACTGGATGCCGGAGATCACCCACTACGGCTACCGGAAGAGTGAATCGGAATGTCGCTCCGTGACCCAGGCGGCTCTCGACGGCGATCTGGCCACCCAGCGACTCGACCAGGCGCCGAACCAGCGCCAACCCCAGCCCCGAGCCTTTCTCTGAAAAGGTATTGAAGCGGTCGAAGATGGTGCTCAGCCGTTCCGCCTCGATGCCGCGGCCGGTGTCGCGCACCGTGAATTGGACAAAGTCCTTGATCTCCTCGGCGGCCAGAAGAATCTCGCCGTCGGGCGGTGTATAGCGAAGTGCATTCGAAAGCAGGTTGTCGAGGATGGAACGCAACGCGCGGCGGTCTGCCTTCACTACAGACAGGTCAGCGAAGGCGTTCACTTCTATGCGGATGCGCTTCTGAGCGGCTTCGTCGCAATAGCGGTCGCGAGCCTCGCCAAGAGCTTGCAGCGGCCGCAGCCGTTCGAGCTTAAGCTCGCGTTTTCCGGTATCAAGTTCGGCCACTTCGATCAGGTCGCCCATCAGATCGTCCAGCTTCTCGCTCTCATTAACGACGGTGGCCACAAGTTCAGCCTGCAAGGGAAGCAGCTCTCCGCCGAATCCTTGAGCCAGCGCATAGAGGCCGCGGCGCAACTGGAGCAGGGGATTGCGAAGCTTGCGGCTGGCCACAGCGATGAATTGCGTCTTGAAACGGTCAGTATCCTGCAACGTGGTTACGTCTTCGAGTGTGGTCACGGTGCCGAGCAGGCGGCCTTCGGAATCGCGCATGGGCGTTGTGCGCAGGCGGTAGCTGCGCTCCTTCTTGCCGATGCGCATGGGTAGCATGGAGGCTTCGTCTTCGGTAGCCACAGCCTTTTGCATGGAGACGGCATCGCGGATGGCACTCAGAATCTTGTCGCCGCCCGGAGTATTGGCGAGCGCCATGCGGTCTGTGGCTGCCTCCCCGAGAAGTTCGCCGGCTGCCTGGTTCACCTTCAACACGTGGCCCTTGCCGTCGGTAACAATTATGGGCTCAAAGATGGACTGAAGCACGGCGTCGGAGAGCTGAAACTCCATCTGGCGGCGGCCGGCTTCGGAGTCGCGCAGTTCGCGCAACCTGACAGCGATGCGGCTCAGTTCGCTGGCCAGTACGCCGAAGGCGTCGCGACTCCTCCATTCAACACGATGTTCCAGATTGCCCTGGGCGATGCGATGGGCATCGCGGGCCAGCATGCGGATGGGACTCAGGACGAAATAGATTGTGCCGATCTCAATCAGCAATGCGGCCAGAACAAAGCAATAAGCCAGGGTAGACTGTCCCGCCGCTGCCAAGGCGCGGTGAGTGACAGCCACCAGCCCGGCCGTAAGGCAGGCAAGTAGCACGCAGCCGATAATCAGTCGCTGAGAGAGGTTGAGCATTGCCCGGTCTCCGTGCCGGTGAAGCGGTTCTCCAATTACCGTAAATGACGCCTTGATTGTTCTGTGGCTTCTTCATCGAGAAAAAGCCGCCGTACACATCTCTTAGGAAAGCTCTGCAAACTGAAGAACGGCTCTAGAGAGTATCTTAACCATTCTCGCGGAAATGGCCTGAATGCGCAAAGCATTTGGGCTGTATGAGGTGCACGAGCCCGAATTGGAGTTACGGAATCTCGCATACTGAGAGGGAGTCATTGTGCCAGCGGCAGGAGAGGCCCGCGGGCGGAGGATACGCGACCAATACCCAGTCCACGCCAAACTCGGTCTTCAGGCGCACGAAGTCGGCGAGGTGAAAGTTTCTCCAGCCTTTCTGGGCCTCGACCTGGCGATCCCATGCCGGACCCAACTCGGGAACCTGGGTTACTACCGCCGTGTCCTTGATGGCGTCGGCCAACTGACTGCGCTCGGCGAGCGCGCGGAAGCTGTGGTAGTCCTCATCCGGAGCTTCAAGATAGCGTGGATCCATGGCAAAGTAAGCGTTGGTTGGGGTGTTTCCGCGAATCCATACAAAGGCCTGCAGCCACGGATTGGACGGCGCGCGACCTGGCCACTCAATATGCTCGCTGCTGCTAAACTCCGCGCGTTGCGCGGCAAACATGCTGCCGTTGACGATCAGCAGGAACAGCGCCCAACGCCAGACCGCAGCCTTCAGCAGGTACTTACCCAGCAAGGAGCCGGCGATGAGGGCGAGGAAGAAATAAACGAGATGAAGGTAGCGCATGGGCTGCAAGGGTGTGAGCCGGACCAGGGATGGAAAGCCAAGCATCAGCATGGCAACGGCCTGCTGGAAGATTCCGTAGGCGAATACAGCCAGCGCAAAGCCGGCCAGGACAGTTTCGCCGCGCTTGTGTGCAACGCGCCACAGCAGCCAAAACAGGAATAATGGGGCCAGCGCGCCCAGCCATTCGTACCATTGCCACTTGTAGAGGTAATAGTAGGTTCGCGTATCGAGGGCCTTTTTCCATACTGGACTTGGCGGCTCGAAGATCCATCCCAGAGGTATAAATACAGCTAGCGCAGAAGTACTCCTGGCGCCACGCCGCGAGTGGAGCCATTGATGAACAGGCTCCGACAAGGCCATGGTGAGGAAAAAGCAGAAGGAGATGCCCATTGCCGTCATGATGGGATGCATCAGAAAGGCCAGCAAGAGCAACACGGCTGCCTGCCAGCGCTTGCCTGCCAGTATCCGCGAGACGGCCAGCAGAATAAGTGCGGTGGCCACGTTGCGCGGATGCAGATGCTGGTCGGCCAGATACAGGGCTGTGCCTGAGACTGGAAGGGTAAACATGGCAGCGACCATGGCGACACCAGCCCAATGCGCACGCTCCTCGGCAAACAATCTACGCGCTATACTCCAGCATGCGAAGAGGGCAAGCCCGATCGACCCCAATTGCCAGAGCAATTCTGTGACTGCAATCGAGATGCCGGTCAGGTGTACGAAGCCGGCAACCCACTTGTCGAAAAATGTAGCCTGAAGCTGCAGTCGGAAGAAATCCGCATCGTGCGGGTAGAGCGCGGGATTCAAATCGCTCTTGACCGCGGAGAGGTACATGGCGTCATCTTCGATGCCAGGGTGGTACCCCATCACGGCGAACCCGAGCATGGTGAGGCCGATGATCAAAAGAAGGTTGACCGGGAACTTGCGCGTTAGTACCATAACTCCCGTATGCTCAGGCTCAGCATGTCGTCGATCGTGATAGAACCATCGTACATGCCGGTAGATGGCCCGGCAACGCACGCCGTGTCATCGGCGGGAGAGGCGGAGTCTACCCCAGAGAAGCTGGCGCTGAGCATTCCTACCCTGCGCGAGGCCGAGAATATCAGCGGTCTGCTGGATCATATACGTTCCGTTCTCGATCCTCTTCGAATACGCTACGAAATTCTGGTTGTCGATGACGACAGCCGCGATGGAACCGAGGAGATTGTCTCCGCAATTTCGCAAAAGGACCCGCGCGTGCGCCTGCTGGTGCGCAAGGGGCAAAGGGGACTTTCGGGGGCCATCCTTCATGGTTGGCAAAACACCGACGCAGCGATTCTAGGCGTTATGGATGCCGACCTGCAGCACCCTCCGGAGCTTCTGCCCGCATTGATCGCAGCAATCTATTCCGGCCGCGACCTGGTGATTGGCAGCCGGTACACGGCGGGTGGCAGTATGAGAGATTGGAATCTGGTGAGGAAACTTATCTCTGCCGCCGCAGTGTGGGTCACGTGGCCCATTCAGCGATCGGGACTCCGCGCCAAAGACCCCATGTCCGGCTTCTTTCTTGTTCGTCGCGAGTGCCTTGAGAGGGTTCCATTTCAGAGCGCCGGCTTCAAGCTTCTGCTGGAGATTCTGGTGTGCGGTCACATCCGGTCGGTCGAAGAGATTCCATTTGCCTTCGGGCAAAGATACCGCGGCGCGAGCAAGGCCAGCGTCAAGGTTGCTGTCGATTATGCCCGCCTGCTCGCGAGACTCTATGCGAGTCGATTCGGTCTGCGGAGGGATTAGGGCCGGCATCGGTTCGTGCTATCCCACCCTTGCGGCAAAAACAAGGACGCCGCAAGAATGGGGCACCTTGGCGTTCTAATCCATTTCACAGAGCAGGCAACAACATCCGCAGTAATAGAAATGCACCGACGCCTGCAAAGAAGACTAGCGCCATGCGGATGCCGGGCTCGCGGTTGACCTCGGGGACCAGGTCGGTGGCGCCAACGTAGATAGCTACGCCAGCCGATATAGGTAGTCCGTACGGCAGCCAACTCGGCACTACCTCAATTACCAATACGCCCAGAAGCGTGGCCGCGGCTAACCCAACCGCGGAGTAGAGGGCGATGGTGCGGCTGCGACCGCTGGCCAGCATTACAGAGGCCATCGTGAAGCCCTCAGGCGCCTTGTGCAAAAAGATGGCCAGGAAGATCAGCCAGCCCAGCCAATTTGAAACGACGAAGCCGGAGCCGATTGCAACGCCGTCAAAGAGCGCATGCACGCTGAGCCCAACCAGAACCGCGTTGCCCGTACGCCGAGTGACGAGCTCACCATGGTGAGTCTCTTCGCCATAGTGGAAATGAGAGCTAATGGTGTGTTCCAGCAGGTGCACGATGCAGTAGCCGGTCATGATCAGGATTGGCCCCAGACGCGCACTCAGGCGCAAGCTCTCGGGTGTCATCTCCAGCAGAGCCACGGCCATCAGGAAGCCAGCTCCGAGGGCTACGAAGTAGCGCAGGTAGCGCTCGACGCCGCGAGCCCGCACCAACACCAGTCCACCGGCAACGTCGGCCAGCGCGGCAATGGCGCCTAGGATGAGGGAGATTCTGAGCATCTGGCTTAACCACTGTGCCGGATGTGCATGACGTCGCCATCTTGCACAATGTATTCCTTGCCTTCAAGGCGCAGGGTGCCTTTCGAACGCGCTGATGCTTCGGAGCCCGCAGCCAGCAAGTTGTCCCAGCGGATAGTTTCGGCGCGGATGAAGTGGTGCTCAAGATCGGAGTGAATGGCTCCTGCAGCCTGCGGTGCTTTTGAGCCTACGGGTACCGTCCAGGCGCGGCATTCGTCCTCGCCGGCGGTGAAGAAGCTGATCAATCCGAGAAGCTCGTAGCTCTTGCGGATCAGCCTGACCAGGCCGCTATCGTGAAGCCCATAGCTACCCAGAAATTCAGCTGCTTCTTCGTCGTCCATTTCTGCCAGCTCGGCCTCGACCTTGCCGCAGATCGCGGTTGCGCCGGCGTTTGGCCGGTGCGCCACCTCGTCCAGCTTGAAGCGCGCAACTGCCGCGTCAAGATCTGCTCCCAGCGAGGTGCTTTCGCCGATATTGAGTGCGTAAAGGATAGGCTTCTGCGACAGGAACATGAAGCCCTTGATGAGCTTCTTCTCCTCGTTGGTCATCTCCAACTCGCGTAGCGGCTGTTCCTTTTCGAGCGACTCCTTGGACCGCAGCAGCAAAACCTGTTCGCGTTCCAGTTCACTGGTGCGCCCTTTTTTCAGGTCCTTCTCCAAGCGTTCGAGCCGCTTTTCAATTTGAGTAAGGTCGCTGACCATCAGATCGAATTCGACGTTCTTGATGTCGCGCAGAGGCTCGATGGGGCCGACGTGGGGAATCGACTCGTCCTCGAAGGCACGCAGCACGTGAATCAAGGCGTCCACCTGGCGCAGGCTGGCGAGGAACGCCGTCTCCTTCAGCGCCTCCTGTCCGATTGCGGCCACGTCAACGAATTCAACAGACGCGAATGTGGTCTTCTTGGGCGAATAAAGGGCCGAGAGCTTTTCCAGCCGCTCGTCGGGCACGCGGGCTACGCCGATGTGCTCCTGGCGCGAGTGGCTGCGCTCCTCGAGCCGAGCTTTGGTCAGAATCTTGAACAATGATGTCTTGCCTACCTGCGGCAGGCCGATAATGCCGGTTTTCATGATTGTTCCATTGCTGTCCCTTGAGGATCAAGTGCGCGCACGAGGGCCTCTACGATGATACAGGAACAGTGAATAGTGAACAGTGGTCAACCTTTTATGCCGGCCAAGTGGAAGGTGACTGCTGACACCTAATAGTTTCCTACGCCGACTCTGCGCGAGCAATCAGTACCACTATCGCCAGTCCTAGCAGCAGGATGGCCTCTTCGACATGTTCGCTGCGATTGTGGAGCTTGTTGAAGTGGATGCGGTTGGGATTTGCGGCGTCCGCCTGATCGATCGCTCCGCCGGCGGCGATGCGGTCGCGCTCCATTGCTGGAATGATGACGAATTGCGAGTAGACGGTAAACGCGATCATCAGCACCACCAGGCCCATCGGCACAAGCACCGCCCGCGGCTTGTAGATGCTCCAGGCCGGAGCAAGCGCCAGCAGGGCAAGCGCCACCATTCCAGAGACCAGCCCCATGCCGTGAAGGATACGCAGCAATTGGCCAACGATTGTGCCGGCAGTGTGGGTGTCAGGCCGCAGAGTTGTGAAGGTGATGGCGGCCACGGCGGGGAAGAAGATCTCCGCGCCCAGCCAGACGATGAGCGCGAAATAGAGAATAGTGCGAAGAAGAATTTTCAGAATCAGCCTCTGCTGCTAGCTTCTAGCCGCTAGCCTTGGTGTTGCACCAATTCTACTTCCGTGGTCGCGCAGTTCAAATGCGCGACCGCGGAAAGATATGAAGGCTTGAAGTTGCGAGCTAGGAGCTGTGTTTCAATGCGCGCTTCAGCACGATCTCGAGAGCGGACTTCACCTGTGCGTATTCCTCGGGCGTGATGGTGCCGGAAATCTTCTCGCTTTCCACGGCGAAGAGCTCTTCCTTGAGTGCATTAAGCAGGGCGGCGTTTTTACCGGCCGGAGTTCCAACATGCTGATAGGTGGTTGCGCCGGCAAATGCTGCAGGAGCGGCGGACGCACTCGCATTTACAGTCGCAGGTGCTACTCCCGCAGTCGGCGGTTTGCGCAGCAGGAAGGCTGCAGCGGCAGAGAACAGCAGGGCCAGGGCGCCGAGAATCCACCACTTGTACTTCGAGAGTGGGTCGGGCGTATTGATTGGGTTTCCGATGCCGCCGCCAGGTTGGTTGCCGGGCTGTCCTCCGGCGTCGGCTTGCGAGCCGCTTGAGGCGCCCTGCGCTTCGCGTGGCATTGATCCAGTACCCGAGACTGTGAATTCGATTGTCTTACCGGGAACCGCGTTCTTGACCAGGAAGGTCTGGATACCGGGATCCTCCTGCACGGACTTGAAGGGCGCGCCAGAACCGGCGGCGAAGGTCATGCTTTTCGGCAGCAGTACAGCTACGTTATCGGCCGGCAGGGTGATCACGGACTTGAAGTTGTATTTACCGCTGCTGTAGGGCACGTTGTAGCTGACCTGGAAAAGCGTGTCCTTATCGCCGTCATCAGGCTGGATAGGAAAGTTGAAGGAGAAGTGGCCCTTGGGGCCGTCAGGGTCAAGCTTGGCATTGGTGGGCAAGCCGCCGGGCCGCTGCGCTCCCACGTCGTTCAGAACCGCGTCCTCAGGCATTACGATTTCGAAGGAACGCTTGCTCCACTGCGTAGTAGGCGGGGAACTGGTGTTGTGAACGAAGTATCGCTCGCTCACCTTGAGCTGGCCGTTATCGGTCTCGATCTCGATGACATCGGCCTCGATGAAAACGCCCTGTACCTTTGCGGCCACGTCATAGACCGGAATGTCGCCGGGTGCGCCGCCCTGGGGTGCGGCAATAAAATAGCCGGCGCCCTGATGAGTAACGCGAACCAGGTAGGGGCCGCTGCCGGGTTCGGTGAGCGAATAGTGGCCGCGGGCGTCGGTGGTGGCGTGGGCTACTTCGCCCATGCCGGCCTGCACGTCAACCAGCACCACGGTATCGCCTGCGGCTGGCTTGCCGGTGGTCTTGTTGGTTACTGTGCCGGTGACAGTAGCAGCTTGCGCCAAGGCGCCTGCGAACAGCAGGCTCGTAGCAAAAGTGCGAAATACAAACTGGGTCGATTTCATCGTCGTGAGAGCGTCCTATGAGTGCGTCATGGTTAGGTCAATGCTGAGTGAGGTATCAAAGCAACCACAGATCCTTCGACTTCGCTACGCTTCGCTCAGGATGACAGGCTTAAAGGAACTCAAGCCTGCTGAAGGTGGTCTATTTCGGCCATTAGTTGTGCTGCCTCGTTTTCAAGTTGTGCGCGCTGCACGTTAAAGTCTTCTTCCGGGTACTTACCGGCGCGGTATTCGAAGTTGAGGTCGCGCAGGTTTTCGTAGAGCTGTTCCTTGCGCTCCAGCAGGTAGTCGAGGCGAGTCTTCTCCCGCTGGCTGGCGAAGACGTTTTCCGGCCAGAAGGTGTAAACAAGCAGGGCAAACAAGAGAAACAGTCCGGCGATCATGCCTTGAGTTTCTGTCATGGCTTAAAAGCCTCCGTCGACGCCGGTTTCCCGGCGAATCTTTTCCTTGCGTTCGCGGTCGGCCGGGTCGTCAATTACAGGTTCGAGCGCGGCTGCCTGGGCTTTGGCGCCCGCCAGACCTGCCCAGCGCCGAATCAGCAGAATAGTGCCCAGCAGCGCTGCGGCGAAGACTGCGAAAGGAGCTATCCAGGCCACTAGGTCAAACCCCTGCGTGGTGGGTGCGGCGAGCACAGTAGCGCCGTACTTGGCTGTGAACGCGGCGAAGACCTGCTTGTCGCTCATGCCTGTGGCAATGTAATTTCTCAACTCGCTGAGTTCCTGTCCAGACTCGGTGCAGCCGACATGGTTGCACTCACCCAGCAGTTGTGCGCAGCCGCAGGTGCACATTAGACGGTGGTTCAGGTCGTGATAACGGGCGCTGGAATCGTTCGCGCCCAGCGAGAAACAGACGGCGACTGCCAGCGCCATCGCTTGCACAGACTTGATCCAAAAAGTGAAGTGTGCAGGAGCAGCCATCAGAGGCCTCCTCTCAGTGCGGGCTCAGCGGGAGCAGGGCGCATTGCGGGTGCGCGCAGCGCGGCGGTGGCTGGGCTAAGGCTGGGAACAAGGGCCACGAAAGTGCCAAAGATGAGAATCACCAGACCGGCCCAGATCCAGCCGACCAGCGGATTGAGGAAGGCTTTGATGATGGGCTGTCCCGTGTCAGGGTTCGTGCCCTCGTAAACCACGTAGAGATCCCAACTGGGCAGCGAGTGAATGGCCACCATGGTTTGTGGCTGATTGCTGACCAGGTAGACGCGCTTTTCGGGAGTCATCTGGAACTGCTTCTTACCGTCCCGATAGATGTCCAGCATGGCGTATTCGGAGTTGTAGTTGAGATTGGAGTCCTGCGTGGCGCCAACCTGTTCAAGCGTGTACGGGCCAATGAGCAACTTGTCGTGCAGGCCCAGTTCGCGTTCCTGATTCTGGTTGAAGGCGGAACCTGCCAGACCCACAACAACAATCACGACGCCGATGTGAATGATGTACCCGCCGTAACGGCGTGTATTGCGCCGGGTAAGCAGCCATGTACCCACCAGAAGATTGCGTCCGGTCTGACGGGAGATGACGCCTGCGCCGCGCAGGAACTCGGAAAGAATTGCGGTCATGACGGCGGCGGAGACTGCAAAGGCCACCAGCGCATAGAAGTCGCCGGCCGAGAATGCGCCGTCTTTCCAGGGCCGAACCCCAACGGCCAGGCAGACAATCACCGTTGCCCAGAGCGCGACCACCGGCAGCACAAAGTTGCGCTTGATACTTTTCAAGGATGTTGCGCGCCAGGGGAGCAGAGGTCCCACGCCGGTGAGAAATAAAAGGAACAGGCCGATGGGGACGGCTACGCGGTTATAAAAAGGCGCACCTACTGTAACCTTGTTGCCGACAACATACTCCGAGAGGATGGGAAAGAGCGTTCCCCAAAGAATTACGAAGCAGGCGGTGAGCAACACGAGATTGTTGAACAGGAAGCTGGACTCTCGGCTGACTAGCGACTCCATGTGCTGTTCGCTCTGCAGGTGGCTGCGCTGCAGGATGTACGTAAAGATGCACACCGCGAGCACGATTCCCATGAAGATGACAAACCATGTTCCGATGGACGACTGTGCGAAAGCGTGTACCGAACTGACGAGGCCGGCACGAGTCAGCAGCGTGCCAAGCATTGTAAGCAGGAACGTGGAGAAGATGAGCCAGACGTTCCAGCTCTTCATCATGCCTTTCTTCTCCTGCATCATGACGGAGTGGAGAAAGGCGGTGCCAGTGAGCCAGGGCATGAAGCTGGCGTTTTCGACCGGATCCCAGCCCCAGTAGCCGCCCCAGCCGAGCACGGCGTAGGCCCAGTGCATGCCCAGGAAGATGCCGGCGGTGAGGAACAGCCAGGTCACCAGGGTCCAAACGCGCGTTACTTTGATCCATTTCTCTCCGGGGTAGCGCATCATCAACGCACCGAGAGCAAAGGCGAATGGAACGGAGAAGCCCACGTAACCCAGGTAAAGCATGGGCGGATGAATCACCATCTCCGGATACTGGAGCAGGGGGTTCAAGCCGTTGCCGTCGTCGGGAATGGCGCCCCTATACAACGCGAAAGGCGGTGCGGCAAAGTTCAGCACCAGCAGGAAGAAGACCTGGATCCCGGCAAGAATTGTGCTGGCGTAGGCGTACAGTTTCACATCTGTTTTGTGGGTTAGGCGGAGGACAAAGCCGTAGGTTCCCAGCAACCAAGCCCAAAGGAGCAGCGAACCCTCCTGACCACTCCACAAGGCTGAGAACTTGTAAGCGCCGGGCAGTGCGCGATTCGAGTGCTCCATGATGTAAGTGATGGAGAAATCGTTGGTAAATACCGACCAGATGAGCGCGAATGCTGCGCCGGTGATGGCCAGGAAGCCGGCAATTCCGGCGCGGCGCGCAGTATCGGCCAGCCGTTCGGGCGAGATGCGGGCCGGCTGCCCGGTTGCAATAAGCCGCAAGGCCAACGCCCCAGCCAGAAGGTTGTATGCGGCCAAAGCCAGCGCTATTAGAAGTGCAAAGCTACCAAATGCTGCCATTATGACTCCAGGATGATTCTCGCACGCAGACGGGGGGTTAGAGAGAATCCCAACGTGCTAATTCTCAATCCATCATAGACTTTTCACATGTGATCTGGCTCACACCACAGAAAGGGAGTAGGAGTGCGACATGTTGGGAGGATCTGCGGTGGTTCAGGCTGTCTTTTGTGCGCTTTGCGCCAGCATTTGACCGGCCACGGTGAGCATCTCTTCAGCCGCGATTGGCCGGGGAAGGAAGCGCACGCCTTCCACTGAGTAATCGCCATTAACTTCGTCGGAATCTCCCAGGACCAGAACAGGCAAAGACGGCATTCGCGCATGCAGTTCTGCGACAAACGCGGGTCCTCCGATGCCTGCAAGGTGGTGTCCCGAAACGACCAGGCCGAGGTTGTCGGCGAAGTGGGGCTGCTCAACCAGGCACAGCGCTTCAGCTGCGCCTGCGACGCGAAGGACGTTTGAGAATCGTTTTTCCAGGATGGACTTTCGCACGAGCGCCTGGAGGGGGTCGTCGTCCACCAAGAGAATTGTCAATTCATACCCCAGAGCCTGCGCTACCTACGAAGCGGCGACGCGAAACTACCTTCAATCTGAATAGCTTGGATGATGGGATATGCGGTACTGTTGCCTGAGGCAACCGAGGATTCAGCCGAAAAGAAACTCCTTTTCGCGGAGCTCCTTGATGGAGTCGCGGAGGCGGGCGGCTTTCTCGAACTCGAATTTTTTGGCGGCTTCGCGCATTGTGGCTTCAAGTTTGGCGATATAGACGTCCAGTTCGGCCTGGGAGGCAAACTCGGGCATATCTGCTGTTTCCTCTTCGGTTATGTCACCGTACTCGGCCTTGAGGATCTGGGCGAGGCCCATGTCGACCTGGCTGACGATTGATTGCGGTGTGATGCCGTTCTCCTCGTTGTAGGCGCGTTGGACGGTGCGGCGGCGGTCGGTTTCATCCATCGCGCGGCGCATGGAGTCGGTGATACGGTCGGCGTAGAGGATGGCGCGGCCTTCGATGTGGCGGGCAGCGCGGCCCATTGTCTGGATGAGTGAGCCGGCGGAGCGCAGGAAGCCTTCCTTATCCGCATCGAGGATTGCGACCAGGGAGACCTCGGGCAGATCGAGGCCTTCGCGGAGGAGGTTGATGCCGATGAGCACGTCGTACTCGCCGCGGCGCAGCCCAGCCAGGAGCTTGACGCGTTCGAGTGTTTCAATCTCGGAGTGCATGTAGCGGCAGCGGACGCCGACCTCGGTATAGTAGCCGGCGAGGTCCTCGGCCATTCGCTTGGTGAGTGTGGTGACGAGGACACGCTCGTTGCGTTTGGCGCGGTCGCGTATCTCCGCTAACAGGTCGTCGATCTGCCCCTTTACGGGACGAATCTCAACTTCTGGATCGACTAATCCTGTGGGGCGGATGACCTGCTCGACGACGATGCCGGCGGAGCGGGTGAGCTCGTAAGGGCCGGGCGTTGCGGAGACGTAGATGGTCTGGTGGATGCGGTTCTCGAACTCCTCGAATTTCAGCGGGCGGTTATCCCGGGCCGAGGGGAGACGGAAGCCGTAGTCCACGAGGTTCTGTTTGCGGCTCTGATCTCCGAACCACATGCCGTGGACCTGGGGTATGGTGGCGTGGCTCTCGTCGACGAAGAGGAGAAAGTCGCGGGGGAAGTAGTCGAGCAGGGTGGGCGGGGGCTCACCGGGCAGACGGCCGGAGAAGTGGCGCGAGTAGTTCTCGATGCCGTGGCAGTAGCCCATGGACTTGATCATTTCCAGATCGAAGCGGGTGCGCTGATGAATCCGCTGCGCCTCGACCATGCGGCCTTGGGATTCAAGCTCGGCTACTCGTTCATTCAACTCGGCGACGATGGTGGTGATGGCCTCGGAGCGGCGCTCGGGCTGCACTACGTAATGGCTCTTGGGGTAGATGGGGAGGCGCGAGTACTTCTGCTTGACGGTGCCGAAGAGCGGATCGAATTGCGAGAGCGATTCGATCTCGTCGCCGAAGAGCTCGATGCGGTAGGCGGTCTCGTCGTAGGTGGGGAAGACTTCGATGATATCCCCGCGGACGCGAAATGTGCCGCGACGGAAGTCGTTGTCATTGCGTTCGTAGAGGATTTCGACGAGTCGGCGGGTGATGTCCTTGCGGCTGATGCGCTGGCCCTTTTCAAGCAACAGCAACATGCCGAAGTAGGCCTCTGGCGAGCCAAGGCCGTAGATGCAACTGACGGAGCTGACGATAATGGCGTCGCGGCGTTCGAAGAGGCTGCGCGTGGCGGAGAGGCGGAGCTTATCGAGCTCCTCGTTGATGGTGGCTTCCTTCTCGATGTAGAGATCGCCAGCGGGGATGTAGGCCTCGGGCTGGTAGTAGTCGTAGTAGCTGACGAAGTATTCGACGGCGTTGCCGGGGAAGAACTGCTTGAACTCGTGGTAGAGCTGGGCGGCAAGGGTCTTGTTGTGGGCGAGGATGAGGGCGGGGCGGTTGGACTGTTCGATGATCTTGGCCATGGTGAAGGTCTTGCCGGAACCGGTAACGCCGAGCAGGACCTGGTGCTTTTCACCGGAGGCGAGGCCGTCCACGAGTTCTTCGATGGCGCGGGGCTGGTCGCCCTTGGGTTTGTATGTGGTGACCAGTTGAAAGTCCATAGTGAGATTATACGCGAGGAGCGAAGATTGGGCGAAGAGACAAGGGACGGGCGTGATGAGGCAGAGAATTACAGGCGCAGGGTGGGGGAGTGCCATGCCGTTCCACCCTTGCGCCAAAAAACGGCACAAGGATGGGGCGCCCGGCAAGTTTATCGTTTTGCCGCTGAGCGGTTATTTCAGCATGGCTTTGAGGTTTGCGCGGATTTTGGGGTTTGTTGAGGTGCCAGTGATTGTGAGGGGGATGCCGTTGTTGGTGTTGATGGGGATTTGTGATGCGAAACGGCCGAAGCTGCCCATCAAGTTGCTTACAGCGGTTTTGGCTTGGTTGGCAATTACTCCGACTCCGGTGGAGGAGTTGAATTTGGCTGCCAGGTTGAAGTCGAGTGCGCCTGAAGATGCGACAGTGCCGCTGCCGCTGGCGGTCCCTACCTGGGGAAGATTTGCGTAGATGTTGGCGAGTTGGGTGGACTGCGGGGACGAGGTCACATCGGAGCGCAGGGTCTGAATGCTGGTTCCGCCGCCGCTTCCTCCGAAGGGATTCAAGCCCTCAATTTTTGAGCCGAGGTCGAATCCGGCGAGTTGGGTGTTGTCGATCGAGACTGGTCCAGTGAGAGTGACGGCGGTGGCTGGGCCGGTGATGGCGAGGTTTGCGGTGAGGGTGCCTCCCTTGAGAGAAGAACCGCTGGGCACCTTGACTCCGACAACGGGAAGTAGCTGCTGCAGTTGATCGATGGGTAGATTGGGCGCGGCAAGGTGAAGGTCAAGCACGATGGCTTTCGGGGTGAGGCGATAGCCGCCGGTAACATGCGCGACCACTGAGCCCGTGTGAAGAGCGATGTCGGAGACCTTGCCGGAGCGGGCATCGAGATTGTCGGAGATGGCGTAGTCGATATCGACCGGATGAGGGGCGGGAGATCCGTTGTGCGCCAACTGAAGCTTCGCAGCCTGGATTTTTCCTTTGCTCGTGAGAGAGGTTCCGTCCGAGGTAAGCTGCGCGTCGATGTCGACAACCATGGTGATGCCGGCGCTGGGCTCGACAACGCCCGCAGCAACCGGATCGAAGTGCTTGAGCTGCAAGGTGGCCTGAAAGGGCGTGTCGGCGGCATCCTTTTGTGCAAGCGGGCCGGCGGTGCCGTTGAGGTCGAACGAGCCATCGCCGGGCAGCTTGGCTGAAAGCTGGAACGGGAACGACTTGAGGAAAGAGAACTGCTGTACGTCGACGTTGATGGCGGTGTAGACGAACGGCTTGCCAGTGGCTGGGAGCGAGGAGACGGTGGCGCTGCCGTCCTCGATCTTCAACTCGCCTACGGTCAGGTCGGGCAGGGCACTCTGGTTCTGAGAGGCCGGGGTTGTGGCGGCGCTGCCGAGACTGGAGAAGTTCCAAGTGCCGTTCTGAGCCTGGATGAGATTGATGGCGGGAGATTCGATTGTGAGTTTGGTGATGCGGACCTGGCGATGAAAGAGAAGCGGTCCGAGTTGAACGCCGATGTAGAGGGATTTGGCTTCGATGAAGGGCGATGCGCTGAAGGCCGGGTCGTCGGCGATGGAGATCTTTTCTGCGACGATACTGCCGCTGAGGAGTGAAAAGCTGAGGTGACCGAGGGCGATTCTGCGACCGAGCGCGCTCGATAGCTGCTGCTCAAGCTTGGGACGAAATGTGTCTGCGTTCACAAGGAATGGGACGAGCACAATAGCAACGACGACGACCGCGACTGCCGCAACAGCTACTTTAACCCAGCGCCTTTTCATCGGAGTCTCCTTTGAGAACTCGGGCTCGCTCGCATTTTACCGCGCGGTGGCGGGTTTGCCGAGCCTTTTTGGTGGGCTAAGAGGGGACCAGCTTTGGAGATGGTGCGGTGCAGAGGCCGGCGCGGGAGCCGCCTGCTAGAAGCTGAAGTTCGCCTGGGCGACGATGAAGCGGTTACCGGCAACGGGAGAGCCGAAGGGGCCACTTGCGAGTGATTGCGACTTGCCGAAGAGAGGGGAACTGAGAGTGCCGTTGGGCGGGCCAAGGTTGACGATGTTGAATGCGTTGATGGCCGCAACGGCGAGCGTGAGCGAGTACTTGCGCGGGACTTCCGCATCGATCTTGGGAGGAGCCTGACCGGCGCTGAGGCCGCGGCCATTGACGCCGGTGTTGCCCTGCATCTGGTTGTTGCCATTTGCGCCCTTGATCCTGGGACCGATGCCGATGGCTTTGCTGACGCGCATGTGCATGACGAAGTTGGCGGGACCGGTGCCCAGGCCGAAAGGGACGATCTGCTCGCCTTTGCCGACGGGGTTGGCGTCGAGGCAGCCGTAGGGCGTGGAGACAACATTGGCGGTGCCGCAGGTGCCGAAGGTGGGACGCGCATTGAACTGGTTGTTTCCAGTGAGGTCGCTGCCGGTGACGATGTTGTAGGGCGTGCCTGACTGCGCGGCGATGAGAGGCGCGAGGATGATGCTGTGAGGGAGGTTCCAGGTGCCGAGGAAGAAGAGACGGCTGGTAATGCCGAAGGAGGGGCGGCCGTAGTCGAGCGAGGGATTTTGCGCGACTGAGGGAATGAAGTTCACGCCTTGGGTGTCGCTGTGCGCGATGTTGTAGGTGTAGTTGCCGTTGAGAGAAAACTTTTTGAGCCTGAGATTCGCAGACACGATGACTTGCTGTTGCATGAAGATGCCGCCGGACTGGAACTGGTAGTTATAAACGCTGGGGGTAGTGCTGGTAAGTGAGTAGGTGGATGGATCAAAGTCCGGGGCGGTGATGTTATCGGTGAAGTACTGGTGAATTCCGCGCGTGAAGAGATAGGAGACGTTGAAGGTGAGCTTGCGGATTTGCTGATCGACTCCGATGCCGCCCTGCATGCTGAGCGCGGCGTGGAAGTGGGGATCGATGGAGTAGATGGTGGGGATGGAGCCTGTGGCTCCGACAATACTGGAGGGTGGCGCGGCCTTGGTGGGGTCGTAGAAGGAAGGATTGTTGACGACGTACTGCCACTGATTGATTCCGTTATTGTGGATGGCCTGAATGAGATAGGGCGCACCGCCACCTCCAAAGGATGTCGGCACGGTGAAGCGGTCGTAGAACCATCCGTAGCCGGCGCGGATGACGGTCTTGGGGGGCTTGGTTCCCTGATGCCAGGGCGCCCAGGCGATGGCGAGGCGTGGACCGAAGTCAGCATGGTCGTGGATGCGGTTCTGGGTTTCAATGCGGAGTCCGTCACTGAGGGTGAGATAGGGGCGGAAGCGCCACTCATCCTGATAGAAAAGCGCGCCATCGAAGAGCAGCGCGCGGGCGAGCGGATTCTGAATCACAGTGGCCTGATACTGCGCGGGAGTGCCGGCGAGATATTGGAGAACTGAAGTGAAGAAGTAGCTTCCGTTCGCGCCGGCGCTGGAATAATTCGCGTCGCGATAGGAGCGCAAGCGGGCTCCGAAGCGCAGGGTATGCGCGCCGAGGTTGGCGGTGGAGTAGTTCTGCAACTCGAAGTCGTCCTGATGGTCACGGGGAGCGCCGCCATTGCTGCCGCCGGTGGTAAAGGCGCCTTCGACGGTGACGGTGGGCGTTAAGAAGGACGGAACCATGCTGTTGCGGATGCGACGCCATTGAAAATGGGTTTCGTTGATGAGGTGCGTGTTGACGACGATGGTGTCGCTGATTTGGATGTCGTTTTCTGTGTTGCTGACGTTGGATGCCTGTTCGGGAAGGTTGAGCTGGCCGGGGCCGTTGCCGGTGGAGGTGAAACGATTGAATGCGTCGCGAATGGAGAGGGTGTTGCTTTTTCCGAGTTGGAAATCGACGCGAGGGCTGGCGGCGGTGTAGAAGGCGGGATTGGGCACGGCTTCGTTGATGGTGGCCGAGGTATTCGCGGGATTCACCGCGACGATGATGGCCTGGTTCTGGCGGTCGGTATGGAAGAAGTTGGCGAAGTAGGAGGCGTGTTTGTTGAGCGGGCCGTTCACGTCTGCCTGAGCGAACCAGAGATAGTAGCTCGGTTGCTGCTTGACGAGCGGGTCGGCGGTGTTCCACGAAGACTGGCTGCCGATGGAGCTGACGTGGCCGGAGAATTTGTCGGAGCCGGGTTTGGTGAGGATTTCGATGCGTCCGTAGCCAATGCGATCGAACTCCGCGGAGAAGGGATTTTGATTGATGCGGATCTCGCGGATGGAGGATTTGGGAGGGAGCTGGCCCCCGCTGAATCCATCAATGTAGATTTCACCGCCGTTGGGTCCGGCCGAGGGCCCGGCGAGTGCCTGAAGTTCATTCTGCAGCTCACTGGGGTCATCGGAAAGGGCGTCGAGGTCGTTGCCTTTGATGACGACTGCGCTTGAGTTTTCCTCGGCATTGGTGCTGACACCGGCGGTGTGGCTGGTGACTTCGACGTTCTGCTGCTCGGTGGCAATGACGAGAGGAATCGAGAGTTCGCGTGCCTGGCCGGAGGCGAGAACGACCTTGGCCCTGGTGAAGTGAGCGAATCCGGGTGCATCGGCTTCGAGCGTGTAGGAGCCGGGCGGGACAGTCTTGAAAATGTAAGTTCCGTTGCTGGCGGATTGGACATGGAGGGCGGTCGCGCCCGCGGTGAGAGAGACGGTTGCGCCGGGGATAAGCGCGCCCGTGGGGTCGGTGACACGGCCGCGAAGGCTCCCGGCAGACTGGGCTGCTGCGCAGAATGGAAGGGCGAGGGAAGTGAGCGCAAAGGAAAGCGCGATCAAGAGGAGCGAGATGCGTTTGGACACAGAACCGCGCAGACCTGGCAATAAACTCATCGTCAAGTGAATCCTTCCTGCTGGAGTTCTTGCGACCTCATCAATCGAACGGATGGAGGGTTGGTGCGGTTAACAAGTCAGATTTCTTTTAGACGGTGATGGAAAATCAAGCGCTCAGGGCGGCGCGGGAAAAAGCGGGAACTTCCGAGCGAGGCCTGAGTGTTACCGTCTGTAATGTGACAAACGGTAACATATTAGAGTGGTGAGCCGTCAAGGGGAAACTTTGCTGAAGCTGTCTGGATGCGTGAGCCGGGACTAGGGTGTGGGAGAAGCAGGGCATGGGTAATTCCCGAAGCGAGGCCTTGGGCCGGCTCTTGGTATGTAGAAATCTACGTAAGTGCCCTGCTGGTTGTCAAGTAGTGTTCTACATAGCCGCGGCCCGGACGCCCGTCACGGGCTTGAATGGCGGCTTCGCTCTCCGTGTACGTCCACCTCGACGGTGAGACGGATGAATACGATTACCAGGGGATGGGCTGGTCGAGGTGGAAGTAGCCGCCGGTGGGGCCGTCGTCGCCGAGTGTAGCGAGAGCTGCGCTGGTCTTGCCGCCTTCACTCAGTTCAAGCGTGGCCTGCGGGCCGCCCATGTCGGTTTTTACCCAGCCCGGATGGGCGGAGTTGACTTTGATTTTGGTGTCGCGAAGTTCGTATGCGAGGTGGACGGTAAAAGCGTTGAGGGCAGACTTGGAGGCGTCGTAGGCGAAGGACTTGGCGTGGTAGATGGGGGAGTTGGGGTCGGAGTGCAGGGTGAGCGAGCCGAGGATGCTGGAGAGGTTGACGATGCGGCCTGCGGGACTCTTCTTGATGAGCGGGAGCAGTGCCTTGGTTAGGGCTACCTGGGAGAAGAAGTTGGTTTCGAAGACCTTGTGCAGGAGGTCGAGGGGCACATCTGCGGCGCGATGCTCGGGGCCGCTGCCGGGGAAGGTGCCGCCGGCTATTCCGGCGTTGTTGACGAGGATGTCGAGGCGGCCATATTTGGAATTGAAGTAGCTGTAAGCGGACTGATGGCTGGCGCTTCGTGTGATGTCGAAGAGGAGGACATCGGCGTCGACCTCTGCGGCGCGGAGTTTGGCCAGGGCTTGTTCGCCCTGTACGAGCGAGCGGGAACCGATGACGACTTTGATGCCGGAGCGGCCGAGTTCAAGTGCAGTCTGGTAGCCGAGGCCCCGGTTTCCACCGGTTATGAATGCGACTTTCTGGGACATGGGGGAATGTTTCTCCTATGTTGGTTGGATTCGTGGGGCGGGGTAAAGGGTGCACGGACAGAGATCATGGGGCAGCGGTTCCAACTCTCCCGGGTTTCAGATGGAGAAAGTGTACGCAGGCAGAACTCCGGTTTCGGCGGCGAAGTGGAAAAAGCCGCGCATGCCTTCGATGCACTCTTCGTCAAGGACGTAGTGAATGTTAGTGGTGAGGTACGTGCGGATGGTGCTTTCGGGGATGGGGAACTTCGCGGACCATTCGGCGACAAGGGCTTCAATGTTTTCGAGGCCGTGGATGCGGGATTGGATGAAGTCTTCCGCAACAGTTTGATTGAGAGGTGCGGCGGAAGTTGCGGCCCATATCGCGGAGACGAAGGGGAGGCCGGTCAGGGATTGCCACTCGTGGGCGAGGTCGTGGTAGACGAGCTCTTCGTTGGTGCGCTCGAAGCGGTTAGAGCGTTCCTCGAGGGCGAGCAGGGCGGGGTCGCCGATGACGATGGCGGCGTCGGCCCGGTCGAGCATGGAGTCGAGGTCGGCGGACATGGGCAGGAAGGGAACGGCGGGGTTTCCCCACTTGTGGAAGAGGACGCGGGCGTAGGCAACGGTGGTACGGCTGGCAGTATCGGCGGCTACGGAGCGGAGGGATGCGAGAGGCCGGCTGGCACGACGAACCAGTAGCAGGGAGCGGACGCGGCCCTTGGAGGCGATGGTGCAGCCGGGCAGGATGCGCAGGCCGGGCGTGGTGGCGAGGGCGGCGATGGGGATGAGGCCGATGTCGGCGGTTCCAGCGGCCAGGTGCTGGGCGCATTCGGAGGGCGACATGCGGGCAATTTGATATTTGGAGGCGAGAAGGGCGTCGAGGGGCGGGTGTTCGAAGTCCCACATGAGAGGGGCCGGGTTCAGGAAGCCGATGGCTGCTAGGCGCAGACGAGCATCTTGTACTGGGTTCACTCTCTTTAGAGTAGCAATTTTCAGGGGAGGATTCGGGCGAGGTACCGGCGGTAGCACTAAAGGCGCCTTGACATGCCGCGTCGGGGACGGTAACGTGAGCGCAAATACCTTTGAACGATTATTTAGTTTCCTGAAGGGAAAGCCGTTGTGTGTAAATTTTGTACGAAATGGCTGGCGCTGTGACAACTCTGGCCCAAAGTACTGATTTATCAAAGGCTTCTGCGCTCGATGAAAACCGGTTGGCGTGGCTGGCACTGGCGCTTTCGCCGGGGCTGGGTCCGAAGCGGATTCTGGACGCGATGCAGGAGCTGGAAGCGCCGAGCCGGGTATTTTCAACGACGTTGACGGAACTGGAGGGGTTGCGGTTTCCTGCTGCGGCAGCGCAGTTCATTTTTGACGGGAAGGCGCGGGCGGCGGCCGAGGCGGAGTGGGCGCGGGTGACGGCGCAGGCGGCGACGGTGGTGAGCTTCGGGTGCGCCGAGTATCCGGAGCGGCTGAAGGAGATTTACGATCCGCCGCCGGTGCTTTGGGTGCGCGGAGATGTGCGGCTGTTGAGCCGGCCGGCAATTGCGGTAGTTGGGACGCGGCATCCGACACCTTATGGGTCTGGAATCGCGGAGATGCTGTCCCGGGACCTGGCGGTGCGGCGGCTGCTGATTGTGAGCGGAATGGCGCGAGGGATTGACTCGTGCGCACACCGCGGGGCGCTGGTGGCGAGGATGCCGACGGTGGCTGTGTGGGGCACGGGGATCGACGTGATTTATCCCAAGGAGAACAAGAAGCTGGCCGAGGAGATTCTGGCTACCGGTGGGGCGATTGTGAGCGAGGTGCCAATGGGGACGTTTCCAGCGCCGCAGAACTTTCCCCGGCGGAATCGGATCTTGAGCGGGCTGAGCATAGCCGTGCTGGTGGTGGAGGCAAGCGAGAACTCGGGGACGCGGGTGACGGCTCGATGCGCGGCGGAACAGAACCGCGATCTGTTTGCGGTGCCGGGAAATGTGACCAGCAAGGGGTCGTGGACGCCTAACACTTTGATTAAACAGGGGGCCAAGCTGGTGGCGACCTGGGAGGATGTGTGGGAGGATCTGCCCTCGCAGGTGCGCCTGGAGCTGGATTCGCTGGCGCCGGCTGAATCCAAATCGGAGACGACCGCATCCTTATTGCCGGACCCGGTGCTGCGGTCCCAGGAGGTCATGGTGCTGGAGGTTCTGCGGACGGATACCAGCTTGCAGATCGATGAGATTCTGGACCTTCTTGAGACGCAACTTACTTCTTCCGAGGTATTTACGGCGCTCTTTGAGCTGGAAATGGCGGGAAGGATAAGAGGGTTGCCGGGGAAGAATTACGTTAAAACGATGTGAGAAAAGCAGGGAATAGGAAATAGGGAACAGAGGCACCCCGAAATTAGCATTTCAGAAAAGATTCTTCAGGTTGCATTGGCCGTTGACGATTCTCACGACTTCTATTGAATCGATTTGACCTTCGTCGCTGTACGGATTGGTTTCGTAGAGGATGAGGTAGGGTCCTTCGATAAGAATGCGTGCAGATGGACGAATGTCGGGACGGCGCACGCCGAGGCGCGGGTATAGGCCAAGAGATTCAGCCTTTGCACGGATTGCCTGGAAGATGCGGTCTGCGGCGGTTCGATTATCAAGGCTGATGAAGGTATTGATCTAGATCAGATCTTCGCGTGCTTGGGAGTCCAAAGAAGGTTAACTGGCGCGGGCCTGATCTTTTTCGGCATTTGCCAGCCGCTGTCGGGCCTCTTGGCGCGCATCATCGAAGTTCACTGGCATGGCGTTCCCGCTGGCTTTGCCCTGGTCCCAGAGCTGGCGCAGGCGCCTCAGGTCTTCTTAGCGAAGTTCACGCTTGAATTGCCAGTCGCGATGGCTTCGCGAACGATCTCGCTGGTGGTGGCGTATTCGCCGGTTTCCACGGCGGACTTGAGCGTGCCGATCTGCTCTGCGGTCAGGGCGATACTGATTTTCTGAACTTCAGGCATGGCGGGACTCCGCTGTTCAAGGGGGAATATTTGCTACTTCTTGCTTGATTATTGCAAGAGGTGAGGTTGATTGGCTGTGGAATTACCTTCGTTTTTTTTGAGGCTTTTAAGTTGCTGTTTCGGGAGGGGAATTGCCCCCAAAGATGAGGTTGTGGGTGATGAGGATGGTCCTTGATAGTGGAAATGGGGCGGTGTTCCGTGGTAGGGTGCATCTCTTGCGGCTGATTTTTTCCTCAAATGGGGTAGAGAGCCCTGGCGCGGCCGAAATCCGGGAGTGATCGGGAATGAATCGAAAGCGTTCAAACGGAGTCAAACAGGGCTGACAGGTAGATAGGGTACTTAATAAGGATGGCAATGAGCAAATCACTGGTGATCGTGGAATCGCCGGCCAAGGCGAAGACGATCGAGAAGTATCTTGGCCAGGGCTTTGAGGTGCGGGCTTCGGTTGGGCACATCATGGACCTGCCGAAGAACGAGATTGGCGTGGAGCTTGAGAAGCGGACGTTTGTGCCGGAGCTTGTGGTATCTCCGGGCAAAGAAAAAGTAGTGGAACAGCTGAAGAAGCTGGCGGCCAAGGCGGATGAGATTTACCTGGCGCCTGACCCGGACCGCGAGGGCGAGGCGATTGCGTACCACTTGGCACTGCAGCTTGGGACCAACGCCAAAGAGAGAAAAAAGATTCACCGGGTGACCTTCAACGAGATTACGAAGAAGGCCGTTCAGGACGCATTCAAGCATGCGCGGGACGTGGATCAGAACCTTGTGGATGCGCAGCAGACGCGGCGCGTGCTGGACAGGTTGGTGGGTTACCAGATTTCTCCGCTGCTGTGGGACAAGGTGCGGCGGGGGTTATCGGCGGGACGCGTGCAGACGGTGGCAGTACGGCTGATCGTGGAGCGTGAGCGGGAGATAGGTGCGTTTCAGCCGTTGGAGTACTGGACGCTGGATGCAATGCTTCATCCTGAGAAGCAAGCAGAGAAGAGTTTTACGGCGCGGTTCATCGGTATCGATGGGGAGCCGGCGCGGGTTTCAAACGGGACGGACAAGGACGGAAAGGCGCAGTTCATCTCGAATGCTCTTGCGGGCAAGGCGGCGATGGACGAGACGATGGCGGCGCTGAAAGATGCGAAGTGGACGCTTGCATCGGTGCAGGCAACCGAGAAGCAGCGCAGGCCGCTGCCGCCGTTCATTACCAGCCAATTGCAGCGAGACGCTTCGAACAAGCTGGGCTTTAACGTGCGCCGGACAATGGGCGTGGCGCAGCGGCTTTACGAGGGCGTTGATGTGGGCGCCGAGGGTACGGTGGGCCTGATTACTTACATGCGTACCGATTCTCCGCGCGTGGCGCCGGAAGCAAAGGAAAGTGCGCGCGAGTGGGTTGCCAAGAATTTGGGAGCCCGGTATCTGCCGGCGACGCCAAATGAGTACAAGGGAAAGAAAGCGGCGCAGGATGCGCACGAAGCAATTCGGCCGACGGATGCTTCGCGGACGCCGGAGTCGATTGCGCGCTACCTGAGCGACGAGCAACTGAAGCTGTACCGGCTGATCTGGCAGCGGTTCGTTGCATCGCAGATGGTTCCCGCGGTGTACGACGTGACGACCGCGAACATTGCTGCGAAGTCGGCGAAGACGGGCAAGACTTACGATTTTCGCGTGAGCGGGTCGGTGCTGCGCTTCGACGGATTCCTCAAGGTGTACGAGGTTGCCGAGGAGAAGAAGGACGAGGACGACGAGAGCGCAAACAAGCTGCCCATTCTGGATGGAGTCAAAGCGCTGGCGTTGGAGAAGCTGGACGAGGAGCAGCACTTTACGCAGCCGCCGCCGCGGTACAACGAAGCTTCGCTGGTCAAGGAGCTTGAAGAGCGGGGCATCGGGCGGCCGTCGACTTATGCGTCAATCATCAACACGATTCAGGATCGCGAGTACGTTGTGAAGCACGGTGGATCGCGAGGACGGTTTTATCCGACTGAGATCGGCGTGGTGGTGTGCGACCTGCTGGTGAAGAATTTTCCTTACATTTTCGATACGGCGTATACGGCGAAGCTGGAGACAGAGCTGGACGATATTGAAGAAGGCAAGGAGAAGTGGACCGATCTGCTGAATGGGTTCTACGGCTACTTTGAGGAAGAGCTCAAGGACGCCGGCAAGAACATGGAAAACATCAAGCGGATGGAGCAGGTGACCACGGAGAAGTGCGAGGTGTGCGGATCTCCACTGGTATTGAAGTGGGGCAAATTCGGCACGTTCTTTGCATGCTCCGCGTACAACAAGAAGGATCCGTCGAGCTGCACATTTACCAAGGAGAATATTGCGGCGAAGCCGGACCTGAATACACCAGAGGCGCAGGAGGCGGGCGACACAGAAGAGTATTGCGAGAACTGCGGAAAGGTGATGGTGATGCGGCGGGGACTGTTCGGTCCGTTCATGTCGTGTCCCGACTACAATGCCGATCCGCCTTGCAAGACGTTCCGGAAGCTGAGCCAGAAACAGCAGCAGAAGCCGCCGGAGCCGACGGGTGAGGATTGTCCGTTGTGTGGCAAGGCGCTGGTGCTGCGGCAGGGGGCGTACGGGGAATTTGTTTCGTGCTCGGGATATCCGAAGTGCAAGTACATCAAACAGAATTTGATTGAAGGAATGAAGTGCCCGAAGTGCGGGACCGGAGACTTGGCCGAGCGCAAAGCGCGGCGGGGGAACGTGTTCTGGGGCTGCACGAATTATCCGAAGTGCGATTTCACGTCGAATCTGAAGCCAGTGGCGAAGAAGTGTCCGGAGTGCGGGAGCCCCTACCTGTTGGAGAAGACGCTGAAGTCAGGGATCTTCCTGGAGTGCCCGAACAAGAAGAAGGGCGCCGAGGAAGAGGTTGCGCCGAAGAAGCGGGCCAAGAGGGGTGCTGCTGTAGCAGCGGCTGAAGAGGGCGCGAAGATTGTGTGCAGCTACTCGAAGCGGATTGGGGATGCGCCGCCGCCGCCGACAGTGGAAACGCACGGGCCGGTGGTGGAGAAGAAGGGTGGGGAGAAGGAACTGGTGCCGGCGTAAATGCTGGCTTTTAGCTTCTAGCTTTCAGCTTTTTTGTGCTCTCGCAAGGCGGCCAGCCTCCCGCGTCAAAATAAAGACGCAAGGATTGGGTACGAGGTATTTGTGATTAGTTACCCGACTTCCTGCAGAGGGTTCGCGCTATCCCAGGTCTCAAAATCTCAAGCGAGACCTGGGGCACCCAGTGCCTCGTTACCGCTGCATCGCAAATTTCCCATTCGGCAGAATCTGGGTGAATCCGGTAGTATGGGGCATCGGAGAAGGCCAGATGGAACGAATGCTTGCGACGCCGGCTGATGCGGAGATCATATTAAAACTCTATTCGCTGCGCACCGAAACGGTGATGCGGCAGGCCCGTGCGTGGGTGGTCGGCGAGTTTTGGCCTTCGACGGCGGAGGAGTTGTTTGCCGTTTTGCTGAACCCGGTTGACCCACACAATGCGTTTCTGCGGCAGGTGCTGAGCTACTGGGAGATGGCGGCGGCGATGGTTCTGCACGGTGCGGTTTCGGCGGAGCTTTTTGTGGATTGCAACGGAGAGGGATTTTTTCTGCTGGCCAAGTTTTCGCACATTCTTGAGGGAGTGCGGGAGCGGAATCCGGGGTTCCTGATCAAGACCTCGGAGCTGGTGGACCGCTTCTCAGCGGCGTCGCAGCGGTACGAGACGGTACTGAAGGCCCTGGAGGCGCGGCGAGCGCGGATGTCCGCCCGGTAGGAACTTACCCGTGAATTGTTGATGTTAAGAAAACTTCATCCTCAGGGCACTTGTGGAAGTATGGCCCAGGAGAGCATGATAGTAACGGTTTTGAAATTCCCCAATCCCCCTGGAGGTTACTCGTGAAGCGTATACTTTTTGTGGTGGTAGCTGTATTCGCTCTGTCCGCGGTTGCGGCCATGGCCGCCGATTCAAGCAAGATCACCGGCTACATCTCCGACTCAATGTGCGGCGCCAAGCATATGGGCACGGGGGCGGAGTGCGTGAAGAAGTGCATCTCGGGCGGCATGAAGCCGGTGTTTGTAGACGAGGCGAACAAGGCCGTCTGGACGATCGACAACCCGGACGCGGTGAAGGACTTTTACGGCGACCATGTGACCGTGACCGCGACCGCCGATGACTCTACGAAGACCGTCCACATCGACGCGATCGTAGCGGCGAAGTAGGTTTTTCAGGGAAAATTGAATACGCGAAGGGACTCGCCACGCCGCGCAATCTCTGGTAGTGTCGTATCCGGCGGATTCTCTGCGGTTGTTTTTTGACCGTATTTGAGGTCAATACGGAATCGAAAATGGCGCGAGCAATCTGGAACGGCAAAGTTGTTGCCGAAAGCGATGCGACGGAGACGGTGGAGGGGAATGTGTATTTTCCTGAGGCTAGTCTCAAGCGGGAGTATTTTCGCCCCAGTTCCACGACTTCTACTGATCCCTGGAAGGGCCAGGCGCGTTACATGAGCCTGCTGATCGACGGGCAGGACAACCCGGACGCGGCCTGGTACTACCCCGACCCGAAACCTGCCGCACGCAAGTTAAGAGGGTACGTGGCCTTCTGGCGGGGCGTCGACGTGGTGCAGTAGAAGAGCAGCGGACAGGGAACAGGGGACAGGGTTGACTGCAAGCGCGGTGCCGGTATGGTCTGGCTCGTAAGCTGAGACCATTGCGTATCTATTGGTCCGCATGCCGACTTTACATCCTGGAGAGTTCATGCGGGTTCGCAGATTCCTGTTTATTTGCCTGCTTACAATCTTGCCGACTGGGTGCGCGATGCATCGGCCGGTTGTTTTGTCTGCGGCGGCGCCGACGCTGAAGGGCGATCCGGCGCATCCGGACATCACTCGTGGCTGGGTGGACACGAAGCTCTACTTTGGCCTGGGACTGGCGGACCATCCCGAGCAGGGAATCAACGAGACAGAGTGGCGGGGTTTTCTGGACCGCGAGGTGACGCCGCGTTTTCCTTCGGGGTTGAGCGTGGTGGATGTGTACGGGCAATGGCAGGGAAAAGACGAACACGCGCGGGAGCGGCTGCGGTCAAAGATGCTGATCATCTACTACGCGGATACGCCGGAGAATCAGGAGAAGATTGAGGCGATCCGGGGGGCATGGAAACGGAAGACGGGGGATCAGTCGGTATTGAGGGTTACTGAGCCGGCGGATGTTTCGTTCTGACAAAAGCAGGGGACAGGGATCAGGGGTCAGGGAGAGACTCCTCGTTTGAAGGTTGTGCTATCCCACCTTGGCGCAAAAGCAAAGACGCGCCAAGGATGGGGCACCCAGGTTTGTGGCAAAGACGGTACACCAGCATTCGATACAACAACGAGAGGTCAGAGAGCTAATAGGCTTGCAGTTGGTCGAGGGGAAGCCGGATACGGAAGCATGTGGAGCCGGGTTCGGAGCGAACGCTCATGTGGCCACGGTGCTTGCGGACGATACGCATGGCGTTGTCGAGGCCGAGTCCGAGACCCTGGCCGGGTGCCTTGGTGGTGAAGAAGGGCTCGAAGATGCGTTCCTGCAACTCGGGTGGAATACCGGGGCCCGTATCCCATATCTCAACCAATAACATTTCACCTTCGAGACGACAGGCGAGGCGGAGGCGTCCCTGGTTACCAAGTGCGTCGAGGGCGTTTTCAATCAGGGCAGTCCAGACCTGGTTGAGTTCGCCTCCATAGGCATTGATGCGGGGCAGATTGGGCTCATAATCGCGCTCGATCTCGACCTTTGTCATGCGTGACTGGAGCATTTGCACGGTGGCGTCGAGGCCGGCGGGCACATCGACCTCGAGGATGGGGGCGCGGTCCATGCCGGAGTATGCCTTGATGGCGTCGATGAGATCGAAGATGCGGGAGGTGGAGTGAGCCAGCGTCTGAACCGAGCGCGAGGCGCGGAGGTAGCGTGCAAAAAACTCGAGCGAGACGCAGGTTTCGTTGGCGCCAAGCAAGGTACGCAACTGATCGAGTTCGGCGACGTTGACGCTCTGCTCTGCTAATTGCGGCGCTACTTCCCAGGGGTTGGGGCAGCCGAGGTTGCCGAGCCAGGTGCGGATGGATTCCTCACGGGTGATGAAGTCGAGGGGGTTTTGCTCGTGCATCTGGCCGGGGAGCGAGACAGTGCGGTTGAGGATGTTCTCTTCCCAGGATTGAATGGCGAGAATCTGTTCGTCACTGAGGCAGAGGTTGACGAGCTTGAAGCGGTTGAGGCGGTTGGCGCTTAGTGCTTCGGCTAGGCTGGCGGCGGCGCTTTGAGCAGCGGAGGCGGGGTTGTTGAGCTCGTGCGCCAGGTTGCCGGCGAGCTTGCCAAGGGCGTTGAGCTTTTCAGCCTGCTGCTCGATGCGGGTCACTTCGCGCACGCGGTCGAGCAGCGTGGAGACTACGCGTTGGGCCATTGAAGGGACGGCCTGAAGCATCTCGGGGAAGAGGGTCTTGGGAATCATGAGAGCCCAAACTGGGGAGATGGCAAATCCCTGGCCGCCGTAGGTTTTCATGCGGGAGAACGGGAGTACGCCGGTCATCTGTCCAGCACGGCCAATGAACAGGGCCATGGGACCGCCGTGCAGGCGGCGCACATGGATTTCACCTTTGAGGATGAGGATCATGTTTGCAGCTTGAGCGCCCTCCTCGAAGAGAACATCGCCGGCGTTTGCGATGAACTCCTCACCGTGGTGGGCGAGCCAGAGGCGGTCTTCAAGAGGCAGGTCGTGGAGCGGGCCGATGCGCAGAAGGGCCTCGGCGATCTCCTCAACCGGGGTTGGCGAGGCGGGCGTTGTGCCGGCTGTGGAGAGCATCCGGGGACCTCCGGGCTGACAGATTCAGAATAGCTGATAGGGACAACTAGTTTCCATGAAAGCGTCAGGAAGGATTCGCAGGGCGGATTTGGGAGGTTTGTTGGAAGCGGTACTAAAGTGTGTTCATATCGCCAAGTCGGGCGGATAACTTTACAGATTCTTTATAGGTTACTGTGAGATGGTGTAATCAGGTGACTAACGCGCTCGTCTAACCCCAAGACAAATATGGTTGCCCCGACCATTTCACCCATCCAAAAGGAAGACAGGTACGCCGTTCGCAGGCTGTTGCCTTTCATCGTCCTGGTGGCGCTGGCTCTCCGCCTTGCAGTAATTCCGCTCAACAATTTTGAAGATTTAATGGATGCCAACCATCTCCACGCCTGGGAGCAGGGTAACGTGGCGCAGGCTCTGGTGGCAGGCCATGGATTCGGCAGTCCATTTGTTTCGAACCAGCCCTCGGCCATCATGCCGCCGGTTTATCCGTTGATTGTGGCGGTATTTTTCCGCGTGTTTGGCGTTCACACCGCCCAGTCGATTGTTGCGATTCATGCATTCGACTGCCTGATCAACGCACTGGCCTGCATTCCGGTGTTCCTGCTGGCGCGGCGGAGCTTTGGGGAGCGGGTGGGATTGTGGGCGGCGTGGGTCTGGGCCTTTTTTCCTTACGGGATATATTTTTCTGCGGCATGGGCGTGGTCGACGCACCTGCTGCTGCTGTGTCTATGCTGGCTGCTCTACCTGGCCCAAGACATGGAGCAGTCTCCGCGGCTTGGGCTATGGGCCGGGTTTGGAGTGCTGGCGGGGTTTGCGGGGCTTACCGAGCCGTCCATTCTGGTGGTCATTCCATTTCTGCTGGCGCTGGCGGCATGGAGATTGGCGCACGAGGGCAAGCGCTGGCTGCGGCCGGGTGTGGTTGCATTGCTGGCACTGGCCGCAACTATCTCGCCGTGGCTGATTCGCGACGCCGTTGTGTTTCATCGCTTCGTTCCCATGCGCGACAGCATGGGGCTGGAACTATGGATGGGCAACAACGGCGACAGCGCTCGCTGGACGAGCGACGATCTTCACCCGCTGCATGACATGAAGGAACTGGCCGCTTACGACAAGGGCGAACTGGCTTACATGGACCGAAAGTCTCAAGAGGCCAAGACCTATATCCATGAGCACCGTGAATGGTACGCGTGGATGTGCGCACGGCGCGCTATGTATCTCTGGACCGGTTACTGGAGCTTCAAACCTGCTTATCTGGCCCAGGAGCCCACCGACCCAGAGAACATACCGTTTGCGACCGGCCTGACGCTGCTGGGGCTTACGGGACTAGTACTGTTGTGGCGACGGAACCGGTTCGATGCCATTCGTTACGCCGGAATCATGTTTCTGTTTCCGGTGATGTACTACCTGAACCATCCCGAGCCTTACCATATGCGCCCGATCGATCCGCTTATTGTGATTCTTGGCTGCTACGCGATTGTGAGCTGGCGGGAGCGGGTCAGGGAGAGCGCCATTGTTGCGACAGCTACAGCGGTTGTCCAGGAAGCTTGATGGACAGCCGAGTGCTGCGCGGGCACACATACTCGATTGCTCCTGAATCTCTACGCAAGCGGGAACGATGGTGATCCTGGATGTGGAGCCCAGGGCACTTCGCATTGAGCTGGCTCAATTTTTGAGGAAGGCCAAAGCCGCGAAGACCCTAGAAGGTGGCGAATGGGGGAGGCCGGTTTCTACTTGCGCTGTTTTGCGTAATCCACCATACCCTGGAAGTCGACGACTACCACCGGCTCGTTGCCTACTACCCAAGCGTCGTGTCCTGGCGGAATGTTGAGGACGTCACCGGCTTTCGAAGTCCATTCGGTGCCGTCATCCATCTTTGTCGTCAACTTACCGGAGAGCTGGTAGCCGTAATGCGCGGCCTGGCAGCTATTGGTTTTGGCGATCGGCTTAACGCATGTAGACCACTTCCAGCCGGGCTCGAAGGTAGCGCGGCCTATTGATGCACCGGCAATCTTCACGAGTTCGACCTTGCCCTTGTCGAAGTTCCGGACCTCCTCAGGGGAATTCAGGCTCTTCATTTCGAACATCGTAGTGAACATGGGAAAAACCTCCTTTTCCTGACCGAATTAATTACCACATTCTGACCGCAGTTGTCGTTGAAAAAAAGAGGTATGTGGGTGGCAATCCAGCATACCTGATCGAGAACCAGATTGTGGCTGGATGACAGGCAAACCGGAGGCTGGATCGCTGCCCTGGCTTATGTGCGCCGCGGCCAATCGAGCTGAGAGAGCTGGTGATATGATGGGCCGTTCTCAAGAAAGTTGTGGGGGAATCGCTCATGTTGAAAGCCTTTACATCCCTTCTTGCAATGCTCGTCGCGTCTATTGTTGCGTTAGCCCAGCCCGCCCTGGTCAGTTTCGATTCCGCCACAAAAGTTTTCCGGCTGGATAGCGGCGGCAGTTCGTATGTGTTTGGCGTGAATGCAAGGGGAGAGCTGCAACAGCTCTACTGGGGCGGGAGGTTGGGCGCGTCGGACGCATTTCCAGCGGCCAAGCCGATGCCGGAGTTGGCTTCGTTCGATTCGTCGTATACGACTACGCCGCCGGAGTATGCGGGTTGGGGCGGCGGGTTGTTTATGGAGCCGGCGCTGAAGATAACATTTGCCGACGGGATTCGCGACCTGGTGCTGCACTACCAGAGCCACTCGGCAATCACGAATGGGTTCGACGTGGTGCTGAAGGATATTTCGCGCCCGATTTTTGTAACGCTGCACTACACGATCGATCCGGAGAGCGGTATTGTTGCGCGGTCGGCGACGATTGAGAATCGGGGGACGCTGCCGGTGACGGTGGAGCAGGCTGCGGCAGCATCGTGGGCGTTGCCGGCGGGGCAATATACGTTGAACTACCTGACCGGACGCTGGGCCGGAGAGTGGACGCTGAACCAGGAGCCGGTTCTTGCTGGAGCGCGCGTGATCGAGAGCCGGCGCGGATCGACCGGGCACCAGGCGAATCCATGGTTCGCACTGCAGGCGGGCAAGGCGGATGAGGATCACGGCGAGGTATGGTTTGGTGCGCTGGCGTGGAGTGGGTCGTGGCGGATCACGGTCGAAAGGGATCAACTGGACGCAGTGCGGGTGACGGGAGGATTCAATCCCTTTGACTTTGGGTACGTGCTGCATCCCGGGATGACGCTGGAGACGCCGATTTTCTACGGCGGATATTCGGCGCACGGTTTGGGTGGAGCATCAAGGCTGCTGCACCACTTTGAGCTGGAACACATTCTGCCGAGGGCGAGTGTGGAGGCCGGGAAAACGGCTGGAGTGGCGCCAAAGGCGCTGACGCCGAAACTGCGGCCGGTGATTTACAACTCCTGGGAAGCGACGGAATTCAGAGTGAACGAAGCGGAACAGATGGCGCTGGCAGAGAAGGCAGCGGCTCTGGGAGTGGACCGGTTCGTGATGGACGACGGCTGGTTTGGCCAGCGCAAGGACGACCACGCGGGGCTGGGCGACTGGTATGTGAACAAAGAGAAGTTTCCTAACGGCCTGAAGCCTTTGATCGACAAGGTTCATGCGTTGGGGATGGACTTTGGGCTGTGGGTGGAACCGGAGATGGTGAATCCGGACTCGGATCTTTATCGCAAGCACTCGGACTGGGTGCTGAACTTCAAAGGGCGGCCGAGTACTCAGCAGCGCAACCAACTGGTGTTGAACCTGGCGCGGCCAGATGTGCGCGCGTACATTCTGGATTTTCTGGACAAGCTGTTGACGGAGAACGATATTGCGTTTTTGAAGTGGGACTACAACCGCAACTGGAGCGAGCCGGGGTGGGATCAGATTCCACCGGCGGAGCAGAAACGGGTTTACGTGGACTATATGAGGAACCTGTATGAAATTCTGGCGGAGCTGAGGCGTCGGCATCCGAAGGTGGAGATTGAATCGTGCTCGGGCGGCGGCGGACGTGTGGACCTGGGAATACTGAAGTACGTGGACGAGGTTTGGCCTTCGGACAATACCGATCCATTTGACCGGCTGACTCAGCAGAACGGATTTACGTATGCGTACACGCCGCAGATCATGATGGCTTGGGTAACAGATTCGCCGCACTGGCTGAACAAGCGGACGACGTCACTGCAATACAGGATGCTGAGCTCGATGCAGGGTTCGCTGGGAATTGGGGCGAACATTGAGAAGTGGACACCGGATGAGATGGCAACGGCCAAGCGGCTGATTGCGACGTACAAGGACGTGCAGTCGACGATTGTGCAGGGCGATCTGTACCGGCTGATTTCGCCGCTTGATGGAAGCGAGTTTTCAGCGACAGAGACGGTGAAGGCGGACAAGAGCCAGAGTGTGGTGTTTGCGTTTATCCATTCGACGCAGGAGGGACGCGGGTTTCCGGTGCTAAAGCTGAAGGGGCTGGATGCAAAGGCGGAGTATGCGCTGAGTTCAATTGCGGGCAAGGCGCGGACGGGAACGCCTGCAGTGGCGAGCGGAGCGTGGTGGATGAATCATGGGCTGGAGATGGATGAGGGGTTCAAAGGGGATTTTCAGGCGGTGGCGTTTCGGCTGGATCGGAAATGATTAAACAGTGAACAGTGAACAGAAAGAACCCTCGGTTGAGAGTCTTGCTATACCAGGTCTCAAAATCGAGATCTCCACCCCACGGACGAAGACCTGGCCGTAGGGACCCCGGACCTTGGGCACTCGGTTCTGTTGTGAATCTTAGATTTCCTTTTGTGGTGAGTTCTGCAGTTGCGCATTCCGAAATTGACATTTGGTTAGTGGGGTTTGGGGGTGTTGGCGGCTTCGACTAGTGTCTGGAGCGGTTTGAGGACCACGAAGTCTACCAGTTCGCTTGGCTTGTCTGCGTCGTGGAGGATGGCTGTCTGCGCGTCCTGCCATCCGGCGGGTGGTGCGGTGCCGGAGCGGAGGTACGATAACGCTTCGATACCCATCGAACCGAGTTTGGGCCATGCGGCGATGTGGACTGAGGCTTCCTGGAGGAGCGGGGAGTTGGCTTCGAGCTTGTCGAGCACGGGGGCGGCGGCTATCCAGGAGTGGAAGAGCGCATCGAGCCGGGCAATACTTTGTTCGGCACTGGCCCTGTCGCCGTGAATGGCTGCATCGACGAGTGTTGGCATCTCGTGGCGGAGGGGTGGATCGGGGCGGACGGAATCAACGAGGCGGTCGAAGACTGTCGCGGGGGAAGGCCGCTGCTCGCGGCTGCGCACGTGAAAGGCGACAGGCTGGAGAGTGTTGATGAAGACTTCGAGAGGCTGAATCTGTGAGGAGCCTGCGAGGTTTCGCATGACTCTAACGGGACCGGACATTTGCATGAGGCCTTCACCCTCAAGACGCAGGGATTCGACGGCGAGGCGGCGATACATGTCTTTGACGTCGCGATCGGCGGCAGGGGACCAAAGGCGTTCGGCGACGGCGGCGGCGATGGGCCAGATGCGGGAGTCGATGGTGGCGGGAATGACTTGCTCACCCCACATGCAGGCTTCGCCGCCAAGGATGAGCTTGGCTTGATCGGGTGTGAGGTCAGTGCCGGCAGGGAGCGGATCGGCGAGGTACATATCGGCGGCTGAATACATTTGATCGAGATAGTAGGGGTGCGAGAGGAAACCGCGATGGCCCTGCTTGGCGGCGTTGATGAGGAACTCGATGCCATGCCAGTTCTGGATGACGGCGTCGGGTGGGAGAGTGGGACTGAGAATCTCATCCCAGCCGACCATCTGCTTGTGGTGGGTGGCGAGGATTTTTTGGATGCGGGTGTTGAAGTAGGCCTGGAGTTCAGGAGTGGTCTTGAAGCCGTGGGCGTACATGAAGGCCTTGATTTGCGGATTGGCGCGCCATTGATTGCCGTTGCTCTCGTCACCGCCGATGTGCATGTAGGGGTCGGGGAAGAGCTGGGCCATTTCGCTGAGGAAGGCATCGAGGAAGGTGTAGGTGGATTCGCGGGTGGGATCGAAGGCCGCATCGTGGACGCCGAACTTGTCGGAGATTGCGTAGGGGCCGGGCGCGCTGCCGAGATCCGGATAGCCGACTAGCCAACTTTGGATGTGGCCGGGCATGTCGAACTCGGGGACGACGCGGATGCCGCGCGCGGATGCGTAGGCGATGACTTCGCGGACCTGTTGTTGCGTGTAGAACTCACCGTTGGAGCCGAGCTCAGTGAGTTTGGGGTAGACGTGGCTTTCGATGCGGAATCCCTGATCCTCGGTGAGATGCCAGTGGAGGACGTTGAGCTTGACGGCGGCCATACCGTCGAGGGTGCGGAGGACGTTGGCGACCGGGAGGAAGTGACGGCCGGGATCGAGCATGAGGCCGCGCCAGGGGAAGCGGGGCGTGTCTTCAATATGGACGGCGGGAAGGATGTAGGCGGAGCCGGAGGGCTGGATGAGTTGGAGCAGCGTCTCCATGCCGTGGAGGGCGCCGATGTCGGTCTTGGCGCGGAGGGAGATGGAGTGCTCATCGATGTCGAGGGTGTAGCTTTCATCGACGTCGGGCTGAGGAACAGCTTGTGTAGAGGCGGTTGAGACATTGACGGCGAGGGTTGGCTGGCTGCCTTCGGCGGCTGGAGATTTTGCGAGAGAAACGCCGGTACGCGTCTCGAGGCGGCTGAGGAAGTGCACGGCGGCCTCACTAAGGCGCGGGCCGGAGTCACCGTGAAGGGTGTAGGAGAACGATGTATCGATATGCAGGGCTCCGGGCTTGATCTCGAGGGTCGAGGGCAGGGGCATTAGGGTGTTGACGAAGCCGGGTGCAGTGGCTGGAGGTGATGGCTGTGCGGTGACTGAAGCGGCGAGGAGGAACGAGAGAACGAAGGCGGCAGGAATACGGAGGTGGGCGAGGCGAGTTCCGAAATATCGCAGACGAGCGGTCATTTTCAACTCCAGTGTGCTTCTGGATTTTAGTATGTGGGGGCGGTTCGCGGCTTGAGGCCATTGTGTCGGCCAAGAAACAATCTCTCAGTGGCTGAAGCCCGTACCCTTCAAACTGACCGGCCACCGGTTTGAGGCATTTGGTTGTTTCTGCATCCTGTTGATTTAGACTTGGCGGGTTGAAGACTTTGTCTTTTCCTGCATGGACGGTTTCTGCATAGTGCGTGGCGGCGGGGTTCGCGGGCAGATAGCAATTTCGAAGAGGAGTTCTGCGAGTATGGAAGCAACGGCGTGGTGTCGGATGGCGAAGACATTGACCTTCGCATTTTTGTTGACTGCGAGCTTGGCGGTTTCAACGGGCACGGCTCGGGGCCAGGGCGGATTTGAGCTGCGCGGCGAGCGGCTAACGGCTCGCTTCGAGGTCGTGAACGGTGGGCTGAAGGTTGAGGAGGTTGTGGATCGAAGGAGCGGGGCGAAGCTCTCGCCGGGTGAGGCTTTCAGTCTGCAACTGCGCGATGGGCGCGTGATTGCAGCTTCGCAGATGAAGATGCGAGCGGCTCCAGTGGAGGAGCAGATTGCTGCGAATCCTGCGGCGTCGAGAGCGGCGGAGCAAGTGGCAGGACGAAGACTGTGCGCGGAGCTGAGCACAGAAGATAATTTGCTGGCGGTGCACTGGTGCGCGATGTTGCGCGAAGGCGCCAATTATCTGCGCCAGGAGGTGACGCTGAAAGCGGGGGCACGGGCGGTGGATATTGCCGAGGTGCGGATGTTTGACTTCGATGCGCTGGGCGCCGAGGTGGTGGGAAAGGTTCCGGGTTCGCCGATGGTGGCGGGGGATTTCTTTTTAGGGTTCGAGTTTCCGCTGTCGGCGAGCGTGGTGAAGGATGGACGGGCGACGGCGGTTCTTACGCGCGTGTTGCCGCTGGAGGCAGGGAATTCGATTACCTATTCGTCGGTGATCGGGGTGGCGGCTCCGGGACAGATGCGGCGGGATTTTCTCAAGTACATCGAGCAGGAGCGGGCGCACCCTTACCGGACTTTTCTGCATTACAACTCGTGGTATGACCTGGGGTACTTCAATCGCTTTAATGAGACAGAGGCGCTGGACAGGGTACACGCGTTTGGCGACGAACTGGTGAAGAAGCGAGGCGTGAAGATGGACTCGTTTCTGTTCGATGACGGATGGGACGATCCGCAGACGTTGTGGCATTTCAACCCGGGATTGCCGAATGGCTTCACAAAGATTCACGAGGCGGCGGAGCAATACGGATTCGGGATTGGCGTTTGGCTTTCGCCGTGGGGCGGCTATTCCACGCCGAAGAAACAGCGGATTGCGGCGGGAGAAAAGGCAGGTTACGAGACGGTGAAAGGCGGCTTTGCGCTTTCGGCTCCGAAATATTACAAGCTCTTCGAATCGACGTGCCTGGAGATGGTTACGAAGTACGGCGTGAACCAGTTCAAGTTCGACGGGACTGGGAATGCGAGCACGGTGTTTCCGAGCAGCCTGTTCGACAGCGATTTTTCGGCGGCAATTCATCTGATCGAGCGGTTGCGGAAGGAAGAGCCGAATATCTTCATCAATCTGACGACCGGGACGCGGCCTTCGCCGTTCTGGCTGCGGTATGCGGACTCGATCTGGAGAGACGGAGACGATCATAGCTTCGACGGAGTGGGAAGCTGGCGGCAGAAGTGGATCACGTATCGCGATGAACAAACGTATCGCAATATCGTCATTGGCGGGCCGCTGTATCCGTTGAATTCGCTGATGCTCCACGGGATTATTTACGCGGAGAAGGCGAAAGATCTGAACACTGATCCGGGTGGAGATTTCAGGGACGAAGTACACGACTACTTCGGGACGGGAACACAGTTACAGGAGATGTACATTTCGCCGGGGCTTTTAACGAAGGAGAACTGGGACGACCTGGCGGAGTCGGCGAAATGGTCGCGCGCAAATGCGGCGGTGTTGAAGGACACGCATTGGATTGGGGGCGATCCGGGGAAGTTGGAAGTGTATGGGTGGGCTTCGTGGACGCCGGAGAAGGGGATTGTGGTGCTGCGGAATCCTTCGGATAAGACGCAGGAGTTTTTGCTGGATGTGGGGGAGGTGTTTGAATTGCCGGAACATGCGGCGCGGAGTTATCGGGCGCGTAGTCCCTGGACGGCGGACAAGGGGAAGGCTGCGATTCGGTTGCGGGCGGTGAAGGCGTACCGAGTTGTGCTGAAGCCGTTCGAGGTGGTGACGCTGGATTGTCTGGCGGGGAAGCAGGGAACAGGGGAATAGGAAGACTGCCTGGTTGAGGTTCGTGATATCCCACCCAAGCCGCAAAAACAAAGACGCGGTGCCCACAGGGCGCCTAGGTGGGGAAACCGGCGCCCAGTATCACGCTCCGATTTAAGCTCCGCGGGAAAGCACGGCTTGCTCGCATGTGGTCACGATCCACGCGGGCTGGTGTATGCGTTGACCGAGTTAGTTGATGTGGTGCAAAACGCATCGGACCCGGCTGCTGCTCTCGGAGCGGTAGAAACAACTGCGGAGCAACCGGCGAACGAAGTGCGCAGTATGACGCGGCTGTTCTGCAGCAATGTTGAAGATCTGCCGTGGTACAACGACCGGGCCATGTGGACTGAGTATTTCGACATGCTGGCGACGCGGCGCTTCAATTGCTTCAACCTGGCTTTTGGTATTGGGTATGACTTCATCAGCAAAGTTACGGATGGGTACTTCTTATTTACTTATCCATTTCTGCTGAAGGTGCCTGGGTACAACGTGCGCGTGCGCAGTTGCCGGACGAGGAACGCGACCGCAACCTGGAGATGCTGAAGTACATCGGCGAACAGTGCGTGATGCGCGGGTTGGAGTTCCGTATGGGGTTGTGGATGCACGGTTATCAGTGGATCAACAGTCCGGACGCAAACTACACAATCGAGGGACTGGACAAGACGACGCATGGACCTTATTGCGATTCGCTGGCGCCACGTGTGTTTGGCAATGCTAGTCCGCTTGACCCCGAGCTGTTTCTCACCATGAACGAGTATGCGGAGGAGTTGCTGGAGGGCAAATTCAGAGGCAAGTACAGCCCGATTGAGGTGGCACAGTGGATAGAGGATTTTTGCGGCGGCAGGACGCAAGGCGCTGACGCAGGTCGAATTGACTTCAAGGGGCGCGATGGCGCAGCGTACCGGTGAGTCAAGGTAGATATTGAGATTCAGGCTGGGTTCGGTGAGTTCTTCGGTGCAAAATTCCGCAGCGGCGTGCTCTTTCATCTATATGAAGGCACCAAAGAACAGGCAGCGCTGGAAGCATCCCTATCCCAGTACAAAAAGGCGCGAACGGCGTGGACGGCGTTGGCGGAAGCCGGCAAAGGCGTTTACATGTCGGACATGACTTTGGGCGAGTGGCCACAGCTTCGCGGGCACTGGCTGGATCGGCTGCCGGCCATCGACAAGGACATTGCTGCGTTGACTGCAATGTTAGACAGCGCTGGTTCAAAGGGGACGTCTCCGAAGGTCGAAGCTGCGATGCGGATTGCGCTGGGGCGGCCATACCGTGCTGCGATCGCGGTTAAGCATGCGGCGCCTGCGCGTTTTGCGCGCGGGAATGCGCTTTCTCTTACGCTTTCTGCGCATGCGGATATAACGAGCGCGATTCTGCATTATCGCCATGTGGACCAGGTCGACAACTATGCCACGGTGGCGATGGAGCGGCAAGGAGAGGGGTTCGGCGCGAGCATCCCGGCGGAGTATACACAGACTGAGTTCCCGTTGGAGTACTACTTTGAAGTGCAAATGGCCGACGGGAAAACTGCGCTGCATCCGGGCTTTACACAGGAGCTGACCAATCAACCTTATTTTGTGGTCCGAAGCGCGTAGCGTTGCACGGGCCGATTGATGGCGAAGGTGACAGACGCAGTCTCAGGGCATTGACTGGAACACCGTTGATGCTCACTGTGCGAATTGTAGCGAGTAAGCAGTCGCAGGATCGAGCGGGCCCTGAAGAATTCCCAGAGACTTGAGCTGCTCATAGCCTGCAGTCCACCGGGCTGCGGTCATGCGACCGGTTAGTGCGCCGGCGGGATCGTCGCCGGTGATGAAACCGCCGGCGCGGAGAGCTTGCGCCGTGTAGGTCTCCTGCGCCGGGTTGAGCGCCGGATTGAGCTTCAGCAGCAGGGCATTGGTGGGGGCCGGGTCGCGCAGATACTGCTGCCAGCCGTGGATGCTGGCACGGACAAATTTGGCAACAATGTCAGGATGTTCAGCCGCAAAGGCGCGCGTAGTGAACTGCACGCGATACGGGTCGTAGCCAGAGGAGCTGATGAGGAAGGTGCGCACCTGGGCGCCGGCCTGCCTGGCGAAGTACGGCTCGCTGGTGATGAAGATCTGCTGTACGTAGTTGGGGTCGGCCAGGAAATTTGCGATGGAGAGCGTGGAGGGAATCTGCCGGACGTTGTGGAGGTTATAGCGGCTGGTGACGTACTTCAGCCAGGTTGCACCAGTTTGCGCGGCGATGGTTTGGCCCTCAAGGTCCTTGAAGTCGTGAATGGGCGAGTTCTGGTGGACCATGACGGCTTGGGGGTCGTGCTGCATGGTGGCGGCCACGGCCAACATGGGCAGGCCATTCGAATCCCACGCAAGGATCTGGTCGCTGGAGCCGAGGCCAATGTCTGCCTTGCCGCTTGAGACTAGTTGGGCGACGCTGCCGTATTGGGGTAGAGGCAGGATGGTGACATCGAGCCCCTCGGCCTTGTAGTAGCCGAGCATTTGCGCCGTGAAGAAACCACCGTGCTCCGGCTGAGGATACCAGTCGAGTTGAAGACGAACGGGAGTGAAGCCGTTTTCCGTAGTGGTCTGGCGGCCGCGGCAACCGGCGAGGACCAGGGCCAACGCGGTACCGAGCATTGCGCAAAGGATGGATTTGGCTGGAATCAATTTCGACCTTTTGTTGCGGGAATGGATCGTACGAAACCGGGGACGGATCCTTAGTATGAAAGTTACCATGCGCGTGATGCCAGTGCTGCCGCTTTTCGGTGGGCTCCGAGCTTGGCTGCTAGTTGGAGCAACGATTCATCGCAACCGCGGGCGGCGGCCAGTTGCATGCCGCCGGCAGCGCAGGGAACGGCTACCACGGGCACTCCGGCCAAGCTGAAGGGCGTGGTGTAACGGAGAAGACGGGTGCGTGTCTGGCTATGATCGGCGCCGGCAGCGAGGCGCGCGACGGGGGCACAGGGAAGAAGCAGCAGTTGGTTCGCAGCTAGCAACTCGTCGATGCGCGAGCGGAAATCGGCGTGACGCTGGCGCAGCGCAGCAATTTCAGATGGAGTGATGCGCGCGCCCCATTCCAGGCGTTCGCGAATGGCTGGTTCGAATTGGTCGAAGTGGCCTGTGTGCAGGCACGCGGCCTCGCATGCTTGGATGGGCGCAAATATTTCGCTGGACTCGGCCCACCAATCGGGATCGATGGAGTGGACTTCAAGGCCGATAGCTTCAAGCTCGCGTATGATGGCGTGGAAACTGGCGACAATTTCAGGTTCGCAATCGTGGAGAGAGCTGTCTGCAATGGCGGCGAATCTGGTGAAGCTGGATTGCGGTACGGTCTTGGTGGGCGCGTACGGGCCGGACAACAGTGGTGCATCTTCGAGGTCTCGAAAAAGCCAGCCCATGGTGTCGAATGATTCCGCGAGGTGCGCGCCACCGTGCCAATTGCCACGGCCTAGCGTGGCTCGATAACCGGCCAGCCCGCAAAGCGCGACAGGCACTCGAACGGAGCCGCCTGTGTCAGTGCCGATGGCTGCTACGGCGGAGCCCTCAAGCACGCTGGCGGCGGCGCCGCTTGAGGAGCCGCCGGTAAGCGCGCCGGGATTCCCGGGTTGAAGGCAGTCGCCGAATTCCGGATTCTCGCCGGTAATGCCGTAGGCCAGCGGGTGCAGGTGGGTTTTGCCGGTGATGACCGCACCAGACGCTCGAAGCTGCTCAACCAGCCAGGAATCGTTTGCGACTCTTCCGTTCAAGTCGCGATAGAAATGCACGCCGCAACTGGTGGGCGCGCCGGCCAAGTCAAAACAATCCTTCACAGAGACGGGCAGGCCCCATAGTGCACCATGTCCGTCGCCGAACGGGCCGCCCTTGCCGCTAGGAATGGCCTCTATGCGTGCTGCTTCAGAGCGGGTCCATGCGGCGTCCTGCCAAAGATAGGTATTGTGGCCGGAATTGCGGTTGGAATGCGCAAGTGCCTGGTCTGCCAAGACGGTGGGCTGCAGAGCTCCGTTTGCCAGTGCGAGGCGAAGGCCGCGGATGGTCCACGGAGAAATGGTCATAAGGAAATTGTAACGATGTGAAATCAAAGCCGGTAGAGGTGAATTTTTATGGAGCACGAGAGCGGTGCATCGTGCTAATTTCGAGTATGGGAGTTGTTTTCGACGCCAGACGCGCTCCAAGCGGGAAGCTGAGAATTGCTCGCGGTTCTGTGCCGGCTTCCGATCGGGCAATCGATCTTGAGCGGATGGCTTCGCTCGCGGCCTTTACAGCGCGAAGTTTGCGCACAGCGCGTCCCCGCCCGTTCGGCGCTTCCATCGTTCACACGAAAACCGGAGAGGTACTGCTTCGCGCGCTAAATATGGTAAAGCAGGAGTTGGATCCCAGCGCACACGCTGAAGTGCGCGCGATTCGCCTGGCCACCAAGCGGCTCAAGCAGATTTCGCTTGCCGGATACACGCTCTACACCACCTGCGAACCATGCCCGATGTGCATGAGCACCGCGCTTTGGGCTGGCCTCGATCGCGTAGTTTACGGCGCGACCATTGCAGATGCAAACAAGCATTGTAACCAGATTCTGATTCCAGCGACGGAGGTGGCTGCGCGCAGCGACATGAAATGCGTGGTGGATGGACCGGTATTGCGCGACCGGTGTTACGCCCTGTTCACCGATCCCAGGATGCTCAAGGCATTTCGACTTTGGACTACACGGAAACGAAAATAGCTGTCCTCAAATGTAGTTGATCTGAGAGGTCTTCCCCATGCTGAACTCGCTTGCAGCAGAACTGTCTGAAGTTGTCGCAGACCGAGCGCGCGTGCTGACGGCACCGGCGGTGCTCGATCGTTTGTCGCATGACTTCTATTGGTATTCACCGGTGCTGCGTCCGCTGTTGGTGAGCAAGAGTGGCGACGTTGCCGTGCAGCCGGTGAGCGTGGATGAGATCTTAGCCGTATTGCGATTTGCAGGTAAGCGCGGCGTGCCGGTGACGGTGCGTGGCGCGGGCACGGGCAACTACGGACAGTGCGTACCGCTCGAAGGCGGTATCGTGCTCGATCTCGCGCTGATGGACAAGCTGGAAGAAATTACCGAGGACGGGGTAGCCGTATGCCAGCCGGGGCTGCGCCTCGGAACGCTGGAAACGGAGGCGCGTAAGAAGGGATGGGAGCTGCGCATGTATCCATCCACGCTGGTGAAGGCTTCGGTGGGCGGTTTCCTTGCGGGCGGCTCGGGCGGCATCGGCTCGGTGGCCCATGGAGGACTGCGCGACTTTGACACGGTGCGTGCCTTCGAGGTGGTGACAATGGAGGAGGAGCCGCGCGTGGTGCTACACGAAGGCGCGGCGGTGCACGAGATTCTGCATGCGTGGGGCACCAACGGCGTGCTTACGCGCATCTGGTTTGCGTTGGCGCCGGCAGTGGAGTGGACGCAGTTGACGGCGGCCTTCGATACCTATGAGCAGGCATTCAGCTTTACTGAGTCCATTGCGACGCACAAAGCCTGGGCCAAGCGGCTGGCGACGGTCTTCGAATGGCCTATTCCTTCTTTCTTTACTCCAGTGAAGCAACTGGTGCGGGCAGACAAAACACTGGTGCTCATCATGATTGCGACCGCGCAGCTTGAGGCGTTGCGCACTGCAGCTGAGACGGCCGGCGGTGAGGTAACGTTTGCGGGGCCGTACGATGGACCGCGCACGCAACCGCTGCTGAGCGACTACACGTGGAACCACACTACCTTGTGGGCTATGAAGGCAGATCCGGAATACACATATTTGCAGTGTGGATTTTCGGCTACCGAATGTCGAGAACAATTCCGACTGCTGCGCGAACGCTACGGTCAGGAGATTCTCTTTCATATCGAATTTATGAAGAACGGCGATGGTGTAGTAATTCCCGGCGCGATTCCCGTGGTGCGTTTTACAACTGAGGAGCGATTGAACGACATGATTACCTATTGCCGATCGATTGGTGTATTTGTCGCCAATCCGCACGTGAATTACCTGGAGGATGGCGGAAGGTTTCGCTCCGACAACATTCAGTTGCTGGCGAAACAGCGGTACGATCCGCGTGGGCTGCTGAATCCAGGCAAGATGATCAGCTTTCACAAACAGGCGGTGTCACGGTGAAGACGTGGATTCCAGACGAACGCAATTTTGCCTACCTGACCTGGAAGCAGGTGGATGCCCTGCCGCGCGCCACTACGCTGCTGGTGTTGCCTACGGCAGCGATTGAGCAACATGGCCATCATCTTCCGCTGGCTACCGATGCGTTGATTAACAACCTGCTGCTGGGCAAGGCCCTGACGCTGGTGCCGACCGAGTTGCCAATATATGCGCTGCCGCCGGTTTGCTATGGAAAGAGCAACGAGCATATTGGATTTCCGGGGACACTCTCAGTGAGCGCGCAAACATTTCTTGCAGTTGTGCGCGACCTGGGTGCGAGCATCGCGGCTGGCGGATTCAGGAAAGTCGTCCTCTACAACACGCATGGCGGCAACACCTCTCTTGTGGACGTGCTGGCGCGCGATCTGCGTGCGGAGTTCGGGCTGCGCACTTTCTCGTTGTTCGGTTCGCCCGGCGCGGCCTTCGATGGCGTGAGCCAGCAGGAGCGGACTTATGGTTTTCATGCTGGCGAAATCGAGACAGCATATCTGCTGCACGCGACGCCCACGCTGGTGCATCCCGAAGAGTACACAACGAACTACATTGCACGCGTGGATCGGTCGGAGTTGCTCAAGCCTGAGGGGTCATCGGCCAACTTCGCCTGGCTCACCAAAGATATTGCACCCAGTGGGGTATTGGGCGATCCGACGGCGGCGACTGCAGAAAATGGCGAGCGATGGTCGAACGATGCTGCCGCGTGTATTGCGAAGTTGTTGGTTGCCATGTTCAATTTCGAACCGAGGCACGGTGCTTGAAGATGGCCCTGATCGATTGCGGGAACGGAATTCGCCTGGAACGAGGAGTCGAGTGCCGGCTCAGCGACGGAACGACGCTTGTTTCCGATCACTACTATCCCACGGGTGAAGGGCCATGGCCCACGCTGCTGATGCGTCAGCCGTATGGGCGCGATATTGCTTCGACGGTGGTTTACGCGCACCCGGTGTGGTTTGCGAGGCACGGCTATCACGCGGTCATTCAGGATGTGCGTGGGCGTGGCGACTCGGCGGGGGAGTTCTATCCGTTTCGCCACGAGGGTCGCGACGGCGCGGAAACGATTGCATGGCTGCGCGCGCATCCGGCATCGAATGGCCGCATCGGCATGTACGGTTTTTCATACCAGGGTGCGACGCAATTGCTCGCAGCGGCCGAGCAGCCGGAAGGCCTGCTGTGCATCGCCCCGCACATGACGGCGGCAGACCTGTATCACGGGTGGTTTTATCATCACGGGGCGTTGCGTTTGAGTTCGACCTTAGGATGGGGCACTCAGATGTTGCGTGAGGATGCGCGGCGCAGGGGTTTGAGCGCTGCTAGCGATCGATTGGAAGTCGCGTGGGCCAACATCCGCGCGCTGGCTGCGCACGTTCCATATGGCGCGCACTCGGCAATCGTTGACCCAGCGCTGCCTGATTATGTCCGCGACTGGATTTCGCATCGTGAGCCCGGCGAGTACTGGACTGCGCAGGATACTAGTGCACGAATCGATTGCATTCAGATTCCTGCGCTGCATATTACTGGCTGGTTCGATACATACCTCGAAGGATCCATCGCCGGCTATCTCGCGTTGTGCAGCGGGGCAGGCACTGAGTTCGCACGGACGAATCAATATCTGATTGCCGGCCCCTGGGTGCATATTCCCTGGGGTGATCGCGTGGGTGACGCGAACCTGGGCGACTCTGCAAACCTCGATACGGATTCGATCCTATTGCGCTGGTTCAATCGCTGGCTGAAGCATGCGGACGACTTCAACGACGAACCGCGGATTCGATATTTTGCGCTTGGTCCTAATGAATGGCGCTGTGCAGAGGAGTTGCCGAGCGATGCCACGCACCCGCTCTATCTGCACAGCGAGGGCCATGCTAATTCGCGCAAGGGCGACGGCCGGCTGACGAAAGATGCGTCGCGAGCCGATGAGCCGCGCGATTTGTTTGTGTACGACCCGGAAGTGCCGGTGCTGGCGCCTGGTAGCGCGCAGGTACTGAGCGGCCCCTCCGATCAGGCTGTGGTCGAGATGGGAAACAATCTACTTGTTTATACTTCGGAGCCAGTGCGGCGCGAGACGGAGATATTCGGACAGCCGCGCATCCGACTGTATGCGACCACATCAGCGGCTCATGCGGACTTCACTGCGAAAATAGTGCGAGTAACAGCAACCGGCCGCGCGGAGTTTCTTTGCATCGGTATAGCGCGCAGTTCCTGGCTCTTTCGTGATGCGGACTACGCAGCAGACGAGGTTCGCGAGTGGAAGTTCACACTTGAGCCAATCGCATTTGTACTCGCGATCGGCGAGCGCTTGCGTTTGGAGATTGCGAGCTCTGCCTTTCCGCTCTATGACCGCAATCCATCGACCGAAACGCCGCCGCAACTTGCGGACCCTTGGAACTGGGGCCGGTCAACGCAGCAGGTTCTGCACTCAGCGTCATGTCCCTCTGCACTGTACTTGCCCGTGAAGGGAGAGCCGGGATGGTGACGCAGACAGCAAACGCCGTTCTGGAAGTTCTTCTCCGTAGCGTAAGCAAACGTTATAAGAACATAACCGTGGTCGAGAACATATCGCTCGCAGTAGACCGCGGTGAGTTTGTCACCTTTCTCGGCCCCTCAGGATGCGGAAAGTCAACGCTGCTCAAGCTCGTCTCTGGGCTGAGTCCTGTGAGCGATGGCCAGGTGCAGGTGAACGGCATGACGCCGGCGAATGCACGCGAGCTGATGAGCTTCATCTTTCAGGACGCAACCCTGCTGCCGTGGCGAACCGTGGAAGAGAACGTGGGCCTGGGGCTGGAACTGGAGTATGCGGCGCGGACGCTCCGCCAGGAACGCGTAGCACAGATGCTGGAACTCGTGAGCCTGGGACATGTGGCGCGCAGTTATCCGCGGCAGCTCTCCGGCGGTATGAAGATGCGCGTTTCGATTGCACGCGCGCTTGTGAGCCGGCCACGAATTCTGCTGATGGATGAGCCTTTTGCCGCACTCGATGAGATGACACGCGACCGATTAAACGAGGAACTGCTACGCCTGTATGGGGAGCACAAGTGGACGGTGCTGTTTGTTACGCACTCGGTGGCGGAGGCGGTTTTTCTCTCAACGCGGGTCGTGATTCTGGCCGCGCATCCTGGACGCATAGCATGTGAGATGCAGGTGAATCTTCCCTGGCCGCGTACAGCTGAAACGCGCGGATCGAAGGAATTTGAAGAGATTGTGACACAGGCATCGCGGATGCTGCGGGGGGTGTATCAGGCATGAAGAAGCGGGGCATGGTGGCGATCAATAGTGTGATTGTGCTGGGATGCCTGTTGGCATTCTGGCAGGCAGTGATATCGATCAATCACTTGCCGTCATACATTCTGCCAGGCCCGTATACCGTAGCAATGACATTGCACGACCGCTATCCTTCGCTGCTGATCTCGTTGCGGATTACGGCTGTGGAGGCGGCGGGTGGCTTGCTGGCCAGCATCGTAATGGGCGTTGCAGTGGCTATGGTCTTTGCACAATGGCGCTGGCTGCGGCAGACGCTTTACCCCTATACGATCCTGTTGCAGACAGTGCCGATCGTTGCCATCGCGCCCCTAATCATCAACTGGGCGGGTGCGGGAATATTTCCGGTCACGATCCTCACC
>DASYZU010000059.1:0-58519 GCA_035945795.1 Occallatibacter sp.
CCCGGACGGGACGTTCCTTTGTTTGCAGGAGACGTTCAACCTCGTGTGGAACCTGGAGCGGTGTGTCTTGAGCGGGAAAGCTGGGTGGATTCGTTGGGGCAGCCTCCGCCCGCGCGCGGAGCGCTTCCAGACTCTCAATCGCCAGCACCTGCTCGCCGAAGACCAGCCCGAATTGCCGTGCGGCCTGATGAGCCACGGCTTCGAGGCCGGGCAACTCCTCCGACCTCGGGATCTCACGTTCGAGGCTGGTGACCGGCCGGTCTGTGATCCCGCAGGGATTGATGAGCGCAAAGTCGCGCAGATCGGTGGTGACATTGAAAGCAAATCCGTGCGACGTAATGCCTCGCGAAACATGAATACCGATGGCGCCGATCTTCCTACCTGCTAACGGCGCGCTCTTTCCACAACTCTCCTCCAAAGGGCTGCCGACCGATCGGTCAACGCCGCACCAGACACCGGTAAGCCCGCAGATGCGCCCGGCCGGCACACCAAAGACCCCGCACACCCGGATCAGCACCTCCTCCATCAGCCGCACAAAGTCCACCGGGCCCAGTCGGCCGCCCTTCGGGTTTCGCAAGCTGCGGAGATCGAAGATCGGGTAACCGACCAGCTGGCCTGGCCCGTGATAAGTCACATCGCCGCCGCGATTGATCTCGTGCAGCGTAACGCCGCGGCTTGCCAGCAGCTCGTCCGGAGCTAAGATGTTGGCGCGGTTGGCGTTGCTTCCCAGCGTCAGCACCGGCGGATGCTCGAGCAGCAGCAGCACATTCTCCACGCGTCCTTGGAGCCGAAGCTCCACAAGCTCCGCCTGCATACGCAGGCCATCGTCGTATCCCACGCGCCCGAGATAGAGGTACTGAATCATCGTAGTTTCGATTGTAGCGACCGGGAGTTCGACTGGTTTGTTTGGTCCCGGTCCAAAGTCCTCAGTCGGACACGCGTTTCTGGAAGAGCCCAGCAAAGGCAGCGCGGACCCGATATGCGACTAGAAACCAAAGAATCACAACGAAAGCTGCGACGGGCAGGCCGCTGGGGGCCATCAGGATGTGCACAAGGCAGATGTTGACGATGACAGGAGCCAGCAGCGCCAATGCAAGCGGCACATATCGGTTAATGAGCAGCAAAATCGCGGGAACGACCTGGAACAAGCCGACCGCATAGATGTAGTGGGAGGCATACAGTGCACCCGAAAACTCTCCCATGGTCCCAGTGGGCATTGGCGCGTGAAGGAAATTCAGGAACAGGTTGGAGCCGAAGAAGAGGAAGATCACGCCCATCAGCAGCCGGGAAATCGTGAAAATAATTTTCATGGAAACCTCCTTGAAATGAGGTGAAATCCGGGGGACTTGCTCAAAGGGGGCCGATCGAGATGGCCCTGCGGCAGGTGAAGAAATTCGTCCGCAGTCAAATGGATGGTCGCCTGCTGGCCGTCGATTCAAATCGTTCAGGATTGCCGGGCGCTGGGCGAAAAGCGGGCAAATCCCAATCCGCGATACACTAGACCCTGGCAGGAGGACCGGGCGGTCGCTGCCGGGGGCTTGGGAAACCGGGTTTCCGGGGGAGGAAAGTCCGAACTCCGCAGGGCAGTGTGCCGGATAACGTCCGGGACGTGGGCCTCAAAACCCATGGACGGCCAGTGCCACAGAAAATATACCGCCTCGGCTACCCCTCCTTCGGGAGGGCCTCCCTGGAAACGCAAAACCCGAGTTGGTCCGGCTTGCCGGGTACGCTCGCCGTTGCGACAACTCCAGCGCCGGGGTAAGGGTGAAATGGTGCGGTAAGAGCGCACCGCCCGTCCTGTAAAGGCCGGGGCAGGGTAAACCCCACATGGAGCAAGACCAAATAGGGAGGGAAGCACCGCTAAAGAGCCAGGCGGCGCTGCGCATCGGCCCGATGCGGCAAGGCGGCTCGAGCAACTGCCGAAACCTCCGGGTAGGTCGCTGATGAGTGTCCGCGGCAACGCGGCGCCTAGAGGAATGACCGCACACGACAGAATTCGGCTTACAGGTCTCTCTTGCCGAATTCGGGGTTCCCGACGACAGGTCTTCGTCGTTGGGGTGACTACCACGAGCCCCGGTTGGGAAGTTCCCGACCGGGGCTCACCATTTTGAGGCAGAGGAGCTAGCGGTGCTTCGCACCGGTTAGCGGGGTTAGCCGCGCGGACGCGCGTGTTAGCAGTGGTCTTCATGCATCCGCCGCGCAGCCGGGCGCGTGGCTGGCCGGGCGGCGCCAGTGCTAGAGCGGTCGCAGCGGTTGAGAATGTCGGCCGGATGCTGGCGGGCTAATCGTGGCTGAAGAGTTCGTGAAAGTCCTCGACAAAACTGATGACCACGACGACCGCCGAGCCCACCATCCCTATCAGGAACACTGCCGTAAGGAAATGTATAAAGAATGTGGCCAGTTGAATCATGTAAGAAGTGTGCTCCGTAACCTGTCAACAATTAATAAGGCGCGCGTAAGGGTTTCATAAAAGGTCGCGGCGGTTGAGAATGTCGGCCAGGTGTTGGCGGGCGGCGGGGATGAGTTAGGACAGCTTGCGGGGGCTGCAACCGATGGAGGCGATTACGTCGCGGATCTGACCTTATCGTTCTCAGCTTCCAGTTCGGGCTGCTATACCATCAATTCATGTTGCGAGTGAGGTGTTTGGACGCGGGCGCACGGCTGCCGGTCGTGGCGCATCCCGGCGAGGACCTGGGTTATGACCTGTTTGCGCTGGAAGGCACAGTACTGGCTCCCCGAGCCACGGCAAAGGTACGGACGGGTATTGCTGTCGAGGCCCGGAATCCGGTGACGGACGCTCCACTGGGACTACTGGTGCGGGATCGCTCGTCCATAGCTTCCAGGGGAATTGCGACAACCGGCGGAGTGATCGATGCGGGCTACCGGGGCGAGATCCTGGTGCTGATGACTAACCTGGGCGAGGCCCCCGTGGAGCTGAAAGCCGGCGAAAAGATCGCCCAGATGATTCCGGTTCCCGTCTTGACGGGAGTTGTGGAAGAGGTAGAAAGCCTGGAGGACTCGGAGCGCGCTGGGAAGGGGTTTGGAAGCTCGGGGCGGTAAAGCGGCTTCCAACTTCTGGATTTCAGCGACTCACTCCCATTGGGCGGATTGTGAGTCGCAGTTCCCGGCTCTCAGAATCGAGACTCTAAGCACTTGGCAGGGCAATACTCAGGAGCGGAACCCGCGGCTGCGCCGCTGCGTATTCATAGTGCATGGCAACAAAGTATCGGTGCGTTTCAAGGTCGAGATGCGGTCGAAGGGGCGGGCATTGCGTCTAGAGTAATATCCGTTCCTCTTCATGGAGGGGCTACGGCTGGCGGGGATTACGTACACTGTGGGTAGTGGGCCGAAGCCTGGCGGCACGCCTGGAATTGCAGAAAGATGATCGCTCTGCCGTTTTCTTGAGCGGTCGTGCTGTGCCGGGGCGGGCAGGGAAAGCAGTACAAGGAAACAGAAGCATGCAACTTACTGAGGCATTCAAGCTCGCGCTGCAATCGCTGTGGGGCAACAAGATGCGCTCAGTGCTTACGCTCATCGGCGTGGTTATGGGTGTGGCCTCGGTCATCATGGTCATCACGCTGGTGAACGGCGCCAACAAGTACGTGAGCACAAAGCTGTCAGGCTATGGCGCCGATGTGTTTACCGTGACGCGGATGTCCAGCATCATCTTCTCGGCTGAGGACTACTTTCGGTATCAAAAGCGCAAGGTAATACGCATCGAAGACTACGAGGCGGTACGGGAAGGATGTGACCTGTGCAGCGAGGTGGGCGCGATGCTGAGCAGGTCAACGACCGTGGTAGCCAACGGCCACTCCAGCGACAACACCGAGATACGCGGCTACACCTGGACCATGCCGGCGCTTCACAACGTCGACATCGCGCTGGGGCGCGGTTTTACCCAGGCCGACGAGGACCACGGAACGCATGTCGTGATCGTGGGCCCCGACATTGTAGACAACCTGCTGGGAGCGGGCGACCCCGTCGGCAGGGAGATCCGGGTCAACGGCACTCCGTACACCATCGTGGGCGTGGGTGACCGCCAGGGCAAGACGCTGGGGCAGTCGCAGGACAACTGGGTGGCGGTACCGATTACCACTTACCAGCAGACGTACGGGTACAACGAATCGGTAAACATCTACTCCCGCGCCAACGGCAACGCCGAGGTCATGGAGCGGGCCGAGGACCAGGTGCGCGTCATCATGCGCTCGCGCCGCCACGATGCTCCCGGGACCCCGGACGACTTCCAACTGGAGACTAACGATACCTTCCTCGACATCTGGAAGCAGATCAGCTCGCTGTTTGCGACCGTGGTGTTGGGACTGGCATCCATCTCACTGGTGGTGGGCGGCGTGGTCATCATGAACATCATGCTCGTCTCGGTCACCGAACGCACACGCGAAATCGGCGTGCGCAAGGCACTGGGCGCCAGGCAGCGTGACGTGCTGCTGCAATTTCTGATTGAAAGTGGGACCATGGCTGTGACCGGCGGAGCCATCGGCGTGATGTGCGGAATAGGCGTAGGCAAACTCATCACGATTGTCGTAGGTTTTCCCACCAGTGTTCCGCTCTGGGCCATTTTTCTGGGGCTGTTCCTGGCTGGCGCCGTAGGCATTTTCTTCGGCGTTTATCCCGCAAGCAAAGCGGCAAAGCTGGACCCAGTGGTCGCGTTAAGAGCTGAGTTATAAGAGCAGTTGTCAGTTCAAAGACCGGAGACATCGCAGCAAGGAGCTGCAATTCTTGGCACAATCGTTTAGGAATTTAACGGTATGGCAGAGGTCGATTCAACTTACCGTTGCGATATACCGCATGACGCAGGAGTTTCCTCGCGAAGAACTGTACGATTTGACCAGCCAAATCAGGCGTAGCGCGGTCTCTGTGCCCAGTAACATTGCGGAAGGACAGCGTAGACTCAATATCGGCGAACCCAGGCAGTCCCTGGGAATCGCTCGGGGGGCGAATTTCGAACTGCAAACGCAACTGGAGATTGCTCGCGCACATGAGTTTGGAAATCCCAATCTCTGGATGAAGCGGAACGCTTATCGCACGAGGTAGGAAAAATGATCTACGCACTTCTGGAATCGATAAAAGATTAGTTGCCGGAACACGATCACCGAGAACTGATTACTGACAACTAGGTGCACTATGGCGCAAGGACAAACCGGTGAATCCGTCAAAATGGCCCTTGACACGCTGCGGAACAACAAGCTGCGCTCGGGGCTGACCATCCTGGGAATCGTGATCGGCGTGACCACGGTCATCTCCATCTCTTCAGTCATCAACGGGCTCAACAACCGGGTGGCGGAGTTCGTCAATTCGCTGGGCTCTAATGTCTTCTGGGTCTTTCACATGCCGGTCATCGGCGTGCGACCGACGACCGAGCAACTGACACGCAAAAAGCTGAACGTCGACGACGTGATGGCGCTCCGCACGCTGCCGCATGTGGTGGCCGCTGATGGCGCATATCAGCATGTGAAGAGGCAGTTCCGCGTGGGCAACGTCGACGTGAAATACGGCGGCAAGAAGGTATCCGGAACCATCTTGCAGGGCACAACCGCTGAGGTCGGCGATGTGAATGACCTGACCTTTCTTCAGGGGCGCCTGTATACCGACGAGGAAGATCAGCGCGGCGCCCACGTATGTGTGCTGGGCCATGATACCTGGGAAGAGTTGTTCGGCGACCAGAACGCAATCGGCAAGGAAGTGGCCGTCGAGAGCGGGCTTTACACCGTCATTGGCGTGTTGGACAAGCGCAAGCAGCCCTTCGGCGGCGGCAAGAATCCCAACGACAACGTGGTTGATTTCCCTTTTGGCACTTTCCACAACCTGCATCCTGAAGAACAGGATTTGTGGGTCAGCGTCAAGTACGACGATGCCAAGAACAAGGCGCTGGTTGAAGAAGAGATTCGCGAGTTGATGCGCATACGGCGCAGGGTAAAAACGCAGTCGGACGACAACTTCGAGATCTTTGGGCCTGACTCGCTTACCAAGTTGTGGGACAAGCTCACCAGCGGGCTGGTGGCCTTCATGATCGCTGTCTCCAGTGTGGGATTGATGGTGGGCGGCGTAGGCGTGATGAACATCATGCTGGTGAGCGTGACGGAACGAACCCGTGAGATCGGCGTCCGCAAGGCGATCGGCGCAACCAAGCGTACGATCCTTACGCAATTCACAACCGAGGCTGTTACGCTATGCGCCGTAGGTGGAATTGTCGGCGTACTGCTGGGCGCGGTGATCACGTGGATCATTTATTTCCTGCCCATCGGGCTGCCTGCGACGCTTTCGGCAACGTGGGTGACGATCGGCTTTGGCGTCTCCTGCGCCATTGGTCTTCTCTTCGGGATCTATCCGGCCTGGAAGGCTGCGAATCTGGATCCGATCGAGGCGCTCAGATACGAGTAAGAAAAGCCTCAAGTACTGCCTTTGACAGAGAGGCCGTTTCCACCGCCTCACGATCGCTGAACGCTGCCCCTTTGAGAACTATCCTCCACAGTCAGCGAAAACGCAGAAAAATGCCCCACTTTCATCCGATTAAGCAGCTTTTTGCGTTGTTTTGAGCCTCGTTTTAAGTGCTTTTCGAGAAATTATGGACAACCCTCTGCTCTCTTTCGGAACCTTTCCAGCAGCCAAATCGCAAAATTAGGTGGTTGGCAAGGTTATGTGCTCAAGAAAGTACAACCCTATAAGCGAACGTTTGGTCCCATTTCGTAACCCTTTAAGCGAACCTTTGGCGCTCTTGACGAACCATCTGGGCCAACCTTTGTACCCCGAAATCGCCGATCTCTGACCCCGGAGCCCTGATCACTGATCTCTGTTTATCCGTTACACTTACCCCTGTGATGCCGCGCGCTTTGGCTCTCGCTGTGGAGACCGTGACTACGGTGCTGGCTGTAGCCGGCATGGGCTACTTTCTGGCGGCGATAGTGGCCGCGCGTGTTTATCTTCACGAGCGCCGCGCGCCTCCGGCAGCCTTCGCACCCGGCGTAAGCATCCTCAAGTCCCTGAAGGGGTTGGACCCCGGCATGATGGATGCCTTTCGCAGTCATTGCTTGCAAAACTATGCCGGCGAGTTTGAACTGCTGTTCGGCGTTTCCAGTTTGGACGACCTCGCCGTCTCCGCAGTGGAGCAATTGAAGGCCGAGTTCCCCGAACGGCCGATCCACCTGGTCGAGTGCCCGGAGCGGCTGGGTACAAACGGCAAGGTCAGTACGCTTGTCCAACTGTCTGCCCATGCCAGCCACGATTTTCTGCTGATAAATGATTCAGACATTACCGTTTCTCCTCGGTATCTGGAGCGGGTGATGGCTCGTTTTGCGCCCGCAGCGCAGACAGCAGGAAAGGCTCAAGCTCCGGTGGGGATGGTGACGGCGCTGTATCGCGGGCGCGCGCACGGCACGCTGGGCTCACGGCTTGAGGCGCTGGGTATTGCGACAGATTTCATGGCTGGGGTGCTGCTGTCAAAGATGATTGAGGGCGGGCTGCACTATGGGCTCGGTTCCACGCTTGCCGTAAGCCGCGAGGCGCTTGAGAAAGCCGGTGGCTTGTTGCCGCTTGTGGACTATCTCGCAGACGATTACGAGCTGGGCGCACGCGTGGCGAAGGCCGGCTACCGCGTGGTGCTGAATGCGGTGGTGGTGGAGACCGCCATTCCAGCCTACGAATGGAGCGGCTTTGTCGATCATCAGGTGCGCTGGGCAAAAACGGTGCGCGATGCGCGGCCGGGAGGCTACGTGGGCCTGATGGTGACGCACGGGCTCGGTTGGGCGCTGCTGAATCTGCTGGCAAGCGGGTTGAGCCCTGTGAGTTTGTGGCTGCTGGGACTGAGCTTCTTTCTGCGGCTCGCGCAGGCTATGACGGTAGGCGCGGAAGTGCTGGGAGATCACGAGGTGCTGGCCAGCCTGTGGCTGCTGCCACTGCGCGATGTAGTGCACATGGGCGTATGGGTGGCCGGGTTCGCGGGGAATACGATTGTGTGGCGCGGGGAGCGGTTTGTGCTGAAGGATGGGAAGCTCTTCGGGTAGGGATCAGGGATCAGAAAAGCCCCTTGGTTAAGATTCTTGCTATCCCAAGTCTCAAAATCGAGACCTGGGGCACCCGGTTCTAGTCGCCCGTAGTCGTTGCTACTACTTTTTCGTCGGCGCGGATGGCTTCGGTGTCGATGGAGAGGCAGGAGCCCAGTTCGTTGAAATTCCTTTCCCAGCGCGGCCGGTCGTCGTCGGCCAGTTCTGTGAGCGCGTAACCGGAGGTGCGCAGGATTTCGTACCAGATATTTTGCGCCTGCCAGAGATTGGGCTCGAAGGGCAGCTCAAGCAGGATACGGGCCAGCGCCACAGCACGTTCCAGCATCTCAAGGGACCCGGAGGACATTTGCAGCTCGACCATGGCGCGCTTCATGCGCTGATCGGCGATGTAAGAGAGTGTGGCCGTGTCAAGCTTCACCTGGTCGGCATTGGCCAGCGAAAGGTAGGAGCGCAACTGAGCCTTTTCGATGGGGTCGCTCTCAAGTGCGCGGCGCAATCCGGCGTTGACGGCAAAGCCGGCCGCGAGAGTGAGCGCGGGCGGTTTGGGCAGGCCAGCCTGGGAGAGATAGTGGAGCAGGCTGGCGTGGTCCTGGTAGATGGTGGTGAGGGAATTCTCAATATCCCAGAGCGTGGAGTTGAGGATAAGTTGCACGATGCGCCGCTGCTCGTCGGTAAAGAGCGAGGTGAGCGAATAGTCCGCGCGGCCATAGTATTGGTCGAGCAAGCGGATGACATCAGGAAAGTCGGCGCGCTGCACCTCTGCCGCGGCCCGCTCGGCAAAGGCTTCAAAGCCGGCGGCATCGTCATCGCTGTAAGGCTTGACCGCAGCAGTTATGTTCTGGTCGCCGAAGTGCAATACCGCAAAGGAGAAGGTCTGGTTGTGACCGGTAATCGCGCTGGTAATGTGCGCCCTGCCTACCGCCAGCCGTCCGCGTCCGGAGGTAGAGATGTCGTAGGAGATGCGGCGAACCTGGAAGCAGAACAGATCAGTCTCCTCACCAAAGGAAGAGAAAACGGAGCTGATGGCGTAGTGAGCTGCCACCTGCTCCAATTGCAGCTCCATGGTGGCCACGCACGCCTTGTAGATCATGGCGCCGTTACCGGCAGTGGACACATTGGAGCGTGCCTCGGCGAGGCGTGCGAGAAAAGCTGGCTCGAGCGGAGCGCCTTGGTCGCTAAAGAGCCAACTCGCCAGTTGCAGCACGCGCGCCGCGTAGGCGATGATCTGCACGGTCTCGATACCGGAGATGTCGTCGAAAAACCAGCCGCAACTTGTGTACATGAGTTGCGTGTGGCGTTGCATCTCCATCAACTCGAGTGCGCGCACACGCTCTTCGGTTGAGAGTTCGTGGGTCGCATGGTCACCAAGGAAGGCGGCAATTGACTCCTCACTGCGGTCGAGGACAACGCTGATATATGCGTCGCGTGCGGCCCAGACATTGCGAAAGAGCTTTGCACCCTCCTGCTCGGTGAGCGGAGCAAGTGCGTCGCGCAGCTCGTTGAGGGCCTGGCGCAGCGGTGTGCGCCACTCCTGGTTGAAGCCGGGCTTGCCGCCGTTGCAGCCGCAGTTGGAGCGCCAGCGCTCCACGCCGTGAACACAGCTCCACGATGTGTTGTCGACGATCTCGCACTCGTATTCCGGGGAAAACTGCGCAAGGAAGCCGGCGTAATTGGTCAGCTTTACTGTCTTGTCTGCTTCCAGCAAGCGGAGTGCGTAGGCCAAGGCCATTTCGCCGTGCTTGTGATGGTGGCCATAAGACTCGCCGTCGGTGGCGACGTGAACAAGCTGGGGCGCGGGGTTCTCTTTGAAGCCGGATTTGAGACGCGCGGCGAAGTTCTCTCCGGAGTTGAGCAGGCCTTCAAACGCGATGGCTCGCGAAACGGAACCGTTGTAAAAGAAAACCGCAATCGAGACACCGGAATCGAAGTGCACCAAGTAGGGTAGGGTGGTATCGACTGAGGCATCGGGCGTATCTGTCCACTCGGCATCGTTTTTGCTGCCATCGTATTTGAAGGGACGAATCCGTTTGCACTGATGAGGCGCGAGCAGCGTGAACTTGATGCCGTGCTGGGCCATGAGCTCAAGCGATTCAGCATCGGCAGCGGTCTCAGCCAGCCACATGCCCTCAGGCGACGCGCCATAGTTGTTCTCGTAGTCGGCGATGCCCCAGCGGATCTGCGTGATACGGTCGCGGCGGTTCGCGAGCGGCAGAATCATGTGGTTGTAGACCTGCGCCATGGCAGAGCTGTGACCGCGGAAGCTCTTACGGCTGCGGCGCTCGCCATCGAGGATCATGCGGTAGGTACGGGGCGCGTTCTCCTTGAGCCAACTGAGCAGCGTAGGGCCGAAGTTGAAGCTGATGCGCGCGTAGTTGTTTACGATGCGTGTGATCTGGTTTTTGAGATTGACGATGCGGGCGGCGCCATTGGGGGCGTAGCACTCCGAGCAGATGCGCTCGTTCCAGTCGTGGTAGGGCGCGGCTGTGTCCTGGGTCTCAACCGTTTCCAGCCAGGGATTTTCGCGCGGCGGCTGGTAAAAGTGACCATGAATGCAGACGAATCGCTTGGGTGCGGGCATCAAGTTTCTCATCGCGGACCGGGAGCGTAAGGCGAAGCGGCCGCTTTTGGTTATTGTAGGCTGGACCGGCCGGTGGGAGGGGTGGTCCTGGCCAGATCGCAGGCCCGCCACAGGTACCAACTGGCCACGGAGCGGTACGGCGCCCAGCGTTTTCCCCTTTTGAGAAGGACTTCGGGTTTGGGCAGGTCTTCGGCGGCCAGTGGGCGGGTTTTGGGCAGGCGCTGGAAGGTAAGCGCGAATCCCTTGCGGACGCCGTAGTCGGTGACCGGCAGCACATCGGGGCGGCCCATGCGGAAGATGAGGAGCATTTCGACGGTCCAGGGGCCGATGCCGCGGACCTCGGTGAGGCGTTCGACGATGTCGGCGTCGGACATGCGGCGAATGGCGGCGTGGGTGGGGACAGTGCCGTTCAGCGTGCGAGCGGCGAGATCGCGGAGGGCTTTGATCTTGTTGCCTGAGACGCCGGCAGCGCGGAGAGGCTCATCGGGAGTGTCGAGCAGGAGCTTAGGCGTGGGATCGCCGCCGAAATACTCGCGGACACGACGATGGATGGTGGCTGCAGCCTTGCCATGCAACTGCTGGTAAATGATGGACTCGAGAAGCGATTCGAAAGGCGAGGGCACCGGGTCAAGGCGAAGGGTGAACGGGCCGACGCGGTCGATGAGGGCGCCCAGTTTGGGGTCTGCGGCTTTCAAATGGGCGACTGCCTCAGCGGGGTCGAAGGGGAGTTTGCGGCTGCGGCCATTGTTGATCATGGGAGGAGTTTATCGTAAGTGCCGGAAGAGAGCTTTTTGCGAATGAAACTCTCCTGTGCGTGGCTACTGCCGCGCTCGCGGCGGCAGTAGTACTATGCTAGGAGTCCGCAGGAGCAGAGGAGAAATCGACCTATGATTTTCAATCGATTTGCAATCGCCACAGTTGCGCTCGTCCTGGGAGTTACTGGCATGAGTACAAGCCGCGCGTACGGTATGCCCACGGGAGCGGCCGCACAGGGCTATGGGCAGGATCGCGGCGGCTGGGATACTCCGCCGCAGGAGTTGCAGGATATACAGCGGCGCGGATTTCGCGATGGGATTATTGGCGCGCAGAAGGATTTTGACAATCACCGCCGGCCGGACCCCAACAATCGCGATGAATACCGTCATCCGAGTCTTCCGTCCGAACAGCGGGAGGCGTACAGGGATGGGTTTCGGCGAGGCTACCAACGAGGCGTGGCCCACCTGACTGGCGGAGATCAACAGCCGATGCATTACGCGGATAGCGGCGGGGGCGGCGGGGACATGGTGCGAGATCCGGGAGGCGATATGGGACGTGATATGGGGCCCGGACCTGGAAGCGATATCCGGCGCCGCGGCTTTCAGGAAGGGATGGATGGCGCGCTGAGAGATCTTGACAATCATCGCCGGCCAGACCCTAACAATCGCGATGAGTACCGTAACCCCAACGTTCCTTTCGAATTGCGGGATGCGTACCGGGATGGCTTCCGAAACGGCTACCAGCGGGGTATGGCGGTGCTGACTGGCGGACCGGGAAGCGATCAGAGATATGAGGGACCGGGAATCGAGATCAGAACCCGCGGCTTTCATGATGGAGCGGAAGGCGCAATCAGAGATTTTGACAACCACCGCCAGCCGGCCCCCAATAACCGCGATGAGTACCAGCGTCCCAACAATGTTCCGTATGAGCTGCAGGATGCGTATCGGGATGGCTTCCGGCGCGGCTACGAAGTTGTGGCGAGAGAGCTGACGGGCTATTCAGACCGCCGCTGACACGGCAGATACATAAAGGCGTTGCGCGGGCCATTCGCGCCAAAGGGCTTCTGAATGAGCAGGTGAAGACGAAACTTCGTGTGATTCCGTGCAAGAAAGAAGTTGCGCATGAAACGTCGTGAATTTGTGAAGACCATGACCGCTGTGGGGGCAGGACTGCTGCTCCAGCCGCGCTCTCCGTTTGTTTTGCACGCTGAGGAAACGAAGGCGGACCCCGAAGTGAAGCGTGTGCTGGTGATGTTCAAGTGCCACTTCGATGCCGGATTTATCAACACGCAGTACAATGTGGTCCATAAATACTTCAACCAATATTTTCCTCATGCGATCGAGATTGCGCGCGTGGCAAACGAGGGAGGCAGGCGGCGTTATGTCTGGACTACCGGTTCGTGGCTACTGTTTGAATACCTGGAGCAGGCTTCGGCGGCGGATCGCAAGACGATGGAGGAGGCGATTGCGCGTGGCGACATTGCGTGGCACGCGCTGCCTTTCACGTGGCAGTCGGAAATGCTCGATCAATCGATAATCGAGGGCAGCCTGGCGCTGTCGAAATCGCTCGACAAGCGGTTCGGCAAGGTGACGACGGGCGCCAAGATGACTGACGTGCCGGGGCACACGCGCGGCATTATTCCGCCGCTGGCGAAGCACGGCGTCACGTTTCTGGAAATCGGCGTGAACGGTGGGAGCACTGTTGCGCAACTGCCGCCGATCTTTCTCTGGAAGGATCCTTCGGGCGCGAGCCTGCCGATGATGTATCACTGGGATTACAGCGGGATTGTCCGTGTGCCTGGCTCGGATCTTGCTCTAGCGACCAGCGTGCGAGGCGACAACAGCGGGCCGCATAAAGCTGAGGAGATCGTGAAGATTCATGCAGAATTGGCGGCGCGGTTCCCGAATGCAGAGATTACGGCTTGCAATCTGTCCGACATGGCGAACGCTATTGCTCCTTATCGTGACAAGCTGCCGGTTGTGACGCAGGAGATCGGCGATACGTGGATTCATGGATGCGCAAGTGATCCGCTGAAGGTGGCGCGCTATCGCGAAGTCGCACGGCTGCGCGAAAGGTGGATTGCAAACGGCTCATTTCAGGTGGGCGACGCCACCGATCTCGCGCTGCTGCGCCACTTGCTGTTGGAGCCTGAGCATACATGGGGCACCGACACCAAGACTTGGCTCGACTTTGATAATTACGAGCCCGCCGACCTGGCGAGCATGCTGGATACGAAGAAGTACAAGGTGGTCGAGTTCAGCTGGATCGAGAAACGGCAGGACCTGCTGGATGGAATAGCTACTCTGCCCGAGGCGCTGCGCGAAGAGGCCCAGCTCGCCATCCAAGGGCTGAACCCAAGCTGGCCAATCGTGTCTCCAAAGGCTGTTGCGAATGCAGCGGGAAAACCGATTGAAACAGCGCACTTCATTTTGGAGATCGATGCAAAGACCGGGGCAATTACACGGCTGCACAATAAGACGACCAGCCGCGAGTGGGCTAGCCAAAAGAATCCTATCGCGATCTTCACTTACCAGACGCTTTCGCAGGAGGATTTTCAGCGCTTCATGGGCAGCTATCTGACTACGAAGGCGGATTGGGCGCAGAAGGATTTCGGGAAGCCGAACATCGAACGATTTGGGGCGAAGAGCGAGGATTGGCTGGCACAGTTGGCAGCAGTGCATGTCGAGGAGACGGAAGAGGCGCACCGCATCCTAGTGGGGTTGCAACTAAAGGATGATGCGGCGTTTGACTCTGGGCGAGCGGCATTTCCTCGCCATGTATTTATCGAGTTGGTGCTGCCGAAGGCCGAGCCGGTGATTTATCTGAGCCTATCGTGGTTTGGGAAGCCGGCTACACGGATGCCCGAAGCGCTCTGGCTGACCTTCAACCCTATCATCGAGGACCAGAAAGGCTGGAGGTTGGAGAAATCCGGTGAAGCCATCTCGCCCTTCGATGTGGTGGCTTCGGGAAACCGGCAAATGCACGGGTTGCAAAAGGGATTCGATTACAGACAGGATGAACATCAGTTCACGGTAGAAACGTTGGACGCGCCGATTGTGGCGTTGGGCGATAGAACGCCATTGGGCTTCTCCAACGCCCAGCCCGATCTGAGCAAGGGAATTCACTCGTGCCTGTACAACAATGCGTGGGGCACCAACTACATCATGTGGTACGGGGAAGATCTGCGCACCCGGTATGTGTTGAGGGCGTGATGAAGCAGGGCAGCTACGGACTCTGTACCGCAGAAAATGGAAAAGGCCTCCACTTTTTCATCCCGGACCAATTCAAGGTCAAAGGCGAGACGGATTCTGCCGACATGGCATCGTCGGGGAAGGTGTATGCCACAACGGGAGCCTGAGAGCGATATTAGCAAGGGTTGGTCGGGATTCGGTTAAGTATTGGATTTGGAGACCGGCTTTGAGACACTAACCCGTGCGAGGCTACATCGATCTTGATCGACATTGAAGACAATCCGGATATTGCAAAACGAAACGCCGAGGTTTCTTTCGTTCTCTTTGTTCTGGGTGGAGTTGTGGGGTTGCTCAACCTGACTACGACGCTACCCTTCGGTGCAGGATTCGAGATGTTTGCATTGGCCACCAATCTGGCCAAATACGGCACCTATGCGAATCCTTTTCTTGTTCTTCAAACTGGTCCTTCCGCAGTTAGCCCGCCTTTATATCCATTGCTGCTGGCTCTATTCATGAAAGTCCTGCGCGTTCCTGCTTTTGTTTTATTGGCGGCGGCGTTAGGGAATATCTTTGCCAATGCGCTAACGGCAGCATGGCTGCCCCGTGTTTCATGGCTGTTCTACGACGATGTCGGCCCTGGCGTTGCAGCCTCACTCTTATGGCTGATGGCGACGCAACTGATGCCAAGTTGGGAAGCAAGTTATACGGTAGCCGCCCTCCTCCTTTTTTGCTTGTTTACCGCCGCAACAGTGGGAAAAACGAAGATTATCATCTTCGGCGCATTTGCTGGATTGCTGGCGGGAGCTTTGCTCCTGCTTAATCCAGTGTCGTTGCTGGTTTACGTGCCTTGGGTTGTCTATTTGTTGGTCTTTAATAGAGCACCCCTGAAGCGAACTGCCGCATATGTTTGCATTGGTTTAGCAGTTGCCGCCTTGGCGGTTTTTCCCTGGACCCTTCGGAACGATCGGCAACTCGGAGGATTTGTGGTGCGGACAAGTCTGGGCCTAACACTTTATGCCGCTAATAACGACTGTGCAAGACCCAGCCAGATGGAAGAGCAGCTCAGCGGCTGTTATGAGATTTATCACCCGAATTACAGCCTGAGTGAAGCCCAGACTCTTCGCAATCTGGGAGAGTTGAACTATGATCGCCAACGCCTCGCAGACACGAAGGCCTGGGTTCGTGCTCATCCCGAGCTATTCCTCCGGTTAACCGTGGCTCGCGTTAGGGACTTTTGGTTTCCGCGGCGGGTGGAGCACCCTTTCAAGGTAGCCGTGATCTGGGTTGCCACAATTCTGTCCATTCCAGGCCTAGCTTTAATGGCATATCGGCGCGAGCGAGTCACTGTCTTTGTTCTTTGCGTTCTGTTGATTTATCCGCTCATGTACTACATTATCTTTAGCGATGTCAGGTTTCGCTATCCCGTGCTTTGGCTGTCGCTGCTGCCTGCGGGCTACTTTCTCGAATGGCTGGCGCAGCTGGGGCAAGCAAAGTGGAAATTGAAGCCGTCGTAGAGCAAATAGCTGCCCGGCGCTTCCGCGCTCGTTTGTCTCATTCCCACCGTTCGAGAAATCGCCGTGCGCTTCTCCCGCCTAGTAACATCTAGGTAGGGGACGAAGCAGGAGCGCCCAAACCATGAAGATGCGGCCGGGAACACAAACGGGATTTCTGCTGTGCGGCAAGGAATGGATCGACGGCGAAGCGATGGAAGTGCGGTCGCCGTGGGACCAGGGACTGGTGGGGCGGGTGACGGTGGCTACCAGGGCCGACGCGCGCCAGGCCGTGAACCACGCCGTGGCCAGCCTGCGCCGTACACGCGCACTGCCGCGCTGGAAACGCCGCGAGATTCTTGAAGACGTGGCCGCAGCGCTGATCGAGCAGAAGGAGCGGTTCGCGCAACTGATTGTGGCTGAGGCGGGCAAGCCGGTTCGGCAGGCGCGGGTTGAGGTGGATCGCGCCGTGGTTACCTTCAAGACGGCAGCGGAAGAGTCTGCGCGCCTGGGTGGCGAGAGCCTTCCGCTGGACTTGACGGAAGGGAACGAAGGCCGATGGGGACTGGTCCAGCGTTTTCCTGTCGGGCCGGTTCTGGCGATTACTCCATTCAATTTTCCGTTGAACCTGGTGGCGCACAAGGTTGCGCCGGCGCTGGCCGCAGGTTGCCCAGTGATTCTGAAGCCGGCGCCGCAAACTCCATTTACCGCGCTGGCGCTGGGCGAGGTGATTCTGAAGGCCGGCTGGCCCCAGGAGGCACTGGCGGTGTTGACGCTGGATAACGCAGACACCGCATGGCTTGCCGAGAAGGAAGATCGCGTGAAGCTGGTGAGCTTTACTGGCTCAGCAAAAGTGGGCTGGGAACTCAAGGCGCACTCCGGGCGCAAGCGCGTGCTGCTGGAACTCGGCGGCAATGCGGCGCTGATCGTCCACGGAGACTGGCCGGACCTGGAAGAAGCGGCCTCACGCACCACGCACGGGGCATTTGGATTCGCGGGCCAGTCGTGCATCAGCGTGCAGCGCGTCTTTGTGGAGCGCAACGTCTTCCAGTCTTTCCTGTGGAAGGTAGTGGAACATACGGCCAAGCTCGTATCTGGCGATCCGTCCGATGAAGCCACCGAGGTGGGACCGCTGATTCGGCAAGGTGAAGCGGAACGCGTGGAGGCGTGGGTGAAGGAGGCCGTGGAGGGAGGAGCCAAGCTGATTGCAGGCGGCGAGAGGCAGGGCTCAATGGTGACGCCGGCAATCCTGACTGGAACCAAGCCTGGCATGAAGGTGCGCGATGAGGAGGCCTTCGGCCCGGTTGTTGCGATAGAACCTTACGACGATTTTGAAGAGGCACTAGCCGAAGTGAATCACTCGAAGTACGGTCTGCAAGCAGGCTTGCTGACCCGCGACGCCGGCCGGATTCTGACTGCCTATCGCGAACTGGAAGTGGGCGCACTGATCGTGGGTGACAGCCCTAACTGGCGCCTGGACCCCATGCCTTACGGCGGAGTGAAGGAGTCGGGGCTGGGCCGTGAAGGCATTCGCTTCGCAATGGAAGAGATGACTGAACCGCGCATGCTGGTAATGACAGGAATCGGATAAAGAAGTCCGCACGGCGCCACGGAGTGAGACTAAAGCAAGCCTTGCGAGTGGCCATTCTTACCTTGTGAGGATATAGAGCCAGCGCGGCTGGATGACAATAGCGAATCTTTGCCATCCACCGTACACACAGAACCCACTACGATAGCAGCGGGCTTCATTCCTGGCATTGAGCTCCTGGTTCATTGCTAAACCAAATGCAGTGCGAATAAGTTCGTCAGGCCGGTTCGCCTTTACGTTTGTTACTTACTCTTGGTCTTGGCTTTCTGAGCGGCCCAGCGCTTGAGCTGCGCATCGGCAATCCGCTTGCGCGCCTCGGGGCTCAATACCCGCTTCTTCCTTTTCTTTGCCTTGGCAGGTGCCTTCTTTGCTTCAGGTTCTGTCACCTTGACAGTAACTGTGCCGAGATTTGCCAGCAGCGATCTTGCTTGCGCCAGGCATGCGATTTCCGCATCAATCTGGGCGAGAATGGAGTCAATAGCCATAGATCAAGGATAACTTAGAATTCTACTTTTGCACAGCTTTGCAAATGACTCGACATGAAGAATATGTCAAAAGTTCACATGACCGAATGGCTTCGCATGGAGCCCGGTAACAAGCAAGGCTCCATGCGTTTGGCAAAGATGTATTGCAAATGCGAGGGCGCGTCCAGTTACGATCGCGCAGTTATTGCGCAATTCATTCGGGTTTACCTACAGTCTTTTCCTTATATGCTTTTTGAAGTACATAGAACGCCTGCTTTTTCTGGCCCTGGTCGGAGATAAGTCCCTTGCGGTTGAACCCATCCTGAATGCCTACAAGCGGTCTATTGGGCGAGCGAAAGTCCATCAGAATCCACGGACTCATTCCTCTAAGTTGAGGGATCCTGTTCAACATACCCAGTTGGTGGCGATAGATACTGGCTTGATACTCTTCGGTCCAGCGATCGTTGGGTCCGCCGTGCAGGCCGGCCTTGGCGTCTCCGCCAAGTTCGCTCATGATCATTGGTTTCTGGTAGGCGATGCGCCACTCAGTTACATCGGCAGTCTCGGGGCGCTGCTCATACCAGCCAATGTATTCGTTGGTTCCAATAATATCGAGCGCTTTGCCGAGCGGGTCATCCACAATCTTTGTGTTTCCTTCAGCGCGCACCAGCAGCGCCGCAGTGATCAGACGTGTGGGATCAAGCTGGCGCGCCCGCGCGGCCTCAGTTGTAATAAAGCGGGTGCGGGCCTCGGTGGCCGGCGTCTCGTTCGCCATCGACCAGAGAATGATCGCCGCATGATTGCGCGAGGTATTGATCTCCTCTTCTAATTGCTGTTCGGCCTTGGCTAGTACTTTGGGGTTATCGAACTGCAGCGCCCAATACACTGGATTTTCCGACCACACGAGAAGCCCCATGCGGTCGGCCGCACGCAGCATGGTTTCGTCATGCGGATAATGCGCTAGCCGCACATAGTTCGCACCCAGCTCTTTCGCCCAGCCAAGCAACGTCTCGGCGTCCTTGTCAGAGTAGGCTCGTCCGGTGCGATAAGGCGCCTCTGCGTGAATGCTGATGCCACGGAGAAAGATGGGTTTCCCATTCAGCAGTATCTCGGTGCCGCGCGTTTCCACGGTGCGAAAACCCATCAGCTCGTCGATCGCATCCTGTCCGACGCGCACGTTGACTTTATAGAGTTTGGGAGTCTCCGGCGACCAACGCTCCAGGCCGTGAACGTTGAGACGAATAAGTGCGCGATCTCCTTCGCCTACAACCGCGGTGGTCTTTCCCATTAACTCGGGTATCTCAACGTCGACGCTCGCGCCGGGTAGCGAGCCCATTACGTGCACCCAGCCTTCGATCACAGAATCGTTACTTACGGAGACGGAGCTGTGGCTCAGGTGTAAGTCATACTGATCGATAAATTGGTCAGGGACCGCGATGATCGAAATTTCGCGGGTAAGTCCGCCATAATTCCACCAATCTGTTTCGAGCGTGGGCACGTTGTCTTCGCGGCGGGTATTATCCACAGCAGCCACTACGAAGTTTGCGCCATCGTGCACCTCGCCCGTTATGTCGCAGTTGAACGATGTGTAACCACCTTCGTGCTCGCACACCTTTTTTCCGTTAACCCAGAACCAGGAACGATAATTTGCGGCGCCCACGTGGAGAAAGATGCGCGTATGTTCCTTAGGCTGGAATGTAAAGTCGCGCTCATACCAGATAGGTCCTTCATAGTAGAAGAGCGACTCTCGCTGTGTGTTCCAGTCGCCGGGTACCTTGAGCTTCGGCGCTTTGGAGAAGTTGTACTCGATTGGTCGGGTATCACTGGGCTTTGCCTTCGCGTTGAGAAACCAACCGTCGGTTTTCTCCTCGTGATGGAAGCTGAATAGCCCCGAGAAATAAGGATCGACGATGGAGGCCCAGTCGCCATTGAGCGAAGTGGCCGGGCGTCGGTCGGCGCCGGTGAGCACGATGGGGGCGTCGGAAGCGGCCCGGACAGGGGCAGCACCAAGAGCCGCTGCACAGATTACAAGCAAGGCAATCGTGCAGGAGCTAAGTGTGAACGCGACAACAAACAGGCGAACGGAGTCGTGCTTCATTTTTACGGCCTTGATGATTGCGAATTGATCTGGAACGGCATCTGCATTGAATGGTCGCGGACGGCGACTCCGTGTGAACTGGCAATCTTATCGCTTAGTGGGTATGCGTGTATATTCCGCGTGAAACCGGTGGCGCACTAATGAAACAAAAGGGATGACCCGAGTAGGCCGTCCCTCTTGTACGTTCGATTGATTCTGTCTTACTTACATTGCTAATTTGCGACCGCTACCGGTGCGCGCCGCCAGGCATAGAGCGGAAAATGGTTGGCCAGTTCGGCGACTTCTCTACGAATATGCTCGAGGGCCGCATCGTCGTTGCGCAACTCGAGGGCTTGGGCGATCCATGCAGCGATGATGCGCATCTCGGGCTCTTTCATGCCGCGGGTGGTAAGCGCGGGTGTGCCCACGCGAATGCCTGAAGGCTTGAGGGGTGGATTGGTGTCGTAAGGAATGGAGTTCTTATTGACGGTGATACCGGCCTTGCCGAGAGCGAGCTCGGCCTCGGAGCCGAGAATGCCTTTCTGGAAGACGTCGACCAGCATCAGGTGGTTGTCGGTGCCCCCGGAGACGATGCGGAAACCGGCCTCCTGCAGGCTCTGCGCAAGCACCTGGGCATTGGCGATAATTTGCGCGGCGTAGGTGCGGAACTCCGGCCGCAATGCTTCGGCGAATGCGACCGCCTTGGCGGCAACGATGTGCATGAGCGGACCGCCCTGTTGACCGGGGAAGACTGCCTTGTCAACTGCAGTGGCGTGCTCCTGCCCGCAGATAATGAGGCCGGCGCGTGGGCCACGGAGCGTTTTGTGAGTCGTGGTGGTGGTGATGTGCGCATGAGGAACGGGCGAAGGATGCACGCCGCCCGCCACGAGGCCGGCGATGTGGGCCATGTCAAAGATGTAGAACGCGCCTACCTTGTCGGCGATCTGACGCATACGGGCGAAGTCCCAGAGGCGCGGATAGGCACTGCCGCCGCCGATGATGGCCTTGGGCTTTTCGCGCTCGGCGATGGCTTCAAGCTCGTCGTAGTCGATGAGCTCTGTGTCGCGGCGGACCTGGTAAAACGTAGGCCGGTAGAGCTTGCCGCTGAAGCTGAGCCGGTGTCCGTGGGTGAGGTGTCCGCCGTGTGCCAGGTCGAGGCCGAGGATGGTGTCGCCCGCCTGCACGACTGCCGCATAGGCGGAGGCGTTGGCCTGGGAGCCGGAGTGGGGCTGCACGTTGACGTGCTCGCCACCGAAGATCTGTTTGGCGCGGTCGCGGGCCAGGTTTTCGACAATGTCGGCATACTCGCAGCCGCCGTAGTAGCGGCGACCAGGGTATCCCTCGGCGTATTTGTTGGTAAAGATAGAGCCGGCCGCCTCCAGCACAGCTTCGGAGACAAAGTTTTCACTGGCAATCATCTCTAGCCCCTCGTGCTGGCGGAGAGTTTCGTGGTCAAGAGCGGCGGCTACGTCGGGGTCGACCTGGGCAAGGGTGAAGGACATGCGGTCAGTCATAGGAGAATTTTACGGCATTTCAGCATCGGTGAATCTCTGAATAAGAGATGTCACAGGGCAATAATTTCATCGTTGACTGAGACCCTCTGTTGTTTTCAGTCACTTGCGGCGCGACTGAAATTGGATCCTTTTCAAAGAGGCGGGAGGTTGGGAGACTACCAGGGATTGTGTTTCGGCGGGGCCGAATCTGGTATGGTTTCGAATAAATGGTCGAAAAACATCTGAGTGCACGATGGAATGGGCTTCTTGCGATTGCGATTGTTGCGTCCGCACTGCTGTGGGCTGGGCAGACTGCGAACTGCCAACAGTCGGGAGCGCAAGACGCTGGATCACAACACGCCGGAATTGACCCCGCACTGCTGGCCAAGGCGAATGCCGGGGACGCGGCGGCGCAGGTAGCCGTCGGCGAGAGCTATGTAGCGAGTAAGGGCGTGGCGCAGAACTACAAGGCAGCGGCGGAGTGGTACCAAAAAGCGGCAGACAAGGGCGACATTGGCGGGGAGCTCCACCTGGCAGCGCTCTATCGCGATGGGGGCAAGGGCGTTCCGCGCGACATGACGCAAGCGGCAGTGTGGTACCAGAAGGCCGCGGGCCAGGGAGACGTGACCGCGCAGGGAACGATGGGCACGCTCTACTCGATGGGTCTGGGCGTTGAGCAAAACTACGTGGAGGCCTACTACTGGTTGGATCTGGCCGCTGCGGTAAAGGGACCGAAGCAGGCACAATACGCAGCCAACCGGCAGATGATTGGAATGCACATTACCGCGGATGAACTGGCCGCGGTCCAGGATCGCGAGGCTGCGTGGAAAGCTGCTCATCCACGCTGATCGATCGGGCACGGGAAGCTAGCGGTTGATGATTTGTTGCGCAACGGCAACCACGTGACCGGTCTTGCGGTCAGTGAGAAAGACGACCAGTCGAAGCGGGCCGCTGGTTTCGCTGGCAGTGAACGAGCCGGAGCCAGATAGCCGAAGGGGTCGTCCATCGGCAAAATTCGAATCAAATTCCTTGAGAACGCGTACGACGGCCACGTGGTGCAGAGTCCGGCCGGCGTTTTCTCCGCGGGCGACCTCTGACCGGGTGGCATTCTCTGCCAGGGCCGCGACGAGCTTAGTCCCTGGGTTCGCTGCACAAAGCACGGAAAAGCGCAGGGCGCCTTCGGCAAAATTCGCATCCTTGATCGCGATTTGCACCTTGGGCGTGGAGACGGCAACGGCGACCGCCTGACTCAGAGCGGCAGCATTGCTGCCCACAAACTGCTGCGCACCGTCTACGACCATTTGAGGCGTATAGACATCGTCGAGCGAAAAGTGGAGTGAGTATTGACGTTGTCTCTCGTCCATAGCGTCAAACGAAAATGGATCGCGCCAACCCTGGTGATTCCAATATGTGACGTGCTCGCTGAGTACGATGGCCTGCGCGCCGGCGATGAACTGCGTTGCGTCAAGGCGTCCAAGGAGTGCGTCGGCCGGGGGGCAATCGGAACAACCTTCAGAGGTGAAGAGCTCGACAAGAACTGGCTGGTGGTTCGCGGGCGCAGTGGGCGGAGATGGCCGGGCGGACGCGGACAAGGCGAGCCAGGCGGCCGTAATTGCGACAGCAAATGAGAGGCGGATTGTTACAAGACTCGGGGAAGCCATAGGAATATTGGATGGATGCTAGGGCCAGAGAGTTACAAACTTCGCAGGGCGGCGGCAGGTTGACCTGTCTTCTCCGGTATGCTATCGGGAATGCGTGACTCTCTACTCAGGCTGGCGATGCACTGTGCGGCTGCACTTTTGTGGGCAACGGTCGCCGTGAAGGGTCCGGCTCAAACTGTTCCGCCTGCGGTGACGCTGACGCCCGCGGTGGTGGTGGCAGGGTCGCCGGTGCTGATTCATGTGGAGGCGCCTGCGACTGCAAAGATTAACGGCGAGTGGATGGGGCACACACTGGAGTTCTTCCCCACGCGTAAGGGGCATGCGTGGTTCGCGCTGGCGGGAGTGGATGTTGAGAATTCCGTTGGACCTTCGTCGCTGCAGATCAAAGCGAATGAGGATGGGGTGGTGCGCGACCTCAGCCGCACCGTTGAGATTTTTGCGGCCCACTATCGTACCAGTTCACTCACCGTGGCGCCGAAGTTTGTGGAGCCCGGCCCGGACGAACTGAAACGGATCAAGGAAGAGGCTCAGCTGAAGGAGAAGGTGTTTGCTGCGAGTGCGCGCGAGCCACTGTGGATCGGGAACTTTCGCGCACCAGTGACCGCGACGCCGACCGACAGTTTCGGTACCAGGCGCATGTTCAACGGCGAGTTGGCGAGCATTCACAAGGGAATGGACTTTCGCGCAAGTGTGGGAACGCCGGTGCGGGCCGGCAACAGCGGCGTAGTGGTGCTGGCGCGGCCGCTCTACTACGAGGGGAACATCGTTGTCGTCGATCACGGGCTGGGCTTGTACACGCTCTCGATGCATTTAAGCCGGATTGATGTGCGCGAAGGCCAGCATGTAGCGCAAGGCGAACAGCTGGGACTGAGCGGCGCGACGGGTCGAGTGACCGGACCGCATCTGCACTGGGCCGTGCGGTGGGAGGGAGCTTATCTTGACCCCGCAAAGATGCTTCGGCTGGATTTAAGCTTGGTGCGCTAGCTGGAGACCGCTTCCTCTTCGACTTCGCTCGGAGATACGACAACCGCTGTTCGACCGGATGCCTTCTCTTCTCGCAAAGCCTTATAAGCGCGGTAGACGAACCAGCCCATGTACCAACCGTCGATGAACTTGTAGGGCGTTTCGCCGGTAGTGTAATGGCCGCATGGCAGTACGCGCGGCTCAAAGTCGAGACCGTAGCGGCGAAAGGCGTCCACTACCTGAAGCGAGTACTCCTTGGGAAAGGTGAGGTCGTAGTTGGCGTAGACCAGCAACACTTTCTTGAGCGGTCCACCGGCTGCTTCGCTGACGATTTTCGGATAGTAGTAGCAGGGACTGACTGCGGCCCACAGGTCGCGTACACGATCCTGGGTGAGGCCGGCTTCTTCAAGCGCCTGCTTTACGTGGCGAGTGCTCTGCCCTGCCCAGGTGACGTCTCCAAATGCTGTAGATGCGTGGTTGAAGGCGTTGACGCGGATGCGCGGATCGTGGGCGCTAGCTAGGTAGGCATAGCAGGAGCCGAGGCTGGTTCCGAGGACGCCGAAATGCTCGTATCCTTGCTCCTCAAGCCAGTCGAGGCAGCAGCGGATTTCAATCACTGCCTGGCGACAGGCCATGAGTGTGCGCCCGATGTTGGCGCTGACGGAGTAGTCTGAACGCTCGAGTTCGGCTGGGCGGCGAATGTCGTGGTAGGGCATGGAGAGGCGCAGCGCCGAAATGCCCATGCGATTGAAGATGGTGCAAAGGGCGTTGTGGCTGAAGCCGTCGGAGTTCCATTGAGGCAGCACCACAATGGCCTGCTTGGGCCGGGTCGGGTCTTTGTGTGCAGGGGCTGGGTACCAGCGGGCGTTCACCAGGTCGTTTTCGGGGTAGGGTGTGCGCTCCGGCGAAGTGAAGCGCAGGAACTGGGCTTGCGCCAGCTTTCCCTCAGCAGCCTGCTGGCGGATTGCTGCCTCCTGGGCCAGAGTTTCCGGGCGGATATTGGTGGGGAACAGTTCCGGGTGCCGTTCTTCGAGGCGGAAGTCGGTGGGCCGTTCGTAGCCGAAAAAGGCATCACTGTGGTGAATGAGGAGCTGGTTGATGCGGACCATCGCGGCTTCGGCGGCAGCTTTGTCGTGCACCACTTCAGGACCGGGCAGAGCGGCTCCAAGGCCATTGCTCTCAAGAAAAGGCGCGATCCACTCGAAGCCCCACTCCAGCGGTCGCATTACGCGGTTCTCGTCGCGCGTGGTCAACCGCGTCTCCCACTCATACATCCAGCGCGCATACCATTCTTTAATCATCTACTTATTCAATTTTATCAGCGCGGGACGGATGGGAAAGGAAGCGCGGCGAAACGAGCCTCAGGAGTGCTTCTTCCCGCGTAACTTTGCCATTTCCATTGAGACAAGCCAGCCCAGACTGAGCAGCGTCAGCAGCGCAATAATTCCCTGGGAGATGACGCAATAGAGACACCAAACCTCAAGAATGTCTTTTTCGATATGGGTGAGATAGAGAGCGAATCCAAGCGCCAGCAGTGTGGCAGTGAAAAGCAGGCCGCGCCGCCGCGCCAGGGCCAACAATGCGAGCGCCAGGTATCCCGCAATGCCGATGGCCGCCACCGGAACGTGCTCGAACATAGAGTACGAGCTGTGGTTCACGATGCCGCAGTCCCACTTTTCGTTGATGGAACAAGGCTCGGTGCCGGTGGAGTAGTGAACCTGAAGAGCCAGCGAGGAAACCACTATGCCGGCGAGAGCCAGAATTGCAATCAGATAGCGCATAGCTGCTAACTTGATTTTAGCCCATGCACCTGTGCCGGGCAGGTAGGATGAACCCATGAGCCCGCGACCCAGAGGCAGCCGAACTGCATTTTTTGGCGGCAGCTTTGACCCTCCCCATCTGGGCCATCTGGCTGTTGCGCGTGCCGCCCGCGCGGCGCTTGGGCTGGATACCGTGCTGTTTGCCCCTGTCGGTGCACAGCCGCTGAAGCCTGTTGGGTCCACTGCCAGCTTTGATGATCGCGTGGCGATGACCCGGCTGGCCATCGCCGGCGAGCCGGGGTTCCAGATCTCGCTTGCCGATGCACCCAAGCCCTCAGGCGTTCCCAACTACACGCTCGAGACCTTGCAGAACCTGCGGAAGGAGCTGCCGCCAGAGTGCACGCTCTATTGCCTGATGGGCGCTGACTCGTTTGTGGGCCTGCAGCGCTGGCATCGCGCCGCGGAGATTCCCTTTGTCGCGCCATTGATTGTCGCTTCGCGGCCAGGGCAGCCTCTGGAAGACCTGAAGGCTCTGCTGCCGCCGGGGTTGACGATGGAGCCCGCGACTGCCTCGGACATAGCAGGCGTGAACGTCGACGGATCTGATGCTGCGGTCCGGTGTTATTCGCTCCTGAGCACGACGGGGAACTGGGCCGGACAGCGTACGCCGTTCTACCTGCTGCCGGGGCTGGATGTGGAGATCAGCGCGTCGTGGATTCGAGCGCAGGCTCGGGCACTGGCCCAGGAGGCCGAGGGAAGCTACTTAGCGGGCCACGAGCTGCTGCCGGATGCGGTTTCCGAGTACCTGCAGTTACGTGGGCTCTATCGTTAGGGCCGACTCGACTTTGCCCGCCCTAAGGGCGAAGAGATACGATTGAGGTGGAGAGCTTTTTTACCGAATGACACAATCAGAAGCGCACCAGCAAACGCGCATCCTTGTTCATGCCGCAGCCGCGGTCTGTGAAGACAAGAAGGGCCAGGACACACGCATTCTTGAACTGGACCCCATCGACTCTGGCTTGTCCGACTTCTTCCTGGTTACATCCGCCAGCAACGACCGCCAGGCCATCGCCATTGCCGACGAAATTGAGATGCGGCTGAAGCGCGACTTCGGCGTCTTCGCAAACTCCGTTGAGGGCCGGCGCAAAGGCGATTGGATTCTGCTGGACTACGTGGACTTTGTGGTTCATGTATTTCTGGCGGAGCGACGGGCTTTCTACGACATTGAAAGGTTGCGCAAGTCGGCTCGGCCCGTGACCCCGGCTGAGTTCGACGCGGAGTTGAAGACCGCGCTCGCGGAGAAGACCCGCGCTGCCCGCAAGAAGGCCCCCGTAAAGACCAAGCCTGCCGCTGCGAAGGCTGCGATTGCGGCCAAGCCTAAGAAAGCCGCAAAGAAGACCATGGCAAAGAAAGCGCCCGCGAAGCGCGCCTCGGCAAAAAAGTAGGCGACGATTTCGATTCGATCGCGCTATTCCCGAAGATGTTCTCGTAAGAGGAGCAGAGGATAAAGCACAAGGGGCGCCCGGATGGGCGCCCCTTTATGCTTCTTATCTCTCCCGGGGCTTGGTGCCGCCCCGGGAGAGCCGGTTTAAGAAGTTTTGCTTTAGCTAGAAGTTGAATTTAAGCACCAGCTTCATGGTGCGTGCGTTCGGCAGGAAGAATTTGCCGGATTGGCCGAAGGCCGAACTGGACGCGGTCTGGTAGGAAAGTGACAAAGCGTTGGTCGATGGATTGGATACGTTGTTGATGGAGCCGGGAATGTACTGCGCGTGGTTTAACAGATTGCAGGCCTGGGCTTGGAATTCCAGAGAACGGCTCTCGCCGAAGTTGAACCGCTTGATGGCGGTGGCGTCGACGTCATTGGTGGGGTTAATGGGTTCAGTGTTGCGCTGCGATGTGGGCAAGGTGCCGGCGCCGGCGGTGATGTATTCGGCGTTGGGATTCTTGGCCACATAGGCAACCTGGTCGGCAGGGCACAGGATGGTGCCGTACGGGTCGGTCGTTGTGGTTGCCGGGTCGCAATTGCCGGCCAGGTTCGGGTTGGCATAAGCTGTTACGCCCGAGCCGGTGTGCTTGACGCCATTGGTGTTGAAGATGGTGCGAGAGATCGCGGTGGAATCGCCGTTCTGGTTGGAGTTAACGCCAGAGAGAACGGTAAAGTACTCGGGCGATTCATAGGTATAGATGGGCGCCACTTCCCAGTTGCCCAAGGTGTTCTTGAGAAGCCAGCTTGACGTCTTGAAGAAGGGAAGATCATAGACAGCAACCAAGGTAACCCGGTGCGTACGGTCAAGGGCGGAACGGCTGTAGTCGGCTGCGACGTTCCGCGAATTCTGCGGGCGGCGTGGCGTAAGCACGGTGGAGAATGTGGCAGCAGTGGCATCGTCCATTGCTTTGCTCCAGGTCCAGGAGAGGTTCAGGAGCAGCCCGTTGGTGAAGCGACGGTTGAGGCTCGCTGCCATGCCGTTATAGTTCGACTGGGAGAAAGGCTGGAAGGAGGTGATCTTGCCAGTGAAGCCCGCGTCCTTAAAGGGCTTAGTGATAACCGACAAGGACTGGATGGCTCCGAGGGTGTTGGTCATGGTGTCCAGCGTGGCCGTGGCGGGTGCGCTCATCAGAGTAGGAAGCTGATTGGCCGCTGTAACCCTGGGCTGAACGTTGTACTGATCCTGGGTAGGAAGGTGAATGCCGCGGGTACCGACGTAACGGACTTCAGCCGTATAGACGTTCTTAAAGACATGCTGTACGCCGAGGGTCCAGTTTTCGGCATAGGGCATGAGTTGGTTGACAGGCAGATATGCGGAGGTTGCCGCACGCTGCTTTGCAATGGTCGAGAAGCTTTGCAGGGTTCCGGATCCAGCGGGTATCCCACCGCCGGAAAGGAAGTTCGGCGCGCCGACCGCAGGCCCATTTGTGCCGACGTCAATGGTTGACGAGTACTGGGGCGGGAACGAGAGTAGGCCTAGGTTGTCGTCGAGGATGTCACCAGCGATACCGAAGCCGGCGCGAATGGAGGTGTTGGGGTCGATGGCGTAGTTGATTCCCACGCGTGGAAAGAAGTTCTTCTTTTGAGGCTGGGGCGAAGCAAAGGAAATAAGTCCCGGCACGCTGGCTGCGATATTGAGCTGCTGGGCGCGCTCGCCTACAGGAACCGCAGTGAACTCATAACGCAGGCCCAGGTTGAGGCTGAGCTTCTCAGAAATGCGCCAGGTGTCGTTGACGTAGCCATAGAAGGCAGTCTGGTCGCCATAGTAGAAGAAGTTGCCAGTGGACCGCTCGCCGAAGCCGGTGGGGGCAAGATCGTGGAGGTACTCGGTGAGGTAGTCCCACTCGTAGTCGCCGCGCACACGCTGGGTAAAGCTTTGCGGGGCGATGTACTTGCGGCCGTCAAAGCCGAACTTGAGGCTGTGCTTGCCCCTGACCCAGCTCAGGTTGTCGGTGAGCTGATAAAGATTCTGAACGGTTGTCTGTGGCGCGTTTGGATCGGGACCCATCTGGAGATAGCCCGTGTCGTAAAACTGCAGGTTGGGGAAGGAGTCGAGCCCCTGGAAGCTGTAATTGCCGGAGGGATAATCCTGGATGAAACGATTGAAACCGATCCGGGCCTCGTTGATGAGGTTAGGTGTGAAGTTGTGGTATTCGCTCAAAGCAATGATATGAAATTTTTCCGGAATCGGCTGATAGAACGCCGGAATGGATGCCGATGTGTCAATGCCGGTCCACTTGTTATAAATGTAGCGGCCACGGAAGCTGTCCTTTGGCGAGATGGTCCAGTCGGTGCTGGTGGTAAGAACGTCGAAGTTGCTGAAGTTCGGGGCCTCAACGAGGAAGTTCCCGAGCGGGACGTTGACTGCGCCCGCAGAACCGTAGCCGCCACCGAGCCCGGTGAACCCGGAGTAGCTGGGACCGTTGGAGTTGAAAGCAGTGTCGGTATAAACGGTGAGGAATTGCCCGCCGACCTTCTGGTTGAAGCAGGCCTGGTCAGAAGCCGCATCAACCTGAGAGCCCGCGACTGGCGAGTACTTGGTAAAGACGCCGAGATTGGTGGCGTTGAACTGTGAAACTCCTTTGAGGGCAGAGATGCCGGCGGCGGTGGGGGTGCAGAGGTAATACTGGCCGCTCTGACCGATGCTCTGGCGCTCATAGTTTGCGAAGTAGAAGAGCTTGTCTTTCTTGATGGGTCCGCCGACCTGGCCGCCATAGCGGTTATTGTCGTAGCGCGGATTGGGGATCTTGCCGCCCTGGAAGCCGCTCTCGGCATTCAGGTTGCGGTTCTGGAAGTACTCGTAGGCCATGCCGTGAATCTTGTTGGTGCCGCCGCGAACGGTGGTGTTGAACTGACCGCCGGCGGAGTGGCCGAACTCCGGAGAGAACTGATTGACGATGGCGGTGAACTCGCCGGTAGCATCGTTGGGTACATAGACCAGAGGTCCGGTGACACCCTTGTTGTTGTTGTCGATGCCTTCAATGGTGTAGTTGTTGTCTTCAGGGCGGAGACCACCAACCGAAGGTCCGGTGCCTACGCCGAGACCGCCGCCGGAGGCGACGCCGGGGATAAGCAGGGAGAGGTTGAGGACTCCGTTGGTGCTGGAGGTGGTGGGCAGATTCTTCAATTCTTCGGATTCAAAAGAGGTCTGCAATTGCGTGGTAGTGGTATCGATGGTGACCCCTGCTTCTGCCGACACCTGCACTACAGTGGATGCTGTCGCAACAGGCAGAACCAGCCTTGCGGTAGACGTGCTGTTCAGCGTTACCGTAAAGTTCTTCAATGTAAAGGTCGCAAATCCGGTTGCACTGCCGGAGACGTTGTAGTTTCCGGGGAGCAGGTTCGGGATATGGAAGTCTCCGACCTTGCTGGCCTGAACGGTGGCGGAGACGCCAGTGGCAATATTGGTAACCGTGATCGAGGCGCCAGGGATGGCAGCGCCGCTGCGGTCAAGGACTGTTCCAACGATGTCACCGCTGGTGGATTGGCTCCAAGCGGCAAAACTGCCGCTAATCAACAACACGAGCAGGAAACTAACTGCAAAGAACGCTTTCTTAAACCGGAAAGATAGCATTGAACTCCTCCGAAGATGATTTGGGATCGGAAGGCCCTGTCGGGAAACTTCTCAATCCGCTAATTTTGTTGCTCCGGCTGTCGGGTGTTAGACCGATTTACCGGCAATACCAATGAGGCCAAAAGACGCAAGAATGCCGTCAAGAAGCAAAATGAAACCCACGCACATGATCAAGTGATCTGTGTGCCCTGTTTCGACAAATGACGCGGATAGCTGTCAATGATAGATGCACGATACGGGCCAATCTGTTGGAATCTCGGAGAATACCTTTTTGCCATTGAAACTAAAGTGCTTATCGAAAGGACTTAAGAGGGATTGAAATCTCACAAATATTAAAAACTGTATTAATATCGGATTTAATTCCAAATTTGGGCGGAGAAGGTCCCATTTTTGGGGAGACTAAAACTGGGGTTTTCCGGGCCGGTTGAGGTGCGGAACGGCGATTCAACGGGTCTACGGTGGCAATGACCGCGACACAAGCTGTACAGGCACAAAAAAGAGACCGCCGAAGCGGTCCCTTTTCGAGGTGGCTTTCGTTTTCGGACCGACGGCTTAGAATTCGAGGCGCAGCGAGAGCTGCAGTACGCGTGCTCCGTTGTTGGAGTTTCCAGGCGGGACAACAGTAAAGCTGATCTGGCCGAACCCTGCACCCTGCTGATAGTCCTGCTGGTCGTAGCCGTTGTAGACATTCTCCGCGGGTAAGGCGAAGTTCGGGTGGTTGAACGCATTGAACGCGTCGGCACGGAAATTTAAATTGACCCTCTCCGAGGTAATTGGAAACTTCTTGGCCAGGCCCAGGTCCGCATCGAAGTACCTGGGGCCGCGGAAGAAGTTGCGCGGACCAATATTGAATCCAACCGGTCCAGATAACGATTTGGAAGCTGCTTTGGCGTTGGCGAAGTTGCTGACACCTCCTCCCGGCAGCTTCGTCACATGCGTGGTTAGGACCGATGGATCTGTGCCAACGAAGATAGGAGGAGCGTTGTTAGAATAGCTTGCGACGAAGGCGTTGGAAGTGCCCGACCACGGGAAGCCGGTGTGCCACCCCGAGGTACCGCTCAAGTCCCATCCGCCAATGACTTCGTCGACCCAGTGGGGTTGAGTGGCGAGGAACATCCTCCCTTTGCCGAAGGGCAGCTCGTAGAGTGCGTCTGAGGTAATGTATTGCCTTACATCGAAGTCGGAGCTGGCGCGGCACTCGCGGGGGTGAACCGCGTCGCAGACCAGGCCGATGCCGCCAATGCCCGTATCGCCCATGGAGTTGGCGAAGAAGGAGGTATTGTCGATGGAGTGCGACCAGGTGTAGTTGAAGTCGTAATGGAGACCGTGCGACATGTTCTTCTGCAGGGTCACCAGGAGACCGTGGTAGGTGGAGAATCCCTGGCTGTCGTAGAACGAGTTTTCTGCGAATTGCGCAGCGGATCCCACGTTGTACGGAGTAATGCCGGAGATGGCCTGAACGAAGTCACCAAAATCGCCGTTGAAGACCAGGCCACTGAGTGCTGAAGAGAGAAGTTCCGTGTTGCTGCCGTATCCGGCACTTACGCCGAGGCCCGGCGTAACGACATTCTCAAACCATGGCTGCACTGTTTGGTTTTTAGGCGCGATACCCTGCCGAGTCTGTTTGATGATGGAACTGAATGCAGTGGACAGCAATTCTCCTGACACTGTGTCTGTGAAGTCGAGCACCTGGTTGGCATCAGTCTGCGCCAGAAGCTTGCGTCCCAAACGGCCTACGTAGTTGACCTTAAGAACCATGTCCCACGGCATCTGGCGCTGAATGCCCGCGTTAAACATGATGTTGTACGGCGTTTGCAGGCCTGGATCGATGGTGCTGTTGAATGCTCCCCCGTTTTGGAGACCGAAGGGTGCTCCGGTGTTGTCGACAAACGGCTGATAAGGGGCTTTTGGCGTTGCAGGCGGCGTGAGTGTCACGCCTGCGATGCTGTTGTTACTGTCGAGCCGTTGATCGTTCTTGAGGGAACCGTACGGATCGGTCGAACTTCCAAACGAGCTCGTTTTGGTTTGCTGGAAGAGGTAAGAATACTGATCCTGGATATTTTGAATTGCGTTGATGATGGTGCGGTCATAAACGATGCTTCCGCTTGCGTTGAGCACCATCTTTCTGTCGAAGCCAGGGTTCCAGACAAAGCCCAGATGCGGTGCAAAGTTTCTGTACTGAGGGTAGTACAGAGGCGGGGCGCTACCGCCGTTGCCTTTTCCGCCAAGGAGGTAGGAGATCAGGGGGACTGCCTGGGGACCGGTCTGGCCAAGAATGCTCTGCTGTACACGCGCCCCGAAGTACTGGTTGAAGGTATAGGGCTCAGTGCTCTCAAGGCCACGCGTCTCATAGGGCACGGAGAACCATTGATAGGTGACGCCATAGGTGATGGTCAGGCCGGGCACGACCTTCCATGAGTCCATGAAATAGAGTTGCGTTTGATAGTACTTGTAGAATCGCTGGTCGCCCGTCAGCTGAGCCAGCACCTTGCCCTTGGCATCGTAGTTGTAGTCGCTTGATATGTTGGCGATGCGAGCGAGAAGGAACGCGAAGGGCTCATCCCACCAGAGTTTCTTTGTCAAATCGAGATCGGTTGGACGCAGGCTGGGATTGCCAGTGCCGCAGCTGCCGGCGGCTGGACCACAAAGGCTAAAGATATGGCCTCCCAGACCGATCTGGGTCACGTTGTAATCGCCAACGGTTGTGTCGTGGGCCAGGATGTCCTTGAAGGTTCCGCCCATCTGCCAGGTATGCCTTCCCTCAGTCATGGTAAAGTCGTCGCCAATCTGCTCAATGGGGACACGACGAGCGCTCGCGCCAGGCCAGATGTAGGGGTTTGCAGCCATGCCATTATCGGCACCGTCGCCGAAGGTGAAGGCAGTGGACCCGGTGGGATTGTATTCGATGGGGAAAGCGACCTTTTGTACGACGTCGCCAAGGAAGAGCCGGTTGGTCTTGTTCTGTCCGATCACCCAATTGTGGCCGATGACGAAAGCGTATGAGCGATCGGTGAACGGAGACGTAACCGGGTCGCCCGGAAACTGGTTAGGTTGGTCCACTGCGTCTTGACGGGCGATGCTGAAGCGCGCGAACAGCTTCATCTTTTCGTTAATGTTGTAGTCGCCTCTGCCGACGTAATTTGTCTCGTTGTTGTTGTTCGGAGCGTTGAAGTTGAATCCGAGTGAGTTGAGGCCATCGCCGGTGTTGTTGCTGTTGCTAGCCGGAAAGCGTTTGTCGAGGAAGCTTAACCAAGTTGTGTCTACACCGATCCCCGCTGGGTCATAACCCTTAAGGCCGGCTTGATTGACCGACGAAACACCTCCGCCCGTGTTGTAATACGTGACCGTGCCGGCGCGCAGGGCGGCGCTGGGAACGGCTCTCGTAACGAGAGAGCCACTGACGATTTTGTCGTTGAGGTAGTTAAAGAAGAAGAACAGCTTGTCGCGCATGACGGGACCGCCGACAGCGCCGCCGAACTGATTCTGAATCAGGTGGTTGCGGGGAACAATGGGCGTGGAATTGTTGCTGAACCAACTGTTGGCGACCAGTGACGGATCACGATGATACTCAAAGAGGCTGCCGTGGAAGGTATTTGTGCCGCTCTTGGTGACCAACTGGAACTGGCCACCGCCGGCGGGGCCCGTGGATGCGTCGCTGCCGGCTACATCGCCCTTAAACTCTTCTACTGAATCGACGGGAGCATGTGCAACGATGGTACCTAATTGACTGCCGACGCCCGCTCCCGCATTGCCTTGCGACGCTCCGCCGGTCGAGATATCGTTCACGTCCAGACCATCGAGAGTGACGTTATTCTGATCGACACGCGCACCTGTCACGGAGCCTGTATCGGTAACTCCGGGCTGCATGGCGAAGAGTGCGAGCGGGTCGTTCCTCTGCTGCACGGGTAGGTTGTTCATAGCCTGAACATCGAAGGTATTGCCGATGGTTGCACTCGTAGTATCGATGGTGACTTCAGAGGTTGAAGCAGTCACCTGAACTGTCGATACCGCTGCGCCCACTGTCAGGTTCGCATTCTGCGTACGGATGTTGGCTACGGTGAGGTAGATGTCCTTGATATCGAGCTGGGCAAAACCTTGGGCAGTAAAGAGAGCCTCATATCCCTGGCCCGGCGGAATCTCGGAAAAGCGATACACGCCGATAGCGTTGGTGGTCACTGTGAACTTCAATCCGGTGGTTGCGTTTGTGAGGGTGACTGTGGCGCCTGGTACAGCGGCCCCGGAAGAGTCGGTCACGATGCCTGTCATGCCGGAGATGCCTTGTCCGTAACAGACCGGCAGAAATACAAGAACGAGCATCGCCAACAAACACCAAAGGATCTTCGTTACGTTTTTCATTGGTTTCATATCTCCTAAAGACCTCGGATTGAGTGGGAAATACAAAATGCCGGTTAGTAAGGTGCTGCGCCAGCGACGGGGGAGCGAAGATCAATTTATTCCACGAACCACTTAGGAAAGCTCCTACGGCGATCGGTAGGAGGGGGAACGCGACCCGCAATCACGGCGCAGGAGAATAGTCAACCAATATGAAATATGAAAGCCTGGAATAGGAGCCCGTCTTGCACTTGCGACTTACAACTAGTCGATCAGATTTTTAGACCTAGCTGTCTAACCGTCTAGCTTTCCAACAAATTTCCGGGAAATCGCCGGTGAAGCCTTAGGGTGATGAATATGCAAGATGATGGCCAATCTCCAACCAGCCTTTACCGAAGCATTTATGTGTTTGAAAATAGGGCATTTTCACCGTTCACGATTTACCTGGCATCACGGGACGGGGGGGTGTGAATATGAAAATCTGTATAGCTAATTTGTTGTCTTCCATAAACAATAAGAAGCTTCCCGTTTTTGGAGAAATCCCTCGCGAGGTCTTGGCGGCACGGGTTGCTGGAGTTAAGGTATCCTCCTCTCCATGCAAGTCACACTGGCGCATATCGGAGCCCGCCCCGGTTCAAAGGACTCGATGGACCCGCTGATTCAAACCTATCTCGAACGCTGCTCAGCGTTTGCGCGTTGCCGGACGGAGGCATTCCGAACCGAGGAGGCCATGCTTGAATGGCTGGAGCGTCAGCAGGGTAGAACGCCGGCCCAGGCGGTGCTGCTGGACAGTCGAGGGCGGCAGATGAGCTCAGAGGCCTTTGCTGCTTGGCTGGGCGCGCGCCGCGACGAGGGGGGCCAGCACATCGTTTTCGCTGTGGGTCCGGCCAGCGGCTGGTCGGAGGCGGCTCGCAAGCGGGCACAGCTCCTGCTCTCGCTGGGGCCGATGACGCTGGCCCATGCATTGGCGCGTCTGGTGATGGCGGAACAAATCTACCGCGCATTTACGATTTTGACCAGCCACCCGTATCACGCGGGGCACTGAAAAATAGTTTTCAGTGGTCAATTGTCAGTTCTCAGTTCTGACTTGACCTCGGACAGCGAACCAAGCACCGGAGTAGAGCAGCGTAAACTGACAACTGACAATTGACCACTGAGAACTATAATGACGGATTCCCGACGTGGATTGATTCTGATTAATACCGGCCCCGGCAAGGGCAAGACTACTGCAGCTCTGGGCACTGCGCTGCGCGCCGTGGGCAATGGGATGCGGGTGCTGATGCTGCAGTTTCTCAAGGGCTCGTGGCACTACGGTGAGCTGGATGCGGTGCAGGCGTTCGGATCGAACTTCGTGCTAAAGCAAATGGGGCGCGGCTTTGTGAAAGTGGGCGGAGCTGAGACCGACCCTGAGGACATTCGCCTTGTGGAGGCGGCCTGGGCCGAGGCGCGCGAGGCGATCTACTCCGGCGAGTGGGACATGGTGGTTCTGGACGAGATCAATTACGCGATCAGCTACAAGATGCTTGATCCAGCGGTGGTAGCAGAGGCTCTGCGCGGACGGCCGGAGATGGTGCACGTGATCCTGACTGGCCGCAACGCTAATCCGCTGCTGGTGCAGCTGGCCGATACTGTTACCGAGATGCGTGAAGTGAAGCATGCCTACGAGAAGGGCATTCTGGCGCAACGCGGGATAGAATACTGATGCTCGCTTCCCACCCTTGAATCGGTAGGCAATTCACGGACGAGCATCAGGGTTTCAGTGACGGTGAAGACGCATTTGGAAAGTCGCCACGCGATCTGATCCAATCCAACCAGGGAGAAAGCCATGCAGGCAAGCAAACACCATCGCTGGGCCGATATAGCGGCGGAGCAGATGAACAGGTTGACCACGAGGCAGTATGTGGTGGGCGCGAATACAATGCTTGCTCGCCTTGTGCTGAAGACGGGCGCACACGTGCCGCTGCACAAGCACACCAACGAGCAGATCAGCCACGTGGTGGAGGGAGCGCTGGATTTTCTGCTCGAGGGGAAGAAAGTGACGGTACGGGCCGGGGAGATTCTGTGCATTCCTCCGAATGTGCCTCATGAAGTGATTGCGTTGGTTGATTCAGTGGCGCTGGATATCTTCAATCCGCCGCGCCAGGACTGGATTGACGGCGATGATGCTTACCTGCGCTCCAGCGAGCCCGCATAGGGGCAGTCCATTTACAATGGGTTAGGTATGTCCTGGTTCAAGCGAGAGAACGGCGAGTACGAGTCCGGCCCCGAGATCGACACCGATGCCGCCGGAAAAACTGTGCGCACCGAGGGGTTGTGGACGAAGTGCCCGGGCTGCCGCCAGCCGATTTTCAGGCAGGATCTGGAAGCTAACCTTAACGTCTGTCCCAAGTGCCAGCACCACTTCAAACTCGGCGCGCGGCAACGCATTGATCTACTGCTCGAACCCGGCTATGAGCTGGTGGACATGGGGCTGCGCTCCACGGACCCGCTGAATTTTACAGATGTGAAACCCTATAAGCAGCGGCTGCGCAAGGCCCAGGAGGATACCGGGCTCAGCGATGCGGTCATCAATGCCGTGGGGCAAATGGGACCTCACGCGGTTGTGTTGAGCGCCATGGAGTACGGCTTCATCGGCGGATCGATGGGCGCTGTGGTGGGCGAAGTTATCGCACGTGCAGTGGATCGTGCGCGCCTCAGCCGCAAGCCGCTCGTCGTGGTCGCGGCCTCTGGCGGTGCGCGCATGATGGAGGGTGTCGTAAGCCTGATGCAGATGGCGAAGATCTCCACTGCGCTGGCGCAGCTGGACGACGCGAAGGTTCCCTATATCTGCGTGCTCACCGACCCCACTACTGGCGGCGTAACAGCCAGCTTTGCGATGCTGGGCGACTTGAACATTGCAGAGCCTGGCGCGCTGATTGGCTTTGCCGGACCGCGCGTTATTGAGCAGACTATCCGCCAGAAGCTGCCCGAAGGATTTCAGCGATCGGAGTTTCTACTGGAAAAGGGATTCCTGGATGCGGTGGTGCACCGCCGTGACTTGAAGTCCTACCTGATTCGCGCACTCGATTTCATGAAGGTGTAACCGCTGCGATGCGGAGATGCATTTGTAATGCGCTCACACAAAAGCCCCGACATTGCCGGGGCTTTTGTGTTGGTGCCGTGAATGAGGCGAGGGTTTAGAACTCCAGCCGCAGCGCGCCCTGCAGAACGCGGGCGGTGCTCGCGGTTGAAGTCAGGATGCCGAAGGTCGCTGAGGATTCGGTAATGTCGAGGTTGTTCAGCGCGCTCGGATTTGAGAAGCTCGGATGGTTGAGCGCATTGTATGCATCGCAGCGGAATATCAGATTCAGCTTGTTGTCCGCAAGAATGGGAAATGTCTTGGCAAGCCCCAGATCCAGGTCGAAGTAATGCGGACCACGGAGGTTGTTGCGGCTGCCGACCTGGAAGCCGACGGGCCCGACGAAATCATTTACATACGAATCATCGCTCTTCTTGAAGGCCCAAACGGTTCCGTCGGCAGCCTTATGCACATGGCTGTTCAGGTCGGCGACAGAGCCGGTCAAGATGGCGGGGGCATCGTTTGCATATCCGGCTACAAACGCATTGGAGCTGGCGAAGGTGGCGTTTCCAGTGTGGAAGTACGGGAGCCCGCTCAGATCCCAGCCACCGATGACCTCGTTCACCCAGAAGGGCGCGGTTGCGGCGAATTCCCGGCCGCGGCCGACAGGCAGCTGCCACAGAAACTGGCCATTGACGTACTGCGTGACGTCGAAGTCGGAGTTTCCGCGGCAATTCCTCGGCCGCACCACGTCGCAGATGAAGCCGTAACCGCCAATAGCTGGTGCATTAGCGATCACCGAGACGTTGTCAATTGAATGCGACCAGGTGTAGTTGATGTCGAATTGAATGCCATGGCCTGCGTTCTTGTGCAGGGTGACCAGCAATCCGTGGTAGTTGGAAAAGCCCTTGTTGGTGTAGTAGCTGAGCTCAGAGAACTGAGAACCCATGCCAATATTGGACGGGAAGAGCTCGTTCACGCCAAAGAACGAAGAGTACTGATTGAGAGTCGAGATGCCCTGAATGGTGTCGGCGAAATCGCCGCGGAGAGGAAGGGGATCAAATCCGCAGGCAATCAGGTCGGAGTTGCTTGCGAAACCAAATCCGGCGCCGACTCCGGGGGTGATGACATCCTCGAACCACGGCTGCTCCGTAACTGGAGGGGCAACGCCACATGGTAGCCCTGCAGCGTCCTGAGCTCGCCTCTGCTTTGCAATGTTCGCAAAAGCCGTGGACATCATCTGACCGGACTTCAAATCGGGGAAATCGATGAGTTGGTCGGCATCGGCCTGGCCGAGCAACCGGCGTCCGAGACGACCGACATAGGTGGTCTTGAGGATGAAGCCGGCGGGAAACTCGTGCTGAAAGCCGAAGTCCAACATGATGTTGTAAGGCGTCTTGAGGTTGTTGGAAGCCGCCTCATTGAACGCCGAACCGTTGGACAAGCCAGTCGGTACACCACCGCTGACGAAGGGCGTGTAGGGTGCCTTGAGTGCTGTGGGCGCAGTGGGAAGAGGCGGTGTAGCTGTGAAGCCGCTAAATCGAGGATCGGTCAAGAGAGAGGTGGTTGGGTTAGCCGGTGTGCCCAGCGGAAGGGTTGCGCTGGATTGGAACAGGTAGGAGTACTGTTCTGCCTGGTACATGACGGCACTGACCACCGTGTAGTCGAAGACGACGCCGGCACTGCCGCTGAAAACGGATTTGGAATTGACTCCGGGTGAGTAGGCAAAGCCGAGGCGAGGTCCAAAGTTCTTGTAGTCGGGCTGGAAGTAGCCAGGAGAGTTGTTGGTCTTGCCGCCGAGCGAGTAGGAGATGAAAGGTAACGATGAGTCGCCGGAGAGTCCGGCAGCGCTCTGTTTCGCACGGGCCGAGAAGTATTGGTCGAAGTTGAGACTCGGGATGGACTGGATGCCGTTCTTTTCGTACGGAGACGAGTAGTTCTGCCAGCGCAAACCGTAAGAGATGGTGAGGGACGGCGTCAGTCTCCAGGAGTCGGAGAAGTAGAGCTCAGTTTCGAAGAACCGGTAATGGTTCTGCGAGCCGGTCCCCTGGGGCAGGAGGCCGCCCTTGTTGTCGTAGTTGTAGGTTGCGGATGTGGAGCCAAACCGGCCGAGTGCCAGCGTAAAGGCTCTGTCCCAAAACGACCGAGCGGTTGAGGAAGCGGGATCGATGTTGGCGGGCCGCAGGCTGGCATTGAGGGTATTCATGTTTCCACCCAAACCGAGCGTTGGGCTGTTGTAGTCCAGAATGGTATTGCTGTCGGGGTTGATGTACTTGAAGGTACCGCCCATCTGGAAGTTGTGTCTCCCCTTCTGCCATCCGAAGTCGTCGCCTATGACAGGTATGGGAACGATGCGATTCTGAGCGTTGATGGCGCTGGCGTATGGGCCGGAGAGGATCACGCCACCAGTTCCGGTACCGCCGAAGGAGTATTGATTAGCACCCGTAGGATTGTATGTATTGGGGAAGTTCCAGTTCGTGACGGTCGTACCGTACCAGGCTTGATTCGACTTGTTAGAACCGATCGCCCAGGTGTGGCCTACAACCCACTGATAGCTCTTATCGAGGAAGGGGTAGGTCTCAGGGTCACCAGGAAATTCGATGGCTTTTTGTGTTTGGTCGATTCTGGAAAAGCCAACTTTGCCCCAGATCTTCTGGTTGGTTGTCAGGTTGTAATCGACCTTGCCAACGTAGTTGTTCTCGACATACGGGAACGGAGCGTTGAACTTGAAACCACCGGTATTGATGTGGTCACCGGCACCCGTAAGGTCGTTTACTTTTGGATACCGCGTGGAAAAAACACTGAGGACCGAGGAATTGAAACCCTTACCTTGAGGATCAAGCGCTGTGATCTGTGGCGCGCTGTAGTTCGCGGTGGTCTTGTTAGCATAATTCGTGTAATAAACAATCGTGCCAGCCTTGTAAGCGTCAGTAGGAACTGTGCGCTCGACCAGGTTGCTCAGAGTATCGCGGCGGCTGTCCCAGTTAAAGAAGAAGAACGCTTTGTCTCTCTTGATGGGCCCGCCGATATTGCCGCCGAACTGGTTACGGATAAGTGGGGGCCTCGGCACGCCGTGATCGTTGTTGAACCAGTCGTTGGCTTGTGTATCTGTGTCGCGATGGTACTCGTTCACATTTCCATGAAATTTGTTGGTGCCGCTTTTGGTGACCAGCGAGTACTGTCCGCCGCCGCCTTTGCCGGAACTGGCCGGCTGGCCGGCCGAGACGCCGCGGAACTCCTGAATCGAATCAACAGGGGCATTGGCGGCTATGGATCCGAAGTTACCAGTGAAAATGTCATTCACGTCGAGCCCATCAACCGTGACGTTGCTTTGATCAGTCCGAGAGCCGGTTACCGAACCGTCCAGCGTTGTACCGGGCTGTTCAGTAAACAGCGCGGATGGTCTATCGCGGTTTTGGACCGGGAGATTGTTGAGGTACTGGACTTCTACGCTGTTTCCAACCGTCGCGTCGGTAGTGTTGAGCGTAACGTCCTGGTTTGAAGCGGATACCTCGACGGTCTGCGCTGCACTGCCGACTACGAGCTGGGCATTTTGGGTACGCGTCGAGTCGACATTCAGATACAAATCTGTAATCGTGACCGGATTGAATCCGTCGCGCGAAAAGCTGATCTTGTAGCCTGGTCCCGGCTTCACGTTGAGGATCAGGTACGATCCGACTGAATTGGAGACGGTCTGATAAGAGGCATTGGTCTGGGGATTCGTTAGCGTGACGCTCACACCGGGTATCACAGCTTCTGTCGGATCAGAAACCACACCGGTTATCGATGCCACAGTCTGAGCTTTGGATTGAACCTGCGTGAAGAGAACCAGGACTGTGAGTACCAACACTCTAACAAAGGGATTTCTCATGGGGAAGCAATCTCCTTGGTCAATACCGTATTTCGGAAAACTACGCTTGGGGAATAGCACGTTTTTGGGAAACCGCTGGCAGTTTCGGGGCAATTTGATTACCACAAACTTAAGTGTATTATTTTGAGTGGATTGAAAGTTTCTACCGGCAGAAATAATCTTTGAGTTGGTATACAAATATGAAAATCTATATTTTTGATCAACTCGCAACTAAGATTTTCTTATTTCACGGCTTAGCAAAGTTTTCTTTTTGTCGCGGCGCAGGACAGAGTGAGTCGGTTAAATGCAGCCGAAATCTGGCGTGATCGCTTCGGCTCGGCGGACTGGCCGGACCGAAGCGAACTGGTCAAATCCGCATCGGCATCAGGACGTAGCGATACTTGTATTCGGCGTCTGGATCCTCGGGACGCATCTGACCGGCAGACTGGGAGTCCTTGAACTCCAGGCGGACTTCGCCTTCATTGCTGAGGGCCTTGAGGAAGTCGAGGATGTAGACCGAGTTGAAGCCGACAACGATGGGGTCGCTGGAGTAGGGCGTGTCGATGGTGTCTTCGCTCTCGCCGGATTCGGTAGAGTTGGCGCTGATCTTGAGCTCGTTGCCTTCGAGACGCATACGGATGGCGCCGGAACGTTCGTCGGCAAACTGGGCGACACGCTGGATGGCAGCCGAGAGTTCACTGCAGCGCACCACGGCGAACTTGGTGTTGTCGCGTGGCATGACGGCCTCGAAGTTGGGGAACTGGCCGGAGAGCTTGCGCGTGCTGAGTGTGCGATGGCCTACGCGGAAGAAGAGCGTGTGCTCGTCGTCGGCAAACTCGATCTTCTCGGCTTCGGTGGCCGTGAGCAACTGCTGCAGCTCCTGGAGCGCCTTGCGCGGAATGAGCACACGCTTCTCTCCGCTGATTCCTTCGAGGTTCTCGTTGGGCTTTTCGACGAAGGAGAGGCGATGACCGTCGGTGGCGACCATGGCCAGCGACTCGGCCTTGATAACCAGGAGGGCGCCGTTCAGGGTGTATCGCGACTCTTCGTTCGAGATAGCAAAGATGGTGCGCGCGATGAGCGTCTTGAGCGAGATGAGCGAGATGCTGGTGGCCGAGACCGAGGGAAACTCTGGAACCTGGGGATAGTTGGCGCGGGCCATGCCAACGATTTTTGTGTTGGAGCGGCCGCTGCGAATCTGCACCCAGTGGTTCTCAAGCAGCTTGATGGAGATATCGCCATCGGGCAGCAGCTTGATGTAGTCGTAAAATTTGCGTGCAGGGATAGTGCAGGAACCAGGTTTTTTTACCTTGACCGCGGCACTGGTGCGAATGGCCTGGTCAAGGTCAGTCGCGGTGATGTTCAAGCGGTCATCTTCGGCTTCAAGGAGAAAATTCGACAAAATCGGAATGGTGGTTTTGCGCTCGACTACGCTTTGTGTCGCCGTGAGTTCTCTAACCAGATCCTGGCGGCTTACGGTAATCTCCATCGCTGCCCCCTGTGCGGCCGGTTTCTCCACTTCGGTTTCACTGATCGGCATATGTGTCCCCAGGTCCAGAAGCCAGATGACTTTAGTGGAAGCCATCTTTCGCTATGGCCACACTCTACAACACATTGCGGTCCGGCGAAATAGCTGTCTTTTGTTCCTCTTGATTGTATTCATCCTTGGGTTTGAGTGTGCGTGGAAAACAGGGACGCTTCTCTGGATTACTGGGATTCTCCGGCCCGGGACGACCCAACCGCGTCATAGCACAAGGACAGCGCGGCACACCAAGGCGGTTTTCAGAGAGTTGGTCTGTGGGGTGCGGCAGGTGGTGGGAAAGGGATAGGAGATTAAAAGAAAAGACAGTAGTACCCGTAGTTCAACTAGGAAAAGTGGGAAACCTTCCGAAGTGGTTGTTTGGTAGGAGGTTGAGAGGCTGCGCGGTTTTCTAAATTGTGGCTGTGCAATTCTGGAGTTTTGGAAAAGCGAGTTTAAATGGGATCATCGAGACCCCTGTTTCCCACGCCTCCCACAAGAGCTGGGAAAAGGGCTGTGTAAAGCAGCCTGTTTGTGTGAATAGCGCGTTCAGGACCGTATGGAATAAGGGGCCGAAGAGACCTCATACTCCACAGGGAGCGAAGATTAAACAAACATTTTGAGGCACTGAAAAGAGTGACAATTCATGCACTCATTCAGAACAAATTTCCGTGTGCGATGAGTGAAGAAAAAGTTCCCATTCCAGTACGAGGGGTGAAGTGATGTGTTTGCCGACCTGGGGAATTACGTGCTTCTGGTCCTAGACTTTGAGTCAGAGATTTTTGTCGCAGGACTTTGGGCTGCGGGATTCTGATTAGGTGAGGAGTTTTTGGGATGAGCATCGACGTCGGGCGGCAGGAACGCGAATTGATGCAAATGTCCGCCGAAGGTGCGCCTGGACCGGAGTTTTGCGAGGCAATCTCAGAATTGGCTGCGACCGGACGGTTTGCACAGCTTCGCGAAGTGGTGCCGGGCATTGTGTACAACGAGCTCTGGACGCGCTATGAGCAGGACCCACCAGCTTTTGTGGCTGGCTGGCACATGCTAGCCCAGGAGATGAGACAGGGCTTTGTGCAACACGCGCGGCGGCGACTAACATCGCTTACGCGGTTACAGCAGGCAGGCAGCGGGATGGCTACTCCGGCGTGGCAGGAGATTCAATGCGCTCTCGATGCACAGCAGAACGATTTGCTGCGAACGGCTTTCGCCATGGAGTTGCTGGAGCTCGTGGAGCCGGCAGTCCTGCGGGCGACCCATCTGCGCGAATGTGTTGTGGCCGCATCCAGTTCAGAGGAGGCGGACCGGTATCTGGATGAGGCGACGCGCTGCTACTTCTTCGGCCTCTTCACTGCCTGCGCCGTCATGTGCCGTTCAGTGCTGGAAGAGGCGATCAAGCAGAAGCTGCCAACCGGTCTCGCTCGTCAGGTGCGCACCCGCTACCGCAATACCGCCACCCTGGGCAACCTGCTCCACGAAGTGAATAACAACCTGCAACTGACGGGTATTGACGGAGATTTTCCGGCACTCGCCAACCAGGTAAACGATGTTGGCAAGAAGGCTGTTCACCAGGGTTTGTTGTCGGAGGATGAAGCGCGCGAGTGCCTGCAGAACGCGCGCAAGGCTATGCAGCTTCTATTGAAGGATTAAGAACAATTTGAATACAGGTTGCGATGCGGCTTTTATACTTGAGTTTCGATGTCCTACGCGGCAGCCATTAATGAACTGAATGCCATGGTGCCCGAGCTCTATACGGGCAGCGGGCATCCGCGGCGCAAATTCTCGTTGGATGAGATTGGCACACTGTTGGACGCGCTGGGCGATCCGCAGCATTCCTTTCCTGCAGTGCTGATTGCGGGAACGAATGGCAAAGGTTCGACGGCTGCCACACTAGCCTCCATCCTGACAGCATCCGGACTGCGCACCGGGCTTTACACTTCGCCGCATCTGGTCAGGGCCAACGAACGCATCCGCATGGACCGCGTTGAGATTGACGATGATTCTTTTGCGCGGCTGTATTTTCGCGTTCACGATGCCGCGCAGCAACTGGTTCTGAATGGCCGGTTGCCGCAGATGCCTAGTTATTTCGAGATTCTGACAGCGCAGGCTCTTTTGCACTTTGCCGAGGCGAAGGCGGAGATTGCAGTGCTAGAAGTGGGCATGGGCGGACGGCTGGACGCGACCAATATTGTGGATCCGCTGATCTCGATAATTACCGACATCTCGCTCGACCATATGGAGTGGCTCGGCACGACCATCTCAGCCATCACGCGTGAAAAGGCGGGCATTCTGCGAGCGGGTGGAACCATGATTACGCTGCCTCAGCATCCGGAGGCCAACCAGGTTCTGGGTGAGGTGGCAACCGGGCTTGGAGTGCGCGGAGTGAGTGCGACAGCCTATGTGCCGGGCGCGGGCGTGGTCGGTCCTTATTCGATTGAGGCGCTCGGAGCGGAGATTCTCGTTGATTCGCCGCTCGTGGGTGTGCACCAGCATCGCAATATGGCGCTGGCGATCGCCGCTGCCGCAGAGCTGGCGAGCGGCCATGGCTTTCCGATTACGCCGGAGACTATCGCGGAGGGCATACAGAAGACACGTTGGCCGGGCCGACTGGAAAGCATCGAAAGAAACGGCGCGAAGTGGATCCTGGATGTGGCGCATAATCCTGCCGGCGCCTGGGCTCTGCGCGCAGGACTGCGCAGCACGCTTGAAGAAGAGAAGCCGCGGACGCTGATCTTCAGTTGCCTGCGCGATAAACCGGTGGCGGAGATGGCGCAGATCTTGTTTCCGCTGTTTGAACGCGTGATCGTTGCACCCATTCATTCCGCTCGCGCCGCTGCAATGGACGATCTGCTGGCAGCAGCCAAAGCTACAAGAACACGGGTCGTCGCAGCAGAATCGGTTGCGAACGCACTCCAACTTGCCGAAGAGTGCGCGCGTGGCGGAGTGATTGTCGTCTCCGGATCGGTGTACCTAGTGGGCGAGGCGCGTACCCTTTTGCTTGGTGAGGAAGGGGAAGAACGATGAGCGGCGGAAACATGAGCTCTCGGCCTGATCCCCTGCCACGGCTCTATCGCTGGCGTACGAATGTTATACAGATCCCGCTTCTGACAGTGATTACTGCCATTTGCGGTTCGCTTTCGTTGCTGGTCTCGTTCGCCGACAAGCATGGCCGCCTTCAGCATCGGATCGCACGGTTCTGGGCGTGCGCCGTGGTGTGGGGAACTGGTTGCTCGATTACAGTGCGCGGGGTGGAGAATCTGCACAGCCAACCGGTGGCCGTCTACGCATCCAACCACACCTCCTACATGGATACACCGGTGATCTTCGCGACCCTGCCCTTCCAGTTCCGTATTCTCGCCAAGAAGGAGTTGTGGCCGATTGCATTTATCGGTTGGTATCTGGACCGTTCTGGGCAGATTCCTATCGATACCGCCAACCCGCACGCCACGCTATCGAGCCTGGGCGTGGGAGTAAAGGCGCTGCGCTCCGGCATGCCGCTATTTGTCTTCCCAGAGGGAGGGCGGACGTCGACCGGTGGACTCAAGCCGTTCCTCTCCGGCGCAGCTTACCTGGCCATTCGCGCACAGGTGCCGCTGGTACCGATTGCGCTCACAGGGGTCTATGATCTGCTGCCAATTCACACCCGCCACTTGTATCCGGGAGAGCTCACGGTGAGCGTAGGTGCGCCGATCGAGACCAAGGGGATGACGCCGCGCCAGACAGATGAACTGAACGCCAGGCTGCGAGCGGCCATTGAGCGCTTGCTGGAGTCGGAATCTGCGCTGGCTGGCGAATCTGACAACTCCGTTGAAGATGGTGCAATCCCTGCCGGCAACTAACAAGTCGGCAACCACTATCCGCAATGCAGCGTCTGTCATTACACTGATTGTTCCATGTCTGTGATCATTGCGATTCCCGAGCCCACCGGCACCGATGCTGCCTACAATCAGCGTTCGCTGCCGCAGTATATTGCAGCTCTTCGAGCCGCTGGAGCGACGCCGATAGTAGTGCCGCTGCATGAACGCCAGGACCGCGTGGCCAGGCTGCTGGCTGGTGTGCAGGGAATCCTGCTGCCGGGCAGCGGCTTCGATGTGGACCCGGAGAGATATGGCGAGGCGCGAAGACCGGAGTGCGGCGAGGCTGACCCTGCGCGAACCGCGGTGGACGAGCTGCTATTGCAGGATGCCTTCAACCTGCGCAAGCCGATTCTGGGCATCTGTCATGGTGCTCAGACTCTGAATGTGTGGCGCAACGGTTCGCTCATCCAAGACCTGGAGACTGATCTGGAAGGCGATCTAAAAACTGCCGTCAATCACCGGTCGGGTCGTGAAGTTGTAGAGGCGCATTCGGTGCAGATTGCGCAAGGGTCTCGGTTGAGCCGGATTCTGCCACCGGGAGAGGAGCGTGAAGTGCAGGTGAATTCAAGCCACCATCAGGCGATTCGCGTTCCAGGCGACAAGCTGCTGGTGAGCGCGGTCTGTCCGCTAGATGGGGTGATTGAGGCTGTTGAGTTGGACGCCGCGGATCACTTTGCGCTCGCTGTGCAATGGCATCCGGAGCGGACGTACACGCAAAGTGCCGCCTCTCGCGCGATCTTTTCGGCCTTTGTGCAGGCTGCCGCGACCTGGACTGCTCCGCAGATTGAAGAGTCGGTATCCCGTCATGAGTGAAGAGGAGGGTTCGCGGAGCCTGCGGCTAAACGCGCTGTTGGCCGAGGCCGGTATTGCGCCGCTGGATGCAGAGCAGGCCGACCGCTTCGGGGCGTATTTTTCGCTTTTTGTTCGCTGGAATGAACGCATTAATCTGACCTCGATAAGGGATGAAGAGGGCATTCTCTCTCGCCATTTTGTTGAGTCAATTGCGTGTGCCCAGGCACTGCCGGCGGGAATCTCTACCCTGCTCGACTTTGGTTCGGGTGGTGGCTTTCCAGGCATTCCAATCGCGCTGTGCCGGCCTAAGATTGCGGTGACACTGGCTGAGTCGCAAGGCAAGAAAGCGGCTTTTCTGCAAGAGGCGATTCGGGTGCTGGGGATCTCGGCAAAGGTTCATGCGCAACGGGCGGAACAGCTGACGACACGCTTCGATTGCGTCACATTGCGCGCAGTTGACCGGATGTCGGAGGCAGTGGGAGCTGCAGCCCGGCTGGTTGCGGCTCATGGCTTACTGGCGTTGATGACGACTCAGGGAGAGTTGGCCGCGTTAGAGGCAGCGGCCGGGGCGGAGTTTCTCTGGTCAGAAGCGATTCTGTTACCCGGGAGCATAGACAGGTTGTTGGCCGTGGGTCAGCGGCCGATCAGTTCGCCAGTTTGATCAGAGTGAGTTTGCGGATAGCCGGCAGGTCCTTTTCGGTCTTCATGATCAGGCGCAGGCCAGTGCCCTCAGCGTAGCGCGGAGCGTCGTCGATCAGCTTGAGAACGGGTTTCGGAAGGCTACTGGTCCGGGTGGCGGCCACAGCTTTGTCACCCAGGACGATTGAGGCCCGGAAGCAGCAGGTGCACGGACCGAGATAGATGATTGTTCGCTTCTTCAGCTTAAGGCGGAGAGAACATCCGTACTTGGGTGAACCTGACTTCCACTCCTGTTCATCTACGCCCTGTTCCTAGGCCAGCCAATCCACTAGCTGCTTCCATGTCATTGCAGATGGGCCAAGCGCTGCGCAAAATTTCCTTTTCGGTTGGTTGAACAGTGATGCCGACGAATGCGTTGGGAATATTCGTCTTGCAGCCTCCGGTCTTGAAGTCCAGATTTCATGCAATTTGAATTAGTACCGCGCTGAGGGCGGGCACATAGCATTTGAGCTGTGATCCGCTGAGGCTGAGAGTGTAAGCTGCTGACGGAGAGAAGGTACCGTCGTTGAGGACGCTGGCACCCTGAATGGTTACGCCGCCGGTTGCAGTCAGGTTCGGCGCGGTGGCTCCCTGTGAGAGCTGGGTCATCTCAAGCAACGTTGCGGTAGTGGCGCTCTGGGGAAGTTGGATGGTGAGGGTCAGGTTGCTTGTCAGATCCTTGTTGACGATGACAAGGTTGAGGCCACCCGAAGCTATTTTCACCGCATAGGCAGTTACGTTGAGCCCTCCCGCTGCAAGCTGGGTCGTGTAGAGCGTTCCCTGGCCGGCGAGAGTGAAGAGCAGTATGCCGTAGTACTCTGGCCGCGCGCCCACCACTGTTCCGTTGGAGTCAGCGATTGGCGTGTAGCCGGTGCCGTTTCCACCTCCGTGGAAGTTAACCCCCACAGCTCCGCCCAGGGCGCAGTCGAAGAGGTAGTCGATGGCCCACAGCGAGGATGCATATGAGTTGCTAACGCCACTAGCGCCGCCATTGTAGAAGGAGTTGCACTCAGCCATTCGGTAGGGAATGCCGATACCCCTGGCACCGGTGTTGAGAGTTGCCAGATTGTTGACGAGGGTGGAATCGGGCGTAACCAGGAAGGCAGCGGTGGAGGTTGGAGACTGGCCGTTGCCGCGGTAGTAGTGCTGGGTAAGGAGAGTGATTTCGCTCTTGGTGACAGCCTGGCCGAAGGGGATGGTCCAACTGGAGATGCTGCTGGCATCTGCTGGTCCTGTGATTGGGACACTAGGCGTGGTAGCGAGAATAGCGCTGCGATACAGCTCCCAGAGGGTCAGGAACTGGGAAAGTGACCAATTGCCATCGTAGTAACCTCCTGTTTTTCCATAGAGATCGCACTCATTGCCTATCTCTATGCCGAGCAGGGACGAACCGAATTGCTGGTAGGCATAAGCGACCTCCTGGGCCGCAAGGGTCGTGTTGGTTGCGCCGGTTGCCGATCCACCAAGATTGATGCCGTAAAGGCACTGCCAGCCTGCGGCTTTGACGAAGGCAGCAACAGCGGCAATGTCGCTGGGTGCGACTTGCCCGGCGGTCTGGCCGACACCGCTGGGATTCCACACAGTCTGGTCCACGGTGTTTCCACCGATGCGGAGCACACTGGGGCCGATGCGCTTGAAAAGACCGATGAGGTTGCTGTTGGAGGCAGTGAAGACGGGTTGGTGAACCTGGCTCTTCTCATAGGAGAGGCCTGCGAACGCAGGGGCAATCGAGCCTCCTGCTGTTGCGATTACAGCGAGAGACGCGCCAATGAGGGTTCCGGAGGGGGTGGGCTGTGGATTGGAACCGGAGGGAGGGATTTGGGAGCTGGACGCGACGGAACCGCCACACCCGGTGAAGAGGGAGGAGGCGGTAAGTGCGGCAACTCCTTGAATGAGTTCTCGGCGTGTGAACCCCAAGGATGTCGGAAGAGAATCAGGCGCGTCGGAAAAATCGGGAGTTTTCATCGCTGCAATTCTACTTTCTTTTGGGGCGTTGGCAACTCTAATTCAAGCGGTGAATTTGACTTGTTCTGCCATTGAGAGGCAGGACCAATGTAAAGCAAAGACGAGGATTGTCGATAGAGTGAAGTTGTGGTTTGCCAAGGAGAGTCCAGCGTGTTCCATGTGGAACAATTTGGAACCGAGGGTCGAAATGGGAAATGTTCCACGTGGAACACTGGCCCGCCTTGCCTGATTCAGGTTCAGGTTCAAGATGAAACTCCTCGGGAGAAAGCACAATCCAGCCCCCGAAATTCAGGAAGTTTTCCACCGTTAGACGTTTTTACCTCGCCAGCCACCTCTCTCGAGAGGATCATGGAGAAGCTCTTCCGCCTCATACATTTGCCCCCGAGCGCCCAGTCCGCCCCCAAGGCGCTTTCCACAGCTTCGCCCTGTTCTCCACATGTCAACTGACTACCCTTGAATCCCACCTCCCTTTTACTCTTGAATGCCATGGGCAAGATTCTCGGCATCGTCAATCAAAAGGGCGGAGTTGGCAAAACCACAACTGCGATAAATTTGTCAGCCTGCTTGGCGCTTGAGGGCCTCAGAATCCTGCTGGTTGACTGCGATCCCCAGGCCAACGCCACCTCCGGCATGGGCTTCCAGCGCGATGACAACCGCCGATCTGTTTATGACGTCCTGATGGACGACTCCCCAGCCGAGCAAGTCATTCTGCCAACAGAGATAGAATTGCTCCGTCTGCTGCCGGGATCGAAGAATCTTACTGGTGCGAATATTGAGCTCGCCAGCGCCACCGACCGAGCCATTCGGCTTCGCAGCGCTCTGGAGCCGATCCGGAACGACTTCGATCTGATCATCCTAGATTGCCCGCCGGCACTCGATCTTCTTACGCTCAACGTCCTGTCGGCTGCGGAGACTCTGATCGTTCCGATGCAAGCCGAATACTTTGCCCTGGAGGGAATCTCCGAATTGATTTCCACTCTCGAGCGGGTGCGCGCCGCCTACAATCCAGAGCTCAACATCGAAGGCGTTTTGCTCACCATGTACGATGACCGCACTAATCTTGCTCAGCAGGTCACCGATACCCTCCGCGAATACTTCAAAGACCGGCTATTCAACACAGTGATTCCGCGCAATGTCCGGCTGGCAGAGGCGCCAAGCCACGGCAAGCCTGTCGCCCTGTACGACGCGCGTTCGCGTGGAGCTGAGGCTTACTTTGAGCTAGCGGGAGAATTTCTGGCACGCAACAACATAGTGAGTCCTCGCAGCTTCCAGCGCAAGGTACACGCAGCGCCTTGGCCTGAGGCTAAAGTCAATTTCTGGCCCTATTCCTGACTTGAACAATGAATTTGAGAGACGTTAATGGCTGCTCTCCGCCGACACAACTTGAACAACTCCGAGACTACGATCCGCAATAGAAGGACTTGAATGATGAACATCGCCGCCACAGACCCCAAACGCCGCGCCTTGGGCAAAGGCCTCGACTCACTGCTCCCGCGAGTCAACGTTGCTCCCGCTCCCTCACCAACTGAATCAGAAGGTGGCAGGGCCCGCGAAATTCCACTCGATCAGATCGATCCCAACCCCTTCCAGACTCGCACGCATATGAACGAGGAGCAGCTGGCCGAACTGGCCGCTTCCGTCACTGCGAATGGGGTTGTCCAGCCGGTGCTGGTGCGGCCTCTGTTGAACGGCCGGTTTCAGCTCATTGCAGGGGAGCGACGCTGGCGTGCCTCTGAGATTGCCGGCAAGACTACGATTCCGGCAATTTTGCGGCAGGTCTCCGATGAACAGGCGATGGAAATCACCATCGTCGAAAATCTGCAACGCGCCGATCTGAATCCCATGGAGCAGGCCCGTGCCTTCGAGCGGCTCTCGCGCGAGTTTCGCATGACCCAGGAACAGATGGCGGTACGCACCGGCAAGGATCGCGCCACCGTGGCAAACTTCCTTCGTCTCCTGCGACTGCCGACCTCGGTACAAGCCCGGGTCGAGTCCGGCGAACTCAGCTTCGGCCACGCGCGCACACTCTTGGCCTTCGAGCATGCCGAGGAGATAGAAAAGGCAGCGCAGCGTATCAATGCACTTTCGCTTTCTGTTCGCCAAACAGAGAACTACGTGCAAGGCCTCCTGCATCCGGAAAGAGCCACCCCAAAAAAGCCCAAACCTGAGCCTCCCGTCGATCCCAATGTACGTGAAGTCCAGGAACGGTTGCAGCGGGCGCTGGGCCTTAAAGTCCACATAGAGGATCACCACGGCAGAGGCAAAGTCATCATCGAATACGGGCGGCTGGAAGATTTCGACACGCTTTTAGAGCAGTTGGCCGGAGAATGAAAGACTTTACAGGCCATTTACGTAAAATCTGATAATCTGATTTCATGAAGGAGCTAGCCATCAGCGTGACCATGGCGGCGCGCAGATTTGCGGATTGCGTCAACCGCGCACGCTACCAGGGCACGTCCTTCATCCTCCACAAGAACGGTGTACCAGTTGCCCGGATTGTGCCAGTCGGATCCATCCCCGGCGCCGAAATGGAACAACTGGCCTTGGCGCTCCGCGAGGCACGCGAGGAAGCCGATCTTGAACTGGAAGAAGCTGCAGAGATCCCTCGCGACGCTGAAGAGCCCCGCAAGATTTCTCCGCCACCGATTCCACCGAAGCGACCAACGCTGAACTGGTGAATTAGAATTCTCCTTCCCCTTTGAAGGAGCTTCGATGAACCTCTCTCTCTGCAAGTTCCGCGGCTGGTCGGCAGCTGCGGCTCTGATACTCGCCTTTTTGCCTACGCTCAATGCTCAGCAAGCACAGGCTCCCATGCAACACTGGACGGAGACGGAGGCCAAAGCTTGGTACGAGGCGCAGCCCTGGCCGGTGGGCGCAAATTTTCTTCCTTCCACTGCTATCAATCAGCTGGAGATGTGGCAGGCCGATACCTTCGATCCCACCACCATTGATCGTGAGCTGGGCTGGGCCGAAGACATTGGGATGAACACGATGCGTGTCTTCCTGCACAACCTCCTCTGGGAGCAGGATCCGAAGGGATTCCAGCAGCGCATCGATACGTTTCTCACCATTGCGGCACGGCATCGCATCCGGCCGGTATTTGTTCTCTTCGATTCCTGCTGGGAGCCATTTCCCAAGCTCGGCCCGCAGCATCCGCCCATCCCCGGTGTACACAACTCGGGCTGGGTACAGGCGCCGGGTGCCACGGTGCTGGCTGACCCCACGCAGTATCCGCGCCTCGAGGCTTACGTGAAGGGAATTGTGGGTGCCTTCGCCAACGATCCGCGCATCCTGGCCTGGGACTTGTGGAACGAACCGGACAACGGCAACGACAGCTCCTATGCGAAAGGCGAGCCGAAGAACAAGAACGAAATCATTCTTGCCCTGTTGCCGCAGGTTTTTGCCTGGGCCCGCACCGCGCACCCCACACAGCCACTCACCAGCGGCCTCTGGCATGGGAACTGGACCTCGCTTGAAACAATGCCGCTGCTTGCGCGCGTCCAGATTGGGCAGTCCGACGTGATCACCTTCCACAATTACGGCTGGCCTGAGGAGTTCGAAAAAGTCATCAAGGAGTTGCAGCAGTTCCACCGGCCGATCATCTGTACTGAATACATGGCCCGCGGCGCCGGCAGCCTGTTTGACACCGTGCTTCCTGTTGCGCAGAAGTATCGCGTGGGTGCGATCAACTGGGGACTTGTCGCCGGCAAGAGCCAAACCTATCTGCCGTGGGATTCATGGCAGCACCCATACGTGGACCATCCACCCACCATCTGGTTCCACGACGTCTTCCATACTGACGGCACACCTTATCGCCAACGTGAAATAGAAATCATCCGCAGTTTAACCAGCGGGAAACAGGGGCCGCAATAACCACTTGACGCTGTAAAGTTCTCAGATGCGCAATAAGTGCTCGTCGCCAAATGCTCGAAGTGAGACTGTTTTACCGCACGCCTTCCACAAAGACTTTTACCAGAAGAACGCCCACAGTCGCACCAGGGTCCATCATGCCGATGGAGTTCTCTCCATGATAGGCGGCGCGCCCGTGTACCGCGCGCATCTGCTTTGTGTTTTGCAGTCCCGCCTCTGCCGCGCGTAGGGCAGCCGTCCAGGCCTCCGTCAGTGAGGAATCGGGTTCTGCTGCGCGTAGCGCCTCCACGGCGGGAAACAGCGCATCGATGATCGTCTTTTCACCCTGCTGCGCCTTGCCGCGCTCCATGATTCCGCGCACAAAACCATCCATCAGGCGCACAGTCGCGGCCAATGGAAGCGATTCCATGCCCATCACTTCCTTTGCCCCCTTCATGAATCCCGAGGCAAGCAACGTACCCAGCGTTGACGGCGCCTCACGGGCAATCGCCATTCCAGCCAAGAGCAGGAGCCGGCCGGCGTCCTTCTCGGCGTACTCCTGCGCAGCCTTGTTGGCGGCGGCAAATCCCTTGCGTGTGGTGATGCCCAAATCGCCGTCCCCAGCAACCGCGTCCAAATCCGTCAAGACCTGAAAATTCTCCGCCATCACACGGGCAAGTTCCGCAAAGATGGCTTTCAGAGCCTGAATGCTCAGCGAATCGGTCATGCCACGTCTTTCCCATGTCTCCAGGGTTGAGAAAAGAATGGAGTGCGGGCGCTGTGGTCAAGCAGTTCCTTCAACTCCGCGTCGAGCTTGAGCAGGCTGATGGAAGCGCCCGCCATTTCCATCGAGGTAGCGAACTCGCCCACATAGGCTCGATGAATAGTGATGCCCATCCCGCAGAGCACCTGATCCACGCGGCGGTAGAGCAAGTACAGCTCCTCGAGAGGCGTTGCCCCCAGGCCGTTTATCAGCACGGAGACCGAGTCACCTTTCTCGCAGGGCATATCTTCCAGAATCTTGCCGAGCACATGATCCACAACGGCATCCGCTGACTGAATTGGTCCTTTGCTTACTCCTGCTTCGCCGTGGATGCCCATGCCAATCTCCATCTCGCCTTCCTGAATGGAGAAGGTGGGTTTGCCAACCTCGGGAATCGTGCAGGGAGAGAGAGCCACGCCCATGCTGCGCACACGCGACGCGGTCCTCTCCGCGACGGCCTTCACCTCGTCCAGGCTCGCCATCCGCGCGGCCAGCGCGCCCGCAATCTTGTACAGGTAGAAGATGCCCGCCACTCCGCGGCGCCGCGCCTCACTACCTTTGGGCGCGGAGGCTATATCCTCGGCTCCAAGAACCTGCTCGACGCGGATGTTATCGATTCCGGCCATCTCCGCAGCGAGTTCAAAGTTCATTACATCGCCGCCGTAGTTGCCATAGATGTAGAGCACGCCTGCACCGTTATCGATCGCCTTTGTGACTTCAAACATGCGCTCGGCGCTGGGCGACTGAAACACGCCACCCACGCAGCAGCCATCCAGCATTCCATCGCCCACGTAACCAAGGAAAAGCGGTAAATGCCCAGACCCGCCTCCTGTGGCCAGCGCCACCTTTCCCGGATGCTTCTTGCACGTGACCAGACAGCGCAAATCGCCATTCACGCAGGTCACCTGATCGGAATGCGCAGCGTAGATGCCCTGCAGCATCTCATCCACCATGTTCTCGGGTAGATTAATCAGCTTTTTCATTGTTCCTCTTTGCGCCGGGCGCACTTCCGCACCAGTATATTCCGCAGCAACGGGGAACCTTGAGTTTCGGCATGGCACTCTACTTTTCAATACAGAAAGTAAAAAAACCGCCAATCGCCACTATCGGTGCACCTCTCAGCAAAGCGTCCAGTTCGGGATACATGGACGGCCTTTGTACTCCACCAGTGGGCAGATGGACTCCGGGTAAGGCCTTTTCCCGATCGTTAGTACAAAATTGAGCGTCTGGTTGAAGAAGTAACCATGTTCCATTTAACATAATGTCAACACTGTAGATTTCCTTTCCGGAATGGTTGCTCTTGGTTGTTCTTGTGTCTTCTGACTTAGAGGTGTACACATGACCTGCCCAAAGTGCCAGTCCGGCTCAGTTTCAATTATTCCCGCAGAGATTCGTCTCTATCGCAACAGTCCTCGCACGTTGAGCCATCCTCCCTTGAATCCTTCCCCGGATGTCCAGATATGTTTGGATTGCGGCTGGTCCGAATTCTCAGTCCCTCGCTCCTGGCTTTCCGCCGGATGGTTGCAATCTATGCGTCCAACGAGTGCAGCAAATGGGGCTGCAATTAAGTCCTCGCTTATACCAGCTGCTTCCATATAGATAGAGCTGCAATACCGTGCTGGCCGCACCTGGTCGGCTGGCCACTTGCCGATGCAAAAGGTAAGAATGCGTCCGGGTGTTTATGCTGGTTCCAGAGAGTCCAGATATTTCTGGAGACTCGGAATTTCCGCCTGACTAGATGCTCATCGTAGCAGGCTAGTCTCGGACGGAACGATCTGGCAGCATCATCAATTCGCCGATGGATTACAGCAATCATGCGGTTTCTGGCGATAAGCCGCCATGAACGAAGCCGCAGCGGCGGTGGACGCATTTGCGTGCGGCTGAACCGGCTTTTGCGGCTGCCGGGGTAGTTTGGTTTGCAGAGAAGGAGGATTCTCTGCAAACCAACTAGATCAGCTCATGCTTGAGGAGTTGTGGCGCCGCAACTTCGCCGATACCACGGTGCGCAGCTACCTGCACGGTGTTGCGCATTTCAGCCGCTACTTTCGTGGCCCGCCCGATCAGTTTGGCCCTGAGGACATTCGCAAGTATCAGGCGATGCGGTTCACCAAGTTGAAGTACAGTCCAAACACCGTCATCTTACGGCTGGCGGCTCTGCGGTTCTTCTATATTCACGTGTTGAAGCGCGGCTGGAGCATCGCCGAGACGCCCTACCCGAAGAAGGTTCGTCATCTTCCTCAAACCAACTTGCGGCCCTATAGACTTCGGCCACAATTGCGTTCAATCCGAAGGCCAGGATTCGATTTCGTAGTTTTCCGTGCGCGGCATCAAAGGTCTTGCCCTGCCAAACAAAAATATTGATCAACGACGCAATCTCTGAGCTGAACTTGGTGCCGAGAGCGATGATTGCGGTTCCCTGAGCTTCGCCGTCGGGAATGTCGCCGGACGAACTAGTCGATCCTGAAGAACCGGCAAAAGGCCTTTAAAAGCAGATGATTCTTGATGTTGGCTGGTCTAAAATTTCTCTGAAGGCATTGCGATTGGCGAAGTTTTCTGGGGAAAAAGGATGCGGCCCAAGCAGGAACCTGAGCAGCCACAGGCGGGAGTTACTTCAGATAGATTTGGAGCAGTTGATCGACATGAACCATCCTCTGGTTGGTCTCGGTCTTTGTATCGATTGGTCTTCTTTCGAGCGGACTCTGGGCAATACTTACCACCCCAGCCAGGGCGCTCCGGGCGTCACAACGCGGCTAATGGTTG
>DASYZU010000060.1:0-3206 GCA_035945795.1 Occallatibacter sp.
ACAGCTGCGCTGACGTGCACCACCGGAGCGTCCGCCGCCGGCACCGATCCATTTGTTAACATCAGGCTAGCCGCAATCAGCGCGCCTAGCACCCCCGTCCGCCACTTGATCCTCATTGCTGCTCTCCTGCGCTCGCGTAGATTCGCTTCGTCACCATTCGCTCGACGGGCTTGCCGAATGCGTCCTTCGAGTTTTCGCGAAACGTGACTCCGTCCAACCCGATCTTTTCAACGTCCCCGTCGTAAAGCCGATCACCCTCGTGAATGAAATAGACACTGTTCTCTGGATTCGAAACCACAGCAATCATCCCCGAAGGGGAATGCACGGCGCCGTCCACGCGCACCGTCGAAATCACAAGCCCGGCTTTTCCGGGAGGAAGGTGCAATCCGCCACCCGCATCCTTCCTCTGGTTGATGAGCGGTGCAAAAGGATCCCGCTTGCTTACGCTCTCGCGTTCCACAGCAACTGGCGCTTTCGTCGGCTTTGCGACGGCTGCGCGAGCCTTCACGGCGTGTGCAGCAGGTGCTGCTTTCGCCTTGTCGGCCACCTTCGCCTTCGCAACCGGCGCTGCTTTCGTCTTGTTGGCTACCTTCGCCTTTGCAACCGGCCGGGTCTGCGCAGTTACTTGCGATCCCAGACATGCTGAAGCCAGAAGCGTGAGCGCCAGCGGCCCTGATATTCTTATGAATCTCATCGTCATAGCCCTACCGTTTTGCCCCTGCTTTAGCCGGAGACGCCGCCTGTGCCGCTGGATTGCTGAAAAAAGTAGTAACCGTGAATGTTCCCGTCACAGATGTTCCCGGCACCACGTGAAACTTCCCGGTGCTGCCCCGCTGTTGTCCTACGGACGCGAGCTTCAGGTCTCCCACATTGATAATTCGAGAGAGCCGCCCCAGACTGGAGAAAAAGTCCAACACTCCGTAGTACGGACCGTCGGCCTGTATTTCGAATGGCATCTCGAAGTAATAAGGTTTTTGGGCGACGGGCTTTGCGGTTAGCGTTCTTATGGCCACGCCGGAGCTCAGAGCGGATCGCTGTACCATCAAAATGAATTGGTCGGCTTCCTTCTCCTCCGGCACGATGGTCTGCAGCGTGGCGAGCTGCTTTTGGAGCGCGTCCATTTCAGACTCCAGCTCGGCACGTCGTTGTTTGTAAACTCGCAAGCTCTGCACCTCGGACTCGAGCGGCTTCAATTGGCTCTGCGCAGTCTCCAGCTGGTTCCGGACTCCAGCGAGTGGCAGCCCCGGCATGTACAAACCCGCCAGCACGAGCACCACCGCTATTCCGACATAAAAGAGCGCCTGAAGGGGCCATGGCCATTCGCGAAAGTTCGTTGCCATGGTCAGCTCCTCCCCTTGGCCGCGGGACGGGTTGCGCCTGTTGCCCCGGTTGTTTCAGTTTTGGGACCGCCATTCGCTGAAGCGATGCCGAGAGTCATTGAAAAGCTATAGGTCTCGACTCCTGGAACGAGGTCGTTCTCCTTGGCCTCTTTGATCTCAATGTTGTCGAAATAACCTGAGCGCTTCAGTTCCGTGAGGAAGTTAGCGATAGAGTTGATCGATCCCGACTCACCCTCGATTGCCACGGAGTCCGCGGTCCTCGTCATAGACGTGAGCCACAAGGAATCGACTCGGACCACCGTGTTGGCAACCATCCGAAGCAGTTCTTGACCGCCCGTGCGATTTTTTTGCAGCGTTTCAATCACGTCGATGCGCTGTTGCAAAACGCTTTTTTGGCTCTCAAAGCGATCCACGTCCTGCTTGATTTGCTGCAGGCTGGCCTTCTCGGCTTGCAACTGTTGGATCCTTCGATTGGTGTCGTCCAGCTGCCGTTTCTGCGAGAAGTAGACGACCGACAAAACCACGCAGGCAACGGCCACCGCCGCCACTCCAAGCACAACCTGGAGTGTCGACTCCAGCGGCACCGCTTGTTTCGCCGCCTTGGGACGAGCTTGGCCGAGTAAGTTGATCCGAATCATGGTGTGTCAAAACTCCTCAGCGCCAGCCCTACGGCGATCGCTAGGCGCGGCGCCAGATCTCGAATATGGCTTTCATCGTGACGCGCTGGATTGATGACGATTTTTCGCAGAGGATAGAGTTCTTCCACCGGCATCGCGAACTCCTCTTTCAGCAGATCCAGCAAACCGGGGACGCGTGCGGTCCCGCCGGCCACCACGATCCGGCGGATGTTTTCGCCGCTGGCTGTGGCACGGAAGAAATCGAACGTTTTCTGAATTTCCAAAATCAAAATGTCGGAGACCGAACGCAAGATCCCTGTTCTCTGCTCATCGCTCACGCCCGGCAGCGTTCCACCCATCTTCAGCTTCTCCGCATCCTCAAAACTCAGATCCAATTCCTTTTGGAGCGCGTCGGTGTACTGATTGCCTCCCACGGATACGTCGCGCGTGAAGAGCGGCGTCCAGCCGCGAATGATGTTGATATTCATCACGCTGGCGCCGACGTTCAGCAGCGCGACCACCTGCGCAGGATCCGGCTCGTAATTCACTTCGAAACTGTTCTGCAGCGCGAAGGCGTCGATGTCCACGACCACCGGCGTTTTGCCGGCCTGAGCAAGCACGTTTGTGTGGTTCAAAATTTTGTCTTTTTTGACCGCCACCAAAAGCACGTCCATCTGATTCTCGGTCGCTTCCAGGAGCTGGTGGCTCAAATTGACGTCCGCGATATCGAAGGGAATATGCTGGCTGGCTTCCGCTTGGATCCGGTCGTATAGCTCCTCCTCGGTCATAAGCGGCATGCTCACCCGCTTCACGATGACCGAGTGCCCGGAAACAGAAGTCGCCACGTCCTTCACTTTGATCTTTTGCGAGTCGAAGATGGCGATGATCTTTTCCGCAACCGATGGCGCGTCCATGATGGCGCCGTCCACCACCGTGTCCTGCGACAGAGGCTCCAGCCCGAAACTCATCAGCTCGTAGCCGTCTTTCACTTTCTTCAACTCGACGGCCTTCACCGAGCTGGATCCGATATCCAGGCCAATCAGAGATCGTGATTTCCCCAGGTTAAACATCTTGCGGCCCCCGCATCCTCGTCGCGTCCCGCTGCGCAGGAACGATTCCGGCAGAGCTATTCATGGCCCCTACTTTCCGGAAAGGCTTCACTTTTCATTCGTCGTTTTTGGCCCCCAGCCCCGTAAGAGCCCTTTTGTCAGCGCTCGGGTGAGTACTGATACTCCCGGTACGCTGCCTT
>DASYZU010000061.1:0-32531 GCA_035945795.1 Occallatibacter sp.
CAAAGGCCCACTCCTCATCGGAAACATCACTCGGATAGCCCGACCGGACACGCTTCTCCATGCCTCCATCGTCAGCCAAACCAAACTGAATCCCTTATCCAAAAGCAAACAAAGGAATAAAGTTAATAACAGGCTCTAGAACAATAATGGCCGGCAACGATCCGGAAAATGTAGCCCTTACTGAGCTGGTTCCGCTACACCAGAAGACCAGGCCTGACTTTGAGGTGACCGCTGCCCGGCTTAGAATCGCGATGGTGGATATTCGCAACCTGGAGGCAATTGGAGACAAGCTGCATTACCGCAATACTCGCGGACGCCTTGTTCCGATTCAGCGCATCTACAACCGGGCCATTGCAGATGAGTTGATGGCGCGCAACGTCCGGCTGCCGCTTGAATTGACACATGTATGGAATGTGGAATGGGCCGGCCACCCCAACGGTATTTCCTTATAGCAAGTTTTCCATTCCGTGGCTCTCACGACCTACGTTGCATCACGCAGCGGCATCTCCTGCGGTATTCCTGAGCGACTTTCTCAAGGGGCCGGGCCGGGAACAACTTGCAGACGCGGGCGTGCCTCTTCCCGGCGCAATTGGACCGGAGACGGTTCATGCAGAACTTTTAATCAAGCCGCTGCTCTCTTTTGCAGGCAAAGGAATTAAGTTCGACCTTACCCAGGCGCAGATGGAAGAGATTCCAGCAGCGCGGCGCGCCAACTACCTTCTCAAGCAGCGCATGAGCTTTGTGCCCACGATCAAGAGACCGTACGGACTCACCGAGGCTGAAGTCTACATCCTGTACCTCTGGCCGGATGGCGGCAGCCTGACGCCGGTTCTGCCGCTGGTCCGCCTGGGCAGAGGAAAGATGATGGGAGTGGATCACAACCGGGATCAGCAGTGGGTTGGAGCCTCGCCGGCGTTCGATGCTTGCCGAACCGATCCGAAATACAAGGATTGAACAAGTGTCGGAACCCAAAGTGTCAACACTCGTTTTATGAGCCTCAATCGGCTTCGCGAAACCTGCTTCCTACTCGTGGTTGATTCTTTTTAAAATATTGAAAATAAATAATATATTCTAGAATCTTGCCGGTAGGCCGAGAGCGCAGTAGGCCGCTCCTCGGGCCAAAGGGAGAGGGCTGTTCTGTTGTTGGTTACCTAGCTTGAAACTTTCGTGCTGTAGGTTGAACCGCTAAAGTTCGCTAGAGTGGCAATTGAGACCGGTGTGGTCCGGGTGCTAACGATGAAAGCAACGAAATCGGATGGAGATCTCCAGTCGGTTGTTTCTGGGCCATCGGGCATGCGCCAGGAAGTGCGCTGTTCGGTGCGGTTTCCCCTTGCGCTTCCCGTGGTTTTGACCAACGGAAAGTCCGAACTTACTGCCTTGACGCGAAATGTCTCATCGAGTGGGGTTTTGTTTGCGCTTGATCGGGAGTTGAAGGTGGGGCTCGATATCCGTTTCTCCCTGCGTATGCCCGGCACGGTGCTGGGTACACCCCACGATGTACTGGTTCATTGTACGGGACGTGTGGTACGCTGCTCTCTAAGCCAACATCAGTACCTCGCTGCCTCGACTATAGATGAGTACCAATTCGCCGAGCAATGAGATTACGAATGATTTTGGCGGCGGCCTACTATGGAATTCCTGGACGAGTCCCCAGAGAGCGAGATTGTTGACACGCCGGCCAAGCCTGGGGCGATCCGCATCATCCTTGCGGATTCACAGGCAATCTATCGCGTAGGAATCCGCAAGGTGTTTGCCTTGGAAGATGACCTGCGCGTCGTCGCCCAGGCTGACTCTCTCGAAAATCTGCGTTCGGCAATCGAACGCTATCCCACCGACATTGTTCTGCTTGAGGGAAGTTTGCTGGCCGGCACGGCCAACGTTATCCCCGATCTGTTGCGCCGTGCCCCCGATGTGAAGCTGATTGTGCAGGCCGTGGCGGCCGACGAAAATCACACCGTTGAGCTTTATCGCCGCGGTGTACGCGGCATCATCTCCCGTTCAATTTCGCCTGACCTGTTGGTCAGGTGCGTACGCAGAATCGCCGCCGGAGAAACCTGGATCGACAACCAATCGGTCAATTGGGTGATTGAGGCCTATCGGTCGCAGGCAGCCGCGTTGGTGAGCCCGCGCAGCCAGCCTCGTCTTTCGCCCAAGGAGATGGCAATTATTACCTGCATTACCCAAGGCAAGCGCAATAAGGAGATTGCCTTCCAACTGGGTACTACCGAGCAGGTGATCAAGAACTATCTGCGCAAGATTTATGACAAGCTGGGCGTTTCAGACCGCCTTGAGCTGGCCCTCTATTGCTTGCATAACAAGATTATTCAGGCGGATGCGGACGAGGAAATGATCGCGAAAAAGGTCGTAGCGACCTAGCAATACGCCAGACTGTCATTATGGCAACCGCGTTCTTTCCCAGCGCTTTCCATCATCGTCAATCCTTGTCCTCAATGTTGGCGTCAGGCGCCAGAACAACCGCACTGTTCTTCCGTGCCAATTCCACCAGGTTGATCAATTCAGTCAGTTCGGCCTTGCTCATATGTCCAAGCAGCTCCCGTGGAACCCGCTCAATGACAGGATCCATCGCCTTCAGCAGTTCCAATCCAGCTTCAGAGATTTGTGTCCACACAACGCGGCGATCATGCCGGTCGCGCTGTTGGCGGATAAGCTTGAGCGCCTTGAGCCTGGCCAGCAGCCGTGTAATGTCCGGCTCGGCAGTGATCATGCGGCTGCCTATGGCCGCGCAGGTAAGTCCGCGCGGCTGTGCACCGCGCAGAATTCGCAGCACGTTGTACTGCGTCGAGGTCACGCCCCAGTCACGGGTCTTGCGGTGGAAGGCGCGGTGTAAAAAGTCGGAAGTGCGCATCAGATTCAGCAGAGCTTCTTCTTCTGCGCTGGAGAAGGGGCGTTCCTGCACGATTTCGAGTTTGAGGCTAGCCATCTTCTATCCCACCAATTTGATGTTGACCTTCCCGCCTGCTTCCGCTTACTGCTTGGCGAGATCCAGATCGATGCTCAGCTTGACATCGTCGCCAACCATCGATGCCGGGAACTTGGTTCCAATTCCGAAGGCTGAACGGCTGATGGTGGTAGTAGCCGAAAATCCGGAGTGTTGCTTCTTATCCATTCCCTGGACCGGTCCTACGGGGCCTTCAACGTTCAGCACCACGGGCTTGGTTACGCCGTGAAGAGTAAGGTTGCCATTCACAATCAGCCCGTTGCCGCTCTTCGCCACGCTGGTACTCGCAAAGGTAGCCGTGGGATATTGGGCGATGTTGAAGAAATCCGGGGTCTTCAGGTGATTGTTGCGGGCATCTTCGCTCGTGTCAACCGTGGAAACGTCGATTGTGGCCGTCACCGTGGACTTGGTAACATCAGCCTGGTCGTACGCCAGAGTGGCAGCGATCTTGCCGAACCGCCCATGCACGTTCGAGATGCTTAGGTGGGTAATGGTGAAATCCACTTCGCTGTGGGCCGGATCGGAGACCCAGGTGGAGGTTTGTGCCATGGCGAGGGGAGCCGCCAGAGCCAGAATGCCAGTCACGATTGCCATGTGCTTCATTGATAAAATCCTCTCGGTATTGGGCCCTGAGGCCGGTTTTGGTTGAGATAAAGCTAAAATCTCTCGTTCGGGAGAATGCGCCGGAGCGAGGGGAAGGCTCGCCCACCCGGCTGGAACTCATCTCATATAAATTAGACGCAGCAAGCGAAGTATTTGTTGCAACAAATATTTCTTTCTTATTTCCTGCTTCTCAGGTGTCAGCGGGCGATTCGAAGCCGCTTACTTCCGGTCTTCTACTCTATATGGATGGGGCCATTTCGCGGCCGGGCAGGCTAGGGTTCAAGTCTGATATTCTCGCGCCTATGTCTGTGCTAGACCCCCTCCGCCAACTGAGTAGTCAGCAACGCCACACATTTCTTGCCGCATTTCTAGGCTGGACTCTCGACAGTCTCGACTTCTTTTTGCTCATTTTCTGCGTGAAGGCGATTGCGGGCGAGTTTCACACTCAGCCCTCGGCTGTGCTTGGCGCGGTCTTCATGACCCAGGCATTTCGCCCCGTGGGGGCACTTGTGTTTGGAATGCTGGCCGATCGTTATGGCCGACGGCCGGTGCTGATGTTCAACATCCTCAGTTTTTCGGTGATTGAACTGGCATGCGCCTTTGCACCCTCGCTCAGTGTGCTGCTTGTGCTGCGGGCGTTGTTTGGAATTGCCATGGGCGGCGAGTGGGGCGTGGGCGCGGCGCTGGCGTTTGAAACATTGCCCAAGGAAGGCCGCGGCACCTTCTCCGGCCTCCTGCAGGAGGGTTACGCGCTGGGGTCGATTCTTGCTTCCGCGGCCTTTGCGTTCCTCTTCCACCGGATCGGCTGGCGGGGGTTGTTCATCGTCGGCTCCATGCCGGCTATTCTGGTCTTTTATGTGCAGGCCAAGGTCGCTGAGTCGCCGGTGTGGCTTGCCGGGGCCAGAAAGCGCATCGCGTGCTCCGCCACTGGATTGGCCGCACCAATCCTGCCTCCAAACCTAGGTGCTTTTTTGCCCACGTTTCTCTTCCTGGTGCTGCTGATGACAGCATTCATGAGCTTCTCGCACGGCACACAGGACGTATATCCGACCTTCCTCGCCGTGCAGGCCGGACTCACGCCAGAGACGATAGGGATCATCGGCGTCCTCTACGGTTTTGGCTCCATTGCCGGCGGCTTTGTGTTTGGAGCGCTCTCTGAAAAATGGGGCCGCAAACGCGCGATTGTGACAGCGGCGCTGCTGGCGATTCCGGTGATTCCGCTTTACGCCTATGGCCATTCGGCCATCACTCTCGGCGTCGGCGCGGTGCTGATGCAGTTCATGGTGCAAGGAGCGTGGGGAGTGGTCCCGGCTTATCTCACCGAACTCTCGCCCGCCCCAGTGCGAGCGACGGCGCCGGGCCTTGCTTATCAATTGGGTGGGCTGGTTACATCTTGGAACGGCAAGGGCCAGGCGCTGGCGGCGGAACGCTGGGGCAACTACCCTGCCGTGCTTGCCATCACAGTCATTGTGGTGGCCCTGTCGCTGGCCGGTTTTGCGATGCTCGGCCGCGAGGCAAAGGGCAGTGAAATGAGCGAGGTATGATCCGTGGGGCGCGGCTCCAGCGCACCGGAATTTGAGAAGGACGGCGGGTAAAAATGCGCGGTTTCAATGGACTTGTCAGGCCATCATACAATTCATGTGCTGCGGACTTCACAAAACCTAGAGACCGGAGCTAAGATATCCGCAGCATTGCAATCCCCGAATGCTGCATTGCAATCCCACGAAGAAAAAATCGGAACGGGAGAATCGGCTATGTCAGAGATTCCAGAGCTGAAAACGACCGACAGCACGCCCAAGACGGTCACCAGACGCAGATTCATCCTGGGAGTCATCGCCAGTGGTGGCGTCGTGGCCGCGGCAAACTACAAGTTCATCTCCTCGGCCGTCCACGGCCAGATGTCTTCCGCGGGTGAGCGGCTCATTACCATCAACGTAAACGGTATGCAGCGGCGCGTGGATGTGATGAAGCAGGAGACCCTGGCATGGACGCTGCGCTACAAACTCGGCCTCACCGGTACCAAGCTGGGCTGTGATCGTGCCGAATGCGGTGCCTGCACCGTTCTGATTGACGACGTGCCCCACTATAGCTGCTCCACGCTTACCCACACCGTGCGGGGTCGCAAGGTAACCACCGTTGAAGGACTTGCTTCTGCCGATGGCAAGCTCCACCCGGTACAGCAGGCAGTTGTCGATGAACAGGGCTTCCAATGCGCCTTTTGCATGTCCGGCTTCCTCATGTCGGCGGTAGGGTTCCTGAAGGCAAATCCCAATCCCACGCGTACAGAACTCGCACACGGCATCTCCGGAAACCTGTGCCGTTGCCAGGACTACAACAAGATCCTCGACGCCATGATGCGTGGCGCAGAGTATATGAGGAGGGCTTGAGCATGCTTGAAAACGGACGGAAAGAAGCAAGCAAGCCTGGCGGAAAAGATCGTCAGTATGGCGCCGGTTACAAACTCATCGGCAAGAACTATCCCACCAACGATCTGCTGGCCAAAGTTACCGGCAAGGCAAAATATGCTGAGGACTTCCGCGCAGAAGGCATGCTGTTTTGCAGGCTGGTGCTCAGTCCTGTGCCACACGCCCGCATCAAGAGTGTCCACCTGGATGATGCGCTGGCGATTCCCGGCGTCAAGGCCATCCTCACAGCCGACGACATTCCAGCTCCCGCCGACAGCCTGAACGATAACGGCACGGTGATCAAGGCCAGTAAGTGGGGCGAGCGAGCGCTCACCAACGAGCCCGTTTATATGGGCGATCCGATCCTTGCCGTCGCAGCAGTGGATGAACTCACCTGCGCCGAGGCGATCGAGAAGATCCGGATCGATTTCGAGCACCTGCCCTTTGTCATTGATCCGCTCGAAAGCCTGCGTCCCGGCGGACCGAACGCCCGGGAGGATGGCAATGTGTGGGTTCGTCCGGAGCCACCGAATCCGCCCATTCCGCAGCTTACCGAGGTCAAGTGGACGGAGCAGGACTTCGCAGAGTACGACCAGGGCCGGTTGCCCATGGGTCATGCACCCGACGAATGGTCCCTTGGCGACATCGACGCGGGCTTCAAGAATGCCGCGCTCATTCTGGACGAAACATTCATTACACCCGATGTCAGCCACCAGTGCCTTGAACCCCGCACCGCGATGGCCTACTGGCAGAACGGCAAGCTCTTTCTTCATTCAGGAACGCAAAGCACTTTCCAGACCAAGCCTGCGATTGCGAAATGGATGAACATGGATGTAGACAAAATCGTCTTCATCAGCGAATACACCGGCGGCGGATTCGGCAGCAAGATCACTGGCGGGCTCACCATGATCATTCCCGCGCTCCTGTCCAAGAAGCTCAACGCCCCGGTGATGATGCGCATCAGCCGCGAAGAGGAACACTGCATCGGCCGAGCGCGCCCAAGTCTTGCCGGTCGCATGAAGATTGGCTTTGCCAAGGACGGCCGCATCACTGCCATCGACATGTTCACGGTCTGCAACAGTGGCGCCTACGACGCGCAGGGCGACGGTGCATCAGCGGCTCGCATTGTCTCGCTTTTGTATCAGCCGCCGGCTATGCGTCAGCGCGCAATTTCGGTGATGACCAACACGCCACCGCGCAGCGCGCAGAGCGCGCCGGGCGGAATGCAGGGAATCGCCATCATCGAACCCATCCTGTCAAAGGCTGCGCGCAAGCTCGGCGTTGACCAGGTGGCTTTGCGCCGCGTAAATTGTCCCGAGGGCAAGGCGGAATTCGGAGCAGCCGTCAAAGGCAAGCGAGGTCACACCACAAGCTGCTTCCTCAAGGAAGCGCTGGACCGCGGCGCTGCGCAGTTTAATTGGCAGGAAAAAGCAGCGCGCCAGCCCAAACGCATTGGCACCAAGGCGCGTGGCGTCGGCGTGTCGCTGAGTTGCTACGTCGGCGGTACTGTCGGGTTTGACGGACTGCTGGTGATTACGCCGCAGGGCCGGGTCCAATTCCAGTCAGGCATCGGCAACCTGGGAACGGAATCGGTGATCGATGTCCATCGCGCAGGCGCTGAAGCTCTAGGTGTGCCGTGGGAGGTTTGCGACGTTGTATGGGGTGACACTTCCAAGCATCTCCCCTATACCTGTGCATCCGGCGGCAGTCAGACAACCCACGCAATGTCGCGTGCGTCGTTTGCTGTCGCAAACGAGTGCAAGCAGAAGCTCAAGGAGATCGCGGCGAAGTCGCTGGGCGGCAAGCCGGAAGACTACGAAGTTGCCAATCAGCGCGTCTTCCGCAAAGGCGGCGGCGCCGGCTTGAGCTTCGCACAGGCTGCCCAGCGCGCCATTCAACTGGGCGGCATCTACGATGGTCACGACGTAACACCCGACGTCAACAAGCAAACCAAGGCCTCGGTGGCGAATCTCGCCGGGCAAGGACTCGTGGTATCGGCCAAAGACAAATATCCTCACGACGGCCAGACGTTTTCTTACGTTGCCAGCTTCGCCGAGGTTGAGGTGGATGTTGAAACCGGCAAGTACCACATTCTCGATTTCCTCGCCTATGCCGACGTTGGCACGGTGATGCATCCGGCCGCGCTCGGTGGTCAGATTCTCGGCCGAACCACATTGGGCATTGCCCACGCCATAGGGCAGAAGTGGGTGTACGACCCGCATTATGGCGTCCCTGTGGCCAAGCGCTTCTACCAGAACAGGCCTCCGACAATCCTGGATGTGCCTGTCGATATGCAATGGGAAGCGCTCGACATCCCCGATCCTGAAACGCCGGTCGGCGCGCGCGGTGTTGGCGAGCCTCCCGTCGGCGGTGGTTGTGCTGCGATTCTCAACGCTCTGTCAGACGCGGTGGGCGACGAAATATTCCGGCGTGCACCAGTGAATTCCGACACTATCCTGACGTCGTTGGAAGCGAGACGTCCGATGCAACATCCCTTAATGGCCCACATTTGATGGCCCACATCTGTTTGCGATGTGAACGGAGAGAGCTATGGCAGTGATACGAGACGTGATGCCAGCTTTTGATTTGCTTCAGCCAAGCTCGGCCGCTGATGCGCAAAAGCTGTTGCAGCAACACGGGGAAGAAGCCTGGGTCATGGCCGGCGGGCTCGACAGCTTCGACTGGCTCAAAGACCGCATCAAGAAGCCGAAGGTGCTGGTCGACCTGAGCGGAATCGACGAGCTTAAGGGAATTCGCACCACTGGCGACGGCCTCGAGATCGGCGCCATGACCACGCTTACCGAAATTGCGAATCACCCCGTGATCAAGGCGCAGTACGGAGTGCTTTCCGATGCTGTGTCTGTGATTGCCTCGCCGCAAATTCGCAACCAGGGCACCCTCGGCGGCAACGTGTCGCAGGACGCCCGCTGCTGGTATTACCGCGGCGGTTGGCCCTGCTATCGTGCGGGCGGCAACATTTGCTATGCCGACACGCCGGTGGGCCGCAATCGCGAGCACGCCATCTTCGGTGCCAATCGCTGCGTTGCTGTTCATCCTTCTGATGCTGCTCCCGCGCTCATAGCGCTCGACGCGAAGTTCGTCATTCAAACGCCCAAAGGCGAGCGCACGGTCGATGCGGAAGATTACTTCCTCGGACCGGAGATCGATATTACTCACCTGAATATTCTTCAGTCCGGAGATCTTCTTACCGCCATTCGCATTCCCTCCGCGTGGTCGGGCGCGAAGTTCTATTTCGAGAAAGTCCGCGACCGTAACGTGTGGGACTTCGCCCTGATGAATGTGGCTTCTGCAATGGTGGTGTTGGGCGGCAATATCGACCGCATCCGCATCGCCGTTAGCGCCGTGGCTCCCAAGCCGATGCGCTTGAAGGCAGTTGAAGATGCCGTGCACGGCAAGCCGGCAGATGCAACCACCGGCGCAATGGCGGGGAATCTAGCTGTTCAGGGCGCTGTTCCTCTGCAGTTCAACGCATACAAGATTCCGCTGATGAGAAACTTGGTGAAGCGCGCTATTGGCGGCGTGCAGGAGGCAACATGGACTTCATAACCTGGGCAATCAGTCCGTGGGGAAGATCGGTTCCCATCCATATCGCGTGGTACCTGATATGGGTTGCGCTGATTGCGGGATTGCTCTTCATGATCGTCCACGCACTTTATGTGGGCATCTTTGCCGCGCCGAGAAAGTTTGCGAAAAACGATTCGCCGGCAGTTGTGGCGGCTGTTCCCGAGCGCGTCCCCAGGCACTCCCTGGTCGCCCGCGCATTTCACTGGGTCATGGCGATCTCGATGTTTGCGCTGTTGATTACAGCGTTCCTTCCCAAGGTTGGCATCAAGTTCGATTGGGTAACGTATCACTGGATCGCTGGGCTGGTGCTCACCGCATCCATCGTCTTTCATATCATTCACGCCTCTTTCTTCCTCGACTTCAGGTCCATCTGGCCTGACAAGATCGACCTGCGCGACGCGAAGAGAAGGCTGCTGCGGTCGATGGGCAAGGATGTGCCGCCACCCGATCGCTTCGCCAAGTATCCCTTGGAGAACAAGTTCTATCACGCGGTCATCCTCTTGTCCGGACTGGCAGTGACCGTGACCGGCGTATTCATGATGAAGCGCGTTAACACGCTTGGTCTCTTCACGCGCAATCCGTATCTGTTCGGCGACATGACTTGGGGCATGATGTATGTGCTGCACGGACTTGCGGGCGTCGGTCTGATCGCATTGATCATGGTTCATGTGTACTTCGGAATTCGGCCGGAGAAGCTTCCGATTACCAAGTCGATGGTCTTCGGTTACATGAGCCGTGATTTCTATCTCGAAGAGCACGATCCAGAGCGATGGGCAGTCGAAAAGTCATCGCCACCTCAGAAAGGGTATGCACCAAGCGATGCCGACTGACATTCAGGAACGTTGCAATACAATTGAGGCGTGCTACGAATTCACCCTTTCCTATGCTGCGCAGGGACTCCCCAGCGATGAGGGCAGCCCATCGGGCAAGCAGGTGCGCGAACACCTGGCCCGAGCTGTCGAGGCATTGCGTGGCATCGATGAGAGCTGCGCCGCGGCAGTAAAGCAGGAGCAACTCACGCCGGCCGACAAGTACCAGGCGTTTTTCGCTGTGCTGGCGCGGGATGCGCAAAGCTCCTTGGCTGCCATCGAGCTGGTCCTGGTCCAGCCCGCCATCAGCTCCCAGTTAATCGACAATTTGAACGCATCCATGCACCTTCGCGCTCTGCTCACGGATTTGTTTTTGATCACCGAGATTCTTGAGTTGCGGCAGTCGCAGCCAAAGGCAATGGCCTCCAATTGATTGGGTCGTTCGCAGTCATCTCATAGGTGTGCCGGATGTACTCGCCTCAGGTTCTCGATCACTTCGAGCATCCGCGTAACGCCGGAGCCGTTGCCAATCCGGACGCGACCGTGCAGATTGAGAATCCGGCATGTGGCGATGTCCTTAAGCTGACGCTCAAGCTCAGTGGCGATCGCATCGAAGAAATCCGCTTTCTCGCTAAAGGGTGTGTCTGTTCCATGGCCTGTGGCTCCGCGCTCACCGAGCTCGTTCAGGGTAAGACGATTGAGAAGGCAAGGGAACTCGAAAGAGAATCGCTGGTTCAAGCCGTAGGTGGTTTGCCTTCAGCCTCCGTTCATGCCAGTCATCTTGCAATGGACGCCCTCGGGGCTGTACTCAACCAACTGGCGGCCAGGATTTAGTGCGGCTTCAATCCTGCGGCCCAAAGCGCAGCATACTCTTCCGGCGTATTCACATCCACGCTCACAAAGGAATCAGGGACAGGCACGGACTCGATCAGGTGAGCATGTGCCCGCTTGATCTCTCTCGCATTGCTCGTGACGGAAGCCCTCAGAAATACTTCGATGAGCGAGCGGCTCGCCAGTAAAGGATGCCCACGTTTGCCGTTGTTCTCCGGCGCCACGCCCCACTTTCCAAGTGCCAGCGCCCGATAGAACGAAGTGCTCAGGTTCTCCATGCTGGCCGCGTTTAGCGGGGGGCAATCCACCAGTGTGATCATCGCGGCATCGCAGCAGCGCGCCAGTACTTCGTGCAAGCCCACCTGCAGCGAACTGAATTGTCCACGGTCTGGGTCGGGGTTTCTCACCATCGATGCGCCGTTCGCGGCAACCACGGGCGCAATATTGTCTGCGTTTCTTCCGGCCACGACGACAATGGCCTCAGTAAACGGCCTCAGCGCAAGGATCGTCGCGGAGAGTAGCGTCTCGCTGGTAGAAATATTTGAACCAGGAGCAGCAGTCGGCCACGGAAGCAGCGCCTTGTCTCTACCCATGCGGGTAGATGCACCCGCCGAGAGAATTACACCGCACATTCTGTACAACCTGTCCATGGGGAAACAATAGCAGAATGCAGGAGGAGCCTAGCTCAGCTTTTCAGCCCCACTGCAGCAGTCCTTGGTTTCGACTGCAGTGTCGTTGCCGATGGCATCAGTCCCGCCCGCTTTGTACTTGTGGAACCAGCTCATGTGCGGAAGTGGGCGCTCCACTTTGCGACGGACGCCAATCAGCTCTGCCAGGATAGCTACAGCGATTTCTTCAGGCGAAATTGCTCCAATATCCAGACCCACCGGAGAATGCACGCGTTCAAACAACTCCGGCTTCAATCCTTCCTTGGTTAGCTCGTGAAATACAGTGATGGCCTTTCTCCTGGAGCCGACCATGCCGATATACTTCGCCTGGGTCTGCACTGCCCATCGCAGCACGCGCATGTCATCACGATGTCCGCGCGTAACAATCACGATGTAAGAGGACTCGTTCAGAGTCAAGCCGGACATAGCGCGATCGAAGTCCTCCGCAATTACTTCTCTGGCTTCAGGAAACCGCTCGCTGTTGGCGTAGGCCTCGCGATCGTCCGTCACAATCACGTCGAATCCGGCGCGCCCAGCGGCCTTGTAGAGTTCGTATCCCACATGACCAGCGCCGAAGATATAGAGCAACGGCGGCGGCAAGACCGGCTCAACAAAGATATCCAATGTGCCTCCGCAAACCAGGCCTGTGTCGTACTTCGGATCCTGGTTCAGATCGAATGTGAGAGTACGTGGCTTTTCGCTCACCATCACTTCCCGCGCCGCCTGCCACACCTCGGCCTCAACGCAGCCGCCGCCTATGGTGCCCGCGATTGTGCCATCGTCGCGCACCAGCATCTTTGCGCTCTTGAAGGATGGAATCGACCCGCGCACGTTGACGATCGTGGCCACAGCTCCCCTGTGGCCCGCCCGCTGTAACTTCACGATCTCTTCGTAGATATCCATCCATCTCAATTATTAGATTTGCAGCAAGGTAAGTCAAACGACAGCAAACCCTGTGTCCGCCCATCTCAGCGGCCAGGACTACCAAAGATCGAAACAAAGTTCGTTCGAGCTATTACCTTCAAACGCTTGAGTACTTGGTGCAAAGTTCGCGAATGTGTATCAGTTTCTTTGGAATGCCGACCTCGGCCGTCTCGCCGCCTTGCGAGTCGCCTTCGTACTCAAGAGCCATATACCCCTTATGTCCGGCATCGGCGTACATCTTCCACACACGGTCCATATCAATGGGACTCTTGTCGTCGAAGCGGTCGCGAATATGCGAGACAGTTGCGTAAGGAATGCATGCGGCAATCTGCGCATATTGGTCCTGAGTCGCTGACGGGATGAAGTGAGTTATATCGAGATTGATGCCGGCATAAGGTGAATTCACACGGTGCATGATCTCCAGGCAGACATCGGCGCTCTGCGATACGCCGGAGTGGTCTTCCAGACCAAGCATGATGCCCTTAGGCGCTGCGTAATCGCATGCCGCCTTCATCCCTTCGACTACCCAGTCAGTCGCTTGCTGCATGGTGACGCCCCCCGGCAGCTTGCCTGCAAAGACTCTCAGATGCGAGGCTCCTAACCGGTCTGTAACATCGATCCAGCTCTTAATCTGGCGCAGAACTTCTTCGCGCTTGGCCGCGTCGGCTTGCACCATGCTTGACCCGCAGGCCGCGCCTGAGAATGTCACGGCGTTCTCATACGCAAGGAAACGAAGGCTCTCGAGATACCCCGGATCGGTGGACTTGAGGTAATAAACTGTCATATCCACGGCGTCGAGCTTCAACTCCACGGCCTTTAGAATGAAGTCTTCGAGCGTCATCTTCCCGCGAGTGAGCGCCTCGCGGTAGGAATAGGCGCAGCAGCCTACCAGGAGCCGTGGCGTCTTGGCTGCATCTGTCTTCACATCGGCGGATGCTGCATGAGCGGGCGGCGTGTTCATGCTCAGTCCCGCGCCTGCTAACGCGCCAGCTCCGGCGGTCTTCAAAAACTGACGGCGTCCTATAGTGTGTTTCATCGCGACTCCTTCGTAATTGTGAGATCTCGGTTTGCCCGCCCGAATGGCCGGGAAAAACCAGCGCAACCAGTCTACTCCACGTCAGATGTTTGAGTAAGAGCGGGCAATACGAGCCGGCTGGGAACTGGCGCGTGAGCGCTCGGCCGTCTGAACTCCGCGGCAATTCAGTGTGCCTTTCTCCGCGGCGAGGGCGAGGGTATATGATTTCGCGTGGATTCAAAGCACTGTTGTTCTCCGCGCCGTGGCTGTGGCCGTTGGCTTTTGACCTCGTTCAGGCTCATAGCAATTTATAGCGGAGTTGCAATGGGGAACTCATTTGGGGAGCTGGAATACCATGAACCGCAGAAACTTTCTTATTAACTCAGCATGCGCACTTTCCGGCCTTGCGACGCCGTCGTTCGTCCGTGCCGGTGCGTTCGGCGCCAACGCGCCGAGCAATCGCATCAACGTTGGATTCATCGGCACTGGACGCCAGGCCTTCGGAGCGAATCTTCCCCAGATGTTAGCTGTGCCCGGCGTGCAGGTAGTTACCGTATGCGACGTCGATAGCTGGCGAATGGGAGAAGCACAGAAGTTTGTGAACGAATTCTACGCGAAGCGCGACGGGCTCGCTTCCTATAGCGGCTGCGGGACAAAATCGGACTTTCGAGAAGTAATTGCCGATCCCAATATAGATGCGCTGATGGTCTCCACGCCCGATCATTGGCATGTTTTGATCGGCATCATGGCGGCGAAGGCCAAGAAGCATTTCGCCATGGAGAAGCCAATCAGCCTCAGCGTAGAGCAGGGCAGGCTACTGTCAAATGCAGTGAGGCGGTACAGCGTCACGGCCCGCAACGACAGCGAGTTCCGCTCCATCCGCGTTCAGAACCATGCGGTCGAATTAATCCGAAATGGGCACCTCGGCAAGCTCGAACGGATCGAGATTGTGTTCCCGTCCGACCCGCTGCCCGTAAGTGTGCAACCCGATATGCCAGTTCCGCCGGAGTTGAATTATGACCTGTGGCTGGGGCCCACTGCAGCGGTTCCCTACACCGAGAAGCGCGTGCACGATGTAAAGCAACATAACCTGCGGCCGAACTGGATGCGGATCAATACCTATGCCCAGGGCATGATCGCCAACTGGGGCGCACATTACTTCGACGTTGCACAGTGGGCTAACAATTCAGAGCACTCAAGCCCGATTGAGGTAGAAGGCAAAGGCGAATTCCCGGTTAGCCTCTGGAACACCATGATCAACTTCAAAGTTAGTTATAAGTACGCGAACGGCGTCTTAATGACCTGCGAGCAGACACCCACAAGCACACCGAGTATTACCTACTTTGGAAGCGATGCATGGATCAAGATAAACGGCTATCCGGGAACGATGACCAGCAGCAAGCAGGAGTTACTAACTCGAGAGCCGGAAGCTGGAGAGTTAGACTTCTCAAAAACACTCTGGGATAAGAATGACTTTATTGCCGCTATACGGGAGGGCCGCCAACCGCTTGAGCCGATCGAAGTTGGACATCGCTCGATTTCCATCGCACAGATTGGCCTCATCGCCTGCCAGGTTGGAGACAAGCTGCACTGGAATGCGGAGAAAGAGTTGTTCGAAGGGAATAACTACGCCAACGCATTGCTGGCGGCTCCGCTGGCAAGGGCGCAGTGGGCGATTCTTCAGGAGGAGCTACGCGGGATTTAGCGATGCTTTCGACCTCTAGCACCTTCGCGCAGGAGAAAGTCGAAATCGCAGCCCTGATCCGCCTGTAATACACAATCGTCAAACAGCTTCGCATAACCACGCGTGGGCATCTCCCGGTGCGGCGGCAACTGCTTCCAGGCAGCGAGACGGGTTTGTAATTCGGCATCGTCAATTAGAATTTCAATTCGGCGCGCTGCTACGTCGAGCTTGATCCGGTCGCCGGTTTGAACAATCGCGAGCGGGCCACCGACAGCCGCTTCCGGCGTAATGTGCAATACGATTGTTCCGAAGGCTGTGCCGCTCATGCGCGCATCGGAGATACGGACCATATCCTTCACGCCGTCCCGTGCAAGCTTCTTCGGGATGGGGAGATAACCTGCTTCCGGCATTCCCGGTGCGCCCTTCGGCCCGGCATTGCGCAAAACTAGTACATCATCGGCATTCACATCGAGATCCGGCAGGTCGATGCGCGCGATCATATCTTCCACTGAATCGAATACCACTGCACGCCCGGTGTGGCACATCAGTTGCGGCGAGGCTGCCGAGTGCTTGATTACGGCGCTCCGCGGCGCCAGGTTTCCATGCAGCACGGCCATCGCGCCTTCCTTCTTCAGAGGCGCGCCGAGGCTGCAAATCACTTCATGCCCCGGTGCCTCCTCGGCCTTGGCAATCACATCGCCGATGGTGGCGCCGGAGACAGTGGGCGCGCCCAGATCGAGGAACTGCTTGAGCTCGCGCATGAGCGCAGGCAGGCCGCCGGCGTAGTGAAAATGCTCCATGTAATGCGCGCCCGAAGGCATCAGATTGAGCAGAACCGGGACTTCACGGCCCAGCCGATCGAAGGCGTCAAGATCAACTGTCACGCCTGCGCGACCGGCCATCGCAATCAAGTGAATCAGCCCATTGGTCGATCCGCCGATTGCCTGGAGCACGATCATTGCATTGCGCACTGAAGCTTCGGTAATCAGTTCGCGTGGACTTGGCGTTTCGCTAACCGCCATTTCGGCGGCGCGCTTACCGCTCTCCTCAGCAATGCGGCGGCGGTCGGCATGAGGTGCGGGTGCGGTAGCGCTCATCGGCAGCGACAGACCCAGCGCCTCAACGATGCAGGCCATGGTGCTTGCCGTTCCCATTACTCCGCATGTGCCGACGGAAGGCGCGAGGCGGCCGCCAATCAGCTCCATCTCACTTTCGGCAATTTTGCCCGCGCGATACTGAGCCCACAGACGGCGGCAATCCGTGCATGCGCCCAGCACTTGACCCCTGTGATGGCCCACGACCATTGGGCCGGTGGGCAACACCACTGTCGGCATATCCGTGCTGGCTGCGGCCATTACCTGCGCCGGCAGGGTCTTGTCGCAACCGCCGATCACCACCACTGCATCCATGGCCTGCGCGCGAATCATCTCTTCAGTGTCCATTGCCATAAGGTTGCGCAGGAACATCGAAGTGGGGTAAGCGAAACTCTCGTGAATTGAAATTGTGGGAAACACCATCGGCAGGCCGCCGGCGAGCAATACGCCGCGCTTCACGCTCTCGATTAGATCCGGCACATTGCCGTGGCACGGATTGTAGTCACTATAGGTATTGGTTACACCGATGATCGGTCGCTCAAGCGCATCGTCGGAATAACCCATCGCCTTGATGAAGACCTTGCGGTGGAACAACGAGAAAGCAGCGTCGCCGTAGTTGGTTAGTCCTTTGCGCAGACCTCTGGTCATATTGCGTGCCCTCTCGCCGGCTTGCTCCGCGGCTGCAATTCGGCGTCTACTTTGGTTCTTTGATTTGCTCGCTGCAGAACGCTTCATAACGAGCTTTGGTTTCCGCGTTTGCAGGATACAGACCGGGCAAGGGAACTCCGGCACGCACTTCGTCAACAATCCATGCTTCCAGCTTTTCCTGCTCGATTGCTGCTTCCACTACTCCATCAATCAGCGCCTGTGGAATCACGACGGCGCCATCATCATCCACGACGATCGCATCGTCTGCAAACACTGCTACGCCACCGCAGGCAATTGGCTCCTGCCAACCCACAAAGGTCAATCCCGCAACCGATGGCGGAGCCGCAGCACCCTTGCACCATACCGGCAGACCAGTTCCAATCACCCCGGCCACGTCACGCACAACACCATCCGTGACCAGGCCCGCGACGCCGCGTACCCTCATGCGCTCGCAGAGGATATCTCCAAAGATTCCGGCATCCGTAATGCCCATGGCGTCGACGACCGCGATGCAACCTTTAGGCATGGCCTCGATTGCGGTGCGTGTCGAAATAGGCGAAGCCCAGGATTCCGGCGTTGCAAGATCTTCGCGCGCCGGTACAAACCGCAACGTGAAAGCAGGCCCGGCAATGCGCTCCTGACCTGGCTGCAGCGGACGAGTACCGCGCAGCCATACATTGCGAAGGCCCTTCTTCAGCAACACTGTCGTGATCGTTGCCGTCGATATACCGGAGAGTGTTTCAATTGTCTTCTCGTCCAATGCCATTTTGTGCGCCTCGCTGAGGAGTGTTGGTGTTGCCTTTAGACACTGGCGATCAATCCGCCATCCACGCGTATTACCGAGCCGGTGATGTACGCGGCGCTCTCACTGGCGAGAAACGCAACCGCGGAGGCATACTCTTCCGGTTTACCGTAGCGGCCCAGGGGAATGCTGCCCGCGCTCTCGGCTGCTACCTCTTCCACGCTGCGTCCTTCGCGCTTGGCCTTCGCTTCGTCGAGGAATTTGATTCGATCGGTCGCAATGCGGCCCGGCAAAATAATGTTGGCGGTAATGCCGTCCTTGCCCACTTCGCGCGCCAGGGTCTTGGACCAGCCCACCAGCGAAAGCCGCAGTGCGTTCGAAATGGCAAGATTCGGAATCGGCGACACCACACCGGACGAGGTGCTTGTGATTATGCGACCCCATTTATTTTCCCGCATCTTTGGCAGCACCCGATCGGTGATTGCAATGACCGAAAGCACCATCGACTGAAAATACTTTGTCCACAATGCAGGGTCCTGTCCGCTAGCAGGTGTCGGCGGCGGACCGCCGGTAATATTCACGAGCACACCCACCGATTCGAGTTCATTTTCGATTCTTTTTACGTGCGCATCGATCAGGGATAGATCGGCAAGATCCCAGACGAGGCCGATGCTGTTGCCTCCGATGCTCGCCAGCGCTGCCTGGGTCTCAGCGATCGCTTTAGGATCAATATCGGCTACAGCTACTTTTGCTCCTTCGCCCGCAAGCGCGATTGAAATCGCCCTGCCCAGACCGCCGCCGCCGCCCAGCACCAAAGCTGTTTTATCTTTAAGCCCAAATTCCATTCGCTGCTTCCTTTCAGGCAATCATATCAGCGTACTTACTTGCTCAGTGCAGCAGGGGGACGCGGCTAATCCACGATCCGTTGCGGTCGCGCGGGCATCCCTGGCTGGCACCTCGACTGTCGTTGGTCGACTCCCTTCTGCCGCCTGAAACCGCACTGGACCCGAGCGCTGGTGCATGTCATTCAAGTGGACTCTGCCCTCGTCGAAATTTTTTTATGCTGGAATAGAAACTAATCCTTTAGTTGATCGTCTATAGGTTGTGTGGCAAGACTCCGAACTGGGCTTGCCAATTGGAATCAACAAGATAGACATGCCGCCAAAGAAATCTAACACGCTGACCGAGGCCGAGCTGAGGCTCATGAAGATTCTCTGGCGCCGTGGTGAGTCGGCGGTCAACGACCTGGTTGCCGCCATGCCCGACGGCGAATCCCTGGCTTACAACTCGGTGCTCACCACCATCCGCATCCTCGAGCAGAAGGGCTACGTCGAGCATCGCCAGGAAGGTCGCGCATTCGTCTATCGCCCCTGTGTCGCCGAGCAGGAAGCCAGCCGTTCCGAGGTGCGCCACCTGATGGGCCGCTTCTTCGGCAACTCGCGCGAGCGCCTCCTGCTGTCACTGTTGGGCGACGAAGAGATTTCTCCTGAGGAGTTGCAGAGATTGAAAGATGCCATCGAGGCCGCGACCCCTGACCCTGAGGAAGAGGTGTAGCCGATGCCACTGACCACACTCATCCACGCATTTCAGGGCGCAACGCCTGCTGCTGTAGATTCGCTCTCTGCCGCCTTTCGCGCATCTTCGCAGCAGGCTGCGGCCGTGGCCGTCGCCGCAATCTGGCAAGGCGCAGTCATCGCGTGCGGCTTGGCAATCTTCCTTCGTCTCGCTCCCCGTACATCGGCGGCAAATCGGTTCGCTGTCTGGGCTGCGGCTTTCGTTGCTCTCGTCAGCCTTCCCCTCTTTTCGCTCATCCCGAACATTTCGGCCTCAGTGGCTGTCGGCGTTTCTTTTGCAACATCGGAAGCTGCGTCCAGACCGTGGCTCAGCATTGATTCTCGCTGGAGTATCCTGATCGCCGCGCTCTGGGCTGCCGCAGCGCTTTTTCGCGCCGGGGATCTTGCCGTTCATTCGTTCCGTCTGCGCAAACTGTGGAAGGATGCGATTCCCGTCGGCATTGACAGCCGCCTCAGCTCGATGTTGGCCTCCACCCCAGCCGCTTGGCATCGCGGGCCTGTGCAGGTCTGCACAACAACAACGCTGCAGCGCCCCGCCGTGATTGGTTTCTTCCGGCCGCGCATCCTTATTCCCGATTGGCTATTGGCCCGGCTCACTGCAGGCGAGCTCGAACAGATAGTGCTTCATGAAGCCGAACATCTGCGCCGTCACGATGATTGGACCAATCTTTTCCAGAAGCTTTGCCTGGTTCTGTTCCCGCTGAATCCCGCGCTCTTGTGGATCGAGCACCGGCTCTGCAGCGAGCGAGAGATGGCCTGCGACGACGGCGTCATCAGAATTACAAATGCGCCGCGCGCCTATGCAGCATGCCTCGCCAGTCTAGCCGAGCGCGGACTTGAACGGCGCGCGGAAGCTCTTTCGCTGGGAGCCTGGCAGCGCCGCCCCGAGCTGGTCCATCGCGTCCACAGCATTCTCCGCCGCAAGCACACCTTGGGTCCCCTTGGCACTCGGGCCTTGTTGGGAGCGCTCGGTTGCGGCCTGCTTTTTGGCTCGATCGAGCTTGCGCGTTGCCCGCAGTTGATTGCTTTTGTCCCCGCACGAAATCAGGATCGGCATGTAGACGCGGTAAATCAAACAGCGCCAGCCCATTTGCAGGTTGTGTCCGCGCGGCTTATTAACGCCGCTTATGTACCGGTTCGGAGTGCAGGCTTGGCGCATTCTGCTTCTGCATTCCATGCGACGAAGGTCGAAGCAATGCTGCCTGCGAGTGGCGATGCGCATTTGGCTGGTGACCAGACTTCCATCAAGCGCAATGTTTCCAAATCTGGTGTTCAAGCTGAATCGAAAGTTTCTTTCACCGAGTCCAACTCCCACTCGCCCCACCCCGTGCTGCTCAAGGCGGAGTTATCCAGCTCGCGTGCGGTGCCGGCCCAGGAGCAGCAGTGGATCGTTCTCACCACCTGGGAGCAAGTCCAAACATCAAGTTTGAACGCCGGACTCACGGCAGACTATGACTCGAGCGCGAACGCAGACGCTGCAAATGATACAAACGCTCAGCGCAGCGATCAGCCGGCAAGCCAGTTCACCGTTACGCGACTGATCTTCAGAATCATCCCCGCAAATTCCTTCTCCACGCATCCTGCCTCTGGGCCCATACGCAGCGGCTGGTTCGTGATCCAACTGTAACCAGAAATTTCAACCACATTGAGAGGTAACCATGTCAGCGACAACTAATTCATTAGTAGCAAAGGCAAAGAGATTCGCATTTCCCCTCAGCGCAGTTGCGACGATTCTGTTCGGAGTCGTCTTTGTGTTCGATCACAGCGTAGCCCATGCTGCCGGCGGAGCCGCAAGCGGTGCAGCGGCCCCCATGGATGACAGCAGCGTCTCTTCGCTGGTGGCGCTCGATAACGCAGTCGAGGCGGTCGCAGCCCGCGTCACTCCCGCTGTCGTCAACGTCTCAGTAACCTCACACGCGCCAGCCGGTGAAACGGACGAGGATGGGCAAGGCTCCGGGATTCCTGAGGGCGCACTACCGCCTGGGTTCCAGTTCTTCTTTGGTCCGCATGGCCCAGGTATGGGTCGGGGTCAGGGGCGTGGCCAGGGCATGAACGGGCCTGGACAGTTCGAGCGCGGCATCGGCAGCGGCATCATTGTCTCTCCCGATGGATACATCGTCACCAACGCTCACGTTGTGGACGACGCTACGCAGATTCGCGTTACGCTGAATGACCGCCGCGTGTTTCCGGCAAAGCTCGTCGGAGTGGACAAGCTCAACGACTTGGCCGTGATCCGGATCGACGCCAAAAACCTGACCAGCATTGCCTGGGGTGACTCAACGCGGCTGCATCCCGGACAGACCGTGCTTGCCTTCGGCAGTCCCTTCGGCTACTTCCAGTTCTCTGTCACGCGCGGAATCGTGAGCGCTGTCGATCGCCCCAATCCATACTCTGACGACGCGCGCAAGCCAGGCGCCTTCATCCAGACTGACGCCGCCATCAACCCCGGCAACTCCGGCGGTCCGCTGGTCGACGCGCGTGGCGAGCTGGTGGGCATCAACACCTTTATCATCTCCGGCAGCGGTTCCTTCGCGGGAGCGGGATTCGCCATTCCCTCGCAGATCGTCAAGTCCTCTGTTGATGCGCTCATTAAAGACGGTACAGTGCATCACGGATACCTGGGCATCAGCATGAATGATGTCACGCCGGACAACGCCAGCTTCTTCAATCTGCCGGACGCCACTGGAGCTATCATCAGCCAGGTCACGCCTGACTCACCCGCCAGCAGCGCGGGGCTCAAGGGCGGCGACGTGCTGCGTGAGATCGACGGCCGTAAGATCGTCAACGGAAGCGCGCTCCAGGTTGCAGTCAGCGAGATTGCGCCCGGCAACACCATTGCGCTTGGAATTCTCCGCGACGGTAAACAGGAGACGATCAAGGTCAAGGTCGGCGAATTCCACGGCGACAACAAAGTCGCGGACAACTCCGATTCAGGACCGAAGCAGCACGGAAAACTTGGCCTCGCAGTTAGTGAGCTGACCCCGGATCTGCGGCATCAACTGAACATTCCGGAGCACGTGAACGGCGCGGCTATTGAGAGCGTACGTCCGGCTAGTCCTGCCGATGATGCGGGCCTTGCTCCCGGCGACGTCATCGTCGAAGTCAACCGCCATCCCGTTCAGAGCCCCGATTCGTTTATGAGTCAGGTTCACTCTGCTCCTGATGGCAAGGACATCCTGCTTCTCGTCTGGTCGAAGGGCGGTGCATCCTACCGCGTTGTGCATCCTGCCCAGAGTGGTGAGAACGGCATGTAAGCAAGTCTGCAGCAAGAGGGCCGCTGCTTCGGAAGGGAAGCAGCGGCCCTCATCGAAATGTTCCCGCAAGAAAAGGGTGCCCCAGGCTTTCCACCCCGCAGACTGTTCTAAGTCTGCGGGGTGGAAAGTCTGGGGTTTCTTATTGCCATTGGGAGCTCAGCAGACTACGATTTTCTCTGCGGTTGAAATCCCCTCCCAGACAACCGGAAACCCATCCACTGCTGAAAAGGAACAGATGAACCGAATTCGAATTGCTCTCTTTTTGTGCGGCGCGTTTTTCTCATGGAATGCTCAGGCTCAGACCAAGCCCCTTGATGGAGTCATCGACATCCATGCGCACACGGCTCCCGATTCGGTTCCAAGAAGCATGGACGCGATCGATCTGGCGCGGCTCGCTGAAAGCCGCGGCATGCGCGCCATTGTCTTCAAGAATCACTATGAGCCTACGGCCTCAACGGCCTACCTGGTCCAGAAAGTTGTTCCGGGCATTCAGGTCTTTGGGGGCATCGACCTCAATCTCAGCGTCGGCGGCATGAATCCAGCTGCTGTCGAAAAGATGGCTCTCACCACCGGCCATCTCGGAAAACTGGTTTGGATGGCGACCTACGATACTCATGCGCAGGTGATCGCGTCGAAGCAGGACCGTCCCTTTGTCGCCATCTCGCGCGACGGCGAACTTCTTCCGGAGACGAAGGCAGTGATCGCCATGATTGCCAAATACAATCTGGTGATGGCAACCGGCCATAACTCGCCCGAGGAAGATCTGCTGCTCATTCGCGAGGCACGGCGGCAGGGAATTACGCACATCGTCGTGACTCATCCCATGATGACGCCGATTCATATGTCGATTCTGCAGATGCAGCAGGCGGCAGCACTGGGTGCCTATCTTGAATTTGTCTACAACGGCGTTACTGGTGGCTCAAAGGAATTCGACTTTGCCGATTATGCCAAGGCGATCCGCGCAATCGGTGCGGAGCATTGCATCCTGTCCTCTGACATGGGACAGCCCACCAATCCGCTTCATCCCGACGGATTGCAGTTGTTCTTTGATGGCATGCGGAAACAGGGCTTTACTCAGGGCGAGATCGATCAGATGTCTAAAGTGAATCCGGCGCTGCTTCTGAGCCTGCAATAGCTTCTAGCAGGCAATCAGCAACGGGTAGCCGAGGTTGGTGATAGCCCATCCTTCACGGGAAGCAGGCGAAGGATGGAGCATCTGCGCAGTTATTGTTGATCCAGGGTTGGGGAAGATTGCTGCTAGTTGCGCCAACGCGAATATCCCCATCCGCCGCCGCCGAGCAGGAAGAGCACTACGAGAACAATCAGAATAGTTGACATGTTGAAACCTCACTCTCAAGAGGAAGCGGACTCGCCATTGTAACGACTGTCTATCTTCTTTACTACACCTGATCCTAAGAGTGGCCCAGACAATTGTTTGAGCACATTAGACCACCGTGAGGCGGGCGGGCCAATAGCGCTAATTTTACGGGCATGCAGCGGTTGTACGTGGTTTTGAGTATGCCTGTAAGTCTTTTAAATGTCCTGGTTGGTGGCGTACTGCGTACGGGGCTGTAACTTCCTCGGGGCCTCCTCGCAAGCTTCTGAAACAGGAAGATTTAGGGTCAGGTTAACAGCGGTACAGGCGGAGATTGCGATTTTTCCCTGGATGGCTGGCGTCACGGAGGATGTGGCGGAGTTGTACTCGACCGCGAACATCCGCGTCTGGTGGTAGAGCTCGGGGGTGACGGCTACGGTGATGTATTTGACGGGTTGCATGGTCTCTCATTTCCAGTGTGCGCAAAGAGGGGGTAATTGCCTGCAAAGCCAGGTCAGTGAACAGTGAGCAGGGAACAGGGCACAGAGAAAGGCTTCATGGTTAAGGGTTGTGATTTCCCACCCTTGCCGCGAAAAAGCTGCGTCAAAGATGTGGCACCCTCACTGTTGGCGTAACTCAAAAAATGGTGGGCCACCCGCCACCCAAATTATGAGTCGGTCAAGGGCGGGGCGCCAGGCCATGAGGCTACGATTGATCCAGAGGTTTTCTAAGCGGGAGAGACAGCATTCCCGAGAATCGAATAATCTAGAATCTCCGCGGCTAAACCTGTCTCGGTAAAATTCTTTGAGGTCATTTCCTTACGGACTAATCTTGCCCGGCATCGAACTCGGCAACCAGTTGAAAGCGTAATCTCCGAAGGCAATTCGACCAGAAATTGAAAACTGCTATCGATCAGCGCGCTGTCGGCCAAGGCTAGATAAAAATACACTCCCCGATTGCTCAGGTCCCGAGTATAGGCTGGAATTTCGCGGTCTTCTGCGATAACGGTGATCGGAACACTAATCTTGAAGCGTTGGCTGCCCCGTCTGTCGTCCGCCGCTGCCAAATCTCGTCTCATACGCACCGATTCATTCAAAATGCCACCGCCTGCCGTCGAGCGTGATCTGTGACGCAATTGCCGAGCCTGCAAAATCTGCACAACCTTCGGAGTCATTGCGCGAGACTACCGTCGATGCTTACCAACAGAGCATTGCCTGTTTGACACGTAAGCTCAATCGCAATTTCAATGCCCAACAATTTTCACTAAAACCGTGAAAACAATGGACTGGGTAGAATACTAGCATGCAATTCCTTGCATTCCACGTTAGTAGTTTGGTGCGCAGTTTGCGTGGCTTCATTGGCGGGTGGGCCACCCATAAGCACTAAGATAACGGCTGACGGTTAGGCTGGATATTTATATTCCGTGTGTATGGTTGAACTTGAGAATTGGCGAGTTCTCATGGATTTGCTGCCCTCATCCTCGGAACTCCTCGGCCGCAGTAGCGGGGCTGTTTGGCGGTTGCGCGGGTTTTCCAGCCTTGAATCCCTGCTTCATACGCTGTAGCTCCATGTCGGCTATGGCTGGTCCTTGCGCGAGACCATAGTTCAGGCTAAGTTAGCGGGACTGGCGGAGGTTTCCGATGTCACGTTGCTGAATCGACTGCGAGATGCGAGAGTTGGTTTCGGCAGCTATAGGAGCTACTTTTGCTTGAACTGGCGTGACTCTGAAACCGGCTGTTTGTGGAAGAAACGTGCGCTTGCTGGATGCCACTGTGGTCAGTGAGCCGGGCAGAACCGGCAGTCAATGGCGCATCCATTACAGTTTGTGTCTGCCCGCGTTGGAGTGCGACCACTTTGTACTTACATCCACGAAAGGAGCAGGTGCTGCGGAGCGATTTGCGCAATTCAAGTTTCAAGCCAACGACCTGGTTCTGGCCGACGCTGGATACAGCCATCCACCTGGTGTTCAGAGCATCGTCGAACAGAATGCCGCTGTCTGTGTGCGCTTGAATCCACACGCGCTGCCACTGTATAACAAGGCCGGAGAGCGCTTCGATCTCACTGCGTCACTTAGTAAGTTAACGCAGGCCGGAGAGTCAAGAAGTGACCGGTGCGGGTTCATGTCGGCAATCGGAAATACCAAGGACGGCTTGCGGCGATTCGTAAGAGCCAGGAGGCGGTCCGGCGGGCCGAGGTGCGGTCAAGGACAAGTTGCAAAGGGGTAAGAATGTTGGCCCACCGGGCAGACTCTGTGCTCAGTATGTGCTGGTCTTCACCGCCATTTCTGTTGCAGAAGCAAGCGCGGGAGGAGTTCTGGATCTGTATCGGCTTCGATGGCAGATTAAGCTGAATTTCAAGTGACCGAAATGAATCGTTGAACTCGGTCATCATCCGAAATATGATGATCGCAGCAGCCGCGCATGGCTCTACGGAAAGCTCTTCATTGCTATGCTGACAGAGAAGCTGATAAGGGTAGCAGCCACAATTTCCCCCTGGGGGTACACGACCCCAGAAGCAGGTAACACGCAGCAACTGGCGTGAATTTCAGTTTGCGTTTCACCAAGTGATCGGTGCAATTACGCCAGCCATCCCCTTATACGCTGTTATCGGGCAATGGAACCAGATTGTCGCATCGCTCTCTGAGCCGAACCGTAAAAGAAGGCATCAGGTCGAGTTCTTATCTTAGCGCTTATGGGTGGTCCACCCGCCAGCCTGTTTCCCTACCCATCGAACCTGGTTCACCCGTCTCACCGCTAGTCGATTGTGCGCCGTTCCGTCTTGGCTGCGCGCGTATCGTGTGCCCCCCCACGTCTATCGCGGCCAGTGCGTCGATCCGTCGTTCGCGCCGCAGTTGGAGGTTCTGTGTCAGGAGTGCGGGAAGAGGTTGTTGTCTCATTCGCCGCTCTTAAATTCTCGCTCGTGGGTTTCGTGCCACCGGTCAGCATTTTATTCAGAACCGGGAGGGTCGCGCGCTTCGTCTCCACAAAGTCCACACCGTCCGCAGTTAGTGAGAAATCAGAGTTGTCCGCTCGGCTGATGTAGCCTTTTTTCTGAAGATACCACGTCGTGAAATCCAAATAATCGCGTGGAAACCCCATGCGTTCCTCAACTTCGTTCAGTGGAACTTCAGGAGCAAGAGGCTTAGTGCGGCGCTGATTATAGAGCAACGCCAACACCGCCAACCGCCTGTTCGACTCACCCTCCATGCTATCCATAAAATCAATCGAAGTGGAGAAGGGCGCCGCCTCGGGCGGCTCTGTTTCGCAAGCTGCATCGTACTCGGAGCGGCGCGCTGGATCGGACAATACGTCATAGGCTTTCTTCACCAGCAAAAACATCTCAGGATCTCCGGACTCCGGGTTATCCGGGTGAAAGCGGCCGGCCAGAAATCGATACACTCGGTGGATTGTCTCCTGATCGGCGTGGGGACTGATTTGGAGCAGACCATAGTAATCCAAATTCTTCATCCTAACCCGCATATCCTTTCAAAGCAGATTTGGTGGAACTGTGTCATTCATCATCGACATTGTAAAGACCGAGCCCGCGCCGCGGTCGATAAGCACCGACAATGACAAGCCCTTTGCTCACAATAGTTGAGATCGAACCAAAACAAAACCATCTTATTCCAGGTGGGTGGCCCACCCTTTCGGCGTTTAAACCCTTTCCAGAACTCAACTCTGAGGGTGTCCCTCGATCCTTAGCGCTTTTTGCGAAGGGTGGGACTCACAACAGCCGACCAAGCAGTTTTTTGTTCATTTCCCGCCGCCGCACCGTCCATTCTAACTCAAACTCCACGGTTCCAATATCACCGGTTTCGATCGCCCACTCCCTCACGCGAAATTTGCGTCAGCCATGGGAGTCGCCCGAAAGAATTGGCAAGGATAACTCTATCTGAGGGTTCACGGAAACCGGGCGGTCCCGCGCAATTGAAAGTCTAATCTTCGATCTTGAATCTTTAATGGTCGGGGCGGAGGGATTCGAACACCCGACCCTCTGCTCCCAAAACAGGTCGAACGATTTGTTGAACCTTGTAGAAATTTCGTGTTTCTAAGTGCTTTGGAATGAGAGCCAGGACATCTGGATTCATTCCCCTATTGATCTCTGTGGATCGCTTGTGCTCTGACCGCTACAAAATCGACTACACCTGGGGTGCATGCACAGGCGGCTCGGGCCGACACTCAAGGCTCAACGGCTACTTGCGTTCCAGGGTCAGCGCGTACACATTGTTCATGCCTGCGTCGCGGAGCAGGAGCGGAGTATCGTCCGGGTCGAGGCCGAACCAGGCCCCGAAGACTCCTGTGCCCTTGAAGCCTTTCAGATCGAGGACGCTTTCCGCCCTTCCTCCAGTTGCCCGAATTCGATAGACGCCGGGATCCGTGCTTTTCCTTTTCAGGCTCCTGCTGCTCTCGAAGTAGATAAAGTTGCCATCGCGCGACCAGGTGGGAGAAGTAATTCCGCCGAGCCCTAGGTTCAACATGGACCAATGGTTCGTCCGGAAGTCGAATAAGGCCAGATCGTCGCGGTCAAGCGTAAGGCCGAGAATATAACGGCCATTCGGAGACCACCACGGCGCGCGACACGATTTAGGGCACTGCGGAAGGTCAGTCACTCTCCCGGTATCTATCGCCAGGATGCGAATTCGCGCTCCTGCGTGTGGATCCGTTGCCTCCCTGGGGAGTTGCACAAAAGCAACTTCTTTGCCGTCCGGAGACCAGCTGTTAGCACGCTCTCCGTCTTCATCGCCAGGAAGTAGACGCCGTGGCGTGCCACCCTGGCTTGAAACGGTGTACATTGCGGGCGGGTTGGATGCTGCGGTCTCATAGAAGAGGATCTGCGTGCCATCTGGAGACCAGTGCGGATCGATCGGGTGCATCGCCCCGTTGGTCAGCTGCTGCAACCCGCTGCCATCGCGATTGGCCCGCCACAGAATCCCTTCAGGGAAAGTGACGTAGACCAGAGACTTCCCGTCCTCGGAAAAGGCGGCTTGTTCGGCCGAGATGCCTCCCAGGTAAGGCACCAATTGTTTCGATTTGGCGTCATAGCTGACAAGCTCGCCTCTCGAGGTGAGGGCAGTGGAATAAACCGTCTTGCCGTCACTGGAAACCTCTAGCGCTCCCCAGAAGCCCGGCCCGTTACTTAACGGAATTGGGTCGGGACTGGGATGACGGAGCCAGCTCCTTCGCTCATCCAGGGCCCAGATCTGCCGCCCGGCGGCGGGATTCTGAGAGTATGGCGCTCCTGCCGCGACAAACAAGAAGAAGTCTCCGTCCGGTGTCCACCGTCCACAGCACATCCCATACTTTGGGTTCGAGGCGTGCCAGTTGGGCAAAATCTCGTGTACGTTCTTTCCGCCTTGCGTCGCCTCCCAGTACCGGCCATCGCGAACAAATCGGATTTTGCTGCGATCGGGCGACCAGACGGGGTCACCAACAGTAAATGGCGTCCCAGCTGGCGCCCGCGAGGCCAGCATTAAGAACAGCTGCGGATTCCCACCTTCGCTTGGGATGGTGTACAGCTCACCGTGCGGGGTGCAGTACAACACCGTCCCGCCATCTGGGGACCAGGTCGCACTTTTTGCGGTATAACTGATGCCTTTTGCCAAAAAGCGCGCTCCGCCACCATGAGGGTCGACCACCCACAGGTTCCCGGACATAGCATCAACGTCGCTAAAAACGAGCAGTTTGGCTCCATCCGGAGACACGCCGTGTATAAACCTGGGCCGGTTTCCGGACCAGGGCATGTCGATTGACAGCGGCGTCACGGCTCCGTCTGTGACCGGAACGATTCCGAGTCGGTTCGGTTGAAAAAGATTGAGATAAAGGCTGGTTCCGTCAGTACCAGCGATTTGTTTTTGTTGGCCGTCGTTCGTGATTTGCCTGTATCCGGTGACGCGAAGCGACGGTAACGGGCGAAGTGCAGACCACGTCAATCCCGCCGCACCTAAGACGACGCCGGCCGTGCCGATCGCAATCCATAGCCTTTTTCGCGAGCGATGTCTGCGGGCCTGCAGTACGGCGAGCGCATCTGCCGGGTCAGCGGGTGCTGGCTCGCTCGCGTTCTCGATGGCTTCAACCGGGCTGACGACTATTACGATTCCGGCTTGTTCGCCATGGGTCGCATGGGCGGCGTAAGCAGCTGAGGGGGAATCATGAAGCTGTTTCGAGAGTGGTTGGCTTTCTTCATGCTCCGTATGACTAGGGGCTCTTTCAGGGGTTGATCCTCCGTTCCGGCTCGCTAGCTCAACGCTAGCGGTGAACCGGTATCCATAACGGCTGAGCGTTTCGACAAAACGAGGGTCTGCGGGGTCGTCTCCGAGACTGCAGCGAAGCTTGTGTATGGCCTTATTTAAGCGATGATCAAAGTCGCCATGCTGCTCACCTGGCCAAAGCAGATTAACTAGATCATCTCGGCCGACCACCTGCCCCGGTTGCTCTAGTAGGCGAGCCAAAATTAGCGCCGGCTTCTGCTCGATTCGCAAACGGATGCCATTTTTGCGCAGCTTGAGTGTCTCAAGGTCAAACTCAAAGCCCGACCAGAGAACCAAATGCTCTCCCTTTCCGTTGGAACGCATGGGTGTCGGATCAACCTCAGGGGGACCGTAGCGACATACTACTCCGCTTTCTACTTTTCTGTCTATCACTTGCAGGGGAATAAAAAAGGGACTGACTCGGAACTTGCGAACCTGAGGTTCATTCAGGTTTGAATGGATTACGTCGGGGCCGCACGTGAATGGATTACGTCGGGGCCGCACGAAAGATCAATTCAAACCAAGGAGGGAAGGATTATGAAGAATGCAATTTCACCCAGAGCAGCTGTTGTTTTCTGCGCAGTTCTAGGTACGGGACTGGCAATGCCGGCATGGGGTAAATCCTCGACACCGTGCAGCAACACCAATGTCAGTGCTGTTCTGAGCGACTACGATGTTGTCAACAGTATCAATTTGCCGCTCCAGATCCAGAGCGACGGGAAGGGAGCCTACTCGACGTATAGTCTCAACCATGGCAAGGACACCGTCACGTCAATCATCCGGAGCGATTGCACCTGGACTTTGGACACAACCAGCTCCGCGTCCCGGGGCATCGCAGTGACACTTAAGTATGTTGATCCGAGTGGTTCCTGGACACCGCCGTTCACTGGGCCCCTGACAGTGAAGGCCAAGATTAACAGCCATTGCTCCGCAAACCCTGCAAACAATGGCGTCGATTTTGGGAGCATGACTTTTTATGGCCAGACATTGATTTGTCCCATCAACGTCGGCTTCTATTACGGAACGACCTGGTACAACATAGCAATTAACCCGTTCAATTGGCCCGCAACAACTCAGGCCCAGGTAAAGTGTGGCGGCGTGAGTAATGGATTGTGCAGTCAATGGACAATCGCCCCTGACCCCGCGACATCGGCGCTTAACTCGGCCGGCCAACCCTCGGCAATCGGCGAACTTGTGTTGCCTTCTTGCGTAGGATGCTCGGATGGAACTGGTCTCGGACTCTACGAATTCTCATTCAGCTTCCTGGTGCATAAGTGAAACTGCTGAGAAGCGCGTGGAGAATTCATAGTGGGCCGCAACCCAAGAATCTCTCGAAGAGTTCGTAACGAACCTATGATAAGCACTCTTCACCCATTGCTGGATCTCCCCCATCGAAGGTTCGCAAGTTCTCCTGGCGCAGCATCCGGCTGCCGAAGGGTAATGTTGTCGCAGCCGTAGCTGCCGATGTGAGGGCATGGTTTATGAAGACATCTGATCGATGGCATGCTTGCGCTCGCCTCGCATCGATTTTTGGAGCGGGTTTAGTGCTTGCAATCGTGGTTTTCTTCGTAAAAGCCGGCAGTAGTCCTCACGTCTCCATAGTTCATGCGGCCAGCAGTCTTCCCGACTGCGGTGGAAGTGCGATCCCGTGTATGCTCGGTCCGAATCTCGAGGTCGTTAGCATAGAGGGTTCTATATTCAGCGGTACCGGCCCGTGCGTCGGAGGCACGACATTGTTCAGTGGGAGCCCGACTGACCTGCCCCGTTTTTCTCAGCCATTCATAGCTGGAGTTTCTCGCCAGGTTTGTGGGCGAGTATATCTCGCCGCCGTCGTAGTCGGGGCTGTGGGGATGCCGAAGGCCCGCTCTATAGGAAAGGGCGCAGCTTTTGGATCACGACCCAGGCAAGCAGAAGCCCCATTAGTAAGGCTAAGCCGCCACAAAATCTGAGCGAAACAACGTACTGGCCAGTCTTGGCCCAATCCTTCGAGGGCCACCACTTTACACCGGACATCGAGGAAAGAGCATAGGTTTGAATTCTCTGCGGATAGAACAGGCATATCCAGGACAACGCCAGCAAGAATATCGATGCCGCAGCACATACAAGCGTTTTCATCTTCCTCCCTCTACCAATGGAAACTAACATCAAAGATGCGCCACGAATAGGTGTAACTG
>DASYZU010000062.1:0-3130 GCA_035945795.1 Occallatibacter sp.
CTTTCCACTTCGTCCGGAAGATCGAAGGGTCAAGTTCCGCACCGGCGAGGAACGTCAGCACGATTGCGCCGGTGCCTGCCAGAAATGTGATCCATGCGGACTTGACGCCCAGCGCCTCGGTTCCGATCACGGCGCCCAGGATGAGCTGTGCAACCGTTCCGACTACGATCTCCGATAGAGCCGCCGAGATGCGGAACCAGATCGACAGCATCGTAGCAATCAATGCCAACAGGAGCCACAGCGCCGCGGCAAACCAGACCTGCTCATGAAAGATCTCCAATTCCAGATGTCGGGGATCACTGCAGGAATTCGGCCGCAAGGGCTCCTACAGCAATACCGCCATAGGAGTTATTGGCCGCTCGAAGGCGACGGTTTTAGCGAACTCCACCGCTCATCAATAGAGTACTGCAATGACGCTCCGGAGCGCAATTGCATATCGAGCTATGGGCGTACGTCAGTAAATGGAGCTTTTGGTGGAATGTCTTTGTTTTTACCTCTTGTCTTACGGCTATCATAGCCGTAAGATAAGGACATGGCCACTTCTACTCCTCCCGATGTCCCGCCGCATGTCCGCCAACTCGCGGCAGAGTTAGCCGACGCCAAGCCCATGCGCCGCGGCTCCCTGTCCGAACGCACGATCAAGTGCAGCAAGCCAGGTTGCGCTTGTGCGAAAGATCCCAAGGCGCGTCACGGTCCCTACCACAGCCTCACGCATGCCGTCGGAGGCAAGACGAGATCCCGCTTCCTCACCGCCGAACAGGCCGAGCTCGTCCGGCAGCAGATCGACACTGGCCGTCAGTTTCGTGGCCGGGTGGATGCATTGTGGGAGGCATGCGAAACATGGGCCGACGGCCAGTTGGAAGACTTGGCTGCCTCCGCCGAGGATGGTGAAAAAGGGGGCTCCAAGCGAACCTCCAAAACGAAATCGTCCAGGAAATCGAAACGCTCTTAGGTCGTCAGGCCGTTGCCGATCTGGATTTTGAAGCGCTGGAGAATGCAGCCAAGCGGCAGGCCTTGCGGCTGGCTGCGCGAGCACTCGAACAACGGCTGAACGCTGACACGGCGGATCATGCGGGGCCAGAACTGCCCTGCTCCTGCGGAGGCGTGGCCCAGTATCATGGCCGTCACGGCAAGACATTCGAAAGCGTGCTGGGACCGCTGCATCTGGAGCGGGCCTACTATTACTGCGCAAAATGCGAAAGCGGATTCTGCCCGCGCGATCGTGCTCTGCGGATGGAACTGTTCTCTCTCACCCCCGGCGTGTTGCGGATGACCGGCAGCACAGCGGCGCTGGTGAGCTTTGCGGAGAGCAGCGCGTTGCTGCATGAGTTAGCGGGTGTGGAGGTAAGCGCCAAACAGGTGGAACGAGCCGCCGAAACATTGGGCGCCGAAATCGCCGACGATGAACGCAGTTGCGTGGAACGAATGGGCGAAGTGGCTCCCACCATGTATCTGGGGATGGACGGCACTGGCGTGCCTATGCGTGCGCTGGAAGTCGCTGGCCGCACTGGCAAGCAGCCCGATGGTTCCGCCAAGACTCGCGAAGCCAAACTCGTCACCATGTGGACGGCTGAATCGCGAGATGAGGAGGGCAAGCCCGTGCGGGACCCAGGATCCATCACCTATTCGGCGGCGATTGAAAGCGCCGCGACTTCCGATACCAGCCCGGAGCGGTCCGACTTCGCCGAGCGCGTACTGCGGGAAGCCACGCGGCGCGGCTTCACCGAGGCATCCCATTGCGTGGTGCTGGGCGATGGCTCCTCCTGGATTTGGAATACCAGCAGGGAACTGTTCCCCCAAGCCACCCAAATCCTGGACCGGTATCACGCCAAAGAAGCTTTGCACCGAACCGCTCAGTCGATCTTCGGCCCAGCTAGCGAAGGCAAGCAATGGGCCGCCGCGCGCTGCGCGGAACTGGATGATGGCAAGCTGCGCGCCATCGTCCACGCTCTTCGCGTCCACAACTCTTCCTCCTCCGAGGCTGCCAAATGCGCGCTTTACATCTTCCACAATCGCTCGCGCATGCGCTACCCGAAGTTCTACGCTCAGGGCTTCTGCACATCCACCGGCGTCCTGGAGGCTGGCTGCAAAGTAGCGATCGGAACCCGGCTCAAGCGGGCCGGCATGCACTGGACCGTCAATGGAGCAAACGCCATCATCGCGCTCCGGTGCTTGAAGCTCAGCGGACGTTATGAGGATTTCTGGGAGCGGCACCGGGACCGGGCCGCTGCATGATTGCATCCCTCAAATCCGACGTGCGCCCTGATTCAGACCGAAGTCGATGGCGCGCTGAAACAACCGCACCTCGGCTATTGAGCGGGAGTCTTCACACGGCCGGCGACGGCAGGGGACAAGCGAAGAAAATCCTTGGTGTTCCATGTGTAGATCACCTCGGCCTTGGCTTTGATCGCACAATGGCCGAGGATCGCGTCATAAATCGAGCCGCCGGCGATACCGGCTGCGGCGGACGCTTCCAGCATTTGAAGATACTCCTGACTGTCGAGAGCGACGATCGTCAGCCGTGCCCGAATGTCGCTAAGGAACAGCAGCGCTTCATCGCCGCTGACGCGGCGCCGGCCGGACATTCCGGTCAGAACGGCATACACCTCGGCGAGGGAATGCGCGCCGCAGCATGCGTTCTTCTTTCCGAAGCGCAGGAAGAGATCGATACTGGGCGGATGGTGCTCATGATCCGCGTAAAATGTTGCGACGAGCACGGATGTATCGAGAAACGCCTTCACCGGCTCTCCCCCGAATTCTGGCGATGGCGTTGCGTCCGAATATTGCCGAGGGTATTTCGGGTCTCGTCCGCGGTGAGGGGCTCGCCATTGCGGAACACCCAGACGCCGCGCTCTTTTTGCAGGGAGGTAGCGCCACGTCGCGCCCGCAGGGTGACCTCGTCGCCTTTGACTGTCAGGTCAAGGGTGTCGCCTGGAGAGAGTCGCAACTCGTCGCGCAGGGCCTTGGGAAGGACCACGCGGCCGGCTCGATCGAGCGTGACTTTGCCGATACTCATAAACCCATTATCCAATGGATGCACCCATTTGGGAAATGGCATACATCAGGGTCCGCTCTGACAGTGTGTGGCGGTGTGTTAAACCTTTACCACTGCCACATACCCGAGATTTCG
>DASYZU010000063.1:0-6541 GCA_035945795.1 Occallatibacter sp.
TCAAAGTCGCCGCCTGGTAGATCGGTACGTCCGATGCTGCCAGCAAAAAGAGTGTCGCCGGCGATGAGCAGTTTGAGCGGAACGAAGTGCAGGCAGACCGAACCCTGCGTGTGGCCCGGGGTGTGAAGCACCTGGGCAGAATAGTGCTCAAGGCCCACGATGACGCCGTCTGCCAGGCTCCCGTCGGGCGGTGCGGTCTCAGGAGTAGGCACCCCCAGCCACGCGGCCTGGGTTTCCATCAACTTGAGCAGCGGTAGATCATTTTCGTTTAGAAAGATGGGTGCGCCGGTTAATTGCTTGAGCCTGAGTGCGCCGCCGACGTGGTCGATGTGGGCGTGGGTAATGAGAATCTGTTTGAGTTTCAGGCCCAGTTCGGTTAGGCGGCGATGAATTCGGCCGACCTCGTCGCCAGGATCGATGACGATGGCCTCATGCGCCTGTTCGTCGCCCAGCAGGGTGCAGTTGCATGCGAGTGGCCCAACGGGAAAGGACTCAAGGATCATGCTCATGATTGTAGAGCGGAGCTGCCGGGTCTGCTTTTTCGCTCACTGATGCTGGTACGCGGCCGTCGGTTAGGGCTTTAACTTACCACCCGCGTTCCATTCCAGCAGGTATTCCAGCAGTTACTCCCGAGGCGAAAAAAGAGTTGTTGCGATTCGCTTTTTATTCGCTATAATGCGCCCATGGCTGTGACTCGTAGGCAAAAAGAGGTTCTCGACTTTTTGGAGTCGTTTGTAGCGCGCAACGGCTATTCCCCGTCGTTTGAGGAGATTGCGCGCGGGATGGGGCTTAAGAGCCTGGCGACTGTGCACAAGCACATTACCAACCTCGAAAAGAAGGGGTTGCTGGACCGCGTGCACAACCGCAGCCGCTCCATCGACCTGTTGCCGCCAGGATCGCGCACCCGGTCCAGCGCCAAGCTTCCCTTGGCCGGGCGGATTGCCGCAGGCCTTCCTGTGGAGGCCACGGAGACGCCGGAGACCATATCTCTGCACGACGTGGTGGGCAACCGCGACGTTTTTGCACTCGAGGTGCGTGGAGACTCGATGCGCGACGAGCACATTATCAATGGCGACTACGTCCTGGTGGAGCGCACGCGGACGGCTCGCCAGGGCGAGATTGTGGTGGCGCTTGTGCACGGAGCCGAAACCACGTTGAAACGCTTCTTTACAGAGGGCAACCTGGTGCGGTTGCAACCGGCGAACGCAGAGATGGATCCCATCTATGTTCCGGCCGCGCAGGTAGCAATCCAGGGCCGGGTTCTCGGCGTGCTGCGCAAGTACAGATGATTTCTATCTAAACAGCGAATCGATCCGGCGGAAGAGATCGCCGTCAGGGTAGTTCCCTGCTTTGTCATCGAGATCGGGCCGTACTCAATCTGCAGTCTCGCGGCCTTTTCGCCTGCTCAGACCACCCTTCCCGCTCAACGGGAACACCTGCCATAATCTCATCTATGCGCACGATTTTGACCGCGAAGCGGCTGTGGAACGGGACCAGTCTGCTCGATAACCCCGAGATAACAATCGAAGACGGGCGGATCGTATCGATTGTCAGCAGGTCAGCGGGTACGCCTCCGGGACGCGCTCTGAACGGCGTTCTTGACTATCCTGAGGCGACGCTGACCCCGGCATTTCTGGATGTGCATATCCACGGAGCGGCCGGCCACGACGTCATGGAAGCAACTCCCGCAGCTCTCCACGCTGTTGGCGGTTTCCTGGCAACGCGCGGCACAGGAAGCTTTCTGGCGACGACGGTGACCGCACCTTTGGATGCGACATTGCGCGCAGTTGCGGGACTCGCGAGACTGATTGAAAAGCCGCAACTAGCTGAAGCTCACGGTAAGAACGGCCAACCTATCGCTCGGCCTCTAGGCATTCATCTGGAAGGACCGTTTCTTTCTCGTGCCAAGTGTGGAGTTCAGCCGGTGGAGCACATGCTCGCTCCGGATATTGCCGTCTTCGACCGGCTCTTTGAGGCAGCTGAGGGCCAGGTCCGGTTGATGACTCTGGCACCTGAGTTGCCCGGCGCAGTCGAACTGACCGCACACGCCACTGCGCGCGGTGTTCGCGTCTCACTGGGCCATTCGAATGCGACTGCGGCAGAAACGCGCGCCTCGATTGATACCGGGGCTACAAGCGCGACGCATACCTTCAACGCAATGCGCGCGCTTGACCACAGGGAGCCGGGGATTCTCGGTGTCGTGTTGACCACAGGCTCGGTATATGCAGAGCTGATTTGCGATGGAATCCATACCGCTCCCGAACTTGTGAGGTTGTGGTATCTGGCCAAGGGTTCTGAGCGCGGGATACTAGTGACCGACGCAATGAGCGCGACCGGCATGCCCGATGGCGAGTATCAATTAGGAGGGTTTCCGGTACAGGTGGCAAATGGGAGAGCGATGGCGCGAGGAGTGCTGGCTGGAAGCGTGCTAACTCTCGACCGCGCACTGATGAATTTTGTGGAGTATACGGGAGTGGCGGTCGATGAGGCGTTGCGGCTGCTGACGGTCAATCCGGCTGCGATGACAGGATTGGATGGCGAGGCCGGTTCGCTGGAAGTGGGTCGTCAGGCGAATCTTGTGGCGGTAGACCAGTCGGGGCGGTTGGTCGCGTCGATTCAGAATGGGCGGTTGGCCGCAAGATTGTGACTCTGCCGGATGACTGGTGCATTGGCTCTGAAATTCGGCGAATTTGTTTGACGCTGAATCTTCCGCCAGGAGCATCCCAAATGCAGGCCCTTCGACTCAACTGAAAAGCGCTTCGCTCCTGATGAACGGGCTGATTGAGTTACGTGGTATCCCACGCTTTCGCCAGAAAAAAGGCGAAAGGATGGGGCACCTAAACATTACAGTACTGCGAAGAATGTTCTAGCCTGCCGAGTCGGCCAGGCGTTTTGCCCGCCACAACGCGCCATCGAGGGAGACAACCGCTTCCTTGCCGATCGGCATTCCAGGAGCAGCTGCGCGCAGGCCGGCAAAGAATGGCTCACGCACCAACCGCATCTTTTCAATGACGCTGCCGGTCCAGGCAACGGGAACTTCGCCGGCGATTTTGTGTTTCCGGCGCAGTTTTTCGCGCACCAGGAGCACAAATTCAACCAGGTCTGCGGAGGCTTGTTGCAGAACACTTAGCGCAACGGGGTCGCCTGCCTCGGCCAACTGGTCGATTATCGGCGCCAACGCGGCGAAGTCCGGACCTGGTGTGCCGTCGCCTACGTTTACCAGGTCATCGAGGTCGGGTGTGCCCCAGAGCTCACCAACCTTATCGAGGATTCGGGTTGGCTGTTCGTGATCGTAGGCTCGGAGGGCGCGCCGCACACTGTGCAATCCAATCCAGTAGCCGGAGCCCTCGTCACCGAGGTGCGAACTCCAGCCACCTGCGCTCTCCTGGCCTCCGTCTGCCGCGCGGCCGATGGTGTTCGAGCCGGTTCCGGCAATCTGCAGGATTCCGGGCCCGCCGTGGAAGGCTGCATCCAACGCAATCACCTGGTCGCCAACTATGTCGCTGCGCTCAACTCCAAAGTCGTTGAAGACGGCGGTGATCCATTCCGTAATGCCGGGCATGCTGACGCTGGCTACTCCACAGCAGGCGGCGCGCACGCCCTTGACTCCGGCCTGAGCGTACACATCCTTGAGGACTGCGCGGAGGTTGGCTTCGGCGGCTTCTGCACCGACCCTGAGTCTCTTGATAGATCCGCTTTCACCGTAACCAAGTACCTTGTCGCCTTCCGCGATCGAGGCACGTGTATGGGTGCCTCCGCCGTCAATTCCAAGAACCAGACTCATCTTTTCGTGCTCCCTTACTTTGTTCTAATTACCGGGGTCTTCGCCGGGTTCGGCGCCGCCATCGCGGAGAGTTCCGGACAATACGTTGAGGCTGCCGTCATTTCTGGGAGGAGTGAGGCCCAGCAGATGAGCTAGCCATGGGTACAAATTAACGTTCTCGAATGGGGCAACCGTCTTTCCTTTCACTATATCCGGTCCGGCAGCGAAGAAGCTTGCCTTCATTTCCGGTACCTTGCGCGGATCAAAGCCATGCATTCCGGAGGGAGGTCCCGAATCCGCTCGGCCCGCAGGTGGCGCGTGCGCGAGGATGGCGTAGGGCCCCGTGGCAATAATCACCGGATCGCCCTCGCGCGGATTCTGGCTGTAGTTCAGCTCCGGCGGTACGTTCTTGCGGCGGTAGACGACAAATTGCGAGGAAGCCTTCTTGAGCTGGTTGTAGACGCGGTTGCGGTCCTCTTCGGTCTCGCCGTAAAGCAGGTCGCCAGCAGTGTCGAAGCCAGTCAGGTCGGCAAATTGGTCGAGCACGATGGCGCTACCCTGCACATGAACCATACCGTGGTCGCTTACGACCACCAGGTCGATGGGAAGCCCGGTTGCATCGAGGACGGCTTTCAGCTTTCCCACCAGCCCATCCATCTGCTTCTCAGCAGCACGAGTTTCAGGAGCGTCAGGGCCGAACTGATGGCCTTCATGGTCTGGCTCGGAGTAGTAAATGGTGATGAAGTGCGGGCGCTCGGCAGGAGGCAATTTGAATAAGGCGACAGCATCGTCAATTCGGGCCTGCTGGACGGCAGATGTGGCCTGCGTCTTGTTGTCGAACTGCGCATACCAGGTAGGCCTGAAACCGGCGATCTCAGCCTCGGAACCGGGCCAGAAAATGCAGGCTGTGCGCATCCCCTGGCTCTCGGCCAGGCTCCATAAAGGAGTGCCGCTATACCAGGTGCCATCGGTAACGGCCTTGGGATCGGACATGCCGTAGCGGGCCTGGCGCGCGGGATCGAGAAAGCTGTTAGCGACCAACCCGTGATGCTCCGGATAAAGGCCGGTCACGATCGTGAAGTGGTTGGGAAATGTGAGCGAAGGATAGCTTGGTAACATGCCATCGGGAGCCCAGACGCCCTGTTTGCCGAGGGCGAGGAGGTGGGTGGCGTTGTCACGTTTTGCGTAGTCCCAACGAAAGCCGTCGAGAGAGACAAGCACGACGTAATGCTGGTTTTGTGCCTTGGCTGAGTTGAGGCCGTGATCAACATGGGTGAGCTGAAGGGCCGGATTGAAGGCCGTTCCCTGCCCTGACAATGGCCGGGCGGCAACCAGCCCCAGTACAAGCAGAACCAATGCAAGAACTGCGCGTCCCAGAGCCTTCAATCGCATCGATAGTACCTCTGGACCAGCTTATCGCAAGGGATCCAAAGTTGGGTCCGGTCAATCCTTGTCGGCTGCGGAGTCTCCAGCGTCGATCAGCGGGCGGAAGCGATGTACCGGAGGCGGCATGGGAACATCGTCGCCCTTGATGCTCTTCCAGATGACTTCGTTGAGAGCGTGCATTGGGGCGCGATCGACGTCGGAGAAGTCCATCTTCATGCTCTGCTGCGCTCCATAGGACTTCGTGGTGTTCTTTGCGTTCACGTCGATCTCAGGAGGGATGACAGTGAAGGGCGTGACTTCCGGCTCGGTGCCGAACGACGCATACAAGGGCATGGCCGCCGCGTCGTATTGGCTCATTGGAGGCATGCCGAGCAGCAGTTCGATGGAGCGCACGAAAGAACTGGTGGAGTAGAGGGTGCTATCGACGATGCCGCGCTTGACGTAAGGGCTGACGACGAGGCCGACGGTGCGCCGGGCATCCACATGGTCGGGGCCGTCCTGCGCATCGTCTTCAATGATGAATATGGCGGTGTTGGGCCAGTAGCGGCTGTGCGTTACTGCGTCGACGAGTTGGCCGATGGCGTAGTCGTTGTTAGCCACAGATGCCTGCGGGGTGAATGCGCCGGGTAGTGTTCCCTTCGTGTGGTCCTCGGGCATGCTCATGACCGTGAAGCTGGGCAGGCGCTTGTTGGGGTCTTCACTGTCGTAGTTGTTCTCGTACTCTTTGAACTCGCGCAGGAAGACGGCGACGTTTGCGGTGTCTCGTTGGCGCGATCCGAGGTAGTCCTTTGCGACGTGGCCGACAAGGCCGGATGCGCCGGGCGCTGCTTCCATCGTGGTCCCGGTGCTGGCGCGCGCAGCGTACTCGCCATAGGAGCGATAGGTGAGGCCCTTGCGCTGGGCTACGTCCCACAGGGCGCCGGCCGAGGGGACATAGGCGCGCGAAGGAACCGCATCGCTGCGGCCAGCATAGGTAGGCGGCCAGTAGCGCTCGTTGAAGTCGGTGGCATACGCGGAGTCGGACCAGGAGTGGCCGTCGACGCTGACTTCGCCGTCACAGTAGAGGTTATCGAGAATGACATACTGGCGCGCAAGGGCATGCTGGTTGGGCGTAACCTTCTCACCGAAGATGGTGAGTTCGGGATCGCCGTTGGCGCCCTTCAGATCGCCGAACTCCTGATCGTATGTGCGATTCTCTTTGATGATGTAGATGACGTGCTTGATGGGCGTGGGTACGCCGACGCCCTGCGGAATAATGGTGGGCGCGAGCGGCGGACGCGCTTCGGCCAGCATGGAGTCCGTATAGGGCGTGTTCTGAACCACCATGTGGGTCCAGCGGGGCAGGTCCTTCTGCAACGTGGTGACGTCAAGCAGTTCAACGCTGCTCTTCTG